>CAWDAK010000011.1:0-328237 GCA_963800255.1 uncultured Ignavibacteria bacterium | reverse complement strand
TGCTGCTGTCTCCCAGGTGAGGTAAGGAGGAGTATTGCTGCCGGAATGCTCACGTAGCGGACTTCGGCTAAATGATAAATGACTGATGACCGATGACAAAAAAAAGGAAGAGTATAAGTTTTCTCATAATGTACACCTGCTCAAGAGATGGTTATAACTGAAGGCTGCTCTCATTTAGTTCCCCGGAACCTTTTGAAAATTAAAGCTAATAGAACTTAGAGAACTCCGGGAAGAAAGGCAAGAATTGCAAACAGGATTGCCTCGCACTGTCTGATTTATCCAGCCCGATTTTATGTAATTGAAAATCTTCATACTTTTAAAATGAGGAAAATAAATGAGGTTAGAATGAGAAAGAGTTTGTTTTTTATACTGTTTACTGCTGCTTTTCTTCAAAGCGGATTATGCCAGTCATCTTCACCTTCATATTATATGCAGGACGAATTTAGTATTGCTTCACCGGGGGCTTATAAGTACGGGTTGTTATCGCAGAATTATATTGAAGCAGGGAGTCTACTATCCTGAAAGGCGTATAGGAATCGATAGTTTTTGGTTCTTCATAAGCGAACCAGTATTCCAGTGAATTCCACGATGAATGTGCATTAGCAAAGGTTTTAATATTGGTTGCTACCGTATCAGGATTATTTATATAATCTCCCCAAATATTCTGATCATAAACCTGAACCCAGTCTGTATAAAGTTTCCCTTTGCCATAAAAGTCTATTCTGAATTCAATTCCTGTCTCGGGATCCGTATCAATAATCGTTGTATCGGGATTCAACATCTGGTAACCGGGTAAGTCTCTCGGGCCATCTTTTGCAAGACGATCAGGATAGTGATATTGAAGCATAAACTTGTAAAAAGTATCAGCAGGGAAATCAGACACCCTTAATATACTATCTGCAAGTATTATTGAAGCACTGCCAGTGTCGGCATCTGTAACCTTCCATTTGTAATGATAGTAAACCGAGAGCCTGCAGATAGAAGTAGTATCAAGATATTGCTCTGAATGAGTAAAAGCTATCCGAAATTCGGCTACAAAAGAATCAGTTGATCTGGGTATAAATACCATCTGTATATTTTGTCCTGTTTATAGTTTGGTCCCCAGATAAGATTGTTAATCGTTTCACCAGTGCTTGAATCAGATGCCCAGCAGTTAGCACCGAGGTAACTTTCCACACAGCCTTTTGTATATTGAATACCATTACCCGGGTGTTTTATTCCTGTTTCCAGGTTGGCATAAGTGTCTCTTTCTGCCTGCCATCTAGTATAGTAGCCCATAGCATATTTGGATATATAAGCATCAGGGGCATCTGCTTTACATCCTAATAATTTTATTGTGCTGTTTTCTGTAAATTCTGTGAACCCGCCCATCATATAGTTTATCCCGCTCGAGTCAATTCTTTCATAAGAGGCCGGGTTTTCCGATATGAATGCACCAATAGGGAATTCAGTTTCTGCCGGTGTTCCCTGCGGGTACATTTCTGCTGCTGTAATAAGCATAAGCAGCGTTATAATTAAACTAACTGACCTGAGCCAATGAAACATTATACCTCCTTATTTTTGTTGAATATCCTTTGCACTCAAGAAACTCATTCAAACTATTTAAGATGAATCATTTTTTTGATATCGCTGAAAACAGGAATGTTGTGTTCGTTGCTGACTAAGACCTGGTAAATATAAACTCCGCTTGCAAGATCACTTTTGGCTTTTGACTCCTGACTTTTGACTTCGAAGTTCACTTCATAATAACCTCTTTCCTGGTATTGGTTTACTAAAGTCTGAACTAATTCCCCTTTGATGTCATAGACGTAGAGCTTTACATATCCCCGCTCCTTTAACCTGTAGCCTATCTTTGTTGAGGGATTAAAAGGATTGGGATAATTCTGAAAGAGCCTGTAACTGTTAATTGTAAATTCTTCACTGTTCTTTATGCCGGTAAGAACAATATGAAGCTCTTCAGAGGGTTCAGATACATTCCCCTGATTATCTTCTGCTGTAAGTTTGAAGTAAAGGTTGTTTATTCCCTCAGGCCTTATATGGAGGTAGAATGTATCTTCTACTGATGCAACGAAAGTTGTGGAATCAGCCGTAAAATTCTGTGTCGTATCCCTATAAAGGCCGTAATGATTGAAATCTGCCTCTGTGTTCTTGTTCCATTGAAGTAATATATAATTGGTATCTAGTGAGGCTGTAAGGTTAACAGGTACTCTTGGCGGAAGGTCCTGATATTTATAACTTTCTCCGAATGGTCCGCCATATAAACCGATGTCACTTCTTGTTCCATCCTTATCCTGAATGTCAGGGTCTCCTCTGTCAATAAGTGGCGAATATTCCTGAAGGTGAAAATCCAGGTTTCCCTGGGTGCTGTCCTCATTCACTACCATTGGGTTGACTGACAGGTTTGTGCTGTCTGGTGTTAAACCACTATAGTTAACATCGTTATCCCAGGAGTTATTATGTTCGATGATTGCTGTACTCGCTGAAGGAGCATATATGCCTTTTTGCCCATTAATAGAATTGTTATTAATAATAATATTATGGTCATTAGTAAAGATGGCACCTTGTTCACATTTGCCAATGACTAAATTATTATAAGTATAAGTTGGTGTTAGAGTATTTCCTATTCCTTCTAGTGTGTTTTCTGCAATAATAAGATTATTGTAAGCCCAGGATGTATCGGGATTGCCACCGAAAATACCATAGGTTGATTGTCCTTGTAAAATGATGATATTATTACTAAAAGTAGCTTTTGTATCAAATACCATTGAAATACCCGTCTGCCCGGCAATAATGTAATTTGAATCTATAAGAGGAGTGTAGAAATAATCAAATGCTCCTATGTTTATTCCCCTGTATGTCAGGTCTGTATAGATAATATTGCCTCTTATTAAAGCACTTGAGTTAAATATATCAATTCCGGTGTGGACGTTATTCAAGATATTTCTGTATGCGACAGGAATCTTTGACCCTGTATAGCTTGCATACATTCCATACCAGGAGGTGCCAACTTGATTATCTCTGGCAATACTTTGACCTCTCAGAATCAATACCATACCCTTTTGTTGTATTATAATAGACTTTTATATTAAATCCCTGAAAAAGACAGCTATCTGAAACATCAACTGAGATGAATCCGTTTGAGGTGATCAATGCTCTCGTATCAATCACACAGCTGTCCATCCCTGCCCCAATTAACGATAATCCCGGTATCATCACCACCTGCTCTTCATAAACCCCGTTAGCCACATATATGGTATCACCAAAAGAAGAAATATTTATCGCACTCATTATTGAATCTGCTGCTGTCTCCCAGGTGAGGTAAGGAGGAGTATTGCTGCCGGAATGGCTCACGTAGCGGACTTCGGCTAATGATAAATGACTGATGACCGATGACAAAAAAAGGAAGAGTATAAGTTTTCTCATAATGTACACCTGCTCCCCCTCCCCCGGAACCTTTTCAAAATTAAAGCTAATAGAACTTAGAGAACTCCGGGAAGAAAGGCAAGAATTGCAAACAGGATTGCCTCGCACTGTCTGATTTATCCAGCCCGATTTTATGTAATTGAAAATCTTCATACTTTTAAAGTGAGGAAAATAAATGAGGTTAAGAATGAGAAAGAGTTTGTTTTTTATACTGTTTACTGCTGCTTTTCTTCAAAGCGGATTATGCCAGTCATCTTCACCTTCATATTATATGCAGGACGAATTTAGTATTGCTTCACCGGGGGCTTATAAGTACGGGTTGTTATCGCAGAATTATATTGAAGCAGGGAGTCTACTATCCTGAAAGGCGTATAGGAATCGATAGTTTTTGGTTCTTCATAAGCAAACCAGTATTCCAGTGAATTCCACGATGAATGTGCATTAGCAAAGGTTTTAATATTGGTTGCTACCGTATCAGGATTATTTATATAATCTCCCCAAATATTCTGATCATAAACCTGAACCCAGTCTGTATAAAGTTTCCCTTTGCCATAAAAGTCTATTCTGAACTCAATTCCTGTCCCGGGATCCATATCAATAATCGTTGTATCAGCATTTTGCATTTGATAACCAGGCAGGTCTTTTGGGCCATCTTTTGCAAGGTATTCCGGATATTGATATGAAAGCATAAACTTGTAAAAAGTATCAGCAGGGAAATCAGACACCCTTAATATACTATCTGCAAGAATTATTGAAGCACTGCCAGTGTCGGCATCTGTAACCTTCCATTTGTAATGATAGAAAACTGTAAGCTTGCAAACTGAAGTAGTATCAAGGTATTGTTCTGAATGAGTATAAGCTAAATTGTACTCAGCATTAAATAAAATACGTGCACCGCTGAACTGATACCACCTATACTTTTTATCCTGACAGTAGTTTGGTCCCCAGATAAGATTGTTAATCGTTTCACCAGTGCTTGAATCAGATGCCCAGCAGTCAGCGCCGAGGTAACTTTCCACACAGCCTTTTGTATATTGAATACCATTACCCGGGTGTTTTATTCCTGTTTCCAGGTTGGCATAAGTGTCTCTTTCTGCCTGCCATCTTGTATAGTAGCCCATAGCATATTTGGATATATAAGCATCAGGGGCATCTGCTTTACATCCTAATAATTTTATTGTGCTGTTTTCTGTAAATTCTGTGAACCCGCCCATCATATAGTTTATCCCGCTCGAGTCAATTCTTTCATAAGAGGCCGGGTTTTCCGATATGAATGCACCAATAGGGAATTCAGTTTCTGCCGGTGTTCCCTGCGGGTACATTTCTGCTGCTGTAATAAGCATAAGCAGCGTTATAATTAAACTAACTGACCTGAGCCAATGAAACATTATACCTCCTTATTTTTGTTGAATATCCTTTGCACTCAAGAAACTCATTCAAACTATTTAAGATGAATCATTTTTTTGATATCGCTGAAAACAGGAATGTTGTGTTCGTTGCTGACTAAGACCTGGTAAATATAAACTCCGCTTGCAAGATCACTTTTGGCTTTTGACTCCTGACTTTTGACTTCGAAGTTCACTTCATAATAACCTCTTTCCTGGTATTGGTTTACTAAAGTCTGAACTAATTCCCCTTTGATGTCATAGACGTAGAGCTTTACATATCCCCGCTCCTTTAACCTGTAGCCTATCTTTGTTGAGGGATTAAAAGGATTGGGATAATTCTGAAAGAGCCTGTAACTGTTAATTGTAAATTCTTCACTGTTCTTTATGCCGGTAAGAACAATATGAAGCTCTTCAGAGGGTTCAGATACATTCCCCTGATTATCTTCTGCGGTAAGTTTGAAGTAAAGGTTGTTTATTCCCTCAGGCCTTATATGGAGGTAGAATGTATCTTCTACTGATGCAACGAAAGTTGTGGAATCAGCCGTAAAATTCTGTGTCGTATCCCTATAAAGGCCGTAATGATTGAAATCTGCCTCTGTGTTCTTGTTCCATTGAAGTAATATATAATTGGTATCTAGTGAGGCTGTAAGGTTAACAGGTACTCTTGGCGGAAGGTCCTGATATTTATAACTTTCTCCGAATGGTCCGCCATATAAACCGATGTCACTTCTTGTTCCATCCTTATCCTGAATATCAGGGTCTCCTCTGTCAATAAGTGGTGAATATTTCTGTAGGTGAAAATCCAGGTTTCCCTGGGTGCTGTCCTCATTCACTACCATTGGGTTGACTGACAGGTTTGTGCTGTCTGGTGTTAAGCCAGAATAGTTGACATCGTTGGCCCAGGAGTTGTTGTATTGAACTATGGGGTTGTGACCTGTTTGAACAACCACTCCTTTTATGCCTTTTGTAATATTATTATTTTTGACTACGTTTTGATTACCAGTTAAAAGTGCTGCATCTGTAAATTGCCCTGTTGAAATATTATTATAGTTGAATGCAGGCGTCCAGAAGTTACTTAAACCATAAAATGAATTCGCAGCGTATATGAAATTATTATAAACCCACATCGTATCTTCATTCCCACCAATAATCCCATAAGATGAATTATTACCTATTAGGAATATTTTATTATTACTTATTGTAGCTTTTGTACCAAATACCATTGAAATACCCGTCTGCCCGGCAACAATGTAATTTGAATCTATAAGAGGAGTGTAGAAATAATCAAATGCTCCTATGTTTATTCCCCTGTATGTCAGGTCTGTATAGATAATATTGCCTCTTATTAAAGCACTTGAGTTAAATATATCAATTCCGGTGTGGACGTTATTCAAGATATTTCTGTATGCGACAGGAATCTTTGACCCTGTATAGCTTGCATACATTCCATACCAGGAGGTGTCAACTTGATTATCTCTGGCAATACTTTGACCTCTCAGAACAATACCATACCCTTTTGTTGTATTATAATAGACTTTTATATTAAATCCCTGAAAAAGACAGCTATCTGAAACATCAACTGAGATGAATCCGTTTGAGGTGATCAATGCTCTCGTATCAATCACACAGCTGTCCATCCCTGCCCCAATTAACGATAATCCCGGTATCATCACCACCTGTTCTTCATAAACCCCGTTAGCCACATAAATAGTATCACCAAAGGAAGAAATATTTATCGCACTCATAATTGAATCTGCTGCTGTCTCCCAGGTGAGGTAAGGAGGAGTATTGCTGCCGGAATGGCTCACGTAGCGGACTTCGGCTAATGATAAATGACTGATGACCGATGACAAAAAAAGGAAGAGTATAAGTTTTCTCATAATGTACACCTGCTCAAGAGATGGTTATAACTGAAGGCTGCTCTCATTTAGTTCCCCGGAACCTTTTGAAAATTAAAGCTAATAGAACTTAGAGAACTCCGGGAAGAAAGGCAAGAATTGCAAACAGGATTGCCTCGCACTGTCTGATTTATCCAGCCCGATTTTATGTAATTGAAAATCTTCATACTTTTAAAGTGAGGAAAATAAATGAGGTTAAGAATGAGAAAGAGTTTGTTTTTTATACTGTTTACTGCTGCTTTTCTTCAAAGCGGATTATGCCAGTCATCTTCACCTTCATATTATATGCAGGACGAATTTAGTATTGCTTCACCGGGGGCTTATAAGTACGGGTTGTTATCGCAGAATTATATTGAAGCAGGGAGTCTACTATCCTGAAAGGCGTATAGGAATCGATAGTTTTTGGTTCTTCATAAGCAAACCAGTATTCCAGTGAATTCCACGATGAATGTGCATTAGCAAAGGTTTTAATATTGGTTGCTACCGTATCAGGATTATTTATATAATCTCCCCAAATATTCTGATCATAAACCTGAACCCAGTCTGTATAAAGTTTCCCTTTGCCATAAAAGTCTATTCTGAACTCAATTCCTGTCCCGGGATCCATATCAATAATCGTTGTATCGGGATTCACCATCTGGTAACCGGGCAGGTCTCTCGGGCCATCTTTTGCAAGACGATCAGGATAGTGATATTGAAGCATAAACTTGTAAAAAGTATCAGCAGGGAAATCAGACACCCTTAATATACTTTCTGCAAGTATTACTGAAGCACTGCCAGTGTCGGCATCTGTAACCTTCCATTTGTATTGATAGAAAATTGTAAGCTTGCAAACTGAAGTAGTATCAAGGTATTGTTCTGAATGAGTAAAAGCTATCCGAAATTCGGCTACAAAAGGAACCAGTTGATCTGGGTATAAATACCATCTGTATATTTTGTCCTGTTTATAGTTAGGTCCCCAGATAAGATTGTTAATTGTTTCACCAGTGCTTGAATCAGATGCCCAGCAGTCAGCGCCGAGGTAATTTTCCACACTGCCATTTGTATATTGAATACCATTACCCGGGTGTTTTATTCCTGTTTCCAGGTTGGCATAAGTGTCTCTTTCTGCCTGCCATCTTGTATAGTAGCCCATAGCATATTTGGATATATAAGCATCAGGGGCATCTGCTTTACATCCTAATAATTTTATTGTGCTGTTTTCTGTAAATTCTGTGAACCCGCCCATCATATAGTTTATCCCGCTCGAGTCAATTCTTTCATAAGAGGCCGGGTTTTCCGATATGAATGCACCAATAGGGAATTCAGTTTCTGCCGGTGTTCCCTGCGGGTACATTTCTGCTGCTGTAATAAGCATAAGCAGCGTTATAATTAAACTAACTGACCTGAGCCAATGAAACATTATACCTCCTTATTTTTGTTGAATATCCTTTGCACTCAAGAAACTCATTCAAACTATTTAAGATAAATCATTTTTTTGATATCGCTGAAAACAGGAATGTTGTGTTCGTTGCTGACTAAGACCTGGTAAATATAAACTCCGCTTGCAAGATCACTTTTGGCTTTTGACTCCTGACTTTTGACTTCGAAGTTTACTTCATAATAACCTCTTTCCTGGTATTGGTTTACTAAAGTCTGAACTAATTCCCCTTTGATGTCATAGACGTAGAGCTTTACATATCCCCGCTCCTTTAACCTGTAGCCTATCTTTGTTGAGGGATTAAAAGGATTGGGATAATTCTGAAAGAGCCTGTAACTGTTAATTGTAAATTCTTCACTGTTCTTTATGCCGGTAAGAACAATATGAAGCTCTTCAGAGGGTTCAGATACATTCCCCTGATTATCTTCTGCTGTAAGTTTGAAGTAAAGGTTGTTTATTCCCTCAGGCCTTATATGGAGGTAGAATGTATCTTCTACTGATGCAACGAAAGTTGTGGAATCAGCCGTAAAATTCTGTGTCGTATCCCTATAAAGGCCGTAATGATTGAAATCTGCCTCTGTGTTCTTGTTCCATTGAAGTAATATATAATTGGTATCTAGTGAGGCTGTAAGGTTAACAGGTACTCTTGGCGGAAGGTCCTGATATTTATAACTTTCTCCGAATGGTCCGCCGTATAAACCGATGTCACTTCTTGTTCCATCCTTATCCTGAATGTCAGGATCTCCTCTGTCAATAAGTGGTGAATATTCCTGAAGGTGAAAATCCAGGTTTCCCTGGGTGCTGTCCTCATTCACTACCATTGGGTTGACTGACAGGTTTGTGCTGTCTGGTGTTAAACCACTATAGTTACTATCGTTAGCCCAGGAGTTATTATGTTCGATGATTGCTGTACTCGCTGAAGGAGCATATATGCCTTTTTGCCCATTAATAGCATTGTTATTAATAATAATATTATGGTCATTAGTAAAGATGGCACCTTGTTCACATTTGCCAATGACTAAATTATTATAAGTATAAGTTGGTGTTAGAGTATTTCCTATTCCTTCTAGTGTGTTTTCTGCAATAATAAGATTATTGTAAGCCCAGGATGTATCGGGATTGCCACCGAAAATACCATAGGTTGATTGTCCTTGTAAAATGATGATATTATTACTAAAAGTAGCTTTTGTATCAAATACCATTGAAATACCCGTCTGCCCGGCAACAATGTAATTTGAATCTATAAGAGGAGTGTAGAAATAATCAAATGCTCCTATGTTTATTCCCCTGTATGTCAGGTCTGTATAGATAATATTGCCTCTTATTAAAGCACTTGAGTTAAATATATCAATTCCGGTGTGGACGTTATTCAAGATATTTCTGTATGCGACAGGAATCTTTGACCCTGTATAGCTTGCATACATTCCATACCAGGAGGTGTCAACTTGATTATCTCTGGCAATACTTTGACCTCTCAGAACAATACCATACCCTTTTGTTGTATTATAATAGACTTTTATATTAAATCCCTGAAAAAGACAGCTATCTGAAACATCAACTGAGATGAATCCGTTTGAGGTGATCAATGCTCTCGTATCAATCACACAGCTGTCCATCCCTGCCCCAATTAACGATAATCCCGGTATCATCACCACCTGCTCTTCATAAACCCCGTTAGCTACATATATGGTATCACCAAAAGAGGAGATATTTATCGCACTCATAATCGAATCGGCTGCTGTCTCCCAGGTGAGGTAGGGAGGAGTATTGCTGCCGGAATGGCTGACGTAGCGGATTTCAGCAACGGACGAATGAATAATAAGCAATTAATAATGAAAAGAAGAATATAAGTTTTCTCATAAAGTACACCTGCTCAAGGAATGGTTATAACTTGAGAAAAGGGAGCTTCCGCTCCCTTAAATTACTTAAAGTTTAGGTCATATGACCACAGGAGACTATCTTTACATAACATATTAGGAGGTCTCCTATGGATAAAATTCAAGATAATGATGCCTACGGGCTTAAGCGTCTTGAGTCTAAAAACGCCCGCAACGCAATCATTCAAAAACTTTCTCAGGATTTTAACCTCACTCCCATTATTGCCGAAGCTTTTTACAAACAAGTTTCTATTTATTTTCAGGAACATTCCAATATCTCTCTTTCCTCCGGTGAGGTTTCATATGAAGCTGTTAGTTCAACTGAGCCGGCCGGTAAACATATAAGGCTTACCCGCAAGGTAACCTGCCGTCTTAAGCTTATGGATATAAGCACTGACTTCGAGGTTCTTGCCGACTATGGTCTTGCTGGGATGAGACGCCACCGTATTGAGCGCCTGACCCGTCAGGCATATGATCAGGGTGCTCTGCTTACCTATGAAGATCTTGCCCTTCTGCTTACTACCTCTCCTGCCACTGTTAAGCGTGATGTCTTCTTCCTGCGTAAAGACGGGAAGTTTATTATGACAAGAGGTACCAAGCTTGATATGGGGCCCGGGCTTTCTCATAAATCTATCATTCTTGACTTTTATTTTAAGGGCTACTCCTTCACCGATATAGAGCTTAAGACCAATCATTCAGAGACCTCTGTTAAGCGGTATCTTTCTGATTTTATTCAGGTTGCCACCCTCTTCAGACAAAATTTCTCCCCTCAGCAGATCAGGCTTATTGCCCAAAAATCAGATCGCCTGGTAAGGGAGTATATCCAGATCTATGAGATCTACGATAAGCTTGATAATCAAAGGCTCCTTGAGCTTATCTCTCCTCAGGCAGCTGATGATGAGGCTAAAAAAAAATCCCGTCTTCCTAAGAGCAGAGGAGGCAAAACAAATGAGTAAAGCATTAACTAAAGAGCAGATCCAGCTTAAGAAGTTCAGACGCCTTTCCGATAAATCCCTTGAGCAGCACCTTCTCTACAGGTTTATGAACAACTACGGCTATGACAGAGGCGAGATTACCGCCAGGGCTATTATCAGTGATATCCTCCAGCTTATTGATCATTACTTCCTTGTCTCCTCCATTGATGATGACCTTCACCATATTAACTACGGTCAGCTTGTCTGGATGGCTGTTCCGGTCGATGAGTTCCCGAAGAGAAGTAAGTCTATTGCAACAACCAGGCTTAAGCCCGTTGTCCTCTCATTCATAAATGATCAGGATATTGCCCATATCGCTCAGGGTTTCGATTCAAGGACTCTTCGGAAGAACAGACTTAAGAGATGGACCGATCAGGCCTTCGACCAGGGAGCACTGCTTACTCAGCTTGACCTTGCTATTCTCCTCGGTGTCTGTGATGCAGTGGTAAGCCAGTATGTCCAGGAGATTCAGACTGAGGGTCATCTTCTGCCTACCAGGGGTAACGTTCACGATCTCTCAGGAGCTATTACGCATAAAAGGGAGATTATTACCCTTTATCTTCAGGGTTATCTTACTCCCGATATTGCTCTTAAAACTAACCACTCGAAAGAGGCTGTTGACCGCTATATTAAAGACTATCACCGTGTTGAGATTCTCTGGCGGCACGACATTAAAGATCCCGACAAGATTTCTAATCTTTCCAGGCTCTCAAAACGTGTTGTTCAGCAGTACATTGACCTTTTGCCGGCTAAATTGAAAAACAACTTGTCAAAGAACGATGAAAATGCTTAATTACTATTAAAATTATTCATTAAATTCAGGGAAACGATGCTTGCATCGTTTCCCTTAGAAGATTTGTTCTTATTTAACTTATTTATTTATAACTACTTAGCTTCTCCTCTGGTCATTTGATACTATTTAACCAACAGCATCTTACGTGCTTGAGAATAATTCTGCGTAGTCAGTTTATATATGTATACTCCGCTTGCCAGAGAACCCGCATCAAAGCTTACCTCATACCTTCCCGGGTTTCTTAACTCATTATTTACCAGGGATTTAACCCTTCTGCCAAGGATGTCAAACACAATCAGTTCAACATTTGTCCTTTCAGGAATATCAAACCTTATTATCGTGGTCGGGTTAAACGGATTGGGGTAATTGTTATATAATGAATATTCGGTAGGAATAATATTCACTTTTTTACTCTCACCCTCAAAGTTTGTTTTCATTAAGTTATTTAATCTATCAACAAGTTCTCCCTGGCTATTTGCCACATATTTTCCGGGCAGTCCTTTCTGTAATCCACCACCGCCTTCGTTAAATGATATGATTGCTGTCGTCAGGGCATCTATCTCTGCAAATAGGCCTTCTTCTGTCTCGGGATTCTGCTGAGCAATCTCATCGAAGCTATTTATTGCGGGGAGATATTGCTGATTGCCTACAAGACAAAGATCAGAGAGCTGCGTTACTACTTTAAGGACAAGACTGTCTGTAATCAATGGTAGTTTTGTCTGCAGAAGATTATTTAAGTCGGTAAAGTTAGCTCCTGTTGAATCTGTTATCTTTTTTATCGTATATAACTGTGTATACCCTTCAACCGCTTCCGGCTCTGTTGGGTAAGTATCCACAGCGTTTTTATATAAAACTTCTGCAGTTGTGTAATCACCGGCATTAAATGATGAATCTGCCGCTTTCAGCTGCATATCCAGTGCATCCTGTTCAACTGCAGCTTCTCCTATTGGATACAAAGTATCGATCACTGAACGATCTGCAGCATATACAATAAATGCACAGTCGATGGGATTGTCGATCTGAGGACAGATGCTATAGTTAGGATCATAGTTTACATTAAGGCTGCCAAATCTATCACTTAACTCATATTCAGGATTATCTCCCCATCCCTGGTAGGGTATCTGCAGGGTCACTGAACCCCCTGGAGGTAAACTTCCGCTGATAAGGTTTTTTACAAGACTTTGTGGAAGCCCGGTTCTATTATCATATACGTTATTACAGGGTGTATCCATTAAAAGCCTTGCGCTAGATAACCGTATCTCTGAGCCGTCATAAGGAACGCTTATTCCGTTACTATAAATCTCATTATAGCCGGTTAAAGCATAATACAACGGTGGATTATGACAAGGAATCCGGACAAGGTAGCCTCTTAAGTCAGGCTGTGAACCTGTGCCGATATATATCCCGTTTTTTACATTATTTGTAACTGTGTTTGCCCCTATACCCGGAGAAGAGTTCGCAAGGTAAATACCGTATAGATGACCTGATATCTGGTTCTGCCTGATATATCCATTAGTGCCGCTGAAAAAGATACCCTGTCCGTTTTGGGTATTACTTGTCATCTGGTTGCTTATTACCTGGGCTTCACCTACCTGGTAGAGCCTTACATCATAAGTATTATTGGAAAACGTATTATTCTGAACTACTATGCTGCTGCAGGCTGTTGCGCTAACCCCTGTTCCTGAGCTGCTGAATGTGCACCACTTAACTTTGGGCAGAGTCGCAAGGTTTGACAATATTAGAATGCCTGAGTTTGAAAAACCGTTAAATGTAGAGTGATAGATCTGAAAGTTCCTTACCCGTCCGGATGCTTTAATACCGCTGCTGCCGCTCGGGGCACCCTCAGGTAAGGCATTATTCAATGAATCCAACACACTTTCTACAAATGCTAATGGGACATATGAATCCACCGAGTGGGGCTCGTCTATTCCAAAGAAGTACTTAAGATTGTTTGAGTAAAACTCGGGATTCGCTGCCTGAAATCTTTGTAAGTAGTCTTCTATTTTTAGACGAGCAACATTTCTGCCCCCTTCATCTATAAGTCGTTCCCCCCAAATTCCTTGATCATAGACCTCAACATAATTAATCAGCAGCTCCCGACTGCCAAGGTATTTCACCTGAAATTCAACATTGTCCAGGTATTTGCCCGGACAATCGCAATTAATATTTTGCATTTCTTTATCCCAGCCGCCGTTGTTAGGACAATAATCAGAAAAATTATATGTTAAAGTCTGGGTGTTGAAGTTACCGATATCCCCGACAGTCAATACCCTTGATGCTTTTATCTCAGTATACAAGGTATCCCATATACAATTTTCAGTATAAGTAACTTTCACCAAGATTTCACAAATTGGATCATCAAGAGTCTCCGGTGGAGGGACTAATGCTAACTTCAGGTTAAAAAAAGTTTTGTATTCCTGTATATCACTGAAACCAGTCTTTTGGGTTGAGCTTCTATACCTGGTTTCCTGGTTATAGTTCGGACCTCTGACTAATAAAGGTTCGCCTTCTGGTGGATTAGTACCACTGGACCAATAGTCAATACCGTTTACTGTTACCTTTTGACCAAAATCGTGTTTCAACCCCAGCGTTCCAGCACTAAGAGATTCTATTGTTGCATCCCACTTTGAATAATAAGCTCCCGAATAGAAAAATATCCAGTCGAAATTCCTTATGTAATCGTTCGTCACTGTCCCATCTGCAACACCAATTGAAGATTTCTGATTCATTCCTATTACATTATCAAAACCCCTTGCAGCCTCCATATTAGAGAGCAGTTCGCCTGGTTCCGGCCCTTGATAATTTATATCCGGGTCAGTATGGGGAAGCCTTAACCTTATCATTGCTGTATTTATTCCCATTGCCTCAGCCCGCCAGAGACTGAATAGTGCTGAGTCGGGTTGATTTACAGGGGGATTATTGAATGGTGTGCTATGCATATAAGCACCAATAATGAATTTCTCTTGCTGAGAATGTACTTCAGGCAAAACCAGCAGAGTCAAGAGAACAATCATATAAGTAATTTTCTTCATTACTCTCCTCTTTTATAATTGTTTAATCCAAACCATTTCCTATTTTATTAACATCATCTTACCCGCATTGTTGTACACGGGTATCCTTTTTTCTGAATCTGTAACGATTATTCTGTATAAATAAATCCCGCTTGCCATTTTATCACCGGCGTCGAATATTGCTTCATAGTACCCTGCTTCTTTATCTTCATTTACAAGTGTTGCTATAATAGAACCCGTAAGATCGTAGATGTATAGTTTTACATAACCTCTCTTCTTTAATCTGAATCCTATTGTCGTCGATGGGTTGAAAGGATTCGGAAAGTTCTGATACAGTCTGTAATCTGAAATAGTCTGGGGATATCCCTTTGCTCCGGTTATATTTACTACAACCTCTGATGACGGATTTGACTCATTCCCCTGGTTGTCTACACTGCTTACTTTGTAGACATACCTGTTTTCATTAAATGATAAAGGCTGAATAAATAATGTATCTTGTTGTATAGATATAAGTTTAGTTGAATCCACTGTAAAATTTGCAGCTGTATCCCTGTAAAGCTTATAGTACCTGAAATCCGCCTCTGTGTTCTTATTCCAGGATAACAAAATCTGATTAGTATCCAGCACGCCAGTAAAGTTGACCGGAACCGCTGGCGGTAAGTCCAGGTATTTGTAGCTTTCCCCGTAAGGACCGCCATAAAGACCGATATCACTTCTGCTTCCGTCTTTATCTAAGATGTCGGGATCTCCGGCATCAATCAAAGGTGAATACTTTTGAAGATGATAGTCCAGACTATCTTCATTCACAAATATAGGATTGACCGAAATGTTTGTGCTGTCCTGAGGATAATTGCTGACCCGCCAGAAGTTATTATATCTTATAATCCCGGTTCCGTTACTTGCATTTACACTGTTAATTACATTGTTGTTCTTAAAGGAGGCTGAAGGGAAAGTATTATAGAAAACTTTATCATATCTGGAAAGAAACAAGTTATTATTAAACTCTCCAGGTACAACATTAAAAATGCATTTCTGATAAATAATATCATATTTTGATTTAAGGATCTGATTATTTTTAAAGCTTGCTGAAGGGGTGAAGGATAAACCATCTATAGCTATTACTTCCCCATCAGTACTATTAATTGATTTTAACTGAAAAATATTATTGTTAGCATTTATTATAGTTCTGTAATCATCAAAAATGCCATATCCGGCAAATGCTATAAAATTTGAATCAATATTTGCAATATAATTCCTTGAATCATCAATTACGGCGGCTGTAATGCCGAAATACCAGGTTATGATATAATTCTTTTTAATAAAACCTTCGGTTACCCAAATACCTCTCGTCGCATAGATAATTGCATTATTATAAACGAAACATCCTTTCGTGGAATCGCCCATAAAAATACCTGTTCCGGTTATATTTATAGTAGAATCAAAAACTATTTTAAAGCCTTCAACCAGGCAGCTATCTTTCATCGTGATGGCACGTGGCTGGCCAGGCGATAATGCAACCATATCAATTATGCAGCTATCCATTCCTGCTCCTATGAGTGACAGACCAGGTATCATAATAACTTTCTCCTGGTAATTACCATTAGCTACATAAATAGTATCACCGAAAGATGAGATATTTATCGCACTCATAATTGAATCGGCTGCTGTCTCCCAGGTGAGGTAGGGAGGAGTATTGCTGCCGGAATGGCTCACGTAGCGGACTTCGGCAAATGATAAATGACTGATGACCGATGACAAAAAAAGGAAGAGTATAAGTTTTCTCATAATGTACACCTGCTCTCCCCCGGAACCTTTTCAAAATTAAAGCTAATAGAACTTAGAGAACTCCGGGAAGAAAGGCAAGAATTGCAAACAGGATTGCCTCGCACTGTCTGATTTATCCAGCCCGATTTTATGTAATTGAAAATCTTCATACTTTTAAAGTGAGGAAAATAAATGAGGTTAAGAATGAGAAAGAGTTTGTTTTTTATACTGTTTACTGCTGCTTTTCTTCAAAGCGGATTATGCCAGTCATCTTCACCTTCATATTATATGCAGGACGAATTTAGTATTGCTTCACCGGGGGCTTATAAGTACGGGTTGTACGGCTATGTTAATCCTGCGCTTCTCTCTATGGTTGATCAGCCCGATCTTTATTTTGCTTTCAGTGATGAAAGAGGGAGGTGGAATGATTTTAACCATTATGGAGTTTTCACCGCTTTCCCCCACCTGGCATTGGGCCTCGTTAATACAAAAATGAATTCTTTTTCTGTAACTGATTATAAAATATCCACAGGATTTGGTACTGAGTCATTCAGCATGGGTTTCGGGTATAGCTGGTCATCAGGCGACCTTAATGAATTTAATCATTCGAATTTCTTTACTATCGGCTCAATATACCGCCCTTATAAATATGCCTCCCTGGGTATCATCGGAAATTTTTCAACCTCAAATAATAACGAGGGTGCCCTTGATCTTGCGGTAAGACCTCTCGGGAATGAAATCCTCACTCTTTTTGCCGATTATGCCTTCGGTAATGGAAAGTTAAAAGACGATCTGAGATGGAGCACAGGTGCGGTAACTGAGCCGCTCCCCGGTGTCAGGGTTTCGGGAAGGTATTTCTCCAACCATTACTTCAACGTGGGAATCGGGTTAAGCTTCGGAAGGGTGGGTATTACAAGTGAAAGTCATTTTTCTAACAACGGCACTTATGGCTATAACGTTTACGGGATACGGGTGGGCTCATACGATAGGAATATAATCCATACGATGGCGGCAAAAAACGATTATGTAAAGCTCGACCTGCTGGGGGGAATGAAATACCAGAGATACAAGCTTTTCGATAATTCGAACACGCTCTATAATACTCTTAACGAAATTGATGCTGCCGGAAATGATAACACGGTTTCAGGGATCGTTATAAATCTTTCCGGGATGGAGATTAACAGGGAAATGGTCTGGGAACTGAGGGATAAACTTAAGAAGTTTAAGGAGAATGGTAAAAAGGTTGTAATTTACTTTGACCGTGTGAATATAGACGGTTATTATCTCGCCTCAGTGGCCGACAAAATTATTATGAATCCCCAGGGTACGCTTACGCTCGAAGGTTATATCTGGGGACGACAGTATTATACGAACCTTCTCGAAAAGCTGGGAATAGGTTTTACCGAATTAAGATATTTCAAATTTAAATCAGCGATGGAAACATTTTCACGTACTGATATGAGTGAGGCTGACAGCATCCAGTGGAAGGCGATCATTGACGCGTATTATGGTGTTGCTATGGACGGCATCTGCAGAAGCAGAAATATGCAGCCTGAAAAGTTCGATAGCCTTGTAAACGAAACAGCGCTCTTCCTGCCCTCTGCGGCTCTACGCAGCAACCTGGTGGATACCCTCGCAAGATGGGAGAACATAAACGAAATCATCAGGGGATATGAAGGTGAAAATAAAAAGATGATATCACCAAATTCACTGGCTGAGTTCCAGCTTCCAAATGATAATTACTGGGGTGAGAAACCTGAGATAGCCGTAATCTATGCTATTGGTGAGTGTGCAATGGACCAGGGAATAAATGCAAGAAACCTTGTTAAAGTTGTTGAGGCTGTTTCCAACGATGAAAATGTGAAGGGCGTGGTATTCAGGGTGGATTCTCCCGGAGGAGACGGGATGGCCTCTGATATTGTAGCGGAAGCTATAAAAGAATGTAAAACAAAAAAACCCGTTATCGTTTCACAGGGCCATGTGGCCGGATCGGGGGGCTACTGGCTCTCTATGTATGGAGATGAAATCTACGCCGCCCCTACAACCATAACCGGTTCAATTGGAGTAATTGGAGGATGGTATTATAACAAAACGCTTAGGCAGGATATCGGGGTTTCTACTGATCTGGTTCAGATAGGCAGGCATGCAGATCTTCCCTTCGGAATGAGAATACCTTTTATCGGCGTTTCCCTGCCTGACAGGAACCTTACAGAGGATGAATTGAACAAGGCAGAGAGTATGATAAAAGAAACTTACAGGGATTTTGTGGAGAAGGTTGCCGCCGGGAGAAATATGGAGTATGATAGGGTGAAGGAAATCGCGCAGGGAAGGGTATGGTCAGGCATTGACGGAAAAAAAATTCACCTCGTTGATGAGATCGGCGGATTGTATGATGCAATCAATGAAGCGGTGGATAAAGCGGGATTATCGGGTGGTGAGTATACTATTAAAGAATATCCCGAAGCGCCCTGGTTCAACTTCGGTTCTCTCGTCCCAAACATTTTAGGTATTCGCGTACAGGATGACCCGGCTCTTAATCACCTGCTGTTCAGGTTAAAATACAACGGTCTCCCATTATATATGCTGCCGCTGGATGATATGATTTACAGCTTCCCTATGGAAAATTATTAGAATCCGGCTTTGTCATGCTGAACTTGTTTCAGCATCCAAACTAACTTTCCCCGGTGCATCGCATTCCCCGGTGCATCGCACCGGAACGTGAGTAGATAACCGTAACCAAACCACCACCCCCTATGCCGTATTACCGCATCTCCCGGGTTCATCGTATTCCCGGTGCATCGCACCAATCCGGCTTTGTCATGCTGAACTTGTTTCAGCATCCAACTAACCTTCCCCGGTGCATCTTATTCCGTATTCCTTAGTGAAGATTTGGTAACCTTTGTGTTAAAACTGCTGTCAGCAAGATGAATCTGAACTTTTGAATGATCAAAAACATCATCGGATAGCTGCATAGCAAGTATCTCCGCATAACTCTGGTACTGATCGCTGTTGATCATCTCAGCAGGAACACTAAGGCTGATTTCATATGTACTGTCGGTTTTTGTAACCCGTGCCTTATGAACCTCATCATTAAAAATTGCACACTGGTTTATATATTTAGCGAGACTTTCAACTTTATCACCCGGAATATCTTTGCTGTAGTAAAGCTCCCCTTTATCAAGCTGCTTCGTTTCATAGTCATTGCTGCTGCAGCCGTAAAGGATCAGAAAGGAACAAAACAAAAAGAATGCGGCAGAGAAATATGACTTATAAATTGCTTTCATCATCTCCCTCTCTTATTTAATGGTAATAAAACGTAACAAAAGAATATTCTATAGTCAACCAATTTTACCCGAAAATTAGCTAATGTTCTGAATTGTGATTGTGATTCCACCCTCTCTTTTTTGTCTCCCGTGTGTCGCATTTCCGCGGTGCATCGCACCGAAACGTTGATAGATAACCGTATCCACCCCACCCCACAAAATCACACCAACCTCTGCCTCTTCTGCATTACTGCGTTTACCCGGTGCATCGCACCGAAACGTTGATAGATAACCGTATCCACCCCACCACACCACAAAATCACACCAACCTCTGCCTCTTCTGCATTACTGCGTTTACCCGGTGCATCGCACCGAAACGTTGATAGATAACCGTATCCCCCACCACCCCACAAAATCACACCAACCTCTGCCTCTTGTGCATTACTGCGTTTACCCGGTGCATCGCACCGAAACGTTGATAGATAACCGTATCTACCCCACCACCCCATATTCTCCATCCCATCCCTCCTGCCATGCCGAACTTGTTTCATCATCTTTTTTCAAAAAAAACTTGTTACTAACAAGGTTCTTTTTGTATAATTCGAATAGCAGATTTTTAATGCTCTTAGAGGAGAAATTTCATATCTTAATCATACCCTAAAACACAACGGGAGGTCAGATGTTCAAAGGACATCCGAGAGGACTATACGTTCTCTTTTTTACAGAAATGTGGGAACGCTTCGGCTTTTATACTATGCTCGCAATTTTCGTTTATTATTTAAGCGAAAATTTCGGCTGGGATGCCGCCACTGTTACAAATGTTTACGGAATCTTTATCGCTTTCGTGTATTTCACCCCTATTCTCGGGGGCTGGATTGCCGATAACGTCCTGGGCTATGGAAAAACCATAATTATCGGGGCAATAATAATGTGTATCGGGTACGGACTAATGGCTGTTCCCACCCAAACACCCTACCTGCTCTATACCGCCCTGGCTGTTGTGTGTATAGGCAACGGAATGTTTAAAGCGAACATCTCTGTCCTCGTCGGTAACCTCTACGCTCATTCCTCCGGATCGTTAAAAGATGCCGGCTATAACATTTTCTATATGGGAATAAATATCGGTGCCTTCTATGCTCCGTTTGCGGCTACGGGAGTAAGACAATTCTTTATGGAGAATTTCGGAACTACCCTGGCGCACGGTTATAATGCGGTTTTCGCCGTGGCGTCTGTCGGTATGATTGTTTCTCTGCTTGTTTTCACCCTCTTCAGAAAATACTACGCTGATGCCGACTATCGTTCTAAAACGGCGCCGAATTCAGAAAAAGATGTTACCCTCACTAAAAAACAGGAAAAAGACAGGGTCGTTGCTCTCCTCACTATCTTTGCTATCGTAATTTTCTTCTGGATGGCTTTTCATCAGAACGGAGCAGCCCTCTCATTATTTGCAAGGGATTATACCTTCAGCGCCGTGCATAAATTTACTTATATCTTTTTTGATGTTATCGGACTTCACGCCGTGCTTGCCGTAATACTGGGTGCGGCTGTCGCACTGAACAGGAAAACTTCCGGCAAAACTAAAGGCATAGGCAGTTTCTTTGTACTCATAGGATTGCTGGTAATAATCTATAAACTCAACAACCTCTCTGATATCAATTCCATTGCCCCTGAACAGTTCCAGTCGTTTAACCCGATGTTTATTGTTCTCCTTACCCCGGTTATCGTGGGCTACTTTGCCTGGCTTAACAGAAAAGGAAAGGAACCTTCTTCGCCCGCCAAGATCGGTATAGGTATGCTGATAACAGCAGTGGCTTATATGGTTATGGTTGTCGCCTCAACAGGACTTCCGCCGGTATACTCTCTCAATGGCGCTGCTTCTCCTGAAACAGTTTCACCGTTCTGGCTTATAGGAACGTATTTTACGCTTACTCTGGCGGAGCTTCACTTAAGTCCAATGGGTTTATCTTTCGTTTCGAAGGTAGCTCCTCCTAAAATGAAAGGACTGCTGATGGGAGGGTGGTTTGGCGCTACCGCGGTAGGTAATTATTTATCGGGATTTGTCGGCCGGTTCTATCAGAACTGGGAGCTCTGGCAGTTCTTCCTGCTGCTGGTGGTTACGTCATTAGTCGCGGCAGGACTTGTAGTTATATTTCTCAAACGGCTGAAAACCGCCACAGAATAGGATTCGTTTTGGCCCTACTAATATAACGGTGCGATGCACCGGGGAAATCCCACAAGCAAAGGAATGTTTGACGATATCGGTGCGATGCACCGCCTTTTCCCTCAAATTCTTTCGGGATCCTCCACGGTCATCTCATTCCGGATGTTCCCCGTGTTTATCGTCCCGGCAGGCTCAAACAACACCAGCTGAACCTCTTCATCCGCCGCCGGTTTATGCTCAACACCCCTGGGCACAATAAAAAATTCCCCCTCCTCCAGCATCACCGTCTTCTCTTTCAGATGAATTTTCAGCTTTCCTTTAACAACCAAAAACAATTCATCCTCATTCTCATGATGATGCCATGCAAACGTACCCTTAAGCTTAGAAATCTTTACATGCTGTCCGTTAAGCTCACCAACTATTTTGGGCTGCCAGTATTCGGTTACGGCCGAAAGTTTTTCTGCAATGTTAACCTTGTTCATTTGCTGCTCCCTTCAATTATTCTTCTGTGATAGTTTATTTGTCCCAGGTGGTAATCAAAATGGTTGGTAATATGTATTAGCGCAAAACCGTATTCCCTAATCTTCCCGCCTATTTTATCCGGGAACGTGTTATTCATATCACTATCGTTAAGCTTGGGGAGCGACTTTTTAACCACCCCAATCAACGCATCTATACTGTCATTTAACTCCTCCCTCGGCACATCCTTATTAGAAAATTCCGCCGGCCGGTTCCTTTCGTACCCCGTTCCGCCTACAAGGTGACCTATGAAATGGCTAACATTCCCCAGGAGATGCAGACACAAATTCCCGGCTGAGTTGCTTATATCTCCCTTTACAACCCACAGGTTCTTTTCGTCTTTATAAAGATTTATTTCGGTTTTCAATTTATTAAGCTCTGTTTCAAAAATTTCCGTCAGCCATCCTGAAAACATATCATACTCCTTTATTTTGTATTTGCGTAAAGAAGGACGTCAATATAATTTCCATCCTTCAGGTAATATTTTTTCAACATACCCTCATACTCAAAGCCGCATTTCTCAAGCACGCGGCACGAACTTAAGTTATGCTTAAAAACCGTGGCCTCAATCCTTTTAAGATGAAGGCTCTCAAAACCGTACTGGCAGAAACTGTTTACAACACGACTCATAATTCCCTGGTTCCAGTAACTTCGTCCAAGCCAGTAACCCAGCTCATCCTTATGAGAAGCAGGACCATATTTCAAATGATAGCTGATGCCGCCAATAAGCTGTTTATCTTTGGACCTTATGGCAAAATTAAGGTTCAGTCCTGACTTCTTTTTATTCTCATTCACATACCTTATCCACCAGTCGGCATCTTTAGAAGTATAGGGGAAGGGGAGGCGGAGAGTGTTGTTGTAGATCTCCCTGTCCGATAGAAACCTTATTAGATTTTCCTTATCCTTCTTCAAAGGCTCATCAAGATATATCTCGCTATCAACCGTTATTTTCATAGCCTTCCACATATCCCGCTATCCTTAAAGCTCATCGGTTAACCTTTCAAGAGGGGGATCAAAATTCTCCATAAAGAACTCAAAAGGCACCTCGTCGCCTATCTTCTCAATCACTCCCGATTCTTTAATAGTGCTCTGGTAAGTTGTGTAGCAGCTCAGTGAATCCTTCAGCGCCTGCTTCATATCTTCATCCAGCTTTACCACACAGTCGATTGAAACCCGGGGCGACTGTTTAAGCACAAACATATCCCCCTGCCACGGTGAAAATCCCTTATCAACAACCGTATTAAACGCCAGTCTTTTCAGATAATCGCACCCTGAATCCTTCAGTTCAAGAAAAACTCTCTTCACAACTGCATGGATAACAAGATGATCCGGAAAACCGCTTACACCATGCACAGGGTACGATACAACAACGTCAGGTTTTATTTTTTCAATATGATCCCTTACAATCATTTCGATTTCACGGGGATCCATCTCCGCCAGTCCGCTGTCGGGCAGGTCAAGCACCAGCATTCCCGTAAGTCCCAGCGTTTCTTTCACCTTAAGCATCTCCTTAAAGCGGATCGCACCCATTTCATTTACATCTATTCCCAGCTTGAACCGCTGCTTCGTAGCGCCCCCGCGGGTTAACGTTAAGAGGTAGACCTCGTGGCCGTCCCGAAGCTGATCATACATCACCGCGGCAGGACCAAATGACTCATCATCCGGATGCGGATATATATACAAAATTCTGTAATTATTCATCTTAATTCAGATAATCAATTTTCTTAATCTGCGTATCGTAAATCTTCCACCCGTCGTCAGTCTTACGAAGAGTATGAACACCCTCAATCCTGTTATCCCTGAAAGTAGGGCCCTTCACCTTTTTAGTAACCTGCACAAACTGAACCTTAGCCTCATCATCATTCAGCTCAATCACCTTAAGATCCTTCACCTGGTAATTAAGATCGTACGTGCTGAAAATAGTATTCATCATGTCCTCAAGGCGGTCGTAGTTTTTATTGTCCTTATCCATCGTATTCACATAAGCCGCAACATCCTCATCGTTCCCCGCGGCCGTATTTTTCATAATAACATCCTTCACCGCCTGCTCCTCGCTGTTTCCGTCGGAGCTGCAGCCGTTTATAAACAAAAGCGATAAAATCAAAAGGTATGCATATTTCATTTAATTCTCCTTGTCAGGATTTATATATAAATTCTTTGAGAATTAATTTAACACAAATAAAAAAAGCCGCAAAGTCTAAAATGCTTTACGGCTTTTTTATGGTTCCCTCTACAAAACCATCATACCATCCCAACCCGTTCACTCAAATCATCTGATACACATATCATCACGGAACCACCAATCAACAATAAGACTAAAAAAGCAATCGTCCAATGCCAACCGTCAATATAACCCTTACTACTTTTTGACCCTGTGAGACCGGGATTAGTTTAAAAAGAAGTGCCGCTCATTTAAGCGGCCTTGAAAAGTGGACAATGATTCTGTTATTTAGCATTTAATTATAATCTCTCAACCTGTTCATCAATTCATCAATTTAATTCATCGTAACCAGAATCATTTTATATTTTTTTATCTGCTCTACACAAGGCAATCGTTATGCCAGTTTAAATTTGAACCAAAAATGAATATCCCCGCGCCCTCGTACGCCTTTATGTGACCCCTAAACAATACCGTTTCGCAGGGTACGAATATTTTTCCCTACCGGCGAACCATCCATCCCCTCTTCCTCGCCCTGTGGTGCATCGCACCAGCCCCCCGCCATCATACACATCAAAGCCTTCTTGCTGAAACAACCACCGTTTTCAGATTTTCCACAACACCCGTGTTCTCATTCAAAGCTTCAAGAAAGATAATATAAATACCCATTCTTAAAGGAATTCCGCTGTCTTCCAGTCCATCAAAAATAACCGAACCCTGTGAAGCAGAAGGCAAATTGTTTTCAAGCGTGCGGACAAGCCGGCCCCTGTTATCGAACACTTTTATCCTTACTTGTGAAACAATCTGTGAAAGCGAATAATTTATTTTGCAGAAATCTTCATAGCCGTCACCGTCAGGAGAAAAAGGATTCGGCGAAACAGAAATTCCTGCCTGCCTGTTTTTGTTTTCAGTGAAAATGCTGTTTTCCCTGCCGGGAGTAGCGCCCGGTTTGGCCACAGAAGAACTCCAGTTCTGAGGATAATTTCCATCAAGACCGGGATTAATTCTCTCAAGCGATTTATTCCTTGTAATGTTGATGTTCCTGTTATGCCAGCGGGAAGAATACACCAGCGAATCAATAACATTCCCCCTTACATCCCTCAGCAGAATAAGTTCACCCTCGTTGGATAATCCAAGATCCCCCGTCCCCGCCAGGTTAAACCTGCCCGTCTCATCCGGTGAATAAATAGAAAAAACAGCTGAATCCGCTGCCAGCAGGTAATACCCCGCGGGAGGAAGACGGAAATACGATTCCGAAAGCCGGAACACCTTCCCTCCCGATTCTTCGAACATCCATCCCCCTATATCTATTGTGTCATTGCTGTTATTGTAGAACTCAACAAACTCACAATTATCCAATCCCGGATCATACATAATCTCATTTATTATCACCGAACTTTTTTCTCCCGCCGGAACAGCTGAAACTGAATTTTCCAGGCCGGGGGTACATTTATCACTGCAAATAGAAGACGCCCATTTCCGGGTTCCTTTTGAAGTATCCATAACAGCAATTCTTTCAAGCGAATATCCATTTTTGCCACCCTGGTAGGATTGATAATGAACACTGTCAATTATTCCTCCTCTGAAATCGTACAGCATTACATAATCATCCGTATTACCCAAAGTACCGAAGTTTGCACCGAAGACATTTTCTACGCCGGGATGATATAAGCTGAATGAAGTATCCTTTGCAATAATTGCAAAATGTCCCGGCTGCAGATAAAAATCCCTGTCAGTTATAAAACTTCCGGAAGATGCCTCAGGTTTATCACCTGCCGACCAGTCTTTAAGGTTTATACTCTCAGGAGAAATATTTACTATCTCAAACCACTCCGGTTCATCATCTTCAGGATCATACATGATTTCATTTATCACTACGGCACGGCCTGCATAGCCGGGACCCACATTTCTTTCCATATAATTATTTAACGTATCCTCATCGCCCGGTAGAAACACCCTTACGGCTGTTAGTATATTGCCTGATAAATTCTGAAAAGGAATGCCGGATGTAATGTAAACCGAGTCGCCCGAAGCAAGCAAAATATCAGATTGCGAAGATAAGATTTTGTCGGCCGTATTATTAGAATCGCTGTCCATATAAAACTCCACACTAATTCCCGCAGCATTCAAACTACCTTTATTTTTAACCATCGCCCGGATGAAAACGTCATCACCGTTTACAGGAAATTCAGGGTTTGATGAAATCTTCGTAATTGTAATATCCTTATTCTTTGGGGTGATACTGTTTACCCTCCCGGGAGTACCATGTTCAACATCTTCAGTAGTACCCCAGTTTGAAGTAAGGATGGTTGAAGCTGTTACTGAAATTCTTTCAAGAGATTTCCCCTGTCTTCCTCCCCAGTTGCTGTTGAAAAACAGTGAGTCAATTGTCTGTCCTCTTTCATCTTTTAAAACAAAACCATCTGCATCATTGTTCAGAACAGGAAGGTTTAGTACAGCCAGCGGAGATGGGATGAGACGATGATAATATAGTACCGAGGAATCCTTTGACAGAACGATATAATTATGCGGTGGGATAACGAAATCTGAATCTATTCTTGTTTGAGAAGGTGAAGAAATTACATCATAAATAGACCAGCGTTTTAAATGGATAGAGTCTGACGATTTATTATAAAGCTCTGCCCATTCCGGTTCACCACCCTCGGGTGAATACATCACTTCATTT
The DNA here is from genome assembly GCA_963800255.1 of uncultured Ignavibacteria bacterium. Lineage (GTDB taxonomy): Bacteria > Bacteroidota > Ignavibacteria > Ignavibacteriales > Ignavibacteriaceae > DATFVA01. The sequence continues at coordinate 300,902 of CAWDAK010000011.1, read as the reverse complement.
ACAATAATTGTGTTCGGAGCATAACCCGGGTAGATTTTTGTCAATGAATAATTGTTGCTTGTATCCATATCAGACGGCAATACAGCTTCTGCATAATAAACGTGAGCTCCTGCCAGGCTGTTAATGGTATAACCTAAATCTAAAATTGTTGAATCACCGGGTTGAAGTACAAGGCCATCAAGGTTAGTTAAACTAACATCAGGAAGCGAATCCAGATCTGTATCTTCATATAGTCTGATAGAGTAATTTGCTGATAATAATCCAGGGTTCTTTATTTTAATCTTTAACGATACATTGTCACCAAAAACAGGGTAGGACGGAGAAGAAGTAATAGAGGCAACGCAGATATCATTTTCTTTAGGAGATACAGAATTTATATAGCCCGGGGTGGCGCCATACCTGCTTATTGAGGATCTCCAGTTAAAAGCATCGGTTGAGGAACTATCGGCATATATCCTTTCAAGTGAAGTGCCGTTTTCTCCTCCCCAGTCGGATTTATATTCAAGCGAATCAATCACACGGTCAAGCGAATCAAGTAATATAATTTTATCTCCTGAATTATTTAGGGCAGAGAAGGATTTAATTATAAGGGGGGCGTTGATATTAAAGTAATTTCTGATGGTGCTGTCTGCAGCAACCACAGCAAAACTTCCCGGAAGCAGTATGATATCTTCAAGGGATATTGTAGTTGTGTCCCTGGAATCCGCCAGTTGATGCTTTTTGAGATTGACCGGAATGCTGCTTCGGTTCAGGATCTCAATCCATTCAGGCTGAGGACTCTCAGGATCATACATAAATTCATTAACCACAATGTCGCTTCTGAATTCCGAAACCTCTATACCCATAAAATATGCGTAAGCTGTATTGTTTGTTGTATCATCATCAGGTGAAGCATTTACTTTAGCAATAAAATAATTCTGACCTTCATCGAAGTTCATAGCATATAAAATGCATACCGAGGTATCTCCGGAATTTAATGTACCGTAATTCGTAGAAGATATCAGCTCAGATGACTGGGCCGCTGAATCTTTATTGATATCGTGGTAAAGAGATATGTAGTAAGCGGGTGAAGAAGTTAAACCGGAGTTCTTAATTGTTATCTTAAACTCTGCCGGTTCTCCGAGAACTGCATAGCCGCTGTTCTCAAACCTTGCTATTTTAAGATCGTTTTCTTTGGGTGTTACCGAATTGGTTTGTCCCGGTGTAGCATTATAAATGCTTTCACACGTCAGCCAGTTATCTTCGGAGGTGCTGTTTACATCAACAGAAATTCTTTCAAGTGATCTGCCCTGATCTCCTCCTCCCCATTCAGGCAGATATATGAGACTGTCAATAGTAAATCCCAACGAATCTTTTATTACAGCTGCATCACCGGTGTTATTTAATGAAGGCAGACTGAACTTAATTATTGGGGATGGAACGTCGTAGAAATGAAGCAGGATTGAATCCCGTGTAAGAACTACGAAGTCACCGGAAGAAATAAAGATATCATCAGTGGTGATTATCCTTTCTGTGGTTAAATCGCAAAATTTCCAGCCATTCAGGTTTACATCCTCTGAAGAGCGGTTAAAAATTTCAACCCATTCAGGTTCACCGGAAGAGGGAGCATACATTATCTCATTAATTACAATGTCATTGTACTGAGTGCCGCGGGGATAAACAGTAAAACTCTTCCAACCTGTATTATCTAAAGTGTCTTCATCTAAAGGAAAATCCACTTTTACAATGATATCATAAAACCCTTCAGCTGCTGAAAAGATTTGTGTTACGGCAGAAAGTGAATCACCCGCCTGTAAGCTGAAATATTCCTGTGAGAAAATTTCTTCGTTTGGATGGGGTATTGAGTCGAGATTGGCATCGTTATATATTCTTATCCAGAAGTTATCAGCCGGATTTTCTCCGGTATTCTTGACTTCAGCATTGATCCTTATAATATCACCTTCGTGCGGAATCATAGGAGAAATTGAGATGGAATCTATTTCAATATCATAAGCAGAAGGGATGACAGAATTTTGAAACCCCGGTGTACCATTGATTGAAACAGAATTTAGCCAGTTCGACTGAGAACTATCAGCTCCCGCCTGGATTTTCTCATCTGAATGAGACTGAAGATTATCGGCTGAATACGTATATACGTCGATTGTATCTTCATCCGGTGATAGAAGCCAGACCGGGCGGTCGGAAGTATTTGCCATGCCTGTTGATCCAAAATAGTTATCCATAATTTTCAGGATCAGTGTTCCCGGCGGTATCAGTTCATGGTAGATTCCTGATTCGGTGTCATAATCAGCCTCCAAAATAATAGCGTAACTCATAGGAGAAAGGATCATTCCCTGTCCTGTTCCGGTAATAAAATCGGGAGACGAGTTGTAATACTTTATGCTATAGCCGCTAAGATCGATACCGTATAAACTATTATTGTATAGCTCAATAAATTCATTGTTTCCTGATTCAGGGTAGAACATTATTTCATTAAGCTTTACGCTGGATTGTGCAAAACAAACAGTCGTGCAGGTAAGTAAAAAGAAGAATATTCTTGCCATCCCCGGGAACCCTATAATTTTTTATTCCTTCTTCAAATATGTTAAATTCGAAGGTAATGTTAAAATTTAAGGGGTAAAATATCCTTAATTTCTTGAATTCTATTCCGGATTTATTTTCAACCTCTGTCGGCCTTCTGTCGGCCTCCAACTACTGCATAAGTACTGCACACCTACGGCATATGCAGGCTGTTTGTTGCTGCTTCGTTATTCGTTGGTTTTTAGGCTCTCGAGGTGCTTTCTTGCGAAGTATTCGAATAATGCGTCGGGCATAATGGCCAATAGTTTTGTGCCCAGTACGGTGGGTATGGGGAACTGGATGAGCTTCTTCTCTTTCTTTATGCCGCTGATTATTATTTCTGCCGCTCTCCCGGGCTTCATTAGAAATGGCATACTGAATTCGTTCTTGTCCGTCATTGGCGTCTTTACGAAACCGGGCAGTACGGTTAGTACGGCTATGCCGCGGGGACGGAGTTCTATGCGGAGACTCTCAAGCAGCCGGGTGAACCCTGCCTTGCTTGCACTGTAAGATCCGCTTCGCGGAAATCCTCTTACGCCGGCCAGACTGGAAACGCCCACTATCATCCCGCTCTCTTTTTCCAGAAAATGGGGTATTATTTTTTCCAGGAAGTAGAACTGGGAGATGAGGTTAACTGCTAGTATTTTTTCGCCTTCTTCTGATGAAAAATCCTCCGCGTCCATCCTGCTGCTGGTTCCTGCATTCAGTATTAATACGTCTATTCCACCGAATTTTTCTATGGTTTTGTCAATGGCATCATCTACTTCTTCTTTTTTTGTAACGTCGCACCCCAGGGGGAGTATTTCGTTTTCTTCGCTGCTATGCTTCCCGGCTATTTCTTCCAGCTTGCCCTTGCTTCTTGCCAGTATGGCCAGCCTGCAGTTCTCTTTTGCCAGCTGTACGGCCATTTCATAGCCTATTCCGCTTGAGGCTCCGGTGAGTAGTACTTTTTTCCCCGTGAATTTCATAATAGTCCTTGTTAAAAGGCTATCCTAAACTAACTAATTCGGGGAAAAGTTTTTGTGAATGGAAAATTCTGAGGAAATGAAGTCAATAAATAATTTTTAAACTTTTGTATTATCATTCTAATTGTTATCTTGCTTCAAAAATTATTCCAATGTTTTTTAATAATAACATAGTGCCGGTAGAAGATGTGGAGGTAAGAAAGGAAGTACTAAATACTCGCTTTTCTTGCGATTTGGAGAAATGTAAGGGTGCCTGCTGTACTTTTGAGAGTGAGTTTGGTGCTCCGTTGCACGAGGATGAGGTGAAAATAATAGGTGAAATTTTACCGGTTGTTATGCCTTATCTCCCCATGGAACACAGGAAGGTGATTGAGGATGAGGGCTTCTTTTTGTATAAGAGTAAGGAATTGATGACGAACAGCCTGGATAATAAGGCCTGTGTTTTTGTTTTCTACGATAATGGAATAGCTAAATGCGGAATTGAAAAGGCTTTTTTCGACGGTAAAACTGATTTTAGAAAACCGATTTCGTGCCATCTCTTCCCGATAAGGATTTCAAAGTTCGGGGGCGACGTTCTGAGGTATGAAAAGTTCAGCGAGTGCGCCCCGGCCCTGGAAAAAGGGGAAGTGGAAAAAATAACGGTGGCCGAATTCTGCGGGGAGGCCCTGCAGAGAAAATACGGCAGGAAATGGTATTCAGCATTAAAAGAAAAAGTAGAATAGAATTATGTTATCTCTCAGCCAAAAATTATCGCAGCAGCAGAAACTTTCTCCCCAGCAGATTCAGTACCAGAAGCTTCTGCAGCTAAATACCCTCGCGCTTGAGCAGAGGATTAAAACTGAACTGGAAATAAATCCCATCCTGGAAGAGGTGATGGATGAGGAGATTGAAATCTCCCAGGAGAAGGAGGAGAAGGATGAGAAGAAGGAGGATGAGGTTGAGGAGTATGAGGACTATGATAAAGAGGAGTTTGAGCTAGAAGATTTTATGAATGATGCCGACTTTGAGGGCGACAGGGTGAACCGTAGTAAAGACGATGAGCTTTACCAGCCGCTGGCCCCCGCAAAGGAATCTCTTACTGAACATCTCCGGAATCAGCTTACGATGATGAATCTTGATGACGACCTTTTTATGCTGGGTGAGGAGATTATCGGGAATCTTGACGCTGACGGCTACCTGAAGAGGAGCCTTGAGGATATTGTTAATGAGCTTGAGATGTTTGAGCATGTTAAGATATCCAGTGAGGAGTCTGAAGATCTGCTTAAGAAGATTCAGCGCTTCGATCCGCTGGGTATTGCCTGCCGGAATCTGAAGGAGTGCCTGCTTGTGCAGATGAAGTATTCCGGTCACGATGAGTATTATACTTACCTGGCTTCTCAGCTGCTTGAGCAGTGTTATGATGATTTTACCAAGAGAAGGTTCGACGCGATAAAGCAGAAACTGAATATGACGGATGAGACGCTTAAGATCACGGTCGACCTGATTCAGAGCCTTAATCCGAAACCGGGTGAGGGCAATATTGAGTCGGTTGAAATGAACCAGATTACTCCCGATTTTGTGGTTGAAAAGGTTGACGATAATTTTGTTATTACGCTTAATGACAGGAGTATGCCTTCTGTAACTATCAGCAGAACCTACCTTGAGATGTTTGATTCTACCCGTAGGGCAAAGAAAACTCCCCGGGAAAAGGAGACTTATAAATTCCTCCGCGAAAAGTTTGAGTCGGCTAAATGGTTCATCGCCTGCATTCAGCAGAGAAGAGAAACCCTGATGAAGATTATGAGGGCTATTCTTGAAAGGCAGTATGAGTTTTTCGATAAGGGCCCTAAGCTGCTGAGACCGATGATCTACAAGGATATAGCCGAAGAAATAAATATGGATATCTCCACTATCAGCCGCGTGGTTAACGGTAAGTATGTGCAGAGTCCCATGGGTATTCACGAGCTGAAGTATTTCTTCAGTGAGGGTTTATCAACCGACAGCGGGGAAGAGGTATCTAATAAACATATCAAAGAGCGTTTGAAGGAAATTATAGGTTCAGAGGATAAAAACTCACCCTACAGCGACGATAAGCTTGCTGAGATCCTTAATGATGAGGGTGTGCATATTGCAAGGAGAACTGTGGCCAAGTATCGTGAACAGCTGAGAGTACCTATTGCCCGCCTTCGTAAGGAATTATGACGGATCTCCCCGGCATCCTGCTGATAATATTTGCTTTCTTTCTGTTCGGACTGCTTCATTCTTTCCTGGCTTCTTCGGGCTTCAAAAGGAAACTTGCTGAGAAAATAGGGACGTACATCGCCTTCTACAGGATTGTTTACAACCTGGCTGCACTTGTCATCTTCTACCTTATGTATGAATATCTTCCCCATCCGGATAGGATTGTTTATGATCTGCCTGATCCCTGGGACCTGCTTATTCTTATACCTCAGTTTGCCAGTATTGCCGGGATTTTGCTTACTCTAAGGTATTTCAGCGGTTCGGAATTCCTGGGTATAAACCAGGCTGTAAGATGGTTTAAGGGTGAATATAAAAAAGAAGATCTTGATGAACGTTTAACACTGCGTATTGAGGGCCCTTATAAATATTCCCGTCACCCTCTGTACTTATTTACTATTCTCTTCCTGCTTTTCCGGCCGGTAATGGATATTTTTTATCTCACTTTTTTTCTGTGCATAGTTGCTTATTTTTATGCAGGATCATTTTACGAAGAGAAAAAACTTGTTGAAACGTTCGGGGAAGAGTACGTTGATTATAGAAAATCAGTCCCCCGCATATTTCCTTTTAAGATCTCCCGCAGGTGATTTAATTGTTGTAAGTTTGAACAGTTATTACCGGCTGTTTAAATTACATAGTCATATTATTTTGAATAAGGAGCAATTGATATAATGGAACAAATGAAGGCAACAACAATATTAGGACTTGTGCACAACGGTGTTGCTGCTCTCGGCGGTGACGGACAGGTGTCGCTGGGTAATACTGTAATGAAACATAATGCCGTAAAAATACGCAAGATTGCTAATGGAAAGGTTCTGTGCGGCTTTGCCGGCGCCTCTGCCGATGCTTTCACCCTTATGGAACGTTTTGAGGATAAGCTTGAACAGTACCGCGGAAATGTTTCGCGCGCGGCTGTTGAGCTTGCCAAGGACTGGAGAACCGACAAATTCTTAAGGAAGCTTGAGGCAATGCTTGCCGTAATAACTGAAGATAAAGCGCTTGTTGTAAGCGGCAACGGTGACGTGATTGAACCTGATGATAATATTGTTGCAATAGGTTCCGGCGGTATGTATGCTCTTGCAGCTGCCAAGATGCTGAAAAAATACAGCTCCCTTTCAGCGGATAAAATAGTTGAGGAGGCCTTAAAGACGGCTTCCGAGATATGTATTTATACTAATGATAAAATTAACGTAGAAGTAATTGAAAGATAGAAATGAGTAAAAAAGTAAAAAAAGAAAATAAGGAATATACCCCGACCCAGATAGTGACTGAGTTGAACCGCTTTATAATAGGTCAACACGACGCAAAAAGAGCTGTTGCAATTGCCCTGCGGAACAGGTGGAGACGCCAGATGGTTGAGGATGCTATTCGTGATGAAATTCTTCCTAATAATATTATTCTTATTGGTCCTACCGGCGTTGGTAAAACTGAAATTGCCCGCCGCCTTGCAAAGCTTGCTAACGCTCCTTTCGTGAAGGTTGAGGCTTCAAAGTTTACGGAGGTGGGCTATGTGGGACGCGATGTTGAATCGATGATACGCGATCTTACTGATTATGCGGTTAATATGGTTAAAACTGAAAAGACTGAAGAGGTTCAGGAAAAAGCAGATGAGCTTGCCGACGAAAAAATTCTTGACATCCTGATTCCCCCGGTTAAGAAACCTGCTCACGCTAACAATACCGAAGAGGGTGAGGTTGATAATGAAGCTTTTCAGAATCAGAAAACACGCGAGTGGATGCGCGAGAAGTTGAAGAAAGGGGAGATGGACGATAAGATGATTGAGTTTGACGCATCTGCTAATGCTAATATGGGTCTGCAGGTTCTTGGTCCCCTCGGCCTTGATGATATGGGTATAAACTTCCAGGAGATTATGGGAAATATGATGCCCAAGAAAAAGAAGAAAAGAAAAACCAAAATCTCCGAAGCGAAAAAGATCATTGCCCAGGAAGAAGCGCAGAAGCTGATAGATATGGAGAACGTTCAGAAAGAAGCAATTGAGCGGGTTGAGAATTCGGGGATAGTCTTTGTTGACGAGATCGATAAGGTTGCCGGCGGCGGCGGTAAGGGCCAGGGTCCCGATGTATCCCGCGAAGGCGTGCAGCGTGATTTGCTTCCCATCGTTGAAGGTTCTAACGTGAACACTAAATACGGCGCAGTAAGAACTGACCATATTTTATTCATTGCTTCGGGAGCTTTCCACGTATCCAAACCATCCGACCTTATTCCCGAGCTGCAGGGACGCTTTCCCATCCGTGTTGAACTTAAAAGTCTTACCGAGGATGATTTTGTGCAGATACTTACCCAGCCTCAGAACGCACTGCTGAAACAGTACCAGGCGATGCTTAAGACAGAAGGAGTTGAACTTGAGTTTACAGAGGATGCAATAAGAGAGGTTGCCAGGATAGCAACAGAAGTTAATGAACAGGTTGAGAACATCGGCGCAAGGCGGCTTCATACGATACTCACTACGCTGCTTGATGAGATATTGTTTGACGTACCCGACAAGCTGCCGAAGGAAAAAGTAGTCATCAGCGGCAAGGATGTAAAAGACAGGCTCGAATCTATCGTCAAAAACCGCGATCTCAGCAAATACATATTATAGTCTTGGATCTTTGGGGTGGGAGAGATTTTGCCGCATCGGCATATCGATAGATCACCGCACCCGTAATCCCTCCTTAGGTGCAGCGCACCGGCATATCGATAGATCACCGCACCCGTAATCCCTCCTTAGGTGCAGCGCACCGACATATTGATAGATCACCGCACCCGTAATCCCTCCTTAGGTGCAGCGCACCGGCATATCGATAGATCACCGCACCCGTAATCCTCCTTAGGTGCAGCGCACCGTCATATCGATAGATCACCGCACCCGTAATCTTCCTTAGGTGCAGCGCACCGGCATATCGATAGATCACCGCACCCGTAACCCCTCCTTAGGTGCAGCGCACCGGCATATCGATAGATCACCGCACCCGTAATCTCTGCCCTAGGTGCAGAGCACCGTCATATCGATAGATCACCGCACCCGTAATCCCTCCTAGGTGCAGCGCACCGACATATTGATAGATCACCGCACCCGTAACCCCCCCTAGGTGCAGCGCACCGTCATATCGATAGATCACCGCACCCGTAATCTCTCCTTAGGTGCAGCGCACCGTCATATCGATAGATCCCCGCACCCGTAACCCCCCCTAGGTGCAGCGCACCGTCATATCGATAGATCACCGCACCCGTAATCTCTCCTTAGGTGCAGCACACCGGCATATCGATAGATCACCGCACCCGTAACCCCCCTTAGGTGCAGCGCACCGTCATATCGATAGATCACCGCACCCGTAACCCCCCCTTAGGTGCAGCGCACCGGCATATGTAACCCCCTGCCAACCCCCACCCTCCCGGATCTTCGTAGATGATCCACACCCCACGATCATCACGCCCACAAACCGCTCATCCACATTATTCCTCTGCCCTATAATATATTCCCACAGACCCCTCCTCATTCCATAAGTTTGTACAGTAACTTTTTATGTTTCCCGTAAGTCTATAGATGGTTACTTGAAAGTACTGTTAATGTCTACTTTAATGATCAGCTCTGCCAACACAACTGTAGAAACAAAAGAAAATGATACGGTTATTTCTGGCACTCCCCTTGGTTGCAGAGAAATGATAAACAATAAAATGTGAGGGTTAAGATGAAGATAAAATATTTACTGCCTCTGTTATTTATTCTACTTCTTTCAGTACCGGCGCTTCCTCAGCAGGAAACCAGCGAAGCTGATACAACCGACAGCTGGGACTGGAACGACTGGAAAGATTTCCATCATGATATGGATGTACTTGATGTTGACTTTAAGGGCAGCCCTACAATGGATCTCAGGTACGGAATGTCGAATATGAATCTCGACAATTTCTCCGGAAAGTTCGCCGATCCGAACCTGCTTGAAATCAAACTAGGCTACACGGACGAGAAGGATTACAAATGGGAAGAGAACATAATCGACTACGATTTCAAGTATCTCTATCTCTCAAATATTTCTACCGATATCAATAAAAGTTCTGTATCCGCACCCGAACTTGAAAATACTGCATGGAGATTCGGACTCGGAAAGGCATCCGGTTATGGCTATAAGATTGGAAGCGGGGCGATTATACCATACCATTCTTTTGATCTCTCCTGGTCAAAACTGGATCTTAAAGATCAGTCAATTACCGCAGCCGATAAACCCCTGCTCGATAGCTTCGACGGCTCCTTCAGGTTCGGTACAAATGCAGAAGGCGGTATAAAACTAAGGGTGATTCCTATGCTCACCTTCGATGCATCTTATGAAAGAGCAATTATATTCCCCAAACACTTATTCTGGAAATGGGCGGGAAGCGTTGCAATCGAAAGCATAGGACAGTTCATGCTTGACGGCTTCGTAAAGGAGATTATGCATTCATCGCCTTATGCTGGTCCCGTAATGAGCTTCATCCTGAAGAACGCACTATCGTACGGAATCTATGAACTAAGGCAGGATAAAATGAACTGGCCGTTCAGCAGTGCAGCACCCCTCGCCTACGATCAGTTTAAATTCGGCTTCACAGTAAACTTCTAACACGAACACTACATTGCTTTTTATCCGGATGGTCACCCCATCCGGATAACATAATCTCAGTCACTCTATCAGTTAATAAAGTGAACAGCTGGTTCCGTTTACTTTATCGCTATACCCGTGGCAAAATAAAATAAGTAAGGAATATTTTGCGCAACAAAGGTTGAGTGACAACCAAATTCAAATTCTACAAATAAATCCCTATTTAATGGGAGTAAATAATAGCTATTGATTCCGGCATAAGGAGCTACTCCAAAATATCCATAGAAAACTGCGGCCAGCCCAACACTGCCGCCTATGAATAGATTCTTCATTAAGCTCATCTCAGGACCGGTTTTCACATAAGGAATAATTACACCGCTCCCAAAATTATGTTCTATAGGAAACACTCCGTTTAATCCTGCTTCCAAAGCCCACTTAACTTTGAAAGGCTTTGTAAATGGATCAAATTCGCTCGTCCTGTAATTTACATTCATGAACATATTCGCAGACATCGGTTCCTCATTCATAACCAGACTTGTATAACCGAAAAGAAGTCTGCTGCGATTTAATTGTATATTGTCCTCGTCCGGAAGAGATGGATTTGCGAGGGCTGAACTCGGGCAAGCCAGTAGTGCTGATAAAAGTATGAAGAGTAAATTAAGAAAGAGTTTCCCGCTTTTCATTTTCCACCTTAATAATTTTGTGCCCTGGATTCGCTTACATTCCCGTATTTCTGAACTTAAAATAATTAATAAGGTTCTTATGCGCAATGCACCCTGAAATTGAAAGTCGAACAATCTTCAAATATTTATTGCTTCAAACATCAAATCCCCGTAATTTCAGATAGGTAATATTAAGATATCCGGGGTTGCGAATAAGATGGGACACTATCAGGGAGCTTCGATTCTCCAGGGAAACAAACCAGTGAAAACATTCATCCTGGAAGGAGGATTTATGAAATACAAAATTCTAATTTCAACACTTTTTATTGTAATTGCATTTAACCACTCAAATGCTCAGTTGATTCATTCCTATGGTATCAAAGTCGGGATGATCAATTCAGGACAAACGTGGGATTATACTAGGGGGAGTGTAGGTTATATTCAACCGAATTTCTATTAACTGTTGGGTTTTAGGTAACGAATAAATAAAATAAATGGGCTGAATGAAAATAATCGCAATTAATATATAAAAGGGTTAAACTCATACGATTTTGAAGTGTAATGAATAAGGATATTTCAATTCTTAGAATAGTCATTTTAGTTACGGTAGCAATGAGTTCTTATTTTTTTGAGGTAAAGACTTAAAACTTATAAATGTACTTCTTCTACTTGGATGAATCAGGGGAAAAGAATCCCACAGTGAAAAAAGACGAGCCATATGTACTACTAGCATTAGGCCTGCACGAATATCAATGGAAAAAATTTGAAAGGTCTATTAACGCCTTTAAACTTAAGTTAATTGGAGACATAAGAAAGAGAGAAGGGATACAATTAGAGCTAGCTGATGCGGAAATCAGATCCTCTGATGTTAGAATACCTAAAAACAGAGTTCGTCATCCATTCTTAAAATATTTGACAAAAGATGAATTAAGCAGGCTGGTGGATTTATATTATAATCAACTGGATGATAGTCATATACATATATTCGCATCAGTGATTGATAAAGCTTGTTTAGATGATTATATGGACTTAGAGAAACATCATAGAAAAGCATACGAACTGCTTTTAGAAAGAGCAGAAAATTTTTTATTTAACGAGCATCCCAATCAACAGGCAATATTCGTATTAGACAATACTTCAAAGCAGTTAAATAGAAGTCTGGCGATGAAACACAGTTATTTCCAGCGAAATTCAACCTCATCTAAAGTAAAATTGAGGCATATTGTAGAGATACCATTTTTTGTGGAAAGTTATCTATCAAATGGTGTCCAATTAGCTGACCTATGTGCTTATAATGTATTTAAAACATTTAATGATCAAAATGAAGAGTATGCTTATTTTGAAAAAATACTACCCTATTTCAACTCTAAGGTGAGTAGAAAAGGTAATAAAGTTGATGGACTAAAGGTTTTTCCTGACGATCACAGATGGAAAGATTTGATAGAAAGGATAGAAAATAAAAGAGCCCGTCTTCTGGAAGAACGGGCTCAAAAATGACGTCCAGCTCTTCCCGTTAAGGAAGATATCGAGCCTACTCGAGGCACTGGACAAATTTCCTAATACAAAATTAGACCTAACCGAATTAAATAGCAAGAATATTCTTACGTATCAGGATTAACTTACCAGGCTATTTGTTCTAGTTAACAGTAATAACACAAAATTTTGTTCCACAGTCAATCAGAAGAAATGATATTTGAAAAAATGTACAAAAAATGCGTTACCGGAGGGCTACATTTCCACAGTGTAAATTTACATTAAATAAGGGAGCAACAGAGAAAGTGTTCAATTGTTAGAAAAATGCATAAAAAAGTAAGTATGTCTCTGTTCGGAAAAATTGTAGAGCATAACAAATTGGATCAGGAACGCAATACCTAACCTTGTTTTAATTGCCTGGGTTCATTAAGTTAACGGTAAAATAAGTGCGGGAGTAAGGTGAAATGAAAAGTGGAACTGTGTCATGTGGTATTCTGCTGCTTCTATCCTTTTTGATTCTTTCCTGTAATGATAAAATAACAGAACCTTCTGATGAAATTACAGCGAAGCCTGTCGTAAAAAAAACAGCCATTAACTATAGCGAGCAAAGTTTTAATACTTCATTTCCTGATGCGGCTACATTGAACAGCATCAGTGAGGCATATACTAATCATTATTCTGTTGAATTGAGGGGTAAAATGCTGGATTATATGAAGGGGGAGGTTGAAAGACTTGGAGAAGATGTTAATACTTTTGACAGCATTTTAAGGCAAACCGGCTGCAAAGATCAGGACAGTTATATCCTGCCCACTTACGCTGAAAAAGCGCAGTATGAAAATCGGGATGTCTGGGTACTACAGATTACTTATGGACTGAACTCGCCGACATTCGGCCATTGCAGATGTTATATATTTGATGCTGTTACTTTAGATACGCTTACCTACAAATGGTGCAGGTAACATCACGGGAGTATATCTTATTCAAAGTTGACTTTAAGGTTTACTATCTCGGTCGGGCTGCCGGTACGGACGGGAGGACCCCAGGTGCCTACGCCGCAGGAAATGTAATACTGAGTGTTTCCCTTCCTGAGATAACCCCAGTCCTTTTCATAGATCATCTGAGTGATGTAATTTAAAGGCCACATCTGCGCGTGGTGTGTATGTCCTGATAGCTGCAGATCAACATTATTCTGTTCTGCTTCCTCTAGTCCGAACGGGGTATGATCCATCAGGATCACCGGAAGATCCTCCTTTTTCCCCTGCATTATCTCGTTTAGTGGTTTCCTTGGTTCTCCTGTAAACTGCTTCTTGCTTCTGTCGTCCCGGGCAGCAATGTAAAAGGCGCTGTCAACCATAATCAGTTCATCCTGAAGCAGCTTTATATCGTGCGTGGTTATAAACTTCGATGCATCTTTAATTCCTACAATATATTCGTGGTTTCCTGTGCAGGCATAGATCCCGTACTTTGATTTAATCCTGAAGAATGATTCGCCGATGCCTCTTGAATCGAGCCAGTCTGACTTCTCATCTACAAAATCACCCGGGATCAATACTATATCGGGATTAAGTGAGTTTGTTATATCAACGATCCTGCTTAAGAACTTTTCATTATTCATCGCGGTAAGATGAATATCCGAAAAGGCAACAATCCTCAACTCCTTCAACGGGGATGACCGTTTATCTAATGTAATCTCCAGGTTCTTTACGGCAAGCATCCTGGTATTGATATAGCCCGCCGCAACTATAACGGAAGCGAGCACGATTACAGTTATAAACGCTCCAAGCTTCCAGGCATCATAATTATTAACAACTGACGCGGGGAAAATTGTAAAAAAATGATTGAGCAGCCGAAGTATATCGAGGATTACCAGGCTCAGCACAAAGTAGAGCATAAACGCAAACCAGAATGACCCGATCCATTGCAGTGTGTCGTATAGAAATGAAGACAGACGATCGGTAAGAAATTTTGAAATGATATAAGATAAAGAGATAAAGAGAAAAACAATCAAATAGATAATTTTAAGGTGCGGAAAAATTGCAAGAGCCTGCCAGCCCCGTATAAAAATGTAATAATTTATCGCTGCGTAAACAGCAAAAAAGACCGAAAAGAACACTATCATTTTTCTCCTGAAATTAAGTTATAACTTGTAGGCTGATCCTGCCGGCCGGCAGAGATATTTCAGCATTTTACAATTCAATCGTGAATCGAAAAAAGAACCGGAAATCTGGTCAGGTAAATATGTCCATATTTTTCAGCTGCTAGCAACCTTCCTGGTAACAATTTTACCTGGATTCTTTTTTCCCTGCCTCCGTAATAATTACCTGTCCTTTTTATCCTCGCCGTTGAAATTATTTTCATTTTCTTCAAAATGTTAAATGTGACGGATGGCCCCAAAATTGCACAATATCTGGCGAACGTTCAAAACAAAAGGAGCCATAAATGGAATATGTTGAAATAGGAGTAGTTCTCTACCTTTCTATTCTTGTTATTATTGCCCGTACAAACTCTAAAAAAGTTGAAAAGCAGATGAAGAAATTTAGCGTTAACAGGTAACAGGGCTAACGATTTTGCAAATGGTGAGAGTGTTTCGTTCTCACCTTTTGTGTTTTAAAGAAGAATTACTCCGCCGCCCAGACAAACTTCATCGTCATAAAAAACAGCAAACTGACCGGGAGCAATTCCCTTATCCGGTCTGTCAAGTGTGATTTCAGCCTCATCCTTTCCCTGGTAAACAATCCTGCACCTGTAAAAGTTCGCTCCATGCCTTATTTTAACCAGGTAATCTTTTCCCTCAGCCGGTGCCTCATTTATCCAGTTGAATTTTCCTGCATCAAACCGGAGCCTGGCACGATTGGCTGTATTCTCGCGGGATATATAAATTTTATTCTCTTGAATATCTTTTTTTACCACATACCAGGGCCCGCCGCTTAGTCCTAATCCTGACCGCTGGCCTATTGTGTAGTAGTAATAACCCTCGTGTTCACCCATAACTTTTTGGCTATCAATATCTATAATTTCGCCCGTCTTTACTCCGAGGTGATGCTTTATAAATTCTGCAAATTTTATTTGTCCCAGGAAACATATACCCTGACTGTCCTTCCTGGTTTTATTAGGCAGATCAGACTTTTCAGCAAGATCTCTGATCTCTGACTTATTAAATCCACCAATGGGGAACAGCGCCCTGCTCAGCTGTTTCTGTGTTAGGTAGGCCAGGAAATAGGTCTGGTCTTTTACAGGATCCGGCGATCTCTTAAGAGAAAATTTTCCGTTCTTTTCATCTACACGGGCATAGTGTCCGCTTGCAACCTTTTCAAAAGAATTGTCGATCTTGTTGTAGAACTGTCCGAATTTAATAAGACTGTTGCAGAAGATATCGGGATTAGGAGTACGGCCTTCTTTTATTTCAGTTAGTGTGTAGGTTACAACTGTTTCCCAGTACTCATTCTGAAGCGGGAGAACTTCAAGCGGAACATTAAGCTGACTGCATACGCCCCTGGCATATTCAAGATCCTCCTCCCAGGGACATTCGCCGAGGAATGAGAATTCGTCCTGAAGCCAGATCTTCAGGTAAAATGCTGTAAGATCGTGACCTTCGTCTTTGAGTAATTTCAGAGCGACGGAGCTGTCGACTCCGCCTGATAATAACACTGCTATTTTCATAATTGTCGTATTATCGTGGCATCACAAGCTGCCCGAAAAATTTCCGCTTAGTAAAAGTAAACATATTAAATTATTTCAAACCAACCCGTTCAACAACGTCATCATAAACCTTGCGAGGTACTTTGCTGAGAAGAATAGTTTGTAGTTTATCTGCATGCCTAAGCTTGTTAAAGAAACCTATGCACACCTGGTTATTCCTGTCGCATACCTTCATTACCCCTGATAACTTTCCCTCGAATATCCCTCCGGTCAGCGATTCAACGTCCCGGTAATAAATAGTGAATTCCTTTTTTGAAAAAAGGAAATCGGTGCATATCATTTTTTCATCATCGGCTTCAATTTTATAAGGAACTATTTTGTATAGGTTCAGATAATGCCTATTGAGTAGATATATCATCAAAAACAAAAGAATAACGGGAATGAGGTAAATGAGATTCTTATCAATGTATACAACCGAGGGTACCAGGTAGATAGCTAATATAACCGTCACCGGGATATTCCCATAGCGGTAAAGAAACTTATGAAATTGAGGATATGTGAAAGTCTGCATCGTAAATCAATATATTAAACAGCATAAAATAAACATTATAATGTTTAAATCTTTACCGTCATAAGCAATGCAGTTGGGATGTCTAGTTGTCTCCCGGACAAGTGGGTAGCAGCATCCCGGATAAGCGGCGTGTCACCCTGAATTAATTTCAGGGTCCCGGAAATAATCTGGGAGGCCGAAATCCCGCTAACTGAGCTTGAAAGGCGAATCGTGAATCACATATCGATTTGCCTTAAACTATCCAGGTTACTCGAAACTGATATCAACAGGATTATTAAGCTCGACCTTCACTCCCGGCAGATTCTCTACAATTTTCTTTATTTCCTCAAGATTCTTAGGGTTCTGCTGTTTGAAAATCTTCAGCTTTTCAGGGTTATCGAGCAGGTCATTAAAATTAATATCAAACAAAGTTATGCTAGATCCTTTAACATAGCTTGCATTCGTCTTCGTTATGTTTCCATTTACATCCAGGGCCAATGAGATCCTCATCCCCTTCATCAGCTTAAGAAGTTCATCCATCCCTTCCGTACTGGTTGAAGTGGTATCCTCCGTGGTTACTTCATTTGAAACATCCTGATCATTCAGCGAAGGCAGTTTTATCGTCAGCTGCGAAGGGTTCCCTTGTTCGAACTCGAAATGCAGGAATTCGTTGACGGTGTCTTCTTCAAACTCCACGCCCTCCATATCAATTTTGGAGTTCGGGTTCTGGTTTATCTTAAGATCGTTAATGTTCTTAAATGCATAAACAACATTGTAGCCTTCTTTCCCCTCCTTCTTTACTTCCTGTCCGCTTACGTACTTAACACCGCTCCCGTACTTGGCTGTATCTGCAATTAACTGGTCTTCCTTAAAAAGACTGAAAGAAGCTGTATCCGCTGAGGTAGAATCAAAAGAGGCTGCAAATGCTGATATCATTTCTATGACCTGGCTGCTCATTAAAACTGATTCTTCAAGTGTACCCGATCCATCCTTATTCAGGTGAATAGTGGTATCTACTTCCAGGCAGCCGGTAAATAAAACCACAGTGAATAAGAATAAAACAACTTTGGTAAATATCTTTTGCATAAATCACTAATTAATTTGTGTATAATAGTTTAAGATAATCAATGGCAGAATAAAAAGGAATCTATAATAGATTAGACGCCAGCTCTGCAAGGACGGATCTTTCGCCTTTCTCAAGGTTTACATGAGCGTATAGTTTTTGTCCCATAAAATGATCTATGAGGTATGACAAACCATTCGACTGCGAATCGAGGTAAGGGTGATCTATCTGGTAAATGTCCCCGGTAAACACAATTTTGGAACCCTCTCCTACACGCGTAATGATGGTTTTTATTTCGTGGGGTGTAAGGTTCTGGGCTTCGTCCACTATAAAAAATATCCGCTGCAGGCTCCTCCCCCTTATATATGACAGCGCCTCAATTACCAGTTTATTATCCTTTATCATACTGTTTATCGCCTGGTGCTGCTTGTCAGTTTCTGAAAACTGATCCTGTATCACCCGGAGGTTATCCCATAACGGCTGCATATAGGGTTCAATTTTGCTCTGCACATCACCCGGAAGGAAACCGATATCCTTGTTGCTTAAAGGAACAATCGGGCGTGCTATATAAATCTGCCTGTAATTTTTCCTTACGTTCAGCGCACTTGCCAGCGCCAGCAGGGTTTTACCCGTTCCTGCTTTGCCTGTTAGTGAAACAAGTGGAATATCATCGTTTGTTAATGCCTCTACTGCAAAAGTCTGCTCCGCATTCCTTGGCTTAATTCCGTAAATGGTATTCTTATCTACCTTCCGGAAGAACTCCATCTCCTTATCAAGGTAGGCAAGCACCGACCTGTTGGGGTTCCTGAAAATATAATATTTATTCGGAATGGGCTCAGAATGAAGTTTTTTAAGGATCTTTTTGGCTTCAATCTCATAGGGAGCCTGGAAGAGTTTGACAATGATATCATCATCAAAATTTTCAACTACTTCTTTGCCGCTGTAAAGCTCTTCAACGCTGCTTACACGGTCGGTTGAGTAATCCTCCGCGTGTATTCCAAGTGCCTTTGCCTTCATCCTCAGGTTTACATCCTTCGTAACCAGGATTACAGAGGACGGATCTTTCTTTTTCTTCAGTACATCCATTGCAACCGAAAGGATCCGGTGATCAGGATTATCTTCGGTAAACAGTTCCTTTATTTCAGAACTAATTCCGCGCGAAAAGCCCACCCTTACTTTACCTTTACCCTTACCAAGCGAAACACCGCCGTTGAAAATAGCAGTGCCGGTTAGCGAATCAAGCGTTCTTGCAAATTCCCGGGCATTGAGATTTATAACCTGGCTGCCCCTCTTAAAATGATCAAGCTCTTCTATTACCGTAAGAGGTATTACAACGTCATTTTCCTCGAACTGAAGGATTGAAGATGAATCGTGGAGAATAACATTCGTATCCAGGATAAAAGTCTTTGGAGCTTTCTTGTTTTTCATTTGCAGTAGTTGGAGTTGAGTTTAGTTTTTTAAAATGAAGCTGGTTATTTATATTGAAGTTCCCTGGTGAAGATATTAGTTGAGAAAAATAGTTAATTATCAAATTTATCCGGATTCGTTATATGGCTGTCCTAAAAGTACTAACTGTCATTCCGAATTTATTTCGGAATCTAAAAGAATTCTCAATGTAACTGTCATCCCGAATTCATTTCGGAATCCAAAAGTAATTCTCAATGTAACTGTCATTCCGGATTCATTTCGGAATCTAATTTAAGACAACCGTGAATTTATTTTTGACCAATATAATAATCAAATTATTAAATTGTTAAATTGAAACTATAATCTCTTTGCTGTATATTAATAATTCAAATCGGAAAACAATTGACCAGCAAAAAATTAAAATTTATAAATATTCTCTATTCACCTGAGTTATATTAGCCGCTCAATGAGTGGCTATTTTTTTATCTGAACCGCCGGTTCCTGTAAATATCCTTAAAACCAATACCCTGATGACCGGTTTCTTTGAAGTACCAATTTAATAACCTGATTAGAAATTTTAAGGCTGATGCATCCGTTCTGAACGGGTGTTAGCAGCTAGGATAATATGAAAATTATACGAAAGGTTTCGGCTGAATGACAGGCATAAAAAACGCTAAACTTATACTTGAAGACGGCTCGGAGTTTTCTGGAAAAAGCTTCGGATACGAAGGAAACACAAACGGGGAGGTAGTTTTTAATACAGGTATGGTGGGTTACCCTGAAACGATGACCGACCCTTCCTATAGGGGCCAGATACTTGTCTGCACTTACCCGCTGATAGGAAATTACGGTGTGCCCGGTGATGAAAAGGAAAACGGGATGCTGAAAAACTTTGAATCAGATGAAATCCATTGCCGTGCGCTCATTGTATTGGACTATTCTGAAAAGTTTTCCCACTGGAATGCTAAAAAATCACTGGGCGACTGGATGAAGGAACACAGGATTCCTGGTATAACCGGAATAGATACGAGGATGCTTACACGTAAACTTAGAGACCAGGGAACCATGCTCGGGAAAATTATTATAGATGAAAGTTCTGATCCTGGTTTCCAGGATATAAATAAACTTGACCTTGTAGGTGAGGTATGTGTGAAGGAGCCGGTTGAGTATTCACGTAATGGAAAGAAAGTTGTCCTGGTCGACTGCGGTACAAAAAATAATGTGATACAGGCTTTCCTGGGACGCAACATTTCTGTCTTACGTGTTCCGTACGACTATGAATTTCATAAAGAAGTAATGGATGGAATTGTATTATCAAATGGTCCCGGCGATCCTAAAATGTGTAAAGCAACAATAGAAAATGCAAAGAGGGCAATGGAAAGAAATATTCCTATTCTTGGCATCTGCCTGGGAAGCCAGATACTTGGACTTGCAGCCGGGGCAAACACGTATAAATTAAAATACGGACACCGGGGTCATAATCAGCCCTGTAATGAAACTGGAACAAAAAGAACTTATATAACTTCTCAGAACCACGGTTACGCTGTGGAAACTGAAACTCTTCCGGAGGACTGGCGTGAGTGGTTCGTGAATGATAACGACGGCACTAATGAAGGCATTATCCATATTTCCAAACCGTTCTTTGCAGCACAGTTCCACCCTGAGGCTTCTCCCGGTCCCGACGATAGTGAATTCATCTTCGATATGTTTGTACGTGCTCTGTAGAGGGTCTCTGTGTTGTTACCAGACTGAAATAAATGAAGCCATCCAGAGAGAAAAGCAACTGAAAAACTGGCATCGACAATGGAAGATTAACCTCATAGAATCAATAAATAAAGAATGGGAAGATTTATCAATAAAATTTAATGATGTATGATAAAAAAATATAAACCCAAAAAAGTTTTAATTCTTGGTTCGGGCGCACTTCAGATAGGGCAGGCCGGCGAATTCGACTACTCCGGCAGCCAGGCAATAAAAGCCTTAAAAGAGGACGGAATTTTTACCGTCCTGGTAAACCCGAACATTGCTACAATCCAGACCTCCGAAAACTTTGCCGATAAAGTCTACTTCCTCCCGATCAAAACAGAGTTTGTAGAAAAAATAATCGTAAAGGAACAGCCTGATAGCATACTGCTTCAGTTCGGGGGACAAACAGCACTCAACGTCGGCGTGGATCTTTACGACAAAGGCATCCTTGAGAAATATAAAGTTAAAGTACTCGGTACTCCCGTTGAAGCAATCAAAGATACTGAAGACCGTCTCCTCTTTGCTGACCGCGTAAGAGAAGTTGATCTCAAGGTTGCTCTCAGCAAAACGGCGCAGTCGGTTGATGAAGCCGTTGCAGCAGCCGAGGGTATTGGCTTCCCTGTAATGGTGCGTATTGCTTATGCCCTGGGGGGACTTGGATCAGGAATCGTAAACACCAAAGAGGAACTTATTGAAAAAGCCCGCAGGGCATTCGCCTTCACCGGACAAATTCTTATTGAAGAATCCCTCTACGGCTGGAAGGAAGTTGAATATGAAATAGTACGCGACCGCTTTAATAACTGCATAACCGTCTGCTCGATGGAGAACATCGACCCCATGGGAATTCATACGGGCGAGAGCGTGGTTATCGCCCCCGTTCAGACTTTATCTGCCCGCGAGAACTTCAAACTGCGTTCAATCGGAATAAAACTTATCCGACATCTTGGAGTTGTGGGCGAATGCAACATTCAGTATGCCCTGGACCCAGATTCAGATGACTACCGTATCATAGAAGTGAATGCCCGCCTCAGCAGAAGCTCTGCGCTGGCCTCGAAAGCTACAGGCTACCCGCTTGCCTTTATTGCAACCAAGCTTGCTCTCGGTTACGCGCTTAATGAAGTTGAAAATATTATCACACAGCAAACCTCAGCCTGCTTTGAACCCGCGCTCGATTATGTAGCGCTAAAGTTCCCCCGCTGGGATCTGCAGAAGTTCAAGCTTGTTAATAATGAACTTGGCTCTGAGATGAAGTCGGTGGGTGAGGTAATGTCGCTCGGCAGAACCTTTGAGGAAGTGCTGCAGAAAGCCATCAGAATGCTTGATCTCGGTTATCCCGGCTTTACAGGACATTCGCTTAAATTCGAAGACCTTGACCATGAACTTGCACACCCTACAGATAAAAGAATCCTTGCCATAGCGGAAGCCCTTAAAAAAGAATACAGCATAGATAAGATTCATTCCCTCACAAAGATCAATCGCTGGTTCCTGCACAAAATGCAGAACATAATCGAAACAGAAAAACACCTGGCCGGTAAGAAACCAGACGACATCGATGAAGCACTTATGCGCGAAGCAAAGATGAACGGCTTCTCTGACCAGCAGATAGCACGGCTTGTTAATGATGCTGAATTGAATATAAGGGAGAAAAGAAAAAAGCTGGGTGTATTACCCGCCGTCAAGCAGATCGATACACTCGCTGCCGAATATCCCGCCCAGACAAATTATCTCTACACCACTTACCATGGAAAAGAAGATGATATAGAAACCGGAGAACCAAATCAGATAATTGTGCTCGGCAGCGGGGCTTACAGAATCGGCTCATCGGTTGAGTTCGACTGGTGCTGCGTAAATGCGGTGCTGGCTCTTAATAAATCCGGCAAGCGCACAATTATGATCAACTATAATCCCGAAACGGTAAGTACGGATTACGATATCTGCGATAAACTCTATTTTGAGCAGCTCACCTTTGAGCGGGTGATGGATATCTATGAGCGGGAAAATGCCGAAGGAATTATTGTTTCGATGGGAGGACAGATACCCAACAACCTTGCAATGAAGCTTCACCGGGCTGGTGTCAAAATCCTCGGAACCTCACCCGAACAAATCGATAACGCCGAGAACCGCCACAAGTTCTCGCAGATCCTTGATGACATAGATGTCGACCAGCCTGAATGGAATGAATTAACCGATCTTGAAGATGCTAAAAAGTTTGCTCAGAAAGTAGAGTATCCTGTCCTCATCAGGCCGAGCTATGTCTTAAGCGGAGCTGCTATGAGTATAGTACTTAATGATGAAGAACTTGCTATTTATCTTAAGAAGGCAGCCGATATAAGTCAGGAACACCCTGTTGTCATCAGCAAGTTCATTACCGATGCGCGTGAAATTGAAGTTGATGCTGTTGCCGATGGCGGCGATCTGTTCTGCTATGCAATTGCCGAACACGTTGAGAACGCAGGCGTTCATTCCGGCGATGCAACAATAGTTCTTCCACCGCAGAGAACCTACCTGGAAACTATGCGGCGTGTTAAAAACATAACAAAGAAGATTGCAAAATCGCTGCAGATAACTGGTCCCTTCAACATCCAGTTCATCGCAAAAGACAATGACGTGAAAGTAATTGAATGCAACCTCCGCGCTTCCAGAAGTTTTCCCTTTGTGTCAAAGACGCTTAAGATCAACTTTATAGAAATCGCCACAAAACTGATGCTGGGAGAGAAAGTTCCGAAAATAGATAAATCATCTTTCGACCTCGATTACGTGGGCATAAAAGCATCACAGTTTTCCTTCACACGACTAAAAGGTTCCGATCCCGTAACAGGTGTTGAAATGTCGTCAACAGGTGAAGTTGCCTGTCTTGGTGATGATTTTAATGAAGCCTTCCTAAAAAGCTTATTGTCAACAGGACATAAATTCCCGCGCAAGGCTGCACTTCTTTCAACAGGAACACTTAAGAACAAAGCGGAACTCCTGGAAGACCTTTTATCTCTTAGGAAAATGGGACTGAAGTTCTATGGAACCAAAGGTACCGCAGATTTTTACAAAGAAAACGGGGTAGATGTAGAAGTTCTTTACCGCCCCTTCGATAATGCCGAACCGGGAATACTTACATATCTTTCTGAAGGGAAGATCGACCTGGTAATAAATATTCCCAAGTCAGCAGAGAAAGTTGAACTGGACAGTGATTACATAATCCGCCGGAAAGCTGTCGACCTGAACATCCCTCTTTTCACGAACATCCAGTTCATCAAAAGATTTATTAAATCCATAGAGCACTACAGCCTCGACTCCCTCCCCGTAAAAAGCTGGGACGAATACCAGTAGGATAAAACACCGTCAATTAGCTGAGGGAATTGTGTAAATTGCGTCAGTATGGATTAGGACAATAGAAATCAAAGATTGAAAACCCCACATTTTCATCGATGAGAAATTTCATTACTTTTTGAAAATTGGATAAACTTCTTCATTACGAACAAGACTCTCTACGTAATACAATGCTTCCTTAATATCTTCTTTATTTAGAGAAGGATACTCACCAATAATTTGTTCGTCGGTCCATCGTTGAGCGACGAGCTTTACAACTAGTTCGACTGGAATCCTGGTTCCCTTAATTACCGGTTTCCCTGTTAATACTTCAGGATTTATTTCTATTCTACTTAATTTTACCATAAACTATTCTAGCTTTTTTGTTCATATAAATTTATGAAATTTCGGATAAATAACAATTAATTCCTACCCCGTAAGAAATATTGCATTTTCATTCATCGCACTTTCCTTGAAATATACTTGAGCATTACAGCCTCGACTCCCTCCCCGTTAAAAGCTGGGACGAGTACCAGTAGGATATCCGGGTTTTGTTCTACTTGTTTGTTCCGGGTTGTCTAAGATCAACCTAACCACTTAAAGTCTAACTGACGGGTATCTTAATCACATATCTATTAATGGGTTTTACCTATATCTTACATCCAACTCTATAACAATTTAGTGTATCTATCATTAATGTGAGGTTCCGATGTTAAAAAATTACTTTTTCATTACTGTAACTATTGTATTCATAATTAATCTTTCGGCGTTTAACACCCAGGCTCAATGGCAGGAACGGACATCACCCACAACTAACGGACTTCTTTCCATATCAGTTGTAAATGATTCGGTTGCATGGACTGGAGGAGAATTAGGCACAATACTCAGAACTACTGACGGAGGTGCAACCTGGACGGATGTTAGTGGAGGAAGCATCGGCACAGATACGGTGTATAATATTTTTGGTATTGATGCACAGACTGCCCTTTGTACTAGTACAAGCACTGTAACTAATATTTACAGAACCACTGACGGTGGAACTACCTGGACACAGGTACTTTCTGATAGCGGCGGGTTTATGAATGCTATTTGGATGACTGACGCCGATAATGGTTTCGCTTATGGCGATCCTGTCTCTGGTTTATGGGATCTGTACAAAACAACTGATGGCGGGGCTACCTGGAACCCGGCTCCTCCTCTTGCTCCAATTGGTGGTGAAATCGGTTGGAACAATTCTATATATGTCTCCGGATCGGATATTTATTTTGGAACAAACAATAATAAAATTTATTATTCCAGTGATATGGGAGATAGCTGGACTCCGGAAACGAGTGCCACGGTAGTAAGTTCTTACTCAATCTGGTTTAATAATTCTTCTAACGGACTTGCCGGCGGTGCAGCAGGATTGGCTCAAACCACAGACGGAGGAACCATATGGAGTTCATTATCTGTTCCCGGTTCGCAGAATGTTTACGGGATTACCGGGTTTGACAACAAATGGTGGGTAGCACGTGGAAATAGTATTTATTATTCAGAGGATAATGGAAGCAGCTGGACAACTCAATACACCCCTTCTGCCGGAAATTACAGACATATGTCGCTGTCAAGAACCGGCACTACTATTATGGCTGTAAGGGGTAACGGAGGAATTTCAACATACAATTTTGTTGTTCCGGTAGAACTAACCTCATTTACTGCCTCGGTAAACTCACCCAACCAGGTTGAACTATCATGGAACACAGCTACTGAAACGAATAACAGAATCTTTGAAGTTGAAAGGAAAACCTCCGGTGGAACGTACACAACAATTGGTTCTGTTGAAGGGGCTGGAACAACAACGCTTCCTCATTCATATTCATATACAGATGAGCAGGTTAGTAACGGTATTTATACCTACAGACTGAAACAGATTGATTTCGGCGGACAGTCGGAATATTCCAAAGAAGTTGAAGTAAATATAAACGGATTAACAATCTTTAACCTTGCACAGAACTTTCCTAACCCCTTCAATCCCTCAACAGATATTTCATACACTATCCCTGAGTCAGGTAATGTAACGCTTGCAGTATATAACACCATTGGTCAGCAGGTTGCGATGCTCGTAAATGGATTTGTAACCGCGGGATCACATACCGTCAGATTCAATGCAAAGGCATTACCAAGCGGTGCATATTTTTACCAGCTTCAGCAGGGAAATTCTGTACTTGTTAAAAAGATGATGCTGCTCGAGTAAGTATTCATCCGGATGAAATATTATTACATAAAATAGAGGCTGTCTCAAAAGTCTGTTGTTGTCAACTGAACCGGTTCCAGGCTCTAATTCCGATTCGAAATCGAATAATCAGATTCTGAAATAAATTAGGAATGACACTTATGAGACAACCTCTGAAAATTACTTGACCAACAGCATCTTACGTGCTTGAGAATAATATTTTGTCGTGAGTTTATAAATATAAACACCGGTTGCCAGAGAACCCGCATCAAAGCTTACCTCATACCTTCCCGGGTTTCTTAACTCATTATTTACCAGGGATTTAACCCTTCTGCCGAGTATATCATAAACAATCAGTTCAACATTTGTCCTTTCAGGAATATCAAACCTTATTATCGTGGTCGGGTTAAAAGGATTGGGGTAATTGTTATATAATGAATATTCGGTAGGAACAATATTCGATGGGATTGTCGATCTGAGGACAGATGCTATAGTTAGGATCATAGTTTACATTAAGGCTGCCAAATCTATCACTTAACTCATATTCAGGATTATCTCCCCATCCCTGGTAGGGTATCTGCAGGGTCACTGAACCCCCTGGAGGTAAACTTCCGCTGATAAAGCATTAACCTTAAGCGTTACACCATCTTCAATTGTCATATCATCAGATAAAGTAAGCGCATTACTGATAGTGTCCGGGTAATATAGTTTCCCGCCATATTTAACCACCGGGGCAACTTCATAAAGATATCCTTCTCCTGCAGGGTGGCTGAGAGAATAGGTTAAATAAGAACCTGAAAAAAAAGTTGTGTCGAACTGACCCTCATAATCCCTAAAACGGTAATTATAAAATCCAGTTACAGGTGGGGTAACTTTAACCTGAACCGATTTTGGTGTATTTGGTAGGAGATTCACGAGGAAAAAGTATTTGTCATCGCTATATCCGTTTCTATTAAAGAAACCGACGTGCCAGTTCATAGTTGATGCACTTTGATTATAAGGGAGAGTTAAATAATCGTATGTCTGATTTGATGGATCATCTGTAGGGACAAAATACCTGGCTTTAATATAATTACCTGTATAATCCAGGCTGGCAAGTCTTGCCCCCAAAGATCCGTGTAATCTTTCCGCAATTGATTGTGCCTTGAAGAATAAATCCCTCGGCAGGAAAATACCATTTTGCATTTTATAGACCAGACCTGTAATTGTATCGCCATAAGTATAATATGGTTCAAAGAAGATGCCTTTTGCACCGTGAGCCAGAGTCAGCATTGTTTGAGCCCCTAGTTCTGGCGGAGTGGGCACTCGGTAGGTATCTATATTTCCATCCTTATATTGCCCCCAGGTTTGTAGACTAACAAAAAATCCCGGCTGTGTTAAATTAGCTTCGAGGAGAACAGCACGATACTGCTCAAGACAATATTCGTCAGTATAACCCGGCCAGTAGGGGAAATACCAGAAAAATAATTTTTTAGGCTGGGCAAGCAGGGAATAGGGTCTCCAGGTATAATCGCCGTCTCTCTGGCTGTTCCACCCGGGATACCAATGAACCAGTAAATCTGCATTTATCTGTAACGAATCCAGAATAAACTGAAGTTTTCTCAGAGGCTCATAGCAGTCAATTACGTGAGGCTCATCTATCGTATGGTAGTATTTGTAGACTAGTACCCAGCGAAGAAAAATTGTTATTATATGATATAAGGCTATCCGAGATCCAATCGGGATTCTGTTTAAAATAAATTCTCCCAGATGTCCCTATCATAAACCTCAATATAATCAACAAACAGTTCCCTGTTACCGAGCCACTTTACCTTAAACTGAACTTTGGAACCTGCATTTAATCCCAGACTTCTGTATTCATCATTAGGAGGGGCAACCAGGGTTGGCGGAGAAGGATGATCTGGACTACCTGATTTTTCAGTAAAATAACCTGTGTAATCATACTCAAATTCAAAATCCTTATAACTCGTCAATAAATCTTCAGTTGTTAATGTGATTATCTCAGGCTGACCTGGTAGATGTAAGTATGTCTCTACACCGTCAGAGTTTGTATTAGTAACCATTATCTGACATACATCCAGCGGTGTTTCAGAGGGCTGATCAATTTTCATCTGGAAAACTGCTTTATATCTGATCTCGGTTGGATTCCATTCACCATTAGTAAAGGTATACCTGGGCCACTGCCAGTAATCAGGTCCCTTAATCAGGTATCTGTTTATGTTAGCCGGGTTATTCCCGGTCTTCCTACCTGTAATATTACCTTCTGTATATTGAGAGCCGAATTCATATTTTACCTTTACATCCTCTCCATCGTTTTCATTAAATAACGGACTTCCTTCAGCTTCCCATTTAGTATATTTGGCCTGGGTGAAATAATTTATCCAGTCTATATTCCCGGGTCTTTGGGCATTATAACTGGTAATCAGAGACCCTGTACCAGAATCATTAGCAGCATCGATGTATGGGAAAATGGAAAGTTGAGTTAAATTGGAATTCTGCTCCGGATAAGGGGGGCTAGCATCCAGGTGCTTGATGGCTCTCTGATAAACTGCGTTTAACCCAAGATCAAGCATCTGTTGATAATTATTATAATAAGTGAAGTCTTTATCATCTGAGGCTGCCACAAATGAGCCCACTAAAAACTCAGGGGAAGTTTGCGGTGAATTCTGGGCTTTATTGGCTAAATTACAAAAGAGTATAATAACCAATAATAAGAAACTCTTCCTGAAATTAATTGTTTTCATTTTACTCCCCGTAGTTTTTTATTTGATATAGATCATTTTCTTCATATCTGTAAAAACAGGAATATTTTGTTCGCTCCTTACCATTATCTGGTATATATAGATTCCGCTGGATAGTTCATTTCCTCCTACAAAGTTTACTTCGTGATACCCTCCTTCCTGGTATTGATTTACCAATGTTTGAACCAGTTCTCCCTTAATATCGTAAACATAGAGCTTCACGTATCCCCTTTCCTTTAGCCTGTATCCTATTCTTGTTGAAGGGTTAAAGGGATTCGGATAGTTCTGGAAAAGTCTGTAATTGTTAATTATAAATTCTTCATTATCAGTTGTCCCGGTAAGGACCAGGTGAAGTTCCTCGGATGGCTCAGATATATTCCCCTGGTTGTCCGAGGCAGTCAGCTTAAAATAAAGATTGTTGATACCTTCCGGTCTTATGTGCAGGTAGGAAGTATCCTCCACAGATGCGACGAATGTCGATGAATCAGCTGTAAAGTTCTCTGTCGTATCCCTGTAAAGATTATAGTGATTGAAATCTGCCTCTGTGTTGCTATTCCATTTTATCAGAATAAGATCAGTATCAACAGTTGCTGAAAGATTAACCGGGGCTTTGGGCGGTAAATCCATATATTCATACCTTTCACCATATGGTCCCCCGTATAATCCTATGTCGCTTCTTGTCCCATCCTTATCCAGAATTTCCGGATCTCCTCTGTCAATCAAAGGAGAATACTCTTGGAGGTGAAAATCCATACTGTCCGGATCAGCAAACATCGGGTCTGCGGATATATTTGTGCTGTCACCAGTGAAGTACTCGAAGTTAGTCTCATTATTCCAAAAGTTGTTATATCTGACATTCGGCGGAGGTCCGCCGATTATATCATAGTACAAACCGACCAGTGCATCCTGAATATGATTATTCCTGAGATATGAACCAGCACCTGTTATACCGTGACCCCAGCCTCCATTATACCCGTAGACTATGTTGTTTACAATGGTATCGCCATAATCGTTAAAGCCATAGGCACCTGAACCAAATAATAGGTTATTATAATACCTTGGATTCGCTCCGAAATCATAATAACCAATTGTCACATTTATACCGCTTACAATATTATTGATGACCAAAGGTTCTGCATAAAGTCGCGGAGTTATCCCCTGCCCGTGAGGCACTACATTGATATAATTCTCAGAAATAATGGGACTGGTTAATTCGCAGTTTATACCGTAACTGACACTCGATATCCAATTTTGATTTATTATAGTATGAGAATTATTGAAGTTGTAGCTAGCTAAATAAATTCCATCAACAGCTTCTTGTATTTTATTGAATTCAATTTCAGAATTTATTATAATTCCTGGTTCCTCTCTTATTGCTATTCCACTTCCATGTGTCGGATCATATGTCTTTATGTTAAAACCTGATAGATAACAACTATCTGCCATTTCAACCGTAGCAAAACCGCTCGTGAATAGAAAATTTCTCGTATCGATAACACAACTATCCGAACCAGCACCAATAAGACTAAGGCCGTCAATCATATCCACCACCTCTTTATAAACACCATTTGCCACATAAATCGTATCACCAAATGAAGAGATATTTATTGCGCTCATTATCGAATCTGCTGCTGTTTCCCAGGTGAGGTATGGTGGTGTATTGCTGCCGGAATGACTGACGTAGCGGATTTCAGCAACGGACGATGAATAATAAGCAATTAATAATGAAAAGAAGAATATAAGTTTTCTCATAAAATACACCTGCTCAAGGAATGGTTATAACTTGAGAAAAGGGAGCTTCCGTTCCCTTAAATTACTGTCTTGCCCCAAAGATCCGTGTAATCTTTCCGCAATTGATTGTGCCTTGAAGAATAAATCCCTCGGCAGGAAAATACCATTTTGCATTTTATAGACCAGACCTGTAATTGTATCGCCATAAGTATAATATGGTTCAAAGAAGATGCCTTTTGCACCGTGAGCCAGAGTCAGCATTGTTTGAGCCCCTAGTTCTGGCGGAGTGGGCACTCGGTAGGTATCTATATTTCCATCCTTATATTGCCCCCAGGTTTGTAGACTAACAAAAAATCCCGGCTGTGTTAAATTAGCTTCGAGGAGAACAGCACGATACTGCTCAAGACAATATTCGTCAGTATAACCCGGCCAGTAGGGGAAATACCAGAAAAATAATTTTTTAGGCTGGGCAAGCAGGGAATAGGGTCTCCAGGTATAATCGCCGTCTCTCTGGCTGTTCCACCCGGGATACCAATGAACCAGTAAATCTGCATTTATCTGTAACGAATCCAGAATAAACTGAAGTTTTCTCAGAGGCTCATAGCAGTCAATTACGTGAGGCTCATCTATCGTATGGTAGTATTTCAGATTTGCTTCTTGTGCAGAGAATTCTTGATGATAGGAAATAATTCTATTTAACAAATCCGAATAATGAAATACAAAATAATTCTCCCAGATGTCTTTATCATAAACCTCAATATAATCAACAAACAGTTCCCTGTTACCGAGCCACTTTACCTTAAACTGAACTTTGGAACCTGCATTTAATCCCAGACTTCTGTATTCATCATTAGGAGGGGCAACCAGGGTTGGCGGAGAAGGATGATCTGGACTACCTGATTTTTCAGTAAAATAACCTGTGTAATCATACTCAAATTCAAAATCCTTATAACCCGTCAATAAATCTTCAGTTGTTAATGTGATTATCTCAGGCTGACCTGGTAGATGTAAGTATGTCTCTACACCGTCAGAGTTTGTATTAGTAACCATTATCTGACATACATCCAGCGGTGTTTCAGAGGGCTGATCAATTTTCATCCGGAAAACTGCTTTATATCTGATCTCGGTTGGATTCCATTCACCATTAGTAAAGGTATACCTGGGCCACTGCCAGTAATCAGGTCCCTTAATCAGGTATCTGTTTATGTTAGCCGGGTTATTCCCGGTCTTCCTACCTGTAATATTACCTTCTGTATATTGAGAGCCGAATTCATATTTTACCTTTACATCCTCTCCATCGTTTTCATTAAATAACGGACTTCCTTCAGCTTCCCATTTAGTATATTTGGCCTGGGTGAAATAATTTATCCAGTCTATATTCCCGGGTCTTTGGGCATTATAACTGGTAATCAGAGACCCTGTACCAGAATCATTAGCAGCATCGATGTATGGGAAAATGGAAAGTTGAGTTAAATTGGAATTCTGCTCCGGATAAGAGGGGCTAGCATCCAGGTGCTTGATGGCTCTCTGATAAACTGCGTTTAACCCAAGATCAAGCATCTGTTGATAATTATTATAATAAGTGAAGTCTTTATCATCTGAGGCTGCCACAAATGAGCCCACTAAAAACTCAGGGGAAGTTTGCGGTGAATTCTGGGCTTTATTGGCTAAATTACAAAAGAGTATAATAACCAATAATAAGAAACTCTTCCTGAAATTAATTGTTTTCATTTTACTCCCCGTAGTTTTTTATTTGATATAGATCATTTTCTTCATATCTGTAAAAACAGGAATATTTTGTTCGCTCCTTACCATTATCTGGTATATATAGATTCCGCTGGATAGTTCATTTCCTCCTACAAAGTTTACTTCGTGATACCCTCCTTCCTGGTATTGATTTACCAATGTTTGAACCAGTTCTCCCTTAATATCGTAAACATAGAGCTTCACGTATCCCCTTTCCTTTAGCCTGTATCCTATTCTTGTTGAAGGGTTAAAGGGATTCGGATAGTTCTGGAAAAGTCTGTAATTGTTAATTATAAATTCTTCATTATCAGTTGTCCCGGTAAGGACCAGGTGAAGTTCCTCGGATGGCTCAGATATATTCCCCTGGTTGTCCGAGGCAGTCAGCTTAAAATAAAGATTGTTGATACCTTCCGGTCTTATGTGCAGGTAGGAAGTATCCTCCACAGATGCGACGAATGTCGATGAATCAGCTGTAAAGTTCTCTGTCGTATCCCTGTAAAGATTATAGTGATTGAAATCTGCCTCTGTGTTGCTATTCCATTTTATCAGAATAAGATCAGTATCAACAGTTGCTGAAAGATTAACCGGGGCTTTGGGCGGTAAATCCATATATTCATACCTTTCACCATATGGTCCCCCGTATAATCCTATGTCGCTTCTTGTCCCATCCTTATCCAGAATTTCCGGATCTCCTCTGTCAATCAAAGGAGAATACTCCTGGAGGTGAAAATCCATACTGTCCGGATCAGCAAACATCGGGTCTGCGGATATATTTGTGCTGTCACCAGTGAAGTACTCGAAGTTAGTCTCATTATTCCAAAAGTTGTTATATCTGACATTCGGCGGAGGTCCGCCGATTATATCATAGTACAAACCGACCAGTGCATCCTGAATATGATTATTCCTGAGATATGAACCAGCACCTGTTATACCGTGACCCCAGCCTCCATTATACCCGTAGACTATGTTGTTTACAATGGTATCGCCATAATCGTTAAAGCCATAGGCACCTGAACCAAATAATAGGTTATTATAATACCTTGGATTCGCTCCGAAATCATAATAACCAATTGTCACATTTATACCGCTTACAATATTATTGATGACCAAAGGTTCTGCATACAGACTAGGAGTTATCCCCTGCCCGTGAGGCACTACATTGATATAATTCTCAGAAATAATGGGACTGGTTAATTCGCAGTTTATACCGTAACTGACACTCGATATCCAATTTTGATTTATTATTGAATGAGAATTGGTAAAGCTATAACTAGTGAGGCTAATGCCTCGAACTGCTTGTTGTATATTATTGAATTTAATTACAGAATAAATTTTTGACCCTGATTCTTCTCTTATTTTTATTCCGAATCCATGTGTCGGATCATATGTCTTTATGTTAAAACCTGATAGATAACAACTATCTGCCATTTCAACCGTAGCAAAACCGCTCGTGAATAGAAAATTCCTCGTATCAATCACGCAGCTGTCCATCCCACCCCCGATTAATGCTAACCCCGGTATCATCATCCACCTGCTCTTCATAAACACCATTAGCTACGTAAATAGTATCACCGAAGGAGGAGATATTTATCGCGCTCATTATTGAATCTGCGGCTGTCTCCCAGGTTATGTAGGGTGGTGTATTGCTGCCGGAATGACTGACGTAGCGGATTTCAGCAACGGACGATGAATAATAAGCAATTAATAATGAAAAGAAGAATATAAGTTTTCTCATAAAATACGTTCCCTTAAATTACTTAACCAACAGCATCTTACGTGCTTGAGAATAATATCTGCGTCGTCAGTTTATAAATATAAACACCGCTTGCCAGAGAACCCGCATCAAAGCTTACCTCATAACTTCCCGGGTTTCTTAACTCATTATTCACCAGTGATTTAACCCTTCTGCCGAGTATATTATAAACAATCAGTTCAACATTTGTACTTTCAGGAATATCAAACCTTATTATCGTGGTCGGGTTAAAAGGATTGGGGTAATTGTTATATAATGAATATTCGGTAGGAATAATATTCACTTTTTTACTCTCACCCTCAAAGTTTGTATTCATTAAGTTATTTAATCTATCAACAAGTTCTCCCTGGCTATTTGCCGCATATTTTCCGGGCAGTTCTTTCTGTAATCCACCACCGCCTTCGTTATATGATATGATTGCTGTCGTCAGGGCATCTATCTCTGCAAATAGGCCTTCTTCTGTCTCAGGATTCTGCTGAGCAATCTCATCGAAGCTATTTATTGCGGGGAGATATTGCTGATTGCCTACAAGACAAAGATCAGAGAGCTGCGTTACTACTTTAAGGACAAGACTGTCTGTAATCAATGGTAGTTTGCCAAATTCATCACTAGCATCTACCCAATATGGGAAATACCAGAACAGCAGTTTCTTGGGTTGCGCAATGTCTACCCATTTTTGCATTATGTTGACCGAATCTCTGTAATTATTCCAGCCAGGATAGAAATGGACCAGTAAATCCTTTTCTATTTGTTGTGAATCTAGTATCTGCTGCACTCTCTGAATAGGTGCGAAGCAATCTATTGAGTGTGGTTCGTCTATGGTGTGGTAATACTTTTGCTTTGTCCCTAATGCATCAAATTGCTGATTATAGCTAATTATGCTATCGATCATCCAAGTGTAATGTAGTGAATTATTAAAATAAAAATCCCAAATTCCGTTATCTCCAGCATCATAAACCTCAACATAATCTACAAAGATTTCAGTATTGCTTAATCTTTTTACCTTAAACTGGATTTTGTATCTGGCATCAAAGAAATTGGATTCCGGCATACTCTGTGGCGCATACCAGGCTGGTCCAGCAGGGTTACCATTATCACCTTGATATGCATCCGAATAATTGCTATAGTTATATGTAAGAGGTTTTACTTGATAACTGTGACTAAGGTCACTTGCTTTCAAAACCTTACTATTAAGTATAGCTTCCCCTCCGGTTTCCACATTTAGTAAAGTCACCTCTATTTCGGCGACATCTACGTTAAAAAGAGGCATTTCGCCTAATTTCAAACAGAAATTGGCTGTGTACTGGATAATAGGATTTTCATTATTAAACTTATTTGAATACACATATCTCATATATTGGGTGTAATTTGGCCCAAGGATGAAGTATTTACCTATTTCTGAACCCTCAGTGCCGCTGCTCCATCCACCCACCGTCGAATGTCCAATCCCATTGTGTTTTACACCCACTGGTTCACTTCCACTAAAGTATGGGCTTCCTTCTGCCTCCCATTTGCTATATAGCGCATTTGTAAAATAGTATATCCAGTCAATATTATCTGGAGATACTCCGGAATAATTAGCTGAATCATTAATTGCAATTATTGTTGAGAACTGCATTAAACTATCAAAATTACTTTCCTGATCAATAGACGATACTTCAACTATATTACGTTGTAGGACCGTATTCATCCCCATTTCTCTTACCTGCCAAAAGTTCCGATGATAAGTTATTAATTTATCGCTTGATGCGTTTAGATATGATCCAAGTAAAAAGTGATCAGAATTGTTTTCCTGAGGAATAATTGAAGATTGTATAAGCAGAAGTATAAATAACAACAGAAAATATTGGATTCTCATTTTTCCCTCTTTCTTATTTTATGTAAACCATCTTTTTTATGTCTGTAAAAACAGGAATGCTGTTTTCTCCTCTTACCATTATCTGGTAGATGTATATACCACTGGCTAATTGATGGTTAGTCTTATTTGAGGCTGGCGGGCTTACTCCTTGGTTCTCCCCGTTGAATTCTACTTCATAATATCCTCCCTGCTGATATTGGTTTACCAATGTCTGAATTAGTTCTCCTTTTATATCATAAACATATAATTTGACATACCCGCTCTCCTTTAACCTGTACCCTATCCTTGTAGTTGGGTTGAAGGGATTTGGGTAGTTCTGGAATAACCTGTAGTTGTTGATCGTAGATTCTTCATTGTTCAATGTCCCTGTCAGAACGATATGGAGCTCTTCTGATGGCTCAGACTGATTGCCTTGACTGTCAACTGCTGTAAGCTTATAGTAGAGGTTATCTATGCTTTCGGGTATTATATGTATATAGAATGTATCCTCTATCAATGCCACAAATGTTGTTGAGTCTGCCTGGAAGTTCCCTGTGGTATCCCTGTAGAGATTATAATGACTGAAGTCAGCCTCTGTGTTCTTATTCCAGGTAAGTAATATATTATTGGTATCTACAAGAGCTGTAAGGTTAACAGGTGCTCTTGGTGCAAGGTCACGGTATGTGTACTTTTCCCCATATGGGCCTCCGAATAGACCTATGTCGCTTCTTGACCCGTCTATATCCAGAATATCAGGGTCACCTGCATCAATCAGTGGCGAGTACATCTGAAGGTGGAAATCAAGACCTCCCTGCGTTGGGTCGTCATTAATTACCATCGGATCAACCAACAGGTTGGTTGAATCGGGATTATGATTGATATAATCCGACAGGTTATCAAACACATCATTGTACTGTATCTGCGGGGAAGGATTTCCTCCTGCAACTCTGATCCCGGTATTCCCTTTCGTAACCACATTATTTTTAACTACCCCGCCTGGATTTTTAAAGATGCCGATATTGTAGTTACCAATTACTACATTATTTACAATATTTTCGGGTTGTTCCGAATCAATTAATTGATCCGATCCCAAAGAATAAAAAAGATTGTTATAAATGTTTGCACCTGAATTAAATACCGAACGATAGCCGCGCGCGCTATTATCATCATTATCTACTATTATTGTATTCCCCCTTATTGTAGGATTAGAGTTAAGAGTGGGCGTTATCGCTCTTCCAGCTATTATTTCGACATAATAAAAATTGCTGTCAATCACTGGCTGATTGAATTCAATAACAGTACCCCAATAACAATACATAATCTTGTTATGCCTTATAATTGAATTCGTATTATAACACCATATTCCCTCAGACCCGCCATTAAATACTTCATTATATTCAACCACAGAATTAGGATAATTTACAACGATCCCCGTGCCTAAAGATTGTGCCGAATTCTGGACTAAAATCTTGAAGTTTTTTAACAGGCAATCAGATTTTACATTGACAGATTGTGGAGAGGTAAAATTTCGAGTGTCGATAATACAGCTGTCTGTTCCTGCTCCGATTAGAGACAGACCCGGTATCATCACAACTCTCTCTTCATAAACTCCGTTAGCTACATAAATAGTATCACCAAATGAAGAGATATTTATTGCGCTCATTATTGAATCTGCGGCTGTCTCCCAGGATATGTAGGGTGGTGTGCTGCTGCCGGAATGGCTGACGTAGCGGACTTCGGCTAATGATAAATGACTGATGACCGATGACAAAAAAAGGAAGAGTATAAGTTTTCTCATAATGTACACCTGCTCAAGAGATGGTTATAACTGAAGGCTGCTCTCATTTAGTTCCCCGGAACCTTTTCAAAATTAAAGCTAATAGAACTTAGAGAACTCCCGAAAGAAAGGCAAGAAAGGATTCAAAGTAGTTAAACCTATAGTTGTAGGGATGCGAATAAGTTCCTTTGCCTCTCTAAGATCTCAATTACTTCGGCATCAAGCTTTAAACACCACGGCCTCGACTCCTTCCCCCATAAAAAGCTGGGATGAGTACCTGGAATGCAAATATCGTCAACCAACTGACTGAATTTATGTAAATTGCGTCAGTGTTTATTAGGACAATAGAAAAGGCCTTATGCGTATTTTGTTTTCTTTGGCTGCAAAATAAAATGATTAAACTTGTATCAGAAATGAAGGACATTATTCCAGCCAGTCGCTGTAGTTATTTATAGAGATTACTTTAAATGAAGAATCGGGATATGCTTTTTCCCAGGCAGCGGGAATTTTAACTTTCTCGTTTTTCCATTTAAACTCATAAGCGGATAATTTTCCTTCTCTTTCTTCAATAAGATCTATTTCCTGCTTATCGTAAGTCCGCCAAAAATACCTGTTGCAGTGAATACCTGAATAACTAACAAACTTTATCCTTTCGCTCATGATATAATTTTCCCATAACAAACCTTTATCGTCCCTCTGATTTATCGGTCGGAAATCTGTGACAATAGCATTTCTTATTCCGTTATCATAAAAATACCATTTAGAATTTTTGACGACTTCTTTCCTTAGATTTTTGCTGAACCCGGACAGTCTGTATATAACAAAAACCTTAGAAAGCAAATCAAGATATCTTTCTACCGTATTTTTTGACATGGCTGTCTGTCTGCCGAGCTCTTCCATAGACACTTCATTTCCAACCTGGTACGCTAACAGCTTCAACAAACTAACCAGCTTTGAAGAATTTTTTACTCTTTCGAAAGACAGGATATCTTTAAGCAGATATGAATTTATAATATCCCGTAAATATTCTTCCTTTTCATTTTGGTCAGGAATATTAACCAATTCGGGCATACCACCATAGACTAATCTTTGCATCAGGTTATCTTTTGCTTCTTCGGGCTTTTCAATTTTATTGTACTCGCTTTCTGCAACCGGGAACATCATAACTTCATATTTTCTGCCGGTTAATGGTTCGCCGGTAAGATTCGCGATATCAAATGCCGAGGAACCAGTAACTATTATCTTCAGGTTTTCAAATGAATCAACAATCAGCTTAAGGATTAGACCAATGTCCGGTATTTTTTGAGCTTCATCAATTACGAGTAATTCTGAAGTTCCTAGAAGATTCTTATAATTCTGGATAGTTCTTCTTTTTAGAAGTTCGTGCACTGCGATATCTTCACCATTCCAAAAAATATATTTTTCCCTGACAGTCTTTAAAAAATCCTTTAACAGGACAGTCTTTCCCACCCTTCTGGCACCTAAAATGATAACGACTTTCCTGGGTTTTAGTCTGTTTTTTAAAATATTTTGAGCTTTACGAGGTATATGCATAAAAATTCCGTCAGTTAACTGACGGAATTTACGTAAATACCGTCAGTTAGACAACCCTATTTAAGAAATTGGTGTTTCTCGGTGCTCTTTTTGCCCGCAGCCTATTTCTTGATGGACAATACTGTGAAACATCTAATGGATTTAACAAGATTTGCAGCGGATTTCATTTTAGTTACTAACTATCCACAGGATAAAAAAACGGACAGGTGAATCGCCTGTCCGTTATTAAAGAACCTGTCTTATTTTATTTGTAGTTACATCGTGTCGATGATCTTATTAAAGGTTTTGCTGGGACGCATAGCAGCGAAAGCTTTATTATCATCCGGTAGATAATATCCGCCCACATCTGCTGGTTTCCCCTGAACTTCAATCATATCTTTGGCTATCTGCTCTTCGTTTGTTTTCAGTTCATTGTAGATCTTTGTAAACCTTTCCTTCATCGCCTTATCTTTATCTTGCCCTGCAAGCGCTTCCGCCCAGTATAACGTAAGGTAAAATGAACTGCCGCGGTTGTCTATTTCGCAGGCTTTTCTTGAAGGCATTCTTCCGTTCTCAAGGTATTTACCTATTGCGGTATCAAGCGTTTCTGCTAGAATTTTTATTTTGGCATTTCCGGTTTTATCAGCGATCATTTCGAATGACGGGACAAGTGCGCAGTACTCACCGAGCGAATCCCATCTCAGGTGATTCTCTTTTAGGAACTGCTGAACGTGCTTGGGTGCGGAACCGCCGGCACCGGTTTCAAATAAACCGCCGCCTTTTAATAACGGAACGATAGACAGCATCCTTGCACTGGTGCCGAGTTCAAGTATAGGGAAGAGGTCGGTCAGGTAATCACGAAGTACGTTGCCGGTAACTGATATTGTATCCAAGCCTTTTCTTGTTCTCTCAAGAGTGTATTTCATCGCATCAACAGGCTTTAGAATTTTAATTTCCAATCCTTTGGTATCGTGTTCAGGCAGGTATTTATTAATCTTTGCTATTAT
This sequence comes from uncultured Ignavibacteria bacterium, assembly GCA_963800255.1. Lineage (GTDB taxonomy): Bacteria > Bacteroidota > Ignavibacteria > Ignavibacteriales > Ignavibacteriaceae > DATFVA01. The sequence goes on along the minus strand of CAWDAK010000011.1, from coordinate 260,410 downwards.
TTCCCTGTCGTGAGCTCTGTTATCATCCAGCCAGAAAATAGCGGGGGTATTGGATGCACGGGCACGGTTTACAGCGAGTTTTATCCAGTCGCGTATCGGTTCATCTTTAGCCTGGCACATCCTGAATATGTCGCCCTTCTCAACCTGCTGTTCAAGCAGAGCTTTTCCTTCTGCATTTATAACGCGGATGGTACCGTTACCCTGAGCTTCAAATGTTTTGTCGTGCGAACCGTATTCTTCAGCCTTCTGAGCCATCAGGCCAACGTTTGATACTGCTCCCATTTTTGTGGGATCGAATTGTCCTTTTTCTTTGGCATCTTCAATGATAGTACCGTAAATGGTAGCGTAGCAGCGGTCGGGGATCATCGCAATACAATCCTCCAGCTCATCCTTTGCGTTCCACATTTTCCCGCCGTCGCGTACAACGTTGGGCATAGATGCATCAACAATAACGTCATTCGGAACGTGAAGGTTAGTCTTTCCCATCCTGGAATCAACCATCGCAAGCCGGGGGCGGGATTCATAGACTTTATTAATATCGGCTTCGATCTCTTTTCTTTTGTCTTCGGGCAGTTTCTTTAATTTCTCAAGAATGTCCATAAGTCCGTAATTCTGGTTAGCACCTATTTCCTTCAAAGTATCAGCGTGTTTTTCAAGCGCGTCTTTATAATAAACCGAAACAGCGTGACCGAACATTATCGGATCGGATATCTTCATCATAGTTGCCTTGAGATGCAGCGATAATAGTACGTCATCTTTCTTTGCTTCTTCGATCTGCTCTGCATAGAACTTACGAAGTTCGCGAACATTCATTACAGCTGCGTCAATTATCTCACCGTTTTTCAGTTTAAGATTTTCTTTAAGGACAGTCGTTTTGCCATCCTTGCCGGCGTATTCAATGTTAACAACGTCTTCTTTATCGAGGGTGACTGACCTTTCGGAACCGTAAAAATCCTTCTGGTCCATATGTGCAACACGGCATTTTGATCCCGACTCAGGCCAGGGCTTCATCATTTTATGGGGATGCTTCTTTGCAAACTTCTTAACCGAAGCTGCTGCACGGCGGTCTGAATTTCCTTCACGAAGCACCGGGTTCACCGCCGAACCAAGAACCTTCGAAAATCTTTCCTTTAATTTCTTTTCTTCTTCATTTTTGGGTTCGTCAGGGTAGTCAGGAATTTTATAGCCTTTTTCCTGCAGTTCCTTTATTGCAGCGTGAAGCTGTGGTATAGAAGCGCTGATGTTAGGGAGTTTAATTATGTTGGCGTCAGGCGACTGGGTAAGCTCACCGAGCTCTGCAAGATAATCAGGCAGTTTTTGTTCTTCAGTAAGATTTTCAGGGAAGTTTGCAACTATTCTCCCCGCAAGGGAGATATCTTTTACTTCGATTTTAATTCCTGATCCTTTTATGAAAGATTCTACGATTGGCAGTAAACTAAAAGATGCTAATGCCGGGGCCTCATCAATTTTGGTCCATGTGATTTTTGTGTCCATTTCTTTTCCCGCTTATTTAACGATGTGTATGAATATATTTTAAAGTAAAACTAAAAATACTGAATCTTTGATAATTATTAAAGATTGTTATTTGTGGATATTACCTGGCCGGAGCGTGGCAGCCGCATACAGCGATATGTTAGCAGGGAATCTGCTGCATCGCGGCTGTACGTCAGTAGTATCTGCCTGACCGCACAACGTTGGATACTTCTTGCCTTAGCCGCATCGCGGCTGTACATCAGTAGCATCGGCCTTGCTGCACAACGTTGGATACTTCTTGCCTTAGCCGCATCGCGGCGGAAAATTAGTAGGCATTAAGCCGCATAGCGGAGATACCTCAGTAGCCAAAATAATATCCGTAATCATAATAAAGCCGCATCGCGGCGGTATATCAATAGAACGGCAATCCGCCGCATGCATAGCCGCATCGCGGCGGTATGTCGATAGAACGGTAATCCGCCGCATGCATAGCCGCATCACGGCGGCACATTAGTAGGGAAAATAATATCCGTAATCATAATAAAGCCGCATCGCGGCGGTATATCAATAGAACGGCAATCCGCCGCATGCATAGCCGCATCGCGGCGAAATATCAATAGTAATGGTCCTCGCAACCCATAGCCGCATCGCGGCTGTACATCAGTAGTACCGGCCAGGCTGCACAACGTTGGATACTGCTTGCCTTAAGCCGCATAGCGGCGGCACATTAGAAGGATGTTCTTTTGAAAAATGTATCTTAATTTTTAGATTAGAATTTCCTATAACAAAAAAATTAAAAATGAAAAAAATAATATTTCTGATCCAGCTTATATTAATCAGCTTTCCTGTATCTGCACAGATCAACACCGAAAAATTCAGGGCTGACAATGATTCCACCGGATTCTCCGGAAATGTGGATATCAGCGCTACCGCAATTACGGGGAATACAGATTTCCAATTAATCAACGGCGATACCAGGTTAAATTACAACTGGGGAAAAAGCTATACCTTCTTTGTAGGGAGTGCGGGTTACGGATGGCAGAACAAAGAAGCCTTTTCCAATCAGGCACTTGCTCACCTGAGGCATGTTCAGTTGATGAATAGTTTTCTTCAGCTTGAATTTTTCCTGCAAGCAGATTATAATAAAAAGAGACTCCTCCTCTCCAGAGAGCTGGCCGGGGCAGGTGTTCGCCTTAAGCTGCTCTCCGAAAAGATAATAAAAATAAGATATGGACTCGCATATATGTTTGAACATGAAGAATATGACCTGCCTGCCAATTCGTCTCACGGAAGGATTACGGATGCAAACCGGCTCAGCAGCTACGCAACCTTTAATGTCCTGCTTAAAGATGGATTTAATTTTGTGTCCGTTACTTACTTTCAGCCGAAGATTACCGGATGGAATGACTATAAGGCAATATCAGATAATTCTTTTGTTTCAGAGCTCAGCGAACTTCTGGACATAACGTTCGGGGTTAGTTTGAGGTACGATTCACGTCCACCAGATACAATTAAGAAACTTGATACCGTCTCTAAGTTTGGTTTATCGTTCAAGTTTTAGGGAGAGAAAGGAGGAAATTTGTACTGAGGCTGAGTCCCGAATATTATACCGCCGCTACGCGATGCTACTAACGTACCGCCGCTACGCGGCTTATTTGATGTGCTGCCGCTACGCGATGCTACTAACGTACCGCCGCTACGCGGCTTATTGATGTGCCGCCGCTACGCGCAATAGATGGATAAAATGTGGATTCTTAGACAGAAAATTTTATATTACCCTATCAGGTCTTGAAAGCCTGCTGCGCGATAATTTCCCGTAATCAGCACTTTCTGTTCGGCCTCTGTTTGACCTTCTGTCGGCCTCCAACTACTGCACAACCCCAACACTACTACTACTATACCCCATCCAGGAAAAAGCTTATATAAGGATATACCAATTGTATAGCCGGAAGGGATTGGTATGGGCTAATAGGAAGTAAATATAATAGGTATTACGCGCTTAATGTGCCACCAATCCGGGTGACCATTCTGCGGTGCTGCCCATATTTCACCGCGGCGCGGTTTGTTGGGTGTTAATATTTCGCTGCTATTCGATGCAACTTTATGTGCCGCCGCAATGCGGCTAAATACGAATTTTGCATTTACCATTTACTGAAGGGATTCTGAACAAGGTTAGCGTTTTTGTAACGGGAATCTTCGGTTACGTCTTCACCTGCCCAGTCAGGCTTTTCAAATTCCTGGTCCTCTTTCTCAAGCTCTATTTCAGCCAGGATCAAACCCAGGTTTACTCCAAAAAATTCATCAACTTCCCAGGTATTTCCCTTATAATTGATCTTATATCTCATTTTCTCAATTACTGGCTTCAGGCACAGGTGGTCAATTATGTAAGCCGCTTCGTCTCCGGGTATATCGTATTCATATTCATCTCCAGCCCCATTTTTCTTTTCCCCCTTAATGGTCAGCTTTCCTTTCTCTCCTTCAAGCCTAACTCTTACTGTTCTCCCGGGTTCGGTGCTTAAGTATGCCTGGCGGAAAAGAATTCCCTGGGAATTGCCCTTCCACTCATCTGAAGTAACCAGAAATTTGCGTTCGATCTCTATGTTCTGCTTTGCCATAAATCCTGATGTTTTGTATGCAAATCTAATAGTTTTGAACTAAAACCGGTATCGGATCTTTCACAATGAGCTGCAATAATGCAGCCTCTACGGGGTGGGAAAAAAGATGGGGAAGTAATGCTTATATGTGGCTGGGAAATAGATGCACTGAAAATAGTACCGCCTCAACGAGATTAGAAAGAGACGATCATCGTGTTGAACGGACTAAAATAATGTACCTTTTCTAATTGGAAAAGACCACGATCAGGATCAAAAATCACCCGCTTTTTCTGATGAATTATTACATAAATGTTATCTCATATGTGAGAATTTGGAATAAATACTCATCTTTTGATTGTCAATACTGGTAAAGCTTTTACTTTTTTTTCATCTTTTTGCACCAAAATAGCTGGTATAAAAATTGGCTCAGTAAGTATTCAACATTTTTATGCGAAATTCTCAATAAAATTAATGGTAAGGAAAATGGAACGGAAAAAAGTAACAATTGATGGAAACGAAGCGGCTGCATACGTTGCCTATCATACAAATGAAGTGATTGCTATATACCCCATTACACCCTCATCAAATATGGGTGAATGGTGCGATGCATGGTCTGCAGTAGGAAAGAAAAATATATGGGGACTTGTTCCCTCGGTTAGTGAACTACAGAGTGAAGGCGGTGCTTCCGGAAGTGTGCACGGCGCTTTACAGACAGGGGCTCTTACAACTACCTTTACAGCAAGCCAGGGACTCCTTTTGATGATCCCTAATATGTTCAAAATTGCCGGAGAATTAACTTCTGCTGTATTCCACGTTTCCGCAAGGTCAGTTGCTGCCCAGGCATTATCTATTTTCGGCGACCATAGTGATGTTATGGCGGCCCGTTCCACAGGTTTTGCTCTCCTTTCTTCGAATTCTGTTCAGGAGGTTATGGATTTTGCTCTTATTGCACAGGCTGCAACGCTTGAAGCAAGGATTCCTTTTATCCATTTCTTCGATGGTTTCAGAACGTCACACGAAGTAATGAAAGTTGAACAGCTTTCTGCTGAAGATATGCAGACGATGATAAATGAGGACCTGGTTATAGCCCATAGAAACCGCGCGCTTTCTTCTGATCATCCGGTCCTTCGCGGTACTGCCCAGAATCCTGATGTGTTCTTCCAGGCTCGTGAAACTGTTAATCCTTTCTATGATGCCTGTCCTGGTATAGTTCAGAAACAAATGGATAAATTCGCTGAACTTACCGGCAGATCTTATCATCTTTTTGATTATGTCGGTGCTCCTGATGCAGAAAAAATTATTGTAATGATGGGCTCGGGCGCGGAAGCAGCTGATGAAACTATCAGGTACCTGCAGGAAAAAGAAGAGAAGGTTGGACTTCTGAAAGTTAGACTTTACCGCCCGTTCTCAATTGAACATTTTATAAACGCTCTGCCCGCCACTACAAAATCTATTGTTGTGCTCGACAGAACTAAAGAGCCCGGCGCTTCCGGTGAACCTCTTTACCTCGATATTGTTAACGCAATTTCCGAAATGTATAATGAAGGAACTCTCCCTTTCGCCTACCCGAAGATCATCGGCGGACGTTATGGCTTGTCTTCCAAAGAATTTACTCCCGCAATGGTTAAAGCTGTTCTTGATCAGCTTAAAGTTGCTAAACCGAAGAATCACTTCACCGTCGGAATTATTGATGACGTTACTAACACAAGTCTTGATGTTGATGCCTCTTTCTCCGTTGAAGCTGATGAAACCTTCAAAGGCAAGTTCTACGGCCTCGGCGCAGACGGTACTGTGGGTGCTAATAAAAACTCTATCAAAATCATCGGTGAGGGTACCGATTATTTTGCCCAGGGCTACTTTGTTTATGATTCCAAGAAATCAGGCTCCGGAACTGTATCTCACCTTCGCTTCGGACCAAAGGAAATAAAGTCAACTTACCTTATAAATAAAGCTAATTTTATTGCATGCCACGTACAGGTGTTCCTGGATAAAATGGACATGCTTTCTGAAGCTGTTGAAGGCGCTACCTTCCTCTTGAATACAAAGGTTCCGAAGGAACAGGTTTGGGATTCACTCCCTGAAAAAGTTCAGAAGGATCTTATCAGTAAAAAGATGAAGCTTTATGCAATTGATGCATACAAAGTTGCCGATGAAACAGGAATGGGTGTAAGAATAAATACAATAATGCAGACATGCTTCTTTGCAATATCAAATATCTTCCCTAAAGAAGAAGCGATTGCGATGATTAAGAAATCGATTAAGAAGACTTACGGAGCCAAAGGCGATAAGATTGTTGAAATGAACTTTAATGCCGTTGACCAGACACTCTCAAACCTGTTTGAAATAGAAATACCTGATAAAGTTACCAGCAATGCTCAGCTTCAGCCCGCTGTTGCAGGTAAAGTTCCTCAGTTTGTTAGCGAAGTAACTGCAGAGATTATTGCAGGTAAAGGTGATATGATTCCTGTTAGCAAGTTCCCAATCGATGGAACTTATCCAACAGGCACTGCTCAGTATGAAAAGAGAAATATCGCGCTTGAAGTCCCCGTTTGGGATGATGAAATCTGTATACAATGTAACAAGTGCGTTATGGTTTGTCCTCATGCAACTATCCGCTCAAAAGTATTTGAAGAAAGCTATCTCAAAAATGCTCCTGCTGATTTCAAAGCTGTTAAATTCAGAGCCAAAGATTACGGTGAAGGCCTATATTATTCACTGCAGGTTGCGGCAGAGGATTGCACCGGGTGCTCTCTGTGCGTAGATGTTTGTCCTGTTAAGAATAAAAAAGAAGTGAAGCTGAAAGCGATCAATATGAAAGAGCAGCTTCCGCTGAGAGAGACTGAAAGAGTAAACTGGGATTTCTTCCTTACTCTTCCTGAACTTGACAGATCAAAAATAAATGTAAGTAAGGTTAAAGACTCTCAGTTCCTTCAGCCTTTGTTTGAGTTCTCCGGCGCCTGCTCAGGCTGCGGCGAAACTCCTTATGTTAAGCTTGTAAGCCAGCTGTTCGGCGACCGTATGGTTGTTGCTAACGCCACAGGATGTTCTTCAATTTACGGCGGTAACCTGCCTACCACTCCCTGGGCAAAGGATAATAACGGAAGAGGACCAGCATGGTCAAATTCACTCTTTGAGGATAATGCTGAATTCGGTTTCGGGTTCAGACTTGCAATAGATAAGCATAATGACCAGGCTAAGATGCTGCTGAGTAAGCATATTGCTGAACTGGGAGAAGAACTGGTAAACGGACTGCTTAATGCTGATCAGAAAGACGAAGCAGGAATTTATGAACAGCGCCAAAGAGTAGATGAACTGAAAGAAAAACTGAAAGCTAAAATGAATAACGGTCTTGATTCACAAGCCAGGAAAGACTTTGTTCATCTTGAAAGCCTTGCAGATTACCTTGTTAAGAAATCAGTATGGATAATGGGCGGCGACGGATGGGCTTATGATATAGGTTACGGCGGACTTGATCATGTACTGGCTTCAGGTAAGAATGTAAATGTACTTGTACTTGATACCGAGGTTTATTCTAATACGGGCGGACAAATGTCCAAATCTACCCCCCGCGGTGCTGTTGCCAAGTTTGCCGCAGCAGGTAAACCAATGGCTAAGAAAGATCTGGGCCTGATGGCTATGAGCTATGGTAATGTGTATGTTGCCAAGGTTGCTATGGGTTCTAATGATACACAAACTCTCAGGGCGTTCATTGAAGCTGAGGCTTATGACGGTCCTTCACTCATAATTGCTTACAGTCACTGTATAGCTCACGGTATAAATATGGGTACGGCTATGCAGAACCAGAAAGCAGCTGTTGATTCAGGTTACTGGCCTCTCTTCAGGTATAACCCTGATGAAGCGGCAGCCGGTAAGAATCCCTTTAAGCTCGAATCAAAAGGATTGAAGATTCCTTTGAGAGATTATGCATACCTTGAGACAAGATATAAGATGCTTACAAAATCTCATCCTGTGGAAGCAGAGAACCTTATGAAGGAAGCACAGCAGGATGTTGTAACGAAGTGGAAGTTGTATGAGAAGATGGCTGAGGATAGTAAGCCTGAAAACAAAGAATAAGAATTAAGAATAAAATTAAAGGAAACTAAAATGGATCTTTCAACAAACTATCTGGGTTTACAGCTAAAAAATCCAATAGTCCCATCAGCAAGTCCATTATCCGAAGATATTTCGAATATTAAATTAATGGAAGATGCAGGAGCCGCGGCTGTGGTTCTCTACTCTCTCTTTGAAGAGCAGATAGAACACGAATCACTCGAGCTGAACTATTTCACTACGATAAATAATGAAAGCAGTGCGGAAGCCACCTCTTATTATCCTGAACCTTTTGAATTTAAGACTGGTCCTGATGAATATCTGGAGCATATTAAAAAAGCTAAGGACGCAGTAGACATCCCGATCATTGCAAGTCTGAACGGCAAATCTTTAGGCGGTTGGGTTGATTATGCTAAGAAAATAGAATCAGCCGGAGCCGATGCTCTTGAACTGAATATCTACCTCCTGGCAGCTGACATCGCTAAGAAAAGTGACTCAATTGAAAAAGATTATATTGATATAGTAAAAGCTGTTACCTCAAGTATAAACATTCCTGTTGCTGTTAAGATGCATCCTTACTTCAGCTCTGTGGCTAATATGGCCTCACAGCTGGATAGTGCTGGTGCAAAAGGACTGGTTCTGTTCAACAGGTTTTACCAGCCTGATATTGATCTTGAAACACTTGAAGTTACGCCTAATGTTCTGCTTAGTACACCAATGTCTATGAGACTTCCGTTAAGGTGGATCTCAATTCTGTACAAGAAAGTTAATGCCGACCTTGCAGCAACAAGCGGTATTTATTCTGAAGCAGATGTAATTAAGATGATTATGGTTGGTGCCAAGGTTACTCAGATGCTCTCCTGCCTTCTGAAATTCGGGATAGGACATATTTCTGATGTACTCACCAAGCTTAAGTTCTGGATGGAAGTTAATGAGTATGAATCTGTAGAAATAATGCGCGGAAGTATGAGTTATATGAACGTTGCGGATCCCTCTGTATTCGAGCGTGCTAATTATATGAAGCTCCTGCACTCATACAATAAGTAATAAATTGTAAGGATGGGTTAAAAGGCTGCCGCAAATACGGCAGCTTTTTTTTATTAATTAACCAATGATGGTTTAGAATTTACCCCGGGTTCATAATCAACCTCTTAGTCCCGCCCTTGCTAAGCTTACAGGTTTGTGCCTGCGTAAGTAATTGTTAATGATATCACAATTATCCCTGTCTGTGACTATTTTACGCATAGATCATCGTTATCTACTCATAATCTTTGTACTTTAAGTCCGTAAAATATGGTATAATAAGGACTTAAAATGCATCCCATTAAAGACTATTATCTTACGGGGGACCTTCATTCCGCTGCACTTGTTTCAAAGAGTTGTTCATTAGACTGGTTGTGCTTTCCGAATTTTGATTCCCCTAGCATCTTTGGCTCGCTGCTCGATAAAGACGGGGGGACTTTCAAAGTGGAGATGTCAGATTATTCTGTTGAACATAATTACGTGGAAAATACCGGTATTATTGAATTCAGGTTTAAAAGGAAAGATGGGGAATTTCATATTCACGATTTTATGGTTCCCCAGGAAGTTAAGGATTGCAATAACCATTTTTTTGTTAGAAAACTGATCGGGGTAAAAGGTAATAATGAAGTGAAACTGCTCTATAACCCCAAACCTGATTATGCCAGAAAGAATGCCGATTTCCAGGTGAAAGAGTCGACTATACAGGTTAAAGTTGAAGAAAATATACTAATGCTCCATTTTCCAAAAAAAACAAAGCTTAAAAAAAATGAACTGGCTTATGAACTTATTATCAACTTAGAAGAGGGTGCCGAAGTTAACCTGATTCTTGAATATATAGATAAGAACCATAATACATCTTATAAAGGTCAGGACCTTGAAAAATCAACAGCAGATTTCTGGGAAGGATGGGTCTCCAAGGGACATTTTTTCGATTATCACAAAGATCAGCTTATAAGATCTCTTATAACCTTAAAGATGATGCTGTTTTACCCCACGGGAGCAATAGTAGCTGCACCAACAACTTCTTTACCCGAAGAAATAGGGGGAATAAGAAATTGGGACTACAGGTACGTATGGGTACGTGATGCTACGTTTACCTTGTATGCCTTTCATATTGCTGATTATACACAGGAAGCCGAAAGCTTCTTTAATTTTGTACAGAATATAGCCCTGAGGCATAAAGAAGAGAACTTTGATATAAATACTGTTTACACTATTTGGGGGGACCGTGCTCCAACTGAAGTAGAGTTGGGAATGAAAGGATACAAGAATTCAACTCCGGTAAGGATAGGAAATAATGCCACCAACCAGCTGCAGCTTGATGTATACGGCACCCTGATTGACGCACATTATTTTATGGCTAAGAATCAGAAAGACAATATCATATTGGATAAAAGGGCGATTATGTCGCTTGTGGAAAAAATTAAGCTTAAGTGGAAGGACGTCGACAGCGGGATATGGGAGGTAAGGGGTCACCAATATCATTACACGTACAGCAAAGTGATGTGCTGGGTCGGAATTGACAGAGCCTTGAAATTGAAGGATGACCTTGGACTGACAAAAGAAGAGACTGACGATTTAAGAGAACTTCGCGCGGAAATCTATAACTGGATCTGGGAAAACTGCTACGATGCAAAAAGAGAAAACCTGATGCAGTATGCCGGAGGAAATAATGTTGATGCCACTAATTTTATGTTCGTACTTGTCCAGTTCCTTGACCGGGATGACGACATTACTCAAAAAATAATGGATAATACCTATAAGGAACTTAATAAAAACAAACTTTTTATATTCCGCTACCGGACTGATGATGGACTGAAAGGAGAAGACAGCTCTTTCATTCTCTGCATATATTGGTACATTTCCGCTTTGGCTATAATGAAGCAGATAGACAAATCTTCCTCATTTTTCAAATCTTTTGAGAAATACCTCAGCAGCACAGGGTTGATTTCAGAGCAGATTGATGCAGATTCCGGGGAATACGTTGGGAACTATCCCCAGGCTTTTTCCCATCTTGGACTTGTAATGTCAGCGTATTACATTAACAGATTTGGAAATAAGGGCTAATTTTTATCGCCGGGGAACCTTTTAATCCCCAAAATTGTTATAATTTGTGATCCGGATAGGAGGTTCTACAAAAATTCTTTAAATGTTCAGTTTTATTATACAATACTTGTTTTTATTTGCTGATGTAATTACTTTTACATAGCGCAAATTACCCCCTACTCAGACATATAAATAAAGATAATAATTAATTGTTGATGAGCACTATGCCCAAGATAAACCTAACTAACAAACCGACCTCGGAGCAAGTGAGGATCCTGAAGGATTACCTTAGCAGGAGATCACAGCACGGAGGCCAGGGGGAAATAAAATTGAGCCAGGTTGTCAAAAGATTTAAACATAAATCTTTGATGTCTGATAAAGATAAGATGGCTCATTTCAGAAAGCTGTTAAGATTGGCTTCTGACGCAGAAAATACAAAAAAGGAAGAGAAAAAATAAGGAATGTAGGGGAACGCATTCCTGTTATTCCCTGGAAACGATTTACTGGATAATTTATGAGGATTTTAAATCTTCATAACATTCCAAAGTTATATCTTTTTCTCCCTTAACGTTTTTTAGTCAGGAGAGCGTTGCCGGACAACTGCAGGTTTCCCTGCTTCTATTCCTTTTCACGCGGCTGAAGAAGTTTTGCAATCAGACCGGTCCATCCGGTCTGGTGGGATGCCCCCAGTCCTTCACCCGTATCACCGTTAAAATATTCGTAAAACAGGATATAATCCTTGAAATGGGGATCATTCTGAAATTTATCGTTCTCTCCGTAAATAGGCCCTTTTGCCTTCAGAGTTTCTTGTAAATAATTTTATTAATCTTTCCGCCAGCTCGGTAGCTATTTCCTGCAAGGTATAATACTTTTCTGACCCGGTTGGGTACTCAACCTTGAATTCATCACCATAATAATGATGGAAACGCTGAAGCGATTCAATAATAAGGAAATTTACGGGAAACCAGACGGGACCCCGCCAATTTGAGTTCCCTCCGAATAAACCGGTTTCTGCCTCGGCAGGTTCGTAGTTAATTGCGTATGAGTTATTCCCTAGACTTAAGGAATATGGATGGTCTTTGTAATATTTGGAGAGAGATCTTACTCCATATCCTGATAGAAATTCTGTGTCATCAAGCATTCTATATAAAAGTTGTTTCATTCTATGTCCCCTCAGCAGTGAGAGAAGTCTGCGTTCACCCTTGCCCGGAAGATGCCAGCGGGAAACAAGTGAAGCAAGATCTTTACGGTAGTTTAAGAACCAGGAAAGTCTTTCTGAAAATTCCGGTAACGTGTTCACAAGGTCAGGTTCCAGAACCTCTACTGCGAACAAAGGAATAAGGCCGACCATGGAACGGATCTTAATCTGCTTATCAAATTTCTTATCCAGGTAAAGGACATCATAAAAAAATTCATCTTCTTCATTCCACAAATTAATACCCCGGCCGCCAATGTTAGCCATTGCACCTGCAATATAAAGGAAATGCTGAAAGAACTTTGAAGCCATATCCTGGTATGAAGGATTGCTGCCGGCAAGTTCGATTGAAATTCTCATCAGGTTCAGACAGTACATAGCCATCCAGCTTGTGGCATCTGCCTGCTCAACCCGTCCATATCCCGGGAGTCCTGAACTCCTGTCAAAGATCCCTATATTATCTAACCCTAAGAATCCTCCCTGAAAGATATTCCTGTTCTGCGCATCTTTCCGGTTCACCCACCAGGTGAAGTTAAGCAGCAGCTTATGGAAGACTGATTCAAGGAATAAAATATCTTTTTTACCTGATATCTTTTCGTCAATTTTAAATACACGCCATGCGGCGTAAGCGTGAAGAGGAGGATTGGCATCAGAGAAGTTCCATTCATAAGCAGGGAGTTCACCGTTGGGATGCATATACCATTCCCGCGTTAGAAGCATCAGCTGTTTTTTTGCCAGATCCGGATCGATGAGAGCTATGGGTATACAATGAAAAGCCAGGTCCCAGGAAGCATACCATGGATACTCCCATTTGTCAGGTACAGAAATAACATCTTCATTATTCAGATGAATCCAATCGCTGTTTCTGCCGGATAACCTTTCTTCCGGAGGTTCGGGCTGAGCCGGGTCCCCTCTAAGCCATCTTGAGATATCGAAATGATAGTATTGCTTATTCCAGAGCATCCCTGCGAAAGCCTGCCTTTGAATTTCCTTTCTCTCTTTATCCGCGGTATTTTTCTGGATGTCATTATAAAAGTCGTCCGCCTCCTTTATCTTTTCTTCGAATATAAAATCGAAGTCAGAAAGAAAATCCTTCTGCTTATCCCGGGTTAACCTTAAACGCAGGACTTTACTTGATTTTCCTTTAATTTCAGTTTTATAAACTATTGCTGCTTTGGTACCTTCTTTTCCAGGTTCTATACCTCCGGAATCACCGTTAACAATAAAATCATTTATACCGTCTTTTACCCTGGTTTTATTAACCTGGCCGTAAAACCTCTCAACGTTGGTTTCATTATCGCAGAAGAGCAGATCACCGTTTTCAGAATACAGAAAATAGCGTCCAAGACTTTTATGGTCAGCTTCTATTAAATGCCTGCCGGTTTCTGTGAGGCTGGGTTTGTAATCGTCATAGCCCCAGGCCCAGGTATTTCTAAACCATATCTGGGGAATGAGATGAAGTACGGCTGCTTCATCTCCCCGGTTATGAGCTGTAATCTTTATAAGGATATCGCGGGGACCTTTCTTTGCGTACTCAATAAAAATATCAAAATACCTGTCGTCCGAAAATATTCCGGTATCAATAAGCTCAAACTCACGGTCTTTTCTGTCTCTTTTTTTGTTTTCATCGTCCAGCACCTTGTAAGGATATTCATCCTGCGGATATTTATACAGCATTTTCATATAGGAATGCGTGGGTACGTTATCCAGGTAGTAGTAATATTCTTTTACATCCTCGCCGTGATTTCCCCGGGGACCTGATAATCCGAAGAAGCTTTCCTTTAAAATAGGATCTTTACCATTCCAGAAAGCAGTGGAAAAGCAGAGAACCTGTTTCCTATCGCATATACCTGCTATACCTTCCTCCCCCCATCTGTAGGCAATACTTCTTGAGTGATCGTGAGTTGTATAATTCCAGGCATCACCATTAGCGCTGTAATCCTCCCTTACTGTTCCCCATTGTCTCTCGCTCATATATGGTCCCCACAATTTCCAATCCTTCTCCCTTTTTGAATGTTCCTTAAGGCGTTCTTTTTCTTTGTTCATTAAGCGGATAACCTGTGTGTAATACTTTTATAAATTATAATAGAAGACGTTTATTTTAAATTAGAGATTTAATTACATTTAATACAATGTTTTTTAGCAACTACACAGATAGAAACCATATCTTCAAAATTATATATAATCAATAATCCTGCTGGTGAATTATGCACAAATTACTTTCCTTTTTTCTAGCCGTTCTGTTTTCTTTATCTATTATATCTTGCAATGGAAATAATAATAGTCCTTCTAAAACTACCAGAACAATAGGCGTAAGTCTGTTAACGCGGGGACATATTTTCTACCGTGACCTTGAGGAAGGACTTAAGAAAGAGGCTGACAAATATGGTTACAACTTAATAATCACATCTGCCGACTGGGACCTGGGTAAGCAGATTTCACAGATTGAGGATTTTATCTCCCGTAAAGTTGATGCAATTATTGTTTCCCCTGTGGATTCAAGAGGAATAGGTTCCGGTATTACTGAGGCTAACAAAGCCGGTATTCCCGTATTCACTGCTGATATCTCGGCTGAAGCAGGAAAGGTTGTATCGCATATTGCATCGGATAATGTACAGGGCGGAAGGCTTGCGGGTGAGTACCTTGCAAAGTTGTTAAACGGGAAAGGTAAGGTGGCAATAATTAATCAGCCCGCCATATCTTCGGTACTAGACAGGGTTGCCGGGTTCAGGGAGGCTATTGTAAAGTATCCCGATATAAAAGTTGTGGCTGATGTGAACGGACAGGGAGTACGCGACAGGTCGCTGCAGGTTACGGCAGATGTTCTTCAGGCTAATCCGCAGTTAGACGGTATATTTGGAATAAATGATGATACTGCCCTGGGTGCTCTGGATGCGGTAAATCAGTTTAACAGAAAAGGGATTTACATTATTGGATATGATGCTACCCCCCCTGCGGCGGATGCTATACTTAAAGGTTCCCCGCTTAAGGCGGATGTTGTTCAATATCCGAAAAAAATCGGTGTTAAAACAATTGACATAATAAATGATTTCTTTAATGATAAAATGGTTCCTAAAAACGTCCCGGTGGAAGTAGGAATAGTTGATAAAGAATCTCTGCAGAGTCAAGAAACTCCCCAATGATTAACCTGCTTGAAATGCGGGATATAGTTAAAAGATATCCCGGTGTAACAGCTCTGGATAAAGTTTCAATTGATCTGAAACAGGGGGAAGTTCACTGCCTGGTAGGAGAAAATGGTGCGGGCAAATCCACTTTAATGAAAGTCTTATCCGGCGCAGTTAAAAAAGACAGCGGGGAAATAATAATAAATGGATCACCTGCTGAATACGGCTCTCCTTCTGAATCCCGGTCGCTTGGCATCAGTATAATCTACCAGGACTTCAAACTAGTGCCGGAGCTGTCAGCCGCCTCAAATATTTTTCTTGGCAGAGAGATAAGTGATTCATTATTCCTTGATGAGAAGGCAATGAATATGAAGGCTGAAGAGGTGCTGGCACAACTAGGGGAGGAGATTAACGTTAGCACCCCCGTTTACCGGTTAAGTACTGCCGGCCGCCAGATGGTTGAGATAGCCAAAGCAATAGTAGGCAATGTGAAGATCCTTGCTATGGATGAACCTACTGCACCGTTAACGAGCAAAGAAATAAAAAATCTTTTCGGGGTAATAAACCGGCTTAAAGAACAGGGTGTGGGAATAATTTATATATCCCACAGGCTTGAGGAAATCTTTGATATAGGCAGCAGGGTAACTGTTCTCCGCGATGGTAAATTTATTCATTCGGCTGATATGAAAGATGTTGATAAGAATTATCTCATCCGGCTAATGGTGGGACGTGACCTTGCGGATGAATATCCGGTAACCACAGCAGTGCAGGGTGAAGAGATTTTGCGGGTTGAAAACTTGAGTTCCGATAAGATAAATGAAGTTTCATTTTCATTAAGAAGAGGTGAGATCCTGGGTATTTCAGGTCTGGTAGGGGCAGGCAGGAGCGAGCTTGTTCGTGCCGTATTCGGTGCTGATAAAAAAACATCAGGTAGAATTTTAATAGGCGGCAGGGAAGCTGAAATTAAATCACCGCGTGATGCTATTGAAAAAGGACTGGCTCTGCTGACAGAAGACAGGAACCTGCTTGGTTTGTTTATGAATCTAAGCATCCGCGAAAACATTTCAGTTTCGAGTCTGGGTAATATGAAAGGCACTTTTTTTATTGACAGGCAAAAGGAAATTGTGGAGGTGCAGAAACAGTTCGATCAACTGAAGATTAAAGCCCCTTCTATTGAGACGAGCGTTGAGTCGTTAAGCGGCGGCAACCGCCAGAAGGTGGTGCTTGCACGCTGGCTGGAGACTAATTCCGATATCCTTATTTTTGATGAACCTACTTCCGGAATTGATGTTGGTGTAAAGTTTGAAATATATAATCTGATAAATAAACTAGCAGAAGAGGGCAGGGGAATTATAGTCATTTCATCTGAGCTGCCCGAGCTAATGGGGATCTCTGACAGGGTAATGGTGATGTGTGAGGGGAGAATAAAAGGAATACTTTCCCGCAATGAAGTCACCCAGGAAAAGATTCTTGACCTGGCAACCGAATTTTCTTCAAAGGTAAATTGATGCTGACTGAAATCAGGAAAGCAAAACTTGTTGAAATAATCAGTGAATTCAGCATAGGACTAGCCCTAATTGCTGAGATTATATTGTTCTCGCAGCTTTCGCAGTATTTCTTTACAACTGATAACCTTCTGAATATTTCTCTGCAGGCATCTATTACAGCTATAATAGCGGCAGGGATGACGTTCGTAATTCTTACTGCGGGAATCGATTTATCTGTCGGCTCACTGGTTGCCTTCGCAGGTATACTTGCTACAAGCGTTATTAAGATTGACCTTCCGGTATACGCTAGTCTTACCCTCGGTATTCTGGCAGGACTGCTATTCGGCATTTTCTCCGGGTACATTGCAGGAGTATTTGTAACCAGGTTTAAAATAACCCCCTTCATAGTTACACTTGCCTTAATGACGATATGGCGGGGAGCTTCTTTTGTGTATACCGAAGGCAGACCGATCTGGGAACTGCCGGATGTTTTTGCATACCTCGGAGGAGGAAGGATTATCGGGGTTCCAGTTCCTACTATTATTATGGTTATTGTTTTTATTATCTCTCATATCGTTTTAACAAGAACAAGGTTCGGCAGGTATGTCTATGCCGTAGGTGGGAATGTTGAAGCCGCCCGACTGGCGGGAATTAAAACCAACAGGATACTTATTGCTGTGTATGTTATCTCGGGAGTTTTGTCAGCACTGGCAGGTATACTTCTGGCTTCAAGGATAAATTCAGGACAACCGAACGCGGGATTAATGTATGAGCTTGATGTAATTGCCGCAGTGGTTGTTGGCGGAACAAGTCTCTTCGGCGGAAGAGGCACAATCATCGGTACATTCCTTGGTGCTATGTTAATCGCTGTTCTACGGAACGGATTAAATCTTCTGAACGTCGGCAGCTACGTCCAGCAGGTTATTGTAGGTGTGGTAATTCTTTTAGCAGTGCTTCTCGATCAACTTAGAAAAAATTAAATTGATACGAAAAATCTCAAAGGTAGTAAGTCTTAGTAATTAAAATGTTTTACTTCTTTGCTCTTGGGTTCGCTTCGACGTCGCAGTAGATCCACTTTCCCTTAAAGCAGTCCAACTTCCGTTTCAACAGCGGTATCTGAGGAAAGACGAAAAGACTATGAGAGTCGGGTTCATTATTCACAAAATTTAATTTAAATTAAAATTCAATTTTTGCTCATAACTTAAATATCTGATTGAAAATATTATTCATAAATACAAAAGAATCGGACGGCATCCAGGATTTAACATATAGTGGAATTGCTAAAATATTGGGAGCGGAAAATGTTATTGAGTATCCCTGGAATTCATATTACCATTTCAACCGAAGAAAGTATCCCAGGATTAATGGATATGTTAAAGGCAGTTTATCCGGATCACTAAAAGCCCTGCTGCAAAAAAAAGAATATGATTTTGTATTTGTAGGAGCAGCTAAGCCTGAATGTCTTGAAAATTATTTAGACGTGGTGGATTCTATTCCTGCTGAAATCCCCGTGGTTTTTTTGGACGGTGGGGATTTTGCGCAGATAGGCGGGGACTTTATAAGACTTAATTCTTTCGAACTCTATCAACAAGCAATCCAGAAAAGGGAATTTGATATTATCTTTAAGCGTGAATACCTTGAAGATAAAGACCTGGGTAAGAATGTTTTTCCATTACCTATGTCTTTTAATTACGATTATCTGCCCGAAAAATTACCTGGGGAATTCAAATATAGGGTATCATTTTGGGCGGTTGAATCCAATCCTATACGCACAGCCGCTTTAGAACTTCTCGAGGATAAGTTTGATTGCAGGGAAAATGGTACATCACGAAACCAGACCTTTAGAAAATATAAACGAAAGGGGAAATATTATTTGCAGGAAATTGCAGCCTGTAAGATAGTGATAAGCTGTCCCGGCGTAGGGTGGGATACTTTCCGCTATTGGGAGGTTCCGGCTCTTGGGAGATTTATGATAAGTGTAAGACCCAAAATCAAAATACCTCAATAATTTTGTGCATAATAAGGATATTGTTTTTTGCAAAGATGACCTATCTGATCTTGTTGAACTTTGTGACTACTATCTTAAGGAATGAATCCCTGCGGGAAAAAATAGCCCAAAATGCAGAAGAGCATTCCCGGAAATATCATTCTGATATTGCGAGAGGGCAGTATATACTGGAGATATTAAACAATTATAAATCAGGTAAAACTACGTAAATGTCTTATCTTAAATACTCTTTTATAAAAAAATTCCGATTATAAAAAATGAATAAATTATCCTTTAAAGCAGCAGCCTTTTTCTTTTTCATAATATTTTCAGGTCTGAACATGGCACAGACAAACGTAGATAAATTATCAGACGCTCTCGATTCTCTGACCGCGAACAGTTTCAATAACTGGAGGATTAGTCCTGACCTTGCTAAACCTATCGAAGGTGATCCAACCTCCGCTGATTTTGATGACTCCGGATGGAACATCCTGAGGGTAGAGGAAAAAAACTATGAGGATTCCTGCTGGCTTAGAAAGGAGATAATCCTTCCTGAAACAATCCTTGGAAAGCCTGTTGAAGGGAAGATAACCTTCCTGGTTACAGTTGACGATTACGGCTACTTTTATGTAAACGGAGAGAATAAAGGATACTTTCCATGGGACGGTGAATTCACCTTAACCGAAAATGCAAAACCTGGTGATAAGTTTCTTATTGCGATTAAAGCAATTAATACGGGTGGACCTCTTCGTCTTATTCGTGCAAGGATTGATATGGCCGGCACGAAGGATCTGCGGCAGTCGATTCTTGATTTTTCCTTAAGTATGAAGGTGGGAGAAAAGCTGTTGAGCTTTGATACTTACCAGACCAACGCGCGTGTAAAAACAGAGCCGGGGATAGATAAATCTAAGCAGGATAAGGAAGAGAAAACGCGTCTGAACGAACTTCTTCAAAAGCTGGCTGCCGAAGTTGATATTGAATCACTTGGAAAAGGCGATATCCCTGCCTTCAAAACTTCGATGGATAATGTCCGTTCTCAGCTTCAGCCCGTGAAGGATTACGCTAAAAAGTTTACCCTGTTTTTCGATTCGAACGCACATATAGATGCTGCATGGCTCTGGAGGGAAAAGGAAACAATTGCCGTATGCAAAAATACCTTCAGCTCCGTCTTTCATATGATGGATCAAAAGACCGGACTTTACTTATACCCAGAGTGCCGCGCAGTATTACAAATGGATGGAAGATTATTACCCTGATGTTTTCAGCGGGATAAAACAGAAAATGGCTGCAGGGCGGTGGGAGGCAATAGGAGGAATGTGGATTGAACCCGATTGTAATCTTATAGACGGTCCATCCTGGATGAGGCAGATCCTTTATGCCAAAAAATATTTTAAGAAAGAGCTCGGAGCAGATATACATATCGGCTGGAATCCCGATTCATTTGGATATAACTGGAATATGCCTATGTTCTATCAGAATTCCGGCATAGATGCCTTCGTTACCCAGAAGATAGGGTGGAATGATACAAACGTTTTTCCTTACCGCGTATTCTGGTGGGAGTCTCCCGACGGTTCTAAAATCCTTTCTTATTTTCCTTTCGATTATGTTAATACCATTACCCAGGCCTACGGACTGGTTGACTGGCTGAGACAGTTTGAAGCAAATACCGGCTTTACTAATATGCTCGTTCTCTTCGGTGTAGGTGATCACGGCGGCGGACCCTCAATCGAAATGATCGACAGGATACAGCATCTGAGAACACTCGATATCTATCCCAATGTCGTCTATGGAACTACAAAGGAATACCTCGACTGGCTTAAGAAGCAGGATCTTTCTGATGTACCCGTCTGGAACGATGAGCTGTATCTTGAATATCACCGCGGTACTTATACCACCCAGGCAAATATGAAAAAGTATAACCGTCTGAGTGAAATAAAACTGACGAACGCCGAAAAACTATCTTCGCTTTCTAGTCTGTTGTACAAGGGTCCTTATAGAAGCAATAATCTTGAAGAGGCCTGGCAGGGTGTAATGCTCAACCAGTTCCACGATCTGCTGCCTGGTTCCGGCATAAGAGAAATTTATATAGACGCAATGAAAACTTATAAGCATTCGCTTGAAATTGCGGATTTTAACTCAAACGAAGCTTTGAAAAATATCACTGGTAACATAAATACTTCCTTCGTTAAGGAGGGTAAACCGCTTATTGTTTTTAACCCGCTTTCCTGGGAACGTAAAGATGTTGTTACGTTTGAACTGCCTGAGGGTGACCTGACATCTTATGCTGTTTATGACAAAGATAGGAAGGAAGTTCCTTATCAACTGATCAGGGAAGACACATATAAAAATAAAATCCTTTTTGTGGCTGAAGGAGTTCCGTCATACGGGTATAAGGTTTATTACCTTAAGGAAAAAATGAATCCTGATTTATCAGGCAATAGACTTTCTTCAGGGAATACCATCGAGAATGAGTATTTCAGGATAACCGTTGATCCCGATAGCGGATGGATCAAGAGCATCTATGATAAGAAAAACGGAAGAGAAGTACTGGCCGGTGAAGGAAACAGGCTTCAGCTTCTGGAAGATAAACCGACTGCCTGGGATGCCTGGAATATAGGCTGGACAGGTGTTGAGTATCCTATGACTTTGAAAAAAATTGAACTAAAAGAGGAGGGTCCTGTTAGGACCGTATTAAGTGTTTACCATGATTATCTGCAACCGGGAGTGGTAAAAGACTTTCCTACTCCCAACTTTCCCGTCGTCTTTTTTCAGACAGGATATAATCTTATATAAAGGAATCGACAGGATAGATTTCCTTACGGATGCCGACTGGTGGGAGGAAAAAACCATGCTGAAAGTTGAGTTCCCGCTCGCGGTTCAGGACACCGAAGCAACTTATGAAATACCTTATGGATATATACAGCGGTCAACTCAAAGAAATACTCCCTGGAATAAAGCAAGATTTGAAGTCTCTGCAATCCGCTGGGCTGATGTTTCGAATAACGGCTACGGCGTTAGTCTGCTTAACAATTCCAAATACGGCTATGATGTTAAAGATAATATAATGCGGCTATCGCTGCTGCGTTCTCCCAACTGGCCGGACCCCACAGCCGACAGGGGAGAACATCAGATAGAGTATTCATTGTACCCGCATAAAGGCAGCTGGCGGGATGGAAATACGGTGAACAGAGGGTATGAATTTAATTACGGTCTTATTCCGTTTTTAACCGACGTTCACAAAGCAGCTCGCTTCCTGCTGAATATTCCTTTGTAAAAATGAATGCTCCCAACCTGATCCTTACTACATTTAAGAAGGCGGAAGATGAGAACGCTTACATATTCCAGTGGTATGAAAGTGAGGGCAAAGACACCGAAGCTGAGGTTGAATTTCCTGAAGCTCCCGTAAAAGTAGTTAAATCCAACTTTATAGAAGAAGATGGTGAATCATTAAAATTCGAAGGAAAGAAGTTAAAAGTAACCACACCGCGAAATTCTGTAATCACGGTGAAGGCATACTTCAAATAACTTTTCTTCACAGTATTACAGCAAACAATCGGCTGTCTGATATTAGCCTTTCACGGCTACCTATCGGTAGGCATTAGCCCCATCGCTACTGTATATCAGTAGGTATTAAGCCGCATAGGGGCGATATGTCCGTAGCAATAGCCGCATCGTCGACTACATATAGGTTGGCATTAGCCGCATAGCGGCGATATATCGGTAAGCAATAGCCGCTTCGCGATTACATATCGGTAGGCATTAGCAGTATATCGGTAAGCATTAGCCCCATCGCTACATAACAGTAGGCAATAGCCTCATCGCCACTACAGATAGGTTGGTATTAAGCCGCATCGCGGCGATATGTCAGTAGCAATAGCCGCATCTCGACTACATATAGCTTGGCATTAGCCTCATAGCGGCCTAACGTTAATAGGTTCACATCCTCCCGAAACACCCCCTGTATTCTCCGTATTAGGTGCATCGCACCGGCATATCCGTTTTTTTATTCCCTTATACCGTTCATAATCTGAAAATGCCGTTCATACAAACCTCACGAAATATGAGTAACATTTCTGTTTCTTTGCAGTCTAAAAGGGCAAAAGGAAATACTTAAACCAGGTTGAACATATGAAAAAACTATTACTTCTTACACTGTTTTCAACTTTATTATTTGCTGCATCAAGCAAGAATCAGAATAAAATCTTTCTATTAAAAGAGATGAATACCGGGATAAAAATTGACGGTATTATAGATGATGAGTGGAGTAAAGTTGACTCTGTAAGCGACTTCTTTCAGCTTCAGCCCTACTTTGGTCAGCAGCCTTCCCGCAGAACCACAGCGAAAGTCCTTACCACACAGGATGCCCTCTACTGTCTTATGGTTTGTTATGACAGCAGGAACGATATACAGGCCAGTACCGGGTCAATCGATAACTTTGACGGAGATGTGGTTTCCATTATGCTTGATTCTTTTAATGATGAAAAGACCGCATATAAATTTGCCGTTTCGGCCTCGGGGGTCCAGGCCGACTGCCGCCTGTTGGATGATGCCCGCAACAGGGACTACAGCTGGGATGGGATATGGTTTGCTGATTCGAAAGTATATGACTGGGGTTATGTTGTAGAAATGAAAATTCCCTATAAATCGTTTCAGTATGATGATAAAGCAAATTCGTGGGGACTGGATTTTGACAGGTGGATACCAAAACAGGCTGAGGATTTATACTGGTGCAGTTATGAACAGAATGAGGGTCAGAGGATTTCTAAATTCGGGAAACTTGTATTTGAAAACTTCAGACCGTCTGTGCAGGGCGTAAACCTTGAAGTATATCCTGTCGGTATCTCAAAAGCAAAGTTGACGGAAAATAATAAGTATGATGTCGAAGGTAAAATAGGTCTTGACCTGCTTTATAATCCTTCTCCCAAATTAAAATTTCAACTTACTGCTAATCCCGATTTTGCCCAGATAGAGGCCGATCCCTATTCATTCAACATATCAAGGTACGAATCCTATTTCTCTGAAAGAAGGCCCTTCTTTACTGAAGGAAATGAAATATTTATGGCTTCGGGAAGGCAGTCGAATACAGGATTTTATAGACCCCTTGAATTGTTTTATTCACGCAGGATAGGAAAAAAACTGCCTGACGGTTCTGAGGTCCCCCTTTATGCCGGGGCAAAGGCTTTCGGAAGAATAGATGACTGGGAATACGGAGGTTTTGTTGCGATGACCGGCGGGGAAAATTATACTGACGATGGTGAGCATCTGACAGAAAACCAGGCATATTTTGGTTCAGTGAGATTGAAGAAACAAATATTCGGAAACTCCCAGGCCGGGGTGCTTTTTGTTGGTAAGCAGACCAAAGATAATACCTACGGTGTTATAGATATCGACGGTGCGTTCAGGCAGTCGGAATGGCAATTATCATATCAGATTGCCAGATCAATAAAAAATTCCGATGGTGATTTTGCATTTTCTACCGGCTTTACAAGTATGACGGATGACTGGCTTACATTTGCACGAAGCAGGTATATAGGTGAGAAGTTCGACATCAGCGAAGTAGGTTATGTGCCCTGGACTGGCACAGGTGAGTTTACTGCTATTACCGGCCCAATTTATAATTTTGAAACCGGCTACATACGCCAGATTCTGATTTACGCCGGACCGTATTTTAATTACGAAAAAGCTGATAATTTCACAGACTATCAGGCGCTGCTGGGTTTTAATATGCAGCTGAGAGATAATTGGGGATATGAAATAAATGCTCAGTATGGAAAAGCAAAAGATGAAGGTCTTGAGTATCCTACTTACTCAGCTTCGCTAAGTTCCTGGTACAACTTGAATCCCAAATGGAGCGGAAATTTATACGGAGGATATGAGAAGACCTATAATTTCTCCCGTGAATATCTTGCCCCGTATTCCTGGGCAGGCATTTACATCAACTGGAAAGCGGCTGACATTCTCGATATCGGAACTTCGTACGATATGTATGTTGAAGGGAATCCTGAAGGACACGTAGAAGATATAACCTATAACGCACGCCCTTACTTCTCATTAACCCCGGTAAATAATTTAAACGTAAGGGTATATGTGGATAATGTATTCATTAAATCTGTAGACAGGCTTGATCATGTTATTGCGGGATTCCTTTTCTCATACAATTTCTCACCGAAGTCGTGGATCTTCTTTGCCTTCAACGAGGAAAGGGATCGGAGCGATCAGTTTGATAGGGCAGGTAATCTGCTTCCCCACAGGATGCATACTGTAGAAAGAGCAGGCGTAGCGAAGATCAAATATCTATATTATTTCTAATACGCTTCGGACTAAATAATCTGACTCGGTCCGCTCTGCATTACGCAACAAATCCCTCTCCTCTTTTCCAGGATTGTTTGCTGATGATTAATAGAATGAATATTAGCAGACTTTCCCCCGTATTGTACTTTCAAGTCATATCTCACCTTTGTTTCTCGTCCTCATCCCTACTACACATTCACCTTCCTTCATGTTGAATTTCAAGTCAGCTGACTTAAAGGACAAAAAACACCCTATTGAGCATAAACTATCAATAGAACTATTTCACATACAATCCTGCCGAAAGGAACCCGCACCAATGTTCAAGAGAAAACGGTGCGGTTGTACCCATATGAGTTCCATAAACCGGGAGAGGTTTTTCTGTCCATGTATCCGAATACTTCAAAAGTTTTCCATTGAGGTTCTGCAGGTTCAACTTATCAGCTATATGATAGATAGAAAGGAGGCCGAACGGAACAGAAAATTTTCCGCACCAAAGGGGAACTGGAGTCTTGATTTCAGGACTTCCCCATAACTCATTTTTCAATCCGGCAATATCATCATGGGTCAGAGAAGTATTTATATACCTTTCCGCGATTCGTCTATCGTTTTCAGTTGCTTCTCTGTGCGCATTCTCATCCTTTCCAAAAGGAGAATTATTAAAGTCATCTCCATAATGGTCGGCATCAGTGGAGATAAGGAAGAAAATATCCTTACCCGGCTTAAGATTATTCGAAGAAATATAGTCCTGGATTATACCGGCAAGATCATTTGAAATTGAATCCATTCTATCAAATGACATCTGTGTCACCATAATAGGCGTAATCTTTACATCCCTGTTATAATATTGAAGAAATGGAACAAGCGCCTCGATGGAATGCTCAAGATCCTGTGCTCTATCGCTAACCATGTAATAATTTTTGTCGAGCTTAGATTTAATAATCTCCCTTAGAGGTGATATCTCCACATTAGTATACGGACCCTTCCAGAATTTATAATCATCCAGGATCAAAATATTCCGGGGATCGTTCATTGCCTTACGGACGGTACCATGAGTAACTCCGAAGATTACAACTTCCTTGGCTTTAATAAGAGGGTAAAGAGGGTAATAAACCCTGCCTGCATATAAAAAATCATCGTGCGGAGAGATTCCGCCGATTAAGAGTCCGTTATCAGGTACCTTGACGTCTGTATTTGCTGAGAGATACTCCATCAGAGCATCCATCTCGGAAGCACGCCAGCAAAACCCGACATCGTCTCTTACCGGTCTTACATTATTTTCCTGCGCGGTTGCCATGGTATTAAATAAAAATATTAGTATGAGGAAAGTTAACTGAGTTAAGAAGTTCTTCATCTATTAAACCTCCCGGATAATTAAACATTGAGGTATTCATTAAGCAAAATTTTCTTAATTTTCTAATGCACAAAAATATGATAAATAATAAAAGAAAATATCTTCTTTTCTACCTCAAAACCGGGGGAGGACATTTTGCTCCCGCTTCATCTCTTGCAAATTACTTTAAGCGGCATCACGCAGCAGAAGTTGAACCCGTCCTCATAGATGGCTTTACAAAAACCAATCGTATTGTAAAGAACCTTATTGAAGAAGGATATCGTAATCTTCAGTCGAAGGCAAAGTGGGCGTATGAAGCTTTGTATGCATTCAATAAGATTTCCTTTTTCGCCAGGATTTCCTGTTATATAGTCTCAAAGTCCTCTGTAAAATTCATAAAAGCACAAATTGCAGAAGAGAATCCGGAAAAAATTATAATACTGCATTTCTTTCTTATTGCACCTGTATATGAAGCTGTGAGAAAATTAAAGCTGAACATTCCTGTTTTTACCATAGTGACAGATCCTTACACCGCCCATCCTATGTGGTTTCTGAGAAAGGACCAGAGGTTTATAATCTTCAGCGAAAAATTAAAAGAGGCTCTATCTCCCAGGATAGCCCCTGATCGGCTGCATGTTTTCCCGTTCGTCCTCGAAGAGAAATTTTCACAGCCCATACCATCCTCTGCTATCAGGACATTAAAAGTTGAGATGGGATTTGAACCCGGGAGTAAAATTATACTGATACTTGGAGGAGGGGATGGAATTCCTCATGGCCGGGCGATCCTTGAAAAGATCATAGCTTCAAAACCCGGAGTAGCAATAGCAGTAGTTGCCGGCAAAAATAAATCGCTTTACAATTCTGCAAAGAAACTAAAAGAAAAACATCCCGATATTCCGGTAAAAGTTTATGAGTTTGTTAGTTTTGTTTATGAATTATTAAACATTGCCGATGTTGTGATAACCAAAGGCGGAGCCTCAACTATAATGGAGATTCTGATATTGAATAAGGTTCCTGTGGTGAATAGCTTTATCTGGGAACAGGAAAAGGGAAATATTGATTTTGTTCAGAACAATGAGCTGGGAATTTATGAAAGAGATATTTCTGCAATCCCGGAGGCAGTAAAGAGACTTATAAATGATAATGAAAATTATGAGCGTTTTATAAAGAATATAAAGCGTCTTGGTATGAAGAACGGACTTTCGGATGTAGCGGAATATCTATTTAAGGAATAAAGAAGTTATTTTGAAGCCGGCTGTCTTAATTCTCTAAGGATTTTCTGGATGACTGTTCTTTTAGACTTGAGCTTCTCCCGGAAATCCATATTGTCGGTATCAGTAATTTCCATTCCAAGGTCCGACAAGTAACTATCCAGTACTTCAGCTAAAACTTCTTTTTCTGAATCAGATAATATTATGGTAGTATCAGACATTTTCTCTCCGAACTATTTTACTTCATTAAACAATCCAAACTCACTGCTATGGCAGAGACCATGATAGAGTTTTAAAAGTTTTAAGGCTAGATAAGTAAAAAATCGTTTAGTTTCAATGTCCTGTAACTTTTCTTTTTATCGATCAGCCTTTTGAGAAGGTTCTAAATCTTTTTTCTTTACCTTTTCCAATACATTTTTGACAATCGTCGAACAATTATCATCGACGAGCAAAGTACCCCCGAATGTTATGGATGATGCCGAAAATAATAAGCCATGTTGTCCGTCTGAATCTCTTACGATCATATCGGCACCCCCTTTGAATTTGTTGGTACCTTTTGCAACCAGTTTTATGTCAGCGGGAGCTGTAGAACTAAGTTTATCCGTTTCCCATCCTGAACCGCCTTTTCCTTTTAATCTTGCCATTCCCGGTCTGGAGGCTGGATCTTTGATAAAATCAGGATGGAGATTATCCATCTGATTATTAAGACATTTAAGTCCAAAGTTTTCGTTCATTTTCAGATTTGTATTTTTGAAAGTCCAATGGCCAGGATCAGTTACTTTGTATGATGCACAAGTTCCATATCCGCTCATATCAAAACGTACTCCGATTATCTGGGTTTCATCATCAGTTGTCTCACCGAATTTCAAACTTACGCATCTTAGACTGCCATCTTTGAAGTATTCAATTTCCCTGTAAATAGAATTTCCGGAAAGGTTAAGGATGTTGCCGCCGTTATTGAAAAAAGTTTTTAACCCGGCAAACATTTCTTTACTCCAATATTCAGAGTGGGTACTTAGAATCAGTGTATCATATTCCTGTAGAAGTTCCGGATTGTTATGAAGCTCAAATCCGCTGATCATATCATAACTATAATTTTCCCTTTCAAGCCAGGCAAGAATCCTCCATTCACCTTCAGCGAGGTGACTGGTAAATTGCTGATTCGGATCTGTACTGTTGATGCTGCAATTTGGATGAGGCCTTTTTATAGATAGTTTCTTGAACTGAACCGCATCGGGGTGATCTTTTATCGAAACAACTATGTTCTTCTTTATAACTTCCCTAAGTCTTTTTTTAATACTCTCAGGCAGAAATTTAATACCTATATATCTGACGTATTGTTTAACAGACGAATCAGAAGGTGCGCTCTCAAAATTCCTATACCTGCTTCTGCCTCCCCAAATATTGTAGGTCTGCCAGTTATTTGTACTAGCCAGAACAAGAACTTTGGTTTTTTTGCCATAATCTTTAGGTTTTGGAGATACAACGAAACTGAGATTATAAAAATTCTTTGGATTAGTGAGAGAAGTAACTTTAAGAGTGTACAGACCAGAATCAAGATCTTCAGGAAGTCTGTAACGAAAAGCAGGCTGCCATTCCAGACCTGTATCAACAAAAAATCTATCGGGTACTTCCTGAAGCATTGCCTTGAAAGAACCGATCTGCATAACATTCTCAACTTTAAGTCCGTTTCTGAATAATTCAGCTCTATAGTCATCCCTGGAACTAATGTAAGCTGTTATCTCCTCACCCGGCTTAAAGCTGTGCCTTTCCTGGTAACCTATAATCTCATCTTCAAGTAGACGTATGATTTTAGGAAATGATTTTCCTACTATAATTTCTTTTTTAATAAATCCCGTTTTTTCAAACACTACCCTGTGTACTTTTTCCGAATCAAATTGATACCGGCCTTCGTTATCGGATTTAAAAGTAGCTGAATTCTGGTTATCAGCGTTGTAAAGTTTTATTGAAACATCAGGAATTGGTTTGCAAATAAATGCACTGCTGATTACTCCTGAGATAGAAGATAGACCCATTTATTGTACCCTTTAAGCTTTAGTTCATTAAAGAATTAATTATTTCTGAATATCTTTCACTTACATGAGCGGCAGAGAAAATTCTGAATTCTCCCTTCTGCTGTAATTCATTTATATGTTGTCTGTATGAAGAATGGTTATCAATAAGGTTCCGTATTCCTTCGGCAATGGATTCTACGGAGTGGGGATCTACTCCTACTCCCACATTTTCAAATATCCCGTCAAACCCCATGGCATTTTTAGAGTACATAATCGGGGTTCCGTTCAAAAGGGATTCGGCATAAACCATTCCAAACGATTCACTTAAACTTGGCATAATAAAAGCTTTTGAAGCAGAATAAAATTTATCCATTTCTGAATTAGGGATTCTGCCTTTGAGAATAATATTATTTGTAATCCCAAATTCTTCCGTCCATTGTTTAACCTTGGGAAAATAGCTGCCGTCACCTATTACAATTAATTTAAAATCGGGATCATTTAGAAGTTTAATGGCTTTAAATAATCGTTTTATATTTTTTCTCTTTACGGACCTTTTGTCCATCCTTAATGCAGTGCAATAATATCCGTTCCGGGGAGGGAAAAGTTCAGGCTCAATAATTCTTTCCACAATATTCGGAATAAACTCTAATTTATCTTTCATATGATTTGAAAAAAATTCTTTGCCAAGGTATTCTTCCATTAACTTATTTATATGGGGCATTAAATAAATGATTTTATTGCTTCTTTCTATAACAGGTTTGTAATGTCTTATTAAATCAGGTCTTGTTTTAAAGACCCAGGCATCTGTCTGTCGTAAAGTTAAAATTAGTTTTGAATTATACCTGAGAGCAAGTTTGTAAGCGATGTATCCTTCAAAGGTAACTTTATGGGCATGGATGATATCTGTTCCGCCGAAATTAATTATACCCTTATTTTCAGCATCGACAATTTTACCATAAGCCCTATTCAAACTGTAAATTAAAAAAAATCCAAGAGGAAGTCCAAAAGAATTTACAAGTAAATGATTTTTTTTTTCCGCCTCCAGCATCTCTTCTTTAAATGAAGGAACACGCAGCAGATCAATTGTTTTTACCTCTACAAGTTTTCCTGTTTGGGTAATAACATCTTTAACCGCCGACGTAACAGGTGCATTCTTCCTTCGTCTCAGGTCATATGTGATATGTAATAGCTTCGTCATTCATTTCCCTCGTATGTAGATTCTTCTTCCTGCCGTGTTATATCCGAAAAAAGTGCTAAATAAGAGAAAATAAACAGGACACCTGAAGGGATGTTTGGTCTGATAAGCGTTGATTCTGTAATATTGATTACTATGGCAGCAATAAAAAACCATTTCCAGAAGAAATTTCCTTTGTATCTAGGGAGCTTTATAAAGAAGTTTATTATTACTGCAATAAATAAAATAATTCCCGTTAAACCTGTTTCGTTTAGAATATCAAGGTATCCATTATGTGACTGAATAGGGATCCATATATACGTCTGATATAGAGCCTGAATATTAAGGGCATCAACAACCCAGAATCCCTGAAATCCGCAACCAAAGAATATGTGAGACTGAGCTATTTTAAAAATATCACCCCAAAGCTGGGTACGACCGGTTAAAGTCAGGTCTTTACCGGCATCTCCTGCAATCAGAGAAAGTATCGAAGGAGCAAGAAGTAAAAGTGAAGCAAATATTCCTATAAAAAATAAAATGAAGACTATGGAAATTGTATTTTTTATTCCGAGCGGCCTGAATTGTTTATCCATATACTGGGCAAATACTAAACCAATTATAATCATCAGTGTTACCACAGATGTAAAACTGTTTGCTCCTATAAATAACGCAAGAGATATTAACAATAAGATTAAAAAGAGTAATTTCTTTGTGGCTGCAGAGTTAATGATAAAATTAGCGAAAAAAATGATGGCAATAAGACTAACCTGACCGAGATGGTTTTTATTAGGTGCCAATCCCCGCCATAATCCATATTCATCTTTTGCTCCAGGAATTGTAAATATAGTGGTGATTGAGACTACTATATAGATTGATAACAAGATTTTAAATTCTTTAAATATATCTTCAGAGGAGTCTGAATGTGAAAGTGCAGCGATTGAGACAAGAAATGTTGTAATGAATTGAAAAAGTCTTTTAAATGAAACGAAGGGATAGGATGACCATAGCAACGTAAGGGTACACCATAATAAAAAAAGGAAAATAAATTTTTCTTTCTTTATAAGAGAAACTACAAAGTGCCATTTGGGTATAATTGAATATAAGGATGTCAGAAAAAGGGTGCTAAAAACAATCTGATTAACAATATTCGACGTTGCGATTGTATCAACTTCATTGAGACTCGGCTGAAATGGTAGGGATGTACCATAAAACGAAAAAAACATATAAAGAAAAAAAGAAATATGGGCTACGTAGTAATAGCTGGTATACTTTTTAACTGGAAATTCTATTGTATTCTCACCTGTGTACATCATATATTATTTCTTAATATTCAACATAATGATACTTAAATATAGCTAGGATATGACCGAAATTACCAAAAAGTTTTATTGTCCAAAATACTCTTAATTTTTTTGAGAAGATGTTTAGTGCTATCAGAATAATGCTAATGAAGCTATAAAATAGTGCTTTGATCAATAATTTGATTTTCAAAAACAGACTATGATCAGAAAATTCAATCATCCTCCGGGTATAAGTATTCCCTGTCCTAAAAGATCTTTGGAGAAGCCATTTGTATGTTGCTCTGTCAGGATGAACATAATCATATACAACACCCTCATAACAGGAAATATATTTAGCACCTTTATTATAAAGGGAGGTAAATAAATGAGTATCGCTTCCACCTGTGAGCCCGTATTCAGGGTCGAAAGGTCCCTCAATCGATTTGAGGAGATCTGCTTTAATTAAACAATTTCCTGTTCTTGTAAATTCGGGAGATTGACCTGAGGGAGGACAATCCCTATTAAAAAATCCTCCTTTCTTGATCCATTCTGGTGTCCCTTGATCAAAATAGGGTACAACTCTGCCAAAAACAGCGTCAGCCTGATATTTCATTAAACAATTCAGCATATTCTTCACCCAAGATTCATCTGCATATCCATCATCATCAATAAATAAAATGTATTCACCGGTTGAATTTTGTACGGCAATGTTTCTTGTAAGGCTAATGTTTTTCTCTGGTTGTATAAAGTATTTTATTTTATTTGTATAAAGTTTATTTACTCCTTCTACAACTTTTTCCCCTTTTTGATTTGGGCCATTATCCACCACGATAATTTCCAGTTCAACATCAGCAGGCAACTTCTGTTTGTGTAAACTGACAAGTAATTTTTTTAATAAATCAGGACGTGCAAAGGTATTAATACAACAAGAACACTTCATATTTCATTCAATATTTTAAATAGTTTAACTATTATTTTTTAACAATATGCGATGTATACGCTTTATTCCCTGAAAATTCTGAAGGAGTATTTTTTTTATACTCCTCAGGATAATAATTGGTCAATGCGGATAAGTGGCCTATTTTACCTAAAACTTTTATTGACCAAAAAATGCAAAGTTTCGGAATAAAAAAGGTGACAGATAACATAAATACGTAGAAAACAATTGAAATTAAAGCTTTTATTAAAAGTAACGCTTTGGTTTTAAATTTATTCTTCGAAAATTTAATTTTTCTTCTAGTATATGTATTACCTGTTCGGAAACCTCTTTTGAGCAGCCATTTTATTGTGCTCCGTTCAGGAGGAAAATAATCGTATGCAATTGCCTCCTGGCACGAAATCAATTTAAATCCCTGTTGATGCAGTACCCCAAAAAGAAAAGTATCTTCACCCCCCGTCAATCCATATTCTGGGTTAAAAGGCCCTTCAATTGTTTTAATAACTTCATTTTTCACTATACAATTGCCTGTATATGTGAATTTTGGGTAATCACCGGTTTTTGAGCAAGGTCTTGAAAATAATCCCCACTTCTCGACCCATCTAGGGGAAATTTTATTAAAATAGGGAACTAATTTTCCAAAGGCAGCATCAGCGTCATACTGCTTTATGCATTTTACTAGATTCATAATCCAGAAAGGATCTGCGTATTCATCATCATCAATGAATAATAAATAATATCCACTCGCACTATTTACCGCTTTATTTCTTGTTAAACTGATATTTTTTTCAGCTTGGGTAAAATAGTAAATAGGATATTTCATGCTGTTAATTGACTGAGCGATGATAGGCTCAGCTTGTTTTTCCGGATCATTATCAACTACAATGATCTCTATTTCTATGTCATTATCAACTACCTGAATGTTAATACTTTCCAGAAGTTTCTTCAATAAAAACGGTCTCTTATAGGTATTAATGCAGACAGAGCATTTAATCATTTATCACCTTGTGATGAAGAGTTATTTAAGAAGCCCAGTTTTGAAAAAATTGCTTTTCTAAGGAGAGGATCTTTACCCTTCACATAACTATGGAGAAAATACCAGAGAATGGATCCAAAAATTAATTCTCCAATCATAGAAGCAATCAAGGCTCCTTTAATTTGATATTGGAGGATCAGGAGGTAGGAGGTTATTATTGTAATTACCATGGTGAACATATTTATTAAAGCAATATTCTTAAATTTCTTAATAACCTGTAATCCATAACTAGCATTCGCTCTGATATACTGGAAGATAAAAACTCCGCCCCAGTAAAACACATATTCCATTGAGTCTTTGTATTTATCAGTGAACAGAAATTTCTGGAAAAAACCTCCTGCGGAATATATGAATATCATATATGTGCTGATTAAAACTGCTATCAGAAAGCTGGCAAGAATAAGTTCCTTGAAGAATTTATTTATATTGTTTTGTTCTCTTAATTTGGCACCACGTGGCCTGACTATACTTCCCCAGCCAGCCTGCATAAATAATAAGGGACTAATCAGCAACCGTGATGCAGAATTGTCAGCCACTGCCAGGCTGCCAAGCATAATTGCAATTAGATATTGGTAACTATAGGTTTGAAAATGAGTAACTGTAATACCCACTAATGACCATTTACCAAGTTTCCACGTCTCCGTGTATGCTTCCTTTATATCCTTTTTTGTTACTTTTATGCTTTCTTTAATATTATAAAGCGTGAATACAATGATGTTGCTAAGTCCCATTCCCAAAATAACAACTACTATGTTAAGTGATGATAAATATATGGCTATAGCAATAAAAAGAGAATAGATTAAAGCAAATAGCACATCTTGTTTTAAAGCTTTCGATGGTAATTCCTGTGCGTAAGCAAGTTGACGGAAATATGACCTGGATAAAATACCAATAATTGAAAAGGCGGAAGCAGCAATAACCAGAGGGATTAAAGAACTATCGAATAAAAAATAAAATAACAAGGAAAGAGCTACTGTTAAAATAGAGAATGCTGTTACAAATACAATTTGTCCTCTGAATAGAGATGAAGAAAACTTAGCTTCTTCTGCTGGAGTTTTAGCAGCGAGGAGAACGTTTAATGGCGTAGTTATTATTGCATTTTGAATCCATGTAATATAAGTAAGTATAGTAAGTACGATGCTGAAATATCCAAACTCTATTTTGGGTACAAATTTTAATAACAGTAGCGTAACTCCAAAGCTTGTTGCGCTTGTAAGCGCCTGATCAATGGAAGCGATGATTGCTCTGCCTACTACTTTTGATCTAAAAAGTTTAGACACGTTTATCATAATAGTTGGGTTTTCTGGAAAAATAAATGAATGATTGTATCTTTAAACTAATTAAAGATCAGGTATAATTTACCGGTAAATAAAAACTCAAGTAGTGTGCCATATAAAATATCAAAAAAAAATAATAATTATAAGTAAATTAAATTATGTTTTTGTTTGATTATGAGATTATAATCATTTTAATAAATAAGGGTAAAAGTAAGGTACTAAAAACAGATAAAAAGCCTAATGATGTGCCATAAGTCAAATATTTATTTACAACACATATTAACCCCTAGAAAATTTTGGGACTTGACCTAAATTTAGTATTGACGGCATCAGGATTTTTATTTAGGTTTGTCATAGAGAATTTCAGGGAGAAAGCCTGAGATCATATTTTAGTTCTTTAGCGGGTTATAAAATTGAGAGAGTGTTGTGCTTCACTTCATCATATAATAATCCAATCCAAAAAGTTAGAATTTAATATTCTAAATCTACGTTAATAGCCCTTTAGTTGTAGAAGGCTTTTGTTGAGAGAACATTCCAGAGGGTGGAACAAAAGTAAACTAAAGAATCCGTATTAAACGGATATATTTATAAAGTCTTCTGAGACTAAGGAGTGGGCTTGAATAGTTACGTAAGGGTTAGCCTTGTAATTATTTATTTACAAATCTTAAAATTATCTCTGGCTGTATTGAGAAAATACCAGGTAGACTTACAGGATAATAATGTCCTGGAGCCCCTGAATTTTCCATTCGGAATCTTAGATAATTCATTTCCCACATATCCCCAAAAACCAGAAGTATTTATTACTAAAAGATTTTAATCAGCAGTTTGTCTGCTGATTAATGATGGATAGTTTGAACGATTCTGCTTCAGAATCTTATCAAAATATCCGGTTTAATGGCTGGCTGATTGTTCAGCTTGGTTCAAACTTAATTAGTGTAATGTTAAGCTAAACTATAAATAAGGAGCGAGGTTATGTTGAAGAAGGTGCAAATTTATATGTTCATGTTAATCCTGGCGGGGTTAACAATTCCTGCTTTTGCAGCTAACCATTATGTGGACAAGAATGCATCAGGCAGCAATAACGGCAGCAGCTGGAGTAATGCGTGGGAAAGTTTCGGAGCGATAAGTTGGAGCAATGTCAACCCTGGAGATATAATTTATGTTTCGGGAGGAAGTGATTCTACTATCTATTCTGAGACGTTAACGGTAGGAAAAAGCGGAACATCCGGCAACTGGATTGTAATATCAAGGGGAACAGACAACGGCCATAACGGAAAGGTTATAATCGATGGAGGAAATTCATTAAGTAACGGAATTCTGGTTAATGGGCGATCATATGTAACCGTGACAGGATTTACCGTAAGATATACCCAGGATGGTTCAATTGAAGTTAGTAATTCCGATCATGTTATAGTAGATAAGTGTGAGGTGACTGTTACGGGAAGGGCTGGAGTATATGTCAGGCAGAACAATAATATAGAAGTCAGGTACTGTAATATAGCCACGGGAAGCTATGTCAATACACAGACAGACGGAATGTATTCTCAGCTGAATACAGATAATATTTACCACAATAACCATATAGTAGTAAATAACAGTGAACCAACAGGACACGATGATTGTATCCAATCCTACCAGGACAATAACCTGACTGTACACTCAAATTATCTTGAGCAGAATAACAACAAGCCTAACAATTCGCAAGGCTTGTATGCAACTACTCCTGCTGGTGGGGTATTTAAGTTCTATAATAACATAGTGAATCTGACCCAGTCAGGAAGTAATGGAATGACCTTCAGAAGACTGACAGGTGTTGGTACAGTAGAGATGGTAGGTAATACTGTATATGGACATGAATTCCTCAACTTTACTTCAGACAACAGAGGTAGATGATCCAATAATAAAGAATAATGTGATTTATTCAGGAAGCGAAGCCTCTGCAGCGCGAGTATTGAATTGGGCAGGAAATTCTTCAAATATAGATAATAATATAGTCTATGCTCCAAATGCAAACAATGTATGGAACTTTAACGGAAGCTCAAAAAGCTGGAGTCAGTGGAGAGCACTTGGATTTGACGCACACGGAAAGAATTCAGATCCGAAGTTTACGAGCGTAAATAACAAAGATTTCAGCCTGCAGGAGACCTCACCGGGAGTAGATGCAGGATTGGCAGCAGGGTCACCTTTCAATGTCGATATAATGGGAGTAAGCAGACCGCAGGGACAGCATTATGATATGGGTGCATATGAATTTACCAGCGGTAACCCGAATCCTGATACAACACCTCCTGAGGTTACAGGTGCTGAGATAAATTCGGCGGATGTAGTCATTATAACCTTCTCCGAAGCGTTGGAACAAAATAGCGCTCAAACTACCGGTAATTACAGTATCACTAATGGCATAACAGTAAGCAGTGCGATACTATCAACGGATGGAAAAAAAGTAACATTAACTACGAGTACTCATACAGGCGGACAAAGTTACCTGGTAACAGTAAATAATGTTAAAGACCTTGCAGGCAACCTGATAAATCCGAATGCGAACACGGCAGGGTACAGTTTTTTTAATGATACAACCCCGCCTGAGTTAGCGGGAGCTTCATTATCAGATTCATCCAATGTTATTGTAATGTTCTCAGAGGAAATGGATTCAGCAACTATTGGAAATAAAAACAATTATTCAATCAATAATGGGATTACTGTAAATTCTGTAGTTGTATTCAGCAATAAGCAAAAGGTTATGCTGAGTACCAGTACTCATCAATTAGGAACATGGTACACACTAACGGTTAATAATGTTAAGGACAGAGCAGGAAACCTGATAAATCCGGAGAAGAATACGAGCGAATATCATGCAACCAAAAAAGGTATAGACCCTATAATAGGTGCTGACGGACGTTGGTATGAGAACTATTCTCCGGGTAAAGCAATCGATGGAAATCCTGATACAACCTCAAATTCACGCTGGGGCGGAGCTATGATCTTACCTGACTCAATTACTTTTGATCTGGGCAGCGTTAATAAAATTGACGAAGTTCGATTCTCTTTTTACAGATGGAACGAAGGTCGGAATTATACTTATTCAGTTTTGACCTCCCCAGATGGGGCAAAATGGACCGAGGCCGTTGGTAATGGTTCATCTGCGCCAATAGAATGGTCTATCGATAACTTTACAGCTGTGGATGCACGGTATATAAAACTTGTGATTCTTAGTTGTAGCGAAAGTCAGTTTGCAGGATTATGGGAAGCTGAGGTATAT
The DNA here is from genome assembly GCA_963800255.1 of uncultured Ignavibacteria bacterium. GTDB lineage: Bacteria > Bacteroidota > Ignavibacteria > Ignavibacteriales > Ignavibacteriaceae > DATFVA01. Next base: position 221,620 of record CAWDAK010000011.1, on the reverse strand, counting down.
GGGCCTTCTAAGATAACCGGAATTGAAAGTGGAAATGAAGTTCCCTCAGATTTTAGCCTTGAACAAAATTATCCGAATCCATTTAACCCGACAACAACAATAAATTTCAACGTTCCAACTAATCAGCAAGTTAAGATTAATATCTATAACGCGATTGGTGAACTGGTTACCGAACTTGTAAACAAAGAATATTCAGCAGGAAATCATTCGGTTGAATTTAATGCGGCAAATCTGCCATCGGGAGTTTATATCTATAGAATGGAAGCTCAGTCATTTACAGCTACTCATAAAATGATGTTGATGAAATAAGATGAATTTAACCAGGGACGGCAGTGCCGTCTCCTGGTTTTTTATGATAAACAAAATGTAAAAATTACCTGTAATATCTAAGTTTAACCAAAAATAGGAAAGGATTTATCGAAAAAATAAAGAATTATGCTGGTACAGGAATTGTACTTTTCTTTGCCAGAGTGTGCTGACTCAATAGAATTTAAGAGGTGGTAGGTCTTTTGTGCGGGAACAATATCTAGAGGGATTGACATTTTATTGAATGAATCTTAACGCAAGGAGTGGTATATGGATAAGAAGATTCTACCCTTTTTAGTATTGTTATTAACTTTCTTTGTAGTAATCCCCATCTACGGAACAAATCATTATGTAGATAAGAATGCATCAGGCAGCAATAACGGCAGCAGCTGGAGTAATGCGTGGGAAAGCTTCAGTGCAATAAGCTGGAGCAGTGTGAGTGCTGGAGATGTAGTATATGTATCAGGAGGAAGTGATTCCACAGTATATACTGAAACGTTTGATAGGAAAAAGTGGGACTTCAGGTAACAGGATAGTGATATCCAAAGGAATAGACAGTGGACATAATGGAAAAGTTATCATAGACGGAGGAAATTCCACAGATAACGGAATCCTGGTAAGCGGACGTTCCTATGTAACAGTAATCTGGATTTACAGTAAGGTATACCTCTTATGGATCAATCGAGGTAAGCAACTCAAATCATATTATAATTGAAAAATGTGATATAATAGTAACAGGGAGAGCGGGAATATATGTCAGGATAAATGACAATATAGAAGTCAAGGACTGTAACATAGTCACAGGAAGCTATGTTAATACACAGACAGACGGAATGTACTCTCAGCTGAATACAGATAATACATATCATAATAACCACATAATAGTCAATAACAGTGAGCCAACAGGACACGATGACTGTATCCAATCATACCAGGATAATAACCTGACTGTATACTCAAATTATATGGAGCAGAATAACAGTAAGCCGAACAATTCACAGGGGCTGTATGCAACTAATCCAACTGGTGGGGTATTTAAGTTCTATAATAACATAGTGAATCTGACCCAGTCAGGAAGTAATGGAATGACCTTCAGAAGACTGACAGGTGTTGGTACAGTAGAGATGGTAGGTAATAGCGTATATGGACAGAACTCCTCAACGTTACTTCAGACAACAGAGGTAGATGATCCAATAATAAAGAATAATGTGATCTATTCAGGTTCAGGGTCATTTGGAGCCAGGGTAATAAACTGGGCAGGAAACCCTTCGAACATAGACAATAATATAATATATGTTCCTAACTCAAGCTATGTATGGAGTTATAATGGAAGTTCGAAAAGCTGGAGCCAATGGAAGGCACTTGGATTTGATACACACGGAAAAAATTCAGACCCGAAGTTTACAAGCGTAAATAACAAAGATTTCAGCCTGCAGGAGACCTCACCGGGAGTAGATGCAGGATTGGCAGCAGGGTCACCGTATAATATAGACATAATGGGAATAAGCAGACCGCAGGGACAGAATTATGATATGGGTGCCTATGAATTTACCAGCGGTAACCCCAATCCTGATACAACACCTCCTGAGGTAACAGGCGCCTCGATTACCAATCAGACGAAAGTAATAGTGAGCTTCTCTGAGGCCCTTCAGTCAGCAGGAGCACAGAATGCTGCAAACTACAGCATAAGCGGAGGAGTGACGGTAAGCAGTGCGGTAATGAACGGAACCCAGGTAACACTAACCACCAGTACCCACAGCTTTAACCAGCAGTACACGGTAACTGTAAGCAATGTAAAAGATCTTGCGGGAAACCTGATAAATCCGAATGCTAATAGTGCCCAATACCTGCTTCAGGGTGATGCAACACCGCCTAAAGTAACTGGTGCTTCTATAACTTCAGCAACAGTGGTTATCGTAACATTCTCTGAAGCATTGGAACAAAACAGTGCACAGACTGCCGGAAATTATAGTATCACTAATGGCATTACAATTAGTGGGGCAACGCTCTCGACAGATGGAAAAAAGGTTACGCTTACAACGAGTCAACATACCAGCGGACAGAGCTATGTCGTTACAGTAACAAATGTAAAAGACGTTGCGGGTAATATAGTAGATCCGGGTGCGAACACGGCAGGGTATAGTTTTTTTAATGATACAACCCCGCCTGAATTAACGGGAGCTGCATTATCAGGGAATAAGATTGTATTGTTGACATTTTCCGAAGAATTAGATGAAAATTCTGCTGAGGTTGCAAATAATTACTCAATTGATAAGGGTATATCAATTGACAGTGCTACTTTATTAAACGGTGGCACAGTTGTTAGCTTAGCCACATCTGCTCATTCCCCTAATACCGTTTATACTGTATTAGTTAATAATGTTAAGGATCTGTCAGGGAATATTATTTCCTCTCAGGCCAATTCATTTCAATATCAAAAAGAAAACGGCGGCAGCGGAGGCGGTAAGCGTAAAATTCATGTAAGTTCTGCATCAGGAGAATGGTTTCAGAATTACATTCCGGATAATTCAATCGACGGGAATTTGGATCCAACTTCAGAATCAAGGTGGGCAGGAGTTTTGCCAATGCCGGATTCAATAGTTTTTGACCTTGATGCCATTAATACAATAGACGAAACGCATTTTTCTTTCTACAGGTGGGATCAGGGTAGAACTTATCGTTTTTCGGTACAGGTTTCAGTAGATAGAATGAATTGGACTGAAGTACTTACCAATATGATTTCTTCTTCTTCACAATGGACGATAAACCAGTTTGATTCTGTTGAAGCCCGTTACGTAAAATTAATTTCTTTGAGCAATAATGAAAGTGACTGGGCCGGATTATGGGAAGCTGAAATATGGGGCCCGGATCAGACCACGAAGAATGAATTATCTGACAGAATCCCTGCAGATTTCAGCCTCGAACAAAATTATCCTAATCCATTTAACCCTACAACTTTAATTAAGTTCAATATTCCATCAGACCAGCATGTCCGGTTAAACGTTTATAATGTTATCGGAGAGCTGGTTACCGAACTCGTTAACAGAGATTACTCAGCCGGCAATTATGCTGTAGAATTTAATGCAGCTGATTTGCCATCCGGCATATATATATATCGATTAGAGTCATCATCGTTCACTTCAGTGAGGAAGATGATTTTAATAAAATAATTTGATACGGGATTCAGGTGTAAACTTGGGAAGGCTTTACACCTGGCTATATCCGTTTAATGCTTAAACATATGTGAATTAGAGGAGCCGCTATGAAGATTCATTTGAATTACCTTTTGAGGGTGTATACCATCCTGATTATCTTTGCCTTAGTTTCTAATCCCATCTACGGAACAAATCATTATGTAGACAAGAATGCATCAGGCAGCAATAACGGCAGCAGCTGGAGTAATGCGTGGGAAAGCTTCAGTGCAATAAGCTGGAGCAGTGTGAGTGCTGGAGATGTAGTATATATATCAGGAGGAAGCGATTCCACAGTATATACTGAAACGTTTTACGATAGGAAAAAGTGGGACTTCAGGTAACAGGATAGTGATATCCAAAGGAATAGACAGTCGGACATAATGGAAAAGTTATCATAGACGGAGGAAATTCCACAGATAATCGGAATCCTGGTAACTGCGGACGTTCCTATGTAACAATAACTGGATTTACAGTAAGGTATACCTCTTATGGATCAATCGAGGTAAGCAACTCAAATCATATAATAGTAGAAAAATGCGATATAATAGTAACAGGGAGAGCGGGAATATACTGTCAGGATAAATGACAATATAGAAGTCAAGGACTGTAACATAGTCACAGGAAGCTATGTTAATACACAGACAGACGGAATGTACTCTACAGCTGAATACAGATAATACATATCATAATAACCGCATAATAGTCAATAACAGTGAGCCAACAGGACACGATGACTGTATCCAATCATACCAGGATAATAACCTGACTGTATACTCAAATTATCTGGAGCAGAATAACAGTAAGCCAAACAATGCACAGGGGCTGTATGCATACTGATCCAACTGGTGGGGTATTTAAGTTCTATAATAACATAGTGAATCTGACCCAGTCAGGAAGTAATGGAATGACCTTCAGGAGACTGACAGGTGTTGGTAACAGTAGAGATGGTAGGTAATAGCGTATATGGAGCAGAACTCCTCAACGTTACTTCAGACAACAGAGGTAGATGATCCAATAATAAAGAATAATGTGATCTATTCAGGTTCAAGCTCATTTGGAGCCAGGGTAATAAACTGGGGACGGAAATCCTTCAACATAGACAATAATATAATATATGTACCTAACTCAAGCTATGTATGGAGTTATAATGGAAGTTCGAAAAGCTGGAGTCAATGGAGGCACTTGGATTTGATGCACACGGAAAAAATTCAGACCCGAAGTTTACAAGCGTAAATAACAAAGATTTCAGCCTGCAGGAGACCTCACCGGGAGTAGATGCAGGGTTGGCAGCAGGGTCACCGTATAATGTCGATATAATGGGAATAAGCAGACCACAGGGACAGAATTATGATATGGGTGCCTATGAATTTACCAGCGGTAACCCGAATCCTGATACAACACCTCCTGAGGTTACAGGCGCCTCGATTACCAACCAGACGAAAGTAATAGTGAGCTTCTCTGAGGCCCTTCAGTCAGCAGGAGCACAGAATGCTGCAAATTATAGCATAAGCGGAGGGGTAACGGTAAGCAGCGCGGTGATGAGCGGTACTCAGGTAACACTAACCACCAGTACCCACAGCTTTAACCAGCAGTACACGGTAACTGTAAGCAATGTAAAAGATCTTGCAGGCAACCTGATAAATCCTAATGCTAATAGCGCAGGATACCTGCTTCAGGGTGATGCAACACCCCCAGAGGTTACAGGTGCTTCTATCAGTAATGAAACAACTGTCATTGTTCAATTCTCAGAGGCAATGAATGCTGCAACTACTGAAATCACCGGAAATTATTCAATAAGTAACGGGATAGCAATTAGTTCTGTATCGCTTTCTTCTAATGGGATGACCGCTACGTTAATAACATCTGCACATTCTGCCGGAACTAATTATACAGTTACTGTAAACAACGCAACCGACCTTGCCGGGAATGTTATAAATCCCCAGGCAAATTCTGCCTCTTATTTGATGCAGGGTGAAACTATAGCACCGGAAGTTACGGGTGCCGAACTGGCAGATTCTATCACAGTATATGTTCATTTTTCTGAGGCAGTCTCGCAAACAACAGCAGGGAATACTGCCAACTATTCTATAGATAATGGGATTGATGTAACGTCTGCAGTTCTTTCTTCCGACGGAATGGATGTCACCCTTACAACTGATATACACCTTATTGGACCCGTGTACACTGTTACAGTCACCAATGTACAGGATCTTGCGGGAAATACAATTTCACCAAGTGCAAATTCCGCTCTTTATCAATTATTGATTGACCCGCAGGGTGAATTAAACCAGCTCTCTATCACCGAAGCAGTTTCCTCTAACTGGTATCAGAATTATATGCCGCCGCTCTCAATAGATGGAATATCTGACCCCTTATCTGAATCGAGATGGGCAGGTGCGGTTGCTATGCCTGATACAATTACATTTAACCTTGGTGAAGTAAAGCTCATCAAGCAGGCTAAGTTCTCGTTTTATAGATGGGATCAGGGACGGGTTTATCATTATTCAGTCTTTGTGTCATCTGATAATATCAACTGGTTCCCGGCTGTAACAGCTTCTCCTTCATCCGCAGCACAATGGACTGTGATTAGCTTTTATCCGGTTGTGGGACAGTATGTCAGGCTGATTTCTCTGGATAATAATGAAAGTCAGTATGCGGGGGTTTGGGAAGCTGAAATGTGGGGATCAGCAGCACCTGTTCCGGTTGAACTAACTTCCTTTACTGCCGAAGAAAATAGTAATTCAGTTATGATTAAATGGTCAACTGCTACTGAGACTAATAATAAAGGGTTTGAAGTCCAGAAAAAAGTTGACGGCCTTTATACCTCAATCGGATTCATCGAAGGTCACGGAACTACTACAAAGCCTTTCAGTTATAAATTCAATGATAATAATATACAGCCCGGAGAATCAACATATCGAATCAGGCAGGTGGATTTTGATGGTGCCTTTGAGTATTCAGATGAACTTACCATATCCATCAATAATCCGGCTGACTTTGATCTGAGCCAGAATTATCCTAATCCTTTTAACCCGACAACTAAAATACGCTTCAGTATTCCAGCCGACAATCATGTTAAGTTAACTCTGTATAATCTGCTTGGGGAAAAGGTGAAAGACATAATCGATAGCAATTATAAGGCGGGTACGCATGAAATCAACCTTGATGCCTCGAGTCTGTCCAGCGGAGTTTACCTGTATAAAATTGAAAGCGGAAACTTTGTAAGCATTAAAAAAATGATGGTTATGAAATAATCCTTTTTGTTGAATTCATTACAATAAATCCTTTCCGGAAACTCGCCGGAAAGGATTTTTTATATATGCTTCGCTAATTCTACATCTGCCTGGAACACTACTTTAGAAGTTGATTTGTTAACACCCTCTATTAAATACTTATTTTCCTCATCGGCAGATTTAAATAACTCTATCAAGTCATCATACTTTGATTCCGTAACAAAGTTTATTGTGATGGTTTTTATTAATGAGTTTTCATAATCTTCCATACTGAAGCTATCCATTATCATTTCGATGTATTTGATATTATTTACATGCAGGTTCAGATCTATATCGGTATAGCGCATCTTTCTTGAATAAATGAACTCTCCGCTTTTGAGTTTTGCCGTCTTTTCCGGCAGAGCGTCCAGGGCGGATTCCTGCTCCTGGTAGTTTATCGGAGCCAGGCAGGCTAGAAGTATCAATTATTCGTTTTGAAGTTATATTAATCGGAAGCCAGGCTGTGGTTGCTCTGATAATTATTTCTCTTTTCTGGTTATAAATAATAAAATCTCTTAACGAGTAAAGTTTGTATTTTTTCTTTGGCCAGGTCTTAATTGTTATTTCTTCTCCGAATCCGGGAAGTGAGGCAATATCTACTTTTGTCCACGACAACACCCATCCATAGTTGTGCTTTATAAGTGCAGTATAACCTAGATTTAATTTATCTGCGTGTGCCGCGGCAGTGTCCTGAAGGTAACTAAAAAGTGCATCCAGTCTCAGCGTGTTTTTGAAATCTGCTTCATGTGCCTGTACGGTCTTGCTAATTTCGAAAAACTCGAACACAACCTGATCCTTTCTTAGTTTGATAATCGTGTGAATTCTGTACTCCCAAAATAAATGATATCAAGGGTAGCATCCTTTTTGATTCATCCTCGTTGTAGTATGGTTTATTCTAGGATAACCCTGTTAGAGATTTCATTAGTATCGTCGGGTTTGATAGGAAAGTGTTCGCTCAATATTTTACCCACACGGTCAACTCCGTGAATTATCCCCATTGAAAATCTTCCCTCAATAAAATATTCCTGCATTTCATTTTTTATAGCATCCCAGGTTTTTTCGGGGACTTTCTTATTTATTCCCTCATCAGCAAGGATATAAAACTGCCGGGCTTCGAGGAGCAGGAAAATAATAATACCTGTTTTATCCCGTGTTTTATCTATTCCTAGTTTAAAGAATTCCTCCCGGGCTAGATCCTCTACTGATTTTTTCTTTTGAAGAAAGGAACGCTGTTCTTTAATACTTACGCAAATCTCACCTGCAGTCTTTTTCTCTTCACTTTTATTCTGTTGGATATCCTTAACAGTTCATCATCATTAAGGAATTTATATATAAGCGGTGTTTTCATAGTTCCAATTTATGATTTAAAGAAAACTATAAAACCTCCCGGTATATTTCAAATAAAAAACGCAGATGCATATAAAATCTGCACCTGCGTTTGTGAGATGAGCATATGTGTGAGAGATGCTGCTAATGTTCTGTGCTGCCGCTCTTCGGCTTACTATTTCTACGGACGTGTTGCCGCTCCGCGGCTTAATAACAATTACATATATTTCTATTAACGTACTGCCATTCTGCGCCTTGAAATAATTATATATGCTAATCTATTAACGTGCTATCACTCTACGGTTTAATAACAATTTCATATACTATTTTCTCGCAATGAGCCGCCGCTCTGTGGCTTATTGCTGCTATTGCTTTTTAACCGTAATATCACCGCCTGATGTTTTGGCAGTGAGAGATGCACCGCCGTTATTCAGATCGGCTTCAAACCTTGAGGATGAAATTTTCTTTGCCCTGTTTGCGGTAAGATCGCATTCTATATCCCCGCCTGATGTGTGCATATATGCTGATGCATTAAAATCTGAAGGAAGTTTAATTTGAATATCACCGCCCGATGTTTCCAGCTCTATTCCTTTATTTACTCCCGTATAGTCAAGTACAATATCTCCGCCTGAAGTCTCAGCAAAGATTTTGGAATTATCTCCCTTCAGGTAAATATCACCGCCTGAGGTTGACGCAGAAACATCACCCTTGAAGTTCCTTGCTTTGATGTCACCCCCGGAAGTTGAGACGTCCATTTGACCGCTATTGGAATCGAGATTTATTTCGCCGCCTGAAGTTGATACCTTAAGGACTCCATCTGTATCTTTTACCCATACATCGCCGCCCGAGGTCCTTAGCCTGTTATTACCGCGGATCTGGCCTAACTTGATGTCTCCCCCGGAAGTATTGATGTCGGTATTAAACTCTGAGGGAACTTTTATTTCAAATCTAATTTTTATTCCGCTCGAGAACCAGTTGAAGAATGAGCCTTCCCGTTTAGCAACTACCGAAACTTCATCGTCGTCATTCTTAAATGAAAAATCCACTTTATCCCTGGCTTTTTCATTGCCTAGAACTTTAATGTATACCTCTGATTTATCCCACGTAGTTACTGTAACGTCTCCGCTTGAGGTTTCAACATGCAGGTTCTTACCGGGTTGAATTGAAAAAGTTTTCTCGTGAATGGTTTCAAGATCACCCCCTAAATCTGAAACTGCCTCTACATGACATGCTGATATTGTACTGCTAGCCGCCGTTAAAAGTATAAATAATAAAAGTGTATTAATTTTTTTCATTTTGTGTGCCTGCATTTTATGTATTAGACTAACCTGCTATATGCATTAGACTCAGCTAATTGGAAAATAGTTACCTAAATCTACCCTCAATGCTACATTTCTTCAATTTTCTCATCATTGAAACAGACCGGATATCCTTCAAAAGCTTATGTTCATATTTTTGATTCAGATCATACATAACGAACTACTTTTTCTTTAAGATATAATACACCAACCGTAAGGAGAAAAGCAATTAAAGAAGACGGAAGAAAAAGAGTAGAGATTCAGAACGTTAAGCCGAATGTTAACTGCGGAGAGCTTCCTGTAAAAAGGGTTACCGGGGAACAGGTGGCAGTTACAGCCGATATAATAAGCGATGGACACGATATCATTTCTGCCGAATTACTTTATCGCAGAGCAGAGGAAAAGAAATGGACAGCTGAACGTATGCTGCATACCGTTAATGATAAGTGGAAGGGCGTTTTTACTGTAAAGGAGGTTGGTACCTACTTTTATACGCTGCGCGCCTGGGTTGATCATTTCTATACCTGGCAGCAGGACTTGATAAAAAGAATAGATGCCGGGCAGAATATAAAAGTAGAGCTCCTTATAGGTGCAGAAATGGTTGAACATAATTCTGCTAACGCTGATACGCAGGAGATTAAAAGGAAATTGGAGACGATAGCTGAAAAAATGAAGGATCCTGATGATATGCAATCGGCTTCAGAACTTGCGTTGAGTGAATCATTAACAGAGTCTGATGTTCAGATACACTGACCGCTCAATTGCCTCTGTTTTTGAAAATGAATACGAAATCTGGGTTGAAAGGAAAAAAGCCCTTTTTAGTTCCTGGTATGAATTTTTTCCCCGCTCTACCGGGAAAGACAGTAAGCATGGGACTTTTAAGGATGCAGAAAAGCTGCTGCCTCATATTGCAGAAATCGGTTTTGATGTAATTTACCTTCCGCCAATACATCCAATAGGACAAACTAACAGGAAGGGAAAGAATAATTCAACCAACGCAAAGCAGAACGATCCCGGGAGTCCATGGGCTATAGGGTCTGCAGCAGGGGGACATAAAGCTGTGAATCCGGAACTTGGTACTATGGAGGACTTTGTTTCATTTGTAAAGAAAGCAGAATCATTGGGTATTGATACAGCAATTGATATTGCGTATCAGTGTTCTCCCGATCATCCTTATGTTAAAGAACACCCTGAATGGTTCAGATGGCGGCCTGACGGTAAGGTACAGTATGCGGAAAATCCCCCAAAGAAATACCAGGATGTACTCCCTCTTAATTTTGAAACAGAAAACTGGAAGGAACTTTGGGAGGAACTTAAGAGCATTATCCAATTCTGGATAGACAAGGGCATAAAAATCTTCAGGGTGGATAACCCGCACACAAAACCCTTTCCTTTCTGGGAATGGCTTATTAAGGAAATTAAAAAAACTGATCCTGAAGTTATCTTTCTCGCAGAGGCATTCACACGTCCTAAGGTTATGTACCGGCTGGGAAAAGTAGGTTTCACACAATCTTACACATACTTTACCTGGAGAAATACACAGCGGGAATTTATAGAGTACCTTACAGAACTTACAAAAAAGGAAGCTCGTGAATTCTACAGACCTAACTTCTGGACTAATACTCCCGACATTCTCCCTGAAAATCTGCAGTACGGCGGAAGGCCCGCCTACGTAACCCGGCTGGTTCTGGCAGCTACGCTTTCTTCTAACTACGGGATCTATGGTCCTGCTTATGAGCTTTGTGTAAATGAAGCAATCCCCGGAAAGGAAGAATACGTTAATTCCGAGAAGTATGAAATAAAAGATTGGGATTATGATAAACCGGGCAGCATAACCGACATAGTGAAAACAGTGAACAGGATACGCAGAGAGAACGAGGCTCTTCATACCACTTACAATATCGAGTTTTACCATACAGATAATAAGTACCTGCTTTGTTACGGAAAAGTAACTGATGATCTGTCAAACATTCTTCTGATAGTTGTTAACCTCGATTACTACCATAAACAAAGAGGAAGTGTGCATATACCAATTGAGTCTCTTGGTATTTCTGAACAGCAGTCGTATTTGGTACACGAGCTTATACATGACAATAAGTTTATGTGGATGGGCGGAGAAAACGTTGTGGAACTTGATCCGGAAGAGACACCGGCATATATATTCAGAATTTACAGAAGACTGCGGCGTGAAAACGACTTCGATTATTTTATGTAATAAACAGACATGGTTATATGGCAGATAATGTACTTAAACTTACAGACGATCCATTATGGTATAAGGATGCGGTTATTTATGAACTCCACATCAAATCATTTTATGACAGTAACGGTGACGGGATAGGAGATATAAATGGACTGGTGGAAAAACTTGACTACCTGGAGAACCTTGGGGTTAATGCGATCTGGCTGCTGCCCTTTTATCCTTCTCCTTTAAAAGATGATGGTTATGACATAGCGGATTACTTTAATATTCATCCTGACTATGGAACGCTGCGGGATTTCAAGCGGCTGTTAAAAGAAGCTCATAAAAGAGGATTAAGGATTATTACGGAGCTTGTGGTTAACCATACATCCGACCAGCACAAATGGTTTCAGCGGGCGCGTAAAGCAAAGCCTGGGAGTCAATTCCGTGATTACTATGTATGGAGTGATGACCCCTCCAGATACAATGAGGCGAGGATAATATTTCAGGATTTTGAAACAAGCAACTGGACGTATGATCCTGCGGCGGATGCATACTACTGGCACAGGTTCTATTCGCATCAGCCTGATCTTAACTATGATAATCCAAAGGTGCAGGAGGAAATATTAAAAGTACTGGATTACTGGTTCAGTATGGGCGTAGACGGGATGCGCCTTGATGCCGTCCCTTACCTTTATGAACGGGAGGGAACCAATTGCGAAAATCTGCCCGAAACACATGATTTCCTGAAGAAACTTAGGGCTCACGTAGATAGAAAGTTTAAGAATAAGATGCTGCTTGCAGAGGCGAACCAGTGGCCCGAGGATTCCGTTGCTTACTTCGGTGAAGGAAATGAATCTCATATGGCATTTCATTTTCCCGTGATGCCCAGGCTGTTTATGGCACTCAGGATGGAGGACCGGTTTCCGGTAATCAATATACTTGAACAGACTCCGGAAATACCTGACAACTGCCAATGGGTGATGTTCCTTCGCAACCATGATGAACTCACGCTTGAAATGGTTACCGATGAGGAACGTGACTATATGTACCGGATATTCGCACAGGATCCGAGGGCGAGGCTGAATCTTGGAATAAGGCGCAGACTTTCACCCCTGCTTGAGAATAACAGGAAGAAAATAGAATTGATAAATATTCTTCTGTTTTCTCTTCCCGGAACTCCTGTAATATATTATGGCGATGAAATAGGAATGGGCGATAATTATTATTTGGGAGACAGGGACGGGGTAAGGACGCCGATGCAGTGGACCGCTGACAGGAATGCGGGATTCTCTAAAGCCAATCCCCAGAAACTATATCTGCCTGTAATAATAGATTCAGAATATCTCTATCAATCAATTAATGTTGAAATACAGGAGAGAAATCTTTCCTCGCCGCTTTGGTGGATGAAGCGCCTGATTGCGATGAGAAAACAATCAAGAGCTTTAAGCAGAGGCGGCCTGAAATTTCTATCGTCTGATAATCCAAAAATCCTGTCATTTATTCGCAGCAATGAAGAAGAAATTGTACTGGTGGTTATAAATTTATCAAGGTTTGCCCAGGTTGTCCGTATAAATACAGAAGAACTGGAGGGCTACACGCCGGAGGAAATGTTCAGTCAGAATATTTTTCCTAACATAACCGACAAACCTTACGTTATAACCCTGGGACCGTATGATCATTACTGGTTCAGCCTTGTAAAGGAAAAAGAATACCAGGGAGAAATAGATGAGAAAACTTTGCCTGAACTCAAAGTAAGGAAGCAATGGACCGAAATACTCACAGGTGAAGATAAACTGCAGCTTGAAAAAAGGGTACTGCCCAGGTACCTGAAAACGTGCAGATGGTTCGGGGGAAAGGCTCGTCAGCTTAAAAACCTTACTATCAAAGAAAATCTTCCAATCCAGTTTGAAAAAGAAACGGCCTCACTGCTGCTCTTGCAGGTTAATTACGCCCTCGGGGCTCCGGAGAATTATGTGCTCGTTGTTTCATTCATTCCTGAAGGACGTGGAGAAAAGCTGCTGAGGGACTCTCCGCAAAGTATTATTTCAAGACTCCGCCTTCCGGATGAGGAAGGATTCCTCTATGATGCCGTATATGGGGAAAAATTCCGGAGCCAGATTTTAAGGATGATCGATAAAAAGAAAAAAATTAAAGGTAAAACCGGCACACTGGTGGCAGTAAAAAGTAAAAAATTCAAATCACTGCTCGGTGAATCCGGTGAACTGCCGCAGACTTCAAGGGTACTTAAGGCTGAGCAGAGTAATTCGTCAGTATTGTACGGTGAAACGTTTCTTCTTAAAATTCTATCGTAGAGTTGAAGAAGGCCTGAACCCCGATCCGGAAGTAATTAAGTTCCTGAGTGAAGAACAGAATTTTGAAAATGTTCCTTCTTATGCCGGCAGCCTTGAATATCAGAATATAGAATCAGACCCTCGTGTGATAGCACTGCTGCAGAAGTTTACTCCCAACCAGGGAGATGCATGGACGGTTACGTTAGACGCAGTAGGCAGATATTTTGAGAGAGTAATGGCGGAAAAAGAAGACTGCCCCGTTAAAGAACCCGACCTGGATAAACTATTTGACATCCATTTTGAAGATGTACCCTTGATTCTGCAGGATTACATCGGAGCAGCATTTTTTGAAAAGGCAAGGCTTTTGGGCAAGCGCACAGGAGAAATGCACATTAAACTTGCGTCAACTGATAATCCTGATTTTACACCTGAATTATTTTCAACACTTTACCAGAAGGCTCTTTATCAAACACTCTTTTCAAATGCAAAGAAAGGATTAAACTTCTTTTCGGGTAATCTTTCAAAACTACCACAGTCAATAAAACAAGAGGCTGAAGAAATTCTTGGCCTGAGAGACAAAATATTAGCCCAGTATAAAAAAGTCCTTAGGAAGAAAATCTCTGCACAGAAGATAAGGATTCACGGCGACTATCACCTGGGACAGGTATTAAGCACTGGTGATGATTTTATGATAATAGATTTTGAAGGAGAGCCTGTTCGTTCACCCGGTGAAAGGCGCCTGAAGTACTCAGCTTTTCGTGATGTTGGGGGTATGCTGAGATCATTTCACTATGCGGTTTATAGTGTTTATTTTCAGAGATCGAAGGTTAGACCTGAAGATGCTGATTTTATGCAGCAATGGATTGAACCGTGGTTTTATTATGTGAGCGGAGCCTTTCTGAATGCATACAGGGAGAGCACTGAAGGATATCCGTTTGTTCCGGCGGATAAAGACCAGCTGAACATATTGCTTAACGTTTTCCTTCTGGATAAATCTGTTTATGAAATTGAATATGAACTTAATAATCGTCCCGATTGGGTAATCATTCCAATGCAGGGAATTAAAATGATAATGAAGCAATTCGCCTGAGGAAACCCGGGAAACTGGTATACCAGCTTAATTTATTCTCAAATCCTTCTATTTTCACCTTAAAACACCCTGTTATTATCCGGTTACTAAGGCGTAAATTCTGCCTAAATACTGAGTGAATACGCTCTGAAAACGCAGTGAATACGCTCTGAATACGCTTTCAAAACGCTTTGAATACGCTACTCCTCCTATATAAGAGGTACATAATACAGAGTATGAAAAGCTTGCTCAGCATCTGCTTCCGGAAGTTTTAAGAACTTATAGGCAATATTTTACAGCTTAGAGCCTCAGAGGAGGGCAAAAGAGTGAGCAGACTGCAGATACTATCACAGGGATAGGCAGTATGGTCCCAATAAAGTTAGGATTGCGTATTAAGGAGATTAAACGTGCCCGCTGTGGTTGAGATGTATAAAAGAAAGTGCCGGCTCTAGATTACCAGCTCCGGCATTATCTTAAAGTAAATTATTTTTTAAGTTCTTTTTCTATTGCAGATGTGATTTCGCTGCTTTCAGGGGTAACTTTGCTTCTGAACCTGGCCGTAATTTCTCCATGCCGGGAGATCAGAAATTTTTCGAAATTCCATTTCACATCTCCCTGTTCAGTATTAGTATTGGTGGTTAATGCAGTATACAACGGTGACCGGTTTTTTCCATTAACATCAATCTTATTAAAAAGTTTAAAAGTGACGTCGTACTTAGATGAACAGAAATTTTTAATTTCTTCATTAGTACCTGGCTCCTGGCCGCCGAACTGGTTGCAGGGAAATGCCAGAATCTCGAACCCTTCATCTTTATATTTTTTGTAAATTTTCTCCAGACCTTCATACTGGGGCGTAAAACCGCATTTGCTGGCTACATTTACAATAAGCAAAACTTTTCCTTTGTATTCAGAAAGGTTAACATCCTTCCCGGCCATATCTTGAACAGTTATCTTACTAATATTGTTATTCGCTTTATCACCCGGATTCCCCCCTGCAAAAGAAAATACCGATAGAAATATCAATGAAAAGATAGATGAGAACTGAAACATTCTGAACTCCTTATTTTTATAAGTACAAACAAGTCATCATAAAAATTAGTTCACTTTTAGCTCAGAGATCTTAATATATCGCACACCATACAAGACGTTAAGGGGAATAGAAGCTTGTTTTTTCTGTAATTGAAGAAATATTTTCCTGCGAACTGACCTCCGAAAAATGCAGCCACCAGTACAGGGTAGGTAACAAACTGAAAACCGAGTCCCGATATCAGCCTTACTAGAATTACAAGGGGTACAGCTAGATGTATAGCAAGAACCCACTGGAGTGAGTATTTTTTAACATTTGCCCTCCAGTATCCGAAGGGCAAATTCAGAATAAAAACAAAAACAGCTGCAAAAAGTAAATTCATACAGTAAATTAAGTCTAACTCATCAATGCCGCAATGGCAGAAGTATTCACTATATCATCAACGCTGCAGCCGCGGCTGAGATCGAAGAAGGGCCTTTTCAGTCCCTGAACAACAGGTCCTATAGCCTCTGCCTTTCCAAGCCTTTGTGCAATTTTATAACCAATATTCCCGGCATTCAGGTCGGGGAATATCAGTACATTAGCCCTGCCTGCAACCAGGCTTCCGGGTGCTTTTCTTCTTCCTATTGAATCGATGATAGCGGCATCAAACTGAAGCTCACCGTCAATATTAAGCTCGGGATGTTTCTTCTTTGCCAGCTCAGTGGCCTGTATTACTTTATCAATTGCTTCATGCTGTGCACTCCCTTTAGTTGAAAATGACAGCATTGCAATATAAGGTTCCTCTCCCGTTAACTTCTGATGATTTACGGCTGTGCTAACAGCGATATCTGCAAGCTGTTCAACATCGGGTGCAGGCACAACAGCGCAATCGGCAAAGCTGTACGTTTTTTCAGGCATAACCATTAGGAAGAAGCTTGATACAGTGGAGATACCTTCAGGCATCCCGATACACTGTATACCCGCCCTTAATACATCTCCGGTTGAAGCAGTAGAACCCGCCACACTGCCGTCTGCCAGGGATTCCTTCACCATCATAGCTCCGAAAAACAAGTCCTTTTTCATGGTTTCTCTTGCTGCTTCGATGGTAATCCCTTTTTTCTTTCTGAGATTAAAAAAAATGTTTGTAAAGTCGCTGAGTTTATCCGATTTCTCTGGATCGATCACTCTCACGCCGGAAAGCTCACAGCCGAGCTCCCGGGCTTTTGAACGTACTTTTTCCTCATTTCCTATCGTAATAACCGATGCAATTTTTTCTTTAGATAATATCTCTGCGGCTTTTATTACCCTGTCATCATGAGATTCGGGTAATACTATAGTTCGTTTACGTGCGGAAGCTTTGTTTATTATGTCTTCCATTAGTTTGTTGCTCATTTACTTTTCTCCCGTTTTCTGAAAAGACAACCTTCAAAATTACTAAAATGGGACCTGAGATATGCCATCGAATAAAATAGTGCCTTACAGGGTAATTTCTTTGACTTATTAACTATTATTTTTATTATAACAGATTGATATTAAATAATAGTTCAGGTGTGCCCTATATAGCCTGAATATCGTTGATTTTTCCCTAAAAAAAGGATAGATTCACACTCTTAATTTTGTCATGATAGCTGAAAATATTAAAGCACTGCAGCAAAGAATTGAACGTACTTGTTCCCGGGTTAACAGGAAAAGCAGTGAAATAAAGTTGGTAGCAGTTTCCAAGACATTCGGTGTTGAGGATATTGAAAAAGTATTTGATGAAGGACTCAGGGACTTTGGTGAGAATAAGGCTCAGGAACTATCTTCAAAATTTGAAATACTCGGCGATAAGATAACCTGGCATTTTATCGGTCACCTCCAGCGTAATAAGGTGCGCAGCGTGGTTCCTGCTGCAGCTTATATTCATTCTGTAGACTCTCTTCAGCTTGCTTCTGAAATAAACAAATACGCTGCCAGGAACAATAAAATTCAAAAAATTCTTCTGCAGGTAAAAACGTCTGAAGAAGAAACAAAGTCCGGTATTGAAAACAAGAGCGAGCTCATCGATCTTGCTGTTTATTGCAGGGAGTTTTCTAATCTCCAGGTTGAAGGGCTTATGACTATTGCCCCTCTTACTGACGATGAAAAACTTATAAGGCAAAGTTTCAGGCAATTGCGTAAATTGAAAGATGAATTAAATTCAGAAGGCTTTAACCTTAAGGAACTTTCGATGGGAATGACGTCAGACTTTGAGATTGCGATTGAAGAGGGTGCTACAATACTGAGAGTCGGCTCAGCAATTTTTGGTGAAAGAGATTATTCAAAAGATTGGAAAGATTCATGAAAGTTTCTCCGATCAGTATTAAAAAGCAGGAATTCAATAAATCTTTCAGAGGATACGATCCTGAAGAAGTTCAGGCATTTCTTGAAAAACTTGCCGATGAATTTGATGAACTTCAAAAGGAAAATGAGAACTATAAGGACGAGCTTGAAACTGCGAATGTGCACCTGGCTGAGTTCCGGAGGATAGAAAAAAATCTTCAGGATACACTGCTTAAGGCACAGGAGTCGTCTTCAAAGGCTATTGACTCTGTTAAGAAGCAGACGAACCTTATGGTTAAAGAAGCTGAAATAAAAGCCAGTCAGATCCTTGAAAAAGCGAGGGAGAATGCTAATGAGATTAGGGATGCGGTTATTAAGCTCAGGGAGGAGCGTAATTTACTGATCTCTAAATTAAAGGCGATGATTGATTCACAGTCTCATCTTTTTGAAATAAAGGTAAAAGAGGCTGGTGAGGAGAATCCGGTTCTCAGGAGGCCTGAACAGGCCGGTAGAGTAGATATAAATATTGACGATATAGTAAATAAGATTTTATAGATGAGCGGGCTTAAAAATAAAATAGACGAAACCCTTAAGGTAATACATAATTACACCAGTGAGTCTTACCCGGTAGGAATAATTCTGGGTACAGGGCTGGGAGGTCTGGTAAGGGAAATAGCTATAGAACACGAGATAAGTTACGGGGATCTTCCTCATTTCCCCCTTTCAACAGTAGAATCTCATTTAGGCAAGCTGATATTCGGAAAGATAAACGGAAAAAATGTAGTTGCAATGCAGGGACGCTTTCATTTTTATGAAGGCTATACCATGCAGCAGATAACTTACCCGGTACGGCTGATGAAATTCCTGGGAGTTGAAACTCTTCTTGTCTCTAATGCCTGCGGTGGTATGAATCCTCAGTACAGGAGGGGAGATATTATGCTGATGACAGACCACATCAACCTTCTGGGCGATAACCCGCTTATCGGGAAGAATGAGGACGAGCTTGGTGCCAGGTTCCCTGATATGAGCGAACCGTATAATCACAAGCTGATCTCCCTGGCAGAAACGATTGCCCTGGAAAACAAAATTAAACTTCAGAAGGGAGTTTATATCGCTGTTCCCGGTCCTAATCTTGAAACCAGGGCCGAATACCGGTTCCTCCGGTCAACCGGGGCAGACGTGGTCGGTATGTCAACAATACCTGAGAACATTGTTGCAAATCATATGGGAATGAGAGTACTGGGCATAAGCATAATTACTGACGAGTGTTTTCCTGACTCACTTAAGCCGGTGAACGTTGAGGAAATCATTGCAGCGGCAATGGAAGCCGAACCGAAAATGACCTTAATAATGAAAGAGGTTATAAAAAAATTATAATGGAAAAAAGACCATTACATAATTACGCTACGCCGGTGCTTATCGGTTTTCTGATGTTCGCATCTAATTTTATGAATACTGCTATTTTCCGGTTCGGCGGAAATAACTTTGCGGTATGGTTTGTTATCTCTCTTCTCTGCTTCGCCTGCGGATATTATATGAACAAGGTTTTCGGCTGGCGTACAGGCGGCAAGGTTGTATTTTCAATTATTATAGCTGCAACGGTAATAAGCATAATCGTAATTTCTATCTTCAGGGATTATTTCTATGCTAATGAATTACTTACTGAGAACTTGATTCTCTATAGCCTGAGGAATATTACCCTTGGTGCTATGGCTCTTTTCGGTATGGCTATAGATGAAGTGCTGCATAGTGAAAGGGAAGCCTCACTTCTCCATCAAAAGCTGAAAATGTATGAAGAACAGCTTCAGAATGTCCGTAAAGAAGCAGAGGTTGAACTTCGCGAGGCAAAGGTGCAGGCTGAAAAAATTGTTAACGACGCACAGGCTGCGGCAAAAAATATAATCCTGAAAAAGGAAAGAATAGAAAGTGAACTTAAAGAGTTCATTCAGGCTGAAAAAGAATTGATAAAAAGATACGAGGAATCCTGATAAGATCATGTTCAAACAATATTCTGAAAAAATAAATTATCCTGATCTTGAAAAGAATATTCTTGAGTTCTGGGAGAAGAATAAGATTTTCGAAAAGAGCGTTTCTTCCAGGGATGAAGCCAAATCATTTACATTTTATGAAGGTCCGCCGACAGCAAATGGAAAACCCGGAATTCATCATGTAATGGCCCGTGCATTGAAGGATCTGGTCTGCCGTTATAAAACGCTGCAGGGCTACCGTGTTGAAAGAAAAGGCGGATGGGATACTCATGGTCTTCCCGTTGAAATTGAAGTCGAAAAAAAATTAGGCATTAAGCATAAAAGTGAAGTACTCGAATACGGAGTAGAAAAATATAACCAGGCATGCAGGGAGTCCGTTTTTACATACCTCGATCTCTGGGAAAAGATGACAGTACGAATGGGCTACTGGGTCGATCTCGGTTCCGCTTACATAACCCTGAAGAACGATTATATTGAATCAGTCTGGTGGGCACTGAAGACATTATTTGATAAAGGACTTATATATAAAGATTATAAGATCGTTCCACAGGATCCTAAATCTGAAACTGTTCTCTCATCCCACGAACTGGCTTTAGGATACCGGGAAACTAAAGACCCTTCAGTGTATGTTCTTTTCAGGAAAAAAGAGTCAGATGATTTTTTTCTAGTATGGACAACAACACCATGGACTCTCATCTCCAACGTCGCTCTTGCTGTTGGTTCTGATATTGACTACGTTAAGATTAAGCATAATGGAAAAAACATTATCCTGGCTAAAGAAAGATTAAGTGTAATTGATGGTGAGTATGAGATACTGGAAGAGTTTAAAGGCAGTACGCTTGAGAAAACCGAATATGAGCAGCTGCTGCCTTACATAAAGGTACAGAAAAAAGCTTTCTTCGTTGTAACGGGAGAATTCGTCAGTACTGAAGATGGTTCGGGCATTGTTCACATTGCTCCTGCTTTTGGTGCGGATGATTACGAGGTTTCAAAGAAATATGACCTTCCGATGGTTCAGCCTGTAACGCGAGGCGGACTTTTTACCGAAGAGGTAACCGACTTCAAGGGTGAGTTTGTAAAGGATGCAGATCCGGGAATTATTAAAAAACTCAGGGCGGAAGGAAAACTTTACAGGAAAGAAACTATTGTTCACTCCTATCCTTTCAGCTGGCGTCACGAGAATGTTCCGGTAATCTATTATGCCAGGGAAAGCTGGTTTATACGTACTACGTCAATTGCCCCTAGAATGGTTGAGCTTAATAAAACCATTAACTGGCAGCCGCGCGAAGTTGGTTCCGGCAGGTTCGGCAACTGGCTTGAAGAGAATAAGGATTGGGCTCTTTCCCGCGACCGCTTCTGGGCTACGCCCCTTCCTATCTGGGTAAGCGACGGGGATATGTTTGCCGTAGGCAGCATCGAAGAGCTTAAGAAAGGATTTATTGAAGAAGACGGTAGGAGGATACCGGTAAGTGAATTAAAGGATATAGATCTTCACAAACCCTTCGTCGATAAAATAATTTTCGAAAAGGATGGGAAGATTTATAAAAGAACTCCTGAACTGATCGATGTATGGTTTGATTCGGGTTCAATGCCGTTCGCTCAATATCATTATCCCTTTGAGAACAAAGAACTATTTGAAAAGAAAAATTTTCCCGGCAGATTTTATATGCGAAGGAATTGACCAGACAAGAGGATGGTTCTATACAATGCATGCAATAGCAACGATGCTTTTTGATAGCGTTGCTTACAAAAATGTAATTGTGAATGAGCTTATTCTTGATAAGAACGGACTTAAGATGTCCAAGTCGAAGGGAAATACCGTTGATCCTTTTGTGCTGTTCGATAAATATGGAGCGGATGCCACACGCTGGTATCTTGTTACAAATAGTCCTCCGTGGAGAACAACTTTATTTGACGAAGAAGGACTTGTTGAAGTACAGCGTAAGTTCTTCGGAACACTTATGAACACCTACGCATTTTTCGCCTTATATGCCAACATAGATACGTTTACCTTTAAAGAAGATCTGATCCCCTATGAGGAACGACCTGAAATTGATAGGTGGATAATATCAATACTCGGTTCACTGGTTGATGAATACAGAACCTATATGGATGAATACGATGTAACAAAAGCGGCCAGGGCTGTTTCCTCATTCACAATAGATCAGCTTTCAAACTGGTATGTTAGAAGATGCAGAAGGCGTTTCTGGAAATCAGAAATGAATAAAAATAAGCTGTCGGCTTACCAGACTCTGTATGAATGCCTGGTGACAGTAGCGAAACTTACATCACCTTTTGCACCTTTTATTTCCGAGGAGATCTATACAAGTCTCAATTCGGTTACAGGCAGAGAGAAATCGGAATCTGTTCATATTTCTCGATTTCCCGAAGTTTCATACAAGAACATAGAACTTGAAGAGAGAATGGGAATTGCACAGAAGGTTGTATCCCTTGCCAGGGCGATGAGAGCAAAGAGCAGCCTGAAAGTGAGACAGCCGCTAAGAAAGATTATGGTTGTTGTAGATAGTTCTCAGCGTTCCGCTCTTGAGGAGATGAAAGATGTAATTCTTGAAGAAGTTAATATAAAAAATCTTATTATACTTGAAGATGATGCGGAGATTGTAAGTAAATCGGCTAAACCCAATTTTAAATCAATTGGACCGAAATTTGGTAAGAATGTAAATAAGGCGGCAGGAAAAATAAAAGAATTAGGAAAAGAACAAATAGCAATATTGGAGAGAGGTGACGAAGTAAAGATTGACGTTAATGGAGAAGAACTTGCAATAAAACCTGAAGATGTTGAAATTATCAGTACTGAGATAGAAGGCTGGCTGGTAGAAAACGAAGAAGGTGTAACAGTTGCCCTGGATACGGAACTGGACGAAAACCTGGTATCTGAAGGATTAGCACGCGAATTTGTCAACCGGGTTCAGAATATGAGAAAAGACTCAGGTTTCGAGGTTACTGATAAAATTAAAATTGATTTTGACGGCAGCGGAAAACTTGCGGATGCAGTTGATGTATTTAAAGACTATGTTTCAAATGAAACACTTGCTGAAGAATTAAATAGAAAGGATTCTGTTAACGGTGAAACCGGACAGAATTGGGAAATCGGGGAGTATTCATGCTCTATCCGTATAACAAAGGTCAATTAAATTAGGAGTGTGTTATGGCCAAGAAAACCACTACGAAAAAAACGCCTTCAAAAAAGACTGCGAAAACCAGTACCGGCAAATCAGCACAGGTGAAGAAGAGCGCAGCCAGCAAAACTACGGCAGCTTCAAAATCATCTGCAAAAAAGACAGTCTCCAAAAAAGCGCCTTCAAAGAAAACGCCGTCTAAGAAAACTACGGGTAAAGAAAAAAGTGTGGATAAGACGAAGAAAACAATACAACCAAAAACTATAGATAAACCAAAGGAAAAGAAGAGTACCATGCCGAGAAAGAAGAAAGAGACAAAGGAAGAAGTGACGAAACAACAATCTGGTATTTCACCTGCTCAAAAACAAGCAGAAGAACGTGCTAAAGCAATGCAGAAGATAAAAGGTTACAGCAAAAAAGATCTCGAACATTTTAAGAAAATAATTCTTGATAAACGCGATGAAATAATTGAACAGCTCCAGAACCTTAAAGAACAGATGCTGGATCCGACTACCGGTGAATATATCAATGAAAATTCTCCTTATTCACTGCATATGGCAGAACAGGGAACCGACGCTATGGAAAGGGAGAAAACCTTTCTGTATGCTCAGAGAGAAAATAAGTTCCTTGGCTACCTTGAAGACGCCTTAAAAAGGATTGAAGCAGGAACTTATGGTATCTGTATAGAGTGTATCGAAGAACCGCAGCATTTGTGCGAAACCTGTCCTCTTGTTCCCAAGGCACGGCTTGAAGCCGTTCCTCACAGCCAGCTGTGTGTACATATTAAACAGAAACAGGAAAAGAGATAGTTTAAGATTCTATCAGGAACAGGCAAGGTGTCTAAGTGAGATTATTATTTGTTTCAGCTTTTATAGTAATAGTTGACCAGGTAACGAAACTGTTGGTTAAGGGGTTCCCGGCTCTGAATTTAACCGGAATACAGCCCGGACAAAAAATTCCTGTGCTCGGAAATCTCTTCAACATTACGCTCGTTGAGAACCCCGGTATCGCATTCGGAATTAACTTCGGTTCAGGTTTCAAACTTATTATTTCAATTTTTACTCTGGCTGCAAGCATAGGCTTGATTATATTTTTGTTTAGAATGAGGAATAAAAGTTTTGGATTAAGATTCTCCATTGCTCTAATTCTCGGAGGAGCCGTTGGTAACCTGATTGACCGTCTTTTTTACGGTCTAATATATGGTTATGGCCCTCTCTTCCATGGAAAGGTAGTTGATTTTTTTAACATCCAGCTCTTTAATGTTTATCTGTTCAATAACACACTGGGTAATTACATTTTTAATGCAGCGGACCTTTCAGTTACAGCCGGGATGGTTTTCTTACTCTTTGCACTCAGGAAGCAGCAAAAGGAACAGGAAAGCGGGAGCCCTGCTGTAGAAAACCTATTGATTAAAGGCAAGGAGTAGCTTGAGAGTATTATTTGTCTCCCTCTTCATTGTAATTATTGACCAGGTAACCAAGCTCCTTGTAAAGGGTTTCTCAATTCCATTTCTTCATTTCAATTACTCCGGAATGTATGAAGGAGAAAAAATTCCTGTAATAGGGAATTTCTTCAGAATTACATTCATTGAAAATCCGGGTATGGCCTTTGGCTTCGATCCGGGTATAAATTTTAAGCTCTGGATCTCTGTCTTTTCACTGGCAGCCAGTGTTGGTTTGGTAGTATATATCTATAATGTAAGGAACCAGAGACTAAATCTGCGTCTTGCCCTGGCTTTTATACTTGGCGGTGCTGCCGGCAACCTCATCGACAGAATGCTTTATGGAATATTCTACGGCTATGCACCTCTTTTTTACGGCAGGGTAGTTGATTTTTTTGATGTTGACTTCTTTGATTTCTCTATATTCGGAAGGAGTTATGACAGGTGGCCGATATTTAATGTTGCAGATGCTGCTGTTACAATTGGTGTTCTTATTCTGATTATTTTTTATAAGAAAAATGTTGAAGATAACGAAACTACTGAACCGGTAATAACAGGTCCGGATAAAGCAGTATTTAATCACGGCCATAACGATGACAGTCAGAATGAAACACAAAACGGTTCATTAGAACAGTCGTCCGGAGAAAATAGAAAAGAAGATGACGAAACTGATCACGGAAAAGAAATACCACTTTGAGGTCCCGCCGGGAAAGAAGAAAGAACGCCTCGATATCTATCTCGCAAACATAGTCGAAAACGCAACCCGCTCAAAAGTACAGAAATTAATTGAAGCTGGATTTGTAAAGGTAAATGGAAAATCAGTACGGTCAAGTTATCTTGTTCAGCCTGATGACATCATTGAAGCATCCCACCCTATTTCCCCCCGTCCCGAAGATGTTGAAGCAGAGGATATACCTCTCGATATAGTTTTCGAAGATGATTATTTTATTATTGTAAACAAGCCTGCGGGCATGGTTGCCCATCCCGCATATTCTAATTATACGGGCACACTGGTTAATGCTCTTCTTCATCATTCTGCAAAACTTAGCAGCGTAAATGAACCGGGGAGACCTGGCATTGTTCACCGGATTGATAAAAATACAAGCGGTCTTCTGGTTGTAGCCAAAGACGACTGGACGCATGCCCAGCTGGCAAAACAGTTCTCAAAGCATACTATTGAACGCGAATACCAGGCTATTGTATGGGGGATAATTAAGCAGCAGAAAGGAGAGATAAATTATAATATAGCCCGCAGTAAATCCGACCGTAAGAAGTTTGCAGTTTCTGAAAAGGACGGGAAGAATGCATTAACATATTATGAAGTTCTGGAGGAATTTGAGTTTACATCTCTTCTTAAACTTAACCTGAAGACAGGCAGAACCCACCAGATCAGGGTACATCTTTCAGCAATTAACCACCCCGTTTTCGGCGATGAAACATACGGCGGTACAAAAATAGTTTATGGATCGTCCCTGCCAAAAGTGAAAAACAGAATTGAAAACCTGCTTAAGCTAATGCCCAGGCAGGCACTGCATGCCAAGACCCTTGGCTTTGTGCATCCGCATACAAAAGAATTTGTGCGTTTTAATTCTGATCTTCCGGAAGATATGAAAGTTGTCCTGGAAAAATTGAAATTAAGCTCTTAATCCCTTAAACTTAAGTATTATCTTTTTATTCCTATTAAATACCAGAGGAGCGAGCTATGCCTTCCGGGATACCAAAAACACTAGTAATCGGGGTGGTCACCACAATTGTAATCCTTTTAATCATTTATATCTTCACCCAGCTTCCTGCCGGCGGCCAGCCGGAAACCAAACAGGTAAGCGTTAACCTGGCCGATAAATGCGCATCCTGCCATAAAAGGGTTTCTCCGGATATTGTAAACCAGTTTGCAAGAAGTACAATGGCAAGGTCGGGAGTAAAGTGCGTCGACTGCCACGTGGTTGACCGGGATAATCCGATGGGTAAGGACCATGAAGGATTTTTCATAACTGTTACACCAACACCAAAGCAATGCGGTAAATGTCATCCTGCTGAAACCAGGCAGTTTGATCACAGCCGTCATGGTGCTCCGTCCTGGATGGCTCTAAACGGCTTTGCTGATTTTTCCGCCGAACAGCAGAAATTTGTAAATGAAAATATTCCCGAAGCTAACCGCGGACCAAATGGAATAGTTACTGCAACCCGTAATTCTTTATTTGATATTGAAGGTCCATTGGTAACTCCGCTGGCATGCCAGAGCTGCCATTCAATAGGTAAGCCTAATGCTGACGGCAGCATCGGAAACTGCAATAAATGTCACCTGCGGCATGAGTTTTCATTGGGGCAGGTGAGAAAACCTGAGATATGCGGGCAGTGCCATCTTGGTCCCGATCATCCGCAGATAGAAATCTACAAAGAATCTGCTCACGGCGTAATGTATGATACCCAGGGTGATACCTGGAACTGGGATCAGAAGCCGGGACGATTAACTACAGCGGATATGCCGGCGCCTACTTGTGCAACCTGCCATATGAGCGGATTCGGTACGCAGGGAACTACCCATGATGTGGGAGAGAGACTTTCCAAATTCCTTTTTGCTGCTGTAACTTCGAACAGACCTAATTTTGTAAGCGGCAGGGAAGCTATGAAATCTATCTGCAGTAATTGCCATTCTCCTAAATTTGTTGATGATTTATATACAAAAGCCGATAGTGTCACTTCCTTCGTTAACGCAAAGGTGAAAGAGGCTTCAGATATAATAAACGGTCTTATTAAAGATGGTATAATTACCTCTGAACCATTCGCTACACAGATAAGCTTCGATGCATTCGATCTCTGGCACTATGACGGACGGACAGCAAAGTTCGGCGCATATATGCAGGGTCCCGATTTTGTTCAGTGGCATGGTGCATACCCTATTCTTCGCCAGCTTAACAAAGTTAAAGAAGATGCTGCAAGGCTGAGAAAAGAACATGGAAGGAGATAACAATGGACAATGTTGAAATCTTCCACCTTGCAAACGTCAGGCTTCCAATGGAGAAGAACCGTCTCCTCCTGATTTTTGTAGGTATAAATCTTTTCTTTACGGGGTTAGATGTAGCACTGGCTCATTCAATAAATTATTTTATACCGGTTTATGAATGGATACCCATATTCTATTTTCCGTTTGGTGCCATTTCATGCTTCATAATTTCATTTCAGCCCACACCTAAAAAGTGGGCATCACTTGTTCATATCGCCTTGATGTCGGCGGGTATATTGGTGGGCGTTTTGGGAACTGCGTTCCATCTAAATGCAATTCTCAACCCGCTTGGAAGCCTTACCTGGTCATGGGTGGTTTTCGGTTCCCCGGTACTGGCTCCTCTCGCTTTTGCAGGCATTTCGCTGCTTGGCTTATATGCCATCACGGAAGAAACCGAAGGAAAAGAAGGGATGCTGAAGGTACCTGCTCTCGGAACTTTTCATGCCCCTATCTCAAGAAACCGCCATTTTCTTTGGCTGGTTGGACTCGGATTCGGAGCCAGTGCATTAACATCTGTCATAGATCATGCGCAGTACGGGTATTCACCCTACAAGATGATCGCTATAGTATTCGGTCTTTTTGCTACGGCGGTTGTTGTTACTATTGCTGTTTCAAAAACATGGACAAAAAGAGATGAATTTGTTTACTTCTGGACGATGATTGCGGCTATAGTAGTCGGAGTTATGGGATTTGGTTTCCACCTTTCAGCCGACCTCGCGGGAACAGGCCAGTTAAGCCTTGAAAGGATGCTTGCTTTTGCGCCCGTGTTTGCTCCGCTTCTCTATGGTGATCTTGGTATGCTCGGAATTCTTGTGGTAGCGCAACAGAAAAAAAATAGAGGGGAGGAATAATCAGGATTATTAGAACGATAAATCAGTAAGTCATAATATGAATAATTGCGAGGATTACGGCAAATATATCCCGACTGATGCTTACCCGCTCCAACCTATGAACTTCCTGAAAGATAATTATTTTAATTAAAAGTTACAGGATCCGGTAAAACAATCCATCATTAAATAACATCCGGATTGTGAGGTCCCGGTTTTGAAAAGATCGATTTTTTAATTTTGTTTTATAAAATGGTTATCTTTTCAGTATCGATTAAAAGAAAATAGATATGCAGATTTATAATACACTTACGAAGAAAAAAGAAGAATTTATACCAATCGATCCGCCGAATGTAAAAATGTACGTCTGCGGACCAACCGTATACGACTATTTTCACATAGGTAACGCACGTTCGTTCGTAATGGCTGATGTGATACGGAAGTATCTCCTCTATAAAGGTTACAAGGTTACCTACGCAATGAACCTCACCGATGTTGATGATAAGATAATCAAGAAATCAAATGAACAGAAGAAGGATGCTTCTCAGGTTGCCGAGCAATACATCAATTATTTCTTTGAGGATATCGACAGGCTTAAAATAATGCGTGCCGATATCTACCCCAAAGCAACCGCGCATATGAATGATATTATATCAATGATAAAGAAGCTTGAGGAAAAAGGCATAGCTTATAATGTAAAAGGGAATGTTTTCTATGATGTCTCTAAGTTTAATGGCTACGGGAAATTAAGCGGTAAAAAAACAGATGACCTGGAATCCGGTGCCCGCATTGAGATAAATGAAGAAAAAAAGAATCCTTTGATTTTTCTTTATGGAAAAAGGCTAAAGAGGGGGAACCTTCCTGGGAAAGTCCCTGGGGAAACGGTCGCCCCGGCTGGCATATAGAATGTTCCGCAATGAGCTGCAGACACCTTGGCGATAACTTTGATATTCATGCCGGAGGAAATGATCTTATTTTCCCTCATCATGAAAATGAAATAGCGCAGAGCGAAGGAGCAAACGGAACCAAATTTGTTAATTACTGGATCCATTTCGGGTTTCTTAATATCAATGAAGAGAAAATGTCAAAGTCTCTTAACAATTTTTTTACAGCCCGTGACGTTCTTGATAAGTATCCGGCTGAAGCCTTGAGACTCTTATATGCCCAGGCGCATTACGGAGGTCCTCTCAACTTTACAGAGGAGCTGCTGGCAGGTGCACAGAAAGGACTGGAAAAACTTAATAACCTCACGGAAAAAATCCAACAGGAATTAAGAACTTCTGATGGTAAAAATAATCCTGCATTTGACTTCGATAAGTTCTTACGCGCATTCGAAGATTCTATGGATGATGATTTTAATACTCCCCAGGCTGTTGCGGTAATCTTCGATTTTACCAGGGAGGTAAACAAGGTAATTTCTGAAAACGAAAATATCGGCAGTGATTTTTATATCAAAGTGAAGGAATTCCTTCAGAAAACTGCCGTGGATATATTAGGTATACTGGATCTCGGCATTCGGAAATCAGGAAGCGACGGTAAGCTTGAAGGTGAGCTTATTGAGCTGCTGATAAAAATACGTCAGGATGCAAAAAATGATAAGAACTTTAAACTTGCTGATTCGATCAGGGATGAACTGAAAGAGCTTGGCGTTCAGCTGCAGGACAGCAAAGATAAAACGACATATAAAACGGTACGTAAGTGAGACAGAAAGTTAGTTACGCCAAGCTGTACATAGATGAAACCGAGTTAACCTACCAGCTAAAGTACAGCAATAGGGCAAAATACCTCAGGCTTCAGATTAATCCGGCTACAGGACTTGAGGTTGTAATCCCGCAGCGCTGTAAATCTGAGGATGCAGAAAAATTCATTTATAAAAAAAAAGAATGGATATTAAAACATCTCAGCAATATCACTGTAAGAGAAGAGTACTATTTTCTTGGAACCCAAATTGAAATAAAACAGAAGTTTGAGCTGTTCCTTGAAAAGCATAAGGTCAGCTTTCGGAACGGGGCACTGATGATTGAAAGTCCTGCCGGCTCCACAGAGGGTGTCGACACAATTTATAATACCTGGCTGAAACACCGTGCAAAGATATTCCTGGCTGACAGAGCAAGAATACTCGCTGAAATCTATAAATTTTCATACCGCCGCATTACGATCAGGAATCAAAAGACAAGGTGGGGAAGCTGCTCAACATCAGGGAGTATCTCACTCAATTACAGGCTGATGAGACACAGACAGGCAATAATAGATTATGTAATTATTCATGAACTCTGCCATACGATACAGATGAATCACTCAAGGAAATTCTGGAAGCTTGTGGAGGCAATTGTCCCTGATTATAGCCTTCTAAAACGTGAATTGAAGTCTCATCCCTGATCCGGATTAAAGAGGGTGCCCTGACCGAGGATTAGGTTGGGATCGAAAGTCTTTTTTATCTCTTCCATCCTTCTTATGTTATTTTTACCATACATCATCTCGAGGTATTCCGTTTTCAATTTACCCACACCATGCTCGGCGGAAATTGTGCCTCCAATATTGACAGCTTTTTCACAGATCTGACGGTAAAGATCCTTCCCGCGGGCATACTCCTCTTCATTGCAGGAAAGCATATTTAAGTGCAGGTGAGAATTTCCAAAATGACCATATGCTATGAACATTAAGCCTGACTCAATCACAAGTTTTCTGCATTCTTTATAGAATTCTCTAAACTTTTCATCCGGAACGGCAACATCCGTCCCGAGTTTCTTAACTTTATTCCTGGCAATAAATTCATTTGCTTTGGCTGAAACTGAGTGACGGAATTCTTCAAGATTCCTTTTATCTTTTTCTGAGAAGGCAAACCAGGCAGTTTCGGTATTTCCCTTATGCTTAGCAATAAGTGATGCCCAGTCATTAAACAGCTTTTCGTCATTATTTTCAGTTGTTTCCTGTTCGAACCATACCGAAGCCTTTGCTTTCAATGGTATCTGGGGGTAATCATTTTTCAGAAAATTAAGACAATTTTCATCCATAAATTCAAGTGCAAGAGCATCAATTGAATCACTTCCATCAATCCTGGTCTTTTTTGATCTTTCCCTTGCCTCTTCAATAAATGAAATTGCCTCATCTTCAGAGCTGAAGAAAATAACGGAGGATAAAATATTCTCATGAAGCTCTACCAGGCGAAGTTTTATTTTTGTAATAATCCCCAGTGTCCCTTCAGAACCAATAAAAAGATCGATAGCATCCATATCATTTTTAAGGTAATACCCTGAAGCATTTTTCACTGCCGGCATATTAATATCAGGAATATTTATAATTAGTTCTTTGCCGGATCTTGCTGCTATTTTAAGAATGTTTCCCTGCGCCCGGTTCATTCCCCGTTTCAAATCAATTATATCTCCGTCAGCCAGGATGATTTCCAGTTCTTTTACAAAATCCCTTGTTGGTCCGTATTTAAAAGTTTTTTCGCCGGAAGCATTGGTCGCAACGGTGCCGCCGATAAAACAATTCCATTCAGTTGGATCCGGCGGGTAAAGAAGTTTCCGCTGGTTGACTGCCTTCTGCAGGTTATCCAGAATTACTCCGGGCTCTGTGATAACAAATTTCTGTTCAGTATTGATTTCAATGATCCGATTTAGTTTTTCTGTTGAGATAAGTATACCGTTTAAAGGAACCCGGGCACCTGTAAGTCCCGTACCATTTCCTGAAATGGTAACGGGGGTTTTTTCCGAATTGAGCCTTTTAAGAATTTCCGGTATCTCATTTGAAGATTCCGGTATATAAACAGCCTCACAGCTGCCTTTGAAATTAGAAGCATCAGAAATATAATTTTCTATTTCGTCCGGCGATGTTTTTATAATCATAGTTATTCTGTTAAATATTATACGACTTCAATTTAAGAAGGCCGTTATTCCTTCGGGAATAATTTAAGCGTGCCTTAAAATATCCAGGTAGTCTCTCTGTAAATTTACCTCCGGTATAGCGGCACCTGCTCTATCGGGTTTCCAGGATAGATTGAAATTGTCAAACATTTTATCAAGCGCTTCAAACATATTAACAACGGGAAAGCCGTTATCCCTGAGATGATGTATGAATTTTAATGTAATAAATCCATCGAACCATCTGGATTTCTGAAGCTTAAGTTGTTCTTCTGTTTTCGAATTCTTCATGATATTAACCATGTCGGGTTCGAAGTTCTGATAATACAGGAAGCGTAAAAGTTCGGGATGGATTTCTTTGGCGCTGTGAAGGTAATACTCAATATTAGTTTGACCGGGTTTATTAAGGACTTCAAGCCAGTTCTTTAAAATATTAAACGATTCAGGATCATACAATGTATACTCATCCTGAATACCCGAAAGAAAACGGTTCACCCGCTGCCCTGTACCAAAGGGTACCCGCCATGAACCTCTCCCTGAAGGACAAACAAAGGTCGAATTTATAGTCGCTACTTTCACATTCTTTGCAAGTTTCTCCAGGAAATAAAAGTCCTCCGCGGCTTTTCGTTTATTCATTCCTTCAACTTTTATATAGCTCTCATAATCACATACCATTGTAGAGCCTATTGTATGGAATGCATAAGGTGAGCAGGCATATTTTAACCCCATTACATAGTACCTCAGGAATATTTCATAACATACTATTGCTCTGGATAGAATATCGGTTCCTGAAACATCGTGTCTGAAATCAACCACTGCAGCTGACAGGTTCCTTTTATTAAAATTGTCGACTGCTTCTGTGAGGTAACCTGGCTCAAGCGTACAATCAGCATCCGTGGTAAGGATTAGTTTTTTATCCTGTGAGGCAAAATCAAAAACATTAAGTGCTGCATCCATCCCTATTTTTCTGGCAAGTCCTACTCCACCGTCTTTTTCAGGCATTATTTTCCTGGGAGACGCAGCATCAATTATTCCAAGGTTAATGTCCTTCTCAAGAATTTCCCGTCCGGTTTCATCCTCGGGGTTGCCTGTCAGTATCCCGCGGAGATATATAAGAGATAGCTGATTATCAAGCTTTATATCGTCTGCTGAAGTACTTGTATTATTTATAACGAATAACAACAGGGTGGAGTCAGCGTATGTACGATCGAGTTTCACATATGAGGCGAGAAATTTTTTGATGTTTTCCAGTTCCGCTATTGCCGGTACAACAACAACATTAGTGATGCCGGAAGTAATTGAAGTTTCAATATTCCAGTAACTCAAACCGTATTTTTTAAGGTAGTCTTCAACTTGTCGGGGGACACTAAGCATTTATATTATCCTGTATAATCTTTTTCGCTTTCGAGTATTCTGCCTGTTCAATCCAGTGAATTTCAACTCCCTCTTTTTCCATTTTTCTGAACCAGGTCATTTGTCTTTTTGCAAAATTATGAATTGCGCTATTAAGCTTCTGAAACATATCATTGTAGTTAAGAACACCTTTGAGGTAGAGACTTATATACCTGTACTCTAGACCGAAATTCTCAAGTTGTTCATAAGAGATCCCGGAATTATGAAGGCTCTGAACCTCCTCTACCATCCCGCTGCTTAACCGTTTTTTTAATCTTTCCGTTATCCTTTTTTTTATTGTATCTCTCTCTGCGGTTATCCCGATTACGAGCGTTCGTATTTCCGGGTACTTACCGCTTAGATCATTTTCTGCTTCTGCAACAATTATAGCTTTTATCAGCCGGTCTTTATCCGTAAGGTCGGTTTTATTATGCAATTTTGTTTTTTTCGAAAGTAAGATCTGCTTCAGGTCGTTAAAATCATAGTTCCGTAATTCCTCTGCACGAGGTGATTCGAAATCTGTTCTGTTCAGGTTGTATCTCTGAATAACCGCACTGAGATATAACCCTGTGCCGCCGACAAGAAATGGGAGTTTCTGCCCGGCAGTTATAACTTCCAAAGCGCTGTAAAAATGATTTAAAAACTCAAAGAGATTAAATTCTTTTTCGGGATCAGTAATGTCTATAAGGTGATAGGGAACCTTCACCCCATTTACTGTATAATCTTCGAGATCTTTCCCTGTCCCAATATTCATTCCTCTGTATACCTGGCGGGAATCAGCTGAAATAATTTCACCCCTAAATTCGAAAGCTAGTTTTGCCGCAAGTCCTGTTTTACCTGAAGCTGTAGGTCCGAGTATGGTTACCAGGTCAGCCCGCATAATAATTATAGTTCATCAAAAACCGGAAGAGAAATAATAAAAGTTGCGCCTTTTTCGGGGCTACTTTCCATTGTCAATTCTCCTCCATGATCCCTGATTATCTTTTGTGCTATAGTTAGTCCCAGCCCCGTCCCGTTTTCTTTATCAAAGGATGTAAATGGCAGGAAAACCCTGGATTTATATTCCTCAGGAATACCCGGCCCGGTATCACGAAACTCAATATTCACAAGGTCACCAGACTGCTTTGCAGTAATATAGATATTGCCGCTTTCGCCCATCGCATCGCAGGCATTCTTGGAAATCTGGTGGCAAGCCTGGTAAAATGCCTGTTTATCCAGTTTTACTTTTACGTTGCTTTCAACTTTCTTATAGAGACCGACATTACGTGACTCAACGTATTCGGCTAAAAGTCCAAGTGCATCATCCATAACCTCCCGGAGATTGCAGGTTTCAATCTTAAGAGGATTCCGGTTTTCAGTAAACGCAAGTGTTGAATTGAGAAAATCAACTATAGAATCTGCCTGGTCCATGAGTACACTCAGCACTGTTCTTACATCCTGGGGGATATCTTTCTTTTTTATCTGGGAAGCATAATACTTCATAGTAAGAACAGGCGTCTGAATATTATCAGTAATAAACTTTGTTAAAGAAGACAAGTATACATTCTTGTTTTCATTCAGCATGTTGTCGATGCCGCCAAGGCAGATCAGAGCCTGAGAAATATGCACTGCCAGCATAGCCATCTTCTCTTCGTCAGATATTGTAAACTTTCCTGAACTGCTGTTTGCCAAACTTATTACAGCAATTGTGTCATTCTTATCATTTTTTAAAGGAACGCACATAATACTTGATCCTACGATACCGCTTATACTATCTACATCCTCGGAATAACGAAAATCTTTAGCCGGTTCTCTCACATTTATTATCTCACCCGTTTCAGCAGCAAGGCCTGTAAGTCCGCTGGAAATGGAATAGCTGTTTTCAACCGGGCCCTCTTCAGATTGAATTTTAGCTACGAGCAGATTTCTTACAGGGTCAACAAGGTATAGAATTCCAGCTTGTGCTTCGGTGAGCCTAACAGATTCACGAATTATATTCGAATAAATATTTTGTTTATCATAAGAAGAGTTGATCCTCCTGATTGCATTCAGGATCCTTTCAGTGTTGATTTCTGTGTCATCGTATTTCAGCTTTTCATCCTCGGCTTCGTAACGAAGTTTTTCCTCTTCAGATATATCAGATGGGAAATCATCATAGTTATCAACCTGGTTGAGATCGATCCATTTCGTAGCCTCTTCATAATCCGAACCGGATTCAGAGGAATTTGTACCGGAAAACTCATCCTTTAAATCACCCTCTTCCAAAGCTTCCTCCTGAATATTAGTGACAGTCTCATTCACTGATTTAACAGGTTCTTCCGTTACAGTTTCATTTTCGGCATGGTCATTCCCGGTTTTATCCTCATATGCATCTTCGGCGGGAATTTCCGGTTCTGATAGTTCTTCCCGGGTCTCCTCTTTCTTCCCATAACATTGTCTTCAGAAGAAGGGGCGGGGTTTGTGGAGCTATTTTCTGACTGATACTCTTCTTCAGTCAGTTCTTTTTCAATAATTTCAGATTCAGCAGGTTCCCCTAAAGCTGTTTCATCATCAGGGAATAATTCTTCCTCTGGAATGAAATCCTCGGTTTCGATTTCATCCTCATCAACCTCATTTTCGTTTAAGTCAAGCTCTGTAAACTCATCATCTGTAAGAGCACCTTCGGTCAATTCCAGCTCTGTAAACTCATCTTCGGTTAATTCATCCTCCATAAACTCATCCTCCACAAACTCATCCTGAGTAACCACGTCATTAACAGACTCATCATTCGTAAAATCATCTTCAGGGAGCTCTTCATCAGAATCTTCCTCTTCCTCCCCGTTTATTTCAAGTATCATTTCAGCAGTTTTTTCAATTTCTCTTCTCTTATTTTCAAGATCTTCCTCTTCCGGGCTGCGTGAAGCCTCTGGTTTATTCTCTTCCTCTTCATTTTCAGGCAACGGCGTTACATAAAGCTTATCAGTATCCTCTTTCAGAAGTCCAGGGTTAATAGTTATCTGAAGTTCAGGAATCTCCACCTTATTGTAAGCTATGATATTATCGTTTATTTCAGGATATTCAGCAAGAAATGCCCTTAAATCACTTTTTGAGAGGACATACAGGATGCAGTCTGTATTTGCTACTGCTGCAGATCGCCGGTAAGTATCTTCAAGAACCTCAATTTCCCCGAAAAAGTCATTTATCGTTTTGTTAAGCTTTACAGACTTATTCTCAATATAAACCTTTATTTTAACGCGTCCGGCTATAATAAGAAATGTACTGCGGCTTTCATCCCCCTTCTGAAAAATAATCTCTCCCTCTTTTCGTCTGAGGATTTGTTCATTCCTGAAGTTGAATTTCAGGCTCCCGGGAGGGATTCCATCGAACAATTTATTATTTTTAATAACTTCTTGATAATTATTATCAGGCATAAAAATTACTCTTGTTCTATCCCTTAATTAAAAACAATTGTAATAATAATGATTTTCTTTAGAAATTGAAAAAGGCATAGTCATTTTTATAAGAATGATCGATTACTTGCAACAATAACAGATATTTATTCTTTATGCAACAATTTCACCGGAAAGGAGTTAAACCCGGGGAAATAACCGTCGGCTCATCAGATGTGCGGAAAAACCATTAAATTTATATTCGGATATGAAACCACAATAAATGAATTGCATCTTATACAATGGAAGAAACAGAACTAATAGCGGAAGCTAAAAAAGGAAACAAAAAAGCTTTAGCGGAGATAGTAGGAAAATACGAAAAGACCATCTATAATTTTTCCTTTAAAATCTGCAGGGATCCTGAAAAAGCTGAAAATATAATGCAGGAAACCTTTTATAGTATGGTCAAATCTATAGGTCAATTTGACGGAAATTCTAAACTCTCCACCTGGCTGTACAGAATAGTTGCCAATCACTGTCTTATGCAGGCCAGAAAGGAAAAAAGAAGAAGCTACGTCTCACTGGAGAATGATGAAAACCTATATTCGGAGAGACACATTGCCGATTGGACGTCTTTACCGTATAAGAGTACAGAAAATAATGAGTTAAGGGTAATCCTCGATAACGCAATAAAAAAATTATCACCTGATTACAGAATTGTTTTCTTACTCAGGGATGTTGAAGGATTATCAACAGAGGAAACAGCGGAGGCAGCTAATATTTCTGTCCCTGCTGTAAAATCGAGACTGCACCGTGCACGGGCATTTTTAAGAAAAGAAATCGATGAGGCATTTGTAAAATGAATAAAGAAATTAAAGTTACCTGTCTCGAAGTAATGAGTCACATATGTGATAGTCTGGGCGAAGATCTCGATTCGGAAAGATGTAAAGATATTAAGTACCACCTGGAAAATTGCCAGGAATGTACTAATTATTTTAAGTCAGTCGAAATAACGATTGATTACTATAAAAAATATAACGTTGAACTTCCTCCTAAAGCTCATAAAAGACTTATGTCCTTCCTAGAGCTTGATGAAAATGAGGAATAATAAATTAATAATTATGAAAGATTATGGAAAAAGTTCATTACTATAACATAAATGTAAAATGGGATGAAGGCAGAATAGGCACACTGTCATCTGATTCTCTGCCGGATATCAAAATAGCTACTCCACCGGAATTTCCTAAAGGCGTTGCCGGTATATGGTCTCCCGAGCATTTATTCGTTTCATCTGTTGCAATATGCTTAATGACCACATTCCTGGCTATTTCGGAGAATTCATCTCTTCCATTCAGTTCCTTCAAATGTAATGCTGAAGGTAAACTTGAAAAAGTTGATGGTAATTTTATGATTTCTGAAATTGAGCTTAAACCGGAAATAATTGTTGCGGAAGAGAAATACAGGGAAAAGGCTCTCAGAATAATTGAAAAATCTGAGAAAATGTGCCTCATTTCGAATTCTATAAAATCAAAAATTATATTAAGTCCGGAAATCAAAGTCGTAAGCTAGACTAATAAAAAAAAGAACAATATAAATAACATCAGGAGAAATAGATGAAGAGACTTATCGGCTTTTTTGTTTTAGCATTAATTTTAACAAATTTTATTGCTTGTGCGCAAAGTGTACCTTCTCAGAACAGCATCACAGTGCAGGAACTAAAAAACCAGGTCAAAAATGATTCGGATCTGGTAATTCTTGATGTGCGTACCCCTGAAGAACTGAATGGTCCACTTGGTCATATTGAGGGCGTGATAAATATTCCTGTTCAGCAGCTTGAGGCCCGGGTTGATGAACTTGATAAGTATAAGGACAGGGAGATTGCTGTTATCTGCAGAACAGGTCACCGCTCAGCTATGGGAACAAAAATTCTGCTGAAGCACGGATTCACAAAAGTGGAGAATGTTGAGGGCGGAATGACTGCTTACAGGGCAGCCGGGGAATAACTCACTACTCAAGTTTTTTCAATCTTTTCTTTGCTTTTCTAATTGCAAACTTATCCCTGAAATTCTTTTGGGGATAAGTTAACAATTTCTCCAGAAGCTTTTTTTCTTTTCCCGTTTCACCCATACGACTATATGTTAATGCAAGCTGGTAGGAAGCAACAATTGTTTCCGGTTTAATCTCAAGTGCCTTATTGAACATCTTAATT
Source organism: uncultured Ignavibacteria bacterium (assembly GCA_963800255.1). Taxonomy (GTDB): domain Bacteria; phylum Bacteroidota; class Ignavibacteria; order Ignavibacteriales; family Ignavibacteriaceae; genus DATFVA01. The sequence continues at coordinate 182,158 of CAWDAK010000011.1, read as the reverse complement.
GATTGTTCAAATGAACCGTCTGGAACATTACCGTAAAATGTATTGGCAAACATTTTTTCAAACCAGCTGAGATCGGCAATCTGCCTGTAGTAAATCCCCAGGATAACATATGAAATGTAAAGATCCGGATTTAACTTTAAGGATTGATTTGCATTATCCTCAATTTTATGGGCATACTTAATTTTTTCTTTACCGCCCACATACATTGCCTGGTTGCCATAGGACATCGCAAGGTAAGCATAGGAAGCAGCACTGTCGGGAAAATTATTCTTAAGTTTTTTAGATAAATCTATTGCCTTTTTAATCATTATTTCAGAACTGTCTCTTTTCTTATATTCATAATATTCTTCGCCTAGATCATTATAGGAACGGGCCAGCCGGTACAATACTTCATAGCTGTCCGGTTTGAGTTCATACGCCTCCAGGTAATAATCCAGGGCTTTATGATTATCAAACGATGAAAAATACTGATCACCCTTTTGAATATAATCTTCAAAGTTGTTAGCCGAAATAAGAGATAAAGGAATAATAATTATCAACAGTAATAAAATGACTGTCTTCATTCCGGAGAACTCTCCATACTTTTACTGGTTTTATATGGCCTGGGAACTGTCCGGATTGCTCTAACCTTCATAAAAAATCCTGAAGTTTACTGAGCGAGCAATTAACTATAAATATAGGATTATAATTGATGTGTAAATCACATAAAGTGGGGGCAGGAAAAATACCCCTTTCCTCCGCGGTCTGCTAAACGGCAATATTTCTTGGTTTCATCCGGATGAGGAGGGAAAGATCTCTTGAAGCGATGATTTTCTTTCCCTGACATTTGTACACGAGAACAAGTGCTTCATCGAACGGTGAACCATCATCCTTGAAGATAGGGAGTATATTGTTTAGGGGAACAACTTCTTTTTGTACCTGAGCAAAATTTTTGGCCTCAAGGTAATCGAGCAGATTTACAAACTTTTTAATTTTTTCAAAAAATCTGTTTTCATCAACAGGTACAATGATCTCGTCAGTATTAAATACAACATTAAAATACCAGAAATGGTTTATCTTGTAATGTACCCGTATATACGAGCAGCATTCCATTATAAAAGACTCAACGTCGGAAATCTTACCCTCCGAAATTTTCTGGATTATTGCTTTATCTTCTTCATCTAAATACATCAATGCCGCCTCTCTTTTTCCAATGGAAATGCAATAGGAATGCCAGCAAAAATTCGCCTGTTAACTTAAAAATAAAAAGCATTCTGCTTCAAAGGTTGACGTTTATGTCATATTTGACGCAAAAGATAATATGAATGCGGGTTCTCAATAAGAAAAACAGCCCGGTATAAAATATGCCTTATAAATTGAAAACAGGAATATCTATATATGAGAAAACTGAGAATAGCATTTGGATTTATTATTTCTGACCTGGGAGGGATAGCAGCTGCATCAATTCCATTAGCGGTAATACTCTCTTTCACTAATTTTTTTGTAAGTACTTCCGGTATTCAGCCTTTAATGGCTGGTTTCCTCCTTCTGATTTTACTCTCATTTTTTATTCTGCCTTTTCGTCTGATGCTGGTTGGGGCCGGATTGCTGAATATCGAACTTGATAAATACGGAAGGCTTTCACTGGCTATAATAGGCGGGTTAACAGGAGGATGTCTTTTTTATTTTCTTGTGCTTTCACGATTTTCTCTGAGCTGGTTTAATATGCTGGATTATGCATTAATCGGGGTGATCCAGAGTATTATTGTGCAGGTTATTTATAACTTTATTCCTGAACACTGGAAAATGCAGCCAGCAGAATAACAGGGATAGAATATTTCTTCCGAACACTTATTAAACAGCATTCCAATACACGATGCTTCAGGTTTCTAACTGAAAGCTGAACCTTGTTTCAAACCATACACCGGAAACAGTATCAAGTGACTTTTCAATAAACGTAGCTTTGTTGACACTGTTCACAAGGATGATAGTTGAGGATCTTGTCCCGTACCGTTCGCTTTTTATAAAAACAGGTGATATCGCTCTTTCCAATTCTCTGCTTAAGCCTGTATCGGGTAGCTCTGCATCAGGTGCCTGCTGCTCATCTGATAAGATTTTAAAAAGAGCATCTTCTGAAATTTTATCCTTTGAGACTTCATTTATAAACGCTTCCTTACTTTTAACCACCTTCGGCCATGGTGTGTCAAGCAAATGGTTGCTCAATCCGTAAACACCTGAAGGAAGTTTATTTAATTTCTTCGTTTTATTTGAGAAGTAAAACAAGTTTTCATTATCAGAAAAAATCAGGTTGTAGCCGTTATACTGATCAGCCTTCGCAGTCAGGCTTTTGCCATATTCGGATGCTGGAACTTGCGAGATAAGAAAGTTCAGGGTTAATAAACCTCTTGTAGGTGCATTTTCTTTAATCGTCCGCATATCCCTGTAATTTGTTATAGCTGCAAACCTGCCCGACTTTGTTAAACCAAGCCACGTTCCACCGGCTTCAATATCTTTTCCGGCAAGAAGATCCGGATAATCTTTCCAGAAACCCGCCTTTTCTGCCGGTCTATGGTAAAACTCATCCCTGTTTGCAGCTGCCACAAAGGGATACTCAGGGTTGGTCTTATATGATATTAAAAGAAGACACATTTTTATAAAATTAAAATGTTGGGTGTGAAGGATTTATAATCAATTGTGGTGAAAAATTGAGATAAAATGTCAGGAAGTCAAGTAAGTAAACCTTCTAAAGCAGAAAGCAGAAAAAGAGGCTATCTCATAATTCTGATATTGTCAACCTGAACAGCTTTCAGGTTCTAACCTCAATTCAAAATCGAATCAGGTTCCGAAAATAAATCCGGAATGACGTTAATGCGACAGCCTCTTTGCTCTTATTAAATGATGGAGTGTACTGTTAGGTTTCATCCTCATCTTCATATTCATCATCATCGTCATCATCTTCTTCGGGATCAAACAGCTCATCATTCACATCATCAGCATCAGGGTCATATTCGCTGTCGTCAGAAGGATCGTATTTCTCAGCCAGGCTATAAACTGCAGCTTCTGTTTTCTTCTTTTCAGCGATTTCTTCAGCAGGAATTTCCTTGTTCTCTTTACCATGGATCTTTTTATCCCGGATCTTTTCACCTCTTTCAGATCTTCCCTTTTTTGCTCTTTCGTCTCTTTCCCGTGAATCCATTTTTCCTCCGCATTAATAAGTATTTAATTATTTTCTGAAAAGATATTCGGGAATAATTTATGATCAAAATATTTCAGTCTGAGATAAAGCACAATGTGATGATGTACAAACAATTAATGTACAGCAACACCCGGGGAAAATGCAATGAACCCTCAATATGCAGATCTTCATTTTTTATATCGGGGTAATACCAGGCTCCGTTCCAGTTTATAGCATCTCCTACTCTGATATTATAAAAATTGGCTGTTCCCAGTTCAGCATCAATATGCTTTGTATAGCTTTTTTGAAGATACTCTTTTCTAACTGAATTAGGCGGGAAATAAATATAACCATTCACTTCCTTAGCTTTTTTACTCTCAGCAATAACTTCACCATTCCAGATCGCTTTTGCCATATTTGTCCTCCATTAATTAGTGTTTAATTAACTATAATATTAAAATATCAATTACCAATGCGTGTTCTCACAATAATATAATGTTCAAATAATTTCAATCCCCTAAATTATCGCTTCCCTGCATAAGCGTTTATTAGTTGTTTTTGTTCACGGATTAGGTATTTTTAGGCAATAAAAATTTGAGTTTTATACAACCAAACGAGGAAAGTATATAGAATTTTTTACTCTTCATTTCTGATTCTATAAAACTGCACAAATTATTTCGACAAATTTTACTTTTGCGTGGAGGATTAGATGAGATTATCTCTACAATCTGCGATCTATGTTTTTCTGTTCTTTTTTGCAGCCAATGCCATATTTGCCCAGACAGGAAAAATTGCAGGTAAAGTTACAGATGCGTCAACAGGGGAGGCACTCCCTTTTGTTAATGTTATCATTGTAGGAACTGCCACAGGTGCTGCCACCGATGTTGATGGTAATTTCTTCATTATCAACCTTTCCCCGGGATCTTATTCTGTAAAAGCCTCAGCAATTGGATATAATGCTGTTTTAATGACTGATGTTAAAGTTGCCTCGGGATTTACAGCCAATGTTGACTTCAGTCTCAAGCCTACCTCGGTTGAACTTAATCAGGAGGTTGTTGTTGTTGCCGAAAGGCCATTAATCAGGAAAGATATTACTGCTTCAACTTCGGTCATCGGAGATGAGATGATATCCCAACTGCCGGTTACTGAAGTGAGGGATATTCTGCAGCTGCAGGCTGGAATTGTTACTTCCGGCAACGATCTGCATTTAAGAGGAGGAAGGAGCGGACAGATAGCATTCCAGGTAGATGGTGTTCCAATGACCGATGCGTATGATGGTAGCACGGTGGTTGATGTTAATGCTGATGCCATTAAGGAACTCCAGGTTATCTCAGGAGCTTTCAATGCGGAATACGGACAGGCTATGTCAGGCATTGTAAATATTGTTACAAAGGACGGAAGTAATAATTTTAATGGCAATGTAACCACGTATGGAGGAGATTATGCCTCCTCTAAAACAGATAAATTCTGGAATATTAATTCATTTAGTCCAACAGCAATCAGGGATGTTGAAGGCAGTCTGAGTGGTCCAATTCTCAAGGATAACCTTTTCTTTTATGTCAATGGAAGATATTTCTACAACACAGGTTATTTGTTTGGGAAAAGGACATTCCTCACCACCGATAGAGCGATCGAGGTTCCGGGTTCCGGAGGAAGAGATTATTTCGTGCAGCAGCATGGTAATAACGATTTTGTTTCAATGAATCCTGATGAAAAGATTTATGGACAGGGTAAATTGACTTACAGAATATTCCAGGGCATGAAACTGAATTTTAACTATATTATGGACAGGGAAGAATACCAGGAGTACAATCACGCTAACAAACTTACTCCAGATAATAACCTTCACCGCTTCAGAAAAGGTATCTCAAACATTTTTACTATCAACCATGCTTTGTCTGCCTCGAGCTTTTATATTCTGAACTTTTCATATTTCTACAAAGACTATCAGCACTACCTATATAAAGATATCTACACCGGTGATGCGCAGCATCCAACAGAATATGTAGATAATGCCATACATCAGACCCCGCCTTTCAGTTTTAATGTTGGCGGAACTGATTACAGCCGTTTCTACAGAAGTACTGGTACTTATAATGCAAAACTTGACTGGACAACCCAGTTAAACCAGCAAATAAGTATACAATTCGGCGGTGATTTCAAACAGCATCAGATCTTTATGCATGAAATAACCCTAACCCCGATTTATGATAACGGAATACAAACCGTTAATATTCCAGCTAATACTACTAATCTTAACAACGAATATCTGCATAAACCGCAGGAAATTTCAGGATATGTACAATCAAAACTTGAAGCATTTAACCTGATATTTAATATTGGTGCCAGGATCGATGTATTTAATCCTGATGGTGTTGTTCTGAATGATCCAACTGATCCGAACGTAAATAATCCTCTCAAACCATCTAACCAGTTTTTCGATTATAACGGAAATGGTGTTCAGGATGAAGGCGAACCTTCAAAAACAACAGCACAGAGATTAGCCAGCAATGCTTCCGGAGTACCCTGGTACAAAGAAGCTACGATTAAATATCAGGTTAGTCCCAGGATAGGAATTGCATTCCCTATAACTGATAAGGGTGTAATTCACTTTTCGTATGGTCATTTCCTTCAGCTTCCGAATTATGAATACCTCTACACAAACCCTGAATTTGAGCTGGGAGTGGGATCAGGCAACCAGGGACTGATAGGCAACGCCGATCTTAAACCTCAGAAGACTGTAAAAGGCGAGATTGGTCTTCAACAGCAGATTGGTGATGATATTGCCGTTGACTTCACTGTATTCTTTGAAGATTTCAGAGATCTTACCGGTACTCAGACAGATGAAATCCTCGTCTTCGGAAGAGGTGCAAGCTATAGCAGGTATGCAAACTCCGACTTCGGTTTCTCTAAAGGTTTTATTATAAAATTCCAGAAAAGATTTTCAGGTGGTTTAGCTACCAGTCTTGATTATACCTATTCTATAACCAAAGGTAATGCCTCAAACCCTTCAGATGCACGCGACGCAAGAGCAGGGGGAGCTCTGCCTGAAACATTTATTGCACCGCTTGACTGGAACCAGACCCATACCTTAAATGTGTCTGTAGCCTACAGCCAGGAAAGAGACTGGGGATTTTCATTGATAGGTAACTTCTACACAGGTCAGCCCTATACTCCACAGGTTAACAAGAATACACTTGTCACACAGAATGCATTTCCCCGAAATAGTGAAGTAAAGCCTTCAATCTTTAATGTTGATTTAAGATTGTACAAGGATTTCCCCTTCGGTCCTACAACCCTTTCTGTATTTTTTAAGGTATTTAACCTGCTTGATCTTGACAATGCCCGTACAGTATATGGCAACTCGGGGGATCCCTTATTTACTTTTGATGAACTAGACGCAGAGAAAATAAACCCTGTAACATATTACAATACTCTTGATGAATTTTATACAAATTCCGGGTACTTCTCCCAGCCCAGACGCGTAGAATTTGGAATCACTTATAATTTTTAAAATGAGGAAAATTACTCAAATGCGAACCAAATTATTTTTATTTACTCTTTTACTGGCTTTAAGCTCCAGCGCTTTAGCCCAGTATGGAGACCCCAGTCTGCTGACGGTTGGTACTCATACAGGCAACCGTGTTGGCATCTCCTTCCATAATGATGGTCAGATTGCAGGAATTCTTCCGGGTGTTGATATTCGTGGAGAATGGCCGCTTGGATCAGGTGAAAATTATATCGGCGACCTAATCCCGCTGATTGGTGTGGAATTTATTAATTTTCTCGGAGATACACTTCACTCGGTAATTATTTCGCGTGGACCCAGAAACAGGCAGTCGGAGGAAAGAAGTCCGGCAGACGGTCATTTCTGGGGCTGGAATCCCATACCCGGTTTTCGTAACCCGAATTATGAATCAGTTGCAATGAGTCATCTGCCTGATTCCTGGCCGATAGAAGGCTGGAATGACCCGGTAGCGCACAACTGGTTTGACTCCCTCGGTCATACACAGTGGTTCGGTTATTTCGGACGTGATATAAAGAATGCAGATCAGGAATCCCTATTTGATGCTGACGATCAGCAGGATGATCAGTTCAATTATAACGATTATGTGAATCCTGTTAACCCGATTTTTCTGCCTGACAGCACTAATCCTGTACGTCATGGCATGGGATTGAGAATGAGAGTCAGAGGCTTCCAGTGGTCCAACTTCCTTGCAGAGGATGTCATTTTCTGGCTTTATGATATCCTCAACGAAGGTACTACTATCTATAGGAAAGCGGATTTTGGAACCGTGGTTGGAACGCTTGCCGGAGGGGACGGTGACAGTCAGGATGATCTTGGTTACTTTGATGTAAACAACTGGATTACCTATTCCTGGGACAGCGATGGAATTGGAAATAAGGGACAAAAAGTAGGTTATGTGGGCTATGCGTTCCTGGAATCTCCGGGCAATCCCTTTGATGGTATTGATAATGATAATGACGATACCGACAGCGTTAAGAACTATATCCCGACTGCTCCGAGATTTGCAGCAGAAGATTTTGATTCTGTTACGTATAGTGTGGGGGATGTTGTTGTACTTATCAACCCTGCAACCTATGCAAGAACCCTGCATACAATTAATGCTCTTCCGGATACCGTTAATTCCCTTGGTGTAAATTTTGTCATTCAAGCAGGGAAATACTTCCACGAAGGCAACATTGCAAAAATAGTAAACGGAGTTTCACTTCCCGATACTACTGCTTTTGACGGTATAGATAATGACCTGGATGGACTTATTGATGAGAACGAAGCCATTCACTACTTAACCAGGGTAAACAGCGGTTTGCTGGGATTGCGTTACATAAACTATATTTCAGGAGACGGATTGAACGATCTCCTGATTGATGAAAAAAGAGATAATAATATAGATGAGGATGGCGACTGGAATCCGCAGCGTGATGACGTTGGTATTGATGGTCTGGGACCGAATGATAATAATTATCCAGGTCCGGATCAGGGCGAAGGAAACGGCGTACCTGATCAGGGTGAGCCTAACTACGGTAGAACAGATCCCGATGAATCCGATCAGATAGGTCTAACAGGCTTTAATTTCTTTAACCAGACAGCTTCTCCGGATATGTCAGATGATGAACTTCTCTGGGATAGACTGACCCCGGGACGATTTGATGTTATACCGCCGACTCCCCAGGATGGTGATTTTATATACTCTTCTGGTTATTTCCCGTTAGTTCCAAGTAATGGTGATCCTGACATCAAAGAGAGGTTTTCTGTTGCGCTCCTTTTTGGTGAAACTTACTCAGATATTGTAAATAACAAACAGGTTGTTCAGCAGATTTACGATGCAGGATATAAGTTTCCTCAGCCGCCTCAGAAACCTACCATAACCCTCACCCAACAGGATGGAAAAGTTGTTATTTATTGGGACGGTAAAGCGACAGAAAATGATATCGATTTTATTACCAAAGTTAAAGACTTTGAAGGTTATAAGATCTATAGGTCAACGGATGCAAACTTTACTGATTCTCGTACCATTACCAACGGACGTGGAATTCTTTCATTCGACGAACCGATAGCCCAGTACGACAAAGTTGATTCAATAAGCGGATTCTTTTACCCCTCGCCTAAACTTCTGCAGCAGGTAGGTGGAACAACCTATTACCTTGGTGACAATACAGGCATAGTTAATAAATTTGTTGATTCCAGTGTTGTGCTTGGACAGACTTATTATTATGCAGTCTGTGCATATGACCGCGGTGATGAAACACAGGATATTTTCCCTACGGAAAATTCTAAGTTTATCCGCAGAACCTCAACCGGGGAAATCATTCTGGATAAAAATACAGGCTATATAACACCCGGAAGAAGACCTGCCGGTTATGACCCTGCAGCAGTACAGGATTACACAAAATCAGAAGGATTCAAAGGAACGGGCCAAATAAGTATAGAAGTAGTAGATGATAAAAGTATTCAAGCCGGCAATTCATATAAAATTGCATTTACCGATACCGGTGCAGCGGAAGCTACAGCATACTGGAGCTTAATTAACCTTACGAAAAACGATACGATGATCAATCATTCTTCTCAGTTTTCCGGTAATACTCCCATATTGGAGGGTTTCAGGGTTCAGATACGAAATGACAATGTGGTTAAGCTGGATACTTCCAAATCAGGACTTTCGGGTGGTAACTCCGATCCTGCAAGCGTAACTTTCAACGTATTCAATCTTCAGAATCAACCAGCATATATTAATGGTGTGAAACTGCCTAATGATTACCAGATTGAATTTTTCCCCGATGTTGTCGGCAATTCAATAGCGGATACCCTGTATCCCCCGATTTCTTCGAACATCATCACTTCTAAACCGGTAAACTTTAAGGTTAAAAACCTTACCAAGGATACATACATTGATTTTGCATATTATACATCCGGTACTATTACAACCACATATAATATAATATTCAAAGAACTGGTAGGAGGAGGAGAGTACAGGCATACCTGGAGGGTTAATATAACCTACCTCGGCGGAAATAATGTTCCTCTTGAATCCAGCGGAGTACTTTCACTTTACACTCTTAAACCTTTCGGAAGTTCTGATGAAGTGACATTTAAGATGAAAGGCGCAAATATTGATGATGCAGCGGCAAAAGATCAGATGAATAAAATAAAAGTTGTTCCGAACCCTTACGTTGTTACCCACGAAGCGGAATCAAGACTTCTTAGTTCCCAGGTGAGCGGAAGAGGGGAAAGGGAGATAAGGTTTACTTATATCCCGCCGGGAGCAACAATTTCTATATATACTGTTCGTGGAGAGAAAATTAAAACACTCAGACAGGATGATCTCTTTTTGGGAGATGTCTATTGGAATCTTCGTACTGAGGAAAATCTTGATGTAGCCTATGGAGTTTATGTGTTTGTTGTTGAGGCTCCGGGTATTGGTACTAAAATCGGCAAGTTTGCCCTTATTAAATAACGGAGATAATATGAAAAAGTTTATTATAATTATTATAGTCTCTGCCGGATTTATTATGGGGCAGACAAAAACAGGTTCAACTGCCGCTCCTTTCCTTAATATTGGCATTGGTCCCAGGGCAGTCTCTATGGGCGGTGCCTTTGTTGCAACTGCAAATGATGTTACTTCTTTATACTGGAACCCTGCCGGTGCTTCAAGGGTGGGGAATAACAGTGCGATGTTTTCATATGCTCAGTGGTTTGCTGATATCAGTTATAACTGGGCGGGAGCGATGCTTACAGTTGGAGATGCCGGTACAGTTGGTCTCAGTGTGACATACCTTGATTACGGAAGTCTGGAGGTAACAACATTGAGAGAACCTGATGGAACAGGAGAAACTTTTAACCCGACTGACATGGCTATAGCTCTTACTTACGCTTACAACCTTACGGAACAATTTTCAATCGGCGGAAATGTTAAGTATGTAAATCAGAAAATATGGAATAGCACGGCTAGTGCGGTAGCCGCCGACCTGGGAGTATTATTTCTTTCGGATATATATGGATTAAGAATCGGGGCTTCGATTGCTAATTTCGGCACAGATATGACGATGGATGGAAAAGATCTTTATGTTCAACACGACATAAACGGACAAATATTCGGCAATAATGATCAGATTCTTGCAAAATTGGAAACAGAAGCATTTCCTCTGCCCCTTGTTTTCAGGGTTGGGGTTGCTATTGATCCTGTGTCTACCGAAGATCACAGGTTTACCATAGGGGTTGATGCAACTCACCCCAATGACAATAATGAATCTTTGAATATCGGCGGAGAATATACGTTTATGAACCTTATTTCCTTGAGAGGAGGGTATAAAAACCTTGGACTTGATAACTCGGAAGAAGGTTTAACCCTTGGATTTGGATTAAAATACAGTTTCGCGCCCTCGCTTGGTGTATTCATTGATTACGCTTACCAGGATTTCAAGAAGCTTAAATACACCCAGCAGTTCTCTCTTGGTGTGAACTTTTAACGTGTTTATTAGATAAAAAATAATTATTATTGGTTCGTTCATTAAAAAAAGGAGATCGTAAATGAGAAAATTATTCTATTTTTTATTTGCATTATTTATTGCAAATATGGCTTATGCTCAGACCGTGGAATTCCAGGTTGACATGAGTATAAAGACTCTGAAAGGTACATTTAATCCCGATTCAGATACTATGAATATTGCGGGAAATTTCAATAACTGGACAGTTGGCGCAACAGAAATGACTGGCCCGAATGCCGATACAGTTTATACTGTTACTATTGATACATTTGCTGTCGGCGATAATCTTGAATTCAAATTTGTTATTAATGGTTCGGGATGGGAATCCGTTCCAAACAGAACATATACAGTTCCGTCAGGTAATAGCGTCTACTTCGCATATTATGACAATGACAGTATATTCGTTCCACTTGATCCGAAAGAAATTTCCTTAACATTCCAGTGCAATATGGAGTTTGAATCTGCTTCAGGAAGGTTTGATCCATCTCAGGATACCGTGACTGCAAGAGGAACTATGAATGGCTGGGGATCTGATGATATAATGACCGCTGGTCTAGATCCAAATATTTTTGAAGCTACAATCCTTGATACGCTTACTGTTGGTGACAACGTTAATTACAAGTACGTCTATGTTCATGATGGTGTGGTTAACTGGGAATCAGGAAGTGATAAGGTATATACTATCACACAGGCTGACTATGACCTTGGATTTGTCAGCATTACCAGAACCTTTAATGACTTAACACTTGCAACTATTACAAATGCACCCTGTACTGTAACGTTCGTTACGTATATGGAAGGAGCAATAGATGCAAATACAGGTCTTCCTTTCCCGTCAATTGACAATGTAGCACTCTGTGGAGCTAACCCTCCGCTGCACTGGCCAAGTTCAGGATGGCCCACCTCTGACAGTACATTAGTTTACTTTATGTATGACGATGGAACTCATGGGGATGAAACACCGGGTGATAACTATTGGTCATATGCCCTTGAGTTTCCAATTTATTCAGCCCTGGATATTGAGTATAAGCACGGCGGAAATTGGGGCGAAACACTCTTAAATGATAATGAAGGCGGTGTTGGAACAAATCATCATATCGTTCTTGATCCACATACAGTAACAGCTACAGTGATTGATACATTCGGTGTTAACATCGGCTATCACGAATTGGCAAGTGAAGTACTAGGGATAAAAGAACTTTCTTCTAATGTTCCTGATAATTACAGTTTGTCACAGAACTATCCGAATCCGTTCAACCCTACAACAATGATCCGTTTCAGCCTGAAGGAACAGGGAAATGTTTCGTTGAAGGTTTATAACGTTATCGGTCAGCTCGTTTCTACATTAGTTAATGAGCAGAAACCAGCCGGAACTTTTGAGTATAACTTTGATGCTTCTAACTTATCAAGCGGCATTTACTTCTATACAATTAAAGCCGGTGATTTCTCTGCTACCAGGAAAATGATCCTGATGAAGTAATTCGGGATGAATATTAAAAAAAGCCGGACTGAATAAGTCCGGCTTTTTTATTTTAAACCTAAACGATTAATGCTTAATAATTTCAGTTAATTGCTGTTTTAACCCTGAAGCACCCGGAAACGTTGGATCTGACTGAAGGCATCTGTTTATCATCTCAGCTGCATCACTGAAATCACTTCTCATAGCATACGCCCCTGCCAGGTTGAACAGAACCTGGGGATCATCTCCCTTATAATCAAGACTCTCATTAAGGAATTTCACTGCTTTATCCAGGTTTTTCCGGGAAAGGTCTATTATTCCAAGCCATTTTGTGCAGAATGCATCGGGACTGTGTTCATATTCTTTTTGAAGGATCCTGAATGCGAGATCATATTTTTTCTTTTCAATCAGTATCTCCGCAGGAAGCTTATAGTAATTATCGAATATCGGGAACTGATCAATCAGGTCAAGCATCTCATTTGTATACGAACTATAGTCACCTGCTTTTAAATACCGGGCTGCCATTATCCTATGAGCCTGTTCCCATGGAACCTGCGATTCGATTACCTTCATCGCGAGAGTGTCAATGCCAGATTTCATATCCAGCTTCCGGAGAACAAAACTCCTTGGTTTTGGTTCGGTGAAAGGCCAGTCATTTTTAAGCAGAATTATCCTGTACCGGCCTATTGCTGAATCAAGTGGCGTGAATTGAAATTCGTAATCAACCTTTTTATCAAGATAAATAACCCAAACCTGCTTACCCCTGGGAATTATTTTACGCTTTGTCATTGTTTCAAAATAAGCTTTTGCCATTAGTTTGTAACCATGGAGTGCCGGATGCAAATGATCGGTCATCAGACTGCTGCCTGTTATGCTGTCAGGACTGTTTACCTCAAAGACGGAATCTATTTTAACAACCGGGTAATCGTATTCATCACCCAATGAATTAATAATCCTGTTGAATTCTTCCGGTGCTCTGAACCTTAAGGCATCAAGGTCTTTTGCGTACCTGAAGAGTGAATCTGCCTGTCTTAAATTACCCGACCTTAAGGTTTCCTCCGCTTTCTTAAACACCGTTTCAGCTGCAGGGAAACGGCTGCTTTTAACGGAGACAAATGGCGACTGATCTTTAAGATTGGAGGCAAGGGTACTCAGGATTACAGGAACCCCAGCTTTTTTAGTCATATCCAGAACATCTTCAAGGTTGCCTCTGAATTGATCTACACCCTTCCCGAAAACATCTGATTCATATTCTATCAGCTGATCTTTAGCCATACGCGACATTAATGTACCCGATGATTTCGGTGGAGAAGAGAATAAACCCGAAGCCCATTTAAGAAAATTTCGTACAAGCTGGGTTACCTTGAAGTCATTAAGCTTGAGTACTAAATTCACGATTGAACGATTCGTCCCCAATGATTCCATAGATCCTACGCCAAGAGCACCGTAATATTCATTATGTCCTGCGTATATTATTATAAGATCAGGTTTCTGTTCAAGTACTCCGGGAATGAGATCCCGGATCGTATAACTATTTACCGCTGTAATTGCGAGATTGACAACCTCAATTTTATTCTCCGGGTAAACTGATTCCAGGTATTTTTGAAGATACTTACCGAAATCACCATTTGGAGTAAAAGGGTAGCCTGCTGCACTACTCCCTCCAAGAATAAATACCCTGAAAGCATTCTTTTTCTTCTCAATGTCAAACACATTGCCATTAGAATAGGGGACATTCTTTGTAGAGTAGAAATAGCGGTGTGTAAAATCCGGATTCAATACGTATTTAGTATCTGTGGCTTTTGTCCACTGGGTGAAATCGTACCCGTAATTAAAAATTCTAAGTCCTGCCTCCAGAAGAACAAGAAAAATTACGGGGATTAATAACAATACAAGGTAAAACCATGGCGGAGCTTTCAATCGCTCTTTTTTAGGCTTTACGGCTGCTTTTTTACTTTTTTTAGCTTCTTTCAAATCCTGCCTGCGAATGGGGATGAGTTTATCCTAATCTTTTTACTTTGAATTTCCCCGGTTAGGGAAGTATTTTTAATTTTTAATTTAAAGAGAATTAATGTTCAGAACCGCTTTACTACTGCTTATAATTCCTTTCTTTGCCGGGTTTCCTCAACAGGGTGATTCAATCATTGCAAAGATAGGAAATATTGAAATATCGAAACAGGAATTTCAGGAGAGGTACGAGTTAACTCCCTTCTTAGGGAAGGAAATAAGGGCGGATGCATCAGCTTTAAAAAATGAAATTCTTCACTCCCTTATTGCTGAGAAACTATTCTCCCTCGAAGCACAGGATATGAATCTGGATACTTCAGAAATTGTAGCCCGTACTCTTACAGGATATAAGAAAATGTTCGTGAGAGATGCTCTGTATAAAAAAGAAATAAGTCAAAAAGCGGCAAAAGCTGCTGATAGTCTTCTTACCTTATATCTCGGTAAAGCCTCAGAGATTTGGTTTACTTATATACAGGCCAGAGATGAAGAGGAGATAAACAACATTTTTGCTCTTCTTAAAAAAGGTGTTCCGTTCGATTCTGTTTATCAAGCATTTGCTTCGTCAAAAGATACCCTGAAAACCAGGATAGGGGATCATGACCCTGATTTTGAAGATAAAATTTTTAACCTTCCTGAACAATCATTCACAAATCCCGTCTCAATGGACGGAATATGGTATATTCTGAAAATAGTGAAAAAGGTCACCCCAGTTCTTACTAAAATGAACGGATGGGAAGAAGAGTACAAAAGGCTTAAAAAGACTGCAGAGGAAAGAGCTGAGGCCATTTATTATAAAGAGTTCATGGTCAATTTCTTTAAGGATAAAAAGATCAGGGCTGACGGGAACCTGCTGAAGCTGTTCTCAGATAAGGTGGATGATATACTTAACAAAAAGTCTTTGACAAGGAAATCAGATACCGATAAAGTTTATATAACCAACATTAATCTTATTAAAATTGAAAACGAAATCGATCCCGCGAAACTAAATTCTGTTTATATTGATCTGAATAATAAGCCTGTAACGCTGAAAGATTTTATCTTGTACTTTCGTTTTGAACCCCTGGGAACCGCAGAAGTGGATCCAAAATCAGTTATGGATCTGCTCAATTCAAAAACGAGGCATTTTATTGAACAGGAACTTCTGGCAGAAGAGGGTCTTAGAGAAGGGTTAGATAAACTTCCGTCTGTTGAGAATTCATTCAGGATGTGGAGAGATAATTATTATTTCTACCTGCTTCAGAACATGTTTAACGATTCCACCGCTGTAAGCGATAAAGAAATTTTTGATTATTATTCATCACGGGGTGATAAAGCTAATATGGGAGAGGAAATCAAAATTTCCACAATAGAAGTTGATAGTCTCGAAACCATAGAAAAGATTCTCAATCAGCTTGATAACGGAAAAAACTTTGAAGCTCTGGTGGTACAGTATTCAAACGGAAATAATGTAGTAGGATACGCCCCCGCGGGATCATTCGGTGAAATCGGGAGAATTTCAGAATCAATGAAACCCGGAGAGATCTACGGTCCCTTGAAAACCGGCACCGGATTCACGATATTTAAACTGCTTGACAGAAGAACCAAAGAAAAGCAAGGCTCTTTTGAATCTGAAAAAGAGAATATCAGGAAAATACTTGCCGGGGAAAAATTTCAGAAAAAACTAACCGGGTTTACTACATCACTCGCTATGAAATACGGGTTCAATATAAATCAGGAGGCTCTCTCAAACCTGAAGGTGACCAGCATAAACTCAATGGTATACCAGGAGCTGGGATTCGGTGGTAAGATACCCGCCGTTCCTCTTTCACTGCCTGCCATTAAATGGTTTAACGAGTGGAAAGAAAAACACGATATAATTCAATAGAATAATTTATATAATGGAAATGGTGATCATTCCTCTTTAAGCAGCTGATTTTTGCTGTCGTCCAGACTCGCTTTCTGTTCATCAGATAACACAGGGTAAGACATTCTGATTCCTTCCAGGGTTTCAACAATAACCTGCGAAACTGCATACCGCATAAACCATTTGTGGTCTGCCGGTATTATAAACCACGGTGAATGTTTTTTACTCGTGGCAGAGATCGCTTCCGCGTAAGCCTGCTGGTATTTATCCCAGTACTTTCTCTCATCAATGTCAGACGCTGAAAATTTCCAGTTTTTTTCGGGAGTATCAATCCGTTTAAGGAATCTCTTTTTCTGTTCCTCTTTTGAAACATGGAGGAAGAACTTAAGGATGACGGTGCCATTTTCAAATAAATATTTTTCAAAATCATTTATTTCCCGATACCGGGTATTCCAGATATCTTTATTTATTGCTTCTGGGGGTATTCTCTGGTCCTTAATAAGGTTATGGACTCTGACCACCAGCACCTCTTCATAGTGCGAACGGTTAAAAATTCCTATTCTGCCCCTTTCCGGTACATGTTTATGAACCCTCCAGAGATAATCGTGATCAAGCTCTTCCTGCGACGGCTGCTTAAAGCTGAAGACCTGCGTTCCCTGCGGATTAAGCCCCGACATAACATGTTTAATTGTCCCGTCTTTACCTGCCGCGTCCATTGCCTGGAATATTAAAAGAAGGGAATACTTATCGTAAGCATACAGCATATTCTGAAGCGAAAACATTTTTTTTACATTCTCTTTCAGAATTTCTTTTGCTTCTTCTTTTGATTTGAAACGGCCAGTGGTGGATGTATTGAATTCCTTAAGAGAAACACTAGTATCCGGTTTAATCTGAAAATCTTTCTTGTTCATTTCTTCTTTTCTTTATCAATCTTATTATGTACGGGGGGTACAGTTTTAAGATAATCATAAATAGCGTTAAGATCCTGTTCGGTCATTCCTGCATATAATGTCCAGGGCATTGGAGTATTAAATTCATCCGGCTTAACCTTTATTATTTTATTTTCATACTGCTTAAATCGTGTAAGAAAATCGTCTTTTGTCCAACTGCCGATGCCCGTTTCGATATCAGGGGTTATATTGGACGACATTGCGGCACTTTCATTAAGCGGAAAAGGAGTTCCCCCTGCTAAATCCTGATCGTCAACAAATTTGCCTTTATCCATTGGAGTATGACAGCTTCTGCAGCCGGCAATTGCAACAAGATATCTACCATAATCTACATTTTTTGATTCATCAATAGAAGTAACCGGAATATAAGCTTCGGGCGGGATTGTTTTAATGATCAGGTTCATAGGGAAATCAATCGTAGATAAAGGTACTTCCTGTACAATTGGTTTAAGCGATCTGATATATGAAATTACTGAATAAAGATCTTCCATTGCCATTTGATGATATTCAGGGTAGGGCATAATAGGATACAGCACACGGTTGGCTTTAGTAACGCCTGTGGTAATAGCCCTTAAAACCTCTCCATTGGTCCATTCACCCAGTCCAGACGGGGTAATATTGCTGGCATAGATAGTTCCGGGCACGCCGTCTTCAAATTTAAAACCTCCCATACCTTCAGTTCCCGGTACAACAGGACCTGAAAATAACGACCAATCCCTCTGAGAATGACATGGCAGACAAACAGTAACATGATTAACCAGGTAACTTCCTCTGTCTATTCTTTTTTGAGTCGGGTAAATTTCAACTTCAGTTGCGGGCCGGGTTATGGGATAAGTTAAATTAAAATAGATATAACCGCCTATAATCAGTATAATAATGAACAGGAAAAAATATTTAAGAAATCTGAAGAATTTCTTCCTGATCCTTCTTGAACTCATCTTGTTAAACCGGTATTATAATTAGCATAAAGTTTAGGATAAACCTAAGGAAAATATTTATATCCCGAAAGAAAAAATATTATAATAAATAAAGGCTGTCTCTCACCTGTACCAGGACCTAGCGACGATGTTTCCTGATTAACTTTGTCCGGCAACTCTCCTGCCTGCAGAGCAAATAACATCTGAAACAGCCTTTTTCTGAAATTTATCCTATTCATTTACGGGGGTGAAATGTATAACATTATTCTGAACGGGTTTTACAGTTCTTAAGTAGTCATAAATAGCCCCCAGGTCTTCCTCAGTCATACCAGCCATAAGAGACCAAGGCATAATCGTATTAAACCCTTTCGGATCCACAGAAATATCCGTGGATGAGTCAGGAGTAAAGGCTTTGAATCTGGCAATGAAATTCTCTTTAGTCCATCTTCCTATTCCGGTATTTTCATCAGGGGTCAGGTTAGCCGATCTGAGAGTTCCCCAGGGAAGATTAAATTCCTCTCCCCCCGCGTAATTCATCCCGGGTAATGGTTCACCTTTTTCCGAAGGTGTATGACAGCCTGCACAATCTGCTATGGTAACCAGATATTTTCCATATTCTATAGAATTATTTCTATCAGGTTCCGGAGCCGGGGTGTAAGATTTCGGCGGAATCGTTTTAACAATAAAATTCAACGGAAAATCAAGTTCTCTTTCAGGGATTTCATTCTCCATCGGTTGAAGTGATCTTATATATGCAACGATTGAATACAGGTCCTCTTTCGCTAAATGATTTAAGCCAAGGTAAGGCATTAGCGGAAATAAAGCCTCCCCATCTTTGTTAACTCCCTGCGTAATTGCCCTAATAAGTTCACCATCTGTCCAGGTGCCAATTGCTGCGGGAGTAATATTTTTTGCATAAACGTTTCCTGGAAATCCGATCTCTCTTCCAAATTTATCACCGCCCTTACCCTGGGTTCCGGGTTCAGGCGGACCCGAGAACTTAGACCAGTCCCTTACAGCGTGACAATCCATACACCCGGTAACATGATTTGCAAGGTACTCTCCCCGCTTAATTCTTTCCGGCGTGATTTCAACCTTAACAGTAGAGGGTTTATCAACATCCGGGTATTTGGAGTTGAAATAAATAAAGCCGGCAGCTAACAGAATCACAATGCCGCCTAATATGTAGCCCACAACTTTGAACAACTTTTTCATCCTGCACCTTTTATATATTGTTAGTATTGATTTAAGAAAACCTGTTGTCAGTTGTCACTGCTTCAGAATAAAACGTATATATCCTGATTTAGTATAGAATAAACAGGGAATTTCTTCCGCCATATACCTGTAATGACGGGGATTTTCTGGAAATTGTTTTGGGAATATGAAAGAAATCTAAGACACAGAACTATTTTAGTCAATACCGTTCGTGTAAAATAATTGCCGCCTTTGTACAAACTTAGAGCATTTGTAGAATATCAAATTAAATTATAATTTAGAATGAAACCGGAGAAATTTATGATAAACAAAGAATTACTTGATATATTATGCTGTCCTGAAACAAAGGCGGACCTTGTACTGGATGGAGAAACACTTGTTTCAACGGATAAAATTTCCCGCAGACGCTATCGTATTGAGGATGATATTCCTATTATGCTTATTGATGAATCCGAACAGCTGAGTATGGAAGAGTGGCAGGAAATTATGAAGAAACATGGCCGGAAAACTGACTGATTTTCTTCGTAATTTTCAATATGTCTTATTTACTTTTCACAAATTCTCACTTATATGGATCCAATTAATATTATAGTAGGTCTCAACATCGCTGCAACATTCGGTGCGCATTATACAGGTGCAAAAAGAGACTTACGGTCTGCTATCGGTGCAGCAAGGGAAAAACCTAAAAGTTATCTGCAGACTCTTCCCGTCTACCTCTCAACTTTAACATTGCTGGGAACGATCTTGGGTGTTTTCAGGATCGGTACGCTCGAATACCTTCCTGCTTATGAGACTCTAAGGATAGCAGGATTGATTTTCTTCCTGGTCTTCTCCTGGGTGCAGATTCTTACAGTTAAAACTCTCGCTGAAAATTATTCCCAGGAAGTCCTGATCCATAAAAACCATGTTCTTGTTACCAGCGGAGTTTTCAGAATTGTGAGGCATCCCCAGTACCTTGCCCAGATGCTGATGGACCTGGGTGCCGCAGCGGCTTTACTTAGTTATATTGTTCTGCCGCTTGCAATAATTGCAATCCCGCTGCTGATAATGAGAGCAGTAATGGAGGAAAAACTCCTTGCAAAATACTTTAAAGATGAGTATAAAGAGTACAAAAAGAAGAGCGGATTTTTAATCCCGTTTATCGGTTAGATGAAAATATGGAATATGCGGTCATTTTATTTTATAGTTAGCCTTTTAATATCCTTTCAGTTTTTAATATTTGCACAGAATGCAGATGAGATCGTTCTTAATACCTCAAAAGGAACCAGCTACATCCCTGTTTATATAAGGCAGGGGATAATCTATTTTTCTATAAATCATTTTGCTGATGCAACATCCGCGTCGTATTATATAAATGATGAGACTAAGAAAATAGAACTTAAATATCCAAAGCATAATCTTAAAATAACCGGTCAGAATCCATTTCTTATCCTTACTTCAAAGGATAATAAAACTGAAAAAATATTTCAGCTTCCAACCTCTACGTACATATTGAACAATAATATCTACATTCCTCTCCGCTACGCTATTAATATTCTCAGAGAGGCTTCGGGGCAGGATATTGTAATAGAGAGCAGCAGACGGATGGCTGTACGGGGACAGCTGCCGGATGAAATTCCCGATGAGACAACCGCTAAAGTAAACATCACCGGACTCAAGATTGAACAGAAAGCAAACGGAACCCTTATAAGGGTTAAATCTAATAAGCGTATACCTTCCTATTACAGCAGCTATAAAAACGGGCTCCTGACAATCATTTTCCGTAGGGTGAATGCGGATCTAAGCAAACTTTCATCTGTGAACGGTAAAGGAATTGTAAAAGATGTCAACATTAAGAATATAGGTCCCGATACACAGTTTGAATTTTCGGTAGGCAAGGATTATTCCACCAGTGAAGTTCTGAACGTTGACGCAAGCAGGGATATTCTCATTGCAATTCATAATAAGGTGTTTTCCAGTACTACTGATAATGATAAAAATAAGGAAAAGTGGAAGTTTGATGTTATCGTTCTTGACGCTGGTCATGGAGGTAAGGATGCCGGCGCGATAGGGGTGAACGGAGTTAAGGAGAAAGATGTTAACCTGGCAGTAACACTTGCACTGGGTCGTTTGATAGAGAAGGAAATGAAAGACGTTAAGGTAGTATACACAAGAAAGAACGACACCTTCGTTGAACTTTACAGGCGTGGAAAAATAGCCAATGAGAATGACGGCAAGCTGTTTATATCAATCCACTGTAATTCAACTCCTAAGAAGCCGACTGATGCAAGCGGGTTTGAGGTTTACCTTTTGAGACCGGGAAGAACGAAAGAGGCAATCTCTATAGCTGAAAGAGAAAACAGCGTGATAGAATACGAAGAAAATCCTAAACGGTATGAGAAACTCACCGATGAGAATTTTATCCTGGTAAGCATGGCTCATTCTACTTATATGAGGTACTCGGAAAGGTTTTCAGAGCTTGTTGATAAAAATTATGCCCTGCAGACAGATATCCCGTCCAGGGGTGTGAAGCAGGCGGGTTTTTATGTGCTTGTGGGTGCATCAATGCCCAGTGTACTGGTTGAAACCGGCTTCATTTCGAATCGTCACGATGCGAAATATATTTCCGGCAAAAAGGGACAGGAAAAAATAGCCGAAGCTATCTTCAATTCGATCAAAAATTACAAAAAATTCTACGAATCGTCCCTTGAAAACAACTGACTACAATAATTGGATCCTCTACGAGGATGATTTTTGTTTCAGACCGGACTCTTTCTACGATAATGGATCCTATACGAGGATTTTGGCCGGGGCATTGTAGATGTCCTATTATTGTGACCACAATCCTCTTACCAACCAGCATTAATCTACAATAATGGATCCTATACGAGGATTTTTTCCGGGACATTTTAGATATTCTATTATTATATATATGAACCGGATCACACATACTGTTGCCGTTCATAAGAATTAATTTGGATATTATCCTTCCATAACTTACATTTGGAAACCGAAAAAACAATATGAGTTTCCTTTTGGAAAACAACAGATATAGAATCTGTTTTTTTTGACTCTGAATGGAAACTAAATAAACTAATCCAGTTTTTCGGAGCAATAAAAGGAGAAAAGGAAAAAGATGCACGAAGAGAAAGAGATCAGAGAGAGAATCCTGAACCAGGCAGAACAGTTGTTCATTCAATTCGGATACTCCAAGGTTACTATGGACGAGATTGCCGCAAGTCTAGGGATGAGCAAAAAGACTCTGTACAAATTCTTTCCGGGAAAGGAATCTCTAGTGAAAGAAATGGTAACCTCGATGAAATGTTCAATTGATGATCACATAGACTCTGTTTGGAATAATGAAGAGATGGACTTTATGGATAAACTTAAGTCAGTAATGAATTTTATCGGCAAGCAGACAACAAAACTTCAGGGACCGCTGCTTGAAGATCTTCACAAAAACATTCCTGAAGTCTGGAAGGAAATACATGATTTCCGGAAAGCGAATGCGGTTAAAAGATTCTCCACCTTTATTAATGAGGGGGTAGAGACGGGAGTTTTCAGAAAAGACATCGACCGGCAGCTCATATTACTTTTTTATTTACATGCCATACAGGGAATGATAAATCCTGAAACATTAAGCCAGCTTCCATATTCAGCAAACCAGGTTTTCGATGCTGTTATCAGGATAATATTTGAGGGAATACTAACAGAAGAGGGGCGTCACGAGTATTTATCATATAATATTGAAGAAAATAGTAAAGGAGAAAATCAGTAATGAAATCCGGATTTACAGGGATTTTAATATTTCTCTTCTCAGGAATTTTATTCGTTAATTCATTCGCACAGGAATCACGCAGTCTGACCCTGGAAGAGAGTATACAAATAGGACTAAAGAACAGTGAGTTGATACATTCATCTCAGATGAAAGTTAATTACGCGGAAGCAAGGTGGAGCGAGGTCAATACTTACAGGCTCCCGTCATTAAAGTTAAACGCTTCTTATACCCGATTAAGTGAAATTGATCCTTTTATCCTGACTACACCTTTCGGCAATTTTGATATTCAGCCTTCGATAGTGAATAACTATAATATTAAGCTTTCTCTTCAGCAGCCACTTTTCACAGGCTTTAAGTTATCAAGCAGCTCAAATATTGCAGAATACACTTATGAAGCACAGAAACAGGAGTACACTAAAGATGAACAGCAGCTTGTCTATGATATAAAAAATGCATACTGGGGATTATTCAAAGTAACCAAGGTAAAAAGTGTAGTTGACGAAAACATTGATCTCATTAAAGCTCATCTCTCTGATGTAAAGAATTTTTATGAAAACGGAATTACAACAAAGAATGATGTATTAAAAGTTCAGGTGCAGCTTGCCGAAGCGAGACTCCGCCAGATAGATGCTGATAACGGTGTTAAGCTGGCAAAGAGTAACCTGAACAACGTGATAGGACTGCCGCTTTCAACAGATATCGCAGTGCAGACTGATGTCGTGTTAGAAGATGATAACGCCCCCGATATTGATCAGCTTATGCAGGAGGCAATGGATAACAGGCCTGAACTAAAAGCTATGGATTACCGGCTTAAGGCTGGTGAAAGCGGTGTTACTATGGCCGAATCCGGCTGGTATCCCCAGATATACCTTGCAGGCAATTATTATTATGCCAGGCCCAACCAGAGGATTTTTCCTGCAGAGGATAAATTCAATGCAACCTGGGATGTGAGCGTGGGACTGTCATGGGATATATGGAACTGGCTGGCAACGAGTGATCAGACGAAGCAGGCTGAAGCTCAACTGGAGCAGGTAAAGGATGGATATAAAAGTTTGAAAGACGGCATTAGTCTCGAAGTAACTCAGAATTACCTCTACTTGTTAAAAGCGAAAGAGAAGGTACTGGCCTCAGATCAAAGCGTTCAGCAGTCAGAGGAAAACTATCGTGTTACTAATGAAACATTTAAGAATGGTCTTGCATTAAACTCAGATTTGCTGGATGCGGAATTTGCCTTACTTCAGGCAAAAACAAACTATATACAGGCGCTGGCAGATTATGAGCTTGCTAAAGCAGGTTTAGAAAAATCAATTGGTAAATAAATATAGAGGGCATATAATATGAAAAAGCTAAAGTATTACATTATCTCGTTTGTTCTTTTTGCAGTATTGATACTGGTACTCCTTAATAACCGTTCTCAGCTTGAAGCAAAAGCTAAGAACGATAAGATCAGTGCTTACCCTATAACAGTGTCTCAGGTTGAAAAGAAAGAAGTGTCAAATGATATAGAACTGGTAGGGACTATTGTGGGTGAGAATGATGTCCGGGTTATTTCCGAGGCACAGGGAAAAATAACCGGAATATTCGCCAATGTGGGAGATTATAAGCAGGCGGGTGCTGTTATTGCACAGCTTGATGATGAACTGAAAGAAAGTGCATATCAAACAGCACAGGTAAACTTCGAGAAATCCAAAAAAGATTTTGAGAGGTATAGTGTATTATATAAAAATAAATCAGTCTCTGATGTTCAGTATGAACAATCAAAGCTGGCTTACTATAATGCACAGTCACAATTTGTTGCCGCAAAAAAAGAATATGAGAATACAAAAATAACCGCTCCTATATCCGGTATAGTAACCTCCAGGGACGTGGATATGGGTACCTATGTGAGCAAAAATATGCCGGTTGCAAATATTGTGGATATCTCCAGGCTTAAAGTGAAAGTCGGAGTAGCTGAGAAAGATGTTTTCTCTCTCAGCAAAGGTGACAAAGTAACTGTAACAACTAATGTTTATCCCGGCGTACAGTTTACCGGTACTATTTCTACCATCAGCGATAAGGGCGACCAGGCTCATAATTACCAGGTTGAAATATCACTGGTAAACAGTAAAGAACACCCGTTAAAATCAGGGATGTTCGGTAAGGTGAGCTTTGTGTCAAAGGCATCCGAACCACGACTCATTGTTTCCCGTGATGCTCTTTTGGGAAGTATTAAAAATCCCCAGGTATTTATTGTGGAGAATGGTATAGTTCATTTACAAAATATTACCGTGGGCAGCACTTACAATAATAACCTGGAAGTTCTAAAGGGATTAAATAGCGGAGATAAAGTTGTTGTGAACGGACAAAATAATCTTGAAGAAAACACCGCAGTTTATGTAATAAACCAGGATTAGGAGATTAAAAAATGACAATAACCGAATTAGCCATAAAAAGACCTACGCTGATTGTTGTAATATTTGCTGCGCTGACGGTACTTGGTATTTATAGTTATACTCAGCTCGATTATGAGCTGCTTCCGAAAATAACACCCCCTGTAATTACTATTGCAACGGTTTATCCCGGTGCTTCACCTAATGAGGTTGAGACTTCGGTGACAAAACCGATCGAAGATGCTATATCTACTCTAGATGAAATCGATAACGTTAACTCTACTTCTTCAGAGGGAGTATCGTTCGTTATGATTCAGTTCAACCAGTCGGCCGATGTTGATATCGCTTTGCAGAACGCTCAGAGGAAAGTGAATGAGGTTCTCACCAGGCTTCCCTCGGATGCAAAACCGCCGACGATCTCAAAATTTGCTCTGGATGAAATTCCTGTACTTAGAATGGGCGTTACCAGTAAAATGCCCTCAACGGAATTCTACCAGTTTATAAAAGACAGGATTCAACCAAGACTGGCGAAAATACAGGGCGTTGGACAGATAACCCTCGTAGGCGGAGATGAGAGAGAAATAAGAGTAAATCTTAATGCAGATGAGCTCCGCGGATATGGTCTTTCCATACTCCAGGTAACACAGGCCATTAAATCATCCAACCTGGATTTCCCGACTGGTAAAGTTGAGAACAGTAAGGAACAGCTTATCGTAAGGATAGCAGGTAAATTCAGTTCGATAGATGCATTGAAGAACCTTGTTGTTGCACGTACAAGAGACGGAAGTGACATTCACCTTGATGATGTTGCTGAAGTTTATGATGGTACAAAAGATATGAGCATGCTAAACAGAATTAATAATATCCCTTCCGTCGGTGTACTGGTTCAGAAACAGACTGACGCTAATGCAGTTGAAGTGAGCAAGCTGGTTCGGGCCGAAGTTGCTAAGATGGAACTGGATTACAAAGCTCAGGGAGTATCATTTAATATTGCCCAGGATGGTTCACAATTTACTATCGATGCTGCAAATGGAGTTAAGTTTGATCTGGCCCTTGCAGTTGTACTCGTGGCAATAGTCATGCTGCTATTTCTGCATAGTATGCGGGATTCTTTCATAGTGATGCTCGCGATCCCTGCTTCAATGATATCAACTTTTATAGTGATGTATGCCTTCGGGTTCACACTTAACCTTATGACCCTTCTCGGTTTATCGCTGATAGTGGGTATACTTGTGGATGACTCCATAGTGGTGCTTGAGAATATTCACCATCATCTTGAGAAAGGTGAGAATAAGAGGGAAGCAGCACTTAAAGGCAGAAATGAAATTGGATTTGCTGCCCTGGCAATTACAATGGTGGATATTGTGGTATTCGTACCTCTTGCATTAACAGGCGGACTGGTAGGCAATATTATCCGCCAGTTTGCTGTAGTGGTTGTGATTGCAACTTTGCTTTCTCTTTTCGTTTCGTTTACTGTAACCCCTCTGCTGGCATCAAGGATAGGCAAACTTGAAAAACTGACCAAACGCACAGTGATTGGTCGTTTTACGATATGGTTCGAAAACACTTTTAATAAGGTCGTTGCACATTACCTGAGCGTGTTAAAGTGGGCACTGCATAACAGGTGGAAGGTGATATCACTAACCATAGTTCTATTCTTTGCTTCCTTTACACTTATCCCGGCAGGATTTATAGGAAGTGAGTTTATCACCCAATCAGACCGCGGTGAGTTCGCAGTCATCCTGGAGATGCCGGCTGGGTCTTCTATTGAAAATACAAACTATGTTACCCAGAAGGTAGAAAAGTATATCAATAATATTCCCGAGGTAAGAAATACTTTCGTTACAGTAGGAGCCTCTAATGAAGGATTGCTGGGACAATCATCTAATAATGCTTCCGAGATTGATGTTGCTCTTGTTCCTAAAGACAGGAGAGAAAAAAGCACCGATGATATTGGTGATATTATAAAAAGAGAAGCTATGAAGATCCCTGGTGTAAAAGCAAGGGTTAACCCGATTGGTATTTTTGGTACTGCCAACCAGACCCCAATTCAGCTTATAGTTTCCGGACCCAGCAGGGAACTTGTTAAACAGGGAGCTGATAAACTGGTATCTGCCTTAAAGAAAATTCCCGGGACGGCAGATGTCCGGCTTTCCTCTGAAGACGGTAAACCCGAAACAAGGATAGAAGTTGACAGGGCGAAAATGGCTGAACTTGGATTGAATGTTGCTGAAGTAGGTTCCGCGTTGAGAGTGGCTCTAAGCGGTGATGATGATTCAAAGTTCAGAGATGGTGATGATGATTATGATCTTCGTATTGCCCTTGATAAGTTCGACCGATCAAGAATATCTGATGTGAAGGACCTGACATTTATGAATAATAAGGGAGAACTTATTCAGCTTCAGCAGTTTGCCGATGTTTTCCAGACAACAGGACCAACCAAGCTGCAGAGAAGAAACAGGATAAACTCAATCACGGTTTTCTCGCAGGTTAACGGAAGACCCAGTGGAAGCATAGGTCAGGATATCCAGAAAGAAATAAACGCTGGTTTACTGCCTCCGGGTGTAGATGTTGCATATGAAGGTGATCTTAAGAACCAGTCGGAATCATTTGGCGATCTTGGACTAGCCATGCTTGCAGCCATTCTTTTCGTTTATATGGTTATGATAGCTTTGTATGATTCATACCTTTATCCGTTCGTGGTATTGTTCTCAATCCCTGTGGCAATGGTGGGAGCCCTGCTTGCGCTGGCTTTAACTATGAAGTCATTAAGCATCTTCTCCATTCTCGGAATTATTATGCTCATAGGACTTGTAGGTAAAAATGCCATCCTGCTGGTTGACCGTGCTAATCAGAAAAGGAGAGAAGACGGAATGAATTCTTATGATGCTCTGATTGAGGCCGGAAAGAGCAGGATAAGACCCATCCTGATGACTACTACAGCGATGGTTATAGGCATGCTGCCTCTTGCAATAGCTACAGACTCAGGCTCTGAATGGAAATCGGGACTTGCCTGGGCTATTATCGGAGGCTTGATAAGCTCGATGTTCCTTACACTCGTGCTGGTTCCGGTAATTTATATGAGAGCGGAATTGTGGAAAGAAAGCATTTCTGCCTTCGTCAGGAAAATCTTCAGAAAAAATAAAGGTAATCAAGTTCTTCCGGTATCTCAGCAGCTTCAGCCTGAAGAAAACTAATCTGTTTATTCGCTTTCAGGGTCGGAAAATTTTAATTCCGGCCCTGGGAGATATCTACAATATTGTAACCCAAAGAACCCGTCATACCCCCCGGATCCTGTAGAGGATCAACCAAAATTTCATTTTCTCTGCCAATAAACGTAATTTTGAAGAGCTAATTATTGAATTAATGTTAATTACCCTCCGTTAGGAGTTATTCAGGGAGAGATTAAAATGAAAAACCATTCAAAACAGGATTTCCAGACCAAATGCGTTCACGCAGGAATTGATGAATATGAATTTGGTTCTGTAGTTCCGCCAATATATCAAACATCAACTTTTAAATTTGAATCCGCCGAGCATGGTGCCTCATTATTTGCAGGAAAGCAGAAAGGCTACATATATACCAGGATGCTTAACCCGACCGTTGAAGCAATGGAAAATGCAATAGCAGAGCTTGAGGGTGGACACAAAGCACTCGGATGCGGAAGCGGTATGGCTGCTGTTCATACGATTTTTGCCAGTCTTACCCAGGCCGGTGATCATGTTGTATGTTCTTCGGCTGTATACGGGCCGACTACGACACTTCTTAACACTATAATGAAAAAATTCGGAGTAGAGACAACCTTCGTCGATACTTCCAATCCTGAAAATGTTCTTAATGCAATTAAAAAAAATACTAAGGTAGTTTATATAGAAACACCGGGTAACCCGACCCTTTGTATTTCAGATTTGAAAGCTATTTCAGAAATTGCTCATAATAATAATGCTAAAGTTGTTGTTGATAACACCTTTATGAGTCCCGCTCTTCAAACTCCGCTCGCTCTCGGTGCCGATGTTGTAATGCACAGCCTTACAAAGTTCTTAAATGGACACGCCGATGTAGTCGGCGGTATCATTGTTGTAAAAAATGAGGAAACTTACGTTCAATTCCGTAAAACATTAAACCAGACCGGCGGAGTGATAGACCCCTTTAATTCTTTCCTTGTTCACAGAGGGTTAAAAACCCTTTCCATAAGGATGGAACGGCATTGCAGTAGTGCACAGAAGATAGCAGAATGGCTGGAAAAACATCCTGCGATAAAATGGATAAAATATCCAGGCTTAAAAAGCCATCCGCAGTATGAAATCGGCCAGAAACAGCATAAAGGTCCCGGAGGAATGATCACCTTTGAGCTTAAGGGAGGATTTGAAGCCGGAAAAGTGCTCATGAATTCTGTAAATCTTTGTCAGCTGGCTGTAAGCCTTGGTGGAGTGGAAAGCCTGATTCAGCATCCGGCGAGTATGACTCATTTTTCGATGGGAAAAGAAGCCAGGGAGGCAGCCGAGATAACTGATGGTTTAGTAAGGTTGTCGGTCGGTATTGAAAATGTCGATGATATTGTCAATGATCTGAAAGACGCCCTGGAAAAGGTAATGCATACTGAAAGCGTTACCGCTGTAGAAATTTAAAACCGAAATTGTCATTCTGAGCCTGTTGAAGTTAAATCGTTGAAGTATTAAACACCTCACCAGGCTCATTTAGTTGACCGACAAATTGAGCCCGTTCTTTTTTTCCTGTTTAATCGCATATATTTGATATAAGCAAACATTACGATTGTAAACAAATAGATGATTTTGTAGTTTAACTCCCGCCACGATATTAAAAAAACACTATCATTCATTTATTCCCGGGGAAATTATGAAAAAATTGTACGTTCCTTTTGTCCTCTTGCTTTCCATCTTTTTTATTTCAAATACTCTGGCTTCTGCACCTGATGGTATAACCTTAGTAAAAAACTCTGATGGATATTCAATCAATTTCGTTCTGCCTCCGTACCAGTTAACTACTATTACCGTGAATAATGAAAATTATTATAATATAGATATTCCCGGATACGGGACGGTAAACGAAGCCGGTTTACCTGCGCTCCCTCGGATGTCTTTCAATATGTTCATTTCATACAGCGAAGAAAATCCTTCCGTGAGTATCGACAGAATTGTTTCTGAGATTACAGATCTCAAGCAAAAAATTTATCCTTCCCAGGAACCATGGGAGAAAAACAGTCCCCTAACAGAGAGACCTTTTACAATTAATAGGAACTACTATAATTCAGCAGGTAAAACCTATGACCCGATCAGCATCTCCGAACCTTTTGTTATAAATGGAGTGAAAGGAGTTATTTTAACAATACATCCATTTAATTATAATCCTGTTGAGAACAGACTAACCTTTATAAGTTCTGCTCAATTTAAATTAAACCTGGGCAGCAGCATTGTGCCTGTAACGGGGAAAACTGCGGTATTCAACAATTTCTTTAAGAATATCTTTGTTAACTATGAATTTGGAGCAGAGAGAACAGGTGAAAACTACCTTATTATTACAGCACCGTCTTTTGAAGCCGACCTTACGCCGTTTGTAGAATTTAAGAGCAGCAAAGGTTTTACTGTCGACGTTTTTAACACCGGGGCAACAGGTACAACTACAACGTCAATAAAAACTTTTATTCAGCAGAGGTATGATAATATTGCCACAAGACCGGAATACATTCTGCTGGTAGGGGACGTTGCAAATATTCCCGCATGGACAGGCTCCGGTGATGGTAATCCCAAAACAGATCTGAAATACGTTCAGCTGGAAGGTGGAGATGAATTTCCCGATGCTTTCATCGGAAGGTTTTCGATTACAAATACGACCCAGTTAGGCAATGCAATTAATAAATCCATTTATATGGAGACATACATTGGTTCACTGGATATGAAGAATGTTTTTATGGCTTCAAGCGATAATTACAGTATTTCCGAAGGGACTCATAATTATGTGATCAATACGTATTTTGATCCTGCAGGCTACACAAACCTTAAGTTATACACCCACACTTATGGAGCTACCACACAGCAATTAATAAATGCTTTGAACAACAACCAGATCTTTGCGTTTTATTCGGGACATGGTTCGGAAACATCCTGGGCTGACGGTCCTCCTCTCACCCAGTCCCAGGTTACATCTCTTACCAATACCTGGTATCCTTATGTATATAGTTTTGCCTGTCTTACCGGTTCCTTTGAAACCTCAGAATGCTTCGGTGAAACGTGGCTGAGGACAGAGCATGGTGCAGCCTCATTTTATGGTTCCTCTGTAAACTCTTACTGGGATGAGGATGATATACTGGAACGCAATGTAATCAAATCAATGTATGAAGATGAACTAACCCGCGTAACACCAATGTTTGTGCAGGGAATGATTTATTTTGTAGACCATTTCGGAGGAATAACCGGTACAACGCTTCGGTATATGGAAATGTACAATCTTATGGGTGATCCTTCACTGCCTGTAATAGAATTACTCCCTCCTTGCCCCGTCGCAGAAGCTTCAAACCCGAATCCTGCAACAGGTGCGGTTGATGTACCGGTAAATTTGCAGGAGCTATCATGGACAAACGGTGCAGAGGCAGTATACAATGAATTATATTTCGGTACCAGTCCTTCCACTATGACCCTGGTCCAATCCGGCACTCTTCCCGCTTCATGGACAATTGATCCTTCATACCTTCCGATGGATTATTATACAAACTATTTCTGGAAGGTTGTAGAGGTAGGGGATACCTGCAGTTCACCGGTTACTTTCAGCTTCAGAACAGTTCAGGATCCTAACCTGGTTACAGTTATAGATACCCTCTACCCGCAAGGTGCAGATTACTGGACAGGAACCTGCAACTCAAGTACGAAGACCGACGTCAGCGAGGTAAGAACAATGTCGCCTGAGTGCGGATGGATGACTTTCGATATCAGTTCGATTCCTGAGAATGCTGATATATTAACCGTTGATCTCACAGGTTTTGTAAATGCAACTTACTACCCTTATTGGAGTGCTACTCCTATGGGGAGTGTTAATCCTGTTACAGCCAGAGGAGCATCTATCTTCAGCCAGGTGGAAGGTAGTTCGGATCAGAATGTAGCCTATATTTATTCGAATGAAACATCATCTTTTGAAACAGGCTGGCATTCCTACGAAATGGGAAACAGCGCTGCTGCTGATCTCCAGGCTGCAATACCGCAAGGCTGGTTTGCAGTGGGAATATTCGACAGGGATGTTTCAACTACATACTATATAAACTTTGACGGTTGGAACGAAGATAATCATCCATATCTTATCGTTAATTATCAGTATGTTACTCCTGTTGAACTTAGTTCTTTAACTGCTTCTTCCACTGATGGAAACGTTACGTTGAACTGGTCAACTGCTTCCGAAATAAATAATCGCGGATTTGAGATCGAACGAAAATCCGGTACAAACGGTTTCGAGAAAATTTCTTTCGTTGCAGGCTCCGGAACCACAACCAGAAGCAGGAGCTATTCATATACAGATGAGGCTCCGGGCTCAGGTATGTATGTATATCGATTGAAGCAGATAGATTTAAATGGAACCTGTTCATATTCAGATGAAGTGACAGTTAACGTTTTGTCACCGATCAAATATACACTGGAACAGAATTACCCTAATCCTTTTAATCCCTCCACAAAGATCAATTACTCTCTTCCGGAAGACGGACTTTGTTAAACTGAAAATATATAATCTTCTGGGAGAAGAAGATGTTCACACTTGTTAATTCGGGTCAAAAACTTGGACGGTATGAAGTGGTGTTTGATGCCTCCAGACTTGCAAGCGGCGTTTACTATTACCGCCTTGAAGCTCAAAGTTATACTTCGGTTAAAAAGATGATTTTAATGAAGTGAGAATTAAGAGTGTTTACCTGAAGAGGCTGTCTCAAGTGTCATTCCGAATTTATTTCGGAATCTGATTATTCGATTTCGAATCGGGATTAGAACCTGAAACCAGTTCAGGTTGACAATATCAAACCTTTGAGACGGCCTCTTTTTAGCCATTGTGCTTTTCTTTTTGTTCTGAAAGGAGATTTTTTAAGGCGGCTAGATTTTCTTTACGGGTATTCCCGAATTTGGTTCTAGCATATTCGGTGTGGAATGAATTTGATTCCAGGAATCGAATATTCTCAATGTACCATTCAGTATCTGAAAATTCCTTTTGGATTGTACGTCCCCATTCTTCACGCAGCTTATCTTTTCTTCTTAGAAAATCCCTCTTCCCTATATAAGCAATGTCGGCATCACACATTATTTGTTCAAGTAAGGTTTTCAGGTTTTTGAGGAACTTTAGTTGAAAGGATTAACTTTTTCACAGTCGTAATATTTTCAGGAGGATAACTTTTCTTCTCAAGAAATTCCGCTGCCATTTCGGCGCTTTTTTCTTCATGCAGTTGAATAGAATCTGGATATCCAATATCATGAAACCATGCAGCAATTAAAAGTATTTCCAAATCTGCATCTCCAACATCTGAATTTTCAGCCAGTTCTTTAACCAGCTTTACAACTTCCCTGGTATGGTGCAGGTTATGGTATCGATAAAAAGTGGGATGTGTCTCATACAATTTTTTAACATATTGTGAGACATCTTCGATTAATCGATTCATCTCTATTCTGTTCTGAATTGATAATAATTGAATATAAATAATATAGCAATAAAAAGGAATGAGCTATCTGATAATCAGCTGCGGCTTTCTGAAAGCCTCTTCTGTTTTTTTGCCCCTTGTTTAACCAATATGACACCGGTTATAATTACAAAAGCAGCTATTATGATCGCAAGAGTCAACTTTTCATCCAGAACGAGCCACCCGAGGAAAAGTGCAATTACCGGATTTATGTATGCATAAGTTGAAACTAGGGACAGAGGCAGGTGCTCGATTGCGTAAATGTAAGATCCGTAACCAAACATGGAACCTATAAATACCAGGTAAAAAAACGAAATGACGCCATCAGTATGGAGGGATATACGGGACCATTCGCCCAGAAATGATCCGAGGATTGTCTGCGCAGTTCCGGCTATCAGCATCTGAATCGCAGCACTCATCAAAGGGTGAACAGACACTTTTTTGTACTTGGAATATACAGTTCCGAATGACCAGGCGATTACTGCGCCCAGTATGCATATTACTCCAAGCAGATAAGAGGGATCTAAAAGGTCAGACCATGTACCATTAAATATCAGCGTAACTCCTATCAAACCGAGAAGAAGGCCCGAAAGGATTCCCAGGTTTAGCTTCGGACCGGTGGGTATAAATGCTTCCATACCTACAACCCAAAAGGGCACGGTTGTAATTAATAGTGCTGCCAGTCCGCTGCCAACGTATTGCTCTCCTGTGACTACAAGACCGTTGCCTACACCAATTAGAGAAATACCAACAACTGAAATATGTATTAAATCTCTTCTTGAGGGAAGCTTATTTCCCCTCAGTTTTAAAAAGGAAACAAAGATCACCCCTGCTACGATCCACCGTAATCCCGCAAATAGCATCGGCGGAATATGCTCCACCCCGATCCTGATGGCCAGATAAGTGGTTCCCCAGATGATGCAGACCGCTACCCATGCCAGGTAGGCTCTAAAGTTTCCGGAATCCATAGTTTGAAAAGTCTTTTCTTAAACTTGCGTTTTTTTAGGAAAATGAGCCTTAAAATACTACTTTTATATTAAAGTAGAAGGGGAAGATAATCTTATCGTAATATCCTGAATATTTACTTATTTTTACACCCAACTAAAAAATATACCTTTTGAGGAAAATATGGCGGAAGAATCAATCACACCTGAAAAAGAAGAAACTGTACTTAAACAAACCGTAAAAGAAATAACACAGCCGTTCAAAGACCTGGTTCGGGCTTCAAGATTATTGTGGGGCGTAAACATATCCTATTTTCTCGAAGGGTTGGTTTATTTTGGAATGCTGGGTCTGCTCGCAATATACTTTAACACGTATGCAGGCTTAAATGATATCCAGGCTGACCAGATGGTCGGGATACTTACAGCAGGTATAACGCTAAGTATGCTGTTCCTGGGTGCAACGGTTGATATTATCGGGGTAAGGAAATCATTTCTTGTTTCACTTAGCCTGATGCTAATAGGCAGGGTGCTTATCACAATAAGTCCTGATATCCTCCCCTCAACCGGCATGTGGTCGGGTGTTCATGGTATGGCAATGTTCGGAATATTCTGGATCGTATTAGGATACGGAATTTATCAGCCTGCGGCGTATGCAGCAATAAAAAGATTTACAACCAAAGAAAATGCTGCGATGGGTTATGCTATGCTTTATGCTCTGATGAATTTGGGTGGTTTTATGCCGGGACTCATTTCACCGCCGGTAAGGAAAGCTTTCGGAATTACGGGGGTTTTCTGGGTTTACGATGGACTGACTCTTGGCAGGTATTATTGTGGTTGCAGTCATCCTTTCTAAAAAAACAATTCAACGGGCTACTGAGAAATTATCCGATGAACAGAAACAGGAAGTTGCCGAAGAATCAGAAAAACCTTTTAAGGAAAAAATGAAATATTACATTAAAAATTTCCCGCTCAGGGATCTTCGTTTTATGTATTTTATTTTTATTCTGATCCCGGTTCAAACACTTTTTGCCCATAATTGGTTGACACTGCCACAGTATACTAGTCGCGCTTTTACCGGATTCGTGCAGAATAACTTCGAGTTCTTTGTAAACTTTAACCCGATCCTTATCTTTATCCTTACCCCTATGATAGCGGCGCTTACTGCCAAAAAAGATGCATATAAAATGACTATTCTGGGAACCCTCGTGATGGCTTCGCCTACGTTCATACTTGTAATTGGACCCAATATATATACTCTCTTTGCTTTCATAATCATAATGACAATCGGCGAGGCAATGTGGCAGCCCCGTTTTCTACAATGGGTTGCTGAAATAGCACCAAAAGGAATGACAGGTATTTATATGGGTATAGGACAATTCCCATGGTTCCTTACGAAGGTAATTACCGCTATGTATGCAGGCTGGTTCCTGATGGAATACTGCCCTGATGGAGTTCCTCCCTCACAAATGAATACAGAGACTATGTGGTTCATTTACGGATTAATCGCAATGATAACTCCTTTAGGTTTATGGCTTGCAAAAAATTGGATGATAAAAGGATTTAAGACAAAAGCAGAATAGGTTTATTTTAACTAGTTTTGTAAAGTAACTTTAAACATATATGAATGATAATTGAAAAATCAGGAGAAATAATGACAACTATAATTGATATTCTGGGAAGAGAAATACTGGATTCAAGAGGCAACCCTACCGTTGAAGTTGAAGTACAACTGGAATCAGGAGTAATTGGAAGAGCTGCCGTTCCCAGCGGTGCCTCAACCGGAGAACATGAAGCTGTTGAGTTGAGAGACGGCGACAAATCACGCTATAATGGTAAAGGTGTACTTAAAGCGGTTGAAAATGTAAATGACAGAATTGCCGATGAACTGATAGATTTTGATGCTGCTGATCAGGCTGAAATAGACAATATGTTAATTACTCTGGATGGTACAGAAAATAAATCATCATTAGGTGCCAATGCAATACTTGGTGTTTCTCTTGCCTGCGCTAAAGCAGTTGCCGAAACACTGGGACTTCCTCTTTACAGGTACATCGGCGGTACTAACGCACGCACTCTGCCTGTTCCTATGATGAATATATTAAACGGAGGAAAACATGCTGATAATAATGTTGACTTTCAGGAATTTATGATAATGCCTTTCGGCGCCTCAAGTTTTTCAGAAGCACTAAGAATGGGCGTTGAAACTTTTCACTCCTTAAAATCTGTATTAGCCAAAAAAGGTTACAACACTGCCGTTGGTGACGAAGGCGGGTTTGCTCCCAACCTGAAGTCAAATGAAGAGGCCATAGAAGTAATTCTTGAAGCAATCGAAAAAGCAGGTTTTAAAGCAGGCACCGAAATAGGTATTGCTCTTGATCCGGCTGCAAGTGAATTCTTCCTTAAAGAGAAGAATGCATATCATTTATTTAAGTCGGCTCCTAACAAAGAGATTCCGATCGAAAAAATGGTCGATTTCTGGGCTGACTGGGTAAAAAAATACCCCATCGTTTCTCTTGAAGACGGACTAGCCGAAGACGACTGGAACGGCTGGCAGATTCTTACTGAGAAACTTGGAAATAAAATCCAGTTGGTTGGCGATGATCTGTTTGTAACAAACACTCAGCGTCTTGCCGAAGGTATTGAAAAAGGAGTGGCAAATTCAATCCTGATCAAGGTAAACCAGATTGGAACACTTACCGAAACTCTGGATGCAATAGAAATGGCTAAGAAAGCAGGTTATACAAATGTTATTAGTCATCGGTCAGGTGAGACTGAAGATACAACCATTGCTGATATAGCAGTTGCTACCAATGCCGGTCAGATTAAAACAGGTTCTCTTTCAAGAACTGACAGAATTGCCAAATATAATCAGCTATTAAGGATAGAAGAGGAACTGGATACAGTAGCCTTGTTCCCCGGATTATCAGCAATAAATTACACAGAATAATTTTTTCACTCCGGGCCGGGAATCTTCCCGGCTCCGTAAATTTACCGGGGAAAGTATGCCTGTAAATGATCTTCAAAAATGTAAAACCATAATAAAACAAAATAAAATTGAGGTGATTGACCTGAAGGCAATTGACCTTACAGGTCGCCTGCATCATATATCGCTTCCGGTTTGTGATAATATTCTTGATAAAATGATTAAAGAGGGAGTAGGATTCGATGGCTCCAGTTACGGATTCAGAAAAGTAGAAAACAGTGATATGGTGCTGATTCCTGATCTTAAAACTGCCGTTATCGATCCTTTTCGTGAAGCACCTACCCTAAGCTTTTACGCACACATTGCCCTGACGGATGAGAAAAGGACTCCATTTAACCAGGACGGCAGATACCTTGCTAAACAAATAAAGGATCTTCTTAAAAAAACCACGGGAGCTGACTCTTCCTGGTGGAGTACAGAATTTGAATTCTACATTTTTTCTAACGTGGAATATGATACAAGGACCTCCTCTTCATATTATAAAGTGGAGCACGCCGAAGAATTCTATAAAAAGGCTTATCACGCAGCAAATCCATGGGATGAGTACGATGACTTTCGTGATGAAGCAAGTAAACTTCTGCAGAAGTTCGGAATAAAAGTTAAGTATCATCATCATGAAGTTGGAGAAAGAGGACAGCAGGAAATAGAAACCTATTTTTCAAATCTTCTTACAACAGCAGATAATATAATTACTGCTAAATACATTCTCTTTAATTTTGCACGCCGTAAAAATCTTTTCATCACTTTTATGCCCAAGCCGATGTATCACCAGGCCGGAAATGGAATGCATCTTCACTTTTATCTGACAAAAAATGGAAAGAATGCATTTTATAAAAAAGGTGAGTACGGAAATATGAACGAACTCGGGAGGTTCTTCATAGGAGGAATGCTTAAACATGGTCCCGCTCTATCTGCCTTTACAAACCCAAGTACAAATTCTTATAAAAGGCTGGTGCCGGGCTTTGAAGCTCCGGTTGCCTTAACGTATGGGCAGGGGAACAGGGCATCTGCCATCAGGATACCCAAGTACGTATCGAATCCAGAAGAAACACGTTTTGAGTATCGTCCGCCTGATGCTACCGCCAACCCTTACCTTTGCCTGATAGCTATGCTCCTTGCAGGTATAGATGGCGTGGTAAATAAGATAGATCCTGTAAAGGAAGGCTTCGGTCCATATGATAAGAACTTCCTCGAAGATCCGGAAAGCACAAAATTTCAGTTTCTTCCAAGGAACCTTGCCGAGGCCCTGGATGCTTTAGCGATAGATAACGATTTTTTACGGCGCGGAGGAATTTTTACCGATGAACTTCTTGAACAATGGTCAAGAATAAAGCTTGAAGAAATCCATTCTATCGGAACGATGCCCCATCCGTTTGAATATAAAATGTACTTTAATCTATAAAAAAAAGGCCGTCAGTTGACGGCCTCTTTTTATTTATTCAAACCCGATTTCTTTTTTCCATCCTGGTTTGTACCTGGAAGCCAGATCAAATATCTTCGTCTTTAATTTAGTCAAAGATTCGGGAATAGATGATAACTGATCAAGTTCTATCTCCCTGGAATCTCCGTTCATATCTGCTTTTAATTTTGTGACCGGTGCATCCATCTTTTTCTCAGTGCCCGGTAACTCCATCTTCATAAAATCAATTTCCTTCAGATAATCGAATAACTTATTGCTTTCATCTTCTGTAATAGTAAAATTTTCATCTATAGGAGCCGGCATATCGGGTTTGGTATAGTATACTTCAAGGTTTTTGCCTGTTACGGTTATTCTTACTTCAAAGGGAATAAGGTATCCGCGGGAGTAATACTGCACGCTGTTTTCAGAGCTGCCTGTTACCTGGCTGCTGCAGCCCGACCAGCAGCATACTTAATAAAAAGGCTGAAAACAAAATATAGAGTCTCATCAAAGTTGACCTTTATTAATTTCTGAATAGAATTCTTTATAAATAATCTTTCGCAAATCGGAGCTTTCGTTATTTTAACACGGTCATTTTCCGGGATTGCGTGAAGGAAGAAGTTTTAATCCTGTATATATAGACACCTGAGGCCAGGTTCCCTGCATTAAAACTTACTTCGTGACTTCCAGAATTCATACTTCCA
This sequence comes from uncultured Ignavibacteria bacterium, assembly GCA_963800255.1. GTDB lineage: Bacteria > Bacteroidota > Ignavibacteria > Ignavibacteriales > Ignavibacteriaceae > DATFVA01. Next base: position 141,788 of record CAWDAK010000011.1, on the reverse strand, counting down.
TTAATCAAAGTCGCAACCTCTTCTCCCTGTATATCGTACACTTTTAATTCAACGTTATCTCTTTTTGCCAGGGTAAACCTGATCGAAGTAGCGGGATTAAAAGGATTCGGGTAATTTTGAGTTAAACTATAATCTGCAGGTGAAGATTCCTCCTTCACATCATTGATTGTTCCATCATTCAATTCTCTTACGTAAATACCTCTGCCATAACTTCCTGCAACTACATAAAACTTTCCGGTTGTATTTGTTTCATCTACATAACGAAGCTCAGTAATAATAACTCCTTCAGGCATGCCGTCATTCCAGCGGAACCAGGTCGATCCGCCGTTTGTTGTTTTGTAACAGCCAAATTCGCTGCCGGCTATCAGTACCTGATCATTAGACGGATAGGCTACCACATCTGAGAAAGGTATGTTGGGCAGATTACCGGTAATGTTTGTCCACGTAACTCCCTGGTTGATGGTTTTATATATTTTCTTAGAAGGACCATTTTGTGATATTCCGTTCATTATCATAAAAGCAGTATTGTAATCTTCCGGGTGAGTTGAAACTTTCCTGATCTGTACATCATTGGGGAGATCTGATGGGACCAGGTTGTCATTCCAGTTTCCGTTATTATAAACCCACAGCCTGGATCCTGTTGTAGCCGGCATACAGGCATAGACGATTGTTCCGCCCGAGGATGTATACTTTGCTACAGAAAGTTCGGAGACGTTTGAGGCAAAAGGCGTACTATTTAATTTTGACCAGTTATCCCCGTTGTCTGTTGAAACATAAACATAAGGACCTGAGTTACTGAATAAATAAATCGGATTCACCTGGTCATGCCGAATCCTTATGTACCATTGATCTGAAGGATCGATGCCGTTGTTTATATTTTCCCAGTTAACCCCTCCATCTGTTGACCGTAGTCTGCGGAATGTCCAATCACCGCCATACACACCATTGGTCATATAAAGTTTTGCATTGTCATCAGGGTCAATTGCTACACCACCGCCGTCACCTCCTGCTGCATACGTCCAGGTTGCTCCAAGGTCTGTAGTGACTGATATACCGTTATCCTGGGAACCTCCTGCAATAAATGCAACACTTTTCCCGAATACGTCAATGTTAACGTACTGAGTGATCGGTATGTTGTTTAAGCTGGTTGACCAGGTTGCTCCAAGATCAGATGATTTTGCAAGACCGCCGTCATTACCAATAAAGATATCGGAATTGGATGGGTTCCGCACGAAAGCATGCTGATCGGCATGAATATTTGGTCCCGTTAATTTAGTCCATGAACTGCCATCGTCAGTAGACTTCCAGAGATTTACACCTCCAACGAAAATTGTATTCGGTGCCGGGGCTGAAATTATATTATCATACCATCCCTGGTTACCCATATAATTTTCAGGGGGAGTTATATCTGTCCAAGTTGCTGCAAAATCAGTAGATTTGTAAACACCGAGAAGATTACTGTTATCGTTCCTTGCAATGGCTGCATAAAGGGTGCCTGACTGATAGGATAATGCAACCCTTCCGACATTTGTAATCGGCAGGTCTATTACATTCCACAAAGCTCCAAAAAGTGAGGACCAGTAGATCTTATTCTCACCCCATTTAGCAGCAAATATCCAACCATCTGTGTTGGAATCTGTAAACGTAAAATCAGAAAAATTACCATCAAGGGTTTTTGTCCATGTTGCGCCGCCGTCAGCAGATCTGTAATATCCATCATATGTAGCAGCATGAACTTCACTTGGATGTCCCGGCATATATCTGATTTTGTATATGCCCCAAGGTGTTGGAGAAAGTCCAGATACGTTGCTCCAGGTAGCTCCGCCATCATGAGTTACGTACATTCCCGAACCTCCGCGAACGTATACCTCTCCGGTTCCAATGAAAATGGTATTATTATCATTAGGATTTACGGCTACCGTTGAAACCGCCAGGTCAAGGATACCGTCTGAAAAAGGAGTTGCACCTGAGCCTGTAACTTTCCACAATCCGCCGCTGGCCGCTGCAATCAGGAGATTTCCGTCATTAAGTATCTGAACATCAAGTATTCTTCCAGTGTAGGAAGCATTTGAACCCGGAACGCTCATCTTTACGGGTCCTACAGCCTGCCAGCCTGTAAGTGAAGGTTCATTTGTAATTTCAGATTCATTCTTTAACTGTGCTGCATCTGTCCGCATTTTATGCAGCAAATCCGGTGATAATACTGCGCCGAAGGGCTGATGCCACTGTTGAAAATACCAACGCTCAAGCTCGGGACCTTTTTCAGGACCTTCATCATATTTTGTTAAATCTTCTCCATATGAAACTTTTTCGTTTACAATGGGATTTGACCAGTTATGAAAAATGACCAGTGTCATGCTTAAACAAGTCAACAGCATTAAGCCGGTAAATAGGAACCTTTTTTTCACAGAGCCTCCTTATATAGTTAAAAAATTAGATCATCTGAATAGGCAGTAAAATGCTCGAAAACTGCCGGATGTTGAGAGGAGAGGGCAGGTATCGGAAAATATTTACATTAAAATAGACCGGTACATTATCCCGCCGGGATAGAAAAATAGAAAAGAAAATTGCATGGATAATTAAGTTGCTTAATATCAATAATCTATTATTCAAAAGCAATCTGTTAACTTCATTTTTATTTTAAGAGCAGCATTTTTCTGACTTTAGCGAAGGTTCTTCCGTTGCTTAAAGAGGGGAGTACCTCCAGACGGTAAAAGTAAACTCCGCTGCTTAGGAGGCTGTTGTCAAATGACAAAAAAATATTATGAACTCCTGCTTCGTCAGTTCCCTGGTATATTATTCTTACAAGTTCACCGAGTGAATTGAAAAGTTCAATTTTAACATTAGCCTGCTGATTGAGTGAAAAACTAATTGTGGTAGAAGGATTAAAAGGATTGGGAAAATTTTGGTAAAGGATGAAATCAGCGCTGCCAGGATAAACCGGACCCGCGTCTAATTGTTTGTTATAAGCTTTGAATAAATCCATTAGAGCCGGATCCTGAACCTCATTGAAAGCATAGCTGTCCGCTATATCCATAAGTTCGGGAGGTACGTACTGCCATATCATTGCTGAACGTGAAAGGGTATTCCCAACTGTCTCCAGGTAGAGCTTATAATTTGCCATTCTATCTTTTGTCACTCCAAATTCACCCAGCAGGGAAGGTTTGTTAAAGCTGCCGGATAGTCTACTGTGATCATTTATCCAGGTATTGCCAGAGAGCGGTTCGCATCCCCATTTCTCAGGATATAAATGGAAAGATGAATAATCAATATTTTTTATTGAGCTGTTTTCAGCAAAACTGCTTCCTTTGTATCCGTCAAATAAAAAGCGGGTATTGTTATAAAATAGTTCAGGATCTGAATAATCCACCAGGTGATTATCGTATCCTGTCTCTCCTGTTGTAAGCAGGTGCTTGTTGTCTATTGATTTGAAATAACCAGCCATTTCACTGTACCAGTTCTTTAAGGTTGTTGCGGATCCTCCCTCATTTTCTGCCTCATTAATCAATTCAAAACTGAAAATATCCGGTTCATCCTTATACCTGACTGTGGTATAGGTATTAACCCGGTAAAGAATTTTTTCGATATAATATTTATACCAGCTTTTAATCGAATCATCAGTAAAGAAATCACCGTGTGAATATGTTTGTCCTGTAATTGGTGTTAAGATGCCTTCCGGCCCATTTTATATACTGAGGTATTCCGCCGAAATCATTAAAGTTATTCTCGAGGGTTAAAATGATGTTGATATCATACTGCTTTGCCTTATAAATAATATAATCAAGTGATCTCAATCCGTTTTCTTTTATACCGTAAGGAGAATACCTGATGCAGCCTTCTGTTGATGAATCGCTGTTTGAATTAAATCCCCAGGTCCTTATGACTTTTACCCCGTTATCACTGGCAACACGAAAAACCTCATCAACCAGGTATTTATTTGAAGGGTCTGAAGCAATCCATTGCAGATAATATGCACTGAAGCCAAGGAAACAGAAAACCGAATCCCCGTTGTAAAACTGTTCATCCTTAGTATAGAAATAATTCTGCGGGTAGCTGCATGGAACTAACACGGATAGACACAATATTGGCAATATTACTTTCATCAAAACTTTTATTTACAACTATTGGAGTGGATCTAATTTAACCTTTTTAAGGATTAAAACCGGCAGCTTGATTGCAGCAAAAAAGAGCCCGGCAGTGAAAGCAACTGCCAGGCTTGAAAGCAAATGACCCATTAAAAATTATGCTAATTCTTTTGGTTTTTGGTTAGTTCTCATCCTCGTATATACAACTGAAATTATTAGTAGTATAATGCTCACGGCAAGGAATGATATAATTTTATAGGTAATATCATTTGATGCTATCCCGAAAGCAGCAAGGTAAAGTGAAGTTAATATTAAGGTTGACACAGCCATCATTCTGTATTTTTGATTTTTGAGAAGCTTACCCATCAGGTAATAAAGCAAAGCAAGTCCTGCCCATGATAGTCCGGCGAAACTTGACGGCAATATTTCATATAATACGTATGGGAGGATGAAAAAGGCCATAATGAGGTAGGCCAGCCTGATGTTGTCAGTTGTAAGTTCAAGTCTTGTTTTCTGCCAGTTCAGGATACGGGCGCTTACGAGAGCAGCAAGTCCGAAACTAACTCCTTCTACCCCTACTGAACCTGCGTTTATAAGGTATGTGATTAGGATGCCTCCGAAAATAAAAACGTTAGCCACGATTATAAATTTGGACCGGAACCAGAGTGCCGTCGAAATTACAATTATACTCTGCCAGCAGAGAAGGATGAAAAATGCAGGTTCATTATAAGATGCAATTATTGCCGAGCTAAGGGCGGCATATGCAAACATTGCATAAATGAAAGAACCATACCTGCTTCTTTCCCTGGTCCAGAATAAAACAGCCAGACCCATAAATACCACAAATGCGCCCAGGTGAATAATTCCCAGGTATTGAACGCCGCTCAATATTGAAATTAGAAGGAACAATCCATAGCCTAATGAAGCATTCATAATTGTCATGAACAATTCATCCGGTTCTCGTTTCTTCCCTCTAATAAGCATTAGACTGCCTGTACCATAAATTGCAAGGTAAGCAAGCAGGAAGACAAGATTGTATTGAAAACCTGTTATAATCTGTAGATCGTGCCCAAGGAGGGGATTGTTTACAAACCAGAAGCAGTGTGCCAGGGATGTGAAAATAATTCCGAAGACCATAAGATTGGTAGAATTAAATTTTAGTGACAGGAATACCACTGAAATGCTTATAACTGTCAGCATTACGAATATCAGCAGAGGGATTTCGGTTACAAGAGCGGTCATCATAAAGAAAAGCTCACCAAGGGCTATGAGGTAAACGGATTGACGCCTCAACGCTGCCCAGGATGTAAATCCTCCTACGACCAACAGAAGTATTACCAGTAAAAATCTGCTTGTAACAACAGGTTCAGCTCCGAAAAAATGCAGACGCAGGGTTGTAAGGAAAAAAAGAGCTGCAGCTCCGCCAATAAGAAAACCTGAAATATATTTAAATGATTTAAGCCACAATTCAGGTATTATTATAAGGGTAAAGCTTATCAAATAACCAATGAAAATAGGAAGCAGCGGAGGGTAATTATCCAGGGGCTGTGTTAACAGAAAGAACATGCCGAGGATGAAAGCAAGGATTCCTATCTTCGCAAACCAGTATTCACCTATAGCAAGTTCGAGTGAATCATCGTCTGCATCAGTTTTTGGTCGATGCCGTTCCTCAGGTACATCTGCCGGGTTCTCTTCTTTAATGCTGAGCGCAGCTTCCACTTCAGTTAACCTGCGTTCAATAAGCTTCATGTTTCTGATCAATTCTTCAATCAGTGCATTTGAAAATTCAGTACTCATAATACCTCCGGTTATTTAATCCTTTAACGGATTTTGTTTTTCTATTTTCCTGATGTAGAAGAAAAGTATTACTATCAGAAAGCTTATTATTAAGACTGAAATAACTAACCCTATCCTTCTGAAATAATATTCATCGATGGCACCCCTGGCTTCAACAATTACGTTTTTTGAAGATTTAAAACCCTTGTTTACTACCTCTTTGAATTTATCTTTATCGAAAGAATGTAGAATTGTTCTTGTTTCTATCTGGGCCTGGTGAATATTCCTTAACTCAAATTTTGCCTCCTCTACTTCCATTCCTTTCTGCTCTGCTTCAAATACAAGTTTATTAGCAAGGGTGTCCTGGTAAGCAAGACTATCAAGCCAGCCCTTCATTTCTGCTGCGGCTATAAATCCTTTACTGTTGTCCGAAGCGGAATGACATTTAATGCAGATAGATCCCCCGGCAGTACCGAGCAGATTATCCTGCACGGGCAGAATTTCATGATTACCATGACATGTTTCACATTCGGGATAATTGTTTTCATCGAAAGCTTTTTTATGGGGACTGCCTGCAAAAAGTTCAGCATTTAAAACGTGACAGTTTCCGCAGACCTTTGAGATTGAGGTGAGTCCGGGCGGCATTGCTGCATGATTTCCATGACAGCTGTTGCAAACAGGTGCGCTAAGGTCGTTTTTTACAAGGAGAGCTTTTCCATGGACGCTCTTTACGTATTTATCATATTGATCTGTTGGGATGCCGTACTCTTTCATATATTCTTTATCACTGTGGCAGTGTGAGCAGGTTTTGGGAATATTTGTGGGATATACAGATGAGCGTACGTCTTTTGTAGAAAGAATATTGTGACTTCCATGGCAGCTTACACACTCTGCCGGTTTTGGATCTCCGCCGGCGTTAAGGATGCCATGTTCGCTGGTTCTGTATTTCTGGTATTGATCCACAGCGATTTCTGGGTTATATGAGCGCATGAACTTTGCATCACCATGGCATTTATTACAGGTTTGAGGAATGTTAGTGGGATAAACAGGAGATGAAGGATTTTTTACAGACACAATTCCATGGGCGTTGTGGCAGGTAATGCACTGTACTATCCTGTCTGAACCATTTAACCCCGGCTTTCCGTGTACGCTGCCTTTCAGCAAATCCATCTGGTTTGTTGAAATTGACTTATTATATCCTGAGATAAATTTGGAATCAGAATGGCATTTGGCACAGATCTCAGAAATCTGGTTTCCTTTCGGAACTCCGATAAAGCCTTTACCTTTATCCATTGCTTCATCCATATCCTCGCTTTTACTATCCCCGCCATGACAAACAGAGCAGCTTAATCCGGCAAGATGATGGATATCATTTTTGAATAATGCTGCCGGGGAACTTCCCATATCTGAGTGGCAGGAATAACATTTATCCTCAGCATAAAGGAACGAACGGCAGGTTATAATGAGGAATAAAAAGATTAAGATGGTTCTTAAAATAGTTTTCACAACAGCCACCCGAGAGAAGTTAAAAGAATAATAAACATTACAGCGAATAGTCCCATATAATTTATTTTAAGATTCCGTTCACCCCTGGAACTTTTACGGTCCCAGAATGGCACCAGTCAGCCATAGAAGTCCCGCTGCCCCGAAGAGGAGAATGCCTACTACTTCACCTTCAAAGAAGAATATATGTGAAGGAAAGTACTTCAGGGTCTGGAACATAAACAGGAAATACCACTCCGGTTTGATACCTGCAGGCGCAATGCCGAAAAGATTTGCCTTAATTCCCAGGTCGGCGGGGAAGAACACTGCGAGTATCGCGATAATATTCAGGATAATGAGCCAAAGCAGCAGATCGCGCAGGAAGAAGTTCGGGAAGAAAGGCATCTTTTTTAAAGGTATCTTTTTTCCCTCAGTCTGAAGAGGTTCACTAATTCCTTGTCTCTGAACGAGTATCAGGTGTATCCCAAGCAGAATTGTAAAGATGCCCGGAAGGAAGGCAACGTGAAAGCCGAAGAACCTGGAGAGAGTTGCCCCGGTAACATCAGTACCCCCTCGCAGAAATATTTTTACGGGTTCACCAACCAGAGGAATTGCTCCTGCGATATCCGTCCCGACTTTGGTAGCAAAAAATGCCAGTTCATTCCATGGAAGAAGGTACCCGCTGAAACCGAAGAACAGCGCTAGGAAAAACATAAATACCCCGGTAAGCCAGGTCAGTTCCCTGGGTTTCCGGTACGCTTTTTCAAAGTAAACACTGAACATGTGTATGAAGAGGGAAAGTATAAAAAGATTAGCCGACCAGGCGTGGATAGATCTTACAAGCCAGCCGAACTGAACTTTAGACATTATAAATTGAATGCTCTCATAAGCAAGGTCTGCACTTCCTTTATAATAAAAAAGGAGTAGAATTCCGGTAACAACCTGAATGGTAAAGAGGAAAACTGATACTCCTCCGAAATAATACCAGACCGAATGCCGGTGAACAGGTACATACTTTTTGCTGAAGAATTTGATAAGGTCTTCAAACTGAACCCGTTCATCTAACCAACCGTAAAGTTTTAAGAATATATTTTTCATGATTTTATACTATGTAATTTTTGCAATCATTAATTCATCCCCTTTAATTATGGTTTTGAATTTAGTAAGAGGCCTTGGAGGGGGACCCGAAATGTTTCTGCCTGTCAGATCGTATTTTCCATTATGACAGGCGCACCAGATTACATTTTTTTCTTTAGCATATTGAACTGTACAATCCAGGTGGGTACACCTTGCAGAAAATGCCAGAAATTTGTTGTCGGAGGGAATTACAATAACCGGCTCATTTCCGAAACGGACGATCTTGAAGTCTTCCTTTTTCAAATCAGCTACTTTACCCGCACTTACAATTGAAACCTCTACTTCTCTTTGTTTGGGAGGTCGAAGGAAAGAAAATACCGGGTACAGAACCGAGGCCGAAAAGGCTGTAATACCTGTCATACCGAGAATCTTTAAGAAGCTTCTCCGGGAAGTCGGTTGGGTTTTAGGATCAGATTTTTCCATAATTAGAATACTTTGTTTGTTACTGTTGTTTATAAAATGGAATTGCTGCTGTGATAATTTCTTTAATAATGTTATCATCTAAAGGTTTTTCCGTCAGGTTGAAAATTCCTTCCTGGTAAAGGATTCCTCCTTCCTGTGGACTGGTTCTTTCGTGCAATATTATAAGGGGAGTTCTGGGATTTATCCGCTTAATGATCTTCACCCAGTTGTGACAAACAGAGAAACTTTCATTGCAGTCGCATAAGATCATGTCATAATCGTTTTCCTGTAAATCCAGAATGAAGCCCGCAAATTCTTTTTTCTTAACGAGGGCGATACCAATCTCTGAACAGATTTCGAGGCACTGTGATATTGTGATTTGATCGCTGCTAAGTATTATCCCTCTGAACTTCATAAGCGATACCTTTAATAACTTGAGGCAGGAATGTCATTTATTATACCAGAAGGGAATTGGTCATGCAAAGTGCAATTCTAAGTATAAATCACAGAATATTACTAAAATGAAGGAAGATGATTAATGTTGAAGAGTTAATAAAGTGTATCCCCGATGTCTCACTTATTAAATATTGCTAAATGTTAATCGTTATTCTATGGTTCGACATTAGTTATCAATCCTTCCTGTATGACTGAGGGTCAATATCATATTTTTTTAATATGCGGTGTATATGCCTGCGGGTCATACCTGCTTCTTCAGATATATGGGTGATGTTGCCTTTATGCTTTGTTAGAAGAAAAAGAAAATATTTCTTTTCAACCTCTTCTACAGCCTTGTTTCTAACATCAGAGAGGGAGCTTTTGGGAAAAGAGCCTGCTGCTTTTCTGCCTGATGCAAACTGGGGAGGAAGCTCATTTAAGGTAATCCTTTCCCCTTTTACCAGGGCCACGGCACGTTCTACAACGTTCTCCATTTCTCTAACGTTTCCCGGCCAGTCGTAGGCTTCGAACAAATCAAGCACTGCTTCATCAAACCCTTTTATGTTTTTTGGCGATGACTTTACTGTTTTTACAAGAAAATGTTCTGCAAGCAGCCGGATATCATCCTTTCGTTCTTTCAGAGAGGGAACCTGGATGTTGATAACATTAAGTCTGTAATAGAAATCCTTACGCATGGTTTCTCTTTCCAGGGCCTTATTTAAGTCCTGGTTCGTTGCGGAAATGAGCCGTAAATCAGCCTGGATAAGTTCATTACCGCCGAGCCGTCTAAGCTGCTGATCCTGCAGCGTTCTAAGCAGTTTGATCTGAAGATTCACCGGCAACTCACATACCTCATCAAGGAAAAAAGAACCGCCGTTAGCGTATTCCAGCAGGCCGATTTTTCTATGTGACGCCCCGGTAAATGCTCCTCTTTCGTATCCGAATAGTTCAGCCTCAAACAGGTTTTCCGGAAATGCACCGCAGTTCACCGGGACAAATGGTTTAACCTTTCTACGGCTGCGTGCATGTATACTGCGGGCTATCAGTTCTTTTCCTGTTCCGCTTTCCCCGGTAATAAGAACGTTTGCATCAGAATCCGCTACGCTTTCAATCATCTCAAATACTTTCCGTATAGGCTCACTCTTTCCTATTATGTTATCGAAATGGAATTTATCTTCAAGCTGCTTAAGAAGACTAACCCTTTCTTTATATAAGTTTCGCTGCCTCAATCCTTTTTCAACCAGTATTTTAAGGTTCTCTGTTTCGAAAGGTTTTTCAATGAAATCAAAGGCTCCGGCTTTCATTGCTGATACTGCTCTGTCAATTGTTCCGTAAGCTGAAAATATGATGACGGGTGTATTCTCGGCTATTTTTTGTACAGCATCAAGTACCTGCATCCCGTCAAAATCGGGCATAAGAAGATCACAAAATACGAGGTCAAATTCTTCATTTTGAAGCAGCTTGATTGCCTGGTGTCCATCAGAGACAGGATAAGGATTATTGCCCAGAGCAGAGAGTATTTTAGAACAGCCTCTCAGCATATCAGGCTCATCATCGATTATCAGTATTTTAGGCTTTATGGTCATTATTTTATCCCTTCACTGGTATAGGGCAGTGTGATAATAAATTTTGTAAAACTGCCTTCTTCGCTTTCTACTTCAAGCTTTCCCCGGCAGCGCTGGATGATTGAACGTGAAATTGATAACCCTAATCCGGTACCCTGTTTATCAAGTTTAGTTGAGAAGAAGGGATTGAAGATCCTGGTTATATCTTCTTTTTTTATTCCAGCACCATTATCTTCAATAGCTATAGAAATTCCGCTTACTTTTTTTAACCCCGTAGGGTCTTTTCCGGGAGAATTCCTGCCGGTGCTAATCTTTATCTCACCATGGTCCTCCATAGCATCTACGGCATTGTTTAATATGTTCATTATAACCTGTTCCAATTGTCTTTTGTCTGTAAGGATCAGGGGGAGAGAAGCATCATATGATTTGGATAACCTGATCTTTTTAGATTTTAGTCTATGACCAATCAGGTAGATGCACTCATCAATCAGATCTTCAATACGGATTGCTTCCGGTTTAAAAGGCATAAGTCTTGAATAAGTAAGGAGAGTTCTGGTGTAATCGCTTATCCTGCGTGTTTGATTCCTTATAATGTTTAGTTCTTCTCTAAGGCTTTCGTCTGTATTATTCTCAAGTAAAATTGCATCTGCATGGGCTGCTATAATACCCGCTGGTGTGTTTATTTCATGGGCCATACTGTCAACCAGTTCCCCGATTGAGGCGAGCTTTGATGCCTGGTTCAGTTGTTCCCTGTATTGATGAATCTCTTCAAGGTTCCTGTTGGCTTCCTCTGCACGAATTCTCCGCAGGTTAAGGAAGTATATAAAGAAGCCGAGTGTAAAAATGACAGCGAGGATAATCAAACCTAGAATGAAGAAAAGCTGAAACCTGCTTCTTAAACCTGTGGTAACTTTGGGAAGGAGTGTACTGATTGCAATTATCCAGGTCTGGTTCTGAAGCCTGACAGGAACATAAGCCATAATCTTATCAGGTTCACTTCCCAGCACATAATATTCATCAATTGAGGGAAGGCTGGCATTTATCATTCTGTGTTGTGTATTGAAATTTACATGACACTTTCTGCATTCCCCTGTTGTTTTGAGGATCGACTTGAAGAGCATCTCCTGGTGACGGGGATGATAGATCAATCTGCCTTCTGAATCAAGGACCCATGCAAAATCATCACTACTTAATTTTAACGGCTGGATGAACCTCTTGATCAGGATATCAAAATCAACCAGGTAACCTATAAAATGATTCGTATTGGAAGTTTTATTATTGGGCAGCCTTACGATCATAAGAAACGATTTGGAACTGGTTGTATCATTCTGAAGGTCAGGCATAACATCGGAAAAAATGTAATCCGGATTTTGCCTCTTAATCTGAAGTATTAAAGCAGGAATCCTGGTGTGGGACCATGAAGGTAGTATATCCCCGGTACTAAAGAGGATGCCTCCGGTTGAGTCGGATAGAAAGATTGTCCTTATAATTGTGCTGTCATAATTCTCCTTAAAAAACCTGAGTGAGGCGTACTCATTTCTGTTGGGAAGCTTAAGTACATCAGGATTATGGGTAAGCAGCTTCATGTCTCTTACAAGATGTTCGATGAAAAAATTTATTCCCTGTGCGACTGATTTAGCCATTTCAAGCTGTTGAAGCTGATGGTCTCTTTTCGCATCCTCAAGGGTATTTGTATATATCCTGTTTACCAGGAACAGGAATAGAACGGTTAGAAGGATGGCTCCCGCTATAATTATATATTTCCCGCTTTTTTTTATCATACGACCGGATCCATATTCCCGAAATTTTTATAAAACCCAATCATGCAAAGAATGTACTAGCCTGAGAATGCATTAAAGTTGTAAACCCGGATTTTTTTCAAACCAATTGTTTGAAAAAGGATTCCCCAATGTCACACTGTGACATTTCCGGTCATAATGCACATTACGTCATTCTGGTATTAAATACAACAAAATTCTTTGATCTTGGTTATTCAACTATTTTTCAAAGGCTCTACTTTTCACCTTTTCATAATATCGCTTTTTACAATTTGGCATTCATAAATTTCTTTTCTTTATCATCTTAGTTCCTTAAGTTTATGACTCAAAATCCCCGGAATGAAATGGAATCAAGTAAAGCTGACCTGTCGTCGCTCAGGATAGATAGGTCGAATCGAAATAATGGCTCATCGAAAAAAACTTTATTTATCATCCTCGGTATAATTGCTGCGGCAGTTTTATTATTCCTTGGATATACCCTTGCAGGGTCGTTATTTAATAAAGCATATGAAGTTAAACTTACTACTGCAGTAATGCAGCTTCCTTCTCAGGCAAATGCAAGTCTTACCGCCAGTGGATATGTAGTAGCGCAGAGGAAAGCTTCTGTTGCCTCCAAAGGTACAGGCAGACTCGTCTACCTTGGAGTTGTGGAGGGTGACCAGGTTAAAAAAGACCTGGTTCTTGGAAGGTTGGAGGACAATGATATACGCGCTCAACTTGAAGAGGCTAAAGCTAACCTTAAACTTGCCGAATCAGGACTTAATGATGCGAAAAATAATTATGAACGGCAGCAGGCACTGCTTAAATCAGGGGCTACAACCCGGATGGCGGTTGATGCTGCAGAAGCAAATTATAACCGTATACTTGCATCAATTGACGTTGCCAAAGCAAATGTTAATTCAGCGGGCGTAGCGCTTGAGAATACTCTTATAAGAGCGCCGTTTGACGGTACTGTCTTAACCAAGAACGCTGAAGTGGGAGAAATTGTTGCACCTCTCGGAGCAAGTGCAACTTCCCGCGGTGCAATCGTAACGATGGCCGATATGAAATCATTGCAGGTGGAAGCGGATGTTTCTGAATCTTATATAGAGAAAATTAAACAGGGACAGGATTGCAACATTATAATTGACGCATACCCCCAGGTATCTTATGCAGGATATGTGGATAAAATAGTACCTACGGCTGATAGATCCAAGGCAACTGTCCTGGTGAAGGTCGGGTTCAGGAAATATGACAGCAAGGTGCTTCCCGAAATGAGCGCCAAAGTTCTTTTCTTATCTAAAAAAGTTTCTGATTCAGAAAGGCAGGAGCCGGCCGTACTTGTAGTACCATATACTTCTGTAGCTAAGAGGGATGGAAAGGATGTGGTATTTATGATAGAGAATGATAAAGCAGTTCAGGTTCCTGTAGTTACTGGTAGAGATTTGGATTCATACATCGAGATTAAATCAGGCCTTGCAGAAGGGGATAAAGTTGTTGACAGGGTAACTGATGAAATTAAGGATGGGGTTAATGTAAGTGTTCAGTAAAGATTTTATAAATAATAATCCAAAAAATTGGAGTTAAAATGGCAGAGATTATAAATGTATCGAACGTAACCAAATCCTATCATAGAGACAGTCTTGAGATACCCGTGCTTCACAATATCTCTCTAAGTATAAAGGAAGGCGAATTCATAGCACTGATGGGTCCTTCAGGCTCAGGTAAAACTACCCTGCTTAACCTGCTTTCAGGAATTGACAGACCCGGCTCAGGAAGCATTACCATTGGAAATATAGATATTGCAAAACTTAGTGAGTCGGCCCTGGCAAAGTGGCGTTCTGAAAATATAGGCTTTGTTTTCCAGTTTTATAACCTCATTCCGGTCCTTACTGCATTTGAGAATGTTGAACTTCCTTTGCTTCTCACAAACCTTTCTAAAGCTGAAAGGAAAAAGCACGTTCAGACTTCCCTGGAAATTGTTGGTCTCGGCGACAGGATGTACCACTATCCGAAACAATTATCAGGAGGCCAGGAGCAAAGGGTGGCTATAGCCAGAGCAATTGTAACCGACCCTGCTATACTTGTGGCAGATGAACCTACGGGAGATCTTGACAGAACTTCAGCCGATGAAATCTTAACTCTGATGGAAAGGCTAAATAAAGAATTCAATAAAACTATAGTAATGGTTACTCACGACCCCCACGCTGCTGCCAGGGCCCATCTTGTCAGGAATCTTGATAAGGGCGATTTAATACCGGAGATGGTATGAAAATACTTAAACTAATAATTAAGAATACCCTGCGTCATAAACTAAGAACAAGCCTTACCATACTTGGTATAGCCGTGGCTGTGATTGCTTTCGGACTCTTAAGAACGGTGGTAACTGCGTGGTCTGTGGGCGTTGAGGCATCTTCTGCCAACCGCCTGATGACGAGGCAGGCTGTTTCTTTTATATTTCCTCTGCCTTATACATACAGAGATAAAATTTCGTCTGTTCCGGGAGTGGAAGAAGTTACATTCGCGAACTGGTTCCAGGGCGTATATATTGATAAGAACCAATTCTTTGCACGACTTGCAGTAGATGCTAATACCATTTTTGATGTATACCCCGAATTTGTCTTGAGTCCTGAAGAAATGACTGTGTTTAAGAAAGAAAAAAATTCCTGTGTGATTGGCGCCGACCTTGCTAAAAAATATAATCTTAAGATCGGCGATGTTATGAACATTGAAGGTGATATCTATCCGGGACGATGGGATTTTGTGGTGAGGGGTATTTATAAGCCGAAGTACAAAACAACCGATGCAACTCAGATGTTTTTTCACTGGGATTATGTTGATGACCGGATGAGAGAAGAAGCCCCCGTGAGAGCCGGTGATGTTGGATGGTATGTGGTAAAAATCAGCGACCCCTCAAGGTCGGCTGAAATTTCTGAGAAGATAGATGCTTTGTTTAAGAATTCTCCCGCCGAAACAAAAACTGAAACTGAGCGGGCATTTCAACAGGGATTTCTTGCATCCACAAGTGCAATCATAACTTCCATGAATGTACTTTCTTTTGTGATAATTGGAATCATTATGCTGGTACTCGCCAATACCATGATTATGTCTGCCAGGGAAAGGACTAGAGAATACGCAGTATTTAAAACACTGGGATTTTCTGCTAAGCATCTCATTGGTTTAATTATGGGTGAATCAATGTTTATAGCACTACTGGGAGGAGGGATCGGTTTATTCCTCACCTTCCCGCTTATTTCCGGATTCGCTGAATTCATTCCAAAAGGATTCTTCCCCGTATTCCAGATAGAACCGGTAACTATTATTCTTGCTGTAAGTGCAGCTTTTATTATCGGAATAGTTTCAGCAATATTTCCTATACAGCGTGCCTTAAGCACACGGATTGTTGACGGTTTCAGGTTTGTGGGATAAACAAAAAAAATTGACAGGAAAATAATATGAAGATTCCATTCAAGTATACTTTAAGAAACTTCAGCTCCAGAAAGCTCACAACTGTAATTACCATTGCCGGTATTGCTCTTGTTGTATTTGTGTTCGCTGCCGTATTGATGATGGCTTATGGAATACAGAAAACCCTGGTTTCAACTGGTTCTCCCGATAATATAAAGATTGTCAGGAAGGCGGCTAACGGGGAAATATCCAGTCTTATTTCGGGCGAAACCCAGGGATTGATTAAATCCCTTCCATATATTGCAAAGTCAGCCGAAGGCTCGCCTGTAATTTCCTCAGAACCGGTTGTAATTATAAATCTTACAAAAAGTAACGGCGGAGTAAGCAACGTTACTGTAAGGGGGGTTTCATCTTCGGTTCAGGAACTCAGACCACAGATGAATATTATAGAAGGCAGAATGTTTAAATGGGGAGTAAGAGAACTGATAGTTGGTGAGTCGATAACAAGACAGTTCCGTGATGCGCGAATAGGCAGTTCAGTTAAATTTGCGGGCGATAACTGGAAGATAGTAGGGGTTTTTTCAACCGGGGGAAGCGGCTTTGATTCTGAAATGTGGGGCGATGGCGTTCAGCTGCTTAATGCATTTAACAGGGGGAACACTGTTTCATCAGTTACATTAAAGCTGGACAATATTCAGCATTATAACAATTTTATAAATGCCTTTAATAAGGATCAAAGACTTCAGCAGTTTGAAGCCAAACCCGAGCAGAAATATTTCGAAGAGCAGTCGGAAATAATGTCAGGGTTTATAAGAATACTCGGACTTTTTATAACAGTTATTTTCAGTTTTGGAGCCACCATAGGCGCAATGATAACTATGTATGCTGCAGTTGCCAACCGTACAGTTGAAGTTGGAACACTTCGTGCCCTCGGTTTCAGCAGGAGGAGCATCCTTACGGCATTCCTGGCGGAATCTTTATTTATCGCTTTGCTCGGCGGGGTTATAGGGCTTGCGCTGGCTTCTTTGCTTCAATTCATTTCTATATCAACACTTAATTTTAATTCTTTTTCTGAGCTTGCTTTCTCTTTTGCATTATCTCCATCCATTATTTTATGGACCCTATTTTTTGCTGCCCTGATGGGTTTCATTGGAGGATTCCTGCCTTCAGTAAGAGCTGCACGCCTTAACATTGTTAGTGCTTTACGGGCAGGATGAAACCTGCCTGAGCTAAAACTAAGCTCTTCAGAAAATTTCGCGAATGATCCCCGGGATCTGCTCGTAATCCGAATGTAAACAGGACACTCCTACGTCTTACCAACTTGCTGAATACGCTCTGAATACGCTCTGAATACGCTGTGAATACGCTGTGAATACGCTGTAACTCCGCCCCAAATACGAAATAACAAGTAAAGCATAACCAATTCTAGGCAAAAACAGAACTTTTACCTTATCTTAGTTCTTTAATTTTTTATTCATTTTCATTTTTCATTTTTTCTTGAAATATGCCTTATATCGGTGAGATCAGTGCTCTCGTCACTGCCTGCCTCTGGTCTGTTACATCTTTTCTTTTTGCCTTCGCCGCCGAAAAGGTCGGTTCTGTACAGGTAAATATCAACCGTATTATTCTCGCTGCTATAATACTCTTTTTTATCGTCGCACTTTCCGGAATTGATTACACGATGTCAACCTCGCAGGTTTATTACCTTATAATAAGCGGAGTGGTAGGACTTGTAATAGGTGATTCATTCTTATTTAAGAGTTATCAGCTAATCGGGGCGCGTCTGGGTATGGTTCTGATGTCGCTGGTACCTGCAATAAGCACCATACTCGCCTGGATGTTCCTCAATGAATATATAACTCCCCTCGGCATAATCGGGATGATTGTTACAATCTCCGGGGTTGTGCTGGTGGTGACTGAAAAAGCGGAGAAATCACTTAAAAGAAACTTTAATAAAAGCGGGATACTCTACGGGATTTTAGGAGCTGCCGGCCAGGCGGGGGGACTTATTCTAGCTAAGTTTGCATTCGCAGAGGGTTATGTGAATGGATTCGTTGCAAGTTTTGCGAGGTTATCAAGCGCCGGGATAATAATCCTTATAGGCGGATTATTGTTACACAGATATAAAAACCCGGCTGCAACTTATAAGAACCAGATGCCCGCATTGAAAGCAACAATAGCTGCCACAATTCTTGCGCCTGTACTTGGAGTTACCCTTAGTCTTGTCGCAATAGAATTTACCAAAGTTGGGATTGCATCAACCCTTATGGGTCTTGTTCCTATTATTATGCTTCCTATATCTAAATTTTACTACAAAGAGAAACTCTCGGCCAGAGCTGTTTCGGGAGCTTTTATTGCCGTAGCGGGGGTAATAATCCTATTTCTAAGATGAATTTATTTTACCAGAAGCATCTTCTTTGCCGTTGTACTCCCGCCTGCTGTAAGCTTGTAAATGAACATTCCTGTTGAGTACCTGCTTCCGTCAAACTTAAGGGAATAATTACCCTGAGACTTGATTTCATTTACTAGGGTTGTAATCGTTTGACCAAGGATATTATAAATTTCAAGTTTTACCGGCCCGCTTTTCGGGATCGAATAATTAATCGTTGTTACCGGATTAAATGGATTTGGATAATTCTGTTCAAGAGTAAAACTAAACCTGCTGAATTCAATTTCTATTTCGCTTGAGTATGTGAAGTCACCATTGATATCAATTTGCTTTAAACGATAGTGAGTGCTGCCGGATTGTTTAATTTCGTCAGATTTACATGCTATTTCTTACCGTTCAGTATGGACTTATAAGTATTGTAAGTCTCATCATCAAACGCAACAAAAATAACTTTTTCAAGCTCATCGTTTTTGTTAAGAAAGTCTTTTACCTCGCGGACAGCAATTTCAGCTGCCCTTTTCAGCGGAAATCGATAGGCCCCGGTACTGATAGACGGGAATGCTATAGTCTTCACATCATTCTCAATAGCCATTTCCAGTGAATTTTTATAGCAATTAGCGAGCAGCGAATCTTCGTCATGTTCACCGTCGTTCCAGATTGGTCCTACGGTGGAAATCACATATTTTGCCGGCAGCTTAAATCCGGGAGAAATTTTTGCTTCTCCGGTAAGACAGCCTCCAAGCCTCCCGTTGTATTCAACTAATTCCGGACCTGCCGCCCTGTGAATTGCTCCATCGACGCCGCCTCCGCCGAGGAGTGAGTTATTAGCTGCATTTACAATTGCATCAACCTTTTGCCTGGTTATATCACCTTTTTCCAGAAAAATCTTGTCAGTCATAATAAGTCCTCAGATTATATTCCTCATATTAATATAAAATAAATATCTGATTTATCATGTTCAGCCGAACTGATCCATAAGAAAAGTGATGGTTATCTTATTTACGTTCATCTTAGCAGGGAGAACTAAGCCATTTTAGGATATGAATTTTGAAAGAAAAACACCTGTTCAAACTAATTTTATTGCAAGTGGGATTCTTTTTATAGAATTTTATCCTGATGAATTTTAACATGGGGAGAAATGAACGGTATAATCTTCGATATTAAAAAGTTTGCGCTTCATGATGGACCGGGAATCCGCACTACTATTTTCCTTAAAGGATGTCCCCTCAGCTGCTGGTGGTGTCATAATCCTGAAAGCATTCGGGCTCTACCCGAAAAAATAAATATTGTCTCTCTTAATCCCTTAAATAAAACTTGTGAACAGGAATCAGAACTTTTTGGAAAAGAGTTCTCTGTTGAAGAAATATTTACAGAGATACAGAAAGACCGGTTATTTTATGATGAATCCGGTGGAGGGGTAACTTTTTCCGGAGGAGAACCCTTAATCCAGAATGAATTCCTCACAGAAATTCTCTCTGAATGTAAGTCTGCGGGAATCCATACAGCAGTAGATACCTCAGGTTATGCCGGCGGAAATCTCTTCAGTCGGATCTATGAACTTACGGATATCTTTCTCTTCGATCTAAAGATCATTGATGAAGAACTTCACCGCAAGTTTACAGGTGTATCGAATAAGCTGATTCTTGATAACCTCCGGAGCTTAACAGAAAAAGGTAATAAAGTTATTCTTAGAATTCCTCTGATTCCCGGGATAACTGACACCGAAAAGAATCTGTCTGACCTTTCGGATTTTTTGGTAAACATTAATAATATTAGAAAAATTGATCTTTTGCCTTATAATGAAGTTGCAGAATCAAAATATAAAAGATTTAATAAGCCCTCCCGTCTTGGGAACCTGCGGACACAGGATGAAGATAAATTAAATAAAATAAAAAGTTACTTTGGAGACTCCCGGTTTGAAGTCTCCATAAGAGGATAAATATGAACGACAGAATTAATTCCCTGCGTGAAAAAACACTATGCACCCAGCCCTCAATATCCCCCGAAAGAGCAGTACTGCTCACTGAGTTTTATATGAGCGGGGAAGCTGAAAAAGTATCGGTTCCTGTTGGCAGGGCACTCGCGTTTAAATACCTGCTTGAACAAAAGAAACTGTGTGTAAATGAAGGTGAACTTATTGTAGGCGAACGGGGTCCCGGACCCCACCAGACACCGACTTATCCCGAGATCTGCACTCATTCTCTTCAGGATTTTGAGATTCTTGATTCACGTGAAAAGATATCTTTTAAGGTGGATAAGAAAACTGCTGAAATTCAAAAAGAAAAAATAATCCCATTCTGGAGTGAAAGATCACTGCGTGACAGGATATTCAAAGAAGTTGATGGTGAGTGGATCGACTGTTATGAGGCCGGTATGTTTACCGAGTTTATGGAGCAAAGAGCGCCCGGACATACTGTTCTTGATAATAAAATATATAAAAAGGGTTTTAAAGATTTTATTAGGGATATTGATGAAGGAATAAGCGGACTCAATTTTTATACTGACCCTGCCTCTTTTAATAAAAGAGAAGAACTTAAAGCTATGAGGATTGCCGCGGAGGCTCTGATCAGCTTTGCAAATCGTTATTCTCAATATCTCACTGAACTTAGTGAAAAAGAAAAAGATATTCAGAGGAAAGCAGAGCTGGATACACTTTCAGAGATCTGCCGCTGGGTTCCTGAAAATCCCCCTCGGACATTTTATGAAGCACTTCAGTACTACTGGTTTGTTCATATCGGGGTTATAACGGAGCTTAATACCTGGGATTCTTTTAATCCGGGCAGACTCGATCAACACCTGTATCCTTTCTTCAAAAATGACATTGCCGCAGGAACCCTTACTGTAGAAAAAGCAAAAGAACTTCTGGAATCATTCTGGATTAAGTTTCATAATCAGCCTGCTCCTCCCAAAGTTGGTGTAACCGCACAGGAGAGTAACACATACACCGATTTCTGCCTGATCAACCTGGGGGGCGTGACGGAAGAAGGGAATGATGCGGTAAATGAGCTTACTTACCTGATCCTTGATGTAATAGAGGAAATGAGGATTCTTCAGCCGAGTTCGATGATACAGGTAAGTAAAAAAAATCCTGATCAGTTCCTTAGACGATCATTAAATATAATAAAAACGGGTTTCGGTCAGCCATCTGTATTCAATACGGACGCTATTATCCAGGAACTTCTGAGGCAGGGGAAATCTATTATTGATGCAAGGAACGGTGGGGCAAGCGGCTGCGTTGAGACTGGTGCGTTTGGAAAAGAAAGTTACATATTAACAGGTTATTTCAATATACCAAAGGTACTTGAAATAACTCTCAATAACGGTATAGACCCACGGACAGGTAAACAGCTGGGATTAGAAACCGGAAAGCCCGAAGAATTTCAATCGTATAAAGAACTTTTTGATGCTTTCAGAACACAGCTGGATTATTTCGTAGATATTAAAATAAAAGGAAATTTAATCATAGAGAGACTATGGGCTGAGTACCTGCCGGCACCGTTCCTTTCAATCTTAATTGATGACTGTATTAAGAACGGAAAGGATTACAACGCAGGAGGAGCCAGGTATAATACTTCGTACATCCAGGGAGTAGGAATTGGAACTATAACCGACTCACTTTCTTCAATCAGGTATAATGTATTTGATAAAAAAAATTTTACCTTCAAAGAAATCTTATCTGCGCTTGAGAATAATTATGAAGGATTTGAGAATATAAGGAAGCTTGTACTTAATGAGACTCCTAAATATGGAAATGATGACGATTATGCTGATGAAATACTTAAGGAGGTTTTTGAAACTTATTTTGAATCGATTGACGGCAGGCCGAACTCTAAGGGCGGGCATTTCAGGATAAATCTGCTGCCTACTACCTGTCACGTTTATTTCGGAAGTGTACTTGGTGCATCACCTGACGGACGGCTGGCGAAAAAACCTGTGTCTGAAGGAATCTCTCCTGTTCAGGGTGCAGACAGGAAAGGTCCAACAGCAGTGTTAAAATCTGCTGCTAAGATCGATCACCTGAGAACAGGCGGAACTCTGCTGAATCAGAAATTTACTCCGCAGATATTAAGTGATCAATCAGGACTCGAAAAGGTTCTTCACCTTATAAGGGCATATTTCAAAATGGACGGACATCATATCCAGTTTAATGTTGTCAGTGTTGAAACATTAAGACAGGCACAGAAAGAACCTGAAAACTACAGGGACCTGATTGTGCGTGTAGCGGGCTACAGTGACTATTTTGTAAACCTTGGCCTTGATTTACAAGAGGAAATTATCAGGAGAACGGAACACACAGAAGCTTAGTAATCCTGGTTACTTCTTTTCACCATTCAGAAATTCCTCAAGCACTCTGAAGAATTTTTCCTGTTCTTCCACGTAGGGATTATGTCCGCTCTTTTCAAACATTACGAACTTCGCTTTCGGCGCGTACAGCTTATATTTAACTGCGAACCTTGGATCCGATATCCTGTCATATCTTCCGGAGGTAATTAAGATGGGCATATCCAGGTTCTTAAGATCTCTCCTGAAATCAAGTTTGCCTATATCTCCGCCAATAATAAAATCTCCATCAACCCCCACGATCTGGTAATAAACATCCAGATTCCAGCTTAAAGAATCACTTCTCATCTTCGACATATTTTCAGGATTATACCAGTACAAAAGTCCCGAAGGAATTTTATACGCATTTATATGTTCCGGAGAACTTGAAAGATACCCTTCTTCACGTATCTTCATAAGTTCATCCCATTTCTCCGGGACCTGAGTCATCATTGCATAATTTGAATTATCATCATTTTCCTGCCACATTTCTGCATCATAGAAAGTATCGGCAAGTATTAATTTATCAACAGCAGTCGGGTACTGAATAGCATAAGCCTGCGCAACCATACCGCCGTAGGAATGTCCAAGCACGCTCCATTTTTCAACTCCAAGAGCTTTGCGCAATCCTTCAAGATCGTCAACATCACGCTGGAAAGAATATTCCTCTTTGTTTTTTGCTTTTGAAGATTTTCCTCTGCCGAAGGCATCAAAATATATAACCTTATGATTTCTGGCCAGTTCATCAAACCAGGGTGTAAAGTAAAGATGAGAATTCCCGGGTCCTCCGGCTATTAAAACTATTGGGTCGCCTTCACCCTTAACCTCGTACCATATCTTTTCGCCGTTCACTGAAGCATATGTATCTTTTTCCTGTGCATAGCTTACGATATGACTAATGAACAATAACGCTATAAAGAGATTAAGTGCAGAGGTTGATTTGAATAAAGTCTTCATAAATAACTCTTGCTAATTAAAGAATATTTCCTCTGTCTGGAATTTTAACAATTCTTTTGATTATTTACCATTTATGATAAGCAAATTAATATTGTCCCTTATCAGGGTTTAGCAGGTCTTTTGTAACGGATCACTCCTCTTTGGTATCATCATTGGTTTTTTATTATGCATTAAAACGAATGACGGGATAGATATTACTTCAGAAGCATCATCTTTTTAACGCTGGAATAACTGCCTGTTTGTATTTTGTAAAAATATATTCCGCTTGAGAATGACTTCCCATCGAATTTTACAGAGTAAGTACCTGCCGGCTTATTTTCATTCATAAGGGTGGCTACTTCACCGCCTACAACATTATATATCTTCACAACCTGCTGTCCGCCGTTGGGGGAATACCAGCTAATGGTAGTTGATGGATTAAAAGGATTGGGGTAGTTCTGATAAAGCTTAAATTCATTTACAGCATTCATTCTCCCGTCGGTTATACCTGTCGGTGAGCCGCCGGAATTTATCCATTCAGTATAAATAACACAGGCAATCCTGTATGATGCTTTATGAAAAAGGCCAATTGTAAAATCCTTCGCTATCTCCCAGAACTTATTGTAGTAATTAGTGCTGTTATGATTACCTGCGTAAGCCTCGGCAGCTGAATCGGCATACAATACTGAATCAACATACTGATAATTATCATAGATCATATTAAAAACAAAATCGGGAACATTCTCAATATACTGAAGGCTGTCACCGTCATAAATTATCTGGTTTTGGAAGCTTCCAATCAAATCAGATTCATACCGTGAATGGACTCCATTTTGTCCTGTATACTGTCCATTATAATTTCTTGTGATATGAAGAGGCATATGTGAATCACCAATATAATGGCCAAGATCTGCCGCGAGCAGCATTGCCTTATGCATGTCATTTTGTTCGAAGGCCGCTTCGATTGAATCAGCAGTATTTATTATTGCCCATGGAAGAATTCCCTGGTCTAAAACAAAGGAATAACCATGCTCGGCAATCAAGTGAATCAAAATTCTGCGAAATTGTGCCGTTGGCAACGAACTCAGGGTAATTATCTATATCAATATAGTGCTTCGGAGCTTCATCGGGATCCCAGCTCTTCCTTGCATCGGCATCAGATCCATGAGCAGCAAGAGAATCTGCCCAGGTATCGAAAAATTCCATCTCTGGAAGTGCCGACATAATAGTATTATAATTTATTATACGATGTCCTACATTTCCCCATCCCGGGAAAAGCAGTGAAGATATAGTAATTATGGAGAGAATAGTTCCAGCTCTTAAAGCCCTTTTTAATTTTCCAGCATTCCGCAGCATCAGTAATCCTTATTTTATGTGAGAACCTGAAGTCAAAGTTACTAACACAGGGGGACTTCACCAATAACCTACCTAAATTATACCCGAAATTGAATCAGTTTGTATTGTTATTTGAATCTAAATTATCATTCGCCAGGTGAAATATATAATATTCAAGAAGAATGGATTTTATTCAATATAGATTCGCGGGACTCTTGTGTTTATATTGGTTAGTATTTCATAAGGGATTGTTGCTGCCCAATCCGCAAGCTCCTCAGCAGTTATACTACTATTGCCGTCTTTTCCCAACAAAATGACTTCATCGCCATGATATGCTGAATCCTGTTCTATATTTACCACAACCTGGTCCATTGAAATTGTACCTATAACCGGATACTTATTTCCCCGGATTATTACCCTGGCTTTTCCGCTCATACTCCGGAAGTAGCCGTCACCATAACCTACAGGAACAGTTACTGCCCTTACATTATGATCTGACTTCCATCGCATTCCATATCCAACGGGGTGGCCGGGAGTTATTACTTTAAAATATACAACCAATGATTTCCATGTCAGGACCGGATTTACCTGGATGGTTTTTTTCGTGGATTGAGAGGGATATACACCATAAAGAAGAATCCCGGGTCTTACCATGTCAAGATTTGCTTCAGGGAACTGAAGTACTGCTCCTGAATTTGAAATGTGCCTGAGAGGCGGCGCTAAAGAATGTTTTTCAAAAAAATATAAGACTTCCATAAAGCGTTCAAATTGCAGTTTTGTATATGTCAGATCAGTTGAATCTGAACTTGCAAAATGAGAATAAATACCATCAACGGAAATGCTTTTTAATCTATATGCTTCAGTAATAAATTTCTCTGCATTAAAATAATGAACACCCGTACGTTCCATTCCTGTATCAATTATTAAATGTACCTTTGCTTTTACCCTTAAAAGTTTTGCAGCTTCTTCTATTTGTCTGAGTTTTACAATTGAGGAAGCTGTTATTATGAGGTCATTTTTAAGGAATAGGGGAATCTGATTTTCCCATGTCCCGCCTAAAACAAGTATAGGAACATTAATACCATACTCCCTTAATAAAATGCCTTCCTCAACTACAGCAACCCCGAGATAATCAACATTCATTTCCTGGTAAACCTGAGCAATTTTTATTAGTCCATGACCGTAAGCATTAGCCTTAAGAATCGGCATCATCTTTATAGGTCCGATATGCTCTTTAACCCGATGATAATTTTCCCGAATCAGCTTAAGATTAACTTCTACCCGTGTGGGACGTATGATTTCGTCAACGCTGATAGTAGGGTGATTGCTGAGGTTATTCATTTCAAGTTCTGGTTGAGCTTTAGTTATTAATGAGAAATTCTCAATAGGGAATCTATAGAAATTTTAACGGCCCTTCAATAATATGAATAATTATTCTTATAATACTCCCTGGAGTCAAATTAATGGTAGTCAAATGGTAATCACGAATATTTTTTTATTTTGCATTGAAAAAAATCAAATATCATAAATGAAAAATATAGTAGTTACATTTAAAGCAGATGAGAAGCAGCGTAGTCTCATTAATTCTAAGATAGATAATAACGCTGAGGTAAAATTTCTTGAGGATTTTGCAGATAAACCTGATGAGGTTTTGAGTGAAGCCAATGCTTTGTTTGCATGGAATCCATCGCGAGAGCTTGGTAAAGCCGATCCCCGGTTCTTTTCCAAAGCTGGAGTTTGTACAGGTACTTTCTGCCGGTTATGATCATGTTGATTTTAATATGTTCCCCGGGAAGTGCAGAATAGCCAGCAACAAGGGAGCCTATGCCGAATCAATGGCTGAGCACATCCTTGCGATGATCCTTTCCCTGGCAAAACGATTATTTGTGAACCACAATAAAATGGCGCAGGGAGTATTCAATCAGGGTGCACGGAATATTTCGGTAGGGGAGTCTGTTGTCAGTATACTCGGGTATGGAGGTATAGGCAAAGCTGCGGCCCGGCTCATACGTCCGTTCGGATCAAAAATATATGCTGTTAACTCATCAGGTAAAACCGATGATAAAGTTGATTTTATCGGAACGCTGCAGGATTTAAACTATATCCTTGAGAAAAGCGATATACTGCTTATATCTCTACCTCTGCTTAAAGAAACAGATAACCTGATAAGTAAGCTTGAATTAGAGAAGATGAAGAATAAAGCTATCCTAATAAATGTGGCCAGAGCGCAGATTATTAATGAAGAGGCGCTGTACAATCATCTCAAAACTCACCCTGATTTTTATGCGGGCATAGATACATGGTGGATTGAACCGTTTTCTGAAGGTGAATTCCGTGTTAATTTTCCATTTTTTGATCTGCCTAATATTCTGGGTTCCCCCCATAATTCTCCAATAGTACCGGGGGCTTTGGCGGAAGGAATGCGAAGGGCAGTTGAAAACATTAATCTCTACCTGCAAAATAAGCAGCCAAAACATATAGTAACAGCTGGTTGACCCACTGTTAAAATATTCAACAAGTATGACAAAATGGCAGGCTAAGTTTTTATGTAGGTTTTACATGCCTTTTATGCGCCTGTTGTGCGCCTTTTGGAATCAAAATGAGACACTTCGAAAACAGCGAAAAAACGCATTTTCCCGCTGTTGAAAAAATATATAGTATGACAAAATGTCAGTGCATCGAATTGATACCAGACAAGTAAAAAATATTCAAGCCGGCTATCCTTACCTGTTAAATACCGAACTCTTCTTTGGCTTCTTTGAATTTTGAAATAGCAAAGTCGAGATCTTCTTTTGTGTGAGCTGCAGAGATCTGAACTCTTATCCTGGCAGTTCCTTTCGGTACAACCGGGAAAAAGAAACCAATTACATAGACACCTTTTTCAAGCATACTCGCTGCCATCTTTTGTGCAAGCACCGCATCACCCAGCATAATAGGTACGATGGGGTGAGTACCAGGTTTTATATTCAATCCAGCCTTCGAAATTCCCTCACGGAAATATGTAGTGTTATCCTCAAGTTTATCTCTTAAGTGAGTATTTGCGCTAAGCATATCAAGTACTTTTATTGAGGCCGCAACAATGGAGGGAGCAACAGTATTTGAGAACAGGTAAGGACGACTTCTTTGTCTAAGCAGACCCACAATCTCTTTCCTTGCACTTGTATATCCGCCGCTTGCACCGCCGAGGGCTTTGCCAAGCGTTCCCGTGATTATATCAACCCTTCCCATTACGCCATTATATTCATGTGTACCTTTACCATGTTTCCCCATAAATCCTACTGCGTGAGAATCATCCACCATTACCATTGCCTTGTATTTATCAGCCAGATCGCAAATTCCTTTCAGGTTGGCAATAGTTCCATCCATTGAGAACACTCCGTCAGTCGCTATAAGTATATTCCTTATCTTAGCCTCACGAGCCTCTTTCAGCTTTGCCTCAAGATCATTCATATCGTTATTCTTGTAGCGGTAGCGTTGTGCCTTACATAATCTTACACCATCAATAATGCTTGCGTGGTTCAGTTCATCACTTATAACCGCATCTTCTTCTGAAAGAATTGTTTCAAACAATCCTCCATTTGCATCAAAGCAGGATGTGTAGAGTATAGTGTCTTCCATTTCAAGGAAATCAGATATTTTTTGTTCAAGCACTTTATGTATTTCCTGGGTGCCGCAGATGAAGCGGACAGATGACAAGCCATAGCCCCATTTATCGAAACTTTCCTTTGCAGCCTGGATAATTGTAGGGTTGTCTGCCAGTCCCAGATAGTTATTCGCACACATATTCAAAACCTGCTTGCCCCCTTTAACCTCGATGGTGGCTTTCTGGGGACTAACGATTACGCGTTCTTTCTTGTATAATCCTTCTTCCTCTATTCCATTAAGAATATCCTGGTAATGTTGTCTTGTACTATCTGTCATTTTAATTCCCTCCGGTTTATGATGGAATACTATTCCATCCAGTTCAAAATTATTTTTCCTGAATTTCCTGATCTCATTATTTCAAATCCCTGCTCAAAATCTTTGTACGAAAAATGATGAGTAATAATAGGAGTAATATCAAGTCCGCTCTGCACCATCGCCTGCATCTTATACCAGGTCTCAAACATTTCTCTACCGTAAATGCCCTTAAGATGAAGTCCGTTAAAAATAATCTTCTCCCAGTTAACAGCCGTATTGGCGGGCTGAAGACCAAGAAGAGCAATCTTGCCGCCATGGAACATGACATCAATCATATCATTCAAGGCGCGGGAGCTGCCTGACATCTCAAGTCCGACATCAAAGCCTTCTCTCATTCCAAGTTCATTTATGATATCAGGCAGTTTTTCCTTTGTAACATCAACAGCGCGGGTTACACCAACTTTTTTTGCAAGTTCAAGACGGTAATGATTCATATCCGTTATAACTACATTCCTTGCACCAGCATGTTTAGCTATAGCTGCTGCCATAATACCAATGGGACCAGCCCCTGTTATGAGAACATCCTCACCAAGCAGGTCGAATGAAAGGGCAGTGTGGGTTGCATTACCGAATGGATCAAAGATTGAGAATATATCCTCAGGGATCCTCGGATCGCAATGCCATACGTTGGTTACAGGGATAGAGAGGTAATCGGCAAAACAGCCGGGACGGTTAACGCCTACGCCTTTGGTATTTGGACACAGATGTCGTCTTCCTGCCCGGCAGTTCCGGCAGTGTCCGCATACAATATGACCCTCGCCGCTTACCAGTTCACCAATCTTAACATCCTGCACATTCGAGCCCATATCAACAACTTCACCCACATATTCATGTCCGGTAACCATCGGAACTGGTATCGTTTTCTGAGCCCATTCATCCCAGTTATATATATGTATATCGGTACCGCAGATAGAGGCTTTATGAATTTTGATCAGCACATCATTAACACCCACTTCCGGAACCGGCACCTCATCCATCCAGATACCGGGCTTGGCATATTTTTTAACAAGAGCTTTCATTTTTTGAGGCATAAGTTATTCCTTCGTAAGTCTTTACTGAATTGATATAAAAGTAAATAAAAAAATAAATTTCAGATTTTATAACATTTAAATTAGATATAAGCGGGACAAAGGACAAGAATAAGAATTGAGAGATTTGGTCAGCGCTTCATCCACCTGCGAAAGCTCACGGGTTGATGAGGTATCAAAAGGAGGGGGAGCAGACGGTGCTGCTTTCAGAATCCCGGAGGTAGCTGGATAGCCGCTATAAATACCTGTATTGAGTTGTAAAGTTTTAAAATAGGTCGGGAGAGTTTTCTGGAAAGGAGGTAGAAAACTTCAGAGGATAATAAATGAGTAGTACTATTAATTAAGCACCACTCTTTATTAAGATAAAAAATATCATTATTCAGATAATAGAATAGAGGGCGAAGTCAGAGTTCATTAAAAGTCCCGGAGAACTTTTATGCAGACTCATTTTTTCTTCAAACCACTTTTTTTCTATGCCGTTTACATCGGCAGTAGCTTTCAGCCAGTTGATTTCATTATCTGTTACCCTGTTATCTGAAAAGGCTAGTCTCAGACCATCATCAACAAAAGACTCCGCAATTTTTTTATCTGAGAACTTTATCGGCTCATCTGTTATATACTTATTGTTTAGCAGGCTTTTTATAACATCTTCATAAAAATCACTTGCAAAACCCAGCTGTACAGATATATCTTTAATTATTTTCTTTTCAGACTCTGCTAACTGATTGTCTTTCCTGGCTGTAATTAATAAACCTTTTAAGTAGTTACTCTTATCAATAATTGGTATTTCCATCAAATTCCCTGATTTACTTTTCGAAGGCTAAACTAAGAAAAAAAAGAACCCTTGCAAATTCATAAATTTGTCAATACAAATCTAATGCTTTCAAACATAAAAAACCCCGCGATCAACTCGCGGGGTAAATCTCACAAATCAGGGCAGTAATTACTTAAGCAGCATCATCTTGTGGGTTTGAACAAAATCGCCTGCTTTCAGTGTATATAGGTATAGGCCGCTGGAAAGTTTTGAAGCGTCGAAATTTACTGAGTAATGACTTGCCGGCTGATTTCCATTAACCAGTGTAGCTACTTCACGTCCAAGCAAATCATAAATTTTCAGTGTGACAAATGACTTAACCGGGATGTCGTAACTAATACTTGTTGAAGGGTTAAAAGGATTCGGGTAGTTTTGCGACAAGTTAAACCTGATCGGGGCTATATTGTTAACCAACACCTCATTTGAGTACTGGAAGCTGCCGTCAAAATCCAACTGTTTTAATCTATAAGCAAATGACGTATTAAGGCTGGTCAGGTTATCGGTAAATGAATATTCATGCTGACCGGTTGTAGTGCCGTTGCCTTCTTTAAAACCTATAAATTGCCATGTTCCTTCACTATTTGGAGCAACAATCTTTCTCTGGATCTCAAATCCACGATTATTTGTTTCTGTTGCCGTACTCCAATTTAGAGTAACTTTACCTTCTGCCGCTTTTGCAGTGAAAGATGTAAGTTCAACAGGTACTATGGAGCTTGTCATAAAATTGTTTATGATATAATCAGAATTCGAAGCCAGGGCGGCATTATCGAACCTGTAGGGACGTCCGGCAATATAAACGAAAACTCCCTCATCAGCTTTATGAAGGGTAAACCCGGCTATGTAACCTGTTGAAGCGTTGTCATCAAAAATAGGTATGGCTTCAGAAGCAGCACTTAGTGTGGGGAAATGCACAAGGCTATTTGCTCCAACCGCATTAACATCAACAAGGTTTGGATCAAGAGCTAGTAAACTAGTCAGCGTCAAATCGCTGGTAAAACTAGTTACGCCGCAGTAGCTCATAAGTGCCGGATTAAAGAAATGAGATCCGTACCTGCCGGTAAGAAGGAAGTTGCCTCCTGCCTGAACATATTCCAGCACCTGGTTCGCATCATAGAATGATATATCTCCGCCGTAATCATTACCAATCCAGATAACTTTCTGGTACTGATAAAGAAGTGAATTCGGCACTGACTGGTTGAACAAATCAACTTTCTGAATATTCGTATTCGATGAATAATCAAATCCCTGGTCGCCGAATAAATCCCAAACATCAACCTGGTGGTTGCCGAAGCAGGCTGAACTGCTGTAGAAGTCTTCCATTTCAGTAGGATAGGTTGCATATTCAATTCCATTAACAACAAGAATATCTGAACTTCTGCCTACTGCATGAAGATAGTTATCAACAATTCTTGTATAGGAATTTGTCCCATCGCTCACAGTTAGTGATACGGTATAATCACCTTCTGTAGAGTACGTCCATGAAGGATTTTCGTCCTGTGAATCAATAGTTCCATTATTGTCAAAATCCCATTGCCAGGAAGTTATAGGGCCGATATTACTTCCTGTAGAGTAATCTGTAAAGTTAACCGTCAGGGGAAGGCCGCCTATAGTTTGATCTGCAAGGAAAGCAGCGTTTAGGTCATTGGAATAATCAGCTTCAGTCATTTCCGATTGAAATACTTCTTTAGTATCGTCATCCTGGATGAAAGCCACAACACGAAGACTGTCCATATTAACCAGGTTCAGAAAGTCGGTTGTAGGTATATATACAAAGTCCATTTCAATCGTCTGGCCAGGTGCTGGAATTTCCAGCACTGTTCCGTGTCCATCAGGCAGCATTTTCCTTGTTATGCTGAAGAAATTTGATTCACCGTTTGGCTGAGGACTACCATACGCAACCGTTGTTTCGGTGATGCCCAGCTGCAGTTTTACGTTATCTCCGAAAACCGTAACATCGTTAGCGTCTCTGTTGATAGCCACGTGAACATTTATAACATTATTAGAAAATATTTCAGGAGTTAAAACGATGCTGAATGGTGAAAACTCAGCATTCCCGTTAGTAACTGCGGTTACGAATGCTGCTGAACCGGAACCTGTACTAAAATTGGTTCCGTTTATATCAATCCAGGGTACTGAATTCACTCCGTAGTATCCTCTTCTTAGATTATTATCAGCACTGTTCAGCAAATACATCGGATCCTGAGGATACGGCCAGTCCACATTGTAAACTATGTGTGTTATGGTACCAGAATTCACCAGGTCGTGAGTTGTTGCATTGTACCATGCATTATTCAGTGTGGCACATGGCCCACAGCCCGAATTTGTGAACCTTTCAATAAGAGTTTTTTTATCGTGTGCATATGAAGGAATTATCAAAGCACAGACGAACAAAATGAGTAACAGTTTTTTCATGGGATTCTCCTCTATTAGTATTTATACTTTAAACCCGATGGAATTTACAAAATAATTTAACGGATGGGAATAAAAATCTGCAAAATTCTATAAACACGGAATTTAGAGCTCTGTATCACTCATGAGCTCAATTATTATTAAATTTGTCTATAATTTTTAAATGAATAAACTCTTAGTTATAGGGAGATGAAATATGGACTACAGAACTGAAACAGACAGTATGGGGGAAATCAAAGTTCCTACTGATAAATACTATGGTGCACAAACAGCAAGATCCCTGATGAAT
This sequence comes from uncultured Ignavibacteria bacterium, assembly GCA_963800255.1. GTDB lineage: Bacteria > Bacteroidota > Ignavibacteria > Ignavibacteriales > Ignavibacteriaceae > DATFVA01. The sequence continues at coordinate 108,261 of CAWDAK010000011.1, read as the reverse complement.
TTTAAAATAGGGGGTGACAGGTTCCCGCGTGAAATGATACGGGCACTCGGCATACTTAAAAAAGCAGCCGCACTAACCAATAAAGAACTAGGAATACTTCCTTCGGAAAAAGCTGATCTGATTGTGAAAGCCGCAGATGAAGTAATCGAGGGAAAACTGGATGAGCATTTTCCTCTTGTTGTATGGCAGACCGGAAGCGGAACGCAGACGAACATGAATGCAAACGAGGTAATCTCAAACCGCGCAATCGAACTTGCCGGCGGTGAAATGGGGAGTAAAAAACCTATTCATCCCAATGACGATGTAAATAAAGCACAATCTTCAAATGATACGTTCCCCACTGCAATGCACATTGCTGCTGTTGAGGAAATCCACCGCAGACTTATACCGATGGTAACCAAACTCCGTGATGCCCTTGCCGTGAAATCAGAGGAGTTTAAGGATATAATTAAGATAGGCCGCACTCACCTGATGGATGCTACTCCTCTTACACTCGGGCAGGAGTTCAGCGGTTATACTCAGCAGCTTACTAACGGACTTGAAAGAATAAATAACGCACTCCCTCACCTTTATGAACTGGCACTGGGCGGAACAGCAGTAGGAACAGGATTAAATACTCATCCTGAGTTTGCAGAAAAAGCTGCCGCAAAAATCGCCGACCTTACCGGCAAGCCTTTCAAATCTGCAAGGAATAAGTTTGAATCTCTTGCTGCCCACGATGCACTTGTGGAATTCCATGGGGTATTAAAAACCCTTGCGGCTTCACTTATGAAAATTGCTAATGATGTCAGATGGCTTGGCTCCGGTCCCCGCTGCGGAATCGGCGAACTTCAGCTTCCGGAAAACGAACCTGGCAGCTCAATTATGCCGGGCAAAGTTAACCCAACACAGTCCGAAGCAATGACAATGGTTTGTACACAGGTATTCGGCAATGATGTAGCTGTTAACCTCGGCGGGGCAAGCGGTAACTTTGAGCTTAATGTTTTTAAGCCTGTTATTATCTTTAATGTTCTCAACTCTACACGACTTATATCAGATGCCTGCGAAAGTTTCACAGATAACTGTGTTGTAGGTATTGAAGCTAATAAAACTAATATTAAGAAGAACCTTGAGAATTCCCTGATGCTTGTAACTGCTTTGAACCCTCACATAGGGTACGACAATGCAGCTAAGGTAGCAAAGAAGGCACACAAGGAACACACAACGCTGAAAGAAGCGGCTATTGCACTCAATCTTCTTACATCAGAAAAGTTTGATGAAGTTGTAAGGCCGGAAAATATGATTGGTCCGAAAAAATAATTTAATAATCAGTGCTTTTGGGTAAATGAAAATAAGGCTGTCTCATAGATCGACAGCCTCATTAAGAGAAGGGGAATTTACTTCAGGTCGAACCTGTCGAGATTCATTACTTTATTCCATACTGTTACAAAATCATTAACGAACTTTTCTTTTGAATCCTCACAGGCATAAGCTTCTGCAAGAGCCCTCAGCTCAGAGTTAGAACCGAAGATCAGATCAACGCGTGTGCCTGTCCATTTTATTTCGTTCGTTGCACGGTCACGTCCTTCAAACACATCCTGAGCTTCAGAAACCGCCTGCCACTTTGTACCCATATCAAGCAGGTTTACAAAGAAGTCGTTGGTTAATTTCCCGGGCCGTGTAGTAAAGACACCGTGTTTTGAATTATCATAGTTTGTATTAAGCACGCGCATACCACCCAGCAATGCGGTCATTTCAGGGGGCGTAAGCGTCAATAGCTGTGCCCGGTCAATTAATCTTTCTTCCGCAGATGCAGTATAGCCGGCTTTGTTCATTATGTAATTCCTGAATCCGTCTCCTGAGGGTTCAAGCGGACCGAAGGCATCTATTTCTGTCTGCTCCTGAGAAGCATCTGTGCGTCCCGGGGTAAATGGCACTTTAACGTCATGGCCGGCATCTACTGCTGCTTTCTCAACAGCAGCACAGCCTCCGAGCACAATAAGATCAGCTATGGAAACCTTTTTGCCGCCGTTCTGAGCATCGTTAAATCTCTTTCTGAATTCCCTCGAGGGTCTTCAGAACTTTTTCAAGCTGCTTCGGATTATTAACCTCCCAGTCTTTCTGCGGTGCAAGGCGAATACGTGCGCCATTTGCGCCTCCGCGTTTATCCGAACCACGGAAAGTTGAGGCCGAAGCCCATGCAGTTGAAACCAGTTCGGATACTGGTAAACCTGAAGCAAGTATTTTTTTCTTCAGATCTGCGATATCATTATCGTCGATTAATTTATGTGTAACCGCCGGAATAGGATCCTGCCAGATAAGATCTTCTTCAGGAACTTCAGGACCCAGATATCGTGCTTTGGGACCCATATCGCGGTGCGTCAGTTTGAACCAGGCTCGAGCGAATGCATCGGCAAATTCATCAGGGTTTTCATAGAATCGTCTTGAAATCTTTTCGTACGCAGGATCGAATCTCAGCGCAAGATCAGTTGTTAGCATAAAAGGAGCATGTTTTTTTGAAGGATCGTGAGCATCAGGAACAAGACCTTCCCCTGCACCGTCCTTCGGTTTCCATTGATGTGCGCCTGCAGGACTCTTAGTCAACTCCCATTCATATTCGAAGAGGTTCTCAAAGAAATTGTTGCTCCATTTTGTTGGTGTCGTTGTCCATGCACCTTCCAGACCACTGGTAATAGTATCGTCGCCGAAGCCGCTGCCCATTTTATTTTTCCAGCCGAGACCCTGGTCTTCAATAGCTGCGCCTGCAGGTTCAGGACCAACATAATCATTGGGGTTGCCGGCACCATGGGTTTTTCCAAAAGAGTGTCCACCGGCAATAAGTGCTACGGTTTCCTCATCATTCATAGCCATTCGGCCGAATGTCTCGCGAATATCGTGAGCTGCAGCTATCGGATCAGGATTGCCATTAGGTCCCTCGGGGTTCACGTAGATAAGTCCCATCTGAACTGCCGCAAGGGGATTCTCCAGGTCGCGTTCTCCAGAGTAACGGTTATCACCGAGCCATTCGCCTTCTGAGCCCCAATAAATATCTTCAGGTGACTGCCAAACATCCTCGCGTCCCCCTCCGAAACCAAAAGTTTTAAATCCCATTGATTCAAGAGCGCAATTTCCGGCGAGGATAATCAGATCAGCCCATGAAATCTTCCTGCCGTATTTTTGTTTTATCGGCCAGAGCAGCAGGCGGGCTTTGTCAAGATTTGCATTATCAGGCCAGCTGTTAAGAGGAGCAAAGCGCTGGGCTCCTGTGCCTCCGCCTCCGCGACCATCTGAAATCCTGTATGTACCGGCACTATGCCAGGACATACGGATGAAGAACGGGCCGTAATGACCATAGTCAGCCGGCCACCAGTCCTGGGATTTTGTCATCAGATCAAAAATATCTTTCTTCACTGCTTTTAGGTCAAGAGACTTGAACTCCTCAGTATAGTTGAATTCTTCCCCCATAGGGTTTGACTGAGGAGAATGCTGTCTGAGAATATTCAGGTTTAACTGGTTAGGCCACCAATCCCGGTTACGGGTTCCGCCGCCTGCACCGTGTATCAGTGCCCCTGTGGTAAAAGGGCATTTAGCCTCGCCTTCATTAAGGGTATCTATTACTTTGCCGGGAATTTTATCTTCTTTTTTTCCCATTATTTTTCCTCCTAGTTAATAAATAATTTAAAAATAAAAATGAAAACTCAGCTTGTAACAAGTCTGAGTGATAAATTTCATTTGGGGGTTTTTGCTCAACAGGTCAAAATTTAAAGAAATAATGATAGTATAACAAGGCAAACAAAGAGAGGTAAACTCATTAATAATAATTCCATGTTTTGGGAATTAAGGGTGTTATCCTGGAATGTAGAATAAGTCAACATTTCCTGGAGCCTATGCAAAACAAAAATTGATTGACTTATGTCAATAATTAATGTACTCTCTCTTACTTTTTAATAAATCTTTAGCTCATTGGGTTCCTGGTATCACGAAGGCCTAACGCAGAAGGATCATAGCTTTAGTTTTCTGAAGGCTATTAACCTCAATCGTATAAAAATAAATTCCACTTGATAAATTTTTTCCATCAAAAATAACCTGATGTATGCCTGCGTACTGATACCCGTCAACCAATGAGGCGATGCGCTTTCCCAGGATATCAATAACAGAAATCTTTACATCGGCACCCTGTTTAAGTGAGTATTCAATCTTAGTAGAAGGATTGAACGGGTTGGGATAATTTTGAAACAGCTCAAACGAGCCCGGATTAATATCATCATCCTTTACACCGCCCGCCGGATTGAAAATCGTCTTCGCCATCCAGATAGTATTATGAACCCCATCCTGATGTTCCCAAATAATCACTACGTATGGTATCCCGTCATAGTTCATCACACACGCTTTTGGTTTACGGTCATCTCCGGTCATATCGGATATATTTATCAGGCTGTCTACCGGCCAGGTATAAATTGTTTTAATCATTACCTCGTTATTGTTTTCAAGCGAATCAGTATCGAATGCTACAAAAAAAGGAGTATCTTCCTGGTCAGTAGGGACAGGATAAGAAAAAACATCAGGATTTTTGTAATTACAACGGGTGTTATTTGTAGTTAAAAAATCGGACTCAGGATCATAATATGGCAAGTAGCTAATTCTGCTGACACCGCCTTCAATTGACTCAAATGAAAAACCGCCTCCGGCTCCGAATTCAGGATTCCGGTTATCCCCGCCCGAAAGCTCAGCATACATCCAGTAATTAGGATAGTTGATAAGTTCTGCCAGGTAAATATGATGTGTTCCATTTACCAGTTTTTCATAAATTAATGATTGTGTACCTGTCCATTCATATGTAATCAGCGAAGGTGATGTACAGTCCGAACTATCAACCAGGGCAACGCTGCCAGTCTCAGGGTATAATTCCTTATAAAATAAATTTTCATCCGTTACCCAGGCGAGATGATTATAATTCATTGTTATCTGCGGATCGCTGCTTAATGAATCCTCTACTATCACCTGATTGGAAAGTGAACCGTTGACATAATCCCGTCTTACAATCTGGTAAAATCCGGTTGTGGAATTCTCCCATATTACCGTGATCCCGGGACCCGAGGAATTGTAAGCGATCTGGGGATTTGATTTTATAATATTATCTACTGCTATGGAGATATTTGAATCTATTGATTCAGGAGAAATCTTTTTAAGATAAATGGTATAAATTGAATCAGTTTTATTTACCCACGTGATGGAAAGATCATCAAATGGGTACATTCCCCCGTTTGACAGAAGATCAAAATCATAATTATCACCCGGAATGTCGACAAGTACGTTCTTTTGAAAATTTTCAAAATCCTGACTTATCAAAACCGCCGGAAAGAAAAGTGAAGCAAGAAGGAATGACACGAAAGATTTGTTTAAGCTCTTCATACTAACTCCCCATAAGTTTTTAGAAACGCCTATTTATCCAGAAGGATCAATTTCCCTTTACAATACCCAATTTAAACCTTATTCCAGATCATCTAATTAGTTGCTAATGTAACTTAACAGATTCCACCCTAACCCGCAACGTCCAAAGGATCTTTCCAGTTACGTAATCTTATTCAATTCATAATTCTTTAATTCTTATTTCGATTTAGACCGGTACCCAATCCTGATTTCATTCAAACAGGTTCTATTTCAACCGGAGAAAATAACTCTCGAAATACCGGTAACTGATATGCGCCATTATAACCGAAATCCCGATTAACAAAAACAAATCTAAAATTATCGAACCCGTGATCGCATATTCGAGCAATATAAATAATACGGCAACATGCCATACATAAAGGCCGTAACTTATTTTACCTAAGTACTGCAGCAATTTACTGGATAAAAATCTGTTTATAGAAGTTTGTACATTGCTGGCTATTAAATATCCTATAATACTAAAGAAAAATAATGCCTGCAGAGAAGATTTCAGCATTTCTTTAGTAAAGAAAAAATGCGTCTGCAGATAATACGTTAATGCCGCAATAGGAATTATCGATAGCCCTATGATTACAAAGTAATGTGCCGCCCTCTTTTTTTTGAGGAACCCGTTAAATTCCATAAGTGCCAGCATAGTACCGAATAAAAGCTGGTCTATACGGGTAAATGTGAAATGGTTTATTTCCAGTCCCTCACTCAACATGAAATATCTGAGACCAAATATGAGAACAATAGATACCCCGATAACCTTCCACAATTGCTTAGGAGGGGTAAGATAAATAACCAGGGGCCAGATCATATAAAAATGTTCTTCTACAGCAAGTGACCAATAATGTCCCGGTCCTGAAGCGTCTATACCGAGCAGGTCCACAAAATTCTGCGAGTAAAAATAATATGGGAGCTGCAGCTTAAGATTCACAAAATCGGTATCAAGAATAAAAGGCAGCAGGAAAAAAACAAAAAACAAGTAAAGGTAGTATAAGGGGAGGATTCTTAATACCCGTCGTTTATAAAACGTTTTAAAGTAGTTCGGCTCATTTCTATTATTAATTAGTATTCTGGTAATTACAAAACCGGAGAGTACGAAAAATAATGAAACTCCATGCTGTCCGAATTCTGTGATTTCCCGGTAGAAATCCATGTTAATAGGATAGTCAGCATCATTGAAGTAAAAAAAGTGATGTACAAGTACCATCATCGCTGCAATGCCGCGGGTACCGTCCAGATTTTTATAGTACTGCAGTTTCATATCCGTTCAACCTTAAGATTGAGATTTAATGTACGTATCTTTATAGAAATGAAGTAGTTTGGGTTAAGCTGATACCCTTTGTTAACGCCCTGAGTTAACAGCTGTGTTTGGAGCGCAACAATTTATTGATTTTCTGATTGCTCGATAAATATAATTAAAATATAGTTAAGACCTATTTAATATCCAATTATAAAGATCAAATTGATTTATAGCGCCGTTCATCATATTCTCCTTCTAATTTTTTCAGCAGGAAGGTTATATTTGCAGGTATAATGTTCATAAATATCGGGAGTTAGTAATGTTGAGGTATCTAACCTTTTTTGCCAGTCTTATCTTAATCTCCACTTTTTCATATTCTCAGGGTCAGCCGCTGCTTTTATATCCTTCAATAAGTAATGACGGATCAAGAATTGCTTTCTCGTTCCAGGGCGATATATGGACGGTGTCATCTTCGGGAGGGCGTGCAGAGCGAATTACTGAACACGAAGGGATTGAAACTTCTAGTGCGTGGAGTCCCGACGGCTATAAAATCGCGTTTAATAGTGAACGTTTCGGCAATTCTGATGTCTACCAGGTTGACGCTTACGGTGGGAGGCCGGCACGTTTGACTTATCATTCCGCAGGTGATGAAGTAAGCAGCTGGTCTAAAAGCGGGAAGATTTATTTTACTACAAGGAGAAATTATAATTCGGTTGAGTGGTCTCCTGAAATTTACACAGCTTCAGCTAAAGGCGGAACACCCGAACGTGCGCTCGATGCTTTCGGATATGATCCTGCTGAGTCGCCTGACGGAAGGTTCATTGCTTTTACTAAAGGCGACTGCCGTATACCGCGAGAAGAATACCGGGGCTCAGCTAACCGGGATATCTGGCTCTATGATACCGATAATAAAACCTACATACAGCTTACTAACTTTATGGGAAATGATTATTCGCCGCAGTGGGGAGGGGAAAGGACAATATTCTATATAAGTTCCTCAAACGGGAAATATAACGTCCGTAAGTTGTCCCTCGGTCAGGATGGTGAGAAGCTGAATGACATTGCTGTTACGGGCTTTACTAATGACGGTGTACGTAATTTCAGCGTAAGTAGCGACGGCAGCAAGCTAGTCCTTGAAAAGGATATGAATCTCTATACTGTGAATGCTGACGGATCAAATCTCAACAAACTCTCTATTGATGTTTCTTCCGACTATAAGCTTGATCCTTATGAGTGGAAGACATTTTCTTCCAAAGCTTCGGAGTTTTCACTTTCTCCCAATGGGAAATATATCGCGCTTGCAGTGCGCGGGGATATTTTTGTTACTGAAAATGACAAGGATAAGACTCTTACTGTCAACCTCACAAAGAGTCCTTCCCGCGAGGAAAATCCTCAATGGATTAATGATTCAACCATAGTATTTGTTTCGGATGAGGAGGGAGAGTTCGATATCTATGCTGTTTCTTCTTCGGATAAAAACGAAACGAATATATTCAGAAGCCTTAAGCATAGTGTGGAACAGATAACTAAAACAGATGAGGATGAATCCGGGTTGGCGATGTCGCCCGATGGGAAGACCCTTGCTTATGTGCGCGGGAATGGTCAACTGATCACTGCAAAGATTGATAAGAGTGGTCAGCTGTCAGATGAAAAAATATTGTCGGATGACTGGTCTCAGCCCGAGGATGCAGCCTGGAGTCCTGACTCCAAATGGCTCGCGTATTCGAAAGCCGATCTTTATTATAATAATGAAATATTTATACAGGCGGCGGATAATTCGCATGAAGCTGTTAATGTAAGTATGCACCCGAGAATGGATGCACAGCCTTTCTGGAGTCCCGATGGTTCAAAGCTCGGCTTCGTCTCGGAAAGGAATAACCGCAGCGCTGATATCTGGTTTGTTTGGCTGAAGAAAGCTGACTGGGAGAAAACACAGCAGGACTGGGAGTATGATGAGCCCGAAAAGAAAACAGATAAGAAAAAGGGTAAGGACTCTGCTGAGGTTAAGCCGGTGGAGATTGATTTCCCGGATATTTATAAGAGGCTGGTACAGGTTACTTCTATGCCGGGCGACGAACGTAATGTAGTTATCTCAGCTGATGGAGAGACATTTTATTTTACGGCACCTTATTCATCAGGCAAGGCCAAGAAACTTGATTACTCTCTCTATAGCATTAAGTGGGACGGTAAGGATTTTGAATCAATTATAAAGGGAAGTGATGCGTATTCTTCACTGAAGCCCGATAAAAACGTGAAGAATATTTACCTGTTTAAGGGTGATGGCAAACTGGTAAAGGTTGATCTTGATAAGAAGAAGGAAGAAGGATTGTCATATTCAGCGAAGATGCAGATAAATTATACCACAGAGCGCGAGCAGATTTTTGAAGAATCCTGGAGAATGATAAGGGACGGATTTTATGATCCCGGGTTCAACGGGCACAACTGGGATTCTATTAAAGTGAAGTATAAACCCTGGGTGATGGCGGCTTCTACCAGCCGTGACTTCAGGTATATGTTTAATTTTATGCTGGGTCAGATAAATGCCAGTCACATGGGAATGTACGGAGAGGATAGGGAAGAGACGCAGAAGGAGACTACGGGTCTGCTTGGTATTGCAATAAAAAATGCGAAAGATGCGGACGGTGCCGGTACCGGTATTCTGGTCGAGCGTGTTGTGCCTGAAAGTCCTGCCGATAAAACTGAAAGCAAGCTTTTTGCCGGTGATGTTATTACGAAAGTTAACGGCGAGCCTGTAGGCGGTGATGTTAATTTTTATTCGAAGTTTGTAAACTCCGCTGATGAAAGGGTGCTGCTGGAAGTAAAAGGGAAAGAGGGTAAAACAAGAGAAGTAATTATACGTCCCGTTAGTAACATCAAAGATTTATTATATAACGAATGGGTTCAGGACAGGAAGAAACTTACTGATGAATATTCCGGGGGACGAATTGGATATATTCATATTAAGGCAATGGGATGGGACAGCTTTGAGGAATTCGAAAGGGAGCTTCAGGCAACGGGTTATGGAAAGGATGCAATCGTTGTAGATGTACGTTATAACGGAGGCGGCTGGACGACTGACTACCTGATGCTGGTGCTCAACTATAAGCAGCACGCATACACTATCCCAAGGGGAGCAGCGGATTCTCTTTCGGTAAATAATCCTAAGTTCGCAGGATACTATCCTCTGGGTGAAAGACTGCCTTACTCAGCATGGATTAAACCGAGTATCGCTTTATGCAATGAGAACAGCTACTCGAATGCTGAGATTTTCTCCCACGCATATCAAACCCTGGGAATAGGGAAGCTTGTCGGAAAACCTTCATTCGGTGCAGTAATCTCAACCGGCGGCAGAACCATGGTTGATGGAACATTTGTTCGTCTTCCCGGCAGAGGCTGGTATGTAAAGAAGTCAGGCAACGATATGGAAGACGAGCCAGCAACTCCTGATTTTGTTATAGAGAATGCTCCCGATTACCGTGCAAAGGGCACCGACGCCCAGCTTAAAAAGGCAGTCGACGAACTTATGAAACAGATGCGGTAAATTAATTTCACACTGATTATATCATTTCGACACCGACTCATTCAGCATACATATGAGAGAGTCGGGGGAGAAATGTAAAGCGAAACGCTGTTTCGCTTACCTGAGTCATAAAAAACTTACATTTTTATGCGTTCAGTGTGCCGCTTTGTCATAAGCAGCTTGCGTCAGCAGGTCAGGTTAGACTATACTTTGAAGGATAATTAGGTATTTTCAATAAAGACTGAAGGAGAAACCGAAAATATTTTACTAAGTGCAACTATCTGCCTTAAGTTAAGCTTCCGTTTACGGTTTAATATCTCTGATACAACGCCCTGACTACCAATTTCATCAAGATCACTTTGTGTCATCCCGTGTTCCTCTAATAAAAACTTGAGATTCCCGATTGGGTCTCCCTCCGGTTCTGCAATATTTCGATCTTCATAATCTTTGATTAAAGTGCCAAGTGTATCAATTAATGATTCTTTTACTGGATCAGTTTTTTTATTAACATCATCAATCAACTGGTCAACAATTTTTACGACCCTATTGTAGTGACGCTCTGTATGGATTGTAGCCACTACATTCGAAACAGCGGGCCAGACTTTGACTGTTCTTTTTATTTCTTCATTTTCTTTAATCATTATATTATTTCCAGCTTCCTTTATCATATCCGGAATGAGTTAAAATGTGTCTTATATAAATGCGTTTTGCAGAATAAACAATATAAGCAATCAGACGGTACTTGTTTCCTCCAATATTAAAGATCGTAAACTTTCCAACCTGATCAGCCTGGTCAAAGTCAACAAGTACTCTAAGTCTCCCTATCATTATAACCCGTAACAAATTTAATTCAGTCTGAGTAAATAATCAATAAAATGAAGCTGCCTGATGATACCTGAGCAACGGGTAAAAAATAAAGATTCTGAAGCAAGTTGGGATCATCTTAAATATTCCGTCCCACAAAATTAGCCTCTAAAAGTGTTTGCCAGTTTCCGGAATATCGTTAAGAGGCTCTCCAGGTTTTGTTTTAAAAGAGAGATCATGTAATTTTAAATGCTAATCCCTGCCTCCTATATTTTACTTTCCTCGGGGAAATTTTAATAATTAAAAGGAATCTAAAATGACGAATCGGATAACGGATATTACACAAAACAAAGCCGCAAAAATTGCGGGCATCGGATACCTTGTTATTTTCGTTCTCGGTATAGTAATAAACTTTTTTGTATTCGGCGGCCTGATTACTAAGGGCGATGCAGAAACAACCGTAAAAAATATCTTAGCTAATGAAATTTTATTTCGCAGCGGGATGGCAGGCTGGATTGTAGTTTTAATAATCGATATTATCATTGCATGGGCACTTTACATTTTTCTTAAACCGGTAAGTAAGAGTCTTTCGCTGCTTACAGCATGGTTCAGGTTAATTTACATTGCTATTTTCGGAATCACTCAGCTTACCTTGTTATTTGTAGTGGTTCTTCTAAGCGGTGCAGACTACCTGAATGTTTTCAATCCTGCCCAGGTAAATGCTCTTGTGCTGTTGTTTCTCGAGGGACATAATTATGGATTCCTTATCAGCTTAATATTTTTTGGAGTGCATTTATTCTTTATGAGCTGGCTTATTTTTAAATCCGGGTATGTACCCAATTATGTTGGTGTATTTCTGATGCTTGCAGCCTTCGGTTACCTGATTGACAGCTTTGCAAATTTCCTTTTACCGAATTATTCCGATTACCAGTTGGTTTTTATGATAATTGTTGCTGTACCTGGAATTATCGGTGAACTGGTATTTACACTCTGGTTAATGTTTAAAGGTACAAAATCAGAATCAGCTGCAGTATAGAAATAAGGATTATGTTCAGGCAGGATTACTCTTTTGATTGCTGCTTTCTGTAAACAGACTGATGATCTGTGTAATGACTGAAAGTATAGCCATTACATAAGCCAATTCGATCTTACCTGTTTTCCATTTAAAGAGTTATTTTTATCGGGGCTGCAACTTAACCAAAATCAAAAATTTACGATAATAGAGAGAGACCTCTATTAATGAGATATTTTTCCTATATCCTCAATTGTTTCTTAAGAATCTCAAAGTGAAAACTGACTAACTAAGGCAGCGTGAAATGAAGAAAAAAGTCAAATCTTATAAAGACTGGGGTATTTCATCCAAAATAATAGGGGTTGCTGTAACGTCAGCAGCATTGGTTTCGTCGGTAATTATATTCTATATCCTTCCAGCATTAGCTGATAAAATGAAGGAGGAAAAATCTGAGGGTGTAAGGCAGGTGGTTGAAACAGTATATTCAATTATTGAGGAATATGATCAGCTTGTACAAGAGAATCAATTAACTCTTGATGATGCTCAAAAAGAGGCTAAACTCAAAATCAGGGGATTAAGGTATTCTGGAAACGAATATTTCTGGATAAACGACATGAACCCGACAATGATTATGCATCCGTTTAAGCCTGAACTGGAAGGAAAGGATTTAAGTAATAATGTAGATCCGAATGGCACTCACCTTTTCCTTGAGATGGTTAAAGTCTGTCGGAGTAACGGGGGAGGATTTGTGGAGTACTACTGGCCGAAGCCCGGTCATGATGAGCCTCAGCCCAAAGTCTCTTATGTGAAGTTATTTAAATCCTGGGGGTGGATTGTTGGAAGCGGTGTATATGTTGATGATATAGAGGAAGCGGCCGCTGCGATAAGACAAAAAGTTTTAATGAGCCTGGCAATAGCCTTTCTCCTTGTCGGAATAATTGGTTTGTATCTCGGCAGGTATATTTCAGCACCTCTCAGGAAATTAACTGAAATTTCGGATAGGGTTGCGCTCGGAGAAACTGATATCATAATTGAGAGCAGGACTGCGGATGAGGTTGGCAGGCTTGAAAGTTCTCTGGCAGCAATGGTGGAGTCTGTAAAAGAAAAGGCTCAGGCCGCAGAACTGATCGCTGATGGAAAACTCGATCTGAACATCAAAGCCCGGTCTGAAAATGATATTCTCTCGAAAAGTATGCAGAAGATGGTAGATACTCTTAAACGTCTTGATGAAGAATTATTGGAACTCTCTGCATTTGCACAGGAAGGCAATTTATCCAGAAGGGGGGATGTCAGTTTATTTAAAGGGGGTTACAAGAAAATAGTCGAGGGTATAAATAAGACACTCGATGCGGTGATATTTCCTATTCAGGACGGTAACAAAGTTCTTACGCAGATGGCAACCGGCGATTTTACTGTTCAAGTAGAAAAGGAATACAAAGGTGATTTCCAGCTTCTGAAAAACAGTATCAACCAGTTAGGCAATTCGTTAAGTGAACTAGTTCAGAATATAAATGAAGTTGTTCATTCCACTGCCAATGAGAGCTCTGAAATTTCGGCTGCCACCGAACAGATGGCAGCTAACTTACAGGAGCAGACAGTTCAAACTTCCGAAGTAGCTTCAGCGATTGAAGAAATGACCAGGACGATTTTGGAATCAACAAAGAATTCTGCCGCCGCCGCCAGCAATGCGAATATAGCAGGTAAAATAGCCAAGGATGGGGGAAGGATAGTTGATGAAACAGTAATCGGAATTAAAAGAATTTCCGAAGTAGTTGAACAGGCTGCAGCCACCGTAACACATTTGGGAAAAAACAGTGATCAGATCGGGGAAATAATTCAGGTAATCGATGACATCGCCGACCAATCAAATTTGCTGGCATTAAATGCCGCAATTGAAGCTGCCAGAGCCGGGGAACAGGGAAGAGGTTTCGCGGTTGTAGCAGACGAGGTAAGAAAACTTGCTGAGCGTACAACAAAAGCAACGAAGGAGATAGCTTCTATGATTCAGCAGATACAAACTGATACCAATGATGCGGTTGTAAAGATTAAAGAAGGAACAGGAGAAGTTGATATAGGCCAGGACCTGGTTGCAAAATCGGGGTCAGCTCTGAAGGAAATAATATCTGCAACTAATAAAGTTATTGATGAAATCAATCAGATTGCTTCAGCAGCCGAGGAACAGTCAACTACGGCAGAGCAAATCAGCAGAAGCGTTGAATCTATAAATAATTCGGCCCGGGAAAGTTCAGCAGGTGTACATCAAACTGCCAGGGCGGCTGAAGGACTTACCAGGCTTACTCAAAACCTGGAAACCCTTCTAGCCAAATTTAAAATATCGGAAAAACATAACAGCCAGGTTAAAGAATCATCGCTTTCTGTAAGATCAAATGGAAAGCTGATCCATAACAGCTAACAAGTGTATCTAATATAGTTACAACTCATTATTTTAGCAGGATCATTTTATTCACCCTTGAAAAGTGCGCATCACTTCCGATGGTCCTGGCTTCCAGTCTATAGAAATAAATCCCGCTTGCCAGTGAACCTGCTTTCAGGATGATCCTGATTTCTCCCATTATAACTTATATTCGCATTATTATAAAAATAAGATATATTTGTTCATACTATTTTTACGGTAAGGTCCATTGGATAACCTCGACGGAATTGTTTCTCTTTTAATCGCATGTATAGAGATCGTCCTTTTTGTTAATCTTGTAATATTCGCTGACAAGAATAAACAGAATATTCTCATATTTATTATCGTACTGCAGCTTGCAGCCTACCAGGCTCTTGAATACTTTATTTGCGGCATTGGCGATAATTCATCTTATATGGCTTACCTTGCTTTCGATGTTATATCTTTCCTTCCACCGTTCAGCTTCCTGCTGGTATTAAATCACCTGGAAATAAGGAGCAGACTTAAACCTCTCATCTTTCTCCCATCTGTATTTTTTGTGATCTATTACAGTTCTGTAGTCAATAAGTTTGCTGTTGTTAAGTGTTCTGTACTATATGCTTCTTACACCTATCCGCTCGGTACTCTGTACGGTGCGTTTTATTACCTTCCCGTTTTCATCTCGTTTTTCTTATTATATCGCAACCTTCGTAACAAGAGTATCCCGGTTAAACAAACCCGTCTACTGATAATTGGTCATTATTTTATTATTGCTCCGGTTGTAGCATCTTTTATTCTTCTTTTATTAAATTTACCCGGTTTGCTGAGTATTATTGAGAGTATCCTCTGTAAATTCGCTTTCGGTTACGCAGTTACTCTGAGCTTTTTTACTTTAAATCATGATAAGATCGATGGTGAAAAAGCTTCCGTTCCTGTGAAGCGCTAGCATTCTCGGGCAGACTTAACTTGCTCAGTGATGAAACCCGTGGTAACTCTATTACGACGTTTTGAAGTAATCAGAAAACGAAATGAATGAAATTATCTTAAACATATACCTTATTATAAATAATAATATAGTGGAAGAATTTCGCGCTGTGGCTTACGAGCGTGAAGGCGGAGATGATAATAAAATAAAATTCCTGAAAAGCCGCGCTAAGGCAGATTTTGATTCTGCTTACCGCTTTGATGCACCGACAGATAAATATGGCAGGTTTATGAACTATAGCCGGTTCTCCAAGCTTGAGAAGCGCGGTATGCAGTTCCAGCTGTTTGAAGAAATTTTTTCTAACTTTAATTTGCCTGAAAGACCCCTGATTTGTGTTACCCCCGTTGTTGACGGTAAAATACTTGCCGGGGAATAGATCACATCATAAATGCTTAACCAGATGAAATTTTATACGATAATAGTTTACAGCCTTTTAACAGTTTTAATTTGCAACAAAATAACAGGTGCAGAGTTGTTTGTCTCCGACAAAAAATTGAAGAGAAGTAAAAAACAGATTGAGTACCTCCAGCATCTGCAGGAACTTGATAAGATTTATTCCGATAAAAAGCTGGGTTCGTTTGTGCAGGATGGCAAAACGGTGTTCCGGCTTTTCTCTACTTCGGCCCAGAAGGTATCGCTGGTTCTCTTTGATAAACCTTCGGATGAGAAGGGAACCGAATATGAAATGACTAAAGATGAAAACAGCGTGTGGGAGACTGTTGTAGACGGCGAGTTTATTGGAAAGTATTATAACTACAAGGTTCAGCAGCCCGGCAAAGAACCTGTGCCTTGCATAGACCCATACTCAAGAGCTGTTGCTTCTTATAATACTTATTTTACCCCGAGACGTTCGATTGTGGTGAAGGAGGGTGGGTACGACTGGGTAGGTGATGAGTGGATAAGACGAGACTGGCGGGATCTTATCATCTATGAAATGCATGTGCGTGATATGACCGAGGATAAAAGCTCGGGTGTTGAGGAGCGCGGTACTTACCAGGGTCTCACTGAAAAAGGTAAACCGGGCGGATTAAGCTACATTAAATCGCTGGGTATTAATACAGTTGAATTGCTGCCGGCACAGGAGTTTGCAAATATTGAGATTCCTTATCAGGATTCACTTAACGGAAGACTGAATTCATGGAATCCTTATGAACGCAATCATTGGGGTTATATGACCGCCGCTTTCTTTGCCCCCGAAAGCTACTACAGCGAAAGGACCGACCAGATAAAATGGAATACCTGGAACGGTACCGATGCGCAACAGATAAATGATTTTAAGGATATGGTGAAGGCATTCCATAAAGAGGGTATAGCCGTAATAATGGATGTAGTTTATAATCATATCTCCGAATATGAAACAGGTAACCTCAAGGAGATTGATAAGGATTATTATTTCCGCCTGGATGAAAATGGAAATTTTATAGCGCAGAGCGGCACAGGAAATGACCTTAAAACTGAACGTCCTATGATGCGGCGTATGATAGTTGAGAGTATTCTTCACTGGATGCAGGAATACCATATCGACGGCTTCCGGTTTGATCTTGGAAAGCTGATTGACTGGGAAACTGTTGAGACGGTAATGCACGAAGCCCGGAAGGTAAATCCCGACGTCGTAATTGTCTGCGAACCATGGGGAGGCGGATATGATCCTTCCGGATTTTCACTGCGTGGATGGGGATCGTGGAATGACCAGATACGTAATGGTGTAAAAGGTGAAAACCCCGTCAATGGCTTAGGCTGGGTATTCGGGAAGTGGTATGGAAATGATAGTCCTTCCCGCATAAAAAGCTACGTGAACGGCACATTAACAAGGGATACGCTGGGTTTGTTTCAGAAAAAGGAGCACTCTGTAAACTATCTTGAATCACACGATGGGTATACTCTGGGTGATTTTATACGTATAGGATTGGGGAATGTTAAGCCCGATGAGGTGATAACTAACGTAGATAAAAATGCAGGCCTTACTCCAGAACAGCTTAAGCTGAATAAGCTGGGGGCATTGTTCCTGCTTACTTCCCAGGGAATGACAATGATACACGCGGGACAGGAATTTGCTCGCAGTAAAGTTATCCCTAAAGGCATAGATGTGAATGATGAGGAGAAGGGCAGATTGGATCACAACAGCTATAACAAAGATAATGAAACCAATTACATCGATTATGAATATGCTGAGGAGAATTCGGAACTGGTGAATTATTACAAAGGACTGATCGAATTGAGGAACAATTACGCTGCATTCAGAAGAGCAGGTTATGAAGATATTACTTTCTATGATATAAGGGATAACCAGTTTGCACTGGGATACGATCTAAAATATGAAGGCGATGAGTTCGTTGTTTTATTTAACGCACATCCTGAAAGCGATGAAGAATTTCATCTTCCAAAAGGAGAATGGGAGGTGCTTGTATCGCCTGAGTACGCCGGCGTCGAATCTCAGGGAAGTGTAGTCGCTGAAATTGAAGTCAAGCCTTCTTCCGGCTATGTCCTTAAGAAAAAGTAGTATAACATTATCTGTGATGTCAGAAGGAATCCTGTTGTATTCATAATATTATTTATTATTTTACAGTAAATAATTCCCTTAACAACAAAAGAACGGTGCGCTATGAAAAACATTTCATTAGTTCTTCTGGCATTTATTTTAACTTTAACATTTACAGCATCTGATATAGTCGTTGAAAAGGGGAATAAACCCGATGCTTCCATTAAATGTCCTTATCTTCAACAGCAGCAGAGCCATTCTCAAGTTGAATGTCCGTATCTTATCGGAAGGGAAAATGGTTCAACCCACCCGTCTATCAAAGAAAACCGGGAATCAGAAGCCGGCGTGTGTCCTTATCTTGAAGGACAAAAGGGTGATTGCCCCTCCATGAACGGAAGTACCAGTGGATGCCCTTACCTGAAAGAGCATGGTGAAGAGGTAATTAAAGTAATTGAAACACATCCATTGCCGGAAGGAAAGAATTCGTGATCCTTCCCGAACCTGAGGTATAATTTCCTAATTCATCATCTATGATTAACAGAAATCGACCATTTGGTCGGAAATATAGCCTTTAACGTCGCTATCGAAGGCAAGTATCCCTTCTGACCTTCTAATCTTGTGACCTGGTCTCATAAATACTTAATGGCATTCAGTTTGTCTGCGTATTTACGGAGGTAAATATGAAGACACTTATATCAGCCGTAATATTGTTCATCCTTTTCTCTGTTCCTGTTTTATCTCAGGAAAGCGATACCACACAAACCCGCAAAAAAGAGATCGTTAAAACAGAGCAAAGTGAAAAGAAAACAGTGACCGCAAGGAAACGAAATAAAGATGTATTCATTGATAAAGATGGCGACGGCATCTGTGATCAGCGTGTTAAAGGTCTGCTGTTTGAAAAACTACGGAAGCGGTACAGGGCAGGACAAAACGGCGGTAACGGACACCAGGGCGGACGGGGGCAGAAATGAAAATATTTTCAGCTGCCTCCTTCTGCATTTTTTTATCTGCGGTGCTTTCACAAATTGCCTTTCCCCAGATGTCTCTGAACACCCGCATTGAAAACTACTATGATGATAATATCTATAACAACTTTGAAAAAATATCCGACTTTGTGCACAGCGGGTCACTTGAAGCAGGATATGATATCGAATCGGATGTGAATAATTTTCAACTTTATTATACAGGAAACGTTACATATTTCAGAGATAATATATTTAAATCCTCAAACTCTCATAAGTTCGGATTAGTGAATACGTTGTTTGTTACAGAAGAAAATCCACTAAACGCGGGAATCAATTTTGCACTTCGGAATAACCGCGATGAGCTATCCGTGTATGATCTATCACAACTGTCTGCTTACGCTAATTTAAGGCACTTCTTAAATGAAACTGATTACGTCCTTGGAGGCTATACTTTCTTCTTCAATGATTATAAGAACTTCGATACATTCACTCATTACGAGCACAAGGTATTTCTGAAATACAGCAGCACGTACTCAACTAAAACAACGGTGTTACTCGGTACTGAAGCTGACCTTAAACTGTACAAATTGAGATATAATTCGCCCGATATTGCGGATAATATTTCTCAATGGAAAAGCTACATACAGATTGCCCAGAACATAACCGAAACAATGGGATTAAGCGGGCACTTCCTTTACCGAAAGAACCTTGCTGCAGGAAACAGGTACATTACCTATACCGATTATATATACTATGAGGAAGAGATTTTTAATGATGCCTACTCGAACGACGGGATGGAAGCTGGAGCTGCTCTTACAAAGATGATTACAGCTAATGTTGCCCTCCAGGGAGAGTTTGTCTATACACAGAGAAATTTCAATAATCTTCCGATTGCGCTTCCCGACGGTTCGGAATCGGATGTATTACGGAAGGATAACTACTACGCATTTGGGGCAGAACTTCAATTTGATTTGAATGGGTTAACGGAGGGATTGGGATTATCGCTAAGCTACAATTATCTCATCAACAAATCGAACGATTACTTTTATGATTATAAAAATCATCTCTCTTCCATCACCCTGGAATGGGGCTTCTGATCACCTTTGAAATTTGATATCGTACTTTTTCATTTTATAACGGAGGTTGCGCTCGGTGATGCCTAGCAGCTTCCCTGCCCGGGTCTGGTTGCCATTCATTTTTGTCAGCGCATCATAGATCATTGACTTTTCCAATGCTTCTATTTTATCATTTAAGGTTTCGGCTCCTTCATGTCCAGCAGCTGATTCCTCCCTGAAACCGCGAACGTTCATAGGTAAGTCATTTAACGTAATAAGACTGCCGCGTGAAAGAACCACTGAGCGCTCGATTATGTTTTCAAGCTCCCTTACATTTCCGGGGAAGTTGTATTTAAGAAGACTATCCACTGCCTCCTTCGAGATTTCCATAACACTTTTATTATTCTGCTCAGCAAATTTTTTGATGAAGGATTCTGTCAGGGGGAAGATATCCTCTCTTCTTTTACGCAGAGGAGGTATACAAATGGTTACTATATTTAACCTGTAGAATAGATCCTCCCTGAAGGTGCCTTCCACAATTTTCTGTTCGAGGCTGCGATTAGTTGCTGAGATTATCCTTACATCAACAGGTACTTTGTCTGTTCCTCCAACCCGTTCAATTTCGCGTTCCTGCAGTACCCTTAGAAGCTTTACCTGCATCGAAGGAGGAATATCTCCAATCTCGTCCAGGAAGATGGTCCCGCCCGAAGCTATTTCGAACCTGCCTTTTCTCATCCTGTCGGCTCCCGTGAAAGATCCCTTCTCATGACCAAATAGCTCACTCTCCAGCAGGTTCTCTGACAGGGCAGGGATATTTACGGCAACAAAAGGACCGTCTTTTCTCTGACTGATATAATGGACAGCTTTAGCAAGCACTTCTTTGCCTGTACCGTTTTCGCCGGTAATTAGGATAGAAGCATTGCTCTCGGCAGTACGGGCGGCAATACTTAATACTTCATCCATGCGCGGCGATTGTGAAATGATGGAGGTTATCTTATGCTTTTCCTGCAGTTGTGATTTAAGGCTGCGGATTTCCGACTTAAGGTTCTTGTTTTCAATTATCTTTTCTATAAGCAGATCAAGTTCATCAAGGTCAACCGGTTTTGAAATATAATCGTAGGCTCCCATCCGCATAGCTTTAACTGCCGTTTCCACGGTGCTGTAGGCAGTGATAATAACGAAGCTGATTTCGGGGTTTATTTTTTTAACCTGTTCAAGAACCTCCAATCCTGTTTTATCCGGCATCTTAAAATCAGAAAGTATAATATCCACTGCGTTCTGCTTCACAAGCTTTATACCTTCATCACCAGAATCAGCAGAAAGTATATGATAACCCTTCTTCCTGAGATAACCCGCCAAAACCTCGCGCTGGGTTTGTTCATCATCTACTATTAAAATGTTGTAATCTTTCATTGGGGTAATACTACCTTAAATTTTGTTCCCTCATTTACGGTGCTCTCAAAAGAGATTATACCGCCGTGCTGTTCAATTATCTTCTGTGTGATACTTAGTCCTATCCCCGTACCATCTTTCCTTGATGTGTAATAAAGATCGAAAATTTTTCTCCTGTTTTCTTCCGGGATGCCTTTTCCATTATCAGAGACCACGATTTCGAGTTTATTATTCACGCGTACATATTCAACGTTAATGCTTCCCTCTTCACCTACAGCATCAAATGCATTCTGCACCAGGTTCATTAAAGCCTGCTTCATCAGCTCGGGGTCTATTCTGATACTGCCGGGATCAATACCATGCATTGTGAAGGTTATTCTTCGTTTGTCTGCCTGCGTCCGGAACAGGTAGTAGACCTGGCGGAAGTACTGATCAGAATCGACTTCTTCAGATTTCATTTCAAGAGGTTTAGCATAATCCAGGAACTGTTTGATAATCTTGTTTATCCTGGTTACTTCACTTCGTAATAAACTGGTAATGGAAGAAAACTCTTCATTAGTACCGGCAGGGGAGAATTCTTTCTGAAGGCGCTGGGCAATCATACCTATCGCATTAATTGGATTCCTTATCTCATGAGCAACACCTGAGGCAAGTTCACCCATCGCGGAAAGCTTCTCATTTCTTCGGGCATTTTCTTCGAGCGCTTTCTTTTCAGTCGTATCGTTAAGAACAACTGTGAAGCTTTCAACCTCATTGTTCTCATCATAATTAGTCGTAGAACTAATCAACAGGTATTTATTGTCTCCATTTATATTGAGGAGCTTTTCACTGTTTTGTTCCGACTTCAGGATATCGATGAGAAAAAATAAATCATCCAGTTCATTAAGATTTCTGCCAGATACCTCTATTTCTTTCTTCCCGAACAGTTTCTGGGCAGAACGGTTAAAGAGAGAGACTACAAAATCTTTGTTCACAACAATTACTGCTTCATCCATGTTCCTGAGGATCGAGCCGGTGAAGGTTTTGAACTTCTTAAATTCTTCAGAAATTGTTTTCAGGTTCTGGGAGGTAAAAACTATACTGAGAGTAATGATAGATACAGCAGCCAGGATAAGCGTTATTATTAGAATTCTCTTATAAGCCCGGGCTTCAATATTTCTTAGTTCATCCAGAGTTAAGCCAATTCTGAAAATTCCTACAAATGAACTATCATAGGTTAGACTTTTTACTACCTCGTAAACATCATTCCCTCCGAATGTAATGGTTCTGTAGTATACAGAATCATTCTTCATTGCATTCAGCAGGAAGCTGTCGTCCGGTACAGCATCTAACGAATCTATATTTGTACTTGCCGCCAGGATGCCATTGGTATCCTGGAGGGCTATATATCTTATGCCTGAATTTTTAGAAATGTCCTGGATTATCTTTCCTATGCCGATCCTTTTCCTGAAATCCAGCAGATCCCTTGCATCAAGGTTAACCACAATTGCTCCTTTTTTCCCCGTACGGGCTACCGCTACAGCATATCTCTGCCCTTCATTGAACGCGGCCTCTTTCAACCCTATAATCAGTTCAGCGATGCTGCCATTTAGTATGGGTTCAATCTCTGAATAGCGGTTAATATTTTCTTCTCCATGGTCATGGCCGGGTTCGGGAATGCGGTTGGAAAGAACCCTGTTTCCCCTGCTGTTGAAGACATTTATCCTGTAGAGATTATTAGCTTTACCTATATCGATAAGATTCTGCCGGGTCAGGCTTCCCGAAGCATCCAGATCCTTTATGAGACGGGCATTGTTAAGCAGACGCTCTGTGATAAGGTCTTCGATTTCGAAACCGGTATTGATAGTATTAACTGAACTTTCGGTGATCGTTTCTATTAAGGCAAGTGACTGTTCATTAAGGATGTGGTATAATTCTTCTTTCCCCTGCTTCAATTCGAAATAGGCAGAGGTAATCATTACTATCCCTATCACTACAGTGATCGCGATGACGGCCGAAGTACGGAGTTTAAACTTCCATTTCACAATAATTCCTGTACAATTCTCATTCCTTCAGGAATATTTGATTCCGGTAAGCAAAACAGGGTTCGGATAATAATATCCGCCGGGATGGTCGCAGCAAAACGCCTATATAGTCGAAGTGGAATTATCCTCATCTAAAATCTCCCCAAACCGAATAATTTATTATTGGCACAGCCGTTGAATAGAAACTGTAACGGACGTCCTTTAAAGTTAACAATTTGAAATGGAGATAGAAATGAAAAAGATAGTTAAAATTCTGATTACTTCAGGGATGGTTTTGATTCTGGGTTTATACCTGAACAGCTCTGAACTGAATGCACAAACAAAAGTTAAAACCGGCAAAGGATACATAGATCTGAACAATGATGGAATAAATGATAATGCTCTAGATTCCGACGGTGATGGAGTTCCTAACTGCGTAGATCCTGACTTCGTAAGGGCACAGAAAAGAAACTCTAACCATCAAAGTTTCTGGTATAGGTATAACTACAAGTACAATAATGCCCGCGGTAACGGCGGCGGCAATGGCAGCGGTTTTGGTCCGGGTGACGGCACGGGAAACAGCGGCATCGGCCCTCGTGACGGTTCGGGTTACGGACCAGGAGCAGGGACAGGTGTTTGCGACGGCACCGGTCCCAAAGGAAAGCAAAGGGGCGGCAGAAGATAGTAACAACCCTCTCTCATCAAAGCGGCAGAATTGCTCTGCCGCTTTTTTTATTTTTACCCTTATAGAGATTAAGTTTTGTAAAATTCGTTGTTTTTCAACCTATCCTCGTAGAGGATATTATTGTAGACCTAAACCATCATAATTTACCCCGAGCCTCGTAGAGGCTCCATATTACACGCTTAGAAGGTATATTGCCGAGATACCGAATCCCATAGCCCACCATCCGTAAACATTCAGCTTCTCTTTCCAAATAAGAAAAGCCGCAAAAGTCGTCAAAACAATTATACCTATGTTGATAGCCGGGTAAACGATAACCGCCGGCAGACTATTTAAGGCGTCAAGCATGAAATATGAACTGAAGACATTGGGAATGCCCAGCACAAGTCCTGTTAATATTGTACGGTAATCAATCCTGATCTTTCTGAAAAGCACGTAAGAGAAAGAGTAGATAAATGCAAAAGAAAAAATAATGAATATGAAAAAGTTCTTTTCGCCGGCGGGGCGCCAGTTCTGAAAAATCTTAAAGCAGAAATCGTTAATGCCGATAGCCGCGAGCAGAAGGATGAGGTAGAGGTAATCAGTTTTGTTAAAGCTGCCCGATGAGAACTTCCTGATTGAAAAATAAAAAAGGAGAATGGTGATCAGTGCAAGGATAATTCCAGCTGACTGTAACAAGGATGGGATTTCACTATACACGATTACTGAAAGACCCACGGGAATAATTACTGATAACCTGGAGCTGACTGCCGATAGTGATGCACCGGCTTTACTGATGGCAATTGCAAAAATAAAAAACCCTATGAAAAACAATAACCCGAGTCCGGCACCGAAAAGAAATGTAGCGGTCGAATAAGTTGTATCTTTTTCAGAAATGATGAGAATGAGACTAATAATGGTAGCTGTAAAATAATTTCCGCAAAGCAGCAGTACGGGGTTCCCTTTCTTAGTATCGCTGTATTTCAGGATAAGTGCAATCGAGGTTGAGCAGATTATTGTAAGAAAGAGAGGGAGCATATTAAATCATCATTAATGGATCGGGATAAAGAAATTTATAACCCAGTCGCCTTTTTAATTTGTCTGAGTTCACAATCTTATAACCGTCGTCTGTATCAATAAACGCAGGAGCCGGCTGGTTAAGTTTATCTGCTGCCGCGGTATAGAATTCTCTTTTTGAAGGGTGAAGGTCAGAACAGGCATTAAATATTTCATTCCAGGCATTCTGCTTAATAACCCAGCGGATAATATTAATGCAGTCTTTTCTATGGATCAGATTCACGGGAATACTTCCTCCTGGAATATTTTTCCTGCCCGCAAAAAATTTTACGGGATTGCGGTCATCGTCTATCAAACCTGCAAACCTGATGATAGTTTTCTCAAATGAATCAGCGGCAAACAGCATTTCTTCAACTGACTTTAGCGCTTTGCCTGATTCTCTGTCAGGATTAAGCTCATCATCTTCAGTAACCTGCCGGTTTGTATTTCCGTAAACTGAAGTTGAACTGATAAAGATAACCTTCTGAACAGAAGAACTGGCCGTTTCCTCTAAAATGGATCTGACCTGTTTAGTATGGAAACTTACCTTGTCATCTTTACCGCCGGGGGGAATGTCGATGATCAGAATTTCTGAGCTGAAGAATTCTTTTATCCTGCCTCCTTTTATCGCCGGGTTTAATTCAAGCAGAAAGGGATCGATATTCTTTGAGGAGAGTAGGGAAAGTTTAGCAGCACTTGTTGTTGAACCTTTAACAGAAAATCCATCTGAGATAAGCTGCTCAGCAAGCGGTAAACCCAGCCAACCGCATCCAAGTATTGAAATCTTTTGATCCATAGAATTTAAATATAATGTTGGTTTAAGTTAGGACATTTTGAACTGATTTTCTGCCCGGACCCGCAGATCCTCTCCGAAGGACCGTAGATGGTAAATGATGATGCTTTTCCTGATTGGGCGACTTCAGGTAAGTCGATAACCTGCTGCCAAATAGAGATTTTTTACACATTTCCCCGTGTGAAATGAATTGATCATTAAAATCCAAAATGATACATTAACTCCCGTGCAGAATCATTTTTTGGCTAATTTCAGCACATTAATAAATTCTTCTAACTTATTGATATTGAATAACTTACCAAAACTTGAACCCTGCTTCGTGATCTTTTATCCAGTAGCATGATAATTGATACTACGGGGAATAGCTCTTTGAAGAAATATAAAAAATGCAAAATACGACAGGTAAAACAGGATTTACAAACAGGGAAGACTACCTCCTTAAAATTATCGAAAACGCTCCGGTCGGTATTCTTACTTTTACTGCTGACTGGGAGATTGACTTTGTAAATGAAAATTACTCCCGGTACGGCGTACTTTATGGTATAGATACCTTTTCACTTAAAGGACTTAATATCCTTGATCAGGATCTTTTTCCAGGAGTAAATGTAAAAGAGGAACTGCTCGAATTACGGGAAGGTTATTCTTTCGAAAAAGAAATAAGGCACATTCCTGCCTTAGCGCAGGGAGTGATATCTCTTTTTGTGAAAGCCTCACCGGTGTTTATAGAAGGACAGTTCAACGGCGGCATACTGATTATCGAAGACTTGAAAGCGTTGAAACAGACGGAGGAAGATGATCTTCAGCTTGCAGGATCAATAAATAAGATTGCTGACCGGTTTTATGATCTATTCCTGATCATCGATATGGAAAGAAGGGTAAAATATTTATCAGGAAAAGACTATACCAATCTCATTTCACCTGAACAGGTCATAAACAATAAGCCGCTATCAGTCATTTTCCCGAATGAGGTATTTAACAAGCTTGGAACAGCCATCACAAGCTCCATAGAGAAGCGAGGCCCCGAAGAATTATCTCTAGAAATCAAACTTAACGATCAGAAATTCTCCTACAACTGCAGGATATTTCCTTACCAGACAAAACACCGCCAGATCAAATTTATTTATCTCTTCTTCGAAAACACTACGGGTCTGCATAAAGAAATTGTCCGTCTTCGCGAGGAATCCGCCGAACTTGATGCCTATACAACTGCCATAAAAAATGTTTCCCAGCCTATATTAACGACGGGACTTGAAGGCAACGTCAAATTTTTCAACGAAGCTGCACAGAAGTGCTTTAATGCATCCTCCGAATCCTACGGAAAGTTCGTAGGTGAAATTATAGGACAGTTTGACAAATCTTATTTTAATAAAATAAAAGGTGAACTGGATAAATCCGGAAGCTGGAAAACCACCCTTTCTATATTTAAAGATAACAGGCAGAAAGAAACCTATGAAGTCAAATTCACAGCAACACTGAATGCGGTTCATCCGATCATTATAAGTTGTATAGATATTACCGACCAGGCTCTCTCAGAGTTAAAGCTGAAATCTTCCGAGGAAACGTTCAGAACAATAATCAACCAGGCCGGTGAGCTGATTTGTTCCATGGATATAAACGGTGATATCTTTTACGTAAATAGCACGTTCTGCGAAAAACTGGGATATAGTACTGATGAGGTACTTAAACAGAATATAACCAGGTTTATTTCACCTGATTACCTTTCGGCAAATGTATTTGAGTTAAGCCTCTTCGATCAGAAAAAAACAAAAGTTGAACTGCCGTTAACAGACAGCAGGGGAAACAGGATCCCGACTCTTGCATGGTTCACTTCGTCGGTCAACGATAAGACCGGTAAGAAGTTTTATACAATTTATATACTCGACGTATCAGACAAACACCAGGTAGATAAAAAGCTGGAATTATACAACTCCCTTTTTGAATCTGCGAACGAGGGTATTGCACTGGCAAGCCAGGGCAAAATAGTTTTATGTAATGATTGCTTTACTGAGATATTCGGGTACAAGGGGAGCAGTGAGCTGACAGGACAGCAGCTGCTTGATCTGGTATTCAATGATGATATACTTAAAGTAGCGGAATATCTTCAGCTTCTGGAAATGAATAAGTATGTACCCGGCAGATTTGAATTCCTGGGAAGGAAGAAAGATAATACACGTTTCTATGCTGAGATTACTTCTTCAAGGTTTGTGCAGGATCAGAAAACCTACCTGGTATTTGTAACCAGGGATGTAACTGAGAGGAAAAGAGCTCAGCAGGCAATCAGGGAATCGGAAGAAAAGTACAGGAATATAACCGAGAACATTGATGACTTCCTCTATACTTTTGAACGAACCGGAAGGATTCTCCGTCCTGTCTTTTACACTTCCTCTGTAGAAAGGATAACCGGCTATTCACAGGCTGAATTCCTGACTGAGTCGCGGCTTATATTAAAGATCGTACATCCTGATGATTTTGAAGAGGTGAAAAAGCAGCTTAAGAGACTACTTAACAGCAGGGTACAGAATTCAGCAGAGTTCGAGTTAAGGATAATAAATAAGCAGGGAAACGTTGTATGGATTAGAAACAAAATAAATCTTATGCGTTCTTCTGATGGATTCATAACCAAAGTTTATGGGCTTATCAGTGATATCACTCTCCGGAAGATGGCGCAGGATGAATTAAAGAAATCGACCGACAACCTTATTAAGCTTAATGAAACCAAGGACAGGTTTATTTCGATTATCTCTCACGACTTAAGAACCCCCTTCAGCTCGATACTCGGCTTTACTGATCTTCTGCTGAATGATGATGGACTGAATGAAGAAGAGAAACGGCAATATATTGAGTTTATACGTGAGTCATCTCAGTCGATGCTTCTATTGGTTAACTCATTGTTAGACTGGACCCGTATTCAAACAGGCAGGATAAAATTTGAGCCTGAAAAATCAGATGCAGGCAAGGTGATAGAGAACTCTATAAATACGCTTGTAGGAACTGCAATTCAGAAAAACATTACTGTAACCTCTGAAATAGAAGATGACCTTTACGTTTTCGCGGATAAAGGATTGCTGATGCAGGCATTTAACAACTTAATTTCTAATGCTATTAAGTTTACACGAAGCGGCGGCAGTATTACCATTTCAGGACGTCCGGCCGACCAGATGAGGTTCTATGAATTCAAGGTGCAGGATACGGGTACCGGCATCAAAAAAGAAAACATGAATAAACTCTTTAATGTAGATACAAAATATTCTTCTGAAGGAACCGCGGGCGAAAAAGGTACAGGATTGGGTCTTTCGCTGGTTAAGGAAATAGTTGAAAAGCATGGCGGAACGATCCGTGTTGAAAGTGAATACGGCATTGGTACGGAATTCATTTTTACAATACCTGTAGCTTCTTCTGTTATATTGCTTGTAGATGACAGCAGAACTGACAGGCTGCTATATTCTAAGATACTTAAGAGCATCACTCCTGACTATACTGTGGATGTTGCATCCAACGGTAAAGAGGCGCTTGAGAAGATACTGGATTATCCGCCGGCTATAGTTATAACAGACCATAAGATGCCTGTAATGGATGGTTATGAATTTGTTAAAGAACTTAAGAAAATGGAGATGAAGGGTAAACCGCCTGTGATGGTGCTGAGCAGCGACATCGACAGGCAGATAATATCAGATTACAATGAGCTCGGAATCGAGTTTGTTTTTTCAAAACCTGTGAATCTTACCAGCTTCAAACAGGCCGTGGAAAAGACTATCCGTAAAGGTATCTCAGTCGTGTGATATTAAGTTGCTGAGAGCCTTGACTTAAGCTCTTTAAGTTCATTTTTGAGCTCAACCGGTAGCCTGCTGCCGAATTGCTTATAATATTTTTCCATTTCTTCCACTTCTTCGCACCACTTGTCTTTATCAATTGAAAGGATCTTCTCAAGGTTCTTTTCCGGAATATCAAGTCCGGAAAGGTCAAGCGATTCTTTTGTTGGAAGATAACCCACTGCTGTTTTCTTTGCGTCTGCTGTGCCGTCGCATCGTCCGAATATCCATTTCAATACACGGATATTATCACCAAAGCCCGGCCAGAGAAACTTTCCATTCTCATCTTTCCTGAACCAGTTTACGTAAAAGATTTTCGGAAGCTTATCTTCTTCGGTCTTATTGCCCATTTCCAGCCAGTGATTGAAATAATCACCCATATTATATCCGCAGAAAGGAAGCATAGCGAAAGGATCATGCCTTATCTTTCCTACGACACCGACAGCTGCCGCTGTCATTTCGGATGAAACAGCTGATCCGATAAAAGTACCATGCTGCCAGTTGAAAGCCTGGTAAATCAGGGGTATTGTAGTTGATCTTCTGCCGCCGAAAATTATTGCAGATATCGGGACGCCTTTCGGATTCTCCCAGTCAGGATCAACAACGGGACATTGAGAAGTGGGTGCTGTAAACCTGGAATTCGGGTGAGCCGCATTCTCATCTGATTCGGGTGTCCATTCATGTCCCAGCCAGTTAATTAATTTTGCAGGCTTCTTTTTGGTCATTCCCTCCCACCAGACATCATCGTCGATTGTAAGCGCGGTATTAGTAAATATAGAATTCTTCTCCATTGTTAGCATCGCATTAGGGTTTGTATCCATGGACGTCCCGGGCGCAACACCAAAGAATCCAGCTTCAGGGTTAATAGCATAAAGCCTCCCGTCCTTACCGAACTTCATCCAGGCAATGTCATCACCAACTGTTTCAACTTTCCATCCGGGCAGGGTTGGAGTGAGCATCGCAAGGTTGGTTTTTCCACAGGCACTAGGGAATGCACCTGCGATGTACTTTTTTTCACCTTCGGGGTTTGTAATCCCTACAATCAGCATGTGCTCTGCAAGCCATCCCTCTTTCTCCGCCATGAAAGAAGCAATCCTTAAGGCAAAACATTTTTTACCCAGGAGAGCATTGCCGCCATAGCCGCTGCCATATGACCATATATTCTTTTCTTCGGGGAAATGGACTATATACTTAGTATTATTACACGGCCAGGGAACATCCTTAGCTCCATTTGTTAAAGGCATTCCTACTGAGTGCAGGCAGTGTACAAAATCGCCTCCGCCCAGAATTTCAAGCACCTTGTCGCCTATCCGTGTCATAATCTTCATATTGCATACTACATAAGGAGAATCTGTGAGCTGAACGCCGATGTGTGAAATGTCAGAGCCAAGGGGACCCATACTAAAAGGAATAACATACATTGTCCTTCCTTTCATACATCCATCAAATAATCCTTTAAGCGTTTGTTTCATCTTTGCAGGATCCTCCCAGTTATTGGTAGGTCCGGCATCAATTTCTTTTTCCGTGCAGATAAATGTCCGGTCTTCAACTCTTGCTACATCTGATGGATCTGAATGACAGACATAGCTATTGGGTCTAATGTTTTCATCAAGTTGGGTAAATGTTCCGCTCTCAACCAGTTTTTGAGCCATCTCGTGGTATTCTTCATCTGAACCATTACACCAATAAATTGAATCGGGCTGACACATCTCAGCCATTTTGTTTATCCATTCATGTAGTTTTTCGTTTTGAACCATAAAAATCCTTTCCTAAAACTTATCAGGAGATAAAACAGGTAGTCCTTTCCGGGTAGCCTGTTGTCCGTAAGTCTATATATAATTTGATCCTATTGAATATTTAAAGATAATATTTCAGCCTTTGGCTACAAAATTTTATTCGGATGAATTCGATTAAAAACACCCTGAATGTAAAAATTTATTAAATTTGCTCCACTATTAATATGAGCAACAGCAATATGCTCCATTTTCTGCGATTTATCGGTAATAAGGCATTAAAGTTTTTTAGAGAGATGGGACAGGTTTCGCAGCTCCTCTGGGGTATAATACGGAGCTTCCCCTCTATTCCAAGAAGCAGGAAGATAATTTTCTATCAGATGGAGCATATTGGTGTTAATTCTCTCCCCCTGGTACTTATTATTGCAGTTTTTACCGGAGCAGTGGCTGCGTGGCAGGCTGCATACCAGCTTAAGGGAGTTGCCCCGATGTCATTCCTCGGTGCCGCCACAAGCCGGGCGATAGTTACAGAACTTGGACCAGTATTGACCGGGATAGTTATTGCAGGGCGAGTAGGAGCCTCTATTGCAGCAGAGCTGGGCACAATGAAAGTAACAGAACAAATCGATGCACTTGAAACGATGGCAATTAGTCCTATTAGGTATCTTGCCATGCCCCGTTTCCTAGCTGCTGTTCTCATGATGCCGCTGCTTGTTACATTTGCTAATGTTCTTGCTGTACTTGGTGCCTATATCGTGTCGAATTATTTCCTGGATGTTTCATATGCTGTATTCTTCACCTCGGTGAAGCGGTTTTTTGTAATACCGGATTTTGTAGCGGGACTAATTAAAACCATTGTTTTCGGGGGGGTGACATCACTGCTGGGATGCCATATCGGATTCAGAACTGAAGGCGGTGCTGAGGGTGTCGGTTTAGCTACAATCAGGTCGTTTGTATTGTCGGCCGCCCTCATTCTTATACTGGATTATATACTCTGGATGCTGATCTTTTAGTGTCCCCTGGTATCTGAGTTCCACGTCATATCTTATTTTCCGATTTGAACTTATATTTCTCTGGAATTCTGTTATTATTGATTCATCAACTGCTACCGGTATGAATCAATTCATAAATGCCCGGTAGCCCTCCACCGGGCATTTCTGTTTAATTTATCGATTATTTTGTGTATAATTGGACAAATACATTTTATTAATTAGGTGCCGCCCATGGATAAAATTACTTATCAAATAAAAGAAAGAGCTGAGAAAGTTGTTCTGCCCGATAACCCGGGTTTTGGTGTTATTTTTACTGATCATATATTTGAAATGGACTATAGTCCCAAGCAAGGCTGGCACAATCCTGTAATAAAACCACTTGAAGATCTATCGATTCATCCCTCCACAATGTTTATCCATTATGGGCAGGCTGTATTTGAAGGACTGAAAGCATATAAGACTGTTAGCGGTGATATTGCCATTTTCCGTCCCGATGAACACTTTAAAAGATTAAACAGATCTTCTAAAAGAATATGCATCCCTGAAGTAGATGAGGAGTTTATGCTTTATGCACTGAAAGAACTGGTTGCAATAGAGCAGAACTGGATTCCGGCAAAACGCGGAGAATCTCTCTATATTAGACCCTTCATATTTGGTACAGATGAAATCCTGGGTGTGCGTCCTTCAACTACATATAAACTGGTAATATTACTTTCTCCTGTGGGAGCTTATTATCCCGAAGGTTTTAAACCGGTTAAGATTTTGGTCCAGGATGATTTTGTAAGAGCTGTTAGAAAAGGTCTCGGGGAATGCAAAACTCCCGCAAACTATGCGGCCAGCCTTCTGGCTGCTCAACAGGCGAGGGAACAGGGTTTTACACAGGTATTGTGGCTGGACGGGGTTGAACAGAAGTATATTGAAGAAGTAGGCACGATGAATATCTTTGTAAGATTTAAAAATGAGATTGTTACACCGAAACTTACCGGTAGTATCCTTCCGGGTATAACAAGGAAATCCGTTCTTCAGATTTTGAATGACTGGGAAATGAAAGTATCTGAAAGACTCATTTCAGTGCAGGAAGTTATCGATGAATATAAAAAAGGAAATGTTCTTGGCGTTTTTGGTACCGGAACAGCTGCAGTTATTTCTATGGTTGGACTGGTGAAGTATAAAGAACTTGAAATGAACTTTACCGATGATGGATTTGCTTTGAAACTCTTCAATGAAATTACAGCTATTCAGTACGGTTCAAAACCTGATCGATATAATTGGCTAACCTATCTGGAAAAAAAACAGGTCGAAGCTTAACCCGAAGTTAATTCCTTTCTTTTATATAAAGGCTGCCCGTGATGGCAGCCTTTTTTGCTTAAAAACATCAACCCCGCATTCGGTTCCTTGCCGCATAGATATCCCAGTATTCGGTTCCTTGCCGAATCGCGGCAAAAAGTTAATAGAAGGTTCCATTCCATAATAATCCTCCCCTCCGCCTCCTTTCCCTGGTGCATCGTACTATGTCCGTGGATTCACGATGTCCACATATTCAATTCATTGCCGCATAGCGGTAAAATGTTAATAGAAGGTTCCATATCATAATAATCCTCCCCTCCGCCTCCTTACTCGGGTGCATCACCGCGAGTCACGGTTTCTGGTGATTTATTACTATATGAAAAAAATATTAAAAAAATTATTCGATTTCTCTTGACAAGTGCTCATATGAACACTATATTAGCAGTGAACAATTGAGCACTATATGAAAAATGAGTTAACAGATCGTCAGCAGGAAATCCTGAGCTTCATACACGAGTTCAGAGATAAAAATGGTTATCCTCCTACTCTTCGCGAAATCGGCCGCAGATTTTCAATCTCTTCCACATTCGGTGTAAAACGGCATCTTGATGCTCTGGTAAAGAAAGGGTATCTGAATATAGAAAGTAATGCAAGCCGGGGAATCTCGATAGTGAAGGATGATCTTTCTGAATCAGATGAAATAAGGAATGATGTTTACCGCCGGATACCTATTGTCGGCCGGGTTGCTGCAGGTTCACCAATACTGGCTGTGGAGAATATAGAAGGAAGTGTTGTTATAGATTCTGCTTTTATGAAAAAATCCCAGGATTGTTTTGCTCTCAAAGTTAAAGGTGACAGTATGGTTAATGCGGGAATATTCGAAAATGACCTTGTGATCGTTACCCCACGCAGTGAGGCCTCCAATGGTGATATTGTTGTAGCAATGCTGGAGGACGAGGTTACTGTAAAGACTTTTGAAATGAAAAATAACCAGATAAGACTTCTTCCGCAGAATGAAAATTATCAGCCGATTGAAGTCGATAAATCAAAAGAATTTAAAATAGTTGGAAAAGTCACCGGAGTTGTCCGGTGGTTAAATTAAAAACGGAGACAAAAATGAAATCCCAGCTTTTTACATCAGCCATAAAAAACAGGAACCGTGTAAGATTTCTCTACCAGTTAAATGAAGTTGTTCTTGATCCTTACTATATCACCCGGGAGAAAGATGGCAAAATGGTTATTTACGGCAGAACCAATAACTCCAGCGAAATCAGGAAATTTGAATATCACAGGATTGCAAATATCAGGGTGTTAAAAAGTATCAGGTTTTCTCCAATAATACCTTTAATGCCAAGAGCAGTCTAAGGAGGTTAACAGAATGAATACTATGAAACGAAAAAACATAGATTATCTGATCGAACAATTCTGGAAAAACGGATATATGACCGTTAGCAGAAAATATGGAACATATCTTCCGGAGCCTGATAAAATTGGAGGATTTGATGTTGACATAATAGCAAGACAGGGAAAAGATTACGCTATTGGTCTCACTTTGTCTGAGGAAGACTTTAAGGACCACAGGCTTTTGGACAAAATATCCTACCTTGCAACCAGGCAAACTAAATTTACACAAAAAAGGGTGGCTCTCTATATTGGTGTTCCCGAAGAGCATCTCCTGCTCGCAAAGGGATTAATAAACACCCTTTCAAATAATATTAAAAGCAACATAATGCTGTTCAGCATAATCGATAAATCTCTGCCGGCCGTTGGTCACTCACGCAGAGCCCGTAAAGTACCTATTTCCTGAAGTTTGCTTTAAGCCGATACTTTACGGATAATCCTTTTTTACCCTTTTATTATTGCATAAGCGCGGTATATTTGTACATCTAATCCCCGGGTTAGACTGTTTGTCTACCTTGACATTCAGAGGGGTTAGGGTTAATTTTACACGCTTAATCAATTTTTAGGACAGAATTTGGTCAGACGTACTGAACAGGATGAAAAGCTTCAGCAGGACTTAAAAAAATCAGGCGAGGTTCCCGTTCATATTGCCATAATCATGGACGGAAACGGCAGGTGGGCCCGCGGTAAAGGACTCCCAAGAGCAGCTGGCCACAAAAAAGGAGTCGATACTGTTAGGGATATTGTTGAAGCATGCGCACAGATAGGAGTAAAATACCTTACCCTCTATACCTTCTCCACAGAAAACTGGAAAAGACCCAAAGATGAAGTTTCAATGCTTATGCGTCTTCTGCTTAAAAGTCTGAAAGACCGGACTGATGAGCTGATGGAGAACGATATCAAACTTACCACTATAGGAAACATCGAATCACTGCCTGTGGAAGTCCGTAACAGACTTATAGAGGATATGAAAAGGACTTCAAAGAACAAGAAGATGACTCTTAATTTAGCTCTTAGCTACAGCGGACGATGGGAGATCCTTGAAGGAATAAAAAAAGTCGCCGAAAAGGTTTCGAAAAATGAACTTTCAATAGAAGATATTAATGAGGCTGCTTTTTCAGGTTTCCTTACTACTCAGAATATGCCCGATCCCGATCTGCTCATAAGGACAAGCGGGGAATTCAGGGTAAGCAATTTTCTGCTTTGGCAGATTGCATATACTGAGTTCTATATTACAGATGTATACTGGCCGAATTTCAAAAGGGTTCATCTTTATGAAGCTATTAAAAGTTTCCAGAAAAGGGAGCGGAGATTCGGTAAAGTAAGTGAACAAATAAAAAAGAATGAAAAAGGCTTAAAGAATGTCTCAACCCTTCCTAAAGAAACTGCTTAATTTTTCATACATAATATTCGTTTTCCTGCTGACATGCGGTGTTCTGCATGCCCAGGAACAGCAGCCTAAAATTTATAAAGTGCTTGGTATCTCCGTAGAAGGGAATCAGTCGGCAGATGCAAGTACAATAATAGCAAACAGCGGACTGAAAGTGGGAGATGAAATTCAGGTTCCAGGTGATCAGACAATGAATGCCATTAAGCAGCTTTGGTCACTGAATATCTTTTCTAATGTTGAAATCGTAATAGAGAAGCAGCTCGATAACGGCGTTTTCCTCTTAATTAAAGTTACTGAATATCCACGGTTTGAAAAACTGGTTATTGAAGGCAATGATGAAATTGATGCTGATGATATAGAAAAGAAATCTAATTTTGTAAGAGGACAGATATTAAAACCTCAGGAAATTACAAACTTTGAACAGAGGGTGCTTAAGCTTTATGCTGAGGAAGGGTACTTAAACGCAAAAGTTAATACTGAAAGATTTGATTACTTTGCTGCAGATACAACAGAAGATGACATTGTTATAACCTGGCGTAATGAAAAAGACCTTTCTGATGAGTACCAGGTTGAATATCCTAAGAGTGAAATTACTTACTCAGATCTGATATCCAGGATAAAGGAAAGAAAATTACTTAAACTGGTTGTGGATGAAGGTGAGGAAGTTACCGTCAGAAAAATCGAATTTACAGGAAATAATGCATTTGATGATTCAGATCTTCGCGGTGCGATGGATGAAACTCAGGAATCAGAATGGTGGAAGTTCTGGAGCAGTGCTCAGTTCCATCCTGATAAATATCAGGAAGACAAAGACCTTATTGTAAAGTTCTACCAGAAGAATGGTTACAGAGATGCAGAAATCATTTCCGACTCTCTTATATATTATAACGATAACAAAGATCTTGAAATACTTATAAATGTTTACGAAGGACCACAGTATAAAGTAAGAAATATCTCGTTTGTTGGTAATACTGTTTTTCCTGATGAAGTACTGAGGCAGAGACTCGACTTCTCCAAGGGAGATATTTATGATTATGAAAAATTCGAAAGAAACCTTCACGGCAATGAGAAACAGACCGATGTATCCTCGCTGTATCTCGATAACGGGTACCTGACTTATAATGTTCAGGCCACAGAGAAGAAGGTCCAGCCTGATTCCATGGATATTTCAATACGAATAGAAGAAAGAAACCAGTTCAGGGTAGGCAAAGTTGATATAACAGGGAATGATAAAACAAAAGATAAAGTAATAAGAAGAGAGCTCTATACAATCCCGGGTGATTACTTTAACCGCGGTCTGCTTTTAAGAAGCATACAGCAGCTTGCTAACCTCCAGTACTTTAACGTGGAAAAATTATATGGTCCGCAGGCAATCGACTATTCTTTGGCAAATGACAGCACAGTAAACGTTGTTTTCGGTGTGGAGGAAAAGTCGAGTGATTACCTGAACGCTTCCGTAGGTTACAGCGGAAGTTTTGGCTTCAGCGGTTCAGTAGGAATTACTCTGACCAACTTTTCAATCGCTGAACCTTTCAGGCTTGGAGGCGGACAGATATTAAGCTTTAACTGGCAGTTCGGGGTCGGAAGTCTCTACCGTACGTTTACCCTCGGCTTTACAGAGCCCTGGTTTATGGATACGCCTACACTTGTTGGAGCAGAAGTTTTTGATACCCGTCAGGCATATATTTATGATTTACGCCAATCAGGCGGAACATTAAAAGTGGGACGAAGGTTAAAATGGCCGGATGATTTCTTTTATATACAGGGACTCTTCAAGTTCCAGTATAATAATGTAATAAATGGAGGAAATTATTACGCTGAAGGTCAATCGCGCCAGTACACGGTAGGAGCCACAATCTCAAGGAAGGATATAGATAACCCTATTTTCCCTTCAACCGGCTCCAATATTTCTCTCGACGGCCAGCTTTCAGGCGGTCCGCTTCTACCCGGCGATGTTGATTATTATAAGCTGGGTTTCAAGGCTGAATGGTATAAGAGGCTCTTTGGCTCAAACAGGCTTGTATTCTATACAACCGCCGACATGGGTTATATAGAAGAAATAGTTAAGGGTACACAGATACAGCCTTTCGAGTTCTTTTATATGGGGGGAAACGGACTCATCATAGCAACTTCTCCCTTGAGAGGATATGATGACCGTACTGTAGGCCCAAGAAATTCAATAGGTAATGTAATAGGCGGACGCGTAATGACAAGGTATACTTCGGAATTAAGGTTTGCAGTTACTCTTGATCCTATTCCGCTTTACCTTATTGCATTCGCTGAAGCAGGCAACGTATGGGAAGATCTGAATAAGACTGATCCTTTCGACCTGAGAAGATCTGTAGGCTTTGGCGCAAGGATAATGATCAACCCTATCGGACTCATAGGATTTGATCTGGGTTATGGTTTTGACCGTCAGATAGTTGACGGAAAAGACCCTGCCTGGCTTTTCCATTTTCAATTTGGAAGAGGATTTTAAAACGTAAAATCAAATTTTATTGTAAATTAGATAATTATTGCTGATAATTTTAGCAGGACGCATTTTTTTTATTAAAATAACCGAGGTGTACGTAGTGAAAAAGTATCTTTTTATTCTTTCAATTTTAATCCTGGGCGCAGGACTTACAGCAGCGCAGACAAATCAGAAAATAGGTTATGTTGATTCCCAGGTTATCTTAACCCAATGGTCGGAAGCCATTAAAGCACAGGGTGATCTGGATGCAATTACCAACAAATGGTCTTCCCAGCTTGATAGCATGACCCAGTCATACCAGCAGAAAGCAAATGATTACCAGAAACAGCTTAATACAATGCCCGAAGATAAAAAGCTTGCGGCTCAGCAGGATCTTGTGCAGATGGAACAGAACATTATGAATTTCAGAAAAGAAAAGTTTGCACAGGGAACCGGCGAGATCTATAAAAAGAATGATGAAATATTTGCTCCAATAAAAGACAAGATTTATAACGCTATAGGAACGGTTGCAAAAGAAGAAGGTATGAACTTCATTTTTGATAAATCCGGCGATATCATCCTTCTGTATGCTGATTCAGCTTTCGATGTCACTTATAAAGTGCTTGATAAGTTAAAAAGAGGAAGTTAATTTTTTTATCAAAATATCGGGATAAAAACAGTTCGCTGTAAAAAAGAACTGTTTTTATTTTCCCGTCACACTTAACCAGTTCGGAGTTTTTATGAAAAGCTTTGGGATTCTTCTCTCAGCATTCGTTTTAACAGTATTTTCTATTCCATCCTTTGCCCAGCTGAAAATCGGGTATGTCGATTCGAATACGATTATGGATAACCTTCCTGATGCACTGGATGCCCGTCAGAAACTCGACGCCCTTGTTAAAGAATGGCAGGATGAGCTGAATAAAAAGGAAGCAGCCTGGAAGGCAAAGTATGATGACTATGAGAAGAGAAAACTCATTATGACGGACCAGACACGTTCCGAAATGGAAACAGAATTGATGAACATGGAGAAGGACATTTCTGATTTCAGGGAAAAGAAATTCGGAACCAATGGTGAACTTTTCCAGAAACAGGATGAGCTTATGAAACCTGTACAGAATAAGATCTTTAATGCGATTCAAGATATTGCACAGGAAGAGGATCTCGACTTTGTGCTTGACAGGAGCGGTGACGTGATGCTGTTATATGCAAAAGAGGAATACGATCTGACAAATAAAGTACTCGATAAGCTGAAACTTGAATAATGAAGATTACTCTTGCTGATATTGCCGCCTTCATTGGAGGAGAAATTACAGGGGATAGTAATCTTGAAATTAAAAATCTTGCTAAAATTGAAGAAGCCGTTCCCGGTGACCTTACTTTCCTTTACCTTTCTCAATACGAAAAATATTTTAACTTATCAAAAGCTTCTGCCATCCTGGTTAAACCTGGATTTGAAAAAACCCGCACAGATATTTCTTATGTTGAAGTTCCTGACCCGAACAAAGCATTTTTCAAGCTTGTAAGAAAATTCTTTCCTCCGGTTTATCCTTTGGAAGGAATCGACAAAACAGCATTTGTTCATCCTGATACCAGGCTTGGAGAAAATACTTCCCTTGGTAAAAATGTGGTAGTCTCACGGGGATGTAAAATAGGCGATAATGTTAAGATATTTCATAATACTGTTCTCCTGGAAGATGTTGAAATAGGGGATGACTGTTTAATATTCCAGAATGTGAGCATTCGTGAGAAATGTAAAATTGGGAATCGTGTAATTATTCATCCAGGTACAGTTATCGGTTCTGACGGATTTGGTTTTGAACCTGATAAAGAAGGTAAGTTTCATAAAATACCTCAGATTGGTAATGTAATCATCGAAGATGATGTAGAACTTGGTTCCAACGTTTCCATAGACCGTGCTTCCATAGGCTCAACTATAATTAAAAGAGGTGTGAAGGTGGATAATCTTGTGCAGATTGCCCACAATGTTTATGTTGGCGAGGATACCGTGATCTCTGCACAGGCGGGAATTTCAGGCAGCACTAAGGTAGGAAAAAACTGCTTTATACTGGGCCAGGTGGGCTTAACAGGTCATATAGAAATTGCTGATAATGTTATTCTGATTGCTCAATCCGGCGTTTCTAAAGGAATTCCTAAAGCCGGAACTTACTTTGGATCCCCCGCAAAAGAAATTAAGACCGCTTTTAAACTTGAATCTCATATCAGGAATCTGCCCGAATATGTTAAGAAAATTTCACAGCTTGAAAACGAGATAAAAATGCTTAAGAAGCAGATTGGAAATAAATCCTCCGGCGGACAGGATTCCTGAGAGCCCTTTCTTTTATTGGATTTCAAAACTCAACATGCTATTTTATTAACCGATTTTAAAAACAAAATTCCGGACATTTTAATGCTTGAACAACAGAGAACAATTGCCAAAGAAGTTTCATTATCAGGAATCGGACTACATACAGGAACCCAGTGTACGATGACTTTCAAACCCGCTCCTGAAAACTACGGAGTGAAGTTTGTTAGGGTGGATCTTAATGGTAATCCTGAGATCCCTGCGAATGCCGATTATGTAATCGATATATCCCGCGGAACTACACTCGGAATTGGTGAAGCGAAAGTTCATACTGTTGAACATGTTCTTGCAGCAGTGTACGGACTTCAGATTGATAACCTGGTTGTTGAAATTGATGGAATAGAACCTCCCGTAGGTGACGGCAGTGCTCTTCCTTATGTTAATGAACTGCTTGACGCAGGATTCGTACAGCAGGATGCACCCAAGGATTATCTTATAATCGACGAAACCGTGATGTATCATAATGATGAGAAGC
This sequence comes from uncultured Ignavibacteria bacterium, assembly GCA_963800255.1. Classification (GTDB taxonomy): domain Bacteria; phylum Bacteroidota; class Ignavibacteria; order Ignavibacteriales; family Ignavibacteriaceae; genus DATFVA01. The sequence goes on along the minus strand of CAWDAK010000011.1, from coordinate 66,585 downwards.
AAATAGATATAGTTGCCCTTCCTCTTGACGGCTATAGGATTACGGTGATGGTCGATTATCAGAATCCCGCCCTGGGGAGTCAACATACAGGATTATTTGACCTGGAGAAAGAATTTGTGTCTGAGTTTGCCCCCGCCAGAACTTTCTGCTTCCTTAGTGAAGTAGAGGAGCTTGCAAACCAGGGTTTGATAAAAGGCGGCGATATCGATAATGCTGTGGTTATTGTTGACCGTGATCTCGATGAAGACGGTTTGGAAAAATTGCAGAAGAAAGTAGGAATTAAACAGAAAATTTCTCTTGGTTCCAATGGTATGCTCAATAATAAAGAGCTGAGGTTCAGGAACGAACCAGTAAGGCATAAGCTTCTTGATCTGATCGGTGACCTTGCCCTGATTGGGGCCCCTGTTAAAGCACAGATACTCGCAGCACGTCCCGGGCATAAAGCCAATGTTGAATTTGCAAAGCAGGTAAGGAAACTTTTTCAGCAGAAGAAGCTTGTAAAGAAATACCAGTTTGTTAAGAAGGAAGGAATCGTCTTTGATGCTAACGCAATCCAGAGAATACTTCCGCACAGGTATCCTTTCCTCCTTGTAGATAAAATTATTGAACTGCAGATTGATAAAAAAGTAATCGGAGTAAAATCCGTTACTGTTAATGAACCTTTCTTCCAGGGACATTTTCCCGGACAGCCGATTATGCCCGGTGTTCTTATAATTGAATCAATGGCACAAACTGGCGGAATACTGCTTCTTAATTCATTCCCTGACCCTGAAAAGAAGCTTGTCCTGTTTATGCAGATAAATAACGCAAAATTCAGAAAGCCGGTATTCCCCGGTGATCAATTGTACCTGGAAATAGTGCTTACTAATAAGAAGAGCAAAGTAGTTATGATGCAGGGTAAAGCATTTGTGAATGAAGTACTGGTTGCTGAGGCAGATTTTATGGCAGGTATAGTTGATCGTGAAGCAAACTTAAATCCCCAGGCCTGATGGAAAAAATATGGTTAACATACATCCTACCGCAATTGTCAGCGGCAAAGCCAAACTTGGAGAAAATGTAAATGTTCTGCCTTTTACAATCATTGAAGATAATGTTGAAATAGGCAATGACTGTACAATCGGTCCTTCAGCTGTCCTTTATAATGGCGCAAGGGTCGGAAATAATGTTAAGATATACCAGGGCGCTTCAATAGCTCATTCCCCCCAGGACCTGGGCTATAAAGATGAGATCACCTACTTTTATGTAGGTGATAATACTATTATCCACGAATTTGTCACACTCCACCGCGGCACGCAGTCAACAGGATTCTCAAGCGTCGGTAAAAATTGTTATCTGATGGCATACTCTCATGTTGCTCACGATTCTACGGTCGGAGATAACTGTATCCTTGCAAATGGTGTTCAGATCGCCGGCCACTGCATTCTTGAAGATTACGTAACCATAGGAGGACTAACGCCGGTCCATCAGTTCTGTAAAGTTGGTCGGCATTCTATGACCGGTGGAGGCTTCAGAATAGTGCAGGATGTTCCTCCGTTCATACTTGCAGGAAATGAACCCCTTAAGTTTTCCGGCCTGAATGTTATTGGACTCCGGAGAAGAGGATTCCAGACAGATGATATCCTTACTCTGAAAAAGGCTTATTCAATTTTATATGATAAAGCCTATAATGTTTCCCAGGCAAGAGAAAAGATCACCGCGGAACTGGGCGATAATAATTTTGTGCAGATAGTTCTTGAATTCCTGAAGGAAAGCAAAAGAGGAATAATAGGTAAATGACCTGGACTTATCTTAATACAGGCGAGAATACAGGATCATTCAATATGGATTTTGATCTTGAGCTTGTGAATAATACGTCTCCGGATCACATTACTCTCCGTCTCTATAGATGGAAACCTTACTGTATTTCTCTTGGTGCTAATCAGGATATTTCTGAAATCAATGAAGAAAAAGCTTCAGCCGGCGGAATGGACATTGTAAAAAGACCTACAGGAGGACGGGCAATTCTGCATTCTGAGGAGCTAACATATTCTGTGGTTATGCCTTTAACAAGAAATATTTCTCCCCGCGGGGTGTATGAACAGATAAATTTTGCCCTCCTGGAGGGACTTAAAATTTATGATGCCGGATTAGCAGCACTTGAGCTTGAAGGAGCCCAGCCTGATCTTCTTTCTTTTTACAGGAAGAATCTTAGTGCAGCCTGTTTCGGTGTTCCGGCAAAAAGTGAAATTAAATATGACGGTAAAAAGGTAGTGGGCAGTGCACAGAGAAAGATAGGGAATGTACTTTTGCAGCATGGATCTATTATGTGTGGTAATTATCATGTAAATTTAGCGCATTATCTTAATCTCCCTGAAGAAGAACAGCTGTTAATAAAAAAGGAATTAAGGTTTAAGACCACAGAACTTGAATCTATCCTGGGTTACGAAACTGATTATTCAAAGCTCGGAAAAGCTATCGTTGCAGGTTTTGAGAAGCTCTATGAAGTGAATATGGTTAAAGAGGATTTACTATTAAAATAATGTCAGTTTAAAATGAGTACAGAAAAAACTATTAAAAGGATCACTACAAAATCTTTATTGCTCCTGAAACAGAAGGGAGTAAAGATTACTGCATTAACGGCCTACGATTTCATTACTGCAAAACTACTTGATGAAGCCGGCATTGATCTTATACTTGTCGGTGATTCCCTGGGTAATGTATTCCAGGGAAATGATACCACTCTGCCGGTGACCATGGAAGAAATGATCTATCATACCAAAGCCGTATCCAAGGGTATCAACAGGTCAATGCTCGTGGTTGACATGCCTTTCATGTCTTATCAGCTGAGCAAAGATGAAGCCTTCCGGAATGCAGGAAGGATTATGAAAGAAACTTCTGCCGGAGGCGTTAAGCTTGAAGGCGGTAAACGGGTTGTGAAAGCTATAAGAAAAATAACCCGTGCGGGAATACCTGTAATGGGACACATAGGACTTACACCCCAGAGCATCCACCAGTTCGGCAGCTACAGGGAACGTGGAAGGGATGAAGAAGAAGCCGTGGAATTGCTTGAAGATGCAAAGGCTGTTGAAGATGCCGGTGCGTTTGCACTCGTAATTGAAAAAATTCCTGCGGGATTGGCGAAAAGGATTTCAGAATCTGTAAGTATTCCTACTATAGGTATAGGCGCAGGACCTTATTGCGACGGACAAATACTTGTTACTCCTGATATGCTCGGGTTAAATGTCGACTTTCATCCCAGGTTTGTCAGGCACTATGCTCACCTTGCTGATGAGCTTTCCTCTGCTGTTAAGCAATATATTAAAGATATAAAAGATAAAAGTTTCCCGTCTGAAGAGGAAAGTTATTAAGTAATTAATGACTTTACTTACTCACTTAGATTTGATTAACATTAAACATATGATATTACGATTATTTTTATTCACATCGATTCTGTATTTATTCTCCACCTCCTCCTATCCCCAGGATGAAATACAAAGTTACCTCGACGGCGCGAACATAACTGCCATCAAAAGTGAACCCGGCTATATCTGGGTTGCAACTTACGGACAGGGAATATTCAGATACTCAGTTAAGGATGACGAATGGAAAAATTTCTCAACCCACGAGGGTAATCTGAAAAATGACCTTTATTTTAATCTTGCAGTAAGTAAAGATTATGTTTGGGCCGGTGCAGCTGAAGGGTTATTCATCTATAATAAGAAGAAAGATACCTGGACAAATAAGAAGTTTGCATTCGGCGGTGAAATGGGAAACTGGATTCGTGCATTGTGCTATGACCCCGATGAAAATGCTCTCTGGATAGGCAGGTTTAAAAATCTTACTCTGCTGGATGTGAGAAGACAGAAGTTTACAGACTATGACAAAACTATAAAAGGCGATACAAAGACAAATAACTTTACATCAATTGCTCTCGACGGCGACAGCCTTGTATGGTTCGGAACGGAAGGCGGCGTTCACAAATATTACAAGCATAGAAATATTAAAAGTAATTCTGCCTGGGATTTCTATAATAATAAGAACGGACAATTTCTTGAAGAGGGGTCATCGGTCTCCATAAGCGATTTAATGTTTGATAATAAATATGTATGGTTCGCAACAGATGAATTTGTTACCAGGGAACAGCCTGAATTTAATCTGGGCGGGATATATGTTTTTGACAGGAACCGCAGATGGCTTAGGATTTCTAAAAAGGACGGACTGCCGGCAAATGGAATATCCTGTCTCGAACGGACTGGCAATACTATATGGGCCTCAGTTTACCAGTTTTCCCGTGATGACCGCGCAGAATACGGTCATGGCTTGGCTCTCATTGACCGGATCTCAGGCATAGTAAAAAGTCTCGACCTTGATAAGGCGAAAATCAATACATCCACAATCTTGTCCCTCCTGTTTGACGGAACCGACCTCTGGATCGGTACAGATAAGGGACTGTTCAGGGTTAAAATCGATAATCCTCTTGCTCATTGGAGCGGAAGAAAAAAGCCTCAAAAAGAAGAAAAACCAGTTGTAAGGAAAAAGAAGTAAATCCTTCTGCTGCCTCCATTTATCCCTTCGATTCTTTTTGAAGAATCAATTTATACTTATTTTTACCTCTGTAATTCAATTTAAGGATAATTATGATCTCTCTTTCAGTCCGCAGAATGAACGAACTCAAAAAGAAATTTAAAGGATTAAACATTGCCGTTATTGGAGATATGATGCTTGACGGCTATTTCCAGGGTGATGTGAAAAGAATTTCCCCGGAGGCACCAGTTCCTGTAGTTGAAGTGGGTAGTGAGTTTTTCCGTTTCGGAGGAGCTGCCAATGTTGCGTTAAATATTCAGAAACTTGGCGGCATACCTCTGCCTGTCGGTGTAATAGGATATGACAATGACGGAACAATTTTTACCTCGCTGATTAATGAGTTGAACATAAAACCGGATGGAATACTGGTTGATGATACACGCCCTACCACCTCGAAGATCAGGGTGATTGCACAGACGCAGCATGTGGTAAGAATTGATAAGGAGAGTAAAGATTATTTAAATAGAAAGATGCAGACAGAAATTTATAATTACCTTGAAAAGCACAGCGATATGCTGGACGCTATCATTCTGGAGGATTATAACAAAGGCGTTCTCTCCGCCTCGCTTATCGAAAAGATCATCACCCTTGCAAAGTCAAAGAATATCATCATTACAGTTGATCCCAAGTTCAACAATTTCTTTGCGTATAAAAATGTAACGGTATTTAAACCCAACAGGAAAGAAGCGGAGGATGTTCTGGGTATGAAGATAAGTTCCGCTGAAGATATTTCAACTGCAGGTACAAAGATCCTTGAGAGGTTAAACTCTGAATATGTACTTCTTACACTGGGCGAAGGCGGAATAGCCGTTTTTGAAAGAGGGAAAAAAGAGAGAAGGATGCCGACTAAGGCGAGGAAAGTTGCGGATGTATCCGGTGCAGGCGATACCGTAATATCCACACTTACTATGGCTCTTGCCGCAGGAGCAGATATTATTGAGGCTTCTTATCTTGCAAATTATGCCGGCGGTATTGTATGTGAGGAAATAGGCATAGTTCCTATTGAGCTCGACAAACTTTTCAGTACAGTAAGAGAGGAAAGCTGATGAGCGGTATTCTTGGTATAGAAGAAGCAGCGATGTTAAGAAAAACCTTCAGCGGTGAAAAGAAGAAGGTTGTTTTCACCAATGGAGTGTTTGATATAATTCACGCCGGGCATGTGGATTATTTGATAAAAGCCAGGGATGCAGGTGATGTACTGATTGTGGGCCTGAACAGTGATGCTTCTGTGAGACGGATAAAGGGTGAGAATAGACCGGTTGTGCCTGAAGAACAGAGGGCATTTGTGCTTTCGAACTTAAAGCCGGTTGATTTTGTTGTAATATTCGGGGAGGATACTCCTCAGAACCTGATTGAAAAATTGATACCCGATGTTTTAATAAAAGGAGCCGACTGGTCAATGGACAATATAGTAGGAAAAGATATCGTGCTTGAACATGGCGGTGAGGTAAAAACAATCGAGTTTGTAAACTTCCAGTCAACCTCAGGAATAATAGAGACAATACTTGAAAGATACAGCAGTTAGGACAGGATTCATCATTTGAAGTTAGCTGAAATTTCTTTATTTAATGATATATAAACTGGTTTTATAAGATTTTACCCTTTATAAAGTGGCAGAAGAGCAGAAAAAAGACAAAAAAGAAGAAAAGAAAAAACGATCACTACTGCAGAAGATAGTTAATGTCTTCCTTTACGTAGGACTAGGTATTTTTCTTTTGCTTGTGATTGCTTTTGCTGTAAGTCAGACCTCCTTTTTTCGAAACTGGCTTCGCGAAAAAGCAATGAGTGCGGCTAATGATGCCCTTAACGGTGAGGTGTATATTGGTAAGCTTGAAGGGACAATATTTACCTCGCTTATTCTGCGCGATACTTATATAACCATGGATTCAGATACACTGCTTAATGCTTCAAGAATTGAAATTAGAACCAGCCCTCTTCAGCTTCTATTTAAGAAGATCTACGTAAGGAAACTTGAACTGGACAGTACACAGATAAATCTTATCAGGGACAGGGACGGCACTCTTAACTTGTCAAAACTTGTTCCTCCCGCGGATACAACTGATACAACTTCTTCATCATTTCCTTTCAAGATCATGGTTGCAGAAATGAAGATCAAGAATTCAGGGTTATCACTCAGGGATTATGATATCAGCACAAAAACTTCTTACGATAGACTCAATCTAGACAACCTCATTCTTAAGGATTTAAATCTTCAGCTAAGTGCTTTTGCTGATATCAATAACAATGATTTTGAAGTAGGTATACATTCGCTGTCATTTAAGCCTAACGTCACTGGATTTGCTGTACACAATCTTTCAGGCGAGTTATATGTGAACAGCGATTCCATAAATGTAACAGATCTCAACCTGAAGACAGATTCAACTGATTTTACAATAAATGCTCTTGTAAAGAATTTTTCGATCTTCGACAGCACAAGAAATAATGATTTTAATAAAGCAGATTTAACTCTCCGGCTTAATGCTGACAAACTGGCTTTTTCCGATCTATCAGTTTTTGTTCCTTCAACAAATATGCTTCATGGAACAATATCGGCTGAACTTAATACTTCAGGGTCTTTTAAACTTCTGCACCTGGGTAAGCTTGAATTAAGTTATCAAAATACTCATCTTGCTACAGAAGGTCAGATAGAAAACCTCGATGCCGGTCAGGATATGCAGATTGCAATAGAATTTCACAATACATACATAGACCAGGGTGATTTGAATGATCTTCTTCCTGCCCTCAATATTCCTGTTTATGAAGAGTACGGCACCCTGAAGTTTGATACCCTGACGTATAAAGGTAAACCTCTTGATTTCTATACGCATCTGAAAGTTAATACAGATAAAGGGACCATTGCTGTTAACGGAAACCTTAATCTCAGTAATGATCCGATGACGTATGATTTGAATTTCAGCACTGGTAATCTCGATATAGCACCGTTCGCCGGTGTTTCCTCAAATCTTACTTCAAGGGGTTCGATTAAGGGTAAAGGCATAAAACCAGATAGTATGAATGCTTCAATAAAATATTTTGCAGGCGGGTCGGTTGTTGACGGAAATAAAATGGATACGCTGAGATTAATTGCCGATGCGGAGAATAAGAACATCAGGTATAAACTGACAGCAATATCAGATACATTGACAGCTTCCCTTGCAGGTTCATTTGACTTCACAAACAAAGAACTACCGGCATACGAACTTGACGGCGAAATTAAAAATCTTAATCTTGCACGATTAGCCAATGACAGTCTGCAGACTGACCTGAACTTTAATTTAGAGGCTAGCGGAGAAGGATTTAATCCCGACAGCATGAATCTTTTCCTCAGCACTACAATGTACAACTCTTCAATCCAGGGAATAAATATAGACAGCACAAGAGCCATTGTAGATCTACGGAAAAACGACGGCGGGGAAAGGGTTGTGAACATAATAAGCGATCTTGCTGATATTACACTTACTGGTAATTTTACTGTTACTGATGCAGCAGAGTTGTTTACAACTGAAATGAAGATTGTTACCACTGCAGTTAAGAATAAACTGAATAAACTCATTCCGGCAGAAGCAGGGATAGATTCGCTGGGAATTTCAGTTGCAGATTTACCCGCTGTTAAAGGTACCGGACAGAAGATCAGTCTTGACTACGTCATAGAGTTCAAGGATTTTCAGCTGCTTTCACTCTTCCTTGGCGGCAAGCAGCTTGAGCTTGACGGTGATGTTCAGGGTAAACTGGAGGAAACTGCCGATTCTCTGAATTTTACATTTAATACGAACCTTGACTATCTTAAGTACTGGGGTAAAAATGATGTTTTCTTCTTATCCAAACTTGATCTTAAGCTTGCCCTTAATAATAACCTTCAGCAGATTACTCTATCACAAATGAATGCTGATGTTAATCTGAATATTGAGAGAATTTTTACCGGCAATGACATTAAAGACCTTAAACTTGGTCTGAATATCAGGGATGATTCTGCCGAAGTTAATTTTTCTGCGAATGTAGAAAATTATTTATCTGCGAATATTGATTCGAGGATGCATTTTGTTGAAGGCGGGGTAAACATTACATTCGATACCCTGTCAGCTGTTTATAATCAGTTCGATCTGGGAAACAAGAACCCGGTTACCGTGCAGTATTCGCCCGATTCAATCGAATTCAAGAACTTTGAATTATTCCATAAGAATGGAAGCATAGCTATAAACGGTACCCTTCAACGCAGCGGCAGCCAGGACCTCACTATTAAAATGCAGGGAATTACAGGTAAAGAACTTAGCGAATCTCTCATGGGTGTGAGACCTGAAAATTCTATACAAAGCTACCTTAATTTTACTGCAGATATAAAAGGTAAGTTTGATTCTCCTTTAATGAATATAAATCTTGAAGCAGACAGCGTAACATTTAAAAATAAGAAATTCGGTTCTCTTATAGCCAGGCTTAATTATAAGGATAAGAACCTGAATACGGATATAAGGTTTGTTGACAGTGTCCGGAACACGGAGCATCCATTGCTGAAGATTACCGGCGATGTTCCGATGGACCTTGCATTCACAGGAGCAGGTGAACGGCTGCTGGCAGATCAGCCTTTGAGTATTGATGTGGAAGCAGACAGCTTCAGGCTTGGGGCTCTTGGTAATCTTCTGCCGGAGATTAATAGGATAACAGGTGAGCTAACAGCCAACCTGCATATTGGCGGAACATTTAATAACTTTGAACCTAAAGGACATCTTGTTCTGGATCATGCTGACTTTATAGTTGCAAAAAATAATATGGAATATAATGCCGGATTAAAGATCTCTTTAACTCCTGACATTCTGAAGATTGATAGTTTGCTGATTAAAAATGCCCCCAATACAAAGAATGGAGGTGTGATGACGGGAAGCGGTCAGGCAGCGATTAAAAATCTGCAGATTGTTTCTTCGAATTTCAGCATAAGCGGACAGCTAAAAGTACTGAGTGAAGCGAGCAAATCTGCAAGTCCTTCTGTCTACGGAGATCTTGTTATTTCAACCCAGGGAAATATAGATTTTAAATTGGATAGCAGCGGTGCCTCTATAGCGGTGCCGGTAGTTATTAAGCAGGCTGACCTTACTTTTCCTCCTACGGAGAGTGCCTACCAGAACAGCTCGAACAATTTTATTTATGTATATGCTGTTGATACCTCTTCTAATGGGAATGGAGAAGCAGATTTCGAAAGACTAGTTGATCTTTCTCATCAGCATAATCAGTCGCAGCAGAATAAATCAGGTTCCGGTACATCGTTCGATTATAAAATAGATGTTCACGTGGAAAAGGAAGCAAAGATCAACTTTGTGCTTTCCAAGGAGCTCAATCAGAACCTTACAGCAATTCTGAAGGGTGATTTCCATTATGAAAGGGTTGATGGAAAATCGGATGCAAGCGGACAGCTGAACCTGTTGAACGGATCGACGCTGGAGTTCCTGAAAACATTTGATGCCGACGGTTCTATAAGGTTTGAAAGCCAGCTTGATAATCCTTACCTGGACATAACCGCCACTTATACTGATTATTATTATCCGGCTGGTGATTCAGTCTCTAACAACGAGGTTAAGGTTGCTGTAAAAATTACTATTAAAGGCTTCCTGAAGGATCTGGGAAAAAATCTTGTTCAGAATCAGAATAATATTGCCGTATATTACGGTGCAAATAATATTGAGAATAATAATCCCGATCCTACTAAATCAGCCTCTGATGCCGTTCTGTTTATCCTTGCAGGCAAATTTACAGAAGGTGCTACGCAGCAGGATAGGAATGCAGCAGCATCCACTGCGGCATCGCTTGCGGGCTCTGTTGTGGGCGGATTTCTGAATAAACAGTTCGGAGATGTTGTCAGGAGGGTTGAACTTCGGCAAGTCGGCGGGGTTACCAAATTCAACCTGGTAGGTAAAGCCGGCGATATAAGGTATTCAGTAGGGGGTTCCACAAACGTATTTCAGGATATTTCGCAGGCGAACATAAAGCTTGAATATCCTATTACTAACCAGCTGTTAATACGGCTCGAGCGTAAGCAGGCTGTTACCGAAACAACTGCTAATATAAATGAAATGATTAATGAACTTGCTCTTAAATATAAATTCGAGTTTTAATGAAAAAAAAATTGATTGCCTTTTTTAAAAGGAACGCCGGAACCGGTTTCAAGAATAAAGAAATTGCTAAAAAACTTAATATCACGGATGACCATGAATATAGTTCTCTTAAGGCAGCGGTATTCAAGCTGTATGAGGAAAACTTTCTTACAAGGTCAGGAAAAAAATATTATCTGAATCAAACCCCTTCATCAAATACCGTAACGGGTGTGCTGGAGTTAAACCAGGCAGGCTATGGTTTTGTAGTTCTAAAAAATTCAAACCTGGGGGATATCTTCATTGCTGCGCGCAACCTGGGTACAGCTTTTAATGGCGATACTGTTGAAGTAGCATTATTTGCCAGCAGGAAAAGGAAGAATATAGAAGGTCAGGTAATAAATGTGGTCAACCGGAAACGTGAAGAGATTGTGGGAACACTTAACAAATCTCATTCTTTTTATTTTATCAAACCTGATGATCGTAAAATTCACAGGGACATTTATATCAACCCTGATAAAATAGGGAAAGCTAAGGTAGGCGATAAGGTTAGTGTAGGGAATATTGTATGGGACAGCTCAATGATAAATCCTGAAGGTGAAATCATTCAAAGGCTGGGAAAATCAGGTTCTTTTGATACAGATATTGCATCGATAGCGAAGGAATTTAATCTCCCTTACAGGTTCCCGAAAGAGGTTCAGGATGAAGCCGAAGGAATTCCTGTAGAGGTATCAACAGGGGACATTCGAAAAAGAATGGACTATCGGAAGAAAATTGTTTTTACTATAGATCCTGTTGATGCAAAGGATTTTGATGATGCTCTATCAATTGAGAAATTAGAAAATGGTAATTATGAAGTGGGTATCCACATAGCAGATGTAAGTAATTATGTGCAGGCGGGCGCGGAGCTTGATAAGGAGGCATTCAGAAGAGGGAACAGCGTTTACCTGGTAGGCAGGGTAATACCTATGCTGCCCGAAAGGCTGTCAAACAATGTTTGTTCACTGGTACCGGATCAGGACCGCTTGACATATTCTGTTATTGCTGAGCTGACAAAAAGAGGAAAGCTGGTTGATTATAAGATTGGGAAAAGCGTTATTAACAGTAAACGACGCTTCTCGTATGAGGAGGTCCAGGAAATAATTGATAAAGGTGAAGGTGATTTCAGCGATGAACTTTACCTGCTTAACAGCCTGGCTCAGACATTAAGGAAGAAAAGGATGAGTACCGGAAGCATCGACTTCTTCACACCTGAAATACGTTTTGAACTTGATGAGAATGGTAATCCCGTTGGTATTGAGCGGAAGGAAATAAAGCAGAGCAATATGCTGGTAGAAGAATTTATGCTGCTTGCGAACAAAGTTGTTGCATCAAGGATCGCTTCTCCACCCAAAGGCGAGATTCATCCGTTCATCTACAGGGTGCATGACCTTCCTGATAATGAGAAACTGCAGGAATTTGCACGTTTTGTAAAATCACTGGGTTATACCTTTAATCCGAATGCTGCTTCCAAGTCGAAAGAATTCCAGGTATTGATGCAGATGGTGAAAGGAACCGAGGAAGAGGGAGTGATAAACGAGCTTGCTATCCGTTCGATGGCAAAAGCAGTCTATTCACCGAATAATTTAGGTCACTATGGACTAGGTTTCAAATACTATACTCATTTTACTTCACCCATTAGAAGATATGCTGATCTTATGGTGCATAGAATGCTGTTTAATTACCTTGAAAAGAAAAGCAAAGGGAATTATTCTTACAATGCCCTGGAAGATATAAGTGATCATATCTCGGTTACAGAAAGAAATGCTGTTGACGCGGAGAGACTGTCGGTGAAACTGAAACAGATAGAATATCTTAAAGCTCACCTTGGTGAGGAATTCCATGCAATAATTTCCGGGATAACACATTTTGGAATTTTTGTTAAAGTTACGGATATTCTGGCGGAGGGACTTATACGCGTAAGGGATTTGGAGGGAGATTTTTACGTTTACGATGAAAAGAAATATTCATTAATTGGAAGAAGAACCAAAAAACAATTCAGGCTGGGCGATAAAGTACAGGTAAAGCTGGTTCGCGCAGACCTTGAAAAATCAGAATTAGATTTTATTATATGTGAATAAAAGTACCCTAAGGCCAAATTAATGTTAAACAAAACTAATTTACTTCTTGGTATCCTCCTCTTACTGCCTTCCCTTGCTTTTGCCCAGTTTGGGAAAAACAAAGTTCAGTATAAGGATTTCACCTGGTATTATATACAAACTGACCACTTCGACATCTATTTTACTGACGGCGGAGATAACCTGGCCGAGTTCACTTCAAAGGAAGCTGAAATATCGCTGACTTCCATAGAGAAAAGTTTCGACTACAGGATAAATAACAGGGTATCTATAATAGTCTATAATTCCCAGAATGATTTCCAGGAAACTAATATTACAGATCAGTACCTAAGTGAGGGTATTGAGGGATTTACAGAACTGTTTAAGAACAGGGTGGTAATACAGTTTATGGGTTCCTATAAAGAATTGCGTCATCTCATTCACCATGAACTTACTCACGCTGTTATTAACGATATGTTTTACGGGGGATCAATTCAGAATATTATTTCGAACAATATTACGGTTAGCCTTCCGCAGTGGTTTAATGAAGGTATGGCTGAGTATCAATCGCTTGGCTGGGATATCAATACAGACATGTTCATCCGTGATGCAGCGATAAGTGAATACCTTCCGGATATACAGAACCTTAGTGGTTATTTTGCATACAGAGGGGGACAGGCGGTATTCTACTACATAGCCAAGAAGTACGGTAAGGAAAAGATAGGTGAGCTCATCAACAAGATCAAAGGATCCGGAAGCGTTGAAGAGGGTATGAGATCTTCAATAGGTTTGACGATTGAGGAGCTTAATGAAAGATGGAAGAAAGATATAAAGAAAACGTACTGGCCTGATGTTGCTGTGAGGAATGATCCCGATGAATTTGCAAAAAGGCTGACAGATAATAGGAAGGTAGGCGGATTTTATAATACAAGTCCTGCTCTTTCTCCCCAGGGCGACAAAATTGCATTCATAACCGACAGGAACTACTATTTTGATGTATACCTGATGGATGCAATTGACGGCAAGATCATAAAGAAACTGGTTGCTGGAAACCGTACCCCGGATTTCGAAGAGCTGAATATTATTACTCCCAGCCTGACCTGGTCACCCGACGGTGAAAAGATAGCACTTTCGGTTAAAAGTGGCGGATATGATGTTATCTACCTGATAAACGTTGAGAGTGAGGATAAGGAGGTTGTATCTGTTAAGCTGGATGGTATTCAGAGCGTTAACTGGTCGCCTGACGGCACCAAGCTCGCTTTTGTAGGTCATACCGGGCGTCAGTCGGATATCTACGTATACGATCTGGAGAAGGAAAAACTTGAAAACCTGACAAACGACATCTTCTCCGATAAGGACCCGGCCTGGTCGCCTGACAGTAAAAAAATATTCTTTGTATCAGACAGGGAGAACGACTCTGGATGCATCGAAGCTGCCGGCTTCATTTAAAATCTATAATTTCGATTACGGACAGAATGATATCTATAATATAGAGTTAGACGGGAGAACAATATCCCGTGTTACCAATACAATGGATGATAATGAATCATTCCCTGTAGTGGGTCCAACGGGTACGGATATCTTATTTATATCTGACCATAACGGCATCAACAATATATATAAACTCGATCTTACCAAAGATGAACCAGCAGTGCCGGTAACGAATTCACTTGATGGACTTTTCCAGCTTTCCATTTCAAAGGATGGAAAAAAGCTTGCATTTTCATCACTGTACGAAGCGGGCTTCAATATATTCCTGTTAAATAATCCTTTTGATATAAATCTTGATGAGAAAGAACTTCCTCTTACAAAGTATGTTGCGGGGTTGAAAAATATTACCAATGAGGCAAACGGGGATACACTGGTCTTTGAAAAGGCGAACAGGGAGGATGACAATTCAGATAAACTTTCTTTTTATACCGGCAAATATATAGACACAACAAATGTTTACGGAGATTCAGTTAAAATCGATTTTAATAATTATGTATTCGGATCAAATTCGTCTCTTAATATAGACTCCACCGATTCGGTTAACCAGAAATTCAACCTTACAGATAACCTTGATTCGCATGGCAACTATAAAGTTAACAGGTACAAGATCACTTTTTCACCCGATATTATATATGCTAATGCCGGGTACAGCTCGCTATACGGGCTGCTTGGTACAACTGTGTTATCGTTCAGTGATGTACTAGGCAACCACAGGCTTATTGGAGTAACTAGTCTGCAGATAGACCTTAAAAACAGCGACTACGGTTTAACATACCAGTACCTCGGCAACAGGATGAACTACGGAATAGAAGGATTTCATACTGCTAGATTCCTGTTTTTATCGAGGGGAATTGGCACAAATCTTTTCAGGTTCAGGAATTTTGGTTTTGTCGGGTCGATGAGTTACCCCCTGAACAAGTTTTACCGGGTTGAAGGTGCACTAAGCTATCTTCATGTTTCCAGTGAAAACCTTGATGACCCCGGAGAAGCTACCGACAAAATTTCATACCTGATACCGGCTGTAGGCTTCGTTCATGATAACGTATTATGGGGATATACCTCCCCTATTGACGGAACAAGATACAGGTTCGATGCTTTTGGTTATCCCGGAGTCTTTGACGGCAAAAGAAGTTTTTATTCTTTCCTTGGAGACTACAGAACATACTTTAAGATGGGCGACTTTTACTCATTTGCATTCAGGCTCTCGGGCGGTTATTCCGGCGGTAGGAATCCTCAGAGATTCTTCATCGGCGGGATTGATAACTGGATAAACAGAAGCTTTGCGACCACTGAGATACCAATAAGTTCTCCGTCAGACTTTGCTTTCCTCACGGCAGGACTTCCTTTGAGAGGTTACGATTATGCTGAGCGGATAGGCACAAGGTACGCTCTTATGAACCTTGAATTTAGATTTCCCCTGATCAGGTATCTCGTTACTGGTCCTTTGCCAATTTTGTTCAGCAATATTCTGGGAGTGGCATTTATTGATGCAGGTGCAGCATGGAGTAAGAATCATGATTTGAGGCTGTTCACAAAGGATGCTTACAATAATACTTTCAGCAAGGATTTGCTGATGGGTACTGGTGTTGGTGCGCGGCTATATTTCCTTTATTTCCTTTTAAGATTTGATGTGGCCTGGCCTTACAACGTGAATGCATTCGGTCAACCTAAATTTTATATATCTCTGGGAGCGGATTTTTAGGTCTGTCTCCTCATCTGAGGCTATAAAACTTAGTCTTTTTTCTTCTCTGGCGGTTTGCTCTCAGAAGTACTCTTACCAGCGGGTTTAGCGTTCTTATAATCTGTCTGGTAAAACCCAGTGCCCTTAAAAATGGGACCGGAGCCGGGCCCAATAAGTCTTTTTACCTCACCCTTGCATTTTGGACAGGTTTTTACAGGTTCAGCACTCATTGTCTGAAACAACTCAAATACATAACCACAGTGGTTACACTTGTATTCATACGTCGGCATTTATTTTAACTCCACGTAAATTAGACGGGAAAACTTAATGAAAATATTAAATATTTTCTATAATTTATTTAATGTACTTTTTTTGTATTTAGTACAGCACAATATTGTTCCAAATAAATGAAAAAACTTCTACTTTTAATTTTTCCGTTACTAATACTCCTTCAGGGGTGTCTTAATTATATCCAGGATATCAATCTTTATGCTGACGGTTCAGGCAGAATGAGGATTACTTACTGGATGCAGCTGCATGACAATGAAAGCCTTCAAATTTTAGATAAAATAGGTCTTTTTAATCCGGATTCTATTAGAAGTCAGTTCTCATCCGCCTTTAACAAAATAACCGATGTTGAGGTCTATACAGATACTACAGACAGCACAATTCATGCTAAAATGGAAATGACCTTTAATCACATAGATTCGCTGAATAACACCAAAGCTTTCTCAGATGCTCATTTTTCTCTTGAAGACGGAGCAGCGGGACAAAAAATATTCACTCAGTTCATCCCTCCTATTGCTACAGGCTTCGGATTTGACGGGAGTGATTTCATGGTTACCTACAAATACACTTTTGGAGGTGAGATAATAACCCATAACGCAACAAAAACCGACGGCAGGGTTCTTATCTGG
Source organism: uncultured Ignavibacteria bacterium (assembly GCA_963800255.1). Classification (GTDB taxonomy): domain Bacteria; phylum Bacteroidota; class Ignavibacteria; order Ignavibacteriales; family Ignavibacteriaceae; genus DATFVA01. The sequence goes on along the minus strand of CAWDAK010000011.1, from coordinate 49,760 downwards.
GAATATAATCTTTCAGAAATAGGGGGTGGAAAAACTATTTCTGTAACTTTCAAACCTTACAAGCTGAAGGAAACCCCATATTGGATCTACATACTTTCCGGGGTTGTGCTGCTTATAGTAATTATCTTCCTGTTTAAGAAAAAGAAGGATTAAGCACTATTAGTCATCTCTCGGCCTTCTCTCGGCCTGCAACAGGCATGTAACAGCATGTAACAGGCGCATAACCGGCAGACTCCCGGCCAAAAAGACCTGGAAAAGAAGAGCACACATACCTCATAATCCTTTTCTAAGAGACGAAACATTTTATTGACTTGCCATAGCCTTTTACTTATATTTACCGTCTATATTTTAAACAGAAAGCCGGTTTATGGCTGCCAGTGATTACAAAATCTTTTCAGGTAGTTCTAACAGACCTTTAGCTGAAAGCATAGCCCATAAATTAGATAAGCCGCTGGGTTCTTTGGAATTAAAAAGGTTCAGCGATGGTGAAATCTGGGCTAAATATGGAGAAAATGTCCGCGGATGCGATATTTTTATTATTCAGTCAACAACTCCGCCGGCTGAAAATCTGCTTGAACTTCTTATAGTTATTGATGCTGCAAAAAGAGCATCAGCAAAGAGGATTACAGCCGTTATTCCATATTTTGGATATGCACGGCAGGACAGGAAAGATCAGCCCAGGGTTTCTATAACCGCAAAGCTGGTTGGTAACCTGATAACAGAAGCAGGTGCAGATCGTATAATGACAATGGATTTGCATGCACCGCAGATCCAGGGATTTTTTGATATTCCTTTTGATCATTTATACGGATCCACTATTTTTATTAGCAAGTTTGAAGAAATAAAAGAGAACCTCGTTGTTGTATCCCCCGATGTGGGCGGAATAAAAATGGCAAGGTCTTACGCAAAAAGACTTCACGCCAACCTGGTTGTTATAGACAAAAGACGCCCGGTGCAGAACCAGGCAGAGGTAGTAAACATAATCGGTTCGGTAGAAGATAAAAACGTTCTTATAGTAGATGATCTGATTGATACAGCAGGCACTTTTGTCGGTGCAATTGATGCTTTAAAGCAGAAAGGTGCGAAGGAAATATACGGAGCTATCACTCATCCTCTACTTTCAGGTAAGGCAATTGAAAGGATAGAATCTTCCGCACTTCAAAAGTTATTCGTATCCGACACAATTCCGCTCGTAGTAAAATCAGATAAAATAGAAGTTCTGACTGCTTCTGAAATCTTTTCTGAAGCAATAAGAAGAACATTTAATAATGAATCAATTAGTTCACTTTTTGATGTAGATAAAAGTTAAAATTTAGTTCTGGAGTTTATAAATGGAAAAATCGATATTAGAAGCAGAAGTCAGAGAAACAGGAAGCAAGCGGGCTAGTAAAGCGGTCAGGAACAACGGTCAGGTTCCCGGTGTTTATTATTCAAAGCACGAAGCTCCGATTCATCTTGCAGTTACCGAAAAGGCAATTAAACCGTTTGTTTATACAGCTGAAACTCACCTGGTATCTTTGAAAATTGACGGAAAAGAGCTTGATTGTGTAATTAAAGATGTTCAGTTTGATCCCATTACAGATAGGGTTGTTCATTTCGACCTTATAGGCCTTACCTCAGGTGAAACCTTCCAGCTTGAAGTTCCTGTTTTACTGCATGGAACTCCGGTAGGTATAAAAGAGGGCGGTGTTATTCAGCATCTCATACACAAGCTCGAAATAGAATGTCTGCCGAAGGATATTCCACAGCGTATCGATGTTGATATTTCAGAGCTTAACATCGGGGACTCCATTCACATTAAAGACCTTAATTTTGAAAATTTAACATTTCTTAATCCCGAAGATTCAGTGATTGTATTAGTTGCCCATCCTAAGGTTGAAAAAGAACCTGTTGAGGGTGAAGAAAAAGCTGAAGGCGAAAGCGCAGAACCTGAAGTTATTGGCAAGGGTAAGGGAGAAGAGGAAGAATAATCAAATTAGCTTAAATTGCGGCTGATATTAGGCATAGGCAATCCGGGAAGTAAATATAAAAACAACAGACATAATGTCGGGTTTATTGTATTGGACCATCTGGCTTCATTAAATTCTATTTCCTTTTCGGGTGCAAGGGGTGAATACTACTCTGCTAACGGTAGTCTTGAGGGGAATGATTATCAGCTTATTAAACCCACTACTTACGTTAATAACAGCGGCCTGGCTGCAAAGCAGGCATTAGAAAAATATAACCTGGATGCAAAAGATCTTCTGGTAATTCATGATGATGTAAATCTTCTGCATGCTGACATCCGTGTAAAAGCAAAAGGCGGAGACGGCGGACATAATGGACTTGGATCGTTGATCTATCACCTGGTGTCGGATGAGTTTCCAAGGATAAGAATAGGTGTAGGAAATAACTTTGAAAAAGGGGAAATGGCAGATTATGTTCTGTCAGATTTCAGCAATGAGGAAATGCAGGCACTGGACGAAAACTTTGATACTATTAAGTTACTTGTTAATGAGTTTATTACCGGGGGAGTAAATAAATTATTGGATGCAAACAGCAGGATATCTAATCCCGATAAAAATTCTGAAAATAATCAAACCAGCACTTAGGAGAAATCATGGATAATCTCATCCTCGCAATACCCTTTTTCGGTGTCATTGGTCTTATCTATACATACTGGAAATCAGCCTGGGTAAAAAAACAGGATCCCGGTACCGAAAAAATGAAGAAGATTTCAGGCCACATTGCAGAAGGGGCAATGGCTTTCCTTAAATCTGAATACAAGGTTTTAATAATATTCGTTATCTGTGTAGCAGTGTTATTGGGTGTTTCTGCCGATCCGGTTACATCTTCACCCTTTATTGCAGTTTCATTTCTGGTGGGTGCTCTCTGTTCGGCTCTTGCGGGCTTTATAGGAATGAGAGTCGCCACAAAAGCCAACGTACGAACCACTAATGCGGCAAGAACAAGTTTAGGCAGAGCATTGGAAATTGCTTTTGCGGGCGGCTCGGTAATGGGGCTTGGAGTTGTCGGTCTTGGTGTTCTTGGACTTGGCTCTCTGCTCATTATTTATGGAGATATGTTTGGTCTGGGAGCGCAGGGACTTCCGCGTGTTATCACGGTTATTACAGGTTTTTCATTCGGGGCTTCTTCTATTGCACTATTTGCCCGTGTCGGTGGTGGTATCTACACGAAAGCTGCTGACGTTGGCGCCGACCTTGTTGGAAAAGTTGAGGCTGGAATTCCTGAAGACCATCCATTGAACCCCGCAACAATTGCTGATAATGTTGGTGATAATGTAGGCGACGTTGCAGGAATGGGTGCCGATCTTTTTGAATCGTACGTCGGCTCTATAGTAGGAACTATGGTTCTGGGTGCTGAATTTTTTGCTTATCCCGAGTTTGCCTCAAAATTTAACGGTCTTGGGGCCGTTCTTCTTCCGCTTGTTATAGCCGGAGTGGGAATTATAATGTCAATCATTGGGACCTTCTTTGTAAAGGTTAAAGAAGGGGGTAATCCTCAAAAGGCTCTTAATAACGGTGAGTTTGGCTCGTCAATCGTAATGATTGCAGCTCTGTACTTCATTATAAAATGGATGCTGCCCGAAAGCTGGACGCATGAAGATCCTCTCTATGGAATAACTTATACTATTACCTCCCTGGGAATCTTCTGGGCAACGGTTATTGGTCTTGTTGCCGGAGTTATGATAGGAGTTATAACAGAATATTATACTGGTACGGGTAAGGGCCCTGTCATGGGAATCGTAAGGCAGTCTCTTACAGGTACGGCAACAAATATTATTGCCGGAATTGGTAACGGAATGATCTCAACGGCTATCCCGATAATAATTATTGCAGTTGCAATCATGGGTGCTTTCTATTTCGGCGGACTCTACGGAATTGCTATAGCTGCAGTAGGAATGCTTTCAAATACTGGAATTCAGCTTGCGGTGGATGCGTACGGACCTATTTCAGATAACGCAGGCGGAATTGCTGAAATGTCAGATCTTCCCAAAGAAGTAAGACAGAGAACAGATAAGCTTGATGCAGTGGGCAACACTACTGCCGCAATCGGTAAAGGTTTTGCTATCGGATCTGCTGCACTTACTGCACTGGCCTTGTTCGGAGCTTTTATGACAGCAGCTGATATCAGGACAATAGATATCTCTAAAGCCAATGTGATGGCTGGATTATTCCTCGGCGGTATGCTGCCGTTTCTTTTTTCGGCACTGGCCATGAAGGCCGTTGGAAGAGCAGCAATGTCTATGATTGAAGAGGTTAGACGCCAGTTCAGATCAATTCCTGCGCTAACAAATGCGCTTAGGGTAATGAAGAAAAATGAAGGAAAAGAGTTCGCAGAGTGGAATAATGAGGATAAACTGACGTTTGAAAAAGCCGATGGGGCTGCAGAATATGGAAAATGTGTTGAAATATCGACCAAAGCCGCAATAAGAGAGATGGTAATCCCGGGACTGCTGGCCGTAGCTGCACCTGTTTTTATAGGTTTTGCAGGCGGTGCTGAGATGCTGGGAGGTCTTCTGGCAGGCGTAACTGTAACAGGTGTTCTTATGGCTGTATTTCAGTCAAATGCGGGCGGTGCCTGGGATAATGCAAAGAAAATGTTTGAAGAGGGTGTTGAAGTTAATGGTCAGAAGTACTTTAAAGGCTCTGATCCTCACAAAGCAGCTGTTGTGGGCGACACAGTGGGCGATCCTTTTAAGGATACCTCAGGTCCGTCCCTGAATATTCTGTTAAAATTAATGGCAGTGGTTGCACTTGTAATTGCGCCTTTAATTAAATAAATTTAGCAGGTATTTTAAATAATAATATGTATAACCCTGCTCTCATACTTAAATGAGGGCCGAAAGTCCATAGGGAGGTAGAAGACCGAATGAAAACGAATTCGTATGAAAGTGCTGTTATTATCAATGCGGCCCTCGATGATGAACAAATCGAAAGTATCATAACCCGCATTAAAGAATTCTTAACAAATAATGGTGGAGAGATAAGGGAGATTGAGAACTGGGGAAGAAAAAGACTGGCATACATGATAAATAAAAGCAAGATCGGCTATTATGCGATCTTCAGATTTGACGCCCCTACCAATATCATTTCCAAACTGGAAAGAAATTACACTCTGGATGAGCACATTTTAAGGTATCTTACTATATCCCTCGATAAAGATGCTGTGGATTACCTGGAGAAAAAAAGGAGCGATTCTCAGTCAGAAAGTGAGCCTGAACCTGAAAAAGGCAAGGATCAGGAGAACGTTACCGTTGAAGATGTTTCAAAAAAGCAATGAATCACTAACTAACTAATGTATTGATAAAGTATGGAGGAAAACCATGGCTGAATTGAAGATGCCTGAAATTAACTATGTAATTGTTGCCGGTAATTTAACAAAAGATCCCATTTTCCGGCAGACAACCAACAGTACTCCTGTCGTTAACTTTTCTATTGCATCAAATAGGAAATATAAGGACAGTTCCAATCAGTGGCAGGAGGATGTATGTTATGTAGGCATTGTAGCATGGAATAAATTGGCTGAGAGCTGCCGCGACAGGCTGAAAAAAGGTTCAGCAGTGCTGGTAGATGGAGAGCTTCAGAGCAGAACCTGGAAATCTGAAGATGGCCATAACAGAAGTATTGTTGAAATTAAAGCAAGAAGAATCCAGTTTCTTAATAAACGCGGAAAATTGAATGATAACGGAAACAGTGATGAAGGAGTTTCAGCGTTTTCTGAAGATGATAACCTGGATTACACAGAAGACTCATTCGATAAATTTTTATCAAGTGAAGAATCAGATCTTATAAAGTAAATTAAGGTAGATAATGAAAAAGGAAATCAGAGCTAAAAAGGTCTGCAGGTTTACACAGAATCATGTTAAGTATATCGACTATAAGGACGTAAAACTCCTTCAGAGATATGTAACCGAGCAGGGCAAAATTATCCCCAAGAGAATTACCGGGACAAGTTCCGGTTACCAGAGAGAATTAGCGCTTGCAATAAAACGAGCCAGACATATGGCACTACTTCCATATGTGGCTGACACTGTAAGATAGAATCAGATTAGGAGAAGAAATGAAAATAATCCTTAGAGAGAATTTTGAATCACTTGGTCAGATAGGGGATCTTGTTGATGTTAAAGACGGATTTGCCAGGAATTTTCTGCTTCCGCGGAAAATTGCTTATGCCGCTGTAAAGGGGAATATACGTTCCCTTGAAGAGGAAAAGAAAAACCTTGCAAAGAAAAAAGAACAGGAGGTCCGTGCCGCAGAAACTTTAGCTTCAGAGCTTGAGAAGGTTTCTGTTACAATTCCTGTGCAGGTTGGTGAAGAAGATAAGATCTTCGGTTCAGTTACCTCCCAGATGATAAGCGATGCTCTTAAAGAGAAGGGCTATGATATCGACAAACGCAAGATCGAAATTGATGAAGCTATTAAATCCCTAGGGATCTACAGCATTACAATTAAACTTCATGCTAGTGTAAACGCTAAGATTAAAGTCTGGGTGGTAAGAGAGTAAAAACCAGTAGGCTATTAACTAAAAAAGGAAAGCTAAGCTTTCCTTTTTTTGTTTTAAAGGGGGTAAGTAACAAACTAGCGTACTTTTATCTGCTTTTCACGGACCATTTTCGCTATTTCAGATGTTCCGTTTTTTGAGATATTCTTTATTGCTTTCGCACTTAATTTTAAGGTTACAAATCTGTTTAATTCCTGGACCCAGACTCTCTTCTTTTGAAGATTAGGCAGAAATCTTCTTCTTGACCTGTTATGAGCATGGGAAACATTATTTCCTGTAATTGGTCCAATGCCTGTAACCTGACATCTTCTTGACATAATATCTCTCCTGAGAACTTGCTGTATTTTTAAATTAGAACAACTAATATAAAAAAATATTAGTTAAAAAATATACCCTTTTTTAAAAAATAATTTGCATGTCAATTCCTGAAGATTCCGGTCTGATTGAGTTGACAAAGTGAAAATCCCTGTTATTTTTGAATATAAATCCAATTATAATCTGTAAATGAAAAGACCAGTAATTGTGAGCATCCCTTAATATTCACTTAAAAAACCTTTTTTTGAGCAAAGGAGAACTATATGGAATATTATGAATTACATCCTGAAACTCCCCAGTTACGTTTTATAAATAAGGCCGTTTCGGTATTGAAAGAGGGCGGAATAATTATATATCCTACTGATACAGTTTACGGGATAGGCTGTGACATTTTTAATAAAGAAGCTCTTGAAAGAATCTTTTCCATAAAAAATGACGGGGGCTCTAAATTGCTGAGTTTTGTGTGTTCCGACTTAAAAGACATATCTAAATATGCACGTGTTTCTGATTATGCTTACAGGACGATGAAACATCTCCTGCCTGGACCATATACTTTCATTCTTCCTGCAGCCAAGCTGGTACCTAAAAAGCTTTGGAGTAAACGGAAAACAGTAGGGATAAGGGTGCCAAACAACAATATTGCCATGAAGCTGGTTGCCGAACTCGGGAACCCGATAATAAGCACCAGTACCACCAACAGGAAGGGAGAGGTTATTTTTGATCCGTTTGAGATTAAGAATATATTTAATACCCAGGTTGACCTGATGCTGTCAATGGGCCGATTGATGGGCGAACCTTCAACTGTAGTGGATCTCAGCGCCGAAGAACCTGAGGTTCTGAGGAAAGGCGCCGGTGACGTCAGTTTGTTTGTATCTTAAATATCTAATAAGAGACTGCTTACCTCTCTCAAAGTGAATGGGCGCCATTCGATCACTTGTATGTCCTATCGGCCGTTATCACCATGTATGCATCGTCTGACCCAATCCTTACCAGTGAGCGGTTTGCCACTGCAAGTTTTACTCTCCCGGCCCGTGTCAAGGGATTACTCTATATTTCCTAATGGCTGACTGAGATTCAAAGTTTATTGTGCTGTTTTTTAAGGCCGTTTTTACTGAAGCGGCCTTATGTTATTTCCTTACTACCTGGGTGGCGGATGCCTGTGCTAAAGGACTTAATATTATTTCATTGATGTTTACATGTTCAGGTCTGGTTGCACTGTAAACAACAGCGTCTGCAATGTCCTCCGGGGTTAGGGGCTTCAGGCCTTCGTAAACTTTCTCGGCTCGTTCCTTATCTCCTGAAAACCTTACTATACTAAATTCAGTTTCAACCATTCCGGGATCAACAGTAGTTACTTTTATCTTATGTTCAAGACAATCCATCCTCATCCCTTTGGTTAAGGCATTAACAGCGAATTTTGTAGCACAGTAAACGTTGCCGTTTGGGTAAACCTCATGTCCTGCGGTTGAACCAATGTTTATTACGTGTCCTTTTTTTCTTTCAACCATCAAAGGGAGAATATTCCTGGTTACATAAAGTAAACCCTTCACATTAGTATCAATCATTTCCTCCCAGCTGGTAAGGTTACCTTCATAAATCTTATCAAAACCGCGTGCAAGTCCGGCATTATTAACCAGCACTTCTACATTCTTCCATTCCTCGCCCAATCCGTCAATTGCTTTCTTTACAGCTTCGGAATCTCTTACGTCCAGTTCCATTACTTTAGTTTTAATACCATACTTTTTTTCAAGTTTTACAGCATACTCTTCGAGCTGTTTAAATCGCCTGGCAGCAAGTATAAGGTTGGCTTTTTCTGCGGCAAAGGCTTCGGCGCAGGCTTTTCCAATGCCTGAGCTAGCCCCGGTAATGAATACTATTTTATTTTTTAGTCTTTCCATTATGATCCCTGAATTTTTATTTCAAAAAAATAAATTTAATCAATGCAGAAGAGAATTGAAAAGCTGAAATAAATGTATGATGATATCTTAGAAGCGGCCCGGGATGAGCGTCCCGCATTTGGGGCAGAATCCGTCAGTCAGGTTATTTGCTTTTACGTCATGCCAGTCTCTTTTTATTAAGGAATGATGGCAGGAGGGACAGAAGGTTGTCTGGCCTTCTGGATCGTGTATATTGCCCGTATATACAAATTTCAAACCTGTACTTAATGCAATCGTTCTTGCAGTTTTTAATGTTTCTCCCGGTGTGCTGTTCTTATCGCGCATTCTGAAGTCAGGATGAAAAGCGGTGAAATGCACCGGAACAGAATCACCCAGGTTATTAATGATCCAGTCGCATTCGGCCTGAATCTCCTCTTTAGAATCATTCTCCCCGGGAATCAGCAGTGTGGTTAGCTCAAACCATATCTCAGTATCGTGCCTAAGCCAGACAAGGGTATCGAGCACATCTTTAAGGCTTGAAAAAGTAAGCTTATTGTAGAAACGTTCTGTGAATCCTTTCAGATCAACGTTGGCAGCATCAATATATTTGTATACATCCTTCCTGGCCTCTTTATCAATATAACCTGCTGTTACCATTACCGATTTTACCCCTTCATCTCTTCCCAGTTTCGAAATATCTATTACATACTCTCCGAAGATAGTTGGATCATTGTAGGTGTAAGCTATGGATGGAGCGCCGTACTGCTTTGCGAGTTTAATTACATCTTCAGGAGAAGCCGTGAGAGCGTTAAGATCATCCAGTTTTGCTTTACTCATCGACCAGTTCTGGCAGAACTTGCAGCCAAGGTTGCACCCTGCAGTGCCGAAGCTCAGAACCCTGGTACCGGGGTAAAAGTGATTTAATGGTTTCTTTTCAATAGGATCAATTGCAAAACCTGTGGGTCTTCCATACCCGGTAGTATAAAGCTGTCCTCCCACATTTTGCCTGATATAGCAGAATCCGGCCTGACCTTCACCGATTTTGCAGTAGCGGGGACAAAGAGTGCAAAGCAGTTTATTCTTGTCTGAAGGCTCCCACCATTTCGCTAGCTTCATATCTACGCTTTCCATTTCCATCATCCCAATCAATAGATTTTATATAAATTCTTCAAGACATTAAATTATCTCGAACCTTAACCAATTTGCCCTGCTTTTTTCTGAATAGGGTGCTCCTGACGCAAAAATGACAACATCTCCCTCTTTAACGTACCCATCCTCAATTATGATTGTTTTTGCCAGATCCACTGCAATATGTTCTTTATCGATTTCATCCATGTGTACCGGGATTATCCCCCATCTCAGGCAAAGTTTGTTCATTGTTTCAAAACTATTTGAAAAGGCTATTATTTTTGCTTCCGGACGAAACTTAGAAAGGTTGACCGCCGTTCTTCCCTTAAAAGTAAAAGCAGCAATTGCCGAAGCATTTATCTGCCGGCTTATTGATACAACTGCTTTTCCAACTGAATCAAACAAATTTTCTTCAACCTTCTCAGGTATTTTAAATTTTACTATATGATTAAATAAATGTTTCTCAGCATTCCTTAAAATATCATTCATAACGTTCACGGTGCCGACGGGATACTTTCCTACAGACGTTTCGCCGCTGAGCATAACAACGTCTGTTCCGTCCCATACAGCATTTGCAACATCCGATGCTTCGGCCCTGGTAGGAATAGGATTATGAATCATTGAGTCAAGCATCTGTGTTGCTGTAATTACAAGTTTACCAACGGAATTGCATTTACGTATGATTTCTTTCTGTATGACAGGAACTTCAGCAGGAGGAAGTTCAACTCCAAGATCGCCCCGGGCTACCATAATTCCATCAGCTTCGTCCAGAATTTCATCGAAGCTGTCGACAGCCTCTCTCTTTTCGATTTTAGCAATTACGGGTATTTCAGAATTTCTTTCCTTCAACCAAGCTTTAAGAATAGTAATATCTTCAGGTTTTCTTACAAAAGAAAGCGCTATATAATCAATCCTGTGCTTTAGTATAAATTCAAGGTCCTTGAAATCTTTTTCAGTAATACTGGGGGTAGAGAGTTTCATTCCCGGAAGGTTCATTCCTTTTCTTGGCCTAAGTGTTCCGCCGTTCTCTATTTTGCATATAACCGAATCAACTGTTTTACCAGTTATCCTCAGTCTTATTAATCCGTCATCAATCAGCACCGGGTCACCTACCACAGCATCACTCACAAGTTGCTTATAAGAAGTTGAGATCAGTTCTTCCGTTCCTTCCACATCGCGTGTGGTTATCTCAATTTCATTCCCTGAAGAAAGTTGGATTTCGGGTTCCGACAATTCCCCGACCCTTATCTTTGGTCCCTGCAGGTCAACCAAAACAGCAAGCGGAGTTTTTTCTTCCAGGCATGTATCATGTATGTTATTAAGGAGCTTCTCAAAAAAATCGTAAGAACCATGAGAGAAGTTTAACCTGACTCCGTCCACACCTGCCAGCACCAGCTTTCTGAGCATATCAGAGGTATCCGAGGCGGGACCTAATGTGCATAGGATTTTAGTTTTGGCAAAGACATCATTTATGCTGGACTTCATTTCTTCTTCCTTACCGTTCCCTGTTTCTTCTCTTCACCGCCTGGCCTTAAAGCTTTAGACCTTGCATATAGATATTTAATCTTCTTTTCAACAAGGTCAAATACGGTTCCTGCCTGATAGCCTTTAGCAGTCTTCTTTCCTGCCCTTACCCCGGTAAGCAGCTCAATACCTTCCTCAACTTTCGAGATAGCATAAATGTGAAAATCACCATTCTTTACAGACTCAACCACAGCATCTTTAAGCATTAATTCTTTTACGTTCTGAACAGGGATAACCACACCCTGTTTCCTGTTGAAGCCTCTTGATTTACACAAATCATAAAATCCTTCAATTTTTTCATTAACTCCTCCTATTGGCTGAACATCTCCCTTCTGGTTAAGAGAGCCGGTTACTGCCAGATTCTGTTTGATCGGAAGATCGGCAAGAGTTGATAGAAGAGCAAGGATCTCGGCACAGGATGCACTGTCACCGTCAACCGTACCATACGACTGTTCGAAAACAAGATTAGCATTGAAGGACAGGGGAAGGTCCTGACCGAAAGTTTCCCTGAAATAACCTGAAATAATCAGCACGCCTTTATTATAGTGTCTTCCGCTCATCCCGGCTTCACGCTCAACATTTATTATGCTGCCGCCGCCCAGAGAAACTGTTGCTGTTATCCTGGTCGGGCGGCCGAAAGAATAATAATCCGTTGAGTAAACTGCCAGTCCGTTTATTTGTCCCACTCTCTCCCCTTCGGTATCGAGCAGAATCATCTGGTCGTTCAGCATATCGTCAATTTTGGATTCGAGCAGACCATGTCTCTCCTTGGCAAGTTCAAAAGCTTTATTCACGTGAGCTTCACTGATGACATTAAATCCATCATCAAGAGCCCAGAAATTAGCTTCGCGCGCCAAGTCAGCTATTTTAGAAAACCTGGTCGTTAGCTTGTTCTTTTGTCCCGCATACCTGGCGCTTATCTCAATAAGCTTTGACATAGCTGATCTATCAAAATCGCAGAGTCCTTCCTCCTTAATCAGTTTTTTAATTACCTGTGCATATTCAACTATTACTTTGTCCGATTTTTTTATTTCATAATCGAAATCAGCTTTTACTTTAAACATTTTCTTAAAATCATACTCGCGTTCAGCAAGCACCGAATAGATCCAATCGCTTCCAAGAAGAATTATCTTTGTATCAATTTCAATGGGCTCAGGTTTAAGTATAGAAGAAGCAAACTGGAATACAGAAGGCGATTCCTGAATTTCAAGTTTATTGTAAGTAAGCACTCTTTTAAGTGTACGCCATACGCCTGGTTCTTCGAAAAGATGCTGAACGTTAAGAACCAGGTAGCCGCCGTTAGCCTTCAGAATAGAACCGGCCTTTATCTTGGTGAAATCGCTGTACCAACCTCCTCTGCCATCGCTAATTTTTTCTATTGTTCCGAAGAGGTTTGTGAAATTAGGAGACGTTTCAATAATAACGGGGCAGGTTGTTGATTCACTATTATCAAGGATAATGTTAACATCATATTCTTTAAAGTAATCAATCTCAAATCCTTCAGTGGTTATCTGTCCCTGTGGTTTCACTCCTTTAAATACCTGCACATTCTCCATTACATTATTTTCAACCTGGTTGATAAACTCAACCACCTTAGCATCGTTGTACCTTTCACGCAGGTTATCAATTACACTCTTAACAACAATCTCAACGGCAGATCTCTCAATGTCCAGCATCTTCTTTTCAAAGTTCTGGCTTATCTTCAATCCCTCTTTAAATATAACTTTAAGATCCTGCTGAAGCTCATTGTATTTATTTATAAAATTTTTAGCATCACTTTTAGTAAGACTTCCTTCTTTTATCTTTTCATCCAGCTGGTAAATAGGGACAGGTTTCTCATCAATAATCGGAAATATATCAGGCTTTGCACCGCCGCCATCCACCTTAACCTGGACAAGCGTAAAATTATCCTCCCTAAGTTTCTGATCGAAATCAGTCATAAGAGCCTGTTCCTGCTCATTATATTCCTGGATCAGCTGCTTTCTTCTTTCCGTAAACATATCACTGTCAAGCGTCTGCGGTATCCTGTTTTTAAGTATTCCTATAGCAGAGGCCAGGTCCTGCCTGAATTGCTTTGCCTTTCCGATAGGGAAAGTTAGTAGTATAGGTGCATCTGAGTCTTTGAAATTATTAACGTAAGCATAATCGTACAGCGGCGGGCAATTAGAACTTATCTTTTCAAGCATCTTTTTTACCGTTGTGGCTTTACCGGAACCTGATAGTCCTGCAATGAAGATATTATAACCGGGAGCGCGAAGATCCACGCCGAGCCTTATTGCCTTTAGAGCCCGCTCCTGACCGATGATTCCCTCCATAGGTTCAAGTTCGCTTGTAGAATCAAACTCAAAAATTTCAGGATCGCAGTACCAGCGTAAGTCTTCCGGTTTTAATTCTTCGTGTTTTATTGGTTTGGGATGTGCCATATTTTTACCTGCTTTCGATGAGAATTTTAATATTCTTATAAACCTAAGACAAAAATCTAAATATTATTGGTTATAATTTCAAAAAAATAACACTTAACTTGATTGCTGTTTAATAATATACCGTAATAATCGTTATTATTAGCACGTAAAAAAAATAATTAAATATGACTAAAGACGAAGCAAGAAAACTTTTCCCTCACATTAAAATGGGGATAACTTATTTAAACCATGCCGCAACTGGTCCTTTTTCTACACCACTGCTTGATATGATGAAAGAGTATTTCAGGACGAGAAGTGAGGAGAATATAGATGACTATCCTGCCTTCATTAAGATTACTGAAGAGACCAGGGATATGCTGGCTGAGTACCTGAATACGGAGAGCAGCAGAATTGCGTTTCTTGATAACACAACAAACGGACTGAACCTGCTGGCGCAGGGACTGCGATGGGAAAAGGGCGATGAAATCATTCTTAATGATCTTGAATTCCCCGCAAATATTTATCCTTTCATGAACCTTGAAAAAAAGGGAACAAAAACTGTCATCGTTAAGTCACGCGAAGGAGCCGTAAGTGCAGAGGATATCATTAAAAATATCACCCCCAGGACAAAACTGGTTTCTGTTAGTATGGTGCAGTTTCTGTCAGGCTATAGAATTGATCTGAAAAAACTCGGCTCTGAATGTAAACGGCGCGGTGTAATACTTAGCGTCGATGCAATTCAGGGATTGGGTGCATTCCGACTCGATGTTCAGGAATGCAATATCGATTTCGTTTCCTGCGGCACTCAAAAATGGATGCTTGGTTTACAAGGACTATCTTTTGTTTATGTATCATCGGAACTGCAGCAGAAAATAGAACAGGCATATGTTGGTTGGCTTGGAGTTAATGATGGATGGAACCTTCTTGATTACAATCTGTCTTTAAAAGATTCAGCTGAACGATTTCAGCCGGGTTCCCTTAATTCAGCTGGAATTTATGCCCTTAATGCATCACTCAGGCTTTTTAAAGATTTCGGGATTGATGAAGTTGAGCGTAACGTAATTGCTAATTCTAAACTGCTGATATCCGAACTTAATGGCCTCGGGATTGATCCCCTCATTACTGGCTCAGAGGAAAAATATATTTCCGGTATCGTTTCTTTCCCTCATAAAAATGCTTATTCAATTCTTGAGGTTCTTAAGGAAAAGAAAATAGAGGCTGCGGTAAGGGAGGGAGTTTTGAGGATTTCACCTCATTTTTACAATAATTCTGATGATATAGCACGTCTGATTGAAGGGCTTAAATTTTTAGTCTGATCTGCTATTGGCGAAATACCGGCATTTTTATAAATTATAATAAACTTTATCCCTTTTAAAAAGATTATCAGGAGCTCCCAAATGTTTTCAAAGATACGTATATCCGCATACCTCATTACAGCCCTAATTATTTCCGCATTTTTATCCGGTACTTATTCACAGCAGAAAGAGGAAAAGGTAAGGATCAGCCCAAAAGCTTCCATATCCCAAACCGTCGGCTTTACCGATATTACAATTTCCTACAGCAGGCCCGGAGTTAAGGGAAGGAAGATATGGGGAGAACTAGTTCCTTATGATAAGGTATGGCGCGCAGGAGCAAATGAAGCTACAAAAATTACATTCAGCACCGACGTGACTATTGAAGGAAAAAAACTTGCAAAAGGTTCTTACGGATTTTTTGCTATTCCGGGTAAAAATGAATGGACACTCATATTTAACAAGGTAGCCGATCAATGGGGAGCGTTCGAATACAATGAAGCAGAAGATGCATTAAGAATAGATGTTAAACCTGACAAAAGTAATTTTACCGAATGGCTGAAATATGAAATCACCAAAACAGGGGATTCTACAGCGGTTATCAGTCTTTTATGGGAAAAAATAAAAGTCCCATTTAAGATCGAAGTAAAGATTTAGTGTATGCCGAATGATGATTGATGATTATTCATCATTCGGCAGTTCTAATTCATTTTCCCCTTATAACCTTAAGCAATTCTTCCGTTTTTTCTTCCATCAGCTCCTTATCGCCCCGGCTTTCAACATTAAGTCTTATAATTGGTTCAGTGTTTGACATTCTGAGATTGAACCTCCAGTTATCATACTCAACACTTAAACCATCAAGGTGGTCAATCTTTCCATCAGAATATTTCTGTTCAACCTCATCAAGCTTAGCTTTTGGATTTTCAATTTCAGAATTTATCTCGCCTGAGCATGGGTATGCAGCTATCATCTCCTCAACAAGAGCAGATAGTGGTTTATTCTCCTCTGACATAAGCTGCATTACCAGCAGAAAGGGAATCATTCCGCTGTCGGAATATGCATTTTCTCTGAAGTAGTGATGAGCCGACATTTCACCGCCGTAGATTGCATTAACCTCTCTCATCTTCTGTTTAATAAAGGCGTGCCCACTTTTTGATACTACAGCCTCACCGCCGCTTTTTTTAACAATGTCTACAGTATTCCAGACAAGGCGCGGATCGTGGATAATCCTGGCTCCCGGATTGGTTTTAAGGATTGATTTGGCCAGGAGCCCCACTATATAATAACCCTCAATAAAATTCCCTTTCTCATCAAAAAAGAAGCACCGGTCGAAATCGCCGTCCCAGGCAACGCCAAGGTTTGCATGGTTTTTAACAACAGCATCAATCGTCGGTTTCCTGTTCTCCGTCAGCAGGGGATTCGGCACACCATGAGGGAATTCAGAATCAGGTTCGTTAAAGAGCTTTATCATCTTAACCGGAAGCTCAGGTTCAAGTGCATCAACAACAAGACCAGCGCAACCGTTGCCGGCATTCACCACAACCTTAAAAGGCTGAAGTTTCTTCACATCATAAAATTTCTTGAGATGGTCAATAAACCCGCTCATTACATTATCATGGTCAACATCACCCGGTTCAAGGTTATGGGTCTGAAGATCATCATTAAGAATCATCTTTTCGATATCATTGAGCCCTGTATCATAGCCTATCGGCACCGAGCCCTTCCCGACGAACTTCATTCCGTTGTATTCAGGGGGATTATGACTCGCAGTTATCATTATACCGCCGTCTGCTTCATAAACAGGAGTTGCATAATAGATCATTTCTGTCCCGCATAGTCCTATATCTATAACATCCACTCCATGGTCGTTCAGTCCTTTTTTTATTGCATCCGAGATAGCCTCAGATGACTGCCGGATATCGTGTCCTATTACCACCTTTTCTGCATCTGTAAGCTTTGCAAAACCGACGGCAATGTTATATGCAAGATCAGCGTTCAATTCGGAAGGAACTTTACCCCTTATATCATAAGCCTTAAAAGATTTTATTTTGTCCATTTACACTCCTTAATGAGGGGAAGTTGAAAAATAATTCCTAGAATTTTAAATAGGTTTTTTATTAAATATCTGTGTGCAATTTTACAAGCCTCAATTTATGAAATTTATCGGACCTTTCAAGTGAGAGAGATTTTAATAAGAGAATATTTTTTCAATGGATTTTCTATTTAATACTACTTATGTTTATGCCAATTAAAAATACGATGGAGCTAGTTATCGATACAAAGGATACTGTTAAGTGGCACTTCGCTAAATGCAACCACTCAAAGTGTAATTCTATCTTTTTGGTCAACCCTGAAGAAACACCAGGCGAACTTGGTTTTATTTGTCCCGAATGCAGCAAGAAAACAACAACTTCACATATTGTGCAATGTTCCAGCTGCAGGACAATACTTAACTTTGTCAGGGCAAATCCTAATGAAGAGAAGGTTGTTTTTAATGTTCCCAAGTGCTCTCATTGTGTGGGAACAATAGAAGATGAATGGGAAATCGAACCGCTGTATCAGCCGGACTCCTATATTTAACCATATTCATCACGTTTTTTTTTCGGTAATCCACTATGATTACCAGATCATTTTAACTGAGGGAAGCAGGATTTACCTGTTTCCCTTTTTTTTATTTAAAGGTGTGAGTCAAATTCTTCTTTAATGAATCAAATAGTGGTAAATTTTGACTTCTGTTCGTAAAAAAAATGCAGGCAATAAAATGGATAAAATTTTCAGACAGTGCTTAACCGCGCTCTTACTCGTTACCGCTTTTACATTATTACCAGGATGCTCTTCGTCACAACAGACAACAGAGAACATGAACCAGGAAGGTGCTTATTCCTGGTTGAACCTTGATACCGTAAAGGCAGGTAAATTCGATATGGGGAAAATGTGGACATTCGATTATCCCCCGATAGAATATTTTCAAAAAGAATATAATTTCAAACCTACACAGGATTGGTTCGATCATGTCAGAAAGTCAGCTCTCCGTTTCGCAAATTACTGCTCTGCTTCATTTGTTTCAGCAGATGGACTCGTAATGACGAATGATCACTGCGGGCGGGAGAGTGTTTCAGATGTAACCGAAGAAGGTGAGGATCTTATGAAAGACGGATTCTTCGCTGAAACCCTGGCCGACGAACGTCCAGTTCCCGGTTTGTATGTTGACCAGCTTGTACTGATCAGAGACGTCACCGATGAGATTCAGAATGCCATGAATGAAGGTCAGACAGAAGAAGAAAAATCAGCAATTGAAGACAGTGTGATGAATGAAATAAAATCCCGTGAAAAAGAAAGTACCGGACTCAGGATCCAGATAACTCCTCTTTATAATGGCGGAAAATATTCAGAATACGGATACAAAAGATATAATGATGTCAGGCTGGTGTTTGCTCCTGAAACAGAGCTTGGATTCTTCGGAGGAGATCCTGACAATTTTACTTACCCCCGGTATGATCTTGACTGCACCTTTTTCAGAGTATACGATGACGATGGCAATCCCCTCAAAACGGATGATTACTTTAAATGGAGCGACAGCGGGGCTGTGGCCGGTGAGCCGGTATTTGTAGTAGGTAATCCGGGTTCAACCGACAGACTTAATACTATGGCGCAGCTTGAGTATGCCAGGGATATTTCTTATCCGCGTACTCTTGCAATGATTGATAATATGGTAGAGATGTATTCTGAGATGATCCTGGAGAATCCCGAACGAAAAAGCGAACTGCAGAACCGGCTGTTTATGTTCTCAAATTCTCAGAAAGCGTATAAAGGTATGCTGGAAGGATTGCGGAATCCTGTATTGATGCAGAAGAAGAGAGACTTCGAAAAGAACTTTAAGGCTGCAGTTATGGCAAATCCCGATCTTAAATCTGAATACGGCGATCTATGGAATAAGATTGCCGGATCGAGGCAGCGTCTTAGAGAAGTTTCAAACAAACTCTATGCGTTGTCATTAAATCCGTTGACAACTTCTGAATTATTCTTTGTTGCTGGAGATGTTGTTGACCTGGCAAATGAACTTAAACTTCCTGAAGATCAACGGGATGAAGGATATACAGGTGAAGCGCTTGATTCAACTATTGCCGATGTAATTTCTGACAGCCTGAATATGGAAAAACAGCGTGATCTTCTTAAAATCCAGGTTAAGAATTATTACGAATATCTTGGTGAGGATAATGAAATAGTTCAGAATCTCACCGGCGGAAGAAGAGGGGAGGATGCTGTAGATTATATGCTCAACAAAACGATATTAACAGATTCTGTAAAACTTAGGTCGCTGATAGCGAAAGGACCTGATGCCATCCTGAATTCAGACGATCCTTTCATTTATTTTATTGTGCACACCGAAGATGCAAGGTCAGATCTCAGGAGCGAGGTTAGTAAATTACTTAATAAAGAAGGAGTTTACTCACAGGAGCTCGGGAAAGCATTATTTGCAGTTTACGGAACTTCAATACCGCCGGACGCAACATTTACCCTTCGTATATCCGATGGAGTAGTTAAAGGATTCCCATACAATGGAACTGTTTCTCCCCCGTATACTACATTTTACGGGTTGTATGACAGGTATTATTCTTTTGGTAAAAAAGATCCCTGGAGTCTTCCTCAAAGATGGGTTAATCCGCCCGCAGATTTTCAACTTGAAACTCCATTTAACTTTGTTGCAACTAATGATATTATCGGAGGCAATTCCGGCAGCCCTGTTATCAATGAAAAAGCTGAAATAGTAGGACTGGCTTTTGACGGCAACATTCAGAGTCTTCCCGGTAATTTTATCTTTACCCCCGAAGAAAACCGTATGGTTGCTGTGCATTCTGCAGGACTTTTAGAAGCAGTAAAGGATATGTACAAAGCAACCCGTCTAAGTGATGAACTGAGAAATGGAAAGCTGACTGAAGAAACATCTGTCGCAGCCGATTCCACAAAGTAATATTCTTCATAACATGAGGCTGTCTCATAAGTGTCATTCGGAATTCGCTTCGGAATCTAATTACTCGATTTTGAATTGGAATTAGAATCTGAAAACCAGTTAAGGTTGACCAAATCGTACTTTTGAGACAACCTCATTTTTTATAAGAAATATTGACCCTGCAGGTGAACCGAAATATATTTTGCAAACGTATTGCCGAAGGTAATAGAATACTCCGCACCCAAACTGACTTTAAATCCCGTAATCTTATATTCCCTTAAATCCATCCCTGCAGCAATTGAGAAAGCTGTACCATAGTTCCATTCATCCACGTTGCTGAAAGTTCTGTCTTCTATAACGGCAGGACCAAAACCTTCCTCAAGGAAGAAGGGACTGTTCAGCGGCTGGGTGAATATCGCTTTGAGGGTGAATGCTTTAAGGAATGGGTAATATTTGTTAGTACTCCCCGGCAGCAGGAAGTTAAAATCCTGACCATAAATAAAACTTAGTCGTGTATCAAATCCAAGGAAAGGAGTGCTGACCTGGGCGAATAGTGAGGAGGTAAAAGCTCCTGTTGCAGCAGAAAATCCCTCCACTGTTCCCCCGCCAACAAAACCGCCTACGCTTATATTTTGCGCTTCTGCCTTTGGAAGAAGAAAGAAAAGAGCGGCGACTATTACTAATCTTATTTTCTTTACCATAAATGTAATCTCTCTGCTAATTGCAGTCACAACATACAAAAAAAATATTAGCGGCAATATGTTCAGGAGAGTTTCCGTTCGAAAATAGTTGATCCCCCGGGGCATTGCACCGTCAAATTTGTAGAGCACCCCGGTACCATAGGAATCAACACCGCACTGATTGATTTCTCCGCAGCTCCGTGGCCAGGCGGGTAATAGGGAACGTATCTAGTAGTATTGCGTGCGCACGGGTGCAAGGTGCAAAGGCAGGGTTATTTTCTGGCTGCACTCAATTGAGATAAAATGATTATTTTTATTATTATTATTTAAATGAAATATCTGCAGGACAAAAAATGAATAAAAAAACTGAAATAATTCTATATGTCGAACTTGATGAGAAAAAGGTTCCGGTTAAAATTGAATGGAGTGCTACGGATTCGGGTTTTGAAGGGAAAAGAGAAAGTAAGTCAATGATGCTCTCTCTCTGGGATAAAGAAGAAAATGCAACGATGGGAATCGATCTATGGACGAAGGAAATGATGGTGGAGGATATGAATGTCTATTTTCATCAGACGTTCCTGAAGATGGCAGATACCTACAGGCGGGCAACAAAGAATGAAGAAGTAGCTGGTATAATTGAAAATTTCAGTGCTGATTTTGCTGAAAAACTTGAACTGAGTAAAAAGGTTTATAAAGATAAACCGCTGGATCAATAAACGCTGAACTTCATTTCCATGGAAAAGTCTCAGTACTAATTCTTATTTTGAATACCTTAAACAGGTAGAACAGCGTAGGAAATATTAGAAATGAGCCGATTATAAGAGCCCAACCTAACTGCGCCAGTGTCGCTTCGGGCGCAGCAGCATTAAAGAGGGTAAGGTTATTACCGCCTTTTAAGATTATCACCTCAGGAAAATATATTAGGTAGAATGCAGCGAGAATAAAGAACAGCTGCACTCCCGCAAGTATTCTTGACGGCCAGATTAATCCTTTTTCTATTATCTTCCATAATACCGGAAGTGCCAGCGTTGCCAGTATAATTATAACAATACTTACAGGATGGCTTAGGAACCTTTCGGCAAAATCGACATTTTCCACATATGAAAATATAAATACAAGCGCGCCGCTTGCAACCATAACTATGGTGGCAAGTTTTGTTTTACCTATTATTAGTTCTCTTAAATCTTTTTCGGTTGTCTCGCTTATAAGGAAAACTGATGCAGTAAAGACAAAAAGACTGCTTATAAAAATACCCGTGGAAATGCTGAAAAGATTGATCCAGGGGTGAAGATATCCGTCATAAAAATCTGTGGGCGTACTGCTTATTTTTCCTGACACTAACGCACCTATGATTAACCCAAAAAAGAAACTTACCATCAAACTGGATACTGCAAAAATGCGTGAGTAGATTTCCTGTGAACCATCCTGTACAGCATCATAATGGCGGAAGGTAAAAGCTGTACCGCGCAGCACTACTCCTATCAGCAGTAATATCAGTGGGATGTAGAGCGAAATTGAAACCTGGGTATATACTGCAGGAAAACCCATGAACAAAATAACCACGGTTATTACTACCCACATATGATTGGCCTCCCATATAGGAGCCATTGCATTGCTCACCAGGGTTTTAATTTTATCTTTATTTTTTCCGGCGAACAGTTCTATTATTCCGGCACCGAAATCCGCACCTCCCAGCAGGCAGTATAAATAAACAGCAACCAGAAGAAATATTATTACGACGTAAATCATTTATAATCCTGCTTTTTCCGGTATTTGAGTTGCATGAAGAGCCCTGATCTGACGCTTCATCAGCCAGACAGCCACGATAGTCAGTATCAGGTAGATAAGTACAAAAACTGACAGGTGAACAATCTGACCGGGAACCGGGGTTACAGCATCTGCGGTTCTCATAATATTATATATTATCCATGGCTGCCGTCCTACTTCGGTAACAGTCCACCCGGCCTCAACGGCAAGAAATCCTAAAGGTGT
The DNA here is from genome assembly GCA_963800255.1 of uncultured Ignavibacteria bacterium. Lineage (GTDB taxonomy): Bacteria > Bacteroidota > Ignavibacteria > Ignavibacteriales > Ignavibacteriaceae > DATFVA01. The sequence goes on along the minus strand of CAWDAK010000011.1, from coordinate 27,095 downwards.
AGATATCGCAGTAACCCACAGGAATTTTTTATCGAAAAGGTAATCCTTCCACTTCCACCTGAGAAGCCAGAAAATTATTCCCACGGCGGCAAGGAAAAACCCGCATCCAACCATTACCTGGAAGGCAATATGCACTGGCAGCACAGGCGGCCAGTTTTCCCGGGGGAATTCGTTTAATCCTTTAACCTCTGCATTGAAATCACCATAGGCAAGGAAGCTTAAAAGTCCCGGTATCTTTACTCCAAAGTTAGTTTCTTCATTTTGTACATCCGGTATCCCACCTATTGTTAATGCTGCACCTTTCTCTGAATGAAAAAGTCCTTCCAGGGCCGCAAGTTTTTCCGGCTGGCGAATGGCAACATCCTTAGCACTATGGTCACCGCTTATAGGCTGAAGCACCGCAAAGATACTTCCAAAACTTAAGGCTATAATGACCGCTTTCTTATGAATCTCGTAATTATGTTTCCTCAGAAGAAGTACAGCGTGAATTCCTGCCACACCGAAGGCTGTAGCCTCAAAAGCCGCTATGGTCATATGGAGAGTTTCGCTGAACCAGGCGGGATTGAACATAGCTTCAAAAGGACGAATATTAAATGCCTGTCCGTTCACCCAGTCAAATCCTGCAGGTGCATTCATCCATGCATTAGCTGTAACGACGAAGATCCCCGAAAGCACACCTGATACTCCCACCACTAATCCTGATGCCCAGTGAACGTAAGGATTAAGCCTATCCCAGCCGTACAGAAAGAGTCCTATACATATTGCCTCAATAAAAAAGGCAGTTCCTTCCCAGCTGAAAGGCATTCCTATAATCGGACCCGCATGCTTCATGAAGCCCGGCCAGAGAAGTCCGAGTTCAAAAGATAAAGCCGTTCCTGAAACAGCGCCAATTGCGAAAAAGATGGCCACACCCTTCGACCATGTTTTAGTCAAATCAAGGTATATTTTATTTTTCTTTTTCAACCAGATCCAGTGTGAAATAACCATCAGAAATGGCATTGTCATACCTATGCATGCCAGAACAATATGGAACCCCAGTGTGATAGACATCGTTAAACGGGCAGCAAGCAGATTGTCCAATTCAAATTACCTTATTTTAATAGAAGCTCATTTGAAACTTAGGAAAAGTTATCATAAACTTCAGCAGGTCAAGCTACTATATGAGATTGATAACAAAATACCTTACTGCCGCTTACCTGGTACTTATGTTCACCGGTTCTGGAATCCCGCATCCTGTATCAAAGGATCAGCCTGGCGGTATTGATCTTCCCTCATCGGGGAGTATTCACGCACTCTTTATCTTTGCACAATTCCCCGATGATAAATTCCTTCCCGGCGATTCACGTTGGCCGGCCGGGGGCGAGCCTGCACGAATGAGGGATCATACGTGGGTTGATTCAATGTGGACGGATACCCCCACGGCGGGCAGTATGACGGACTACTTCAACCAGATGTCATTTAATAAATTAAAGTTTACAGGTGAATGCGACACTGTTACAATTCCTCATACAAGGGAATGGTACTTTCTTAACAAGAAAGGTTATGGCCAGGTAAACAGGGATATCATTGCCGCCCTGGATAAAAGGTTAGACTTCGGCCGCTTCGATAACATCCGCAAAATCAGGAACTATGAGTTTACAGATACAGCCGACGGCAGGGTGGATGCTGTTTTTATTATCTACAGGAACTTTATTATGGATTACCCTGATTCGACATCCGCAAAGTATAATAAAGTTTTTGGTTCAGGATGGTTCGGCTCTCTTAATATGGGCGTTGTTCCTGTGGACGATTCATCAAGGTATGTATATACGGGTGCAACGCTGAGGGATATTTTTCATAAAGATCCTTTCCGGTTCTCAATTCACGAGTTTGCACATTTCCTTATTGGCGGAAATCAGTACCATAATGGACGGGGATTCTGGGCGATGCTTTCAGGCTATGAAATTCGTTCTTTCATGATCAACTCCTATGAGAGAAACCGGTTAGGCTGGATAAACATCCCCACAATAAAAAATGATACTCTTATTCATAAAGAAATTTCCCTTGGTGATTTCATTACCACCGGCGATGCAGTAAGAATAGAAATTGATTCAGCATCCTCGCAGTATTTTTACCTCGAAAATCACCAGAGAATTTCAAGATGGGACTACAGCTCAAAGGTTAAAAGCGAGAAAGGGATATACGTGATAAGGCAGGATGCAGCCTCCGGCGACGCTGTATTTATGCAGATGATACCCGCCGACGGCCGGTATAACTGGGAGGTGACGGATTATGTTTATCCTGACTGGTTCCCTAAAGGTCTTCCTGTTTACAAACGTCTTGATGAGAATAAGGAGAAAGGCTATCACGACCTGCAGTTTGTTCCTTATACATTTGAAGGGAAGATTATCCTTCAAATGAAATTATATATTATGCTGATACTTTAACTGGAAAACCTGTTCAAGATCCGCTAAGAGCAGGTGATGGCAGGGATGCATTTCGACCAGGGTATAAGACAGAATTTTCCCCTGATACCAACCCTGATTCGCAGGATAAGAAACGCCATCCTACCGGATTTGCCTTCAAAATAACGGCTGTAAAAGATGGTGTTTATTACCTGGAACTATCAGGAAAAAAGTAATCTTCAGAGTGCAATCTTTAATCTTTATAACTTATCCTGTAAATCATTCCGGCATAATCATCACTTACCAGGAGTGAGCCGTCACTCATCTGCTCTACATCTACCGGTCTTCCTGAAACAGATTCACCCTGCAGCCATCCTTCAGCAAAAGGTTCTTTATTCACGGGGTCATTACCATCCAATTTAACAAACATCACGCGGTAGCCTATCTTATTGCTGCGATTCCAGGAGCCATGCTCTGCAATGAAGATTGAGTTCTTATACTTTGCCGGGAACATATCGCCTGTGTAGAATTCCATTCCCAGTGCAGCTACGTGGGGACCAAGTTCCACCACAGGGGTAGTGAACTTTGAAAGATCAACACCTTGTCCAAATTCCGGATCGCGTATATCCTGTCCATGCAGATAAGGATAACCGAAGTTCATCCCTTTCTCGGGAGCGCGGTTTAATTCGTCGGGAGGAACATTATCTCCCAGCATGTCCCTTCCGTTATCCGTAAACCAGAGCGCGCCGTCAAGCGGTGACCAGTCGAATCCTACTGTATTTCTTATTCCGTGGGCATATACCTCAAGCTCACTGCCGTCAGGATTCATCCTCATTATTGAGGCGAACCTTTCATCATCGCTTTTACAAATATTGCAGGGGGCTCCCACAGGGACGTACAACTTTCCATCGGGACCAAACTTTATAAACTTCCAGCCGTGATGTCTTGAGGTCGGGAAACTATTATTTACTACCGCAGGAGATGGCGGGTTGTCGAGATGATTTTCTATATCCTGGAATTTTAATACACGGCTAACCTCCGCTACATAAAGATCACCGTCTTTTAACGCTACGCCATTCGGCATATCCAGTCCGCTTGCTATCGTTATCACCCGGTCAGCTCTTTTATCAGCATTAGTATCAAGTATTGCATACACCTTTCCTTCACCCCGGGTGCCGACGAATAGCACGCCCGACTTGCTCATCGCCATTGATCTCGCCCCGGGAACATTATCAGCATATACATCGATCTTGAACCCGGGCGGAAGCTTTATATCACCCTGTTGGCCTGACGCAAGTTCATCCTGCGAATTGCAGAAAACAGCAAGTACCAAAAAGGGCAGCACCGCTATTACCAAGAGCGATTTGCCGGGAATAAATTTCCTCATAAAATCCTCCTTTATTTATGTGGCATCCGGCGGGGGCATTACAACCCATAAGATTATGTATACCAGAATACCCGGAAATGCCGCACTTAGTATAGATAATAAAACATAACCCACACGTACAACCGTTGGATCCCATCCGAACCATTCAGCAATTCCGGCGCACACACCGGCTATCATTTTATTATAGGATCTTTTAAGAGTCATAACCTTTCCATTTTATTACCGTTAAAATAATAAATTGGTAAATCGGATGTTAACCCCGTAGGGGAAGGAAGGTACGTTTTGTTGCGGTGCGCAGGGGAGGGCAGGTTTGGGGTTGGTATATCTATTAACGTTTTGCCGCGATGCGGCAACGCAAATAATTTTAGGAACTTTTAAAAGTCATAACCTTTCCAATGTGACAGCCCTGTTTTGATTAAATCTTTACCTCATCTACCTTTAAATTGTAGAACCTGAGGTGAATTATGTTTGATAAACTTGCAAATATGGCTAAGAATACCATAAAAACGGGAATTAAAGGTACTGGCGAGGCTGCCGATGTTACCATAAATGTAATGAAAGAGCTTACTGCGAGTACAATAAAGGAATCGGGGGAACTTGTAAAGGAAGGCATTAAATTCACATCGTCCCTGGTTAAAGGAACAATTTTGGGGATGTCAGAGATCGGAGCATCTGTAATAAAAGTGTTAAGAGATGTTGTCAGGGTGACTGTGGAAGGAGCAATGGAAACCGGTATAGGACAAAATGAGGCGATACGCGGTGCCGTTTCCCAGGCTGTACGATCTGCAAAAGAAAAAGGTGTCGATATCGGGCAGGCATCCATCGAAGCTGTAAAGGGTGCCGTAAGCGCTGTTAAAAGCAAAGGCGGAAATGTAAATGAGGCTAGAAAGACGGCGGTTTCCGCTGCTCTTGATTCGGCCAGGGAAATCGGGGCGGATACAAAAGAAGAAGTAAAAAGAGTATTGTCTGCCGGAGTTGAAGGCGCTCAAAAAATTATAGATTCAATGAAAAGTTAATTTAAAGTATAATGCTGCAGCTTCCCTAATTGTTAATTAATAATTGTTCATTGTCAATTAGCAATTGTTCATTCCTATACCCAGTCATTCAGGAATTCCTGGTAATGTACGGGTTCGAATTCGATGAATTCATACTCTGCTGCCTTTTCTTTTTGATAGGGATCATTACTGAAGAAGGTTTTAACTTCTTCAGCTGTGTTGCCGCGGGCTGCTATAAGACCGCCGGTTCTCGGTACCCGGGGACCTGAATAAAGCACGATCCCATCCGTGTAGCCTCTCTCAAGGAATTCCCTGTGGCGGGGACGAATTTCGTTTATTTTTTCTATGGATTCTGTATAGTGGATTAGAATAATAAAGTGTTTCATAAAATATTCCATCTTTACCGGGTTGTAACCCGGAGTGTTTTGGTTGTACTAATTTCACCCGGCAGAAGCCTGGTTCGATATTGCAGGTGCAAAAAATATATATCCTTGTTAAGCCGGTGCTGATTCCTACTTAAGGAAGTTTCCAATTGCAACTCCAATGAAAGTTGCAATTGCGTAACCAAGCGTTCCGCAGAGAACCGCCGGAATAACGAGATCTTTCCACTTACGGGCAACTGCCATAGCAGCGGCTGTTGTCGGCCCTCCCATATTTGCATTCGAAGCAATTACAATTTCAGCAAGGTCAAGTTTGAAAAGTTTCCCCGCTGCAAGAATAAATACCAGGTGAACAAGCAAAATTACGGCGGCAAAGAAAAACAGAACAGGACCTACCCTCAGCACAACATACAAATTCGCGCTTGCACCTATAACAACAAAGAAAACCTGCATCAGCAAAGCCCCTATCTGATCCGCTCCTTCAATGGTTCCTACCTGATTTGGAAATATTGTTGCCGTGATAACAACTATTGCCGTTATTATAAGTATACCGCTTCCCTGGATATTAACCAGTTCAGATAACCAGAACCCTGCAGCGCAGATACCGAATCCTAACGCAAGGGCCTTAGCCATATTAAAAAGGTCAGGTTTGTTTTGTTCTTCTGTCAGGATGTCATCCTCAATTAATTCAGCCTTTGTATCATGTTTGGTTGTATACAACTTTTTCAGGATTGCAGAAGAGGGGAGCGCAAACAGCACTATGAAGTAAGCGGCCATCACAAGGTTATCTGCTGCTACCCCCGCCGTGAGAAGATCTCCGGCATTAAGCTGCAGAGCCGCCGATGTTGCTACATAGTTCATCGATCCGCCTATGTAGGTTGAACAGAAAATACCGGCAAGCTTCCAGCCTTCGGGACCCAGAGAGAAAATTTCAAAAGAAATAAATGTGCCGATGATGGTACCCACTGCACCAAAAAAGAAAGCTATCAGCGTCGGTCCTGCTTCTTTAACTATCCTCCTCAGGTTAGCTCTGAAAAGGAGCAGGGGAATAGCTAGCGGCACAAGGTATGACCATACCATGTCATAAGCAGGGGCCTCTGTGGGTATTATCGAAAGGTTTGAAAGGATGAATGCTGCCACAATAGCAATAACAACTGCAGAAAGCTTCGAACCTATTTTGGATTTCTCAGCCCATAGACTGAAAGCTGCTACTATAAAAAGTACAGCCCAAAGGCCCCATTGGTTATCTGCTCCGATTAATGTACCTTCAAACAATAGCTCCTCCGGAATTGTTATGAGTCAAATGCTGTTTCCTGCGGACTAACCCTCTTTTGGGGTTGGTTAATTTCTCGTTAATCCACCGGCTGAAGCCAGGGGCAAAGCTAATGATTTTAATAATAAAGCCGGCCATATCACTCCTGAATTAATGATTTCAATAGTATCACCAGGGTAATATCACCGTTAAAACCTAAGGGTTCGGGTTCGTACCTGTTGTCAACCCGTAACCCAGCTTGAATTCAGTATTCGGAATTGATATCGGAAGTTTTCCGGTTATTCTTATCCGTCCTGTTACCGCATCAAATGCTGCCCTCTGTGAAACTTCGGGATTCCCGTATGAACATAAGTAAACTTTTACAGAAGGTAAAACTGAAAGCAGGTAGGGATCGTCAAGACTAATCATTATAACCGGCTTCCTGCTCTTCAAAATTTCTTTTATGAATTTCTCGTGATAGGCAAGCGTGAGAGTATCGTTATCAGACCTCAGACGCATAAAAACCGGTAAAAAAATTATCTCAGAACTGCGCGCAACCTGAAGCGCCCTGCTGTAATCACGTCCGGTGCTTTTCCTGTCGATAAAAAACGACTTTGTTTTCTGAAATGTCCCGCTCACAAGGTTTTCAAAAATTTTCTTTTTGTCAGTCTTTAACCCGTCTGTAATTGTTATGCATCCTACTTTAGGAGAATCCGACAAGTCAATCGGGATGATATCATCTTCATTTTTTATGAGTGTTATTGAATGCTCTGCTATTTCACGGGCAAGCACTTGATTGCTTTTCCAGAGTGAATCAATTGCTTCTTTCTGCTCACTGCCCGTAAGGTTGTAACCCCGGTTCAGCCACATCTTTGCTGCAATTATTTTACGCACACTATGGTTAATTCTCTCGATACTGATGAGGCCATCCCTTACTGCCGAAACAAGGGCCTCAATTGTAAGATTATCCTCGGGAGGCATTAAGAGAATATCATTCCCGGCTTCCACCGCCATAACAGCCGCGTCTGAAACAGAATAATATTTAGTCACAGCATTCATATTAAGCGCATCGGTTATTATAAGTCCGTCAAACTGTAATTCATTTTGAAGGAGATCTGTTACGATAGCTTTCGAAAGGCTTGATGGAATTCTGTTCTCATCCTGGAGAGCAGGTACATAAAGGTGTCCTACCATAACCGACTGAACCCCGGCTTTTATTGATTGTATAAATGGAATCAGTTCATTCTGAAACAGGGAGGCGCGTGTGCCGGGAATTACGGGCAGATCCAGGTGGGAATCAGTTTGCGTGTTGCCGTGTCCCGGAAAATGTTTTGCTGTAGTAATTACATTTTCATTTTTAGATCCTGAAATAAACGCAATAGTATAGCTTGATACAATTTCTTTATCCTCTGAGAATGACCGGTTATTGATAATAGGGTTCAGGGGATTGCTGTTAACATCTGCTACCGGCGCCAGGTTCTGCCTTACACCAAGAGCTTTACTTGTAGCGGCTATGGAGCGGCCCATATCGTAAGCGTAAAAGATGTTGCCCGTGGCCGCAACCGCCATATTATATGGAAACTCAATGGCGTCCTCTATTCGTGATCCCAGTCCTCTCTCAAAATCCGAAGAGATCAGCAGCGGAATTTGTGATTCATTCTGAAGCTTTCCGATCATCCGCTGCTCTGAGGCAACCTCTCCCTGGAAAAAGATAATACCTCCTATATGCGAATCTTTCACCAGCCGGCTTATACGTTTGAACTCAGCTCCCGAAGTGTCGGAACTGAATCCTTTGCTCCAGCTCATCACCATCTGGGCGCATTTGTCCCTTAGACTCATATTTTTTATCTGTGCTTCAATCGAATCCTTCTCAGTATTATCCATTTTAAAAACATGAGGGTATTCAGGATAAATTATATCCGGCACCCGGCTGGAGAATATTTTATCGATATTTATCAGCGTCGGATTTATCGAGGGCGGATAGAGCGCGAATATCAGCAGGGTTACAAAAGTAAAAGCTAAATTATTTCTATGAGCGCGTTTTTTCATTCAACCTGATCTTCAATTTTAATAATTTCATCGTGAAGCTTCGGCCTTATTTTGATAAGCTTGTTATTTTCCCGGGTAGGATAAACACGGTTGGTAAGAAAAACAACGAACAGTTTCCTCACGGGGTCGGTCCATACAGATGTTCCGGTAAACCCCGTATGGCCGTATGAATTACTGCTGAAAAGACTGCCCGCTGAAGACCCGGAAGGAGATTTCATATCCCAGCCGAGAGCTCTACCGTTTTGTTGTCTTGTTAAAAACAATTTGACGGTTGATGAGTCAACAATTTTCTTTCCTTCATAGGTTCCCTTCTGAAGAAGCATCTGCAGCACTTTGGAGATATCTCCTGCTGTTGAGAATAAACCTGCGTGCCCGGATACACCGTTCAGAAGCGAGGCTGTTTCATCATGCACCTCGCCTGTCAACAGCCTGTGCCTCCAGTAGTGATCGAACTCAGTAGGTGCAATCCTGCGCCGCAGTATCTTCGGGGGATTATAATAAGTATCGCCCATTTCCAGCGGCTTGAATATTACTTCATTACAGAAAACATCAAGTGATTTCCCGGTTACTTTTTCAATCACCTTTCCCAGTGTGATCATCCCGAGATCAGAATAAATAGTTTTTGTCCCGGGCGGATATGCCGGCTTCGTAGAATAAATATCATCCAGCACCTGCTGGGGATCAGAGTATAAGGCATAAAACTTTTTGTATGCGGGGAGTCCACTATTGTGCATCAGCAGGTTTTTTATAGTCACATTTTCTTTTCCGTTCTGAGCGAACGCAGGTATATATTTTGCGATTTTATCGTTAATACTGAAGAGTTTCCTGTCAGCACATATCATTGCTGCAGTTGTGGCTGCTAAAACTTTGGTTAATGAGGCAAGGTCGAAAATAGTGTTTGTAGAAATTTCTGCCGAGCCGTCATCATAAGTCAGGTGACCGAATGGCTTTTCAAAGATTATCTTACCATCCTTCCATACCAGCAGCACTGCACCGGGGAAAGCGCTGTCTTTTATAGAGTTCCTAATTAGTCTTTCAACCGGAGAAAAAGCAGGACTGCTGATAGTATCGTTTCTCGTTTCTCCTTTAACCTTAAGCTTTGAAATAAGCGAAACGGTATCTCTTCTATTCGTTTGACCGCCGTCCTCCGCTAAAGTATCCTTGTAATTTTCGCCGGAATTATTATTCTCGGGTTTGCTGCACGAAAACCAGAGTACCCCCGTCATCATTAAAACAATAAGGAGGAGACTATTTTTCATTTGTTTTTTTACCGAAGTCAGGATCTATTTTCAGAAAATAAGTTATCACAAACGCAGGGATGGTTGAAATCGTTACCCAAACGAAAAAATATTTATAGCCTAGAATCGACTGCATCCATCCGCTGATCATTCCGGGCAGCATCATTCCCAGTGCCATTAGTCCCGTTGCAATTGCATAATGAGCTGTTTTGTGATTTCCCTCTGAAATATAAATAAGAACAAGGAGGAATGCAGTGAAGCCGAATCCGTAACCGAACTGCTCAAGTGCAACCATAACGTTAACCATAAGCAGACTGGAGTTCTGCGTAAACGAAAGGTATACATACACAAGATCGGGAAGGTTGATGGCAATGAGCATCCACCACAGCCATGACTTCAAGCCATTTTTCGCAGCAAGAAAACCTCCCAGCAAACCGCCCAGTGTTAACGCGATAACACCCACAGTACCGTAAATGAATCCAACGCTCTCAGTAGTTAGAGCAAGACCCCCGGCATCTTTGGGATCAAGAAGGAAAGGAGAAGTTAGCTTTACAAGCTGGGCTTCGCCAAACCGATAGAATAAAATGAAAAAAAGAATAACGACTATCTGGTCTTTTTTGAAAAAAGTAATAAACGTTTTCAGGAACTCAGCCAGAATAGACTTTGCGTCCGCAGAAGCAGTCGGGCGGTCGGATGCGGGGAAAGGGAGCATCACGTTATGGTATATGAAGAGCAGGAAGAAAAGAATACCGATCGCTGTAATGGATATCATCCATGCCATGGGGATATCGTTCATACTAACTTCAAGGTATCCCGCAAAGATCACAAGTAATCCCTGTCCCGCAATCATCGCAAATCTGTAAAAGGTGCTGCGGAATCCAACAAACCACACCTGATCATGCTTTGTTAATCCCAGCATATAAAAGCCGTCAGCAGCAATATCGTGGGTAGCTGAACTGAACGCTATAAGCCAGAAACAAAGGAGGGTGAATATAAAAAAAGAAGGAAGCGTAACAGTGAATGCAATGCCTCCTATTCCCAGTGCAATAACCAGCTGCATTGTTATTATCCAGAAACGCTTTGTCCTGAATATATCAACGAAAGGGCTCCACAATGGTTTTATCACCCAGGGCAGATAAAGGAGACTTGTATAAACGGCAATATCTGTATTCGAGATCCCAAGTCGTTTGTACATAATGACGGACACCGACATCACCATAATGTACGGCAAGCCTTCTGCAAAATAAAGCGACGGCACCCACGTCCAGCCGTTCCTGTATTCTTTTTTGGTTTTACTCATTACGATTTTGTTTTGAGTGATAGTAAGTTCAGCGCCATTATTACCGCACCCATCTCCGGGGGAGCTTTCCTTATAGTAAGTTCTATTCCTTTAATTGTACTGAGCTTCGATTTTACAAGGCTGGAATAATAGTTATCATTTTCAACCAGCGAGCCTATCATTGCCAGTTTTAGAGGAACCTCTTTCATTTTCCCCTTTATCGCCTTTACCTGCTTAACAAGTTCGCCGGCTTCAGAGGCCAGTATTTGTTGTGCCGTTTTTACATCGCCGCCGGCGCATCTGATTGTGAAGAGTGCGATCGATGAGGCATCAAAACCGGGATTATGAACAAGTGAGATAAGATCATCTTCATTATCTATATGAAAAATCGTTCTGAACTGATCGAACATTTCATCCGGCTTACTTCTGCCGTCAAGCGTACCGGCCACAGCCCTCAGAGTTTTAACACCGATGGAATAACCGCTTCCCTCATCGCCAATTACCCTGCCGAATCCTCCGGCACGGTGTAATCGTCCCGCTTTATCCTTCCCGAAAATTACCGAACCAGTTCCCGCTATCAGTACAGCTCCCGGTTCACCTCCCAGGGCGCCTTCAAGTGCAGCTCGTGCATCGCTTTCAACAAAAATATTAGTGAAACCTTCAGGCAGTCTTTTAAGAAGCGCCTCCATCAGCATTTCGGCATGAAGCTTTCTGCCCGCCCCCGAAATACCTGCCATAATTATGAGGATGTTTTCGAAAGTAGCATCGAGTTTTGAGAGTCCCGACTTTACCAGCGAAACAATATTCGCAGCAGCCTTATCATTCCCTATGGAAAGGAAATTAGCAGGACCGCCAGACAGCTCAAGCACCAGTTTGCCCGATTCATCTGCGAATACACATTTAGTTTTTGTGCCGCCTCCGTCGATACCGACAATAAAATTCATTCTGGATTTCTGAAGTTGTTTATTCCTTCAAAGATAAGAAAAAGCAGTAATAATCACGACTGAACTAGCGTTGATGCGGATTCTGCAGTACCCGGGGGAGGAGGAAATCCACTTTACGGGATTCTGAAGCCTCGCTGCCCGGCTGGCCGCCGAATCCGCTATTAAGGATGCGGATTTGTTTACAATAACGTTGTCTCGGCGGATTCGGACAAAGCCAGTGACTGGGTTTCCCGTTATTTTGTGCCTCCTTGCTAGTAGGTGAAGCGTATTCACTGCGTATTCACTGCGTATTCAGAGCGTATTCAGAGCGTATTCACTATGGGTTTGGCGGGTTTTTAGGCTTCATTTGGGTAGGAGGTATTTGGGTGCGCTGCACCTATGCTGCCAGGACTGGGCTATTAACGTTTTCGGTGCGCTGCACCGAAGTCAAAGCGCAATAAGGAGGGATGGATTGCGGGAGACGGTATGAGGTTATGACAGGGAGAAACAGGTAGGCGAATATCGTATTCCCCAGGAAAAAGGGCGGGGTTGGGTGGTGATTGTACGGTATGAAATCTACGAATGTGTTGGTGCGCTGCACCGAAGTCAAAGCGCAATAAGGAGGGATGGATTGCGGGAGACGGTATGAGGTTATGACAGGGAGAAACAGGTAGGCGAATATCGTATTCCCCAGGAAAAAGGGCGGGGTTGGGTGGTGATTGTATGGTAATGAAATCTACGAATGTGTTGGTGCGCTGCACCGAAGTCAAAGCGCAATAAGGAGGGATGGATTGCGGGAGACGGTATGAGGTTATGACAGGGAGAAACAGGTAGGCGAATATCGTATGCACCGGGAAATAGGGCGGGGTTTGGTGGTGATTGTACGTAATGAAATCTACGAATGTGTTGGTGCGCTGCACCGAAGGGTGGGAATAGTGTGCACCGGGAAATAGGGGTGGGGTTGGGTGGTGATTGAACGTAATGAAATTTACGAATGTGGCGGTGCAATGCACAAAAGTCAAAGTGCGGGATCGTGTTTTTCCCTGCTAATGACCCGGAAATTCGTTATATTTTAATGAAGGAAAAAATTATGAGCCGGAGAAAAGAATGAATAATCACGAAGAATATTTCAGAAGATTTCGTGAAAATACTATAGGATACGATAAAACATTTATCTCGCCCTACGGCAAGCAGAGAATAGTTTACGCCGATTGGATTGCAAGCGGCAGACTATATGCCCCGATCGAACATAAGATGTGCGAAGATTTTGCTCCGCTCGCGGGCAATACCCACTCTGAGGCAAGCATTACCGGCACTACAATGACCTTCTCCTATCACACCGCACATAATATAATCAAGAAACACTGCAACGCATCAAAAGATGATGTTATAATAACAGCCGGCTCCGGAATGACCGCACTGATTAATAAATTCCAGAGAATGCTGGGCTTAAGAGTACCGGAGCAGCTTAAGGATTACCTCAAACTTCCTGAAGACCTTCGCCCTGTTGTGTTCATAACTCATATGGAACATCATTCCAACCAGACATCCTGGCTGGAAACAATAGCTGACGTTGTTGTGATAGCTCCGGATGAAGAAGGACTTGTAGACCTCAATGATTTCGAAAAGAAACTGGTGGAACACAAAGACCGTAAGTTAAAAATAGGCTCTTTCTCTGCCTGTTCCAACGTTACCGGCATTGAAGCTCCTTACTATAAGCTCGCTAAAATGATGCATGAGAACGGGGGACATTGTTTTGTTGATTTTGCGTGTTCTGCACCTTACATAGATATTAATATGCATCCGGAAGATCCGCTTGAAAAGCTTGACGCAATCTTCTTTTCACCGCATAAATTTCTTGGAGGCCCCGGCACTTCGGGCGTTATGATCTTTGATTCCAAACTTTATAAGAATAAAATCCCTGATAATCCCGGCGGCGGTACGGTGGATTGGACCAACCCATGGGGACAGCATAAGTTTGTTAACAATATCGAGGCAAGGGAAGATGGCGGAACTCCCGCATTCCTGCAGACGATACGGGCCGCACTCTGCATAAGACTTAAAGAAGAGATGGGCGTTGAGAATATAAGGGAACGTGAAGAAGAGCTAGTGAGCATTGCCTTCCGAGAGCTGAGGAAAGTCCCTTCGCTTCATATCCTTGCAGACAACATTGAGAACAGGCTGGGCGCTATATCTTTTTATATAGATGGTATTCATTATAACCTGATCGTGAAGCTGTTAAACGACCGCTTTGGTATACAGGTCAGGGGCGGATGCTCATGCGCCGGTACATACGGGCATTACTTACTGCACGTTAGTCCTGATCAGTCGAGACTGATCACCGAAAAAATCAACACGGGAGATTTCTCGGACAAGCCCGGCTGGGTAAGGATGTCGGTTCACCCGACCATGACGAACGATGAGATCTATTATATAGCTGATGCAATTAAGCAGACTGCTGAGAATATCGATGAGTGGAAAAAAGATTATACTTATTCATCCCACAACAACGAATTTTATCACATCTTAAGAAATGGTAAAGAAGAAGATGAGATAAAGAAGTGGTTCACGATGGAGAGTAAGACAGAGGAGACTCAAAAAGTAACCTGACAGAGGAACTCTTCAATTCCTCGTCAGCACAGAAGGAGGGATAAAATGAGAGTAGCAGGCGTTTACGAAAAGTGCCGCATCTATATCGAATCTCACAGCACAACGTCACAGTACAGACCTAAATTTCCCTGCATAACAATATCCAGGCAGACAGGTACACGGGCCGATGTTATCGGTCATAAGCTTGTGGATATAATGAATCGTTATTCAGGCGAAGAAAAAACCGAATGGACCTACTTCGATAGAAACCTTATAGAAAAGGTAGTCGAAGACCATCACCTCCCCTCCATCCTGGCAAAATACTTTATGGATGAGGACAAGATTTCCAATATGAAGAATATGGTGAATGAAATTTTAGGAAATCCTTCGGGCTATACTTTTGTTGGCAAAATGTCGGAGACGATCCTTCAAATTGCCCGTCTTGGGTAAAGCTGTAATAATAGGCAGGGGAGGCAATGTAATTACCGGGAAGCTGCCGAATGCATTTCATGTGCGGCTGGTGGCACCGCTTGAACTAAGGGCAAGGCAGGCACAGGAAGCATATGAGATGAATAACTTTCACGATGCACTCGATTTTGTAAAAAGGGAAGATTCCTCCAGGAGGAATTACCTCAAGACTTATTTCCTGAAGGACATCGAAGATCCGCTCCCTCATCCCGCTTTATCATCTTATGGTTAATACCTCGGCGCTCAGCTATGATGAAGCTGCCGAGCTTATTGCCGGCTCTGTTGTACGCAGGTTCAGGGAGTTATATTACAATTCCCCTGTATGAACCTCATAGCCTAGTATTTAAAGCTGCGGATGATTTTGTCGACGGCTTCTTTGGTGAGGCCTTCGCCTAATTTCACCGGGGCGTTAGATTCTTCTTTCTTTGCCGGGATTACTCTTTCAGGTTTTGGCTGAACCGGCGGTTTGCCTTCGAATTTTGGATTGCCTGCTCTTGCGCGCAGTCTTTCTTCAATCTCCATCATAAAACTGCTCTTGCCGCCCAATTCCTTCTGCGATCTGAAGGATGTTACGGTGCTTCCGGGATTTATGGGACTGGTTTCAAAGGCCAGGGCTTTAATATTCATTAAGTGTTTGGCCGTTATATTTTCGGATATTATTGATCCGCCGATGGTCCCGGGACCAAGTGTCATGGACGGGTTCAATGCGGTTGTATAACCTACCGCCCCAACCGATGCCACCGTGTTTACAAGTATCCTGAACGCCGGTTTCTCAAGAGCGAATTTCATTATAACCGGTTCGTCATTGGAATGGATCGCCATTGTATGTCCCATTCCGCCGAAGTTTAATAATTCAATGCAGCGGTGGCAGCCTTCCAGCCACCCGTCAACGCTGTAAAATGCAAGTATGGGAGAAAGTTTTTCCATCGAGAGGGGTTCGCTTTTACCAACTTCAAAACATTCAGCCATAAGTACTTTCGTACCTTCCGGCACCTTAAAGCCCGCATAATTGGCAATGAACTCAGCCGTCTGCCCGACAATAGCGGGGTTTATTCTGAAATCCTTTTGTACTGCCTTTGCGAGTTTTTCCTTTTCATCCTCATTTACAAAATATCCTCCCCGGCTCTTAACTTCTTCAATTACTTTTTCTCTCAGAGGAAGATCTACAATCATTGCCTGCTCTGAAGAACAGAGGGTTCCGTTATCGAAGGTAGTTCCATAGATAATATCCGCAACTGCTTTTTTATAATCGGCAGATCTTTCTATAAAAGCAGGAACATTTCCTGAACCAACACCATACGCAGGTTTCCCTGAGCTGTACGCTGCCTTTACCATAGGCGTGCTGCCCGTTGCAAGTATCACCGCAACATTCCTGTCGCGCATAAGCGCTTCTGTACCTTCAATTGTAGGCTCTGATAAGCATTGTATCAGTCCTTCCGGCGCTCCTGCAGATACTGCGGCATCGGAAAGTATTCTTAACGCTTCCGCGGTACATTTTGCCGTGCGGGGGTGGGGACTGGCAACCATCGCGTTCCTGCACTTCAGTGAGATCAACGCCTTGAACATAGCAGTTGATGTAGGATTTGTAGAGGGTATCAGCGCGCATACAACGCCCATAGGCACGCCGATCTTTATGATCTTTCCATTTGCTTCGATATCAACTATGCCGGCTGTCTTAAGGTCTTTAATGGATTCGTATACATTCTTCGTTCCGAAACGGTTCTTTATAATTTTATCTTCATACTTCCCGAACCCGCTTTCTTCAACAGCCATCTTTGCCAGCCTCTCCGCTGCTGTATAGCCTGCCTCTGCCATCGCTTTTACAATTGCATCAACCTGCTGCTGGGAGAAGTGACTGAATTCAAGCTGGGCCTCCTTCGCCTTTGCTGCAAGGTGCCGTGCTTCCTGAATTGATCTCAGATCATTATCGAATGTCATTGAATCCTCATATAATTGAAGCAAATATATTTAATGATGGCTAGATATTCAATTTAAAATAAAAGAGGCCGCTCTCAGGTAGTCAGGTTCCGAACTAAATTCGGAATGACAGGTTTGAGACGGCCTTCTCTGAAAGTGGTATTATCTGCTGCCAGCTGTTATTTCAGGAAATCCATTACAGCATTGTTAAAGACGCCGGGTTTTTCGAATTGAACAAAATGTCCGCAAGAAGGAACCATAATCAGTTTGGAACCCGGGATTCGTTCTTCCGCTATTTTTCCTATGTCAGATGTAAATCCGGGATTAAGATAAGGATTAGGTATCAGGTTATCATTTTCCCCGAACAATATCAGTGTTTTCTGTTTTATGTCCGGAAGAAAATCATATACAGGCTGATTAACCATCCCTTTAACTGACTGTACAACTGCATAGCAATAGTTATCGAAATACTCAGCATCTCTCATCGCTATCCTGTCTGTAATCATAAATTCAGCATCATCGGGAAGGTTGTAGAAGTTAGCTGTCAGGTTTGCCCGGATCTGCTGAACGGAAGTATTCTTTACTCCGGCAACAGTCATTACATTACTGAACCATTCTTTCTGACCCTCGGTGAAGGTCTCTATCCCGGCCGGGGAAACGAGCACCAATTTATCAACATAATCCGGATATTTAAGAGCCATCACCATTGCAATCTGTCCGCCCATGGAATGTCCCGCGATTACAGCTTTCTTTAATCCCAGTTTATCCATAAACAATTTGATTACATCGGCGTAAAACTCCATAGTTCCGCTATGTATTGCCTTGGATGACTTTCCGTAACCCGGAAGATCAATAGCAATACAACGGTAATTCTGTTTTAACCCTTCAATATTTTTTTCCCACGCAGGCAGGTAGCTGCCGAGTCCGTGTACAAAAATAATTGTCTGGTCACCTGCACCTTCATCCACATACGCCAGTGTGATATCGTCTGAAAGCACAGCTTTCTTAACAGGGTAAGGATAGTTCAGTTCATCAAATTTCATTATGCTTAAGTTCCCGTATGGTGAGCAGCCTGATGCAATTAAAAGAGCTGACGCAAATAAGATAATAAGTAGTCTTTTCATTGTTATCTCAAATTATTTTTATTTTCAGAACATCAACCATTTAAATAGAAGGAAAACCGTGTAGGGATTTTCCGGCCTAATGGTTTTATTTCCGTTCATTTTAGGGCTGTCATAAAAATCACCAAGCCATAAATATGCTCCGTGCAGTTCAATATTCATAAATACAGCCGGCAGGTATGCAATCTTAACATTTGCTTCAGTACCAATTGATTTACCGCCGTCTAAAGGCTCATACAAGCTTTGCGCTGCGGCAAATCCTATTTTCGCATAGAACTTATTAGGTATAATTGATTTTGAGAAATTAATTGTCCCGCCTATTTGGCCCAGCCCTGTGTTTGAAAGATCTGCAACAGCTGCAATATAGCGGTTAACTACATTACCATGCGGATAAAGAATATAAGAACCGGTGGCTATGTTTAACCCGCCCGGTGATCCCCATGTATTGCCTGTAATAACGCCGTTGTATTTTTTGTCTTTAATACCGTCTTCGTCTCCGGTTGCAAACAGAACATCAAGCGTAACGGCATCTTCGGAAGTCTGTCCGTATTTGTAGCCGGCTCTTAAGTTCGAACCGAGACCAAGCACGTCAACAGCCTTTTTGTATGCGTCTGTCTGAAATGTACTTACAGTACCAAAGTTGGCTACCGCAAAAGCGTTAAAACTCCAGCGGCCCAGAGTGAACTCAGGATTAACATTTCCGTATGTTCCAAGCCAGAAAAGATCAGCCCTGTAGGGGAGTCCTCCCAGGTTGAACTTGTAAGTACCATTATAGTCGTTAAGCAGACTGGTAAGACCTTCCCCGAGCACCGATACGCCGCCTTCACCGTTTGCCCTGTCATACAGGTACCACAATGATACTCCCTGCCTCCAGAGAGGAGTGATATCCTGTTCGTAGATTGCCTCTGAAAGCGTAACGTCATCAATCTGGTGTACATTATTTTCGTACAGCTGGTAGAACCCTGCTTTGAAGCGTGAGTAGTCACCGTCGTGCCTTAATGAAATTCCCACTCCGTCGCTTCCCCAGTACATCAGCCTGTAAGCTGTATTCGTCATTGTTCCCACTGTGGTTCTGTAGGGGTTATAGGGAGTATCAAACAACCGCTGAAGTCCCAGGTTAATAGCCCAGTCTTTTGCCGGGATAAGTTCAAGCTCCACGTTCTGTGTTTGAATGTTCACCTGGTCAGCACTGAAGGCAGAACCGAAATTTCCGCCTACACCGTACGAAGCATCACCCCAGGTCCAGTCAATTTCAAAAGATGCCCTGAGTATAGCCCGGTTGTTAAGCAGTTTCGGCTGGTAGATAAAGAAAGGAATTAGTCTCTGTTCAAAATACGATGCCCCGCCGCCGGTGATGGTAGTGTTGCTGCTGAACAATCTTCCAACAATCTGGCCTTTCAGCAGGTCATTCTCAGCATAGTAATTCTGGTTAACCATGTGAGTATAGAAATAGGCCAGTGCCTGGAACTCATTGATGGGATCAGCAGGGACCTTATAATCATCAAAGTTCCATTTGTTCTGGGCTGTAAGCGGCAGAATAAGTAAGAGACTAAGTAAAGATATGTAAATGATTTTCATCTTCTTACCTTTTGAATTATTAAAAGGGAGGCTAAAAAATTTCAGCCTCCCCGCATTCGAATTATTGAATCCTGATATAGTTTTGAACGTTAGTTGTACCAAGTACTCCGCCATTTGTGCTGCCGAAACCTGTTTCAGGTGTAGGAGCAACGTTCTGCGTTCCTGATATCAGTACAACCTCGTACTGCATAAAATGAGGTGTTTGAGTTCTGTCTATCTCATATATGCCTTCTGAAGTTGCAACTGATGGTGTGGTCTGGTTAGCAACTAAACTATAAATATTACCAACTGATGACTTTTGATTTGAATAGGTTCCTGAGTAGTTGATAACCGTAAGATCGCCGTTAACCTGGCGGACAGAATATGTATTATCTGAGTTGAAAGTAGCATAGATTGAGTCAACGCCGCCCGAGCCTGCAAATATTGTGTTAAGCAGGGGAGCAACATTTGCTCCGGCTGAAAGCCATACTCCTACTATACCATCTTTTGCTGTGAAATCGGCTGTCTCATCCTGACTAAGTCCGGTTAAATTTATGCTTGCAGTTTGGAAATCGTAATCCGGGGACGAAACCGTTACTGTAAAGTCGGCACCCGAATTAAGTTCTTCGAAAGTATAAGAGCCGGCTGCGTCAGTAGTTGCAGTCTTCTGTGCGTCACCGGTTAAATTAACTGTAATGCCGGAAAGGAAATTACCGGCTGCATCTGTAACTGTTCCGCTGATCTTGTAGGTCGCAGCGGGAGGTGTTACGGTATTATCGTCTTTGCTGCATGATACTAGCAGCAGCGAAAAGCTCATTAAAAGTGAAAGAATAAAAAGCTTTTTCATATTTTCTCCTGGTACTTTTGTTATTGAATGATTTAGTTATTTGTTGAATCAGTATTTAGCTGTAATAAATTTTTCCGGTCTATTTTGCCTGCATCATTTCGGGGAAGTTCTTTTATAAACTCAATTAGCTTTGGTATTTTATAATTGGCCAGGTTTCCGCGGCAGAATTCCTGAATATTTTCGCCTGTAAGCTTCGAGCCTGTCTTCAAGACTAAAAATGCCTTACCAACTTCCCCCCACTTTTCGTCGGGGACGCCAATTACGGCAGCTTCTTTTATATCTTCATTCGAAAGTAAAAATGATTCTATTTCAGCAGGGTAAACATTCTCGCCCCCGCTGATGAACATATTCTTTTTACGGTCGACTACGAAATAATAACCTTCGCTGTCTTTTTTCATCATGTCGCCCGTATGGAACCAGCCGTCTGTAATCGCTTCAGCAGTTTCCTTTTCTTTGCCCCGGTAACCCGGTGTTACCACTGGTGATTTCATCCAGAGCTCGCCGATCTCGTCAATACCGGCTTCTTCTCCTTTGCTGTTAACTATTTTAGCTTCGATATAAAAATTCGGAAATCCTATAGAGCCCTTTTTCCTTATCGCGTCGTCCTGGTGGAGTGAAAATGTGTTAGGGCCAACTTCGGTTAACCCGTAGCCCTGCCTGATGAATACTCCCTTATCATGCCATTTATTTATCAGGGGGATAGGCATCGGTGCCCCGCCCACAACTGCATACCTTACCGAAGAAAGGTCGGCTTTTTCGAAAAGGGGAGAGTCTGCCATCATCTGCAGCATCGTCGGCACTCCGAAAAGTATGGTTGCTTTTTCACTTTCCATAAGCCGGAGAATCAGGTCGGCATCGAAATGGGTTAAGAGGGTATGCGAGGCACCATGATGCAGGAAAGGAGTAAACAATACGTTCCAGCCGCCGGTATGGAAGAAAGGTGCAAAGCTCTGGGTATGATCTGATGAATTAAGATCCAGCCGGAGTCCTGTATTAATTGAATTCCAGAAAAGCATCTTATGGGTGATAATAACACCCTTTGATAACCCGGTGGTTCCGGCAGTGTACAGGATCATCACCGGGTCGTTCTCATCAAAAGTTCTTACAGTCGGTTTCGTTAATTTATCAGCATCATTAAACAGAAAATCCGATGCCTCTGAAATGCTTCTTTTTATGGTCTGCGGAGAGAACTTCAGCTGATCTAAAGCTGGTTCAAATTCACTGCTGTAATAAAATATTAAAGGTTCAGCGTCTGAAATAAGAATGTTTATCTCCCGCGGAGTAAGCCGGAAATTAAGAGGGACTAATACTGCACCGGTTTTTACGCAGGCGCTGAATAATAAAATATGTTCAGCACTATTCTTTGAATAAACAGCAATCCGGTCGCCTTTTTTTATCTTATATTTTTTTAACAGGAAGTCTGCGAATGACTCAGCCCGACAGTTGAAGTTTTCGTAAGTCCAGCTTACATCCCTGTTATGTTCCCTGATAAACATGCGGCCGGGAGTATATAAAGCCCACTTTGCAAGCCAGTCAGCCTGGAAATTAAGCATTACTTTTCCTCCCCATTATTGAATACAAAACAACTCCGGTAATTACAGATAAAATAATAGCAACTGCTGCAGCAACACCCGGATTCTCTCCTGTGGCCATAGTGAAAGGGACACCAATCTTTCCGTAGTAAAAGGCAAAGTGGACGACAACAGCGACCACGGATGCTGTTATCACTACAACTTTTGGAACTGACTTAAAGAACAGTCCAAAAAGGATAGGGACAAAGGCTGCAGAGAAGTACGCGTAAACTCCGTTCTGTGCAAATATTCCTACGCTTAACTTTGGATTAACAATCTGATCGTAGGAGATAAGGATAGAAACTATTCCGATCACTATAATTACGATTTTGTTTAGACTGATTTCAAATTTGTTTTGTTTGTCCTGGTCTTTTGGAAAATATTTTCCGAATAAAGGTTTTATTATATCCGCGGTGACCGTTGTAGAAATAGACTGAATTAATCCTTCCAGGGTGGAAATACCCGCCGATATTAATCCCATCACAACTATTACTCCAATTATTACCGGAAACCGGGCAACTACATAAGCTGACATAATACCGTCAAGCTTTAAGGGCGTACCGTTAACTATGAGGTCGGGAAAAGTAATTCTTGCGAATAATCCCGCTATGACCACAAAGAAAAACAAAAGTTCTGTGAGTACTCCTGTAAAGAGATATTTATTTACATCAGAATCAGACTTCAGCAGCAGTGATTTGGTTATTATATGCGGCTGGCAGACTATGGCTGCACCGATAACAATCTGGGCTATAACAATCTCAAAGAAATCCCTGAACAGGAAACTGCTGTTGTTAGTCAGCTGTGTTAATTTTGGATCGATGGAATTAAGCTTATCCATGAAACCGCTGATGCCGTTACTAAAATGTTCATATCCTGAACCCAGGAGGATAAAGGCTACAACAATCATGATGATTGCCTGTACCGTATTCGTGTAAACCATTGAATTGGCGCCGCCGAACATCATATATCCGAATATGAAAACGACTATTGCTATAAGCACCGTCAGCTCGCTTACATCCAGCGTTTTTGAAAGGACTTTGGTAAGCCCTACACAGATAAGCACAATAAAAGTTATCAGAAGGAGTGACATGAATCCGAAGAATAAGGCATAGCCCTTACTGTTATAACGTGTACCCATCCACTGTGAAAGGGTGAGTGCTTTTACAGAGCTTCCGTGTTTACGAAAACTTTTTGTGAGTATAATAAGAGAGCTTATTGCGGCAATCGGCAGTACAACCGCATAAGAGATAACAGCACTAATACCATAATATGCTATAAAGCCCGGGTTGATAATAAAAGTTGCAGCGCTCGTCATTGAAGCCGCCAGCGCTAGTCCCACCGCATATGGAGAAAAGCTGATATTTCCCACAGCATAATCCCCGATACTTTTTGTTTTAACTGCTCCCCTTACGACGAAGAAAATAATTACTGCAGAGTAAAGGGTAACAAGTATCCATCCTGCTGTAATCATATCTACTGAGGCGGCACTGTTCATTTTATAATCCTATATTCTGAAAACCGAACTTGCAAAAGCCAATCCTCCACCCGAACCTACAAAACAGGCAAGTTCACCTTTATGAATTTTGCCTTTACTGAAGGCATCGTGAAACGCCATTGGTATACAGGCAGAACCCGTGTACGCAAACCTGTCCATTATAGTATGAGCTCTCGAACGGTCAACGCCGAGGTTATCCATTGTCTCCCATATACTGTTAATGTTTATCTGTGTAATGAAATAGTGATCAATATCCTGAGGTTTAATATTTAATTCTTCGCAGGAAGTTTTAATCATTCGTGTCCATGTAGCAGGATTTATTTCCTTAGGGAATTTCTTTAAAAACTTAAGCAAGTGATCTTTATTATCAATTACCTCTTTTGTAACAGGCTGATGAGTTCCCCCGGCATAAATTCCCATCCAGTCGCAGTATTTCCCTTCAGTGTAAAGATCGCTTGTAAGGTAACCGGTACTTTCTTCATTATTAGCAGAAAGAAGAACACCCGCGGCACCGTCGGCGAAGAGAGTGACAGTCTTTTTATCACTAAGGTCGAGGTATTTGCTCATTGCATACGCGCCTATAACAAGCACCTTATTATATTTTTTATCTGCACGGATGTATTTTGAGCCAATATCGAGGGCGGTAACAAAACCCGCGCAGGCTGTATTAACATCAAACGTTCCGGCATTCACCAGTCCTATCCTGTGCTGTACAACCGAAGCTGTAGAAGGGGAGATGTACTCGGGAGTATCCGTTGCAACGATAAGCAGATCAATTTTATCGGGAGTTACGCCGGCATTACTCATTATCTCAGCGGCTGCCTTAACGCATAAGTCTGCTGTTGATTCATCCGGTCCGCACCATCTTCTTTCCTTAATAGTAAGGTTACTCTTAAGCCAGGTATCAACATCCTCACCCAGCAGCTCATTGAAATAGCTGTTAGGCAGGGTTCTTTCGGGAACATACATACCGGATGATATTATCTCTGCATTTCTCATTAAATAATTCCTATAATACCAATCCGCCGTCTACACTCAGCACGGCTCCGTTAATGTATTTAGCCTCATCAGAAGAAAGGAATAGGTAAGCATCCGCGATATCGTCAGGATTACCCAGGCGGCCCAGGGGAGTTTTCTCTTTCAGCATTTCAATTACTTTCTCGGGCACCGTTTCTACCATTTCGGTGGCAATAAATCCCGGAGCTACAGCATTTACATTTATGCCTTTCCTTCCCAGTTCTCTGGCCCAGACTTTAGTCATACCTATTATCCCTGATTTTGAAGCCACATAATTTGTCTGTCCGAAATTGCCGTAAAGTCCTACAATAGAGGATGTGTTCACAATCTTTCCGTATTTATTTTCAATCATATAAGGAATAACTGATTTTGTACAATTAAATACGCCGGTAAGGTTTACATTGATTACCTGCTGCCACTGATCAGGGGTCATTTTGGCTAAAGTTGAATCCTTTGTGATTCCCGCATTATTTATAAGAATATCAATTTGCTTGTACTTATTGTGAACAGCTTCCGCTGCGGCACTAACAGATTCGAAAGAAGTTATGTCGACATGAGCATACTCAACTTTGCCGCCGGTTTTATTTATTTCTTCGGCTGTCTGTTCGGCAGCCTGATCATTTACATCCCATATTATAACTGTGGCTCCCTCTGATGAAAACTTTTTAACCGCGGCTTTGCCGATTCCCCTGGCTCCCCCTGTAATTATTGCGATTTTATCTTTGAGGCGGTTCATATTTACTCTCCTGAATTTTTAACGTTTGAAAAATATCAAACGATTACTTTGAAAAAAAAACTATATTATCAGTTCAATATCGAAATCCTATACATTCAACTTCCGTCTTTTGCCTGCCCATTCGTTAAGAAAATTCTGATAATGCTTTTCCATAAGGATATAGAACTGCTCCATTTCCTTTACGCGGTCATTTACGGTTTTTAATGAACTCCTGTTTGCCGATTCGATTCCGGCTTTCAGATGTTTAGCGATGCGTGTGTTACTTTTAATCAATTCCAGATTATTCCTGAATGCATGTTCAAAAAGGTCGGGATCAACTTCGTAGAAGTCTTTTCTATTGTCTTCGGGGGTCCATACTTTTCTTATAAGGTTACGGTCGCGAAGTCTTCTTACAATCTGGCTTACAGGACCCTTACTGCGGCCGAGCTGCTCGGTTATTTCTCCAAGTGAAAGGGGGCGGGGGGAAAATAAAAGAAGTGCAATAATATGGCCCATCAATTTGCTCAGTCCGAATGCCTTATATGCATCCCCGAATCTCTGGATAAGCTCTTTCTTTATTTTTTCTTCAGAGGTCATTAGACGTTCTTAGCATTTGAAAAATATCAAACACTAAAAACATAGAGTTATTAATATTTAAAGTCAACAAGAAAAATTTAAATAGCAGTTTATTTCGGTACGCTCATTGTGTTTCCAGGTGCAGCGCACCGGCAAATTCGTAGATTTCATTACGTGCAATCACAACCCACCCTGCCCCGTGTGCGTGGATAATATTTCTCAGGTGCAGCGCACCGAAACGTTGGTAGCCATTTCTCAGGTGCAGCGCACCGCCATATTCGTAGGTTTCATTATATACAATTTACTAGAATATACCCTTTAATTTCTCATAACCGGATTTGCTTACGGGCAGCTTTGTTCCATCGTCAAGTATGATACGGTAGGATTCTTTTTCCACCAGTTCTATTTTCTTAATGCGGGAGATGGCAGTGATATAAGATCTGTGGATTCTTATAAAATCTTCCGGCGGGAGGTGTTCTTCAAAATATTTCATTGTTTTTTGCTTTAACAGACTACCCTCGGAGGAATGGATCATAACATAGTCATCCTGTGCTTCAATAAAGCTGATAGTATCAACGGGAATAATGTGGATACGGGAGCCATCCTTAATGACAATACGTTCAAGAAATTCCATTGTTTCGGCAGTGTGTGTAATCAGCTTGCTGATAATTTCATTCCCGTGCGATTTATTTCTCAGCAGAAACTTTGCCTTCTTCAGTGCTTCCTCAAACCTTTCGGCTGAAAATGGCTTCAGGAGGTAATCTGCTGCATTTACCTCGAAAGCCTTAATAGCATACTGATCGTAGGCCGTTGTGAATATGATAACCGGAGGATCGTCGAGGAGTTCGAGCATTTCGAACCCGGTGAGTTTAGGCATCTGAATATCAAGGAAAACGATATCGGGTTTTAATTCGTTAATTTTTTTTATCCCCTCAAAACCGTTTGAACATTCGGCAGCAACATTAATTTCGTCATGCGAAGCAAGAAATTTCCTTACGATCTGGCGACCCAGTGATTCGTCGTCGATTATTACGGCTGCAATTTTCTTTTCCATATTAAGATGCTTTTAATCAGGTTGTAAATATAAGGAATTTTCATTTTGGAGGTATGGATTGCGGAATATCTATTAACGTTTCGCCGCGATGCGGCTAAAGGCAAGGGGGAGAGGGTGTTGCTGGAATGAAGATCTATTAACGTGACGGTGCGATGCACCTAAAACACGGGCTGCTGAGGCACAAAAAGTATAACCGTGAAGAGACCCTCATCCTTAACAACCTTCATAAGATTATCCTGACTGTAAATCAGTCTCAGGCGTTCCTGTATATTCTTTAACCC
>CAWDAK010000010.1:0-229266 GCA_963800255.1 uncultured Ignavibacteria bacterium | reverse complement strand
TAAAATGTCCATTGCATCTATTATCATTGCAGAGTCAGTGGCATTTTTTCCGGTAGTATATCCGTATTGCTGAATCGGGGTTATAGCATTTTCAAGCAGCAGGTTTTTCCACCTTGTGGGGTTAGGTTTTGTCCAGTCGGCATATATCCTTTTTATAGTAGGACTACCGTACTTTGCTATCTCCTCCATCATTTCCTTTACATATGCAGAAGGGATATTATCGCCGTCAATCAATACAGCCAGCTTCAGATCTGTTTCCATTTTTTGTCGCTTACTTTTTTTGGGAATTATTTTAAGTGGAAAATAGCAAATAATCCTGCTTATTTCATATTTCCAAGGTTTAATCTTTTAATCATTCCCCCCTTGGTATCCTTAATATTATTTTTAATGATAAATGCTGAAGGATCTATCCTATTAATCTCACTTTGAAGACGTGCAATCTCCAGGCGGGTTACTACAGTATAAATTATATCGACCGGCTTTAATTCACCGCCTTCAGGAGAATACCCTTTTTCTCCCTTATATATCGTAGTCCCGTGACCAAGATCCTCGGTGATCATCTTTCTTATTCTATCGCTTTTATCAGATATTATGGTAATGCCGGTATACTCCTCAATACCCTCAATTATGAAATCCACTGTTTTAGCAGCGGCATAATAAGTAAGGATTGCATAAAGCGCTGTTTCCACAGATAGAACATATGCACCTGCGGCAAAAATAAAAACGTTAAAAATCAGAATAATATCCCCGATCGTTAATCCCGATTTCTTACTCAGGTAAATAGCAAGAACCTCTGTTCCATCCAGCACTCCCCCTCCCCTCACAGTAAGCCCAATCCCTGCACCAAGGAAAAAACCACCGAATGCTGCAACCAGAAGTTTATCTGAAGTTACCACCGGATAATCAACAAAATACACCGCAAGCGCTAACCCTATAATTGCAAGTATGCTTTTGATTGCAAACTGCCGGCTAATCTGTTTGTACCCAAGAATTATAAAAGGAAGATTTATTGCTATAAGCAGAATGGAAAGTTCAAAACCGGTAACTTCGGCTATAAGAAGAGAAATACCCGTAACTCCTCCATCGATAAATGAATTAGGCAGCAGGAAACCTTTTAGTCCGAAACCCGCAAGCAGAAATCCCGCGGTAATAAGCACGAATTCTTTGAAAAATTGAATCAACCTTAGCTTCATCAAATCAATCTCCCTGATGATGCTATCCTCATCAACTTTTCCCTTCTTATCACTTAGAGCAAACCTGGTAAATATAGTTTGAAATATAGGATTCATGTCACAGAACCTTTATCATAGAAAAATATTCAAGGAAATTATTAGGACTCTGCACTGAAGATAAGCCGAAGGGGTTTAATTTGCAATTTGTTGTTTATACTATTAAGGTACAATCTTATAATTTGATTTTGATACCGGGATTAACTAATATTCAGCCAAAATAATTGCGGGACTTCAGTAAAAGGCGGAAACCCAGATAAAATTTTGCACGGGGAATAAATGATTCTATTCATTCAGACTGGCACGATATTTAACTCTCTCTCTCTCTCTCTGCGAGGGAAAGATGAGCTGGGAATTTTTGTGTCCTCTTTTCTTCCTGATAAATGAGTTATTTCTTTCCGAAAAATTATACTCTGCCGCCCTTGGGTTTTCTTATCCGGCAATTATTTCGCTCCTTATTCTCAATTTTTTCTCAACTGGTTTTACATAAGCCTGGTAAAATTAAAATTTTTTCTTTCCCTTATATTTTAATTAAAAGGTCAAAAGATGTTGAGTTTTATGAAATCTACAATTACAGGAAAATCGTTATTACTAATTTCCCTGTTTATGAGCTGTTTGGCTTTTGCTCAAAACTTTAAGCCTTACGATAACTTTAATATAGATGCCGAACTGCAAAAGTTTGTTGAACGAGGAGGTAAAGTTGAAGAAGTTTCTCCTGATATTTACAGGCTGTCAAACCGGCTTGGCGAAAGTAGAACTTTTTACCTTGGCAGCAAAGAGAATGTGTTTGAAAATGACCAACCTGTTGATACAACGATTATAAACATCTGGGAGATAGATACTACTAAGTTTACAGGTATGTTTAAGTTCTGGCAGCAGGTGGAGGTTTCTGATATTTCGTGGGCACCTTTGCCGATTGATGATTTGAATAATAATGGTCGTCCTGAGTTGTATGGCCCTACGGATATCATTGGGACTAACTTTGCAGGGCCAGTAAAAATATTTGAAAGGAATATAAACGGCATTTATCAAGATGTCTTTACCTATGACTCTGCTACCGTCATAGCTAAAGAGATTGACGAGATCAAGGGAGATGGGAACAAAGAGATTTTTTTAGCATCATTAGATGATGTTTTTTTCTTTTATCCCATTTACAGAGGTGATTCTGCAAGGACATTACCAACTAAATTTGATTTCAACTTTTATATAGACACACTCCAGATAAATGATATGGCATTTGGAGATTGGGATAATAACGGAATAACTGATTGTGCCTTTACGACACCAAGTGTTTGGGATACTACAATGTGTGCGATCGCTGAATATAAAGACAGTATAAATAATTTTGAAGAGGTTTTCCGATTTAAATCAATCTTTGAAAATGATTTGTCTGGATTTGCCATTGATGATTTTGATCAGGATGGTAAAACCGAATTAATCATTAGTTCAGGTCCTGGGAATGTATTTGTAATAGAAAGTAAAGATGAAAAAGAGTATTCAATTGTTAATCAATTTCCATTTCCAACACCCAATGCTTATATGCAAGCTGTGACAAAAGATCTAGATAGAAACGGTAAACCGGAGTTCTGGATTGGGGGGCAGGATTTTGAAGAAGGAATTACTGTTTTTCAGTGTTATGAAGCAGATGGAGACAATAGCTATAGACCTGTTGCAAGGATTGAGCTCAGATATTTGACCTCCTTATCCAGTACCGAGTATATACAAGCAGTTGATATCGACAAAGACGGTAAGGAAGAGTTAATTATTTCAATTGGTAATGTAATATTGATTCTTAAATTTGTCGGTTCAACAAACAACTATCAATTTAAGCTCTGGTATGCTAAACTTGGTGAAGCAACACAGCCCGGTGCTCAATTCTATACGGTAGCAATTGCGGACCTTGACGGAGATAATAAACTGGATTTACTTATACCGATGACAAAATATACACCCTCAATAACTTATGCTTTTAGTTATATCTTAAGGCAAGATAGGCCATTGGGTGTTGATGAAACTGGTATTAATGAAATTCCTTTTGAAACCGTTCAAAGTTACCCAAATCCATTTAATTCAGAAAGTTCCATCAGTTTCAATATTACTGAATCTTCAAATGTTCAGGTAAAAATTTATAACACATTAGGGAAAGAAATAAACACACTGTTAGATATAGAACTCTCTCCGGGGAAATATAATATTTTCTGGGATGCAAAGGACAAATCTGGAAATTCGCTGCCTAGCGGTGTTTATCTGATTGTTCTCAAAACTAGAAATTCAGTTAAAACGTTTAAGTCTGTTTTACTTAAATAATAAATTGGAGTGGAAAATGAAAAAGTTTTTAATCTTATTTGTGGTGCTATCTTCGGCAATGCTGCTTGCACAGACACCAAACTGGACAAGTGTCAAAGAAACCAACATCAATGTTGGTTCAGCTTCATCTGTTGTTATTTTCACTAACCGGGACGGTAATCATGTTATTGTTCAGGAAAGTAATATTCTTAAATATTATAAGATGAACCTGAATGGAGTGGCGGGATCATCGATTACAATTGAAAGTTCATCTGTTGTTTCTCCGAGCATTTCAGGTGATGCAGATAATATCTACATCGTTTACGGAATAGGCAGCCAACTGAGAGTAAAACGAAGTATTAACGGCGGTTCAAACTGGAGCACAATTTATACTCTCAATCTTACAACCAACGCTTCCAGGATGGAATCTGTGGTATCAAATGGTAATCTACATGTTACTTATCTTGAGTCGAACATAGTGAAATACAGATATCGTAATCAAGCTGGTTCCTGGTCAAGCGAAAAAATTGTATCCACTGGCGAAACCGGGACAAACCCAAGAATAAATGCACGTTATGAGGATAGCAATCACGATTATGTTTATTTCCTTTGGGAAAAACAAGGGACCAATATTGCAGATTGGAGAAGATATGAAGTTTCCTCTAATTCCTGGAACTCTGTTCGGCTTGGATATTCTTTAAATGTACCTAATTTAGTATCATCAGATCCGGCTGGGTTTATCGTCACAGCTTCCAATATAATAATATACAATTCTTATTATGCATATGATGAATTTGGAACTTATTTGCATTATTTTGGATGGTCTAAGTAATTTTGACTACAAGTTGTCTCAGAATTATCCTAATCCTTTCAATCCTTCTACCCTCATAACTTATCAGTTGAAGGAGAAAGGCTTTGTTTCACTTAAAATGTATAATATGCTTGGTAAAGAAGTCGCTGTCCTCGTTAAAGAAAATCAGGATAAGGGAGCTTATTCGGTAAACTTTAATGGATCAAATCTGCCATCAGGTGTTTATATATACTCACTCAGGGTAAATGATTTTGTACAGAATAACAAAATGACTTTGATGAAGTAGTTATTCCATCTTTTGAAGGGGTAAGCTTTGGGGCTTACCCCTTAATTATTCAAATACCTTTCAAATCTTCAGTCGGCCGGCGGATTCTACGCGGTGCTTGCGGCCGCACTTGGGACAGGTGATCTCGGGCTTGTTCGTTCCGAAGCCCGGAGGCATCTTTATCTTTAATCCGCACTCACAGGTTATTGATGAATAATCATTAATTGCCATCATTATATTCCCCAGTTTACGCTTCTCTTCAACAGCCGACTGTGGCTCTGCCGGTTGTTCTCCCGCCGCCCTTAAGGGAATAACTACGCCGTCGCTTAAGCCTGAGGTTGGGATTATTGAAGTAGATGATCGTTTCAATGCGGAGTAAGATTTCTGGTAATCGCTGAACCCCGCACCGTACATCATTCCCCTTAATATCCTGATCCTTTCTGTAATAGGCGGATGCGTGCTTGTAAGATCTGACAGCTTCATTCCTTTTTTCTTAAGTGGATTTGCAATATACATTGCGGCAGTAACTTTATTAGCTGAAGGAAGATCGTCGCGGCAGTCGGAAATCTTTTCGAGCGCTGAAGCAAGTCCTTCAGGGTACCGTGTGAGTCTTGCCGCAGATGCATCCGCAAGGTACTCACGTTTTCGTGATAGAGCAAAATAAAGCAGTCTTGCCATTATAGGGGCTAGAATTGCAAAGATCACCGCAATGACAAGAATGATAATCTGTGCCTGTCCCCCTGCATTCTTTGATCTCGATCCGTATCTCCTGCCCGCGCCTGAATAAAACATACCCTTAACAAAAATTTCAGAGATGATGACGATTGTTCCAAGCATAACAGCAGCATACGTTATAAATTTGGTATCGCGATTCATTATGTGAGATATCTCGTGGCCAATTACTCCCTGAAGTTCATCCCGGTTTAGTTTTGATAATAAGCCTGCAGTAACGGCAACGGCGCTGTGTGAAGGGTCTTTCCCTGTGGCAAAGGCATTAAGTGCAGGACTATCAATTATATAAACTTTTGGCATTGCTGGCAGTCCCGCAGCTAATTTCATCTCCTCTACCACATTAAAAAGCTGCTGGTGGACCGCAGGGGTTACCTCTTTTGCCCCGCTGATTGACAGCACTAATGAACTTCCGGATGTAACGCTGATGATGGATAATACTGTCCATATTATAATGGCAATTGAAAGACCAAATACCCCTCCGCCATCAGGGTAAAACGTACTCCCGATCAGATAGCCAAGAAGCATGAGCGTAAGAGCCATCCCTATAAAAAGAAAAACTTATTTTCTCTGGTTGGATTTTATTAATTCCCACATCTTATTTACAGTACCTTATGAAAAGCTAACCTTCGGAACCTCTTTCTCAGCTTTATCTTCTACTTCAAAGAAGTCTTCCATTTTGAAATTAAACATACCGGCAACAATATTTGAAGGGAACATCTGGATCTTATTGTTATAAAACAAAACCTGGTCATTATAGCTCTGGCGCGAAAATGAAATCTTATTTTCTGTTGAGGTAAGTTCTTCCTGCAGCGCAAGGAAGTTCTGGAATTGTTTAATTTATGGGCAAACATTTCTTTCAGCAGATTTATGATCTTATCCTGCTTATCAAATCCTCCCATTTCCACAACCTGTTCAAGCTCTCCTTCATTGAACCAGATTCCATGTTCTTTTATACATTTATCTAGCAGCACTTTGTTCCCTTTACCGCAGTTAAGCTTTTCCATTTTCTTCCGGCAGATAGGACATTTAAGTATTTTTTCACCGGAATTCTTATTTACAGAAAAGGAATCCATCAGCTGAGTTTTTTCCTCAAATCCTGCATCAGCAGTTCCAGCTCGCCATTATCAAGCCAGATTCCATGACAGCTTGTACAGTAATCAATTTCTATCTGGTTTAGTTCGAGGATAACCAGCTGGTTATTGCAAAATGGACAGTCCAATGACCTCACTCCTTTAATATAGAACAAACTTAGCAAAAAAGAATTTCGAATTCATAATTATTTTATCAGGTTGCACGGCAAAATATTCTTCACGGCCGCCGCATAGCGGCGCAACTATATTTTTGAAGCCACAGAGTGGCGAAATGTTAATTGATAAATCAACATGATAATCTTATTTATGAAAGCCCCAGAGTGGTTTAATAATAACAGCATATTGCTAATATAGTGCTAATTCTTAGCCGCAGAGTTGCGACATTAAATTTTAACGATTTGACATTGATACCCGGATTAACTAATATTTAACTAAATAATTGCGGGACTTCAATAAAAGGCGGAAACCCAGATAAAATTTTGCACGGGGAATAAATGATTCTATTCATTCAATCTGGCACGATATTTAACTCTCTCCCTCTCTGCGAGGGAAAGATGATCTGGATATTTTTGCGTCCTCTTTTCCTCCTGATAAATGAGTTATTTCTTTCTGAAAGTTTATTATATGTCGCTCTTAGATCATCTCATCCGGCAATTATTTCACTCTTTACTCTTAATATTTTTCCAACTGGTTTTACATAGTTCGGGTATAATTAAGATTATTTCTTTCCCTTATATTTTAATTAAAAGGTCAAAAGATGTTGAGTTTTATGAAATCTACAATTACAGGAAAATCGTTAGTTTTTATTTCCCTGTTTATGAGCTGTTTGGCTTTTGCTCAAGAGCATAAACCTCCCAACTTCGACAAAGATGCTGAACTGCAAAAGTTTGTTGAACGAGGAGGTAAAGTTGAAGTAGTTTCTCCTAACATTTTCAGTTTAACTTATCCAACAGGTGAAACAAGAATCCTCAACTTTAATGCGTCTTTAAAAGTATTGAATAATTATACCCTGCCAAACCCAATCATAATAAATGTCGGAGATATAGATACATCCAAATATAGCGGCAAATTCCACTTTTGGCAGAAAGTGAAGATTGTTAATGAGTATGAACGGACTATACCTGTGGAGGATTTAAACAACAATGGGTTATTAGAGTTATATGGATTTAATGAAATAAGTTCCGTATATGCCGGGCCGGTTGTTATCTATGAACAGAATGATCAAGGTATTTTTCATAAAGTATATACCTACGACACAAACACAATATTTGTCCAGGGTATCGGGGACGTGGATTCGGATGGGAAAAAAGAAATTCACCTTCGAACCTTGGATACATTGAACGGCGAGTTTTATAAGTCTGATAGCCCAGATTCTTTACCCACTCTATTCGACTTTGTCTTTTATTATTACCCTTATCCCGGTCAAATTGATGATCTGACTTTTGGCTTTTTCGATAAAAACAGGATAAATGATTGTGTCTTCACTAGTAGTACCAGTCTGGCACTTCCAGCAATCATTATTGGTGAATTCAGAGATGGCTTGAATAATTTCACAACAATTTATGAACAAATCACTGGAGATACTAATTGGGTAAACGTTCCATCAGGATTCGCAATGGGAGATTTCGATGGTGATACTAGAATCGAAATTGTATCTGGCACTACACAAGGAATTGTTTACTCAATTGAAGCGGTTAAAGAAAATCAGTATGATCTTGTTTGGCAAGGCTCAGCGCCTACCTATAATGCTTATATGATTACTTCCACAAATGATATCGATAAAAACGGGAAACCCGAATTTTGGATTGGCGGTCAGAACTTTAGCACAGGGATATCAACGTTTTGGTGTTATGAATCTAATGGAGATAACAGCTACATACCCGTCGCAGAAATTCAACTAAGGTACCTGGTTACTCTCGGCGCAAACTATCTCCAGGCAGCAGATATGGATAATGACGGTACTGATGAACTCATTATTTCACTCGGTAATTATATGATCATCTTAAAATTTACCGGGAAGCCCAATCATCACCAGTATGCGATATCATATGCCAAAATTAACGAATCAACACAGCCGGGCGCACAGTTTCATCCTGTCTCGATAAAGGATTTTAATCAGGATGGGAAAAAAGATATTCTCCTGCCTATGGATAAATATGTAAATCCAAACATTGACCTTTTTTCATACTTGTTAGTTCAGGACTCTGTAACCTCCATAAAGTATGAGAATACTCAGGTACCGGATAAATTTGAGCTGCGGCAGAATTTCCCCAATCCATTTAATCCAACAACTACAGTTAAATTCAGATTGGGTATTCAAAGCAGAATTAATCTTTCGGTATATAATGTTTTAGGGAAAGAAATTAAAACACTTGCAGAGGCCACCCTTTCCGCCGGTGAATATACTTATAGTTGGGATGGGAAAGACAATGAAGGAAATTCTCTTCCAGGAGGGATTTACTTCATTCAAATGAAAGCTCAAAGCTTCAGAAAAACCATCAAAGCTGTTTTATTAAAGTAAACAGCCCTAATAGAAAATTTTAAGAAGGGATACAAAAAATGAAGTGGTTCACATTAATCTTTTTCGCTTTTATTACAATTGGATTCGCACAATCTCCAAATTGGACGTCAGTAAAAGAAACCAACATAAATGTCTCATCTGCTAATACGGTTGACATATTTACGAATCGTGATGGTAATCATATAATTGTACAAGATGGGAATTATCTCAAATATTATAGAATGAATCTAAACGGAGTTGCCGGACCTTCCATAAACCTGGAAAGCAATGTTTCAGTGATTTCACCGAGCATTACCGGAAACGACACAAAGATTTATGTAGTTTATAGAAAAAACAATGAAAGCTACATCAGAACTAAATACAGTACAAATGGCGGTGTGAATTGGTATTATTTAACAGCCAATCCCACAAATAGTAACGCAACATCAATCGAATCCGAGTATTCAAACACCAATCTGCACGTTACGTATCAAGTGTCTAATGTGATCTATTATACCCGCTATAATGGAACAAGTTGGAGTACGCCTGTTATAGTCTCTACCAATGAATCAGGAATAAATCCAAGAATATTTGCCAGATATACCGGTCCAAATAGTGATTACGTATTCTTTACCTGGCAAAAGAGCGGTACGAATGAATTCAATCATAGGAGATATGAAATCACCTCGAATACCTGGGGAGATAAACTTCCGGGTTATACTGTATCAGTTCCAAATCTTGTTTCTTCAAATCTGGCTGGCTTGCGGGTAACCGAGTCAACTATAATTATTTATTTCTCCTATTATGAAAACGGATCTTATAATTATCATTTCAATTGGGTCTGGCGGGATCTAAATTATAATACTCTTCTGGGTACCGGGAGTCCAACTTTGACCGAACCACATACAGTTTATTCTACTACAACATTCGATAATATCAGTCATTCAGCATACTATTATGTAATGATTGCAGGCGGTGAAGGAGGTGAGCAGTCTCCTCTTGCTATTTGGCGTTCAAAATCTCTAAATGGTTATCCCGATGATATTATTTACGAATACCAGGATTTTCTACAATATGAACCGATGTTCACTAACCTTTCTTCAGCAGGGAACGAAGTTCACGTAATCTGGAAAGATGAGTTCGGGAATAACAATGGGAATAATCTCAGATACAGATGGGATAATCAGAATCCGATTGCTCCTCAAAACTTAACCCTAAATAATAACTCCGGTCATCCGAGACTGCAATGGTCAAAGAATCCCGAACCTGATATTTATGAATATACGATTTATAGAGATTTAAGTAATGGACTGGGATTTCAATACTTAGCTTCAACCAGTAATACCCTATATGATGATCCGACTGTTACGATTAACCCTCCAGGAGGTCCCGCCGGTCACGAGGTTTATTATAAAATTACGGCCTCAGATATTACCGATTATGAGTCTGCCTATTCTAATGTTGTCAGTTGCAATGTCCCGGGCAATGATCCATATAAATCTGTTTCGGGTAACTCATTTACAGATGATATTGACTACAAGTTGATTCAGAATTACCCTAATCCTTTCAACCCATCTACCCTTATTAGTTACCAGTTGAAAGAAAAAGGTTTTGTTTCACTTAAAGTTTATGATATGCTGGGTAGAGAGGTTGCGAGTCTTGTTAATGAAACTCAGGAATCAGGGAAATATTCGGTAACATTTAATTCGGCCGGCCTTCCTTCAGGTGTTTATATATACTCACTCAGGGTAAATGATTTTGTACAGAATAACAAAATGACTTTGATGAAGTAGTTATTCCATCTTTTGAAGGGGTAAGCTTTGGGGCTTACCCCTTAATTATTCAAATACCTTTCAAATCTTCAGTCGGCCGGCGGATTCTACCGAATGTTTGCGGCCGCATTTGGGACAGGTGATTACGGGTTTGTTCATCCCGAACCCCGGAGGCATCTTTATCTTCAATCCGCATTCACAGGTAATGGATGAAT
This sequence comes from uncultured Ignavibacteria bacterium, assembly GCA_963800255.1. Classification (GTDB taxonomy): domain Bacteria; phylum Bacteroidota; class Ignavibacteria; order Ignavibacteriales; family Ignavibacteriaceae; genus DATFVA01. The sequence goes on along the minus strand of CAWDAK010000010.1, from coordinate 218,365 downwards.
AATCATTAATTGCCATCATTATATTCCCCAGCTTCCGCTTTTCTTCAACAGCAGTCTGAGGTTCTGCCTGATCCCCGGCAGCCCTCAATGGGATAACTGCGCCATCTCTTAATCCCGAAGGAGGGATAATTGCTGCTGACGATCTCTTCAATGCAGAAAAAGATTTTTGATAGTCATTATACCCGGCTCCATACATCATCCCCCGCAGAATTCTTATCCTCTCTGTAATGGGCGGATGCGTGCTGGTAAGATCTGACAACTTCATCCCTTTCTTCTTAAGTGGATTTGCAATATACATTGCGGCAGTAACTTTATTAGCTGAAGGAAGATCGTCGCGGCAGTCGGAAATCTTTTCGAGCGCTGAAGCAAGTCCTTCAGGGTACCGTGTGAGTCTTGCCGCAGATGCATCCGCAAGGTACTCACGTTTTCGTGATAGAGCAAAATAAAGCAGTCTTGCCATTATAGGGGCTAGAATTGCAAAGATCACCGCAATGACAAGAATGATAATCTGTGCCTGTCCCCCTGCATTCTTTGATCTCGATCCGTATCTCCTGCCCGCGCCTGAATAAAACATACCTTTAACAAATATTTCAGAAATTATCACAATTGTTCCCAGCATAACAGCTGCATAGGTTATAAATTTGGTATCGCGATTCATTATGTGAGATATCTCGTGGCCAATTACTCCCTGAAGTTCATCCCGGTTTAGTTTTGATAATAAGCCTGCAGTAACGGCAACGGCGCTGTGTGAAGGGTCTTTCCCTGTGGCAAAGGCATTAAGTGCAGGACTATCAATTATATAAACTTTTGGCATTGCTGGCAGTCCCGCAGCTAATTTCATCTCCTCTACCACATTAAAAAGCTGCTGGTGGACCGCAGGGGTTACCTCTTTTGCCCCGCTGATTGACAGCACTAATGAACTTCCGGATGTAACGCTGATGATGGATAAGACTGTCCATATTATAATGGCAATTGAAAGACCAAATACCCCTCCGCCATCCGGGTAAAACGTACTCCCGATCAGATAGCCAAGAAGCATGAGCGTAAGAGCCATCCCTATAAAAAGAAAAACTGATTTTCTCTGGTTGGATTTTATTAATTCCCACATCTTATTTACAGTACCTTATGAAAAGCTAACCTTCGGAACCTCTTTCTCAGCTTTATCTTCTACTTCAAAGAAGTCTTCCATTTTGAAATTAAACATACCGGCAACAATATTTGAAGGGAACATCTGGATCTTATTGTTATAAAACAAAACCTGGTCATTATAGCTCTGGCGCGAAAATGAAATCTTATTTTCTGTTGAGGTAAGTTCTTCCTGCAGCGCAAGGAAGTTCTGGTTTGCTTTAAGGTCAGGGTAATTCTCAACCACCAGGTTAAACTTTCCCATTGCTTCAGTTAGCCGGGCTTCTGCTTTTGCTTTTTCTGAAACACCCTGAGCGCTTACGGCCTGACTCCTTGCATTAGTTATATTTTCCAGCGTTGCCCGCTCATGATTCATATAACCTTTTACGGTTTCAATCAGGTTGGGGATCAAATCGTGCCGCCGTTTAAGCTGAACGTCAATCTGTGCCCAGGCATTCTTAACCTGGTTCCTTAGTCCTATAAGTGAATTGTAATTTCCAATAAAGTATAGAACTCCGATTACAATCAATACTAATACAATTATTCCTACAACCATTTTAACCTCATTAATTGTTTAATTTATGGGCAAACATTTCTTTCAGCAGATTTATGATCTTATCCTGCTTATCAAGTCCTCCCATTTCCACAACCTGTTCAAGCTCTCCTTCATTGAACCAGATTCCATGTTCTTTTATACATTTATCTAGCAGCACTTTGTTCCCTTTACCGCAGTTAAGCTTTTCCATTTTCTTCCGGCAGATAGGACATTTAAGGATTTTTTCACCGGAATTCTTATTTACAGAAAAGGAATCCATCAGCTGAGTTTTTTCCTCAGAATCCTGCATCAGCAGTTCCAGCTCGCCATTATCAAGCCAGATTCCATGACAGCTTGTACAGTAATCAATTTCTATCTGGTTTAGTTCGAGGATAACCAGCTGGTTATTGCAAAATGGACAGTCCAATGACCTCACTCCTTTAATATAGAACAAACTTAGCAAAAAAGAATTTCGAATTCATAATTATTTTATCAGGTTGCACGGCAAAATATTCTTCACGGCCGCCGCATAGCGGCGCAACTATATTTTTGAAGCCACAGAGTGGCGAAATGTTAATTGACAAATCGACATGATAATCTTATTTATGAAAGCCACAGAGTGGTTTGATAATAGCAGCATATTGCTAATATAGTGCTAATTCTTAGCCGCAGAGTTGCGACATTAAATTTTAACGATTTGACATTGATGCCCGGATTAACTAATATTTAACTAAATAATTGCGGGACTTCAGTAAAAGGCGGAATCCAGATTAAAATTTGAACGGGGAATAAATGATTCCTTTTATTCAGACTGGCACGATATTTAACTCTCTCTCTCTCTCTGCGGGTGCAAAGTTGAGCTGGGAATTTCTGTGCCTTCAGTTATTCCTTGCAAATGAACCTCTTCGGGTTAATACTCTATTATTTTCAAGCATACATTCTGCAATTATTGTTCATTTTTGAGGGTCGTATCTTATTTTGATATGACCTTCTCTTAAATAATTTTAATTTAAAAAGGTGACGAGATGCGTAGAACATTACTGTTGGCCCTCTTATTGACCACGTTTGTTGTTGCTCAGCAGCAGACGGACATCCCCTGGCCGACTTTAGCAAATTCAGACTGGCCAATGATAAAACACGACCCCCAGTTTACGGGAAGATCTCCGTATAAAGGACCTCAGACACCTACAATAGTATGGACGAGGAATATGAATGATGGGATATTTTCAGGACCAATAATCGGAGCTGACAATAACCTTTATTTTGGATCTTACTTTCAAGACCCTCTGAAGCTTGGATTATCTGACTACTTTTATTGTTATAGCCCGGATGGAGATTCTCTATGGCGGTATGAACTGGGGTTAAACAGACCTCCCCAATCGGGAATCCTTATAGATTCAAGCAACACTATTTATTTCGGCTCCCTTGATAAGCATTTATATGCTCTGAACCCAGACGGAACGCTAAAATGGAGATGTGATACCGGCTGGCCGATAGTTGAAATGGCAATGCCAAATATAGATCTTCAGGGAAATATATATATTACAAATGGAGGGGGAGAATTAGTATCAATTAATTCCGGGGGGGCTATAAATTGGAAAGTCAATTATGAGGGGGGATTTTTTAACCGATCACCTGCTTTATCGCCTGATGGTAACACGGTATATATCTTCGGTAAAGATTCAAATCTTTTTGCCTTAAGATTGGATGGCAGCATCAAATGGGAGTTTAGTTTTGTTGGATCAGATAAAGGAATATTAATAGATTCAGTAGGCAATTTATACTTTGATGGTGGTTATGATTTAGTCTGTCTTACATCAAGTGCAGAAATAAGGTGGATTTATGATGGTTATATTATGGGGTCCCATTCAATGTCAACTATCGATATAAATGGGAATATTTATTCAATAGGTTATAGGATAACTCAAGACTGGGTAGAAAATTATCTGATTTCTTTAGATTATAACGGAAGCCTTAACTGGGCTTATAGGTTCGATCTGATTGAACCCGATGATTACTGGCAACCTTTGATATGCGATAAGGAGGGAACAGTATATGCCGGTTCTACTTTTGGCACATATTTTTACGCAATCTCAGGTGATGGTCAATTAAAATGGAAATTGTCTCTTGACGGTAACCAGGTAGATAATACAGGTGCGATCGCCAAAGATGGAACTTTATACCTTGGGGTACATATAACCTCTTTAAATAACCAGCAGCAAAAAACTCTTATTGCTATAAAAGATACGGGATCTGTAGAAATTGTAGACAAAAATTCAACTTCTATACGAAAATATAGCCTCGAGCAGAATTACCCCAATCCTTTTAATCCAACCACAACCATTCAATATACATTGCAAACAAGAGGGTTTGTATCACTTAAAGTTTTTGATACACTTGGAAGAGAAATTGCAAACATAGTTAATGAAATTCAGGAAGCCGGGAAATATTCAGTAAGGTTTAATGGCGCCAACCTTCCTTCGGGTATATATATATACTCTCTCAGAGTTAATGATTTTGTGCAGAATAAAAAAATGACTTTGATGAAGTAGTTATTCCATCTTTTGAAGGGGTAAACTGCAGGGTTTACCCCTAATTATTCAAATGGCCTTCAAACGTTCAGGGTACCCAGTACAGGATAGAATTCACCAAAGAACTTGAAACTTATAATGCTTTCCTTACCATTATGACCGATGATATGGATGGAAACGGTAAACCGGAAATATGGATAGGAGGGGATTTCGGCAGCAGTCTATATGGCGGTGTCACCAGGCTGTTTGCTTTTGAAGCTTCCTCACCCGGAGTTTATGAGCAGGTTTACCAGATAGATATAAGGGGTTTATTCTCGATGATCTACGGAAAACTGCGCTACTCTGATCTTGACGGAGATGGGAAAAAAGACCTATTTCTGACCAATGCCGATTTGGCTTTTGGGTTTAAGTATGATGGAAATGGAAATTATTATATGGATTTTGTAAAGAGAATGCCGGAACTTGACAGTGTTTACGTTTATCAGTCATTGGATAGAGTTGATATTGCTGATATTGACGGTGATGGTAAAGTTGAAATTATTCCTGAGTATTTATCTGATATAAAGGGTGGGAGGATTCCTGGGAATTAAGGTCTGTCTTTCTCAAAAGGGACCATTTGGCCAGCATTAAAGAAGGAAATAATCTTCGTCCAACCGAATTTAATTTGCTGCAGAATTATCCAAATCCGTTTAACCCTGATACCAGGATAAGATTTACGATTTCGTCTGAATATGAAATCAATATAAGAATTTATAATACTCTCGGGGAAGAGATAAAAGAATTGTTAAACCAAACCCGCATCAGCGGTGAATATGAAATAGACTGGGATGGAACAGACAACTTCGGAAACCGAGTTCCATCAGGCGTTTATTTTATTACAATGGAGGCAAATAGTTATACACAAACTTCTTTGCCTTTTAGAAAAACAATTAAATCAGTTTTGGTTAAATAATTTTTAATTTAGAGAGGTAGCTTTATGGCTTACCCCTTAATATAAATGTTTTTCAAATCTTCATCCTGCCGGCGGATTCTACGGTATGTTTGCGGCCGCAATTGGGATAGGTGATTACGGGTTTGTTCATCCCGAATCCCGGGGATTTGACATTGATGCCTGGATTAACTAATATTTATCTAAATAATTGCGGGACTTCAGTAAAAGGCGGAACCTGATTAAATTTTGAACGGGGAATAAATGATTCCTTTTATTCAGACTGGCACGATATTTAACTCTCTCTCTCTCTCTGCGGGTGCAAAGTTGAGCTGGGAATTTCTGTGCCTTCAGTTATTCCTTGCAAATGAACTTCTTCGGATTAATAAATTATTATTTGCCAGCATACCGTTGCCGTCACTGGCAATTGTTAATTATTCAATCTCAATTTTTAATTTCTTCCCTACCGGTTTTACATAGCTTAGAAAATTTAAAGTCTCTTTCCCGGGTTTAATTTATTAAAGAGGAAATTATGTTTTTGAACAAGCACTTATTAATACTCTTAGCCATAATATCATTACCAGCGATAGCACAAAAAAATGTTTTGAGTAATTACTTAAATAATCCATATTATTCGATCACTGTCTTCAACGATAGTGTAGTTAATATTTACGACAAGGCCAGTCATCATCAATGGGAGAAAAATATATCCCTTTATCCCGAGAATAGAAATACTGTTGATGCAAACCTTATTATTGAGTTAGACACCGTTAATTTTCTCTCATATGACAGCTATTATACCCAATGGGGATATATCCCGGCAGTAAATCCTCTTGGGTCAAAATACATTGTAGTTGATTCTGATAACGATGGCAAAAATGAAATTTGTGGCTTTGGAATTCAGTATAACCACGGCTACTTTTTCTATCAGCCAAGGATTTACAAACAGGTTATTGATTCGTTGTTTACTGAAATATATACATTCCCTGATTCAGGTGGACCTTTTTATGATATCGGAGATATTACTGGTGATGGGTTCTTAGACTTAATCTTTGCTAGTTTTACCGGTCTTAAATTTTACAAACAAAACACACCAAATGATTTAATAACAGACTCCAATTTTACTTATAATCCATTCGGCCCGGTTTATCAGTTCAATGATGTTACTTTCTACGATATTGATGGCGACGGGAACCAGGAGATAGTCTACTACCTGGCTGCAGGTGAAGGGGATAGTGTCTGGGCATACAGCAACCACATTGCAAAATATAATCCTCAGATAAACAATTATGAAATGATTTATTATAATAAGCCCCAGCCTGAATTTTTTACCTCAGGCATATCAACCGGAGATTTTGATCAGGACGGCAAAGGGAATTTTGCAACCGGAAGTATCGGCGGTAAATTCTATGTCTATGAGTACGTTCAGGGTACCCAGTACAGAATAGAATTCACCAAAGAACTTGAAACTTATAATGCTTTCCTTACCATTATGACCGATGATATGGATGGAAACGGTAAACCGGAAATATGGATAGGAGGGGATTTCGGCAGCAGTCTATATGGAGGTGTCACCAGGCTGTTTGCTTTTGAAGCTTCCTCACCCGGAGTTTATGAGCAGGTTTACCAGATAGATATAAGGGGTTTATTCTCGATGATCTACGGAAAACTGCGCTACTCTGATCTTGACGGAGATGGGAAAAAAGACCTATTTCTGACCAATGCCGATTTGGCTTTTGGGTTTAAGTATGATGGAAATGGAAATTATTATATGGATTTTGTAAAGATAATGCCGGAACTTGACAGTGTTTACGTTTATCAGTCATTGGATAGAGTTGATATTGCTGATATTGACGGTGATGGTAAAGTTGAAATTATTCCTGAGTATTGCTTGATATAAAGGTTGGGAGGGTTCGCTAGGAAAAAGGTCTGTCTTTCTCAAAAGGGACCATTTGGCCAGCATTAAAGAAGGAAATAATCTTCGTCCAACCGAATTTAATTTGCTGCAGAATTATCCAAATCCGTTTAACCCTGATACCAGGATAAGATTTACGATTTCGTCTGAATCTGAAATCAATATAAGAATTTATAATACTCTCGGGGAAGAGATAAAAGAATTGTTAAACCAAACCCGCATCAGCGGTGAATATGAAATAGACTGGGATGGAACAGACAACTTCGGAAACCGAGTTCCATCAGGCGTTTATTTTATTACAATGGAGGCAAATAGTTATACACAAACTTCTTTGCCTTTTAGAAAAACAATTAAATCAGTTTTGGTTAAATAATTTTTAATAAGGGTAATAAAATGTCAAACTTAAAATATTTGATAGCTCTTTTAATACTTTTTGGTTCCTCTGTGTTGGCTCAAAATCTATGGATGAATGAATTAGAAATTAATTTTACAATTCAATCAAATACGAAGGCATCAGCGTGTGTTAATGCCAATGGTATTCATATTGTTTATTTCAGAAGCGGAGGAATCAAATATGCGCTGGTAAACTCTCAGGGAGAAATAATTAGATATAATAAGGTGATCGAACCGGAAGGGTCTGGTGCTGATCTTGCTAATGTCGCTGTCGTTGATGGAAATATCTATGCCATTTACTATAAAAATAATGATATAAAAATTGCAAAGAGCACTGACCTTGGGAATACCTGGAATAATACATTTTCTTCTTATGATTGTATCAATACAGGATGTACTAAAATAGTTGCTTATTCAGACGTAGAAAATATTCACATAACCTGGTCTGAATATAGAACGGGTGCTCAATACTATACGGATGTTCATTATGTTAAATTTACTCCCTCTTCACCCACCACTTGGTCTGATTATAAAAGAGTCAGCGATACACCGACGCAATGGACGGAAGGAGGAACAAATCCTGATTTGGTTCTTTCTGCGGGGAAGGTTTTTGTCAATTACATTGGTAATATGAATCAATTTCCTGTCAACAGGGATAAAAGCTTTGGTAATCCATGGAATGATCCGGAAGATGTACCTTTTGTAGAATTACCACTGGGGGATGTTGTGTCGAGGGTAAAACCTTTAATAATTAGCAATGAATTAAATACAGTTTATGTGAATAGCTGGTCTACTTTTCAAAATCACGGTTATCTTCTCAGTCATTCATATAAAAATATTTCCAGTACCTCCTGGACCCAGAATCAAAATTATCTACGAACTGATGAAATTGAACCCAATACAATCTTCCCAAATGTTTCAGCTAGCACTGCCGATGGAAAAATTCATCTCATTTATTGGGATAAAGATTTATCAATGTATTCATATAGACAAATAAATAATCACTCATTCTCAGACAATATCGCCAATATTCCATTAGTCGGTTATCTTTCAAATGTTTTAATTGCCAGCTCTAACGATTTATACTTATTAAAAACCGGTAATGTAGATTTACCTGGGAAAATTAAGTTTAGGCATTATGACACAAATCCTTCCGCACCTAAAAATCTCCAGATAACACACAGCGCCAACAACCATCCATATCTGACCTGGTCGGCTAATATGGAGCCCGATATAGACCACTATATCGTTGAGAAATCATATCAGGGAGGTTGGCTTACTTTAGCTCAAACAACCAATACCTATTATGAAGATCCGTATGAAACATACTGTACCGCGCCTCCTCCTCAGCAATGCCAGGCCGGCCATACTGTCATTTACCGCGTTACTGCAGTAGATAAACATCCATTTTCTTCACTGCCTTCTGAGGTTAAAACTTATGTAAATGGAAGCTATCCCGATAAAGAAATCGCTCAGAATACAGAACTCCCAGATAAATATGAGCTGGAACAAAATTACCCCAATCCTTTCAACCCTTCTACCTCAATTACTTATAACTTGAAGAATCCGGAGTGTGTCACTTTAAAAATATTTGATATGCTGGGAAGGGAAGTTGCAGAATTAGTCAATGAAAATCAGGCAGAAGGAAAATATACCGTTGAATTTAGTTCAAAGGATCTCCCGTCAGGGATTTACATATATAAATTGGATGCCGGTAAATTCAGCGATATGAAGAAAATGTTGTTAATGAAGTGATTTTCTAAATCAAAGGGGTAACTACTTGTGTTACCCCTTTATATTACTCAAATTCTTTTCAACATCTTCCGGAGGTTGCTGCTTAAATAGCTCCATTACTTCCCTGCCGAATTTAATTAGGAATTGAAGGAGCTTTTCCGGGGATTCGAAATTGTTCGGGATGGAGAACTTTAATACTTCCTTCTGCTGATTGAATTTTATCCTGTCTTTATAATTATCCATAATGAAGCGCATCAGCTCAACGAACCTGTATTTGTAGTAATCCTCTTTATCTCCCTTGGGCAGGATAATGAAGATGTTTTTTCTCTGGATAATTATCCTCTCGAATAATGCATAGGAAGAATACAGCTTAAGGGATGCTGCTGCAAGCAGCCTTTGAACCAGCAGGGGCAGAGGTCCGAACCTGTCTTTCATTTCTTCGGTGAGTTCTTCAAGCTCTGAAATCTCACTTATAGAATAGAGAGAAGTATAAAAATTCAACCGATCCATCTGCTCCGGCATATAGTCCTTCGGGATGCCGATATCAAAATACGCATCAATGGTGGGTTCGGTTCTCTCTTCCTGTTTGGGCAGACTCTTAAATACTTCCTTGAATTCCTGGTACTTTAGTTCTTCTACAGCTTCGTTAATCATCTTTACGTATAAATCGAATCCTACTTCATTAATAAACCCGGTCTGTTCTGTGCCCAGAAGATTACCGGCTCCCCTTATTTCAAGATCGCGCATAGAGATGTTAAAACCGGCTCCCACATCTGTAAATTCTTCTATAGCCTGAAGTCTTCTTAATGCCTTTTTGTTGATCCCGTTAAGCGACGGAACTATAAAATATGCATAGGCCTGCCTGTTTGACCTTCCTACTCTTCCCCGCAGCTGGTGAAGCTCTGCAAGCCCAAACCTGTCAGCACGGTTTACGATGATTGTATTGACGTTGGGAATATCTATACCGGATTCAATGATCTTTGTTGAAAGCAGAACATCATACTCCCGGTTAAGAAAACCATGGATAACGTTTTCGAGCTGACTCGCTTTCATCTGTCCATGTGCAATTGCTATCCTTATATCAGGTATGTATTTATGTATATAACCAGCCAGCTTTTCAATAGATTGTACACGGTCATGCACAAAATAGACCTGCCCGTTTCTTCTTAGTTCGGTCATTATCCATTCTTTTATTTTATGGATATCAAATATTGCAACCTGTGTATAGATCGGCTGCCTGTTGGGAGGTGGAGTTGCGATGATTGAAAGATCCCGCGCACCCAGGAGAGATAGGTTAAGTGTACGGGGTATTGGCGTAGCTGTTAAGGTTAAGGTATCAACGTTTACCTTGTAGGAACGTAATTTCTCCTTGGCTTTAACGCCGAACCTGTGTTCTTCGTCTATTATTAGTAAACCAAGATCCTTAAAAGCAATATCCTTGGAAAGCAGCCGGTGTGTTCCTATTACTACATCAACTTTTCCTTCCTTAAGGCTGCCTGCAATCTCTGTCTGCTTTCTTTTTGTCTGGAACCTCGACATAACCTCAACAGTAACCGGAAACTGGGTAAGCCTGTCCTTAAAAGTATTGAAATGCTGTTCGGCAAGAATGGTTGTAGGTACCAGTACTGCTGCTTGTTTGCCGTCCTGCACTGCTTTAAATGCTGCACGGATAGCTACCTCTGTTTTACCAAACCCCACATCTCCGCATACCAGCCTGTCCATAGGGTTCTCTGCTTCCATATCAGACTTTACTTCTTCTGTAACTTTCTCCTGGTCAGGAGTGTCTTCGTAAAGGAATGATGCCTCAAGCTCTTTCTGCCAAACAGTATCCAGACTGAACGAATATCCCCGGGTAGCTTTTCTTTTGGCATATAGCTCAATAAGCTCACGGGCTGCTTCTTTTATTTTCTTCTTTGGTCTTGGCTTTGGTGTTGACCCAGTCGGCTGTGCCGAGAGTTGAAAGAGAAGGACTAAGATTATCATTAGATGAATACTTTTTAACTAGTGTAAGGTAGTTGAGATTTACATAAACAATTCCTCCTTCGGCAAACTGAAGCTTCATCGATTCCTGTTCTGCCTCGCCTATCCGGATTGTTTCAAGTCCCGCATACCTGCCTATGCCGTAATCTTCATGAACAACATAATCCCCCCTCTTTATTGATGCAAATGCCTTCGACTTTGATTTTTTGTATTTACGTGATGTCGGTATCTTAGTTCTGTATGGTTTATTAAAGATCTCGTAATCGGTAAGGATCAGTAGTTTTTCTTCTTTTAAGAGAAACCCTTTCTTAATTGCGAGCGTCTCTATTTTTACTTTGCCGGATTCAATTAAAGAGGCAAGCTCCGATTTAAATTCACTTAAAAGATCACTGAGCCTTGAGGTCTGCAGCTCATTCTCTGAAGTAATTATTATCCGGAAACTTTTCTCTGCAAAATCTTTAAGGGTGTTAAAGAGTATTTCATAATTTGAATTTATTGATGGAGAATTGGAGATTCCTGTTTCAATTCTTTTTTCTCCCCCTGCCAGCTCTTCCTCAAGTACCCATCTGGTTTCAGGGTAAGCCAGGTACCTTTTATAATCTTCGGAATGATCTCCTTCAACAACAACCAGTTCATCTTCATCCTCTTGTTCTTCTGGAAATTCATCTACATTTGTTGTGACGTCGGGTTCTTCTTCAACAGGTACTTCAGGAATGACAGGTTTCAGTTCCGTGAAACAATTAAACCTTTCGGTTTTAAAATTTCTTAATTCAAATGATGAAGCCAGTATTAATGGATTATCCAGGTACGAAAAAATATCTGTAAAACCCCCGCCGTCACTGCTGCTTAATGAGGCTGCCAGTGTAATCTCTTTTACCTGTTCGATTGAACGCTGACTTTCAGGATCGAAATACCTGATGGATTCAAGAAAGTCTCCGTCAAATTCAAGCCTTGCAGGATTTTTCTCACTGTACGACCAGAAATCAATAATTGCACCCCGCTGCGAATAATCTCCGGGGGCTTCCACAAATTTGTCTTTCTGGTAGTTAAGCAAATTAAGGTATTCGATCACATCGTTATAGGACAGATTTCCGCCAACCTGGATGTGCGTGGTTTGCTCACTTACCCTTTCCCTTGAAGGAAGATCGCAGTTGAGGATATTATAAGTTGATAAGAGAATAAACTTATCACGTTTAGTAATTTCAGTAAGGGTTTCCTGGAGAGGTTCGGATCTGAATTCATTAACTGCAAGGAATTTATCTGATAATCCCAGGACGGTTAGTTCAACTTTTAATTCATCAACAGCTTTTGAATCGGGCAGGAGGATGATGAGCTGTTTTTCTTTGTTCGAAAGTCCGTTTATCAGAAAACTTTTTGATGAGCCGTAAAGGGGAGAAAGGTAAAAAGATTCATTGGCTGCTGAACCTGACGTAACTATCCCCTGGATTTTTTTTATAACCTTCGTGTCGAGAAATTCTTTAACTATGTAATTCATATCTCCGTATATGCCGCAATCACCACCGGCTGCATTTCCAGCCGGGCTATTTATCAACGCAGATGTTAGTTGCTACTAGCAACTATTATAAATCTAAAAATGTACTTGTATATACAATAAAAGTTCTGATTAGTTGCTTAAACCTTTAAATCTTTAATCTGCGGCTAATAACTTCTTAATTTCATTTTCGAAAAATATTCTGATGTCAGTCAAAGAAAGATCATAAGCCGGACTAAGATGTTTTATATTCTCATCTTCAATATCCTCGGTATATACTAGTTGTATAGCGAAAATCTTCTTTGTCATTCCTGGAATATATTCTAATGCAATTTCAAAAACCTTGTTTATATCAAATATTTGATTTGTGATCACATATAGATCGTAATAATCACGAAACGTTGCCCTCAAAGAAAGTGCATTGGTTTTCATCGCAGTGATTAATTCTAATTTACCGATAAAAGAATTGTTTAATAAACTTTTTCTTTCCTTTAATTTATCCCAATTATTGGCGAAGAAGGTTACCTTAACTCCATTAATAATTAGATCGATTCCATCAGTATAATTATTTATAATTTTGGTTGGATAAATGGCAGCAATATTTTTTAAAATAGGAGCTATACCCGCAGTATCTAATTTTTGATGCCATGTAAAAAAATCAAGATCCTCTGAAATCCGATGATGCAACTGTAAAGAAAGAGCCGAACCACCGACTAAAGTAAAGTTTTTAATTTCCTCCATTTCAGAAAGTGAACTTAAAACCTCGGCGGTTTTAGGATCCAGGTATTTTCTAACCTTAATTTCCTCCGACTTCATAAACTTATCTTTTGATAATGGAAAGATTAACTCTTGTTCCTGGCAAGTTCGGGTTTTACTCCTTGGAACCTCCATCTCTGGTTTTCTTCTAAAAATTTTAGAATCGTGGTTCTATCAGTTGAAATATTAAAAATGAACCTTGCGAGAAAATAATTTAATCTCTTAAACCTTGTGTCCGATATGATTTTTTTAATCCATATTCCTTTGCAGTATTCAGTTCCGAATTCTTTAACTACTTCATCAATTTCATCCAGGTCGCCGTATTTTAAGATGAACTCGATCTTAACGGGGGTGGGAACGCTTTCTTTTTCGTAGCTCCAGGTATAATTTTTCATAGACCGGTAAATTGATTTTATTTTGCAATAGCTTTTCTTACGAATCCGTCCGCTTTTTTCAACCGGTCGTGAGCTTCATCTGCATCCACATTTGCCAGTACCATCACCAGGGCCTTTTTTACATGTCCGCCGGCTTTCTCAAGATAATCTTCTGCTGCTTCATATGAAAGTCCTGTAATCGTCATGATAATTCTTTTCGATCTTTCAATCAGCTTCTTATTCGTCATCTGGAGATCGATCATCATATTCTCGTAAACTTTACCAATACGTATCATTGATGCAGTGGTCAGCATATTCAGGACCAGTTTCTGGGCCGTTCCGCTTTTCATCCTGGTAGATCCCATTATAACCTCGGGACCAACATAAGGACAAATAGCTACATCAACCTCCTTAATGTTAAACTCCTTCCGGGGGTTACAGGTAATAAAAAGTGTTTTAGCACCTAGCTGCTTCGCTTTTTTCACCGCCCCAATTACATAGGGAGTTCTTCTGCTGGCAGCAATACCGCATACCACATCATTTTTATTTATTCCTGCTTTAATAACATCTGAAGCACCATTCTCTTCATAATCCTCAGCACCTTCCTGCGCCCGGAACATCGCTTCTTTTCCGCCGGCAATATAGCCCTGAACAAGTTCAGGATCAGTGCCGAATGTGGGAGGACATTCGGCCGCATCTATTACTCCGAGTCTCCCGCTTGTACCGGCTCCAAAATAGATAAGCCTCCCTCCTGCTTTGAAGGCAGCAGTGATGAGATCAATAGCTTTTTCGATATATGGAATTTCTTTTTCTACCGCGGAGGGGACGGACTTATCTTCATCGTTTATAATCTTCAGTATCTCACCAACAGAAGCTGTATCAATATTCATTGACGCAGCATTACGGGCTTCTGTTTTGAGTGTACTGATCTCTTCGAACAACTTCTTCCTGTCAGGAGAAGAACTCATTTATGGAGTTCCAGTAAAACTAATTTCTTTCCCTTCTGATTGCGGACATTGGAAGGTTTGTAAGAGAGATCGAAAATGGTTGATTTTTTTATATAGGATTTATACTTCATCTCGGCTTTCTTGTATTCAGTATCAAGATCTCCGCCCTTTAATGCAAGCAGGTAAGCTTTTTCTTTAATTAAAGGAAGTGAATAACGGAAAAGGATAATCAGAGGCACAGAGGCCCGGCTGACGATGAGATCGAAGCTGCCTTTGTATTTTTCGATGAATTCAGGACTCTCAACCCGGTCGTTTTCTGCCATAACATTGCCGAGTTTTAGTTTATCAATAAACTCTTTTACGGCATTTATTTTTTTATTGGTTGAATCAGCAAGAATACCCTGGAGCTCAGGGCGCATAATTGCCAGTGGGATTCCCGGGAATCCGCCTCCTGTACCAATATCCAGAAAACGGGTTGCTTTTTCAGGCACGAACTTGGTAAGATAGGAACATAGAAAAATATGATTTTCAATTATATTGTCTATGTCCCGGCGTGAAATCAGATTTACTGACTCATTTTTTTCGGCAACTAACTCAGCAAAATAAGCCAGACGTTCAATTTGCATAATATCGGGGTTAAATGCATTTTCCCAATAATATGACTGTAATTCTTTTAGGTATTTTTCCTGAACATCCACCATAAAAATTCCCTACTTTTAGTTTCTCAAATATACCAATAAAATAGAAATATCTGAAGGTGTAACACCTGATATACGGCCTGCCTGACCTATAGAACGCGGTTTTACGCGGTTAAGCTTTTCACGGCCTTCGGTTGATAATCCTTTAATCTCTGAATAGTTTAATGTTAAAGGAATTCCATCCTCCTCATATCTTTCAAGTCTTAGTATATTCTCTTCCTGTCTTTTAAGATATCCTTCATATTTTAGTTCGATCTCAACCTGGTTGATTGAAACCGGGTCAGCTAATAATTCCTGCACCAGCTTCTCTCCCCCGAAACCGTTTACCTTGAGAAGTTCCTCCAGGGTAAGCTCGGGACGTTTACAAAGCTTTGAGATGGTTTCAGTTGAATCAATTCCATTAAGCCCTTTACTTTCCAGCAGCGGATTGATATCTCTTGCATGCAGCTTTAGTGTATTTAACAGCTTTATACTTTCGTTAATAAGGTTGTCTCTTTTTTCAAGATCTTTAAATGTATCCTTTTCAATCAGTTCAAAGTCGTGACCAAATTTCATAAGCCGGCGGTCAGCGTTATCCTGTCTTAGAATTAGTCTGTGTTCTGCCCTTGAAGTAAACATTCTGTAAGGTTCATCGGTTGACTTGTTCACGAGATCATCAATGAGCACACCGATATACGCCTCACTTCTTTTCAGAACGAATTCCGAACGACTCTGAATTTTAAGCGCGGCATTTATTCCTGCCACAATTCCCTGGGCAGCTGCTTCTTCATATCCTGAAGTTCCGTTTATTTGTCCCGCAAAATAAAGTCCTTTTATCAGTTTTGTCTCCAGCGTCAGATCAACCTGGTGAGGCGGGAAAAAATCATATTCAACAGCATAACCAGGCCGAATCATTTCAACGTTTTCAAGACCTTCTATCTGCTGTATAGCTTCCAGCTGAATTTCTGCCGGCAGCGAGGAAGAGAATCCGTTTAAATAAATGAGGCCGCTATCCAATCCTTCCGGTTCAAGAAACAGCTGATGCTGCTTTTTCTCAGCAAAACGGACAATCTTATCTTCTATGGAGGGGCAATACCTTGGTCCAATTCCCTTAATCCTCCCGGTAAACATCGGAGAATCATTAAAACCTTT
Source organism: uncultured Ignavibacteria bacterium (assembly GCA_963800255.1). Lineage (GTDB taxonomy): Bacteria > Bacteroidota > Ignavibacteria > Ignavibacteriales > Ignavibacteriaceae > DATFVA01. The sequence continues at coordinate 201,826 of CAWDAK010000010.1, read as the reverse complement.
CTCAAGGATTTTATGTACCTTCTCACTGGTGTATGCAATATGGCATGGCAGCTGAGGCAGGTATGGAAATTCGCTTTTATTCGTCTTAAAGGAAAAAGGCTGGGGGTTTTCATCTCCCGGTTGAACGTCTACCGGCGTCCCAGTTTATAGAATTTTTTGCCAGTCTGGGAGGGGTACCGGTTTTTAATCTTCCCGATTCAAAACCAAGCTTAATTAAAGTTTCAGTAATGCCCGTGGCAGGTTTTTCGCCGAAACGACCTCCACTTGTGGATTTAAGTCCGGTGTGCATCAATCCATTCAGAAATGTCCCTGAGGATAAAACCACAGCTTTGCATTTGATCTCTTTTCCGTTCGCCGTGAGAACACCGGTGATTGATCCATTTTCCGTGAAAATATCCACCACGGCATCTTCAACAATCTCCAGACCGGGAATACTTGTAACTTGTTTATAAGCCTCTTCCGAATAAAGCTTTCGATCCGACTGACAACGCGGAGACCATACAGCAGGACCTTTTGATTTATTCAGCATCCGGAATTGAATCCCGGTTTTATCAGCTATTAACCCCATTAATCCACCGAGGGCATCTATTTCCCTCACCAGGTGGCCTTTCGCCGTTCCACCAATGGCCGGATTGCAAGACATCCGCCCAATTGCGTACCTATCCATCGTTACAAGTGCAACAGAACATCCCATATTGGCTGCAGCGGCACTGGCTTCAATACCTGCATGTCCTCCGCCGACAACTATTATATCATAATTTTGAATCATAAAATCTTTTGTTTCACGTGGAACAAAAATGAGATAAATATTAAAACTTCATCAAATTGTTTCACGTGGAACTACTTGCCTATACAGAATTTTGTAAAAATATTATTTAATATATCATCAGAAGTAACTATTCCTATTATTTCTCCAAGGTCATCTGCAGCTTTATGCAGATCAACAGCAATAAATTCGCCGCTCATTTTCGCGGCAATTGATTCTTCTGCTTTTTCAAGACTAGCTTTTGCCCTTCTTAAACAATCAAAATGCCTTGAATTAGAAACTACGGCGTTTTTTTCGCTATATGAGGACGAACCAAAAGCCTTTTGCTTCAGTATCTGAAACAGTTTCTCGAGGCCCTCTCCAGTCACTGCAGAAATCCTAGCATCATAGTTCCCGGGAAAATCATTTTTTAAATCAATCTTATTAAGTACGGTCAAAATTTTCCAGGGATCTGTTAGCGAGGTTATTTCAGTCAGAAGTTCACCTGAATCTTCCTGTTCCACATCGCTTATCACCAGAACTACATCAGCATTAATTACTGCCTGGCGGCTTCTCAACACGCCTTCCTTTTCTATCACATCCTCTGAAATTCTTATTCCGGCCGTATCAAACAATCTAAAAAGTATTCCGTCAATTGAAACGTCTTCCCGGATTATGTCACGGGTCGTTCCTGGAATATGACTTACAATAGCCCGCGATTCCTTAAGAATATAGTTCAGCAGGGACGATTTGCCAACATTTGGTTTCCCGACCAGGGCAACATTCACACCATCTTTCAGCACCCGGCCGAATGAATAGCTTTTAAGTAGAGTTTCTATTTCCTGTTGGATAGTTTTTACCCTGGCGCTTAAGGCGTCAAGGTTTATAAACTCAACATCTTCTTCAGCAAAATCCAATTCCAGTTCAACAAAAGAAGAAGCATTTATAAGGGCGCTTCTTATTTCATCAACCTTCTTTGAAAGGAGTCCATCCAGCTGATTTCTAGCACCTCTTAGCGATGCATCAGTTCTGGAGGAAATTACATCCGCCACAGCCTCTGCCTGGGCGAGGTCTATCCTGTTGTTAAGGTACGCTCTTTTAGTAAATTCACCAGGTTCTGCCAGCCTTACACCTGATTGAAGCAGCAGCTCGATGATTTGCTTCGATATTAAAGGATTGCCATGAGTACTTATCTCAACAGAATCCTCGCCGGTGTATGAGTGAGGATTTCTGAAAACCGAAATAAGGACATCATCTATAACACCGTTATTTCCGGAAATTTCGCCGTAATGTATTGTATGAGATTCAGATTTGGCTAAACTCGATTTTCCTCTGAAAATCTTATCGGTTGTTTCAATAGAATCAGGTCCGCTGACCCTGATGACAGAGATTGCCCCGGCTCCCGAAGGAGTCGCAATCGCAGTGATAGTGTCTTCGGTAAACTTTTTCATCTGGTTTTTTTTAGCAGAAACGAGTCTGCAAAAATATAGAAATAATTGTGCATTAACAATCCAAAGAAATCCCTCATTTCCCGGTGCTTTCCAAATCTTCATCCCCGGTGCATCGCACCGAAACGTTAATAGACTCCTCGTATATCCAATCACCACCCCTGTCTTTCTTTAGCCGCATCGCAGCGATATGTTAATAGATATTCCATACAATCTCCACTTCTCCTCTCCTATCCCTATGAATGCATCCCATACCGTTTCCCCGCTTTCCGCCTGAATCTTCCTCCCCGGTGCATCGCACCGAAACGTTAATAGACTGCACGTATATCCAATCACCACCCCTGCCTTTCTTTAGCCGCAGCGCGGCGATACGTTAATAGATATTCCTTCACAATCTCCACTCACCTCTCCTACCCTATGAATCGCATCCCATACCGTTTCCACGCTATTCCAGCCATGACATCTCCCTCCCTCGGTGCATCGCACCGAAACGTTAATAGACTATCGATATCCAACCCTTTCCTCCTAACTGTTTAGCCGCATCCTATCGTTATGTTAATAAACATTCACATTAAAATCTCCCTCGGTGCTTCGCACCGAAACGTTAATAGACTGCACATATATCCAATCACCACCCCTGCCTTTCTTTAGCCGCAGCGCGGCGATACGTTAATAGATATTCCATACAATCTCCACTTTTACCTCTCCTATCCCTATGAATGCATCCCATACCGTTTCCCCTCTTTCCCCGGAATCTTCCCTCCCCGGTGCATCGCACCGAAACGTTAATAGATCCTTCGATATCCCCTGGGACCCCTCCGTCGCTTTGCTGCATCACTGCAATACGTTAAAAAACAACTGTTTCAATCTATGTCTTGCATATCCCTATAATTCCACACTCTAACTCCATAGTGAATACGCAGTGAATACGCTCTGAAAACGCTATGAATACGCTATGAATACGCTTCTAAAAGCATATAACATCGAACTATCATCATCAAAAGTATGTCTTATGCCATATTTGTCTGATTTAATGCCAATTCTATAAAAAGACTAACATTTTGTTTATAAAGTCTGCCATTTTGTCATACAATTAGTAAGCATAAAAATTTCCCCTAACTCTTTATTAAACAAAGGGTTAAAGCGGCTTATACGATCTGGCACTTTAGTTGATTAACCAATAATGGCAAAAAAAAGAACAACGAAAGGAGGAAAAAATATGGCAATCGTTAGATGGAATCCTTCAAAGGATTTATTGAACATTGAACGCGAGTTCAACAGACTGTTCAATTCTTTTAACAGCAGATTTGGTTTTGGTGATTCAGATGAAGATCTTGCTCAGTACGAAAGCGCTGTATGGGCGCCTCTGACAGACATAAGTGAAAATGATGATAATTATATGCTGAAACTTGATCTTCCTGGCGTTAAAAAGGAAGATGTTAAGATAAATTATGAAAATGGTCAGCTCACGATCAGTGGTGAAAGAAAGCAGGATTCTGAAAAGAAGAACTCAAAATACCACAGGGTTGAAAGATCCTATGGAAAATATTTCAGATCTTTTAATCTTCCATCAAAGATCCAGGAAGATAAGATAGATGCTGAATTCAGAGACGGTCAGTTAACCATAACTGTTCCTAAATCTGAAGAAGCAAAGCCGAAACAAATAGAAGTAAAAATTAAATAAGCTTTTCTGAATCTCAGGAAGCCGGAATTCTATGATTGCTGTCAGGGCAGCTGAAAGTATGTTCGGCTGCCCTTTTTGTTTAGTATCAGAAAGTTAATATCCTGTTCTGATTATATTTTGAATACAGGTAAATAAAAAATGGATTTTAAAGATTATTATAAAACTCTCGGTGTTGAGAAGGATGCAACCCAGGAGGAGATAAAGAAGGCTTATCGTAAGCTTGCTCTTAAGTTCCATCCTGACAGAAATCCCGACAACAAAGAGGCAGAGGAAAAGTTCAAAGAGATCACTGAAGCTAATGAGGTTTTGAGTGATCCTGAAAAACGCAAGAAATACGATCAGCTTGGCGCTAACTGGAAATACCATCAACAGCCCGGCGCTGGCGGTCCCGGTATGGAAGACTTCTTCAGCCAGTTCGGTGGACAGGGAGGAGGAAGAACTACTTACCAGTACTCGGGCGATCTTGGAGATATGTTTGGAAATATCGGGGGATTCTCCGATTTCTTTGAGAGCTTTTTTGGAGGCAGAGGAGCGGGCGGAAAGCAAAGTACTTTCAGCAGCTCACGTAAGGGACGTGATTATGAAGCCAACCTTAACCTTACGCTTGAAGAGGTGTTCAACGGCGTTGAGAGACAGATAAGTGTTGACGGGAAAAAACTCAAGGTAAAGATTGAACCAGGTACCACCAATAATACAAAACTTCGGTTGCGCAGTATGGGAGCTTCCGGAAGTAACGGCGGTGAGAAGGGTGATCTCTACCTGAACATCCACGTTCTGGACCACCCTTTCTACGAGGTGAAAGGAAATGATCTTTATTATAATCTTGATGTGGATTTGTATACTTCCGTTCTCGGCGGCAACGTGCAGGTTCAAACGCTGGATCATAAGAAATTAAGTATAGTTATTCCCCCCGAAACAGATAATGGAAAGCTCTTAAAACTTCGCGGTCAGGGTATGGTTAGTAAGGAGAACAAAAGCATCCGCGGAGACCTGTATGTGAGAGTGATAATTCAGATACCCAAAAACCTCTCGAAAGAAGAAAAAGAATTATTTAAAAAATTATCCCAGTTAAGAAAGGACTAAAGGAGTAAAGAATGAGTAAGACTTCAACATCTAATAAATATGAATTTAAAGCTGAAGTTAAGCAGCTTCTTGATATTCTTGTGCACTCACTCTATACAAGCAGAGAAATATTTTTACGTGAATTAATTTCTAATGCTTCAGATGCACTTGATAAGTTAAGATTTGAATCTACTAAAGGTTCTGAGATAGAGGATAAAGATCTTCCTCTTGAAATCCATGTGAACTTTAATGAAAAGAAAAAGCTTATTACTGTTTCTGATACCGGCATCGGAATGACTAAGGATGAACTTATAAAAAATATCGGCACAATCGCTAAATCCGGTTCATCAGAGTTTATCAAACTGCTGCAGGAAAATAAATCAGAAGCTAATAATATTATAGGAAAATTTGGAGTAGGTTTTTACTCGGTTTTTATGGTGGCTGAAGAGGTTGTTATTAAAACCAAATCATTTAGAAAAAATACGAAGCCGGTTGAGTGGAAATCTTCCGGAACCGGTGATTATGAAATAATGGAGCCTGATGAAAAACTTAAAAGAGGAACGACTATTGAAATCCATCTTAAAGATGATGCTAAGGATTTCGCTGATAAATACAGACTCGAAACTGTAATTAAGAAACACTCGAATTTTGTGAACTTCCCTATCTACCTTGAAAAGGAAAAAATAAATACTGTATCGGCAATATGGCGTGAACCTAAAAGCAATATGAAAAAGGAACAGTATGACGAGTTCTACAAGTTCCTTTCATACGATCCGGATGAACCTATGGACGTAATTCATAATTCCGTTGATGCTCCGATACAGTTTCATAGCCTGCTCTTCATCCCGAAAAAGAATTTAGATCTTTTTGGCTTCGGCAGGGAGGACTATGGCCTGGATCTTTACGTTAGAAGAGTCCTGATCCAGCACCAGAACAAAGACCTGCTCCCGGAATACCTGCGCTTCGTTAAAGGTGTAGTTGAATCGGAGGACCTTCCCCTGAATATATCCAGGGAAACGCTCCAGGAAAACATAATTTTCACCAAGATATCAAACACGATAACCAGCCAGGTTCTATCGTACCTTATGAAGAAGGCAAAAGACAAACCTGAAGAGTATGCTGAATTCTGGAAAGAACATGGAAGAAACCTGAAGCTTGGCTACGGTGATTTTACAAATATGGATAAGATAAAGGAGCTGCTTAGATTCAATTCCTCGCACAATGATGATGAGAAGGGATTAACATCTTTTGAGGAATATGTCTCCAGATTTAAAGATGGTCAGAAAGAGATTTATTATGCTCTTGGATCGGGCAGACAGGCTATCGATCAGGATCCGCATCTTGAGATCTTTAAGAATAAAAGTCTTGAGGTACTCTACCTTTATGACCCGGTTGATGAATTTGTTCTTTCTTCGCTTAGAAAATATAAGGACTATGAATTTAAACCCGTGGATTCGGTCGACTTAAAGAACCTTGAACCCTTCAAGGAAACCGGCGAGAAAAAAGAAAAGCCGGTTGAATTGAACAAAGATGATCAGCTGCATTTTGACAGCCTGGTTTCAAGGATCAAAGAGATACTGGGAGATAGAGTAACCGATGTTAGGAAATCGGATAGGCTGAGCGGAAGTCCTGCTATTCTTGTAAATCCCGATGATTCGATGTCATCCTCAATGCAGAAGATGATGCGGATGATGAATAAGGATATGGAGGTGCCTAAAAAGGTCTTTGAAATAAACCGTGACCATAAGCTGATAAGAAATCTGCTTAAAGTATTTAAAGCGGATCGTCAGGATGAATATATAAACAATGTGGTTGAGGAATTATTCGAATCGGCTCTCCTGCTTGAGGGAGATCTGACCGACCCTCATAATTTAGTACGTAAAATAAACCAGATGCTTGAACAGTCGAGCGACTGGTACACAGAAGTTAAAAAAATAAACTGAGTTGATTAAATAAAGTTCAGACACGATGGAATTTATGATCTGACTCTTAATAAGGAAAAGATATTATGCCGTTCAATTTTAATAAACTAACAGTTAAGGCACAGGAGATTGTCCAAACAGCGATTGAGATCGCACAGAATTATAATAACCAGATTCTGGAACCGGAACATCTGCTCGCGTCAGTAATTCAGGAGAAGGGGAGTATTGCAGATTCCATTTTGCACAAAACAGGCGGCAATGTAAGTGCTATACGTCTGAAAGTTAATGAGCTGCTTGAAAGGCTTCCCAAGGTATCGGGAGCGGGCATAGGCAACCAGCAGATGTCGCCGCAGACAGGCAAATTATTTGATGCCGCTGCCGGGGAAGCACGTAATCTTAAAGATGAATTCATCTCTACAGAGCATCTTCTCCTTGCCTTATCTAAATCTGATAACAACTCGGGACAGCTTTTAAGGGATAACGGAATCTCTCACGATACCATACTTGAGGCTTTAAAGGAGGTACGCGGTACGCAGCGGGTAACTTCCCAGAATCCCGAGGAAACTTACCAGTCGCTTAAGAAATATGGACGCGATCTTAATGACCTTGTTAAGGAAGGTAAGCTTGACCCTGTAATAGGAAGAGATGAGGAAATAAGAAGAGTGCTGCAGGTGCTTTCGAGAAGGACAAAGAATAATCCCGTCCTGATCGGTGAACCCGGAGTCGGCAAAACAGCAATTGCTGAAGGCATAGCCCATCGGATTGTAACCGGCGACGTACCTGAGAACCTTAAATCAAAAAGATTGGTTGCCCTCGATATGGGAGCGCTTGTAGCCGGTACTCAGTTTAGGGGACAGTTTGAGGAACGGCTGAAGGCTGTTATAAAAGAGGTACAGGAATCAAACGGCGAGATAATATTATTTATTGATGAGCTGCATACGCTTGTAGGCGCTGGAGCAGTTTCAGGATCGATGGATGCTGCTAATATTCTTAAGCCCGCTCTTGCCAGAGGCGAGCTCCATGCAATTGGGGCAACAACGCTTGATGAATATAAAAAACATATTGAAAAGGATGCTGCTCTTGAGAGAAGGTTTCAGCCGGTACTGGTAAGCGAGCCTTCAGTGGAGGATACTATATCCATACTGCGCGGGTTAAGAGAAAGATATGAGGTGCATCATGGCGTCCGTATTACGGATGCCGCAATAGTTGCTGCAGCGCAGCTATCCCACAGGTATATAGCTGACAGGTTCCTTCCTGACAAAGCAATTGATCTTGTTGATGAAGCCGCTTCGAAGCTGCGTATTGAGATTGATTCGATGCCCGAAGAACTTGATACGCTGGAACGTAAAATCAAGCAGCTTGAGATTGAACGCGAAGCACTAAAAAGAGAAAAAGATGAGGCTTCTGCAAAAAGGCTGGAAGAACTGAAAAAAGAATTGAGTGATTTAGGAGAAGAAAGAAACACGCTCAGGATGCACTGGGATCTTGAAAAACAAAAGATTCAGCAGATCCGTGGAATGAAAAGCGAAATTGATAATGCTAAAACACTGGCTGAGCGTTATGAACGGGAGGGTGACCTGGGTAAGGTTGCAGAACTAAGGTACGGTAAAATAGCAACGCTTGAAAAACAGCTTAAAGAGGAAACTGAACAGCTCGTTACCGTTCAGAAAGATAAGAGAATGCTGAAGGAAGAGGTTGACGCTGAGGATATAGCAGAAGTTGTTTCTAAGTGGACAGGCATACCCGTAAGCAGAATGCTCGAAAGCGAAAGGAGTAAACTGCTGAGACTGGAAGATGAACTGCACAGACGTGTAATAGGACAGGATGAGGCTGTCTCTGCTGTGGCTAATGCTATCAGGAGATCAAGAACGGGACTGCAGGACGTCAATCGCCCCCTTGGTTCTTTTATCTTCCTGGGTACAACCGGCGTCGGGAAAACCGAGCTTGCACGTACTCTTGCGGAATTTCTCTTTGACGATGAGCATGCTATGATACGTATTGATATGTCGGAATACATGGAAAAATTCTCTGTTTCACGGCTTATAGGAGCGCCTCCGGGATATGTAGGCTACGAGGAGGGTGGTCAGCTTACAGAAGCAGTGCGCCGCCGCCCATATTCAGTAGTTCTGCTTGATGAAATTGAAAAAGCTCACCCTGATGTATACAATATACTTCTGCAGGTGCTGGATGACGGAAGACTGACTGATAACCAGGGCAGAACCGTTAATTTCAAGAATACGATTATAATAATGACGTCCAACCTTGGATCACAGATTATCCGTGAAAAGCTGGAGCATGTTAAAGACGATGAGATAGAAAACGCGATTGGAGAACTCAGAGGCCAGATGATCGAACTGCTGCGTAGAACGATACGACCCGAGTTCCTTAACAGGATTGATGAAGTCGTTCTGTTTAAACCTCTGACGCAATCGGAAATAAGACAGATCGTTGATATCCAGATAAGGAATGTTCAGAAGATGCTTGATCAAAAGGAAATAACAATCAACGTGAACGATGAGGCAAAGGACTGGCTGTCAAAGCTTGGTTATGATGTTACATTCGGTGCAAGACCGCTGAAAAGAACAATCCAGAAATATCTAATAAATCCTTTGTCACAGGAACTGCTTATGGATAAATTCAAAGACGGAGATACAATCAGCATCTCCGTCGGAAATAGTGGCAAGCTTGTCTTCACAAAAGACGAAGTCCCTGCCCGGGCCTAACAGTTCCGGTAATGCATATTATCTCAAAATAAGCATCTTTCTTGTTGAAGAATAGTTCCCGGCAGTCAGTTTGTAAACGTATGTTCCGCTGGAAAGTTTTTTATTGCTGAATTCAATATCATAACTGCCGGGTGCTTTATTTTCGTTCACCAGAACAGCAACTTCATTTCCAAGAATATCAAAAACTGCTTCGAGCAAACTAAATAAGGATGCTATTAATCCCTATAATTCCAGATTTTTCAGGATCACCAGGATGTTATTTTATCAGTAAATAATATTAAATTTGGGATTGGCCTGGAATAGTTTTTGAAACTATTCCTTTGAACATGATGTTTAAGTAGTAATAGAAATTTTGGTTTTATATGTTATCCTTAATTAAATGTGAAGATTCTTCAGTAAATGAGCTTTCGATGGTTCTGAACCAGCTTAATGTGCCTTTCAGGATCACAACTACTGAAGCGGACATTTGCAGAAGTGATAAAGTTATTCTCTATGGAAGCGGGTCAGCGAAACAGAACATCAGGCAGCTGCATATCTTAAACCTCTTCTCAATGTTAAGGATGGTTAAAAACCCGATCCTGGGTATAGGTTTGGGCGTGGAACTGATGTGCGAGCATACATCAGGGGAAAGCTTATCCTGCCTGGGATTATTTCCTGTTGATTCCAATAAAATAGAAGATGAAAAGGTTCTTTTATCCCATTCAGGATTAAAGAAAGTGGATATCCTCAAACCCGGAAGGCTTTTTGAGGGTATAAGTACCGGAACTGAATTTTATTTCTCTGAGAACTACTACCTGCCGGAAAATAAGTATACTACTTCAGTCGTGAATAACGGTGAAGCTTTTTCCGCTTCTATTGAACGCGAAAATGCTTTTGGCGTGCAGTTTCATCCTGAAAAATCAGGTGAGGCTGGACTCTCCCTATTGAAGAACTTTATCAATCTCTAATCGTTACATATCACTTCTTTTTGATAATCCTGTCATTTGTATCCCTATATTTTTATTTTTCATCTTTATCTCGATATTTTTATTCTTTTGAACCATTGCCAGACTTCACTTGTTGATTATATAAGGGATACGATGATTTTGATACCTGAAGTTTGATTTTGGCAATAAAATAGGAGACAATCTATGCACGACTTTCTTTATCAGACATACTTCGGAAATACTGTCCTCAATTACCTTATAGCACTGGGAATATTTATAGTGGGAGTAATTGCTATAAAGATATTTAAGTCTATTATACTAAAAAGACTTACAAAATGGTCTGAGTCAACTGAAACCAAACTGGATGATTTCTTTGTCCGTGGAATTCAAAAAACAGTGGTGCCCCTTCTCTACCTTGGAGCTTTTTACCTGGCTATTGAATATCTAAAAATTGATTCCTCTACAATGGGGATCATTAATAAAATCGCCGTCATTATTTTCACTTTTTTCCTGCTCAGGGCTATCTCTTCAATTATCCGCTTTTCACTAAGCGCCTACGTAAGGAGAAAAGGAGGGGATGACTCAGGATCACGCGAAAAAGAGCTCCGTGGAATTTCAACGATTATAGGATTGGTTATTTGGACTGTAGGTCTGGTCTTCTTGATGGACAATCTTGGATTCAGAGTTTCAGCGGTTATAACCGGTCTGGGTATTGGCGGTATTGCAGTCGCTCTTGCTGCCCAGGCAATATTGGGTGATCTGTTTGCATATTTTGTCATCTTTTTTGACCGTCCCTTCGAGATTGGAGATTTCATTATTGTTGGAGATAAGGTTGGCTCCGTGGAATATATAGGATTAAAAACCACAAGGGTTAGAAGCCTTAGCGGCGAGCAGCTTGTATTCTCCAATAAAGACCTCACTGATTCCAGAATTCATAACTATAAAAAGATGGAACGCAGAAGGGTTGTTTTTCAGCTTGGAGTAATTTACCAGACAACCCTTGAACAGGTAAAGGAAATTCCGGCCATGGTAAAACAAATAATTGAGAAGCAGGAAGATGCTGTTTTTGATAGGGGACACTTTGCCAAGTACGGAGATTTCAGTCTGAACTTTGAATTCGTTTATTATGTAATAGGTTCGGATTACACCAAGTATATGGATATACAACAGGCTATAAACCTGGAGATATACAAAGGCTTTGAAGAAAAAGGTATTGAGTTTGCTTACCCTACACAGACACTGTTTATGTCGATGCTGAATGGAAATGGTTCAGAACAGAAAGAGCTGAAATCCTGATGATTTTCAAGAAAGAATTATTCTTTTCTTAGAACAATGACTGTAATTTCAGGAGTTGAATTATATCTCATTGGAACAAGGGACATACCAAGTCCCCTTGTGACGATCATAAGCATATTTCCGAAATGAAAATCACCTCGGACGAACCTGGTTTCTAGAAGTGTTGGACTAAGGTTGATGAATGGAAATAAGAAAGTAACCTGTCCCCCATGCGTGTGTCCTGCCAGAAACAGGTTATACCCGGAATCTGCTGCTTTCTGAACGGCCAGAGCATTCGGCTGATGAATTAACATTACCTTCAGGTCAGGTTGGTTCTGTGCTTTAACCAGGCTGTCAAGTACCTGTGCCTGAAGATGCTCAACATAGGTGCTGGTGAGGAAAGTTATTCCGATAATAGCGTTTTTTATCTTCAGATTTAGATTTCTATTGTTATACATTTCAACATTATATTTATCCATTGCCGAACTTACTTCTCTCAGACTTCTCCTGTAATCGTTCCTGTATGCCCAGTTATCATGGTCTCCTATGCAGGAGTAAACACCGTATTTTGATTTTATCTTTCCAACAAATTCAGCAGCTTCATCAATGTAGTCGGGAGATGATGTTATCATATCCCCGCCAATTAATACAAGTCCCGGATCGGTATCGTTTACCCTCCTGATATATTTTCCAAGGCGGGAAGCATCCGTATAAGGATCAGCCTGGATATCGGAGATAAAAGTTATCCTGAAGTTATTAAGTTCCTGCGGGAAGGTACTTATCTTTATATTCAACAATCCTTGTTGAGACCACATAATAGTCCACCAGGACTCTTGCAGGGACATAAATAATAAAGAAAGCAAGAATTATTACTATCAGCCTTGCTTCATTATACCTGAACCTATCACGGTACTTCCGGTAAAGAGGAAGCAATAATAATTTTATCACTTCAATGATTATAAAGAGCAGAATACACTGAACGATGAGGAAGGTCCAAATCCAGAAAGGATAGAGAAGAAAATAATTGATAAACCATCCTTCGGGCATAGCCGGGTCTCTGCTCTCCCGTGGTAGCTGAGAAAAAAATGTAGGCAGCAAACAGGAAAACAGGATAAAGATTAAGAAAAATCAGCAGAATCCTGAATATTCTTTTGAGTATGACAGTAGAAACATTAGGAAAAATCAGCAGGATCGATTTATATACTTTCCGGGTAAAATAAAATTGTACCAGAAAGATCAGTACGAATGTTAAGAATATTACTGCTATAAAGCCCATAGTACCTTTTTAATTTTAAGATCTCCCCTGATAAGAGAGCAAATGATTTAAACCATAAAGTTATATAACAAAACTTCCTTATAATTCATTCCTCAAATGTTTAATAAACTTAATCATTTTTTCGTAATGGGTTCCCTTCCAGTATACCTTATCACAATTTTTACAATACCAGAAATTTTGCTGCCATTCTTTAACCTTAGCAGGAAGTCTTGCTTCAATCTCCTCTTTATCAATTGGTTCAAGAACGTTATTGCATTCAAGACATCTTAAGAATTCACTTATATTTTCTTTGAGATCAAATCTGTCAATTACCTGTCTTAACTGCCCTTCCAAATTATCATTCCTGATCCAGCAGCCATGGGTAACCCTGTTATGTTTTAACAGCTCCTCTTACTCCGGGATCAGCTTTTTTTGCAAAGCGGCATTTCGGCTATCTGACTTTTATATGCAGTTCTTTAAGCTGGTCATCGCTTACAGGAGAGGGAGAATCATCCATCAGTGAGACGGCACTTGCAGTTTTAGGGAATGCTATAACATCCCTGATAGAACTTTCACCGGCAAATATCATTGCCATTCTGTCGAATCCAAATGCTATACCGCCATGAGGGGGAGCTCCGTATTTAAATGCATTAAGCAGAAAACCGAATTTCTGTTCCGCTTCCTCTTCTGATATGCCCAGAGCTCTGAACATCTTTGACTGTAGTTCAGTATTATGGATCCTGATGCTTCCGCCCGCTATTTCAGTTCCGTTCAGAACAAGGTCATAAGCGCGCGCTTTTACACGTCCGGGATCGCTTTCCATATATTGAATATCATCGATGGCTGGTGAGGTGAATGGATGGTGCATCGCATAAAATCTTTGTGTCTCATCATCCCATTCAAAAAGTGGGAAAGTCTGTGGTCCATAATAAGGCAGGTTCAGTATCCTCGGTAATCAATTCCAGTCTCTTAGCCATTTCCATTCTAAGATAACCCATTATGGTTAGACTTTTTATTTTAGGACCTGAAATAATCAGAATCAGATCGCCATCTTTTGCACCCGTTTCAGCAATAAGATCTTTCTTTTCTTCATCAGAAAAGAATTTCGCAACGGGAGCTTCAACATTACCGTCTTTCACTTTAATCCAGACCAGTCCTGCTGCTCCAAGTCCTTTAACGTAATCAGTAAGTGTATCAAGCTGGTTGCGTGAATAACCGGCGCATCCTTCAGCCAGCAGAGAGGTAATTATTCCTCCGGAACCAACCTGCTCTTTAAATACCTTAAACTCACTCTGTTTGAAGATATTATTTAGAGTTTTTAGTTCGAGGGCAAAACGTGTATCAGGCTTATCGCTTCCGTATCTTTCCATAGCTTCATCAAAAGAAAGCCTTGGAAGTGGAAGCTGAAGCTCCTTATTCCAGATTTCTTTGAAAAGCACTTTCATAAAACCTTCAACCACTTCATATATATCTTCACTGTCCACAAAAGACATCTCTACATCTATCTGGGTGAACTCAGGCTGACGGTCAGCCCGAAGATCCTCATCCCTGAAGCATTTAACAATTTGAAAATACCTGTCGAATCCCGATACCATCAGTAACTGCTTAAACGTCTGGGGTGACTGAGGCAGTGCATAAAACTTTCCTTTATGAAGTCTGCTGGGAACCAGGTAATCACGTGCACCCTCTGGAGTACTCTTCATTAAAACAGGAGTTTCTACTTCGATGAATTTATGTTCATCAAAATATCTCCTGGTTAATTGTGATAGCGTGTGCCTTAGTAGCAGGTTCTTCTGAAGTGCTGGTCTGCGCAGATCAAGATACCTGAATTTCAGTCTAAGATCCTCAAATGCATCAGTGTTGTCTTTAATCGCAAACGGAGGGGTTTCTGCCTCATTGAGTATGATAACTTTATTCACCAAGAACATCAATTTTCCCGGTTTCAAGTTCAGCATTTACAGCATCCCCGGGTCTTTGCCTGACTATCCCTTCTACAGAAAGAACAAACTCATTTCTTATATCTTTTGCGATGTCAAAAGCATCCTTATTTTCAGGCTCAAATGCGATTTGAGTAATCCCGTAACGGTCCCTCAGCCAGATAAAAATCAATGCGCCGAGATCTCTTCTCCTGTCTACCCATCCGTTCAAAACTACATTTTTGCCGGCATCACTTTCTCTTAATTCACCACAGGTATGAGTTCTTCTTTCAAATTTCATTTTGTAACTTTGCTCCATCAATTAATTTCAGGCGATAAAAATAATTAATATTAAAAGGGCATACAAATTAAATAATAATGCTCCTGAAGGCACAAAACCACTATGAATCCTGTAGAAATCATACGAAAGAAACGTGAAGGAGGATTCCTTACTTCCGAAGAAATCAAATATGTTGTGGATGGTTTCACCAAGAACAAAATCCCCGACTATCAGTTCTCAGCTTTCCTCATGGCCGTTTATTTCCAGGGAATGACAAAAGAAGAGACATCAATTCTTACCGAAACAATGCTCCATAGTGGAAAAGTGATTGATCTTTCAGGTATAAAAGGCTTTAAAATAGATAAACATTCTACAGGCGGAGTCGGGGATAAGACGTCGCTTATCCTGGCTCCCGTAGCAGCCGCCGCAGGAGTAAATGTGCCGATGATTTCAGGAAGGGGATTAGGCCATACCGGTGGAACCCTCGACAAACTGGAGTCAATACCCGGATTCAGAACGGACCTGTCCTTAAATGAATATAAGTCGGTCTTGAAAAAAACCGGTTCTGTACTCATTGGTCAGACTAAAGATATTGCACCTGCTGATAAAGTAATATATTCCCTTCGGGATGTTACAGCCACCGTAGAATCTGTCTCCCTTATAACCGCTAGCATAATGAGCAAAAAGCTGGCTGAAGGTATCGACGGGCTGGTACTTGATGTAAAGGTTGGTTCCGGCGCTTTTATGAGAACCACTAAAGATGCCCTCGAATTAACTGAATCTCTTGTTAATACAGCCAAAGATTTTAACAAAAAAGTAATTGCTTTTATCACCGATATGAACCAGCCTTTAGGCACCCATATCGGAAACTGGCTTGAGGTTGTTGAGTGCATAAATATCCTGCGGGGAGATGTAAAAAATGACCTGTACAAGCTAAGCACAAAATTAGCTGGTGCTATGATATATCTTGCCGAAAAGGCTGCAAGCATAGAAGAAGGGACAAAAATAGCCGAATCACTTATAGCTAATGGTAAAGCACTGGATAAATTCAAAGATATGGTAAAGGCACAGGGAGGAGATATCTCATTTATAAATGATCCGGAAAAGTATCCATCTTCCAGGCATAAACAGAAGATCATTGCTCCTAAATCTGGCCATATCTCTGCTATGGATACATATGGAATAGGGATGTCTGCTATAGAACTTGGAGCTGGAAGGAAAACCAAAGAAGATATAATAGACCATAAAGCCGGTATAATTATTAGATCGAAAATTGGAGATAAAATTAAAAAAGGAGATACCCTGGCTGAGATTTTTTCGGATTCAAGAAAGGGTATCGAACTGGCAGAAGAAAGAATCTTGAACTCAATCTCAATCAAAAAAGATAAACCCGCTGCTCTGAAGTTAGTCAAAAGAATTATAACCTGAATTTGTTGAGGTTCTTTTACCGCTTGTCCGGGATAAATTTCGATTATAAAGCACTAATCAGGCCTTATTCAGTTTTACTCTAACTTAGTTTCTGTTTTATTTATATTCATATACCTTACCTTTATATTTAGACTTACTTTTAAAAAGAATAACCGAGGATTAAAATGTTATTTATTATTGCATGCCTGGCTGCACTGGTTGCAGCAATAGTGTTTATAAGCGCAAGAAAAAGAGCCAGTAAACAGGAGGCTTCTTTTGCCTTGCTTGGTATGAGTGTGGCAATCCTGATTGCTGTTCTGCAATGCTGGACGATAGTACCGGCCGGTCATGTAGGTGTTATTGATTTCTTCGGTAATGTAAGCGATAAAACTTTATACCCCGGGGTAAATCTTGTGAACCCGTTGGCTAACGTTGTTAAGTTTGATGCCCGTACACAGGAACTTAAGGAGACTATGACGGTTCCATCTAAAGAAGGGTTGAGTATAGAGCTCGAGTTAAGTCTTTTATTTAGTATGAGTTTTGAAAATGCAAACAAAATTTATAAAACAGTAGGCGAAGATTATGTTGAAAGAATCGTGGTTCCGCAGTTTCGTTCTGTAGTCAGGGGAGTAACTTCACAGTATGATGCTAAAGCACTTTATACGGCAGAACGGGAACAACTTTCAAAACAAATTGAAACGGATCTATCTAAACTTGTGGGTCCCGAGAGGAATAAATATTGAGTCGTCTCCTATGCGTCAGATTACCCTTCCTCCCGGATTAACATCATCAATAGAAGAAAAACTCAAAGCGGAACAGGAAAGTCAAAGGATGCAGTTTATACTTCAGAGAGAAACGCAGGAAGCCGAAAGAAAAAGGATAGAAGCCAAAGGTATAGCTGACTTCCAGGAAATTGTCTCTAAAGGAATAAGCGAGCAGCTCTTAAAATGGAAGGGAATTGAGGCTACTGAGAAGCTGGCGGGATCGGAAAATAGTAAAATTATTGTTATCGGATCAGGAAAGGATGGACTTCCGTTGATCCTCGGTGGAAACTAAGAAGCATATTTTTGACCAGAGAGTCATTTTATTCTTGTTTAATATTCATTTAATACATAATTTTGTACCCGTAAGTCATATATGAGATTATAATGAAGGGTTTAATAGATTTCCTAAACATACTTCTGCCTGTTCTTTACATAACCACTTTTATCTTCTATTATGTAGATTTTATGAAAGGCGCGAAGGTAGCTGCAACTTCCAAAAGGCTGCTGCTTTTCCTCACATTAATATTTCACCTGTTCTACCTGCTATTCAGAACACTTTATTTCGATCACCCTCCAATCACGAATGTATTTGAAATCTTTACAGTGCTGGCATTTGCAGTAGGATTCTCTTATTTCATTCTGGAACTGGTAACCGACATTCGGGGAACAGGTCTATTTATTATAATTATATCAATACTATTCCAGCTTATCAGCTCATTTTTCATCGAGGATCTTGTTGCAGTTAAAGATGTACTAAAGAGCAACCTGCTCGGTATACACGTATTCAGTGCACTCCTGGGTTATTCCGCAATTACCATATCTGCAGTATACGGATTCCTCTATTTAATCCTTTATAAAGAGATAAAGCTGAATAAGTTCGGACTTATATTTAATAAGCTTCCCAGTCTTGAAGTTCTTGAAGTTTTAAGTTTCTATTCTGCAGTAATAGGATTTATACTTCTTACTTTCGCTATTATTATAGGTATTATCTGGCTGCCTCAAGCTTTTCCCAATTTCTCATATGCAGATCCTAAGCTAATAGGAACCTCTATGGTCTGGATATTATACGGCATCGGGATAACCAGCAAAATTTTTGGTAAGTGGCGCGGCAAGAAGGTAGTTACACTATCGATTATAGGCTTTGTTCTTGCAATAGCGTCAACAATGCTTACAAACTTTTTAGCACAGAGTTTTCATTCTTTTTATTGAGCCTGTATGAATATATCAGCGATATCAATAAATCACCGTTCCGCTTCGGTTGAACTAAGAGAAGCTCTTCACCTGAGTGAACAGGAAATCACTGAGCTTGTAGCTAAGATTAAAGGCAGCTTCCTCAGTGAAGGATTGGTTATATCAACCTGCAATCGCACGGAGATATATGGTTTTCCGGCTAATAAAAAAATAGCCCTTTCTGAACTCCAAAAAGTTCTAATTGAACATAAACTGGTTCCGAATATATCATCAGATAATTTTCAGTCATTTCATTCATTCTCTGCGATTGAACATTTATTCAGGGTAGCTACAGGAATTGATTCGCTTCTTATAGGAGACAACCAGATATTCAAACAGGTAAAAGATTCATTTCAGCTGGCAGAAGGACTCAGCTTCACGGGTGTAATCACAAAGAGAATATTTGATGCGGCTATAAAAACAGGTAAACGTGCAATAAATGAAACCCTGATAAGCGAGGGTGCTGTTACTGTCAGTTATGCTGCGGTTCAGCTGATAGAAAAAATATTTTCAAACCTCAGCAAAAAATCTGCATTAGTCATAGGTGCAGGAGAAACCGGTGAAATTGCAGCAAAGCATCTAAGGGATAGAGGGATTGGAAGGCTTTCAATAACCAACCGAACCATCGAAAGAGCTGAAAAACTTGCTTCTTCGCTAAATGCAAAGATAATCCCCTTCGATAATTTCAAAGATTATATATATGACTATGATATTATAATAAGCGCAACGAGTGCCCGGGATCTGATTCTTACCCGGAAGGACGTTGAGGCTGCCATGAAAAGGAGGAATTATTCCTCTCTGGTTCTGATGGATATTGCAGTACCCCGCGATATTGATCCAACTTCAAAAGTTATCGATTATGTCTTTTATCATGATATAGATTCTCTGAATATAATAGTAGACCAGAATCTTTCTAAAAGAAGAGATGAGATACCTAAAGTTGAAAAGATAATTAAGGAAGAACTTGAAGCTCTTATGAACTGGTATAATTCTCTTGAAGCCGGTCCTACGATAAAGGAACTGCGCGATTACTTTGAGAATATCCGGGCTGAAGAGGTAGAGAAGAATAAGAATCGGTTTACAGATGGCGATCAGGAAAAGCTGGATATAATCACAAAAAGAATAATAAATAAAATTCTCCACCAGCCGATGGTCGAATTAAAAAAACTTACCGGCGAGGGAAATGCTCCGGATGAAATGGCAGCCAGGATAAGTATTATCAGGGAGATTTTCGGTATCGATAAAACAGATAGCAATGATAATAATACAGAATAATTTCAGGAATTAAATTGAAACAGAAAATAGTAATCGGTTCGCGCGGAAGTGAACTTGCCTTGTGGCAGTCGAACTTTATTAAAAGAGAACTTGAAAAAAGAAACAAAAATATTTCAGTTGAGATAAAAATAATAAAGACTAAAGGCGATAAAATTCTTGATGTCGCCCTTTCCAAAATAGGCGATAAAAGTCTTTTTACTAAGGAACTTGAGGTTCAACTTTTGAACAGAAAGATAGACCTCGCTGTTCACAGTCTTAAGGATCTGCAGACCATGCTGCCTGACGATTTGAAATTATCTGCTGTGTCAAAACGTCATCCTGTTGAAGATGTTCTGATAGCAAGGAAAAAAGGCACCACAATCCATACTATCCGTGAAAATGGTCATGTAGCAACCGGGTCGCTTAGAAGGAGATCCCAGCTGCTGCATAAACGCCCCGATCTTACAATACATGAATTAAGAGGAAATGTTAATTCCCGTATTAAAAAGTTTCTTGAATCTGACTGGGATGCAATAATACTTGCCCGTGCAGGTATCGAGAGGTTAAATCTGAAAAAATATATTTCTTCCTTCATCGACAAAGAGGACATGCTTCCCGCCGTTGGACAGGGAGCACTTGGAATTGAAATCCACCAGGAAAATAAAATCGTTGATGAAATCCTTCAGTCAGTTCACCATGAAGAAACATATAAGTCTGTTCTTGCTGAAAGAGCATTCCTTAGAAAACTTGAAGGCGGATGCCAGGTTCCTATCGGCGCTCTTGCTGAGGTTAAATCAAATGGTATTTACCTGGATGGTCTTGTAGCGTCTGTCGATGGAAGTCTTACTTACAGAAAAAAGATCAGGGGCAGCAGTAAGGATCCTGAAAAGGTTGGGATAGACCTGGCGAAGGAGTTAATTAAGGCCGGGGCAAAAGAAATTCTGGATGAAATCTATAATAATGTGAGGGCGAAATGAACCTTAATTCTTTAAGAAAAATTTTAATTGGTGTACTGGCAGTATTCGCGGTAATAACTTTTTTTGCCTGCTCCTGCAGCTGCACAGATTCACAATCGAATATTCCAGACAATATTTTTAAGAGTACAAACAGGTTTATTGTTTCCAGGGTCGGTCAGGAATTTTTTGATAACTATATAACACCCGATTTCCAGGAGACTAAAAAAATAAACTCAAACTACCAGGTAATTTACAATTTCCGGATACCGGATAAACCCTATGTTGACAATAAGATTAAGTTTGAGGTTGACTCAACTGGACGCATTATTAACCGGGAAAATGTTACAGGACTTCCTGATTGCGGTGCGGACCCCGGTAAATGTGAATTCAATATAAATGAACAGCAGGCCCGGCAAATTGCTAAAGACAATAATTTTAAAGAGGGAATAAAAGACTGGAAGGCAGAATTTAAATGGGACCCGAAAAATAACCAGTATGTGTGGAGCATTCTTTCAACTTTTGAACAATCACAAGGCTCAAATGGTATGCGGGGCAATGGCGAGATTATGCTGATTGATCCTAATTCGGGAAAAGTGATCTCTACTGAAACCTGGAGAATAATGTAAGCAGGCACGATTATGATCGTTAAAGAAAAAAGACAAAATGGTAAAATCCTGAAGCGGGGAAAGATAATTGAAGCTGCATCGCTTCTTTTCTCCCGGAAGAATTACCATGAAGTAATGGTTGAAGACGTTGCAAAGCTGGCATCGCTGGCAAAAGGAACCGTCTACAATTATTTTACTTCCAAGGAGGAACTATATTTTTCAATTATGCGCCAACGCATGGAAAAGTTAATTGCTTCACTTAAAAATAAAATCGCCGACGAAAAAACCAGCATTGATTCGCTGCATTCTTTCATAGTGCACACATATATGTTTATGATGAAGTATCAGACATTCTTTCTGATGTACCAGAAAGAATCTCTGAAAGGCGAAAATGAAATATGTTCAGAACTCTGTGATATGGAAAACGATTTGAAAGGGATGTTAAGAACGATTATAAAAAACGGTAAAAATGAAAACCTCTTTCGTGAGATTGACGAGGATTTTGCGGTTGACCTTATACTGGGGAGCATTTACGGTTCGGTTTCAAGAGGGATTGATAAGAAATATTCTGAAGAAGAAATGGTAAAGGATCGTGAACGGGTTTATGAATTTGTGGTTACAGGACTTTTTTCCGGATTTAATAATAGCTGTCTGCTTCCGCTTAAAAATAAAACCATAGTAATTACCCGAACGCTGGATCAGTCTAAAGAGTCAGCTGAAATCTTTCAAAAGTTAGGTGCGGAAGTTCTTACCTTCCCCACACTTGAGATAACACCACCCGATTCCTGGAAAGACTTTGACACCGTAGTAAATAAACAGTCAAAGATTGATTTTATCATATTCACCAGCGGTCATGCAGTTAGAATGTTTGTTAAAAGATGTGAAGAGCTTTCCCTTAAATTTGATTTTAACAGGATAAAAGTCATAGCAGTGGGAAGCAAAACTTCAGGAATGTGTGAAAAAAATAATATCCCCGTACATATAGTTCCAAGAGAATTCAGCGGTGAAGGGGTTATAGACGAACTTGAAGAATATGACTTGAAGGATAAGCTCATCTTTATCCCCCGCTCAGCAATCGGCCGGGAAGAACTTCCGGAAGGATTAAAGAAGAGAGGAGCAAAGATAAAAACTGCTTCTGTATATAATATCGGTCTCCCCTCTGATGGGACAATCTTTGAGTATAAAGAAAAACTAAGAAAAAGCAGTCCGGATCTATTTGTATTTACTAGTCCTTCCACATTTCAGAATTTCCTTGAGATCCAGTCAGTAGCTGATCCTGTAAGCTATTTCCGGAACCTGACTGTAGCGGTTATTGGACCTACAACAAAAGCAGCAGTCGAAAAAAAGAAAGTTAAAGTTGACATAATTCCGTCGGAATATACCATAGACGGACTTGTTAATTCCATAGTTGAATTTTATAAATCGGAGAAGATTTGAAATTAAAGAATGATTTGTTTTTGAGAGCCTGCCGGAAAGAACCTGTTGAAAGAACACCTGTCTGGATTATGCGCCAGGCGGGAAGGTACCTCCCCGAATATCGTGCAGTCAGGGAGAAAGCAGATTTCCTGACTATGTGCAAGACACCTGAGCTGGCCGCTGAAGTAACGATTCAGCCGGTAGATATAATTGGAGTGGATGCTGCAATAATTTTTTCCGATATACTTGTAATTCCTGAAGCTATGGGTTTAATACTCGAAATGCACGAAGGTAAAGGTCCTATTTTTCACAACCCGGTAAGGGATGAAGCAGGCGCAAAAGCTCTTAAAAAAATAGAACCTGAAAAAGACCTGAAATACGTACTGGATGCTGTAAAACTTACAAAAAAAGAACTGGATGGTCGTGTACCGCTTATTGGTTTCAGCGGCTCGCCCTGGACTCTTCTAACTTATATGGTTGAAGGAAAAGGTTCAAAGAATTTTGCTCACGTTAAACAGCTTATATACAATAATCCCGGCCTCGCTCATAGGATTCTGGAACAAATTTCCGATGCTGTGGCTGAATACCTCTCAGCTAAAATTGAAGCCGGTGTAGATGCAGTTCAGATATTTGATACATGGGGCGGTATTCTTTCTCAACATGATTTCAAAGAATTTTCTTTATCATATATCGAAAAAGTGATATCGAAAATAAATAAACAGAAGCAGCCCGTAATTGTCTTTGCAAAAGGTGTTCATTTTAATTTACAGGATCTTGCAAGCTGCGGTGCGGATGTGCTTGGACTTGACTGGACGATGGATATTGGCGCGGTAAGACGTGCCGTAGGCTCCAGGGTGGCCCTACAGGGTAACCTTGATCCCACAGTATTATTTGCTCAAAAAGAAGTCATCAGGAATGAAGCCGGGAGAGTACTTGAATCATATGGTGAGGGATCAGGACATATCTTCAATCTCGGGCATGGAATACTTCCGAATATTGATCCCGAAAAAGCAAAAGCCCTGGTTCAGTTTGTCAAAGAAGATAGCGTTAAATTTCATTATAAAGACGCAGAGACAGAATAATTTTAATATAATAAAGAGTTCCAATTATCAGTATTACCCCGGGAAATTAATCCCGTGAACATAACCAAAGATCTATGGTTAGCGGTTCTAACGGTTTTGATATGAAAAGAAAAGGAGACAGATATGTTTGAGGTAGATCTAAAGAAATTTAAAAAATACGATACGCCGGGCCCCCGGTATACAAGTTATCCAACTGCTCCCCATTTCAGCGATAGCTTTACCCGGGAACAATACCTTGATGAAATAATCAAAACCAATTACGGGGAAAATCTTCCCGACCTTTCTTTATACTATCATATTCCATTCTGCGATACTCTGTGTTACTTCTGCGGCTGTAATATGATTGTAACCAGGAACCGTGACAGGGTAAAAGAATATCTGGCCTACCTAAAAAAAGAAATAGATATGCTCAGAACCTACATCCTTACTGACAGGAAGGTAGCACAGCTGCATTGGGGAGGAGGAACACCTACCCACCTTTCACCGGATGAGATAAACGACCTTGCGTCATACATAAAAATGTCATTCGATTTTAAAGAAGATTCAGAGAACAGCTGCGAAATTGATCCCCGCGATCTGAAAAAAGCACACCTTGAAGCCCTGCGCAACAATGGCTTCAACAGAATAAGCATGGGAGTTCAGGACTTCAATGAGAAAGTTCAGAAAGCTGTTAACCGTATACAGCCCGAAGATATTACCAGGCAGACGGTTGAATGGATAAGGGAACTTGGCTTCTCCAGTATAAACCTTGACCTGATATACGGACTTCCGCATCAGACAGTTGAATCATTTAACTCAACAGTTGATAAGATAATAGATATATCCCCTGACAGGATTGCCGTTTTCAACTATGCGCATGTACCCTGGATGAAAAAACATATGGCTCTCATTCACCCTGAAGATATTCCCGCTCCCGAAGTTAAGCTTGACATTTTAAAATCAACCATAGAAAAGCTTACAGACGCAGGCTATGTATTTATAGGTATGGACCATTTTGCAAAACCCGAAGATGAACTTGCAATAGCACTCAGGGAAAAGAAACTTTACAGAAATTTTCAGGGATACAGTACAAATGCCGGGGCTGATATGTATTCAATGGGAATTACAGCAATCAGTCAGCTTGGACAAGTATATGCCCAGAACTACAAAACTGAAAGAGAATACTTCAAATCGATAGATGAAGAAAATCTGCCTGTAGCAAAAGGCTATAAAATGACTGAAGATGATATCATCAGGGGCTTTGTAATTATGAGACTAATGTGCGACTTTGAGCTCGATTTCAAAAATGTTGAAAAGAAGTTCGGCCTTGATTTTAAAACTTACTTTGCGTGGGGATTGAACAACCTGAAAGAAATGGAAGCCGATAATCTCGTTGAAATTAAAAACGATCACCTTAAAGTCTCAGAGATGGGCAAACTCCTCATCCGCAACATTGCCATGAACTTTGACGGCTACATCGAGCGAAAAGAAGACACCACAAAGTATTCCCGAACCGTTTGAATTAATTAGTTATTGTGGGGTATCGGTAAGGGGATGAGAGGCGAAGAAATCGGTATAAAATCTTTCTGTATACTGCTTTAATAACTCCTCCACTCGTTTATGATCGGGAGAAGTTATAATTAAACCTGCGTGATTCTTTCTTTTCATTCGCCAGAAGATTTCCTCATCTGTATATTCTGAAAGATCCGGCCATTCCTGTTTTGCAAGTGAAATAATTATTCCTGCATAATCATTCTTTACGGGGGGAACTGCGTATTCTCTGATTCCGAAACCTATCTCTATCTTCGCCCATTCAGCCCAGAGGTTTATTCCTGCAGCTGCCTCAATCAGCTCTGCTATATTCGCTCCGCCTACGCGGGCCGAGGTTTCTAAAAAATAAAAACTGCCGTCTTCTTTGGACCTGATAAATTCAGTATGTGAGACTCCCCTTACCAGTCCCATAGCCTTTATCACTTTCCTGTTTATCTCGATCAGCTTTGATTCTTCGATTGTACCATGCTTTATCGTCCGGCTTCCGAACACTCTTCCTTCATGCGCTACTTCAAAAGGAGGGAGGCTGTACTGACTGGCGATAGCAAACTTAACTTCCATGTTATATATAATCGAATCGACATGATAGATATCTCCTTCAATAAATTTCTCAAGAATATAAAAAGATTGTTCGTCACCTAATCCATTGATTGTCCGCCATAATTCCTGTACCGAACTAATTTTCTTTATTCCATGAGCACCAGCCTGGAGCCGGGGCTTGATAACATAAGGAAATCGAACGGCCGCTTCAAATTCGTTTATCTTCCTGTAGTTCAGAACATGAACAAATTCTGGAACCGCTATTTTTTCCTCTCTAGCCCGCGTTCTCATAGCAAGCTTATCCCTGAAGTACCTTGCGGTTGTATCACCCATACCCGGAACACGTAAATGCTCTCTTAATGATGCAGCCTTTTCAACATCAAAATCATCCAGCGCCACTATCCTGTTAATTTGTTCGGTGCGTGCAAGAAAACTTACCCCGTATATTACGTTCTTCATATCCCATACCTTATTCACATCAGGGATATAAAAAATCTCATCAATACTCTCTTTCGGCCAGTCGGCATCTGCAAGACTTTTAGAGGTAAGGAGAACTACCCTGGCGCCCTCTCTCTTACACTGCCGCATAAATTCCTGTCCCTTTTCAAAGCTTGCAATGCATAAGATTGTAAATTTGTCTTTCTCTGCCATTTGGGTACTGATATAAAAATTATCTAAATGAGGTTATTTGATGCTGACCTATTTTACCACTTCAAAAGATCATATTCAATCTGCTATTTTTTCCATCAACCGGAAAACAGGGTAAATATTCTCTCTCCGGTCAAAATAAACTGATTTCTTGTAAAAATAATCAAGTCTCTCTGCAGGGTTCTGCCTGAATTCTGTATCATCCCTAAGCCTTAATTCAAATTCATTTTGCAGATCCGGGTTATCCTTCAGCATTCTTTCAGCAACAGGTTCCATTACAAAATCCTCAGCATATTCTTTTCTTTCAAAGAAAGCGTTGAAAAAGCCCCAACTGGTAAATGAATCAGGAGCTTCCGGCTCAAGCAGATTTGCAATTATTCTTATTCCCCTTTGCTTTGTGTTCACTACATACGTTCCTGTAGGAAATAACATTTCCACCAAAACAGTTTCACATTCAACTTTTACTCTTTGACGTCCCTCATACGGTCGCCCGGCAAACTTGTAATCCTTAAAGAGATACTTTTCTACCATTAGTGAGTTACCCTGGTTCATCACACTAACCTTTATTCCATGAAGCTTTAATATTCTGATTATCTCTTTGAATTCTGCAGGAACCAGGTAAGCTGCCGGGAGCTTAACCCTTTTTATTGTTTTAACTTTATTATAGCAGGGTACTTTAATATCAACAGGTTCTCCTGTATAGCGCTTAACTAAAGATCCTGTAACAGGACTTTCTGCCTTCTTATACCCTATTCCCTTAAAATCCTGCAGGGTAAATTCTTTAGTCCCCTCGAAGATTATCGGGAAAGATGTTTTTCCGTCAGCGTATCTTTTTACCGATTCTCTGTCCGCCTGCCGGTTTATCTTTTTTAATTCTTTATAATTTTTATTTATGAATTCGAGGGACGATTCGACCATAGCTTTAGTTGAATATACACGGTTGCTGAAGGGTTTAAGAGAATGTGTTTCAACCAGCAGCAGAAGCCTGTTCTGTAAAGCCGCATATCCATTTGAGTACATTGGGCGGGATGTCCAATCCGAAAATCCTTGTTCCAGTTCTTTGCTGATCAGCTCAATATAAGAAGTAGATAAAAACCCTTTCTTTTCTATTTCATTTTTAACATAGGGAATAAATTTCTCCTGTCCCCATTTACCAAGTGCACCAAATATATTCTGGTGTCTTTCCATCCCGTAGGTTACATGATACTGATAATCAGCTCCGTTCGTTGTATGATTATCAATATAGAAATCAGGCAGCCATGTAGTGAATAACCTCAGAAGAGCCCTCATTTCCGGGGTATCAGCTTTCATATAATCACGATTAAGATTCAGGTTAAGGGCAGTCGTTCTGAATCCCGTCAACCTGGGTCCATTCTGATTGGGACGGTTGTAAGGGCTAAGCCGCTCATGCCCGTCAACATTCAGAACGGGGATTACAAGCAGCACCAGGTTATCCAGCAGATCTTTTTTCTCCTTACTTATCAGTATTTCTCTCAGGAGAAGCATCGAAGCATCTTTACCCTCTATTTCCCCGGGATGAAAACCATTCTGAATTAAGATTATGGCTTTACCGCTTCTTCTTGCTTTCGCAGGGGTGAAATCGTTTCCTTTTGCTGCAACCAGGCATTTAATATCCCTTCCCTGCGAAGATTCTCCCATAGAGAATAACCTTGCCATATTCGATTTTTCTTCGAATCTGCGGAAAAATTCCATTGTTTCTTTATATGGAGGGGATTCCATCTCGCCTGACTGCTCGAAATGTGTTATCCAGTTATTCATTCGGTGCTTTATTTATATGTACTAAAGTTCTCATTTATTTGGTAAATTACCACAATATTTTAGAATTATTGAAATCCAAATTAGGCATAAATGAGCAAAAAAGTTGTAGTTCTAGGTGCAGGCATCTCAGGCTTAACGCCGGCCTATTTTCTAGCTAAAGAGGGGTTTGATGTTACTGTGCTCGAAAAGAAGAGGGAGGTTGGAGGCTCTGTAGAGACAATAAAAGAGCAAGGCTTTTTATTCGACCGCGGACCAAACAGCGGTCTTGAAACTACTCCCGTTCTCTCAAAAATAGTGTCAGATCTGAAACTTGGGGACGACCTTGTCTATGCAAACAAAGAAGCGTCCAAAAGATATATTCTGCGTGATAATATGCTTCACCCTCTGCCTATGAGTCCCCCCGCTTTTCTTAAAACCAGGTTATTCAGTGGAAAAGCCAAATTAAGACTCTTTGCTGAACCTTTTATCGGACGCTCAAAGGAAGGTTATTATCAGAGCATTGCTGATTTCGTTAAACGCAGGCTGGGACAGGAATTTCTTGATTATGCTATAAATCCTTTTGTCGCAGGCGTATATGCCGGAAATCCGGAGGAGCTTAGCGTCCAGTCTTCGTTTCCGAAGTTGTATGAACTCGAAGAAAAATACGGCGGCTTGATTGTCGGTACCGTAAAAAGTATAAAAGAAAGAAAACAAAGAGCTGAGAAATCGAAACAAAGTGCAAGGATGTTTTCTTTTGCAGAAGGCATGCAGAAGCTGCCGAACGCAATTGCCTCTTACCTGGGCGACAGAGTTCATACTTTTTGTGATGTAACTTCAATTCAAAAGTCTGGAAAAGGATTCAAAATTAAGTACAATAATGCCGGTCATCTTAAAGAAATAGATTGTGACGTTCTGCTCTCAACCTTACCAGCCTATACCGCAGCTGAACTTTTCAAATCCTGGGATGATAAACTCACAGAACATTTCAACGCGGTTTACTATCCCCCCGTATTAGCGTTGATGCTGGGATACAATAAAGAAAGCATCAGGCAGTCGCTCGATGGTTTCGGGTTTCTTGTTCCGGCAAAAGAAAGGCGTTCCTTCCTTGGAGCTATATGGAGTTCAATTATTTTTCCTAATCGTGCTGATGAAGATAAGGCAGCATTTACTTTGTTCGTTGGTGGAGCCCGGGATCCTGAAGTTGGAAACATCGATAAAGAAATATTGATTAAAAAAGTGAGGGGTGAATTCGAAAAGATTATGGGGATTACCGAGGATCCTGTGTATACAGGTTATAAATACTGGACAAAATCTATTCCCCAGTATAATATAGGTTACATTGAACACGAAAGATATTTTGATGAATTTGAAAAAAATAATCCTGGTGTTTTCCTAAGCGGAAATTACCGCGGAGGAATTTCCATCGGCGATTGCTTGAAGAATGGCGAATTGATTTTCGAACGAATTAAAAAATCAATTAACAATGAATAATTTTTAATTAACTAAGGAAAACCTATGGCAGCATATCCAGTTAAAAGAATGAGACGACTTCGCTACAATCCCCTCGTAAGGGATATGGTTAGAGAAACCGAATTATCTAAAAATGATTTTATATATCCTTTGTTTGTCGTACCGGGAGAAAATATAAATAAGCCTATCAAATCTATGCCCGGCGTTTCACAACTTTCTATTGACAACGCAGTTAAAGAATGTAAAGAAGTTGAAGCCCTTGGTATACCGGCGGTTATTTTGTTCGGCATCCCGTCGCACAAGGATGAAAAAGGTTCTGAAGCGTATGATCCGCAGGGAATTATTCAACGTGCTATCCGCGCTATAAAAGCGGAAGTAAAAAACCTGCTCGTGATAACGGATGTATGTATGTGTGAATATACCTCGCATGGTCACTGCGGATTATTAAACGGAGAAGAAATTCTTAATGATGAAACCGTCGAACTGCTTGCAAAGGAAGCACTAACACACGTCCAGGCTGGCGCTGATCTAGTCGCGCCGTCAGATATGATGGATGGTCGGGTGACAGCAATCAGGAAGATACTAGATGAGAATGGTTTTCATAAAACTCCAATAATGAGCTATGCAGTGAAATATTCATCAGGCTATTACGGTCCATTCCGCGATGCGGCTGACTCTGCCCCGGCTTTCGGCGACAGAAGATCACACCAGATGGATATAGCCAATGGTGATGAGGCAATGCGTGAGGCTGAATCAGATATCGAAGAGGGCGCTGATATAATAATGGTTAAACCCGCGGGACCCTACCTTGATATCATACGCAGAGTGAAGGATAGATTCGGAATGCCTACCGCGGCTTACCAGGTTAGCGGCGAGTACGCTATGATCAAGGCAGCTGGAATAAATGGCTGGATTGATGAAGAAAGGGTAATGATTGAATCCTTAATGGCAATTAAACGTGCCGGCGCAGATATGTTCTTAACCTATTTTGCAAAAGATGCCGCACGCTGGCTGGATAAAAATAGAAGATAATGAATATCGAACAGGTAAGAGAATATTGTCTCAGGAAAAAAGGAGTGACGGAAGAGCTTCCCTTTAATGAGGAATCTCCTGTCTATAAGGTTATGGGAAAGATATTCCTTATTGCTAGTTTAAATCCGCCCTTTTCTATAAATATTAAGTGCGATCCTGAAAAAGCTGTTGAGCTGAGAGAACGATATCCATCTGTTACGCCGGGATATCATATGAACAAGCTCCACTGGAATACTGTTGAAATCGAAGGCACCGTAAAGAATAGTCTGATAGAGGAGTGGATAGATCATTCATATGACCTGGTAGTAAAAGGGTTAAAGAAGTCCTTAAGAGAACAATTAAATAATCTATAACATTCATAAATAAATTAGTCGGGGAACTTATGCTTACTAAAATCTACACAATTATTACTCTTTTCGTTTTGCTGTCTATCCCGGTTCTTTCTCAGGCAGAATTTGATTCTACGGAAATAACAGCTGAAGTACCTGCATTGAGTGACTTCCACGATGTTATTTACCCTATCTGGCACGTTGCCTATCCTTCAAAGGATTATTCCGCACTCAAGAATTATGTTGAGGATATTGATAAAGGCTCACAAACTATATATGAGGCTGAACTTCCGGGAATTTTACGTGACAAGCAGGAACTATGGAATAGAGGGGTTGATGAATTTAAAGTATCCGTAGAAGAATATAAGAAGATTGCTGAAGAAGATAATAATGACCTGCTGCTGAAAGCAGCTGAAAACCTGCACTCCAGGTATGAAGCTCTTGTGCACATTATCCACCCTGTACTGCCTGAACTGGATCAGTTCCATCAAATACTGTATATGATTTATCATAAATATCTGCCTCAGGAAGATTACCAGCAGATTTACCTGGTTAGCGATGACCTGGTTTCAAAAGCTGAAGCATTAAGTAAAGTTAAACTAAGAACCAATGACCAGGAAATGCAATCAAAGTTTGATATCCAATACAACTCAACTGCTTCATGCTGTTCAAAAACTTAGAGAAGAATTAAAGAGCAGCAATTATGAACTTGCTAAGTACGGAGTTGAAGATGTACACCGTGCATATCAGAAAACAGAAGCATTATTTGGAATAAAGTAATTTAAGGAGGAATATGAAATACAGAAAACTTGGAAAATCAGATATCGAGGTATCAGAAATCAGTCTGGGCTGCTGGACGCTCGGAGGTCTCAATTGGGTTAACGGAGATCCTAATGGCTGGGCCAATGTTAACGAAGGGGAAGTAAAAGAAGCAATAAATTACGCCATTGATAATGGTGTCACCCATTTTGATAACGCTGATGTCTATGGCAATGGCAGGGCTGAAAGAATGCTGGCCCGCATACTTGATACAAGGATAAATGATTTTATAATAGCAACAAAGATCGGCTGGTTCCCCGGAACAGCTGCGCATGCTTATGAACCTCAGCATATCCGTCACCAGTGCGAGCAGTCGCTGAAAAACTTAAACCGGGATTATATTGACCTATACTACTTCCATCATGGCGATTTCGGTGAGAACGATAAATACCTGGATGATGCCATTGAAGTAATGTATAAACTCAAAGAAGAAGGGAAGATAAGACTCATTGGGCAGTCCGCTTATTCACACTCTGATTTCAGCAAGCTGATTCCAAAAGTTAAACCTGAGGTAATACAGAGTTTTTCAAGCGCAATGGATGACAGGTTCCTGCAGGAAGGGACTCCAACGAGAAAGCTGCTGGATGAGAATAATATTTCGTTTGTTGCATTTGGTCCCGTTGCGCAGGGACTCCTACTCGACAAATATGATAAGAACAATCCACCTAAATTTGAGGCTGGCGATCACAGAAAAGACTCCGACCGGTTCAGTAAAGAAAACCTGGCTAAGCTTGAACCCATACTGGATAAACTGAAATCAAAGTTCGGGTCATCTATAGAAGATCTCTCAAGAGCTGCTTTACAATATTTGCTTCATTATAATGAGGTGGGTTGTGTAATCCCGGGATTCCGAAACCTCAAGCAGGTTAAATCCAACCTGTCAGGCCAGGATAAACCCCTCACAAACGAAGAATTTAGTTATATAAGAGAATTGTTTAAGGACTTTAATAAATAGATTATACCCTTACATCTTTGCCCTGGGCTTCTGCCCAGGGTAAAAGATATAGGTGCATCGCACCGATATATTCGTAGATTCCATTGCATATATTCACCCCTCCTTGCCTTCACCGGCCTTTGTCTTTACCTCGGACTTTTGTATTCGGTGCATCGCACCGATATATTCGTAGATTCTATTGCATACATTCACCCCTCCTTGCCTTCGCCGGCCTTTACCTTCACCTCGCGCCTTTGGTTTCGGTGCAGCGCACCGATATGTACGTAGATACCCATCTTTAATCCAAACCCATCCTTGCCGCAGCGCGGCAAAACGTTAATAGACATCCGTTTCGTTAAAAATCTTTTTTGTTTGCTTTGATGTGTTAGCGTGATAAGTTGGTAGGATCCCCTAAATTTAAGGGAGAATTCAATTGGATTTTCTAAACCCAATTAAACTCTCCCTTAGAAATGTTATTCATCTAACCTCAGTTTTCTCCTTCCGGATTTAACTTTCTGAGGCGACAAATGTCGTTATTTCATCAACAGCATCTTTTTACTTAATACTGAATTACCTTGCTGCAATTTATACACATATACACCGCTTGGTAACGATTTAGCATCAAATGTTGCTACATGAGATCCTTCAGAGATTACTCCATTCACAAGCTGAGCTACTTGTTCACCAAGAGAATTATAAACCGATAAAGTTACAAATTCTGATTTAGGAACAATAAAGCTTATTGTCGTCGTCGGGTTAAACGGGTTTGGATAATTCTGGGTTAGATCAAATGTTTTAGGACCAATAGCTTGAATACTGACCTCGCTCGAATATGTTGTTTGTCCGTTCATATCGATTTGTTTCAGTCTGTATGTATACGACTGGTTATTAACATTTTTATCTACAAACGAATAGTTATGCTGTTCTGATGTTGTTCCCTCACCGCGTATAAATCCAATAGTAGAGAAGTTCTCACTTCCGGATTTTCGTTCAATTTCAAAAATACGGTTGTTTATCTCTGTAGCAGTTTGCCAGTTTAGGATTACCTGACCGAGACCGTTATTTGAAACTGTGAATGATGTTAATTCAACCGGTAATTCACTATATGGCAGGAACCTGATATTATCAATATAATTTACACTGGCATAGGTTCTGGGACTTTCTGAGAAATCAGGTATGAGAGTTAATGTGGCAACGGTTGTTCCGATATCTGCGGAATAATCAAATGTCAATTCCTCCCATTGGTTGGTTAACGTGTTGGGAACGTTGTGATCAACTGCCGGAGGCTCTAATTTTAAGTTAAAATTAGAAACAACATCCTTATAAACCAGAATTTTGACAATACAATTATCCATCGTTAATTCTAAATCAGGAAAATCACCGGAAAAAGCACCTGCCCATGGGTCGCCGTCTGCACTAACAGCGAGCATTGCACAGCTGTCAGAAGTATTCAAGCCTCCGGGAGCCGGGTTTGCAACAATATCAAAACTACCTCCAGATCCCTGGGAAAAGACAGTCCATGCCCAGCTGTTACCTACAGTTTCAAAATCTACCGTAAAGGGTTGGGCGAAAACAGAAGCGGAAAGGAGAACAAAAGAAACAAGTAAAAGACGTTTCATAAGATCCCTCCATTTGTTTAAATTGATTTGAGCTAAAATGTAAACGTTTACACACCAAAGAATTTATATCTTTAAATCCCGAATGTCAATATGGATACAGAAGATATTCCTCGGGTTTGTCCTAACTCAATAGGCACGCCAAATCTGGTTTGTGTGACCCATTTTATTTGAGAAACAGCATCTTGCGGATAGAAGTGTACCCGCCAGCCTCTAATTTGTAAAAATAAATGCCGCTGGAAACATTTTTAGCATTAAATTTGAAATTGTAGCTGCCCGCTTCTTTTTCTCCATTAACGAGGGTCTCTACTTCACCGCCAAGGACATCATAAACTTTAAGTGATACGATGGATTTTACCGGAATGCTGAATTTTATATTCGTTGACGGATTAAACGGATTGGGATAATTCTGCTCAAGTGAGAATTGGGAAATAACAGAAACCTCCCCTTCGATAATATTTGAAAATTCAAAGCTGCCGTCAAAATCTATCTGCTTCAGCCGGTACTGATATTTTCCAGTCTGAAGATTTTCATCAAGAAAAGAATATGAATGGTCATCTAATGTTGTTCCGTTTCCCTCCACATATCCTATCCCGTCCCATTGTTCCTGACCGTTGCCTTCAGATATTTTACTTCTCTCTATAATAAAACCTTTGTTGTTTGTCTCAGAAACCGTATGCCAGCTTAGCGATATACTTGTTCCGTTTATGCTTAACGAAAAAGAAACCAGTTCAACAGGTAAGGCTTCAAGGTCATATTGCCAGATGCTGTATTCATTTAAAGTTGCGTATAGTTTATCGTTTTTTACTACCAATCCGAATATAGACGGGTAACTCTGTGCGTAGGGCAGTCCGTCATTAAATTCCTGCCAGGTTAAACCGTTATCTTCCGAGGTAAGTACTCCACTATAAAAGGTTGAAACAAATATTTTATTTCCATAAGAAGTAAAAGCATTTATTCCGGTAGTTAATATTGAACTCGGGAAATACTCCCAGTTTGTACCGTCTGAAGATCTGTATATTCCATTATCATAAAGGTTGATAACAAAAAGATATCCATTAGCAGAAAACATATTGGTTGCCTCCGGGTTTGAAGCAGGACCATAGTCAACTTCTGACCAATTTTCACCATAATCATTTGATTTAAAAAGACCTTCAGGTCCGCCGATGTAAACTTCGCAGCAGGGTTCAAATTTGCTAATAAATGGTTACCAGGCTGCCTATCGAATTAGAACCATTTTCATCGTTTTAACAAGCCCCCCGGCATTTAACTGGCAAAAATATACCCCGGAGGAAAGATTATTTGCTTCAAACCTTACCTGGTGGAAACCGCTTTCCATTTCCTCTTGTATGAGCGTCCTGATTTTTTGTCCGATTGAATTATAAACACTCAGCGTAACTTCCGCCTTTTCAATTATTGAAAACTTAATGAGCGTTGAGGGATTAAAAGGATTAGGATAGTTTTGCTCAAGGGCAAATTTAACCGGGCTGGATATCTGAACTACAATAGTAATTGAATATTCATAACTGCCGTCAAAATCTACCTGCTTCAACCGGTATTGATATTTTCCCGTCTGAAGATCCTTATCATTAAAATAATAGGAATGCTTCTCCGTTGTTGTACCATTACCTTCAACATATCCTACCCTGGCCCATTTCTTCTGATCCCCCACTTCAGGCAATTGAATCCTTTCAACAACAAACCCATTATTATTCGTTTCTGTGGAGGTTGTCCACTTCAAAACTGCTTCATTCCCGTTAGGATCGGCAGTGAATGATGAAAGTTCAACCGGTACAATGTTCGGTACAAGCTGAATATCCAGGTTTGTGCTCTGGAAATTATTCACCTGGACATTTGAGATCGTTTGAGGGAAATAATTCTCAGCCGAAAATGTTACAGTGTATGTCCCTGCTGAAATCATCCTGTAGTATGCTCCGCTTAATGAATCGGAATAAATTTCCGAATTATCAATGTCGTGACCGGCAATTTCCACTTTTGCTTTCACTGGGTTTCCGGAAGTATCTGTTACAAGTCCTCTTATTCCGTAATAAACATTCTCCATGTAATCCAGAAAGGATTCCTTATTATAATACCAGTAGGCCGGCAGGGAAGAAGCTGCCGGAGTTTTAGTATTTGATATTTCTATCGTAACCTCTCTGCCATGATGGAAATAGGTGAAAAAATCCTGTCTCCCCCCGGTAACACGATACCAGGCATAACCGTTCGTTATCCCATCATCATAACCGCTCATATAACCGGAAGGACTATTAGCCTGGGCAGTATCCGCATATAGATGTGATATCAGCATCCACCAGGTGTTATCCGGATGGAGCCTTGACCATGTATCCCAGGGATAATTAACCACCTCAGTACCCCCATGAAAATTCGCGGAAAGAACAAAATTATTATTTTCCGCAAGGGTTTTCATTATAATAGTTTCAGGCTGCCAGGTATGTCCATCCGGGTGAGGTCCGGCTGCAGGATCGGGAAAATTCCTGTTTATATCAACTCCGTTGGCATTATATCTCGTCGCCCCGTACACAGTACCATTTCCCCCGTGGTATGTACCGTCCGGATTTGCAAGAGGATTTATCCAGATCTCGCTGCTATTTACCAGGTTAGTAAGCCTTGTATCCGTTCCGTAAGAAGTTAAAAGGGTATCGATAAGCCGCAGCATCAATACATACCCGGTTATTTCATCCCCATGCATCGATGATGAATACATAAACTGCGGTTCGGCTTCCTTTACGTTAACATTGTCTGAAAGTTTTACAAAAAGGATATGTCTTCCCTGTACAGTAGTTCCTGCATCAACAAGCTGGCAGATATCCGGATGATCGGCAGCGAATTGATTCATCATTGCTACATAAGCTTCATAGGTGGGGTAAACGTTCCAATCAAGAATTGACTGAGGATTATCGCTCATATCAGGGACAATGAGCTTTCCCGGAGAGGTTAATATCCGGAACTCGTACCCTGTTTTCAAAAAATTATTATATTGTTCTTCATTAGCATAAGCAAAGGCAGTATCCCCCTTAACGTTATCTATAGATATAATCCGCGATAGTTCATTAATATCTGTGGTGGATGTAAAATGAAACTTGAAATAGACTTCGACGTTTTCCTTAAAATAATTATGATTTAATTCCTGCGAAAGGATCGATGACGATATCGTTAAAGCGAGAAGAGTGATAAGTAAAGATTTGAACATGGGCTCCACCTGGAAAAATGTTCGGAAATTGTTCTCTTAAAGTTACTCTATTCCCCTATATTTTTCGACAAATGTCACTTTAAAAGAACCATTTTCTTTGATTGTACAAAGTTACCGGCTTCTATCCGGTAGATGTAAACTCCTGAGGCTAGTGCAGAGGCATTGAAGCTTACCCTGTAATGCCATGGTACCTGTTCTCCCTGATTGAACGTTCGAACTTCTCTTCCCAGGATATCATAAATTTTTTATCTCTTTCAATTGTGAGATATAATTTGCGGAGTGTATATTCTACCATTAGAAATTTATTGAAGGAATGATAATGAGATCCATCAGAATACCCTAATCCTCGATTTTTCAGACGCTCAATGTATTTCTCCTTTTTACTTAAAACAAATGGGGGATGAGGTGCGACAATATGAGCAAACAAGAACATCGGAGCAGCTTGCGATTTAATATCAGGTATTTTTTGAATAGTAGCTATTATTCTTTGTCTGTGTTGGTAAATCGGTGATTTATTTGGAATCGCCTCCAACAATTGATACAGGGGCGTCATTCCCACTAACATCATTTGAAATTCATCTAATGAAAAGCTGGGTATAATGTATAGATCAGAATTTTTTATCTCTGTTCCAGAATAACCGGTAGCAAAAGTCACGATTTCATAATTTAACTTCTTTAAAAAAGAGGTCACGCTATTATTCATTATTTCTGAGCTCAGTTTGTGTCGATAAATCTCTTTGTTTGCTGAATCAGCTTTAAAAGGATTAAGATAATTCATATTTAATGTTCTTGACAAGGAGAGTAAGGTTTGTGCATAATTTGCCCTGCTCTTTCTTGTAATAAAGAAATTACGATTCTCTAATTCATTTAAAAAACTGGCATTGTCATATCCATAAACCGATTTTAGGACATCTTCGCGTCCATAACCGTCTAAAATTATGTAATAGATATCTGGTTTTTCAACATTGGCGGGCTTTGTAAAAACGTTTTCTTCGACCTTCAGTTCTACTTTATTCTTTTGTCCATTAGATCTAATTAATTCCGTTCGAGCAATTGTAATAATCGGGTAGACTAACAAACCTATAGCTATAAAATTTAATAATGCATTTATTATTAAAGATATTTTTAAATATTTAAGAACCAGAATAGAAATAATTAAAAATATAAGTATCAAATTAAATCGACACATATACATCGGCATCAATCCCTAATGCTTTTTCAATATAATTCCCCACTAAACTTATTAGATGGCCATATGAAAAAAAAAGCAAAAAGAAAATGCTGGTAATAATTGAACTTTTATACTTATTCTTTATTAGAAGATTTAAAACCCCCCACATAGCTAATATGGTTAATAATGTAAATATTACTGGAATAAATATAAGGTTAATCTCCAGCATTGATAAGTTTCTCATATATAGAATCAAGACTGGATAAATAGCAAACAGAATTGGATGGAACGGTATTTTTTTAAACACCCCGGTTCTCCTATCTTAGCTTCATCAAGTATAATGTTCTATCCGATGCTGTAATAGCTTCTTTCCTAATAATATTATAAGATTTCATAAAAACTTTTTCAAAATATTCCATATTATAATTAGCGTAAATATCCTTTCGATTTATCAATAGGGTTTTAAACTGAATATCTTGCTTGGGAACAAATTCTATTATTAAATAATCTGATAATTGTGAAAAGCAGTTTACCAGTTCATCAAAGGGAATATTATTTGTAATAGATAAATGATGAATTAAAGCTAAAGCCATAACGGCATCTACCTTCTTCCTATTAAGAAAAGAATTCCTTTCCTTGCTGTCCCATCCAAGTTTAGGACTAGGATTAGTCAAGTCTAAATATAAAGGAAGGATATTTTTTTCTTGTTTCCTTTTTGCCTCAAGATAATTAAGCTCAACACAGTAGGGGTCAAAATCGGTAGATATTGTATAAACATTTTTCGAAGAAGCAAGACGGCTGAACAATCCAGTATTCGATCCAAGATCAAGCAAAGTGGAAGGATTTATTTCTTCAATATACTTTTCAATTATTCTTTTCTTTTTCTCGACCTCAATTTGGGAGTAGGTGTTTTCAATGTAATAATCACCCCAAGTGGAATTCCTGTTTTTTAATTTCAAACCCAATATCGATTTTTCCAGGTTATCAATTAGTGCAAAAAGACCGCTTTTTGCAATCTTTATGCTATTATTACTTTTATGAAATTTGGAATGTTTTTCACTTAAAGCATGAAGATAAATATGAGAAAAAAGTGATCACCTAAAAAAAGAATTTTGTGGTAATAGGTTTCTAGTCCTATCAAGTGGAATTCCATCTATAAACAAAGATGACAATCTGTTCATTCTTAAATCGTTTTACTTCATTAGAAACAATGTGCAGAAAATTCGTACAAAACTGCCTGTAAGTAATAATAACTTTCCCTCGATATATTTTTCCAAGGATAATGTATCGATAAAGTCCCTGCGTCCTTCGTTAATTGGATGTGAAATGCGAACCATCTCCTTAATATCATATCGTATTCAAGAGAAATTCGCTGTATCCTTAAGTCGTTAAAGCCGCATCCGTTAATGGATTGATGAACCATTCGTAGGGATTCCCTATACATTCGATTTTATTTCGTTGCCGTATTTTGTAAATATCATATGACCTTATATCAGCAGAATTAACTTCTTCGTGTTTGATTAAAAGACTGTCACATTTCACTTATTATATAGTCCCGCCGATATTAAGTTGTCATAGTGATCTTTGTAGCTATAGCGAACTGCTCTGAGTAAATTGTTATTTCTTAAAAATATAAACCCTGATGGATCTCTGAATGAAGCAGTATACTCTTCATTATAAATCGGGTTCAATATTATTTAGATTTAGAAAATTTGATCTGAAAACAGCTAAGAATAATTTTATTGAAACTTCTGTCTTACCCATTATAACTTCCCCGTATATTATATTAATTAATTGTATAAATAGCTTTGTTAATGTATATAAGAAAAAGGAATAGACTGTCCCCAAAATCAATATAACGGCATCGCTGCATGCCCGATTTATGAAACTATTGTATGCCCCCCAACAATCAGCCATACTTAAAGTGTTATTATCGTATAATAAATCTTTAGAATCTGTACTATATGATGTTAATTACTAATCCTTGTTGTAATATTTACTTAAAGCTATTAAGCGTCGATGAGAATCACGATTTAGTGCCCGCCATCACAACAAAAAAAGCCGTGAAGAGTTAACTCCACGGCTTTATACTTTAAAAGAATTTAAACCTTAGAATCTTTTATCAGCGCCATTGTTATTATATAACCATTTTACCTCTACCCAGGAAGGATCACCCTGACCGCCTCCGGCATGATAATTAGTTATTATTAACTTTGAATAATTTCCATCCTCATCATACAAGAAAACATAATTATTTTCTCTATCGCTCATATTATCAGTCCATCCTGATAGAGGATAATTCGGTGAATCTTCACCATCAGTTATATCTGTTCCTGTTCCAACATAAAAAGCAGTATGACGTGTTAAGTTTGGATAGAGATCAGCGCTCTGTACCAGGTAGGGAACACCTCCTGTACCGCTTGTTGAATAGTATAAATCCACTTTATCCTTATCTGTACTAGTTACTCCATATGCAGCTCCGGTTGAAAGATCAATACCGCTGGGCTGAGATGTAGAAGTCCCTGAAGTCTCATAAATCTTTACCGGTCCATACATAGTTGTACTTAATGTCGAAGCAAGTGTAATCTGTTTTGTTGTCTGAAGATTAGTCTGAACTGTAACTGTGAAAGTTGTATCACTGTAGCCATTAAGACTTAAAGTTACAGAATGCTGTCCTGTTGAAACACTTGTAACACTATCAGGTGTTACTTTGCCTGTACTTGTACCGTCCAAAGTTATTGCTGCACCTGCAGGACTCGAATTAATAAATATTGATCCTGTGTCTTCAACAGGCGGCGGATTAGTAGTAGTATCAGAACAGGAGGCTATCAAAAATCCCATTATTAGAGTTAACGGTAGAAAAATATATTTTCTCATAATTATTCCTTTCGTTTATTTATTTCTTTGTAAAA
Organism: uncultured Ignavibacteria bacterium; assembly: GCA_963800255.1. Taxonomy (GTDB): domain Bacteria; phylum Bacteroidota; class Ignavibacteria; order Ignavibacteriales; family Ignavibacteriaceae; genus DATFVA01. The sequence continues at coordinate 159,906 of CAWDAK010000010.1, read as the reverse complement.
GTAAAGTTCGCTTTGTTCCCATCTAATTTCAAAGTAGATATTCCGGTGATCTTTTTACCGTCGTCGGAGAGAGTTGCATCATACGTGGCTTCGGATCTGCTTTTAACTTCATCCTTCATCGATATTTTATTATCAGATTGAAAGTTCCCGCTTATTGTTTTATTCATTGGTTCACGGTACTGGACTGTAAGATAAGCAGTGAAGTTTTCTTTATTCTGATCAGATATCTTCAGAGTGGCGTTGTGTGCTTCAAACTTACCGGTCCAGGTTCCGGTTATATCCGGATACTTTTGTGTTGTGTCAGCCGCTGCGGTAGTATCCGTCCCGGGCTGTACCATATTTGTAGTATCCTTCAGTGTATTTTCTCCCTCAGGTGTTTCTGTTTTCTTCTCACAGCCTGCGGAGATTATGATTAAAGAAGTAACTAAAAACAGTACTGAGAGGTATTTGCTTAAAGATGTCTTTGTTGCCTTTTTGAACATCCTAACTCCTTTTCTTAAAATAGTTTAAATACTTTTGTGCTGCCATAAACATAACTAAATAAGGGAAGATTATCTATGATTCATTCACTAATATTTGTTTGTGTGATCTGTGTTTTTATGTCATTATTAATGGTTTTGCTCACTTTTTCAGGCTAAACAGTCCTGAAGTTCTGGAAGTTCCCAAGCATAGTCAGTCCGAAAACAATAAAGAAAACGATATAAAGGACGAACAGAACTATTGAAATGATCAAAAACACCTTCTGTATAAAGAAGAACCTGCTTTCTCTCTCCAGGGCTTTTTCCAGCATAAAGGAATCACCAGAGACAAGGTAACCCTTAAAAGAATCTGCGGATTCCCTTAACCTCAGCCCGGAAATGATCAGGGGAATGCCCACGATAGCTCCTATTATGGTAAGACACTCTATAGCACCAATTATAATGTAAAAGATCCCGACGAAGTTCATATCGCCAGCCATCTTATGAACTATCATATGAAAAGCAGGGGAAACAGTAGCAGCTTGATCCATCTTTCTCTCCTTATAATGTTAAAAAGAATGCAAAATGTCCCGGGGAAGAGTACCGAAAAAGGAACCTTGTATGAATTTACCAAATTCCGTCTAATTACCCGAGTTAATTCTATGAAAAGTTGGAGAATGTTGGGTTCATTTGAAATTCGACACTGAAAGCAGATTAAGAATTCGGTAGAACTTTTATTCCGATAGAACTTTTTTACTTGTAAAACTTACTAAAGCCAGAAATGTCGCTCTTAAATCCTGTATAAACATTTTATATAAGCACTTCCGGACGATTGGCATATTATTTTCTTCACTAAACTGTCTTTGAAATTTTGAATAGAAAACTTTCGTCAGGTTATAAAACCATAATTAATTCCTGAAAGTTTGAAGAGTCCGGTAAATTATTCTCTACTAGCAAACATTACCGGTAAATAAAATTTAGAGACTAATCCTTTGCTCTTTATATAATGTATACAAGACCTGATCCAACAGTGGCACGAATCCTGTTAATCAGATAAGGACTTAAAAATTTTTTGATCATAAACTAATTATTAAGAACACTTAATAAACTAATCACAACAACATAAGGAGATCTGTAATGGGTCAACAACAACTTCTCTTAATTGTACTTGGTGTTATCGTAGTCGGTATCGCAGTCGTAGTTGGTATTAACTTATTCAACGCAAACGCTGAAACCTCTACTCAGGATTCTATCGTTTCTCAGGGAACTAACATTGGAGCTATTGCACAGCAATATTATAAAAAACCAACCTCAATGGGTGGTGGTGGTAATAGCTTTAATCCGTCAGGAACAGGCGTAACTACTTTTACTGATTAGTGGGCTAGTATTCCAGCCAATTTTAAAACTTCAACTGATGCAGCTGGCGTGCAGTTCTTGGTGGTGCCGACTCTACTGTTGTTTTGACAGCAACACCAGATCCTAATTTGGGTTATACTTGGACAGTTAAAACAACGATTACCCCAACACAAATCACATCAAGTATCCAATAAATTCGAGTAGACATTCACAAGGCTGAATTATTAATTCAGCCTTTCTTTATTAATATGCTTTATCTATTTTCACAGAATGTTAATTATTAAGAATTTAAAGAAGAGATAGTCAGAAATATTTTGGTGATTTCTTAGCAATTGATCCTTATTATCCTCGGATATAAATATTTATATGGTTTTGAAAAATTTATAGATATTGCACTTTATGATGAGAGTAATTATTTAGATCATGGTATTAACCTCCTCCATTCCGGATTTCAAAATGCCGAATTGTCTCCATTTTACTCGGGATGGTATTTTCTGCTTTCATTGTTTCAATCTGACACTGTTAAACTCTATTATTTAAAATATGAGATACTAACAATATGTTTGCCTATTGCCATTTATTTAGTTCTACGTAGATATTTGGTTCCGCTCTTTCCATCATTTTTAATTTCTTTATTCTTTCTTATTTCCTACAGTAATTTTGCTTCATTTCCTAAGGTAAGCCATTTGCTTTAATACTTATTCTTTTATTCTTCATTCTTGCATCATATTATAAAAATAATTTTGATAAACTTAGTGTTGTTTTGATAGGTTGCTTTCTGATTTCTTATGTTAGACCTGAATTCTTTATTTCCTTTTTAATTCTTTTGGTTGTATTTGTAATTAAACTTATTTCTGAATTCAAGGCGTTCGATCATAAAATATTTTATAAAGTTGCTGCTTTATTTTTAATTGTAATAATCCATCTTAGCTTAATAGGGTTCCCATTGTCCTCTGGAGAGAGAGGTTTTCTTGCTTTTAATCAACATTTTTCATTAAACTGGTTAGTTGGAAAAAAAGTGATTTATCGCCATGGTCAAGAACTAACAGTGATAAAATTATCCATGATAATTTTGAAAACTCAAAAACAATAATTGAATGCTTTGTGACTAATCCTGGTATGTTTGTTAAACATATTGATGCGAACATAAAAAAAATGCCTGAAATATGTGCCATTGAGTTGAAGCATGCAACCCTTATCTTTCCCGATAAAAATGCCTATAATATGTTGGAACTCCTGCTTCTAAGCCTAATAATATGCTTGCTCGCGATATATGCTGCTTACCAACAGGGTAACAATTTTAAGATGAAAATAAAAAGGAACTTTCTAAGTAAAAAAATATTATGGCTTTTTATTTTGATTTTTATTGTTCCTGTTTTGATTTCCACGACAATTATTTACCCCAGAGAGCATTATTTGATGATATCAATCGTATTAATAACCATTTTTATCTTAACATTTATTTTCTTTCCCGAAATAAAATATTATGGTCTATATACGATTTATCTATTAATTTTAGGGGCTATATTATTTTTTGCTAGTCCTCCAATGAAAACTTTTAAAAACTATTCTAATTACAAACCTAATTTAACAGTAATTAATTATCTACGATCTCTGAATATCTCTATGAACATAAATCTTCTGGAATCTGAGGGAGGATATAATATTTATGCTAAATCTAATTATCATAGAATTGCAGAATATCAAAAATATTCTGGCTTTAATGATTTCAGAGAGAAAAATAACATAAATATGATACTCGTTGGTGGCCGACTTCTTCATGATAAACGTTTTTCAAATGATATCCAATGGACGAATTTTTTAAATAATTATAAAGAATTCGGATTCATAAAAAAAAGCATCCCAAATTCAGGATTTGATATTATACTTGCAGATTATTTAAAATAGAAAAATGGGTTCTGTAAATCCCATTCTCTCTTGCTTTAATGTTATCCTAGAAACCCTTAACTAATTTTAGCGCCTTCGAATGTAACTCTTTCAAATTAATCAATAAGGACCTTGAAAATTCTGCAAATAAGCATTTTTAAGTTCTGGAATGAGAATTGCAATGATTGATTAAAATTCATTAATAAGAGCAATTTTAACATGGTCTAACTAAAATTTACTGTAAAAATAAAGCAAAATGTCCCGGGGAAGAGTACCGAAAAAGGAACCTTGTATGAATTTACCAAATTCCGTCTAATTACCCGAGTTAATTCTATGAAAAGTTGGAAAATGTTGGGTTCATTTGAAATTCGACACTGAAAGCAGATTAAGAATTCGGTAGAACTTTTATTCCGATAGAACTTTTTTACTTGTAAAACTTACTAAAGCCAGAAATGTCGCTCTTAAATCCTGTATAAACATTTTATATAAGCACTTCCGGACGATTGGCATATTATTTTCTTCACTAAACTGTCTTTGAAATTATTAATAAAAAACTTTCATCAGGTTATAAAACCATAATTAATTCCTGAAAGTTTGAAAAGTCCGGTAAATTATTCTCTACTAGCAAACATTACCGGTAAATAATAATTCTAAATGATATATAAAAACAAAATCCAGGCACATAAATCTTCACTAACTTCTACCCGGTGCTTTAGAAAGGATAGATTCTAGTGGGTCAACAACAGTTACTTTTAGATAGTTCTTGGAATAATAGTAGTCGGAGTTGCTGTCATCTGTTGCTATCAGTTTATTTCGTACAAGCTGCGATTGATCATAAAAGAGATTTAGTAATGAATGAATGCTCAGAATCTTGGACAGTATGGCTATACGAATACTCAAAAAAGCCATCAAATGTTTGGTGGAGGTGGAAACTCACTTTATAGGATGGCAGGTTCCCGGACGAACTAGTAAGTACAGCCACAAGTGGATATTTTAGTCGCTGATGTACAATCCGAGTCAGGTGGTAATTACCGGAACAGGAAATGACGTAGTGAATGGCACGGACTTCTGTTAGAGTTCAAACTGTAGTGAACATCGGATTCTATATATTCTGATCATTATTAAACTATAACAATACACTTAATTAACTAATCACAACAAAATAGGAGATCTGTAATGGGTCAACAACAACTTCTCTTAATCGTACTTGGTGTTATCGTAGTTGGTATAGCAGTAGTAGTCGGTATCAACTTATTCAACGCAAACGCTGAATCTTCTACTCAGGATTCAATAGTTTCTCAAGGAACTAACTTGGAGCATATAGCTCAGCAATATTATAAAAAACCTATCTCAATGGGTGGTGGTGGAAATTCTTTCACTAAATTTTGATGGTAAGGCTTACCAATTCTTCGCAACTGATCTAAAAACTTCAACTGATGCTGCAACTTGACAATAACCGATGGTGAGTTCAATCTACGATATCAATTATAGGCAAACCATCACGACGACTGGTTATGCGACAAATTGGAGTGGTTACTTGTACGGTAACTCCTACAAGAATTACTTCTGTAGTAACAGCCATATTAAAATTCATCTTGGATCAAGATTTAAGGCTGTAACTCTTCAGGCAGCCTTTTTTATTTTAAATGGTTCTGATCTTTATAACTAGATGAGCATTTATGATGGTAATGGCATAATAATAGATATTTTTATTATTACATAAAAAAGAAATAAAATGTTACTTCTGGGTTTAATATCAATTCTTCAGATTCTACTTTTACCAGGCATTATCGTATTATGGCTTTTAAACCTGGATAAAAGTAGTTATATACAAAAATGGCTGTTGGTTTTTACCCTAAGTCTTTTTGTTAATTATGTCCTGGTTAGCATTCTCACATTATTATCCATTTATACTGTTTTCATAATGGGAGGAATAATGATGTTTGAATGTGGTGTCCTTTTCTATTTGTATTTTACGAAACGTATAACAGGGATTCCAAACTTTAGTTTTACTGAACAATACAAAAAGTTGATCAGTTTTTTCGAAAATATTTCGCCTCTTAATAGAACCCTATACTTTATAGCAGGTTTGGTGATTCTTTTTTATGTCGCCCTATTCATCGCTAATATCGGGACTATTTTTTATTTCATTGATGCGGTAAATAATCATGCATGGAATAGTTGGGCAGGTGAATTTGCAAATAACATATTACCTCAAAAAGCCACTCATTATCCACAACTTATCCCAGCAAATTGGTCTATATGTTATTTATTGATCGGGAAAGCAGATGTTCACTTTTTTTGTTCTTCCAATTTTAGCATTTTCTTCAGCAAAAGGGTTCCTGAAGTTATTTAATATGGCTAAAGTAAATGAACAAATTAAATTAAAGATTAAACCAATATCCCAAGATGCACTGCTCTCTTCGATAAGGAACAAAATATTATTATTCAGTCTGATCGGATCTGTGATTCTAATAAATTTTACCCTCTCAAATAAATTTTACTTTATTTTATATGATCTATATGATTTCATTCATAAATACTATTTCCTGGGTAACAGAATCATTTACTTTATTGAGTATGATTTACAGTTGCATGTGGATTTTTATCAAAGAACGTATATTGCTTTCGCAATAATAATATTCTTGCTAACGACACTGATTATCTCAAAAATACGGATATATACTATATTGGGCTTAGCTTTTGTACTTATAACAGTACTTAATTTTACTTCATTAGGTAAACCCAATATAATCGCTTACCAACAAGCAGCCTTTGAAAAAGTTGAAGCCAGAAACTATTATAGCTGGATCGAGTTGATCTTGAAAGATGAAGCTATTTCCGATTCGGTGTATACTAACTTTAAGTATATTGTAGGTGATAGCCTCCCGCGAGATATCAAGTTTAAGTTTGTACCTAATATTTCAAAAACATCCCTTTCCCTCAGGAACAATTCATACTACTTTCTGAAATCAGATATTCTAGATACCGAAACAAAAAATTATGTGAAAAAGAAAATTAAAGAAGGGGTGTACGAAGCTAATTTTAAACGATAGTAATTATTTATTTTTTATGAAACCTCAAAGTTGACTATCCAGTGATTTAATAAACTTATCAGTCTATCCTGCCTTTGAATAACTAATATTTCCGTAATTCTTTCACAAATTACTATAAACAATAAGCTTATTTCTTTTCAAATACGCAAAATCTTCTTGGAATGAGAATTGCTTGATTAATGAAAATTTAACAATAAGAGCAATTTTAACATGGTTGAACTAAAATTTACAGCAGAAAAGTTAAATGGTCAGGCTATTAATGGTTCGCTTTCAGCAAATTCCTTCACGGAAGGAAAGAAGAAGATACAACGGCTTGCTGAAAAAAATCAATTAAAGATCAGGCTTATTGAAAAGAAATCTACTTTTCTGTATAAGGTAAAAAAAGGAAATGAAAAGCCTATCACCGGGGAACAGAAGGCATATACCAAGAAAGAAGTTGAGGATGCTTTATCCAGGCTTGGATACCAGGTTATTTCTGTTAATAAAAAATTATTGGACTATAACAGAAAACCTCCTACATCTGAAATTGTAACCTTTGTTAAGATCAGTTCAGAGCTTCTGGATCAGAAATTACCTTATAATGAAATTCTTACTCTTTTGATGAATGATACTGAAAACAAAACTTTAAGAGAAACTCTTAAAGAGGTTAATAATGATCTTAAAAAAGGAGCTGACAGCGAAGCAACTTTTATGAAGTATCAGAATGTCTTTGGGAAATTCACAGCCTATATGCTTGGGCTTGCATCAAAGAGTGGTAATATGGCAGAAATTTATAAGGCAACTGCTAAATTCCTTGAACGAAGACAGGAATTTAAGAAAAGCTTAAGGAGTGCTTTAATTACTCCCATGGTGACAATATTTGTGCTTTTTTTGGCAGTAATTTTTTATGTGGCATATATATTCCCTGAGACAGCTAAACTCTTTGTGAGGTTCAAAATCGAGCTGCCTCCTATGACAGCCTTTACTCTGAAGATGAGTGATTTTATGATAGACAATATGTATCTGCTTCTGGCATTATGTGTTATCCCTCCAATAATATTCTGGAAATGGGCAACTTCTAAAAAAGGGGCAGTTGTTTTTCATAAAATGTTATTTCAGCTGCCTCTTGTTGGTAATCTGATTCATAAGACTATAATAGAAGTCTACTGCCGTGTATTTTATACTCTGTACAGCGGCTCCGCTGAAAGTATTGAACCAATAAGGATTGCTGCGGAAGCAGCGGGCAATAAGTATTTTGAGGAAAGGGTTAAAAATGTTGCTATTCCACTTATGGTTAAAAAAGGTGTAGGAATGACCGATGCTTTTACTGCATCAGGTGTTTTTACCGAAACCGCTCTTTCAAGATTACACTCAGGTGAAGAAACCGGAACTATAAAAAATACCTCTCTACAGCTTGCTAATTATTATGAGGCTGAAACGGTTTATAAACTTAAAAACTTTATTGAAATTGTTCAGGTGGTGATTGCAATGATAATTATGGTTGTAATGATACTGCTGACACTTGTTTCTGCAGAAACTGCAACTGTTCACCCTAAGCAGCCTGGAATGGCTAATAATATAACTTATATGCAGAGTGATAAGGTATGATCGAGACAAATCTTGAGATGACCGATAAAATCGGTTTTCTTCTTTTCAAAAAAGGAATAATTGACGCAGCTACATTAGAGAAGGCACTTAATGCGAAAGCTAATGATACTAATAAGGTTAAGAGAAACCTTGCGCAGATATTAGTTCAGGATTTTGCCTATGATCATGATACAATTTTCAGGGAAGTAGCAATTTTATATGCATTCCGTGAACTTGATACCCGCCCTGAAGATATACCTGAAAACAGACTCGAATCAATAAAGCATATGATAACAAGTTCCGGCGATATGCTTAAAAGCCAGATGCTTGAACATAAGATTATTCCTTTTATGTATGATGAAAGATTGAAGGATAAACTTATACTTGCCGCAATTGACCCTACAGATCGTAATATCCCTAAAATTGCCTTCGGTTTAAATGCTAAAAAGTATGAAATAGTTTTTATACGAAAAAAAGATTATGAGAAACTAATTTCGACAATCCTGCCTCCTGAAAATGTTTACCTCAAGATGATGGAGGAAATGGATGCTGAAATAAAAATAGAGGATGAAGAAAATTCGTTCGATGAAGACGAGCTTGACCAGGAGATAAATAAAAGTGCTTTGATTAACCTGGTTGAAGCTGCTCTTATAGAAGGAGTTAGAAAGGGTGCCAGTGATATCCATTTTGTTCCTAAGATGAATAATAAGACTGATATTCTTATAAGAATTGACGGAAACCTGCAGCACTGGCATACACAGGATAATACCCTCCCTGAAGCTGTTGTTGCTGTTGTAAAGGATAGATCGAAGGGAATGGACCGGTTTGAAAGGGAAAAAGCCCAGGATGGTTTTATTCAGAGGGAAATTGATGGTCATATTATAAGATATAGAGTTTCAGTTCTTCCTATGGTTGGTACTGAACTGAAAAATAAGTTTGAAAGTGTTGTAATAAGAATATTAGATGATAGAAAAGTTATCACCGATCTGGATAAATTGGGTTTAACCGGGTATGCACGACAGGCTTTTGTTAAAGCTATAAACCAGCCCCAGGGCATGGTTATATTAACCGGTCCTACAGGAAGCGGTAAAAGTACAACGCTGGTAGCAGCTCTTTACCAGGTAATCGACCCTTCTCTTAATGTTCTCACGGTTGAAGATCCAGTTGAATATGTTATCCATGGAGCACGCCAATTAAAAATTGGATATAAGATGAACTTTGACCAGGCTATCAGGTCAATTCTTCGTCACGATCCTGATGTTGTACTTGTTGGTGAGATGAGAGATAAAGAAACCGCGGAGGTTGCGATTAAGCTTGCAAACACGGGTCACTTAACTTTTTCCACTCTCCATACTAATGATGCACCCAGTGCAGTATCCCGTTTATATAAGATGGGTATTGAACCATTCCTTATTGCTTACGCGATTAATATCATCGTTGCCCAGAGGCTTATAAGGAGTTTATGTAATAATTGCAAGCGGAGAGTGGTAAATTTTGACGAAACTCTGATGAATGCTGCTGGCCTGAATCTTGAAGAATGGAAGAGTTATACGATCTACGAGCCGAAAGGATGTGAAAAATGCAATGGAACAGGTTATAAAGGCCGAATGGCAATTCATGAATCACTTTACTTTACAAAAGAAATAAGACAGGCTATCGTTCGTTCTGGTATTGAAGTTGATGAAGAGAAGATCAGGAACCAGGCTAAAGGCTGACGGAACTCTTACTCTGAGAGATTCCGGACTTGAAAAAGTGAAATTAGGACTGACTTCAATACAGGAAGTTCTTGCAGCTACTTCAGATGAATAAAATATTGTTAAACAAAATTATTGCTTAAAAGATTATGACATCCAAAGAAACAAAAGATATTGGACTAACAATCCCTGAAATTAAAAAGGTATTAACAGAATTCTGTAATACAATTCCTCCGGTACTTCAGGGACCTGACAGAGTAGCGTATCTGTTGGAAAATATAGAAAAACTGGACTCCAATAAAAGAATTTTATTGAGGAATTATTTGAATAAGGTTCTTACCAGCATGATCGAAATGGATGCCTCGGATATAGAGCTTGGCGGACATGGGAACGGAGGCTATATCTGGCTTAGAGTACATGGAAACAAAGAGAGAGTTAAAGAATTTATTCAGCTGAATGATGATGAGGCGGCTGTTTTTATTATAAATATGCTGAACAGCAACCAGCGTAAACACCTGGCTTTAACTCGTAACCTTGACTTCAGTTATACTTTCCATTACACAAGGAAAAATGTTGATGTGCGCTTCAGGGCTGATGCTTACTTCGATCTTGATTCGCTCGCTTTGAATATGCGTGCAATAAATTCGACCATACGGCCTCTTGATTCATACGGATTCCATCCCCATGTAGTTAAGACAATGAGCCATACTTATATTAAAAACGGATTGACTTTGATTACCGGAATCACCGGGTCCGGCAAATCTACCACATTAGACGCCATTGTTGACGCCCATAATCAAATTGACCCGGCTCATGTAGTAATTATAGCATCTCCTGTTGAATATGTTCATACTTCAAAAGCCTGTATTATTCGTCATAGAGAGATAGGGCGTGATGTACTTTCATTTAAGGACGGAGTAATTCAGTCGCTTAGGCAGGATCCCGATATAATAATAATCGGTGAAATGAGAGATCCTGAAACTATAATGTCAGCACTTGAAGTCACCGATACAGGACATAAAGTATTTTCAACGCTTCATACTTCTTCAGCTTCTGAAACAATTGACAGAATTGTAGCAGAGGTTAATCCGGCAGAGCAGGACAGGGTTCGTCACAGGCTGGCGGATGTTTTGGTCTGTATAGTATCTCAAAAACTTGTTCCCAGCCTGGATGGAAAACGGGCGCTTGCAAAAGAAGTTTTAATAGTAACTCCCAGTGTTAAAGCAGCAATTAAAAACAATAATGTAAGCGAAATTTACATGATGATAAACCAGGGAGGCCAGCAGGGCATGATAACCCTGGAGCAGGACTTAAAGAGGCTGTATATGACAAAGAAAATTTCACTTGAGACAGCCATAGCATACGCAAATAATAAAACAAGAATACATCAAATATTATCGGCAGCATAATGAAAACATTAGTTTGTATCTACTGTGAAGGAACAGAATTAAAAGCCGCAGTACTCTCAGCAGAAAGCGGCAAGTTTAAAGTGCTAAAAACGGCATCTACTGATGTTGTCTCCCAGCCTGCTTTAGCAACAGAAGACACCCTGGGAGGTCTCCAGCTTGACACTGATGATCTTCAGATAGAAGGGTTGAAGAGAGGAACCGGTCCCGTTGGTGACGCTCAATCCGAATCAACATCATTAGCATTAATCAATGATGCTCTTTCGGGAATAAACCTCAACAATGCCCAGTTCATACCGGCACTAACAGAACCAGCCATCTTCTACCATGTATTTGAAGGTTCTAAGTTTCCAAAATCGGCTAAGGTAACCCAGGAGATCATTAACGATATCCAGGAGGCAAAGAACGTCTCAATAGACAGTGAGAATCTTGGATATATAGAGCTGGCAGACAAATCTCTGTTGTCTGTATTCCTGGGAGGCGAGGTAAGCTGTATTAAGTTTATTAACTCCCTTGCCAGGTATAATAACAAACGGTATTATAAAATACCCTCTGTAAAGAGTGCTGAAATTTCACTTGCCTATTATGTATCCAAGCGGAAGAAATTCTTCCCTGATGATAATTCTCTTATTGTTTATATAGGTAAGGAATACAGCAAGCTGATATTCCTGCACGGCAGAAAATTAAAACACATAGGAACTACCCTTGATATTGGAACTTCCAATCTTCACACCTATGATGTTTATTTTTCAAAGATCCTGCTTGAGATGGAGAATGGCGGAATTTCATCCCTTGATAATATTATTGTCTGCGGAGAGGATGATTCCGAAAACCTGATACTTTCTTTTTATGGAACTTTTCCGGAAGCAAACGTTTCCCGTCTTGAATTTGATGATCTTGATCTATCTGCTCTGGACGAAGAAACAAAAGCCAAATTCTCTGCTTTCAGCGTGCCTATAGCTGTTGGAACAGAATTTATTAATGAACAGGAAGAAGGCACAAAGGGAATAAACCTTTTACCTAAATATGTAAAAGAAGATCAGAAGTTCATCCAGTTTGCATGGCATGGCTACCTGATGCTGCCAATACTTTTTATTGCAGCATTTATAATGACGCAGTCAATACTTAAAAATCACCTCGAACTGGGAGAGCTTAATCAGAAAATCACTGAAGAGACCATTTTAATGCGTCAGAATCAGGAGATTCTTGATAATATATCCCAGCTGAAAACGAAGATAGAAGGATTTGATCAGACTCAGGCAATACTCGATTCTGCATCTGCAGGAACCGGAGCCTGGACAGAAGTATTACAGAATATTTCAGACTTTTTTGCCACACGGCATAACCTATGGCTTAACCAGCTTTCTGTTAACGCTAACCAGGAAGTGGTATTAATCGGTTATGCGATAAATAAGGATGTAGTTACCAAATTCGCTTATTCACTCGAAAATGCAACCCTGAAGAGTATGGTATTTGAGGCATTACGCGAGGAGAATGCATATAAATTCACTATAAGTTTTAGTTTGTTAAATAATAATAAGAAGAGCGTACAATGAACCGTAAATTAAAAAGCACACTTGGACTGGTCGCTCTGCTTGTTTTTATACTAGTTGTGGGCGGCGTATATATCCTGGTTTTCCAGAGAGGCGATCTAAACGAGAGAAGAACTAAACTCGATGAGATGAAGGCACATTCATACAATACTGCCGATCTGAAAGATCAGTACCAGGATCTTCAGGTTCGTGCTGCAGTTCTTGATTCAGTGCTGGCAGCGAGGAAGTTCAATATTCCTAAAGACTTATCATCCATAAAATTCTATGATTTTGTGAATGATCTTAGCGACAGTTATTCCCCTCAATCCACAATTGATATAGAATATGCAGATATGAAACCGGATAAAAACTTCTTCTACCATGAGTATAAACTTACCGGAGGAGGAGCTTATAGTGACGTTTGGCGCCTGATCTATGCCATAGAACAAAGCAAGGAACTGAAAAAAATAAAATCAGTTTCACTAAGCAACCTGATCAAAACAGATGAAGAAGGTATGCCTCACTTCCTGGTTAATTATAACCTCGATGTTGCTGCATATTATTCTAATGACAGCCGCTTCGCTACGTCAGCTATGGTTGAGAATAATTTAACGGCAAGACCGTTGTATGACGCTTTCTATCCATTGATCAGAAATGAAATTCCGCCGAACCTTGATAACCTGCTTGATGTACAGGGTTCAAAACTGTTAGCCCTGGTACCTGAAGGTGCCTTCATAGGCGACAGCAAAGGAAACACATACTTATTATGGGAAGGCGAGCAGGTTTACCTTGGTTATTTGACCAAGATAGATTATGAAAGAAATAGTGTAAGCTTTATCCTGAATAAAGGCGGCATAATAGAAAAGGTTGACCTTGGACTTGAAAAAGAAGACCCTAAAAAAGATAAAAAAAGCCATTAAAAAGAGAGATTAAAAAATGAAAACATTTACCATAACATTGTTTTTAATGCTTGGACTGATATTTCAGTCGTACGCACAGCAGTATCTTGAAAAAGAGTTCAAAGGATATAATAATCCCGACGAACTGGTTACCATGTCTGCGTCATTGCCTTTTAACCAGGCAATTGATCTGCTTAGTAAAGTAAGCGAGAAATTTACAGGGAAAAATATTGTTTCCACTGTAAGTACTGACCAGCCGATAGGAATAGAAATAAACAATATGCCTTATGACAAGGCTCTGGTTGTAGTTGTTCAATATGCCGGGTTGACATATGAAGAAAAAGAAAATGTAATTGTTGTTAAAAAACGCGGGGAATCTGAAGAAAGCAAATCCCCTGACAATTATGCCTCAGTTGATTCCCGTGAAGTGAAAATTTCTGCAGTCTTTTTTGAGCAGGATGAAAACGCCACTAAAGAAAGAGGAATTGACTGGAGGGTTTTACTTTCAGGTAAAGGTTTCAATTTAGGAACAGAATTGTATACCGGGGCAAATCCGCAAACAAATACTGGCTCAGGAACGCAGACTGTTCAAAGAAATAATTATAATATCACAGGCGATGGTACATTCCAGAGCGGTAATTTCTTCGGTGACGTAACCGCAGCATTTAAATTTTTAGAATCCGAGCAGCTTGGAGATATTATTGCAAGTCCTAATGTAATTGTAAGAGAAGGGCAGCTGGGCAGAATCCAGGTTGGTTCTGATTTTTCAGTTAAGCAGAGAGATTTTGCCGGAAACGTAGTTGAAAAATTCTTCCCGACAGGAACTATAATCGAAGTAACTCCTTTTGTCTATACAGAAGATGGTGTTGATTATACTCTCCTTAAACTAAATGTTGAAAGAAGTACATTTCTCGGCTGGTGAAACTACCACCGAAATTAAAAAGACATCAGCAAGCACCCAGGTTGTAATGCTGAACGGTGAGGAAACTATCCTCGGCGGACTTTTTTCGAACGAAAAAACCAATGAAAGAGTTGGTATACCTTTCTTGAAGGATTTACCCTGGTGGGTGTTTGGTATAAGATATTTAACCGGCAGTGATAAAACTGTAACTGTTAAAAAAGAACTCGTAATATTAATAAAGGCAGAACTTGTTCCAACCCTGAAGGAGAGATTGGCTGGACCAAGGGTAGAGAATCCTATAAAGGAAGATATCCTGAAGAACAGAGAGAGAATCAAATATTACCAGTTTAATTCATTAACTGAGGATAAATAATTCGGTTGATATGGAAACTATTCTTATTGTTGATGATGATACGAACTTATGTTCGGTCCTTAGAGAAGAGCTTGGAGAAGTAGGCTATGATGCAGAATATGTTAATAACGGAGACGATGCTTTTTCCTTCCTTGTGAAAAAACCAGTGGACTTAATTCTGCTGGATCTCAAGATGCCGGGGAAAGATGGCTTTGAAGTACTGAAAGAACTCGAGAAGAAGGCGATAAAAACGAAGGTAATAGTGCTCACAGCTTATGCTGATGTTAAAAGCGCTATTGACTCGGCTAAAATGGGAGCCAGCGATTTTATCAGCAAACCTTACGATTTTGATGAGCTTCTCATCACTATTCGTAAGGTCCTTCAACGGGATAATTAGTAAAAATTTACCCTTTTATGGTTTACTATGAAACTCAGTTTAAGAATATTAATGATTAATTTCACCATCGTTGTGCTGATCCTGGGGAGCGCTGCTTTTGCCTTCTATTCGGTTATGTATAATGTACTTACCTCCCAGCAGTCAAAGCAGCTTCAGAATTCTCAGAACGAGTTCCTTTATACGTACCGGGATATGCAGCAGAATTCAGATGATGATTTTTATAAGATCATAGATAATAAAGAAATCGTCTCTCTTTCCCCGAAATTACTTACAAAGAACCTGGACTTCATACTTGAGACTCAGTCCGGCGGAGAAAATGTTCTCAGGTTTACAGGCAAAAAGGATGTTATATTCCCTAAGGGAAGCTTTGATCTGCAAGCCTTTCTAAAGGACAATCCGTTTACAGCAATAAGTGCTTTTACAAATGAAAAAGGGGTAACTTTTTATTACGGCAGATTGATTTCTGCTGCCTCACTGACAGACATCTCGGGTAAAATTAATGCCGATATAGCTTTGATTTGGGAGGGCACACCAGTAGTTATTTCTAATTCTGAAATAAATAACCAATATGTTCTCAGCCTGAAAAACGCTTATTCGGATTTAACCGGAAGCAAAAAACCTGTCTATGCTTCAGAAAAAGAATCTTCAGACCTGGTTGCTGCTATTTTCAACCCCGGGACATCTAACAACAGCAAAATATCATTCCTGGTTTTTAATACTATCAATGAAGCGGCTGACCTTCGGGCAAATATCCGCTATGTTATAATAATTATAGGTGTTGCAGGATCGATCCTATCATTAATCCTTACGCTTGTGTTTACTGATAAAATAAGAAAACAGATTAGTCAGCTGAACCGGGCGACTGAAGCTACTAAAGCAGGAGATTTCAGCACACGAATTGACGTGAAAAGTAATGATGAAATTGGCCAGCTTGCAGGAGCATTCAACCTGATGATGGATGAACTGAATAGGAACCAGAAAGCGATGAATGAATACTCTGAATTCATCACACTGCTGAACCGGAACCCTGTGCTTTCTGAAATTTCAGAAGCAGCCCTGAAGAAAATAATCAATACAAGCGGCTATACCGTTGGAGCTTTATATACCGTTAATGACAACCAGGTTAAAATGGTGAGTTCTTACGGTATAAAAAAACATACTCTTACTGAAACACCGGAGCTATTTGAACCTGTGCTTAAAGATCATATTCCTGTTGAAATTGAATCTGAAGCAAATCTTCCAGTAATAAATTCGGGTTTGATGAGCTTGAATCTGAAACATCTTGTTGCTGCAGCCAATAATTTATAACAATAAGGTTATAGCTATTCTTGAGCTTGGAGCAGTGAATAAACCTTCACGGGAGGCAAAAGAATATCTCCAGAATATACAGGAACAGCTTGCCATAGGCTTAACTAATTCTCTTGCTCTTGTACAGATGGAAAGCCTGATTTCCGACCTGAAATCTCTTAACGATGATTACCAGGAACAGAACATTAAAGTCAAGAAACAGAATGATACGCTCACCCAGCTGCATGATGAATTGAAACAGAAAGCTGAGGAGCTCGAAATTGAAAAACAAAAAGCTGAAGAATTAACCACGACTGAAATCTCAGTTCCTTGCCAGTATGTCGCATGAGCTCAGGACACCAATGAACGCAATTCTGGGTCTGACTGAGCTAATGCTGGATGATACTTCTGTTAAAGCTAAGGACAGGGAAAGACTTTACGTCGTGATGAACAGCGCAAAAAGACTGATGGGATTAATCAATGACATCCTTGACCTTTCAAAAATAGAAGCAGGAAGAATGGACATCGCTTCTGAGGACTTTTTCCTTGAGGATCTGTTAGCCGAGGTAAATGCTTCCGTAACTCCCCTTATCGTAAATAAGAATATTGAATTCAAGGTTGTTAAAGAAGCAGACACACGCGTTATAATCAATACAGATAAAGGAAAAGTTATACAGGTATTGATTAACCTGCTCGGCAATGCAGTTAAGTTTACTAACGAAGGACATATTGAATTAAAGATATCAAGAGCTGAAAAAAACGAACTGGTATTTGATGTCACTGATTCCGGAATTGGTATTTCTGAAGAAGATCAGAAAATTGTTTTTGAAGAATTCAGACAGATTGATGGAACTTCAACCAGGAAATACGGCGGTACGGGATTAGGACTGGCAATATGTAAAAAGATTGCCGGACTGATGAACGGAAGTATTTCTGTTAAGAGTGAAAAAGGTAAAGGCTCTACTTTTACTTTCAGCATTCCGCTTGTAGTAGTTGAACAGAAAAAGAAAGAGGTAGTGCCCCATCTTAACGTTGAGAAGCTTATTAAAAACCGTCAGCATCCTATCCTGGTTATTGACGATGATCCTGATGTAAGATACACCATTGGTCAATATCTTATATCTAAAGGATATGAAGTTGAATACGCCGAAGACGGCGAAAAAGGATTACTTAAAGCCATTGCAATACAGCCTTTTGCTATAACACTTGATATTATGCTGCCCCGGAAGGACGGCTGGAGTGTGCTTAAAGAATTAAAGGAAAACCCTGAAACCGAGGATATCCCTGTAATTCTTGTTTCTATTATAAGCGATAAGAACCTGGGGTATGGCCTTGGAGCTTATGAATACATCGTTAAGCCTATCTCTTCTGAAAAACTGACTCACGCTTTTAATGCCCTTGAAGAAAAAGCAAAGAAGCGAATAGAAAAAATTGTAATTGTTGACGATGACGAAAGTGTATTTGAGAACTTCAGAGACGCTTTTGCAAATGAAAATGTACGGATAGACTATATAAAGGATAGTGAGCTGGCATTCAGCAAAATAAAAGAAATCCAGCCTGACCTTATCATCCTTGATCTCCTGATGCCGAAATTAGACGGCATTACACTTTCCCACAAGCTGAAGACTCACAGGGAAACCAGGGACATCCCGATTATAATAAGTACAAATGATGAAATGAGTGAAGATGATAAAAAATCATTAAACCATATAGTTGAAAATATTACGGTTAAGTCTAAAGGCCATCCTTTGGATGTTCTTAAAGTTGTTAGGGATAGAATACGTCTCCAGGAAAATAGCAGAGAGGACCTTAATCCTATAGAGATTCCTGAAAGTCCCCGGCTGGAAATAATTGAAGAGATAATCTCAGAAGAACTTCCTGTGAAAAAAGACATTCCTGTGAATGGAGATGTACTCATAGTTGATGATGATCCCGATACGCTTTTTACTCTTAATGAAATTGTTACCTCCTGTAATTGCAGCACCACTATGGTAAAAGGAGGAAAGGAGTGCCTGGAAGCTATTGAAGCTAAAATCCCTGACCTTATTCTGCTTGACATAATGATGCCCGGGATGGATGGATTTCAGACGTTAAATAAAATTAAGCAAAATGAACTATGGCAGAATATACCGGTATACGCGGTGACTGCTAAAGCTATGGTTGAGGATAAAGAGATAATTCTAAAACATGGGTTTGACGATTATATATCAAAGCCTGTTAACTCCGCCTCTATGGCATTTAAAATTGAACGACTATTCTCCAAATTAAATACTGTGGTCAAATGAAAAAAATTCTTGTTATTGACGATCTTCCCGAAAACGTATTCCTCCTGCAGGACAGGCTGGAAAGCGAAGGATATGAAGTTATTACTGCTTATGAAGGTAAATCAGGTCTAAATAAAGCTATTTCAGAACAACCCGACTTAATACTTCTCGACATAATGATGCCGGATATTACGGGTCTCGATGTTTGTAAAAAGTTAGTTGTAAATGAAGAAACAGCTCATATACCAATTATACTTGTAACTGCTAAGATAGAGGCAGAGGATACTAAAGAAGGCCTTGAAGCAGGAGCTTTTGATTATATAAAAAAACCATTCAACCGGGTTGAGCTGCTGGCAAGGGTAAAATCAGCATTGAAGTTATCCGACGCCAGGAAACAATTAATCGAGGCTGAACGAAGCAAGTTATTTGCGGCTACTGTGGTTACTGCAAATCATAAAATAAAGCAGCCCCTTACTCTTATGAGCCTTTCAGCAGCGGCAATTAAAAGAGAGATCGGCAAAGAGATAATATCAACTGAAGCTATACACAAGCGGCTGGATTATATTACAACAGCCATTAAAGAAATTAATAATATTCTTAACCAGCTGCACACCATAAAGAAACCTGTGCTTTCAGATTACGTTAAGAATATTAAAATGATAGATGTTGATACAAAAGAAGAACCGGCGGGCTGATTAAATAAGTTTCTGGATTGTAGAGAACATTGTATCGAATTCATAAGGCTTGGTTAGTGTGGCTGTAATACCTGCTTCCTTCAGGTTCAGGTTCTCTTCCAGTCCCATACTGCCGGATGATAAGATAATCGGCATCTTAAACTTAAGCTCCCTTATTTTTTGAATGGTCTCAAGACCGTTCAACTCAGGCATATTAAAATCTACGATAACGAGGTCGGCTTTTATCTCCTCTGTCAGGATCCTTAATCCTTCTGATCCGGAACCAACCTTAATAACATTATAGCCATTTGACTCGAGCATTTCTGCAAGCAGATCTCTCAGCATTACTTCGTCATCAATCAATAAAATAATCTTATCTATAGGAACAGTTTTTTCAGCTATTGCAGGTTCGAAGGCCGGCAGGTATACATCAAAGGTGGTTCCCTTCCCGATGGCACTTGAGACTTCAACGTGGCCGCTGTGTGCCTTAATTATTCCATAAGTAACATATAGTCCTAAACCGGAGCCGGTCTCTTTTATTTTAGTTGAAAAATACGGATCAAATATTTGCTGAACATTCTGCTCTTCAATACCGCTTCCATTATCGCTGACGGAAAAATGGACGTGCCTACCTTTATTAAGCAGCGGATACTTGAAGATATTTCCTTCATCAATTGTGATGTTTGATGCTTCAAGTTTTATTTTGCCGTTCTCCTCGATTGCCTCTTTCGCATTTACACAGAGATTCAGAAGAACCTGGTAGATTTCAGTACCATTCCCCAGAACATCATGGAGGTTATCATCAACACGACTCTCAAAATGAATCTTCCGGGGAAATGTCTGTGAGATTACCTTTGAAATCTCTAACATCAGCAGGTTGGGCTTTATAATTTCCTTTCTTCTGGGTGTTGGTTTTCCGAACGAAAGTAGTCCCTTTGTGAGATCCCGGGCTCTGACGGAACAATTTTCAATATTATCGATCAGGCGGTATATATTTTCATTTTCCGGAACCCGCTTTTTAAGGAGATTCAAACTTCCGAATATGCTGGATAAAAGGTTACTGAAATCGTGGGCCATCCCGCTTGACAACTTGCCGATAGTCTCAAGTTTCTGAGCCTGCAGAAGCCTGTTTTCAAGCGTGGTATTTAATTCTCTCGTCCTTATACTGCTTATCGAAAACGCAAGCAGTACCGCCAGCTGCTCGCTGTTGTTGATGTCGAGAGTAGTATATACTTCTTTCTTCCGCCCAACAATAATAGCTGCGATAAGTTTCTCATCAAAAAAAGCCGGGGAAATGATAAGGGATTCACACTGGAAGAACCTGGTGAGGTTAAACCCGATATTATTAGGATAGTTCAGAGCCAGAAGAGAGTGCTTGTTTACATTAAGCCATTTAGTAATGAATGAAAAATTAGCCTCTACCTCCCTTTCCACTTCCTTCTGGTTTTTAATGATCTCCTTTTCATCCTGGATCAGGTATTCGTATTTCTTCGAATCATTAAAAATTACAACAAGCCCGACATCACTTTTAGAAAGCTCAATACTCTTCCTTAATATTTCTCCCGCTAATATCTGAAGTGATTTTTCTTTTACTACCAGCGTGAGAATATTCTGCTGTTCTTCCTGGAATTTGAGATTCTTCTGGATAAGATCAGAATCGGTGAATCCCTGGTTCCTTTCCTTATCTATGCTGTGGACTTTTATGAAATAGCCGTCAGGCTTACCCCCGGCACTTAGAGGTGATATTAATATAAGGTAGTTATCATCCCGAACCTGAAACGGTTTGGATTTGTCTGCTGTTTCGTCTAACGCTTTCTTGTCGATTTCAAGTACAGCATCCAGCGGTTTTCCTTTTATTCGTCTGGAATTAATCAGTGATTTGAACTGCTGATTATACCATGTAATCTTAAAAGCAGAATCAGAAATCGCATAGGCGGAATCGTCTGTTTCTAAAATCTCTGTAAGAGGATAGTTAGAAACCTGGGATTTAGACATACTTTAGCTTATTAATCTTGTTTAATTTCGTACTTCTTAATCTTTGTATATAGCGTTTTAGGACTGATTCCCAGCTGATTTGCTGTCTGGGTTCTATCCCACCTGTTCTTCCTTAATACTGTAGCAATGTGCCGTTTTTCTACCTCTTCCATACTAAGGATCGAGACATCGTCCTCTGTTTCCATGCTTACGGCAGTCTCTTTAAACGCCTTTGTGTGAGGCAGGTTTAAGTCCTCAGGTTTAATAAAGTCACCTTCGGCAAATATTATAGCCCGCTCAATAATATGTTCAAGTTCCCTGATGTTTCCTGGGAAATTATAATTTAATAAAAACCTTTCTGCTTCGGAGGAAATTTTCTTAGGGGCTCTTACTGGTGACTTTGTCGACAGGAAATGACTGGTAAGCTGGGAGATGTCTTCCTTTCGGTCCCTTAATGGTGGAATTGTTAAGGTAATAACATTCAGGCGGAAAAGAAGATCCCGTCTAAAGGTTTTATTATCTGCTTCCTCCATAAGATTTCTGTTTGTTGCTCCTATTACCCTTACATTTGAGGTAAGGTTCGTTACACCGCCTATTCTTCTGTATTCCCCGTTTTCCAAAAACCTTAAAAGCTTCGGCTGCAGGGTGAGACTCAATTCACCAATCTCATCAAGGAAGAGGGTCCCGCCATGGGCGATTTCAACAAGTCCCTGCTTCGTATTTTTTGCATCGGTGAAGGCGCCCTTTTCATGACCGAACAGCTCGCTTTCTATTAACTGGTCAGGCAGTGAGGCACAGTTTATAATGACAAAAGGCATGTCATTTCTGGCTGAATGCTTATGAATATATTCGGCAAAGAGTTCCTTGCCTGTTCCGGTTTCACCTTCAATAAGGATGTTGGAATCAGACATAGCCGATTTATTTGCAAGGTTGATGACACGCTGGAGTTCAGTACTATCACCAATGATAGAGTTAGAGAGCTTTTTATTTACCTGGCTGGAGAGAATTGCATTTTTAACTATCAGTTCTTTATGCTCAACCGACCTGTTTATGGTGATAAGCAGCTCATCAAAATTATAAGGCTTGGTGATAAAATCATAAGCCCCCATTTTGATGCACTCAATTGCCTTCCTGATTTCTGATTGTGCTGACAATATAATTACCTGGATTGAGGCATTATACTCAAAAACAAATTTCAGAACCTCTTCGCCTGAAACTTCCTTCATGTTCAAATCCAGCAGAAGGATATCGTAGTTTTTTCGTTTTATTGCTTCTATCGCATACTGACCGTCATAAACAGTATCGACAGAGAAGCCTTCTTCAAGAAGCTGTTCTTTTAATAAATAACAAAGAGTTTCATCATCATCACATACCAAAATCTTTGAGTTTTTTGTCATTAGTACCCTGTTTTATATTGAAGAGAAATAGCCAATTTGGATTAAAAATCTCAATTTTTTATATTTGTAGCTCTCAATTTTTATTGGGCGCGTAGCTCAGGGGTAGAGCATCTGCCTTTTAAGCAGAGGGTCGGTGGTTCGAGCCCACCCGCGCTCACTAAATAATTTCAAATTCTTCTTTGCCCTGTATTAATACAGGGCATTTTTTATTACAAAAATAATCAAAAACTACATAATTTAATATTAATACGTTAATTAAATAACAGCAAGTTGAGGGAAGGGTTCCCTTCATATATTGTAATCTTTATGTAATTCTTTTATTATTATATAAATCAAAATAAAATTTCTGCGATTTACGATATTTCTATTTTCAATAGTCAGGATTTTTTGTGGGTGAAATAGTTTTCTGGACCATTTTAAGAATTTCAATATTGATCCCTGTATTATGGATAGCCCAGGGGTATATCGAATTCCAATTCTGGTGGACCATAGGGCTCATGTCGATTTATGGTGTAATAATTCATCCTGCCATAATCCATTACAGACTTTTCGTTGAAAAAAACAAGGAAATCATCAACTCTACACTCTGTTCCTCCTGTAAGCACTTCGACCGGTCAGCTGTACTTTGTATGAAATATGATAAACATCCCACAAAATCATTCCTTCCGTGTAATGGTGACGATTGGACTCCTAAAGTCCCAAACATAGGAAAAGAAGATATCTTTAACGAATAAGATAGCGCTTCCCCACATCGCTCAGCCTCTGCCTGTCCAGCTTAAAACACCCTGACCCTTTATCTCTTTCTCCCGGCCTCACGTTACCTAGTTCCACATCACTCTGCCCTCTACTGTCCTGGTTCCTCCATCAGCCCAGCTCCCCTTTCAACAAGCCTTTCACCTCTTCTGTTTCCCAAAATCACTCATCCCGAATGAATCCATCTGCCCTCGTTCAACTCCGACCACGCAGCCCGTCTATCGCCAACCAGCTTTTTACCTCTCCCATTTCCCAAGGTCATTTACCGACCAGATCCATCAGCCGCCGTTTAGCTCCATCCACGTAGCCTGTCCATTATATCGCCGACCAGCTTTTCGCCTCTTCCCAGACTTTTCCGGCTTGCCGAGCCTTCACATTCGTCTCGTCACTCTCAGTTTGGATTCCTGCGTCTTTCCTCCCCGCCGCTGATAACTTTTATCTCTATTCCTTATTAGATAATTTATTGCCAACTTTGTTTTTTGTTTTGGGCAGCCATGGAAACAGAACATAAGCGCTTCATCTTTATAGACCTTTTAAGGGGATGGGCATTAATTATTATGATTGAGGTTCATATCTTTAATGCTTTCCTGCTTCCTCCATTGAAAGATACCTGGGGCTTTAACCTTTTGAATTTTATAAATGGACTTGTTGCTCCTGCCTTTTTGTTTGTTAGTGGTTTTGCTTTTATTATTTCTACGGAAAGAAGAATTGAAGAAATAAGGAAATTCGGAAAATATTTCTGGAATAAATTAAGCAGAATAGGGTTGATCTTTTTGGCGGGGTATTCGCTTCATCTTCCCTTCTTTTCATTTTCAAGGATTATTAAAGATTCAGCAAATAATCCTTTTCTTATCTGGTTCAATGTTGATATCCTTCAGTGCATTGCTGCCGGGCTGCTTTTTTTACTTTTGCTAAGAATAACCATTAAAAAAGAAAAAGTTTTTTATACCCTCTTAAGCTTACTGATAATTTTGATAAGTGTTATCTCTCCGGTTATCTGGAAGATAGATTTTGGCAAATATGTTCCTGTTTTTTTTGCCGATTATCTGAATCCGGATTATGGCTCTTACTTCCCCTTATTTCCTTGGTTGTTTTTCCTTCTGTCTGGAGCCTTATATTCTAAATATTATATAGCTTCACGTGAACGGAACCTGGAAAAACCATTTATCCTAAATACGGTTTATTTAAGTCTGATACTTGTGTTTCTTGGACACCTTTTCTTTTCGGGTCTGATTTCATTCTCCGTTATTCACCATCCGTCCTAATATATTTTTTTTGTATCAGCGGTTGGGATACGTACTGCTGTTATCAGCTTTTTTCTGGTATTACGCGTATAAAAGGCAAACAAAAAAATCATTTGTGCTTAATGTAAGCAGAGAATCTCTCCTGATTTATTGGCTTCACCTTCAGGTTATATATTCAAAAATCTGGAACGGGAAAAGTCTGGCTGAAATAGTTGGGGGCAGCTTCTCTGTTATTGACTGCGTGGGTGCAACTTTAGCACTTCTGATACTTATGCTGGTTGCCGGAAGTTTTTGGGGAGGATTCAAAAAGAGATATCCTTCTTATATCCGCCCCGCCGTTTCTATTTTAATATTAATCTCCGTCATAATATTCTTCGTCAATTAGTAAATTGTCTTTAACCTAGTCGAAGCAGGTGATTACTCCCCGGCAATACCTAACTGTCTGCACCAATTTCGATCTAACCTCGAATAAATCCCGTACCAAATCCAATTGGGCCCCGAATTACCCGAATTTACTCCACCAAATCTTAAAATAGCCTGGATCCAGCACAACCAGCTCTGAACTACTACTCGCCAAATTCGCGGTCCGAACTGGCCCGTATTTACCAGAAAAGTCTCAGCCAGGACTGACCACGTATGATCCGAAATAACTCCACCAAAATCCCTAAATAGTCTTGCCCCCCAACTGGCTCAAAATTAACACCTCACTTAGCTCAATTAACTCCAAACCAGACCCGTATAGCTCCCACCGCAAATAACCCAAATTACTCCGCACGAAACCGTTTCTAACCTCGAATCAACCCCTAACCAATCCCATAGTGAAAACGCAGTGAATACGCATTGAAAACGCAGTGAATACGCCTTAAATACTTCTCTATTCCTGCATAAAGCCTACTTTTATACGATTAACAGAATATTTTTTTCAATGCTGTTTTTCTATAGCTAAAAATATTTTGAATCCTTTTCTTCACTATCAATGGGTGAAATAAACTTCCAATAATGCCGAAGGGAAGAGAATAGTATACCTCGTCTGTCATTATGACTCCTTCGGATATTGATTTAAAGGTATGCCTGTGATGCCAGAATTTATATGGCCCGAACCTTTGTATATCAATAAAAGAATTGGGTTTATCTACGGAGACAATTTCTGTTACCCAGTTCATCGGGATATTAAGTAATGGTCTCAACTTATAAGTAATTATCATACCGGAATAAACATCTTCTGCAGGTTTATTCGTAATTATAAACCGCATGGCCGGAGGAGTGATTTTTACAAGGTTCCTGGGGTCTGAGAAAAATCGCCAGGCTTCATCTATATTTATGGGGAGCTGCTGCTCCTCATAATGTCTGAACATTTTCATCACAGCTTCTTTCGTTTTATACACAAAACAAAATCAAAAGGCATTTAATTCCCGGCCGGCGCAGGAATATTAAATCATTTAATAATAATGGCTTATAGCATTTATGAGTGTTCGGACTAACTTGATATTAGATAATTTTATTGTAATATAATAACTGGTATAATAGATCCTGGAATAATTTAAATGACTAGAGTAACCTCAATTGGAGAAATTTTATTTGATGTTTATCCTGATTCCAAAACATTGGGAGGAGCATCATTTAATTTTATTTATCACATTATCAGGCTTACAGGAAAGGGTAATTTTGTAAGCCGTATCGGTGCTGATGAGAACGGAGAGAAAATACTTGATTTCTTTTCGAAGAATAAACTTTCTTCAGAGTTCATACAGAGAGACCCGGCACACCCTACCGGAGAATCCATTGCGCTGCTTGATGATAAAAAGGTTCCTTCCTGGCAGATAAAAAACGGAACGGCGTATGATTATATTGAATTGAAGGATGGGGTAAAAAAGCTTATTGATGAACAGACAGACTGCCTTTATTATGGAACACTTGCTCAAAGGAATTTAACAACACGGGAGACTATTCATCACTTTTACCACAGGGATCTTAAATATTTTTGCGATTTAAACATCCGGCAAAACTTTTATACAAAAGAATTGATTGAAGAATGCATTAGTGCCTGTAATATTCTAAAACTGAACGTAGAAGAGCTGCATCTTGTTAATACGTTACTGCTAGATAAACCTTTCGATACGTATGAAACTCCCAAAAGGCTGTTAAGTGAATACTCAATTGAACAATTGTGCGTTACGCATGGAGACCAGGGGGCTGTTATTTATGAAGGAAACCGGAATAGTGTTTACAAGTTAGAAATAGATAATGTTGTAGATACGGTGGGAGCGGGAGACGCATACGCTGCGGTTTATTGCCTGGGCTATTTAGAGGGGTGGGATATCGAAAAATCAAATAAACTGGCTTCGAACTTTGCAGGGGAAATTGTAAAAATAAATGGGGCAATACCGGATGATTTAGAATTATATGATAAATATAAAGAGTTGATGAATGAATAATAATAAAAATAAGGGACTGTATATCCAGCTTTACAGTATTCATGGGTTAATAAGGAGCGATAATCCTGAGTTCGGACGGGATTCCGACACGGGTGGACAGGTTAAGTATGTCTTAGAGCTTGCAAATGCCATAAGTCGTGATAACCGGGTAGAAAAAGTTGAGCTTATAACACGCATGATAAAAGATAAGACCGTTTCTGAAGACTATGCAAACCCCGTTGAGAAAGTAAATGATAAATTCAGCATCATCAGGATAAGAGCAGGCGGCGGAAAATACCTGCGTAAAGAAAACCTTTGGGATCACCTGGAGGAATTTGTTGATAAGAGCATAAAGCATATAAAATCAGCAGGAAGACTTCCGGATATAATTCATAGTCATTACGCCGATGCCGGCTATGTGTGTAGTGAGCTTACCAAGTTCTTCGGAATATTGTTTGTCCATACCGGGCACTCTCTTGGAAAAGATAAACTAAGAAAGCTGCTTAACGAGGGTGTTGACACCGGCGAAATTGAAAGACGGTATAAAATAAATCATAGGATAAAGATTGAAGAGGAGATTATTTATTATGCCGATATGATCGTTACGAGTACCGGGCAGGAAATTGACAAGCAGTATGGAGACTATCAGAATACTGATAAGAGCAAGTTTAAGGTGATACCTCCGGGTGTTGATATTAAAATATTCTATCCCTACAACCAGAAACCGGAGGATAAAGAGGAGTCTGAAAAATGGAAGGGTTTAATCGGGGAAAAGCTTTTCAGTTTTTTTGTTGATGTTAACAAACCTATGATACTTACAATATGCCGTCCGGATAAACGAAAAAACATTTCCGGACTTATTAAGGCATATGGTGAAAATAAAAACCTTCAGTACAAATCTAATCTTGCCATATTTGCCGGCATAAGGGAGGACATTCAGGAAATGCCCGAAAATGAACGTGAAGTCCTTACTGAGATTTTATTACTGATGGACAAATACAATCTATACGGAAAAATGGCAATTCCCAAAAGACACAATACAGAACATGAAATCCCTCAGCTATACCGGATAGCTGCTCAATCACGCGGAATATTTGTAAATGCGGCTCTTGCTGAGCCTTTTGGGTTAACGCTTATTGAAGCCGCAGCTTCAGGGGTGCCGGTTGTTGCAACTGACGATGGTGGACCCCGTGATATAATTAAAAATTGCAAGCATGGAATTCTGGTTGATGTTTCTGATTCCGACAACATAGCAAAAGCCATTGGGGAGATCCTGGAAAATCCGGACTTATGGGAGAATTTTTCAAGTAACGGAATTAAAAATGTTAGTGAACACTATACCTGGGAAGCACATAAGGAAAGTTATCTTTCTGAAATAGAAAAGCTGCTGGGAAGGGAACTGGTTAAAGAAAATACCTTCGCAACAGTAGGGAGAAAACTTCTTTCAATGGAAAGATTAATCGTCACCGATATAGACAACACCCTGCTGGGAGACGAAGAAAGCCTGACAGAATTTAAAGCAATAGTTACTTCGGAGAAAAATAAGCCTGGTTTTGCGGTTGCTACAGGGAGAACAGTAGACTCTGCAATAAATATTTTGAAAGAAAACAACGTTATAATCCCTGATGTGATTATCTCCTCTGTAGGTTCTGAGATTTATTATAACTTTAAGGAAGAGCTGATATATTCAAAAGGTTGGGATGCGCATATTAGTCACCGCTGGCAGAAAAATAGAATTGAAGAAGTATTAAAGAACCTCAGGTTTCTGACACCTCAGGAAAAGTTCACCCAGAGGAAATACAAAATAAGTTACTTTATGGAAGAAAACCAGGAACATCTGCAGGAGGTAAAAGACACGCTCATTAAAAATAAGCTGAAAACCACTATCATATTCAGCCACGAAAGATTTTTGGATATTTTGCCCTATAGAGCTTCAAAAGGTAAAGCCATACGCTACCTGGCTTACCGCTGGAATATTCCCTATGAGCACATACTTGTAGCGGGGGATTCAGGAAACGATAAAGAGATGTTAAAGGGTGAACTGCTTGGTGTGGTAGTATCAAATTATAGCAAGGAACTCGAAGGATTACGGGGCGGGAAAAGGATTTACTTCGCCCGACGGAGTTTTGCGGGTGGAATTATCGACGGAATAAAACATTATAAATTTCTAAATATGTAAGGAAGTTAAGCTTGAGTAAACAGGTAACACAGATAATCGAAGAAAACAAAAAAGATTTTTTCAGATATTTTAATAAAGTATGTTCAAGTAAAAATAAATTAATGGTCTACGGGAATCTCAAAGAGATTCTCGATGATTTTAAAAGAAAGATAAGAAGAAGGGTAATTATGATGCTATTAGCGCTGTTATCCAAAAAGTAACTGAATCAGTAACCATTGGCAGCCTCGTTTACTTTGAAATTCGCGGAAGTATCGGACATTCAGATTTCTATATGTTCAATGTTGAAGAAAAGTATTTTGAGGAAACAGATGTAAGTACTTATCTCGAAGCAAAAGAAACCTATATTTCTCCAGGCAGAACTGAAGAAATACTGTCTCTTAACTTCAGAACCTTCTATGATAAATTTCCCAGCATTCGTGAGGCTAAAAGCATAGGACGAGGGGTTGAATTCCTTAACCGCTATTTGTCAAGTACTATGTTCACCCAACCGGAAAAAATGAGGAAAGCATTATTCGATTTTCTTTTCGTTCACAAACATGATTCACATCAGTTAATTCTTAATGACAGGGTAAAAGATCCTGCTGATTTAAGCAAGCGAATTGATAAGGCTTTGAATCTCCTGAAGAGAAAACCGGAAGACGAGGAATACAAAAATTTTAGTAATGATCTTCAGGAACTGGGATTTGAGAGGGGGTTAGGCAATACTTCGGGTTCTGTTGCAGAAAGCCTTAAACAGCTTGATAGTCTTCTTCAGACACCCGATTTTTTCGCCCTGAAAAAGTTTCTCTCCAATATCCCTATGATTTTTAATATTGCGATCATTTCGCCCCATGGCTATTTTGGGCAGGAAGGGGTGCTGGGTCTTCCAGATACGGGGGGACAGGTTGTTTACATCCTGGATCAGGTTAAAGCACTTGAAAAGGCTATGATCAAATCGCTCTCTGAGGCTGGTGTAGAGGCTGTTCCCAAGATTATTATCTTAACCCGCCTGATCCCAAACGCAGGCAATACAAAATCAAATCAGAGACTCGAAAAGGTCAATGACACAAAAAATTCCTGGATACTGCGTGTTCCATTCCGCTCAAATAATCCTGCTGTAACTGACAATTGGATTTCACGCTTTGAAGTTT
The DNA here is from genome assembly GCA_963800255.1 of uncultured Ignavibacteria bacterium. GTDB lineage: Bacteria > Bacteroidota > Ignavibacteria > Ignavibacteriales > Ignavibacteriaceae > DATFVA01. Next base: position 129,086 of record CAWDAK010000010.1, on the reverse strand, counting down.
GGCCATACCTTGAGGATTTTGCTGAGGATTCATATAAGGAACTTCTGGCAGAATTCGGATCAAGGCCGGATTTTATAATAGGCAACTATTCTGATGGAAATACAGTTGCTTTCATGCTTTCAAGGAAATATGGCGTTACCCAGTGCAACATTGCACATGCGCTCGAAAAAAGTAAGTATCTATATAGTGCCCTGTACTGGAAGAACCTTGAAGAACAGTACCATTTCTCCACTCAATTTACTGCTGATCTTATCGCTATGAATGCGGCAAACATTATTGTCACTTCATCATACCAGGAAATAGCTGGTACCGAAGACAGCATAGGGCAGTATGAATCATATAAATATTTTACTATGCCTGATTTATACCGGGTAACAGGAGGCATAAATCTTTTTCACCCTAAGTTCAATATCGTTCCGCCGGGAGTAAATTTTAATTTTTACTTTCCTTATACGCAGGAGGAGGACAGGCTTAACGAATTAAAGGAGGAGTTAGACGATCTCCTCTTTAACAATGCCGATGATCCTGATGTAGTTGGAAAATTAAGTACCCCGGGACTAATTCCGATCTTTTCTCTTGCCCGTCTTGATAAAATAAAGAACCTGACTTCTCTTGCCAGATGGTTTGGAGAAAGCAAAGAATTACAGAAAATATCTAATCTAATTATTGTAGCGGGAAATGTAAGAACAGAGGATTCCAACGATGAGGAAGAAAAAGAGCAGATAAGAGTGATGCATTCAATCATAAATGATTATGGCTTGCATGATAAGATACGCTGGATAGGTAAGTTGTTCAGAAAAGATCAAACCGGAGAGGTGTATAGATTAATTGCAGACCGTAAGGGGATATTCGTTCAGCCTGCATTGTTCGAAGGTTTCGGATTGACGGTGCTGGAAGCTATGCATTCCGGTCTTCCCGTATTTGCAACCATGTACGGCGGTCCCCTTGAGATTATTGAGGATCAGATCAATGGATTCCATATAGATCCGGTAAACGCAGAAGAATCAACAAATAAAATTCTCAAATTTCTTCTTGACGTCAACAAGGATGATGCTTTGTGGAAGCGGATCTCAAAGCGGGCTATAGATAGAGTTGAAAAGGATTATAACTGGGATTTATATGCAAACAAGCTCCTTGAGCTCGCAAAGATTTATGGCTTCTGGCGCTATACTACTAATATCGAAATGGAGGAGATGAATGCCTACCTGGATGTAATATTTAATTTACTCTATAAACCTCGTGCAAAAGATATCCTTGAAAAACATAAAAATATCATATAGCCAACTTTTTTAATTCTGTTTTTTGTTTACTAGTATGATTTATTTCATCAATTAGGATATTGATTTTCTTCCTGTCCGCTTTGTTATTCAGATTCTTATCTGAGTCCTCTATCAGAATAACTACCTCATCTAATATAAGTTTTTCAAATTTGGTGGAATCTGTGGATAGGATTATCTCTCTCATAGAATTAAGTAATTTTGTTATAATAATTACGTCGCTTTTTCCATATTCCCTGATAGGCGCGTAACAAAAGTAAATAAGATTTTCGTTCGATGGGTTACATAATAAAATCATCGGTTTCTTATCATGATAGAGAAACCTTTTCTCCTCAAGTTTTAACTTCATAGTTATTAGATCTGTAAGGTAGTCGATAGCTTTTATGGCCGTACCGGGATCGTTAATACCCGGACTTAAGGCTTTAACAGCCGTTTCGGTTATTTGCTTAAACCCGAAATAATAATTTTCCCCTACAATTTCCTCCTCAAAAAATATAAAATTACTCAGAATTTGTTCCAGTACTTTATCTTCAACTTCATGACTAATTCTTGCCATAGGGAAATTTTCTAAAATAAAGGTACCAAGGGGAATTGTAATTTCCATCCTGCAATTATTTTTATCAAGTATATCCAGAATTTTATTTTGCTCAATTCTCTGCAGGTACCCTGACTGCGGACTATTAAGAACTTTCCAGCTTTCTCTTGCATCAAAACCCGACTCATCGGGATTTTTATTTTCGGCCTCTTCTCTTTTTAACCCATCAATAGTCTGTTTATAAATACCCTGAAGTATATTTCCTATCTGAATAGAATTAGAAATTGAGTGGATGAAATAAACAAAAAGAACAAGGCATATTATTCCAAAGCACTCCCCGATAAACACTGAAAATGCTGGTAAAGATATTCCGAAATGCTTTGAATCGATATTTATCATTACGAGGAGACAATAAATGAGCGTACCCACATAAAATCCAAGGACTATCTGATGGGATTTCTTTGAAATCAGACCCGGAATAATCCTGGGAGAATAATTCGTTGCTGCCTGGTTGAATACAATCATTACCATAGTAAAACTAAAGACAGTCAGGGATATTACTCCCCCGGCGATTGTACTCAATATCAGCCTTGCCGTGTCGCTGCTTGAGATCATTACAAGAGGAAAGTTTTTAATGAAAAATCTGGTATCACCGCTTGATTCAAGCAAAATCATTCCGGAACCGATGAAAAAAAAGATTGCACTAATCAGTGTAGGGTAAAAACCTATGCTGTTGGTTAACAGGTGATACCAGACTTTTATTTTATAGGTAAGTTTATTCATTAATTACCTTTAATTTATTTACGATTTGTTAATAATTCTATGCAGTGTATCACGGTTAAAAAATGGAGCTTTTCTGCAGGATTTATGTAGAATGTTTTTACGTTATGGATTATCTTTACCTTTCCAATTTTTCCAGGTTAACAATTTGATTTAAGGACTCTATGAATACAAGCAAAAGTCATCAGCTTTTTGATGAAGCAAAAAAAGTTATTCCCGGAGGAGTAAATTCCCCGGTACGTGCGTTCAAATCTGTTGGCGGTGATCCCCTGTTCATCACTAGAGGGTCTGGTTCAAAGAATATTTGATGTTGACGGAAACGATTTTATCGACTATATCGGAAGCTGGGGTCCGCATCTGTTTGGACATAACCCTCCATTTATTATAAAGGCTCTGCAGGAAGCCCTTAAAGATGGGACTAGTTATGGAGCACCGACTTCACTAGAAGTAGAGATGGCAAAAATAATAACTGAACTTGTGCCTTCTGTAGAAATGGTGAGGATGGTTAATAGCGGAACAGAAGCAACTATGAGCGCAATAAGAACCGCAAGGGGATATACAGGAAAGGAAAAGTTTATAAAGTTTGAAGGCTGCTACCACGGACATGCAGATTATTTCCTTATAAAAGCAGGTTCAGGAGCATTAACCCTCGGCGTTCCTACCAGTCCGGGCGTAACAAAAGGAAATGCGGCAGACACGCTGGTTGCTGATTATAATGACATTGAATCAGTGAAGAGTTTAATCAGCTCTAATAAAAATGAAATTGCGGCTATTATAATTGAACCAATAGCCGGAAATATGGGTGTGGTGCGAGCTTCGGATGAGTTCATTTCTGCATTAAGAAAAATATGTGATGATGAAAATATTATATTAATATTTGATGAGGTTATGACAGGGTTCCGTGTGGCAAAGGGTGGAGCTCAGGAAATTCTGGGGATCAAGCCTGATCTAACAACTTTTGGTAAAATTATTGGCGGGGGACTGCCTGTAGGTGGATTCGGTGGAAAAAGGGAAATCATGCAAATGATATCTCCGGCAGGACCAGTTTACCAGGCTGGAACTTTAAGCGGAAACCCGCTGGCTATGGCTGCCGGTTATGCAGCTTTAAAATACATTAAAGAAAATCCTGATTTGTATACTGATCTTGATGAAAAAGGGAAAATACTTGAGGGTGGATTCAGAGAGAACCTTAAAAAGATAGGAAAAAATCTTGCATTAAATCGCGTTGGCTCGATGTCTTGTATGTTCTTTACGGAAAAACCAGTTGTTGATTTTAACTCGGCTGTAACTTCAAATACAGAGTTATACGGTAAGTATTTCCACGGAATGCTTGAGAGAGGAATATACCTTGCACCAGCTCAGTTTGAAGCTGCTTTTATATCAACAGTGCATACCACAAATGATCTGGAAAAAACCATTAAAGCAAACTTCGAGACATTAAAATCAATTTTTTAAGCAAGTACTTATCAAAAAAAAGAGGCTATCTTATAAGTACCATTCCGAATTTATTTCGGAATCTAATGGGATGTCATTCCGGATTTATTTCGGAATCTAATGATTATTCCGGATTTGCTTCGGAATCCAATGAAATTCCAGATTCTTTGGAATTAATGAATGTCATCTAATTTTTCGGACAGTCTCATTTTTCGAATTAACGTCCAGTCATTGGGTTGATCGTCTTTCATCAGTATGGCAGATACCAGCACTTAAAAGGTTTTATTTTCGGCCTATTTACTCAACTGCTATTGGTACCTCGGTTTCATCCTCAGGAATAACCTTTGCGATATCCGCAATTGAATCGCTTTCCTTAAGTCGGATTACTCTTACACCCTGAGTGTTTCTGCCCATCACCCGAATATCCTTCACGCTCTGACGGATAACCATTCCGTGAGAGGAAATTATAACAAGTTCATCACCGTCAACAACTTCCATCATCGCTATCATTTTGCCGACCTTATCACTGGTCTTAACGGTAATAACTCCTTTGCCTCCGCGATGTGTAATTCTGTAATCATTTATGTCAGAACGCTTCCCAAAACCCTTTTCTGTTACGACAAGGATATTATCGTTCCGTTTAATAATCAGGAGTCCAACAACAAGATCACCCTTGGCAAGCTTTATTCCACGGACACCCGTAGCTACCCTGCCCATATCTCTAACATCTTTTTCAGCAAACCTTATTGCAAACCCATTCCGGGTTCCAAGCACGATATCGTTACTTCCATCCGTCATTTTAACGGAAATAAGTCTGTCATCCTTGACAATGTTGATGGCATTTATTCCACCTTTTCTAACATTGCCATAAGCAGAAAGGACGGTCTTTTTAATTGTTCCCTTCTGGGTTGCCATAACCAGATAATGGTTATCATCAAATTCTTTTACAGTGACAAAGGCCGTAATATTTTCTTCCTTCTCTTTTTCGATAAGGTTAAGAATAGAACGTCCTCTTGAAGCTCTGCCGCCTTCAGGAATTTCAAAAACCTTCAGCCAATAGCATTTTCCCCTGTCGGTAAAGAATAATATATACTGATGAGTGGAGGCAATAAACATATGCTCTATAAAGTCATCATCTTTTGTTCCTGCGCCTGTTACACCTTTACCTCCGCGTCCCTGTTTTCTGTAACCGCTAACAGGGAACCTCTTAATAAAGCCGTTATGGCTCATTGTAACGACAACATCCTCTTCCGCGATGATATCTTCTATTGAAAATTCCTCATAACTATAAACAATTTCAGTTCTGCGGGCGTCACCATATTTTTCCTTTATCTGAAGAAGCTCATCTTTGATAATTGAATATCTTTTTTCTTCACTCTCCAGGATGCCTTTAAGCCGTTCAATCAGTTTTATTGTCTCTTTATATTCATCTTCTATTTTCTTCCGTTCAAGCCCTGTTAAGCGCTGCAGCCTCATATCTAGGATCGCCTTTGCCTGCACTTCACTCAGCTTAAACCTGCGCATCAGGTTATTCCTGGCGGTTTCTACGTCCCTGGATTTCTTGATGGTTTCTATAACAGCATCAATATTATCCAGCGCTATAATATATCCTTCAAGTATATGAGCTCTGCGTTCAGCAGCGTCAAGCTCGTACTTCGTTCTGCGAATAAGAACGTCCATCCGGTGGTTGATGAAATGCTTCATCATCTCTTTCAGGGTAAGTACCTTGGGCACGCCATTAACGAGTGCAAGCATTATCACGCCAAAAGTTGTCTGCATCTGGGTGTGCTTAAACAATTGATTAAGTACCACAGATGGCTGTGAATCTCTCTTAAGCTCAATCACGACGCGCATTCCGTCCCTATCTGATTCATCTCTGATATTCGAGATATCGGAAAGCTTTCCCGCACGAACAAGGTCGGCCATTTTTTCTATAAGATTAGCTTTGTTGACCTGGTAGGGAAGTTCTGTAATTATAATATTTTCTTTATTATTCTTGAGTGTTTCAACATTAGCTTTAGCCCGTATTACCACTCTCCCGCGACCAGTTAAATAGGCTTCTTTAACTCCTTCATAACCAAAAATGATTCCTCCCGTAGGAAAATCAGGTGCGGTAACAATCTTCATCATCTTTTCATCAGTAATCGCAGGATTCTTTATATAAGCGATGATTCCATCTATTATTTCAGTAAGATTATGAGGGGGTATGTTAGTCGCCATGCCGACTGCAATGCCGCTCGACCCGTTTATCAGCAAGCTCGGCAGATAAGAAGGCAGAACGATCGGTTCCTGGAGAGAATCATCAAAGTTAGGTGCGAAATCGACGGTGTTCTTATCAAGGTCACGAAGCATCTCATCAGCTATTCTGTGCAGCCTTGCTTCCGTATAACGCATTGCGGCAGGTGAATCACCATCAACAGAACCGAAATTTCCCTGTCCCTGCACCAGAGGGTATCTCAATGAAAATTCCTGAACCATTCTTACCATAGAATCATAAACGGCTGTATCTCCATGAGGATGATATTTACCGAGCACTTCACCCACAATTCTCGCTGACTTTTTGTAGGGTTTATTATTTGCGAGTCCCAGTTCATGCATTCCAAAAAGCACTCTACGGTGAACAGGCTTCAACCCGTCCCTTACATCAGGAAGCGCTCTTGCAACAATTACAGACATAGAGTAATCTATGTAAGATGACTTCATTTCTTCTTCAAGTGAAACAGGAACTATTTTTTCAAAAATCGTCGCCATATTTAATCTTCTTTATATTGAACTTATAATTAATTATACATCAAGGTTTCGAACATATTTTGCATGCTTCTCAATAAATTCTCTTCTTGGTTCAACAGCATCTCCCATCAGAGTTTCAAATATTTTATCTGCGGTCGCCGCACTTTCAAGGGTCACCTGTAGGACCGTCCTTGTCTCAGGATTCATAGTTGTTTCCCACAACTGATCTGGATTCATCTCACCCAGTCCTTTATAACGGGAAATACTAACCCCTTTAATTGATCCTTCTTCTATCATCTCCTCAACCAGTTCATCTGTATCTTCTTTCCCATTAACTTTAAGGCGCTTCAGTATTTCATCTCTCTCTTTTTCGTCGAAAGCATAAAACTCCTGTTTGCCTTTTTTAACTTTGTACAAAGGCGGCTGAGCTATATAGACTTTGCCGGAAGTTATCAGGTTAGCCATATAACGGTATAGAAATGTAAGGAGCAATGTTCGAATATGGCTGCCATCAACATCAGCATCGGTCATTAATATGATTTTACCATATCGCGATTTCCCTTGATCGAAATCCTGACCAAAACCAGCTCCTATTGCAGAAATAATTGCTTTAATTTCATTGTTCTCAAGGATTTTATTCATTTTGGCTTTTTCCACATTCAGAATCTTACCTTTAAGTGGAAGAATTGCCTGGAACCTTCTATCTCTTCCCTGTTTCGCAGAACCGCCTGCAGAGTCACCCTCCACAATGTATATCTCGCAATGTTCAGGATCAGTAATAGAGCAATCAGCGAGTTTGCCTGGAAGGTTCATATTATCAAGAGCATTTTTTCTCCTGGCAAGGTCCCTTGCCTTCCTGGCCGCTTCCCTTGCTTCGGCCGCCCTGAGGCATTTCTCAATTACTTTTTTCCCCACAGAAGGATTTTCTTCGAGGAATTCCGAAAGTTTCTCACCAACCATAGTCTCTACAGCTGATTTTGTTTCACTGTTTCCAAGTTTAGTTTTGGTTTGTCCTTCGAACTGTGGTTCAGCAACCTTCACAGAAATAACGGCAGTAAGACCCTCACGGAAATCATCACCCGTCAGGGTAATTTTGTCATCCTTTATTAACCCGTTCTTAGCAGCATAATTGTTCATTGTTCTTGTAAGTGCGGTCTTAAATCCTACAAGGTGAGTTCCGCCCTCATGAGTATTTATATTATTAACGTAGGAAAAAATGTTTTCGCTATAACCGTCAGTATATTGGAAGGCTATCTCAACCGGAGTATTATCTTTTTCACCCTCAATATATATAGTCTTATGAAGTGCCGTACGCGATTCATCCAGGTATTTTACAAATTCAAGCAAACCGCCTTTGAAATGGAAACTCTCTTCCTCTCCATTTCTCTCATCCCTAATATTAATCGTCACCTCCTTATTAAGATAAGCAAGTTCTCTCATCCTTTCGGCGATAGTATCGAATTTGAATTTATCAATTTTAAAAATTTCCTTATCCGGAAAAAAGGTTGTCTTAGTCCCGGTTTCATTTTTCTTTGCTTTGCCTATTTCAGCAACCGGTTTAACGGGAAATCCTTTTCTGTATTCCTGGAAATACAACTTTCCGTCGCGCTTAACTTCAACTTTACACCATTCTGACAATGCATTCACGACAGAGACACCCACTCCGTGCAAACCACCCGAAACCTTATAGGTGTCTTTATCAAATTTTCCTCCTGCGTGAAGAACAGTCATCACAACTTCCAATGCAGATCGTTTCTCCTCTGGATGCATATCAACAGGAATTCCCCGTCCATTATCCTCAACCGTAATACTCTCATCTTTGTTTATTGTAATATCAATTTTATCTGCATAACCGGCAAGGGTTTCATCAATACTATTATCTACAACCTCATTAACGAGGTGATGGAAACCTCTGGTACTCACATCGCCTATATACATCGCGGGTCTTTTCCGGACAGCCTCAAGACCCTTCAATACGTTTATATTTTTAGCACTATAATCATTAGAATTTACTTTTGACATACGTTCTGACCATTCTGTTAGTTGTTTTCATTAAGGGATTTCACTGAAACCTGATCCCCTTTATTCTTTCTTCTTTAAAATAATTATTGACCTTGCTGACCATCAGGCTCTCCCTGAACTTTATCTCGCTGCGAAGAATCGAATTCTCCACGTTTATAAATAAAATCATTTTATCAACCTTCAAAGGCTTAACCACCTTTTTCATTTCCGGAAAAATTTTATAGAATTCAAGGACTACATCAGATTGTTTTATTGTTTTTCTTACACCAGCAAGCCCGGGATTTCCTTCGAGTATTTCTGCTATACTCTTAAACTTATCAGTCATGATAAACAACGCCATTTCTTATTCTAAAAACATTGTCTTCTTCCCTAATATTAAGAAAATTTAGATTTGAAAAATCTGTAAGTGTTATGAAAGCCTGACCTACTTCTCTTAAATATTCGCTGATTTTTACTGACCTGCTCGTATCGAGTTCTCCGAAAACATCATCGAGAAGAAAGATAGGGGTCTTTCCGGAAACCTCCTTCAGGTAAAAAAATTCGGCAAACCTTAATACTACCTGATACGTTTTGTGCTGTCCCTGAGAACCATAGGTTCTAAGATTAATTCCATTCAATTCAAGAATAAAATCATCGCGATGGGGTCCTACCAGGTTGGAAGCCCTTCTCATTTCTTCTTCTCTTTTCTCATCAATTAAAACGGTAAAACTTTTCTGAATATCACTGTTATCAAAACCCTCTAAAAACGAGTAAGAGATGCCCGGCAATTCATCTCCCCCCATAATAATTTTATAAGACTCCTTTATGTAGCTGTCGAAATCTCTTATAAAACCCAGGCGGTGCTCAATAATTTCTGTTCCTGAAACTATTAGTTTTTCAGTCCATGCGTCAAGTTCGGGATAAAGCCCGGGATTTCTTGTCTCTTTAATCTTGGAGAGAAGGGACGATCTCTGACGAAGGGTTTTATTATAATCGAGTAATATTTTTAAATATGTTTCACTAGCCTGGGAAATAACAGAATCAATAAATTTTCTTCTTTCAGAAGGAGATCCTTGTGTAATTGAATGATCTGCAGGAGTTAAAATAACTACTGGAAATCTGCCTATTACATCAGCAGATTTTGAAACAACCTTATTGTTCTGAAAATAGTTCTTTTTGTTTTCCTGGAAGTTATATAAAACTCTCACTCTGTCTTTTGTTAAATCTGTGAACATTCCATCAATTTCGAATTCATTCTCATCAAATCTTAAAGATTCACTATCAACTTTCGTATTAAAACTTTTAGTGGTACATAAGTAATAAATAGATTCCAGTATTGAGGTTTTACCCTCTCCGTTTCCGCCGACTATATAATTCAGTTTATCTGAAAATTCTAATTCTGTATTTTTATGGATCCTAAAATTTTTCAGACGGATGGATTTCAAAATCATACTAATTATTTAAACGTACAGGCATCAACAGAAGCATCAAGTCTTCGTTTTCTTCCGGTTTTGAAGGTTCAATTATACAGGCTTTAGTGGGTGAATGCAATTTAAATATCACCTGCTCATCGTTAACATGTGTAAGAACGTCATTTACATATCCTGTATTAAAGCCGATATCCATTGCATCGCCCTTATAATCACACTTAATGTTTTCCCGCGCGTTTGAGCCATGATCAATATCCTCGGCGGAAACTTCAAGGTTATCACTGCTGATAGAAAATTTAACCTGTTTCGAATTCGCGGAAGAAAACAGCATCATTCTTTTAACAGTTGACAAAAGTTCTGCAGTTTTAATTGTTAATATATTCTCGTTTTCAAGCGGAATAACGCTGTTATATGCCGGATACTTTTCCCCTATAAGTCGAGTTATAAATTCAAGTTCACCAAGGTTGAATGCGATATTCGTCTTGCTCAAGTACATTTTAAAATCTGAATCTCCAAGTAATTTTGAAAGAACAGAAATAGCTCTCTCGGGAACAATATATTGCTCTTCATTGGAGGATATGATGGTTTTATTTATATGTTTTACCAATCTATGTCCATCTGTCGTAACGAGTCTTAATCCTTCACCGGTAAATTCCAATAATGTTCCTGTCATCGCAGGCCGCATATCTTCCTTACTCATAGCAAAAGAGGTTTGTTCGATCATTTTCTTTAAATCCTGCCCATTCATCGAAACTTCTTTTTCTTTAGAAACCTCAGGAATATCCGGAAAATCGTCTGATGGAGAGAAGCTTATATTATAAGTTCCAGTGTCTGTCTGAATTTTTAATTTAGAATTTTTCTCTGTTTCGAATTTAATCTGTGTATCACCGAGAGATCTGATTATATCATAAAATAGTTTTGCAGGAATAACCATTTTCAGATCTTCATCAGAAGGGACATTCAGAGAAGAGCGGAGCGCAATCTCCATATCTGTAGCACTAACTGTCATTAAGCCGTCTTTTATTTCCACCAGAAAATTTTCAAGAACAGGCATTGGTGTACGGCTTGGAACAGCAGGAATAATTTTGGATAAAAGTTTTTCAAGAACTTTACTGTTTACTTTGAATTCCATTGACTCATTCTCCTTTTAAAGCATATAAAAATAGTAAAAAAGGCTGCTAATCTCAATGAATTTAGCTGGTATAAATTAGGTTTTTTGTCTGAAAACAGGGAATAATTTCTCTGAAAATATAATATAAATTCGAAGTATAAGGAAAGAAAATATTTATTAACCCTCTATTATTAATTAATAGATTAATTAATTAATAATTAATAGTAATAATAAGGATGTGGATAAGTTAGTTTAAAAATATAGTTTAATTAGAGGCAGGTATTGGCACTATAATTAACTATTTGATATGTTAATAAAAAAAGGTAATAATACATTTATGAACATGATGAGGATAACTCATGTCTTTTCAACATGGTATATATATGTTTTAAACATGTTCCTAACAGGGCGGATAAAAAAAAGGCTCCATTTAGGAGCCTCTCGGAATTTCTTTAAAATAGTTAACTAAGAACACTTTAATTCAATCTGCGACCGGACATTATTTACTATATCTTTTAAAGATTGATCCTTAGACATTGAATCCTCTATAGTAGTACAAGAATGTATGACGGTTGAGTGATCCCTGCCTCCAAAATGAAGCCCTATTGTCTTTAAAGATGATTTTGTTAATTCCTTTGAAAGATACATTGCTATCTGACGGGCCATAACTATTTCTTTTTTTCTGGTCTTATCTCTTATTTTATTTTCTGCAACATTTAATACTTCACAAACTATATTCGTAATTGTTTCTATTGTCACATTAACTTTTCGATCGGTTGCTATCTCTTTAACTGTTTTCTTAGCAAGATCAAGGTTTATATCCCTGGAATTTAAAGACGCATTTGCGAGAAGTTTAATTAGACAGCCTTCCAGCTCTCTAATGTTGGAAGTTATATTATTTGCAACATATTCCAGGATATCAGGTGAGAGTTCAAGTCCATAGTCTTCGGATTTTTTCTTAAGGATTGCTATCCTCATTTCCAGTTCAGGTGGCTGAATATCAGCTGCAAGACCCCACTGAAATCTTGAGATTAACCTATCGTCCAGGCCTTTAAGATCTTTTGGTGCACGGTCGCTGGACAAAATTATTTGTTTACGTGATTGATGAAGCGTATTAAAAATGTGAAAAAAGTGGTCCTGAGTTTTTTCTTTCCCTATCAGAAACTGAATATCATCGATAATAAGGACATCCATACTTCTGTAAAAATTTGAAAAATCATTCACTTTATTAGATTGGATCGCTTCCACAAATTCAACGGTAAAAATATCTGAAGAGAGATATATTATCTTTTTTGAGGGAAAAGCTTCAATAATTTTATTTCCTATAGCCTGTACAAGGTGTGTTTTTCCCAGCCCAACACCGCCGTAAACGAAGAAAGGGTTGAATGAGGTTCCCCCCGGGTTTTCGCTTATAGCTCCTGCCGCTGCTCTAGCCAGCTGGTTTCCCTCGCCCTTGATAAAGTTATCAAACGTATAGCGTGGATTTAAGTGTGTCTCATGCTTCGGCTGCTGAATGTTCACTTCTTTAGCAAGCTGAATTACCGGAGCTCCGGTAGGCCTGTTTTCTTTAATATCTTTGTTATCTTTATCCTCAGCGATAATGTAGGATAGCCTGGCTTCCGGACCGATAACATCTAATATCGTCCGATTAATCAAGGTGTTGTAGTGTTCATCAATCCATTCCCAGAAGAACTGACTCGGGATCTGCACTTTTAGAGAATAACCGTTTAATTCCAAGGGTTTTATAGGCAAAAACCAGGTGTTGTACGTCATTAATGTGACGTTTTCTTTAATGGACTTGAGGCATTCTTTCCAAACAGAGGCGGCATCATGATAGTCAGGTTTATTAAGAGAGGAGGCGTTGATCATTTTTTAATTATCCACAGAAAAAAAGAATAAAATGCTTTGAAAAATCACTCATTTATGAATTAGCTTTTAGAGACAACCGAAACTATTAACAATTTCTTAACATTAGGCGCAGCCCCCTAAGTCTTTATGAAATAAGAAATTAGAAATGCCTATTTCATTTATCAACAACTTTCTCAAATAACGCAGGGAAAATTTTTACCCCTGGGAGTTCGTGAAACGTTTTCACATTATGAAATTATCAACAAGTTATGAACATAAATTTCGGGTGTCAGACACAGAGAAAAAATATAAAGTATTTTCTCCTACCGCAAATTAATCTTTTAAAAAGTGCATAAAAAAATCTCCTTCCTTACCCTGACTTATATTAATTGTCTTGCTTGTTTACCTTATAAAGGCTATTTTTGAAGTCTTTTTGATAATTAGGAGCATAAATGAAGCGGACTTTTCAGCCAAGTAATAGAAAAAGAAAAAATAAGCATGGTTTCCGGGAAAGAATGAAGACGAAAAACGGAAGGAAGGTACTTTCTCGAAGAAGAGCCAAAGGTAGAAAAAGGTTAACTGTCAGCGACGAGATGTAGAGGGTTTGAAGCGCTTTGGGCTTCCTGCCGGTGAGAGAATTAAAAGCAGGACAGATTTTGAAAGCTTGTATACCTCCGGCAGGGTCATAATTTCGGAAGACAAAAAAGTTAAGGCTGTTTATCTTTTTCAAAAGAATAATATTAGATCCGGGAATATTAAAATTGCCGCTGCCGTTTCAAGCAAAGCAGGAAATGCCGTGTGGAGGAACCGGGTAAAGAGACTGATAAGAGTTTCCTATAGACTGAATAAGGAAAACCTTCTTAATCTTTGCATTGTGAAAAATATTGTTTTAAAGATTATATTTTCTCCCTATAGGTTAAATGGAAAAAAAAATCGTTTAATTATGATTGATGATATAAGTCCAGGGATTAAAGATGTTTTGGTTAAATTAGAAAGAAGTTTATAGATGTGGAGAATTTTCGTTTTTCTCATCAAAATATATCAAAAATTAATTTCGCCTCTCTTCCCACCCTCTTGCAGATTTTACCCCACTTGTTCTGAATATTCTATACAGGCATTTAAAAAATATGGGGTATTAAAAGGAGGGGCAAAATCAATTTGGCGGATTTTAAAATGCAATCCTTTCAATAAAGGAGGATTTGATCCTCTTAGGTAATGGAATAATAAATGGATAGAAATACAACAATTGCTTTTATATTAATCGGGGCGATCCTCGTGCTCTGGTTTTATCTCAATTCTCCTTCTCCCGAAGATATCCAGAAGGGTAAAGCTGCCGATACTTCAGCTGTTCACATCGATACATCGGGTATAAAGGAAAAGAAGAAAGAAATTGCAGCCGACACCGTTGAGCCTCAAAAAAAGCAGCCGCCGACGGTTGAAAATGATAGCCTGAAATATGGAAAATATTTTTCGGTATCATCAGAACAAGAAAAGTTAATTACCATTGAAAATGAATTTTTCCTTATGGAACTGTCCAGCAAAGGGGCAAACATTAAGAAACTTTATCTCAAGAAATTTAATAATTGGTACTCCCCAAATTCTTCAGAGGGAGCTGACTTTTATAAAACGCATGTCCAGCTTATCGATTATTCCCAAGGAGATCCATATAACATATCCTTTGTAACCTCCGACGGCAAGGCAATTTCAACCGCGGATTTAATGTTTAATTCCGATTCAATTAAATCAAGATATGAGATTGCAGAAAAAGATTCACTTGTTCTGAATTTCAAGCTAATGGCTGGGGAAAATTCCTACATTGTCAAAAAATTCACCTTTTATGGGAATAAATACAGCTTTAACAATGAAATAGATCTTGTAAATATGACTAACCTGATAAGCAATAATTCATATGATCTGGTATGGAATAATGGTTTGAGGTTTGTCGAAGAAAATTCTGTTGATGAAGCTAATTATTCCGATGCAAGCGTCTATTATGGTGGCGAACAGGTAACACTTGATGCTTCATCTGTCGGTGAAAAGGTTACTAAAGATTTTAATGGAAGAGTTGATTGGGCTGCAGTTAGAAACAAATATTTTGCTGCTATTATTGCTCCGAAAGATCCCGATGCCGTTAATGGAGCATATATTGAAGGTAACAGGAAATCGGTTGGTCAAACAGGAATAAAAGAAGATTATTCAATAAGAATAAATGTCCCATTTAAGAATACTGATTTCGAAAAAAGCATATTTACTGTTTATATCGGGCCCGTTGATTATGATCGGCTGAAAGAATACGGTGATAAGTTTACTGCCCTTGTCGACTTCGGAAGTTTCTTTGGATTAAAATTTATCGTCAGACCGATTGCTGAATATATTTTACTTCCATTATTCAATTTTCTGCATACATTCATACCTAATTACGGTTTCGTAATTATTGTTTTTTCCTTAATAATTAAATTTGTTCTTTATCCCCTGACGAAAACCAGCTATCAGTCAATGAAGAAGATGCAGCTGCTTCAGCCTAAGATAGCAGAGATAAAAGAGAAATATAAAGATGATGCCCAGAAGCTGAATAAAGAAACAATGAAGTTATATCAAACTTACGGGGTTAATCCAGCTGGAGGGTGTCTTCCACTTGTGCTGCAGATGCCAATATTCATTGCCCTGTGGGGATTGTTTAAGACAGCGATAGAATTGAGACAACAGCCATTTATTCTCTGGATAAAAGACCTTTCAACTCCGGACGTTATTGCCCAGCTTCCATTTAAACTTCCTCTGTTCGGAATTGACCAGATCAGCGGCCTTGCAGTCTTAATGGGTGTAACAACATTTGTTCAGCAGAAGATGAGCGTAAAGGATCCCAAACAGGCAGGACTCGTTTATATTATGCCTGTAATGCTCACCATAATGTTTATGTCATTTCCTTCGGGACTTAATCTTTATTACTTCATGTTTAACGTTTTTTCGATAGCTCAGCAATATTATATTAATCATAAGCATGATGGAATGGAGCTTGTTCCGGTTAAAAATCCAAATAAGAAAAAGGGATTTATGTCCAAGCTGATGGAGGCTGCTGAACAAAATGCAAATGTTCAGAAGCAGCAGAAAAGGAAAAGATAAAATCTCTTTTAAAAAGTTTATTTTTCTTCGATAAATATTATATATCGGGAAAAGCTGCGCTGAAAAGATGATCCGCTTTAATCAAATAATTATTATTCTGTTATTAATAAGCTTAACAGCGGTTCAGGCTCAGAGCGAATATACCATTTCCATAAAGCATAAAAGCAAAAACCTTCCTTTCGGTTTAAGCAAAGAAGTTGCATCTTCCAAACCTGTAGTGGCACTCGCTCTTAGCGGAGGCGGAGCTAGAGGCCTTGCCCAGATTGGTATACTTAAAGCACTCGAAGAGGCCGGGATCAGGGTAGATATGATTGTGGGAACGAGCATGGGAAGCATAATCGGGGGATTATACTCGGCTGGTTATTCTGTTGAGCAGCTTGATTCTATTGCAAGAAATACAGATTGGAATGACCTGCTTTCTTCAGAACGTGAAACCAACCGACGTGAATTATTCATCGATCAGAAAGTTACAGAGGATAAGGCGATTTTCTCTCTTCGTCTCAAAGGACTTACTCCTGTACTTCCAACTTCTATCAATAATGGACAGAAATTATCTAATTACTTGAACCTACTTACTCTTCAAGCTCCTATTCATGTTGACAGCAGTTTTGATGAGCTTAAAACTAAATTTAGAGCAGTTTGTACCGACCTTGTAACCGGAAGTCCGGTTATAATAAGCAAAGGTTCCCTTAGCCAGGCAATGAGGGCCAGTTCAAGTGTTTCATTTTTTCTGTCACCTGTAAAGTCCGATTCTCTTATTCTGGTTGATGGCGGGCTTGTCGCAAACATCCCGGTAAAAATAGCGAAACAACTTGGGGCTGATTATATAATTGCAGTTAACACCACCAGCAACCTTCACCCTGAAAAAGACCTGGAATATCCCTGGATAATCGCTGACCAGATTATTAGTATCCCGATGAAAATATTGAACGAGGATCAGTTAAAAGATGCCGATATATTTATAACTCCCAAACTAAACGTAGAATCCGCTACAGACTTCTCAAAAGTTGAAGAAACTATTCAGAAGGGATATCAGTCTATGAGGTCGGTCAGCCATATGATCAAAAGAAAAATTGACTCATTGATGATAAGCAGATATGATTCCCCTGTTGAATATTTCGGAAGCTTATTCCCGCCTGACGATGATTCTCTTTCAGAAAACTTCATAAAAACTTTGCCGCACAGGGATTCTATTTCATCTTCCGAGATCCGTTACAATCTTTGCAGATTATTTCGTGAGGGGGATTACTCAGATCTTAAGGCAATGATAGAAAATAAAAACCATTATTCTGTATTAAAGATAACAGGACCGCCTAATCCTTTAATTCATTATGTTAATGTTAACGGGGCATCTCTCGTAACCCGGCAAAAAACCGATTCTATATTCAATCATATTATCGGAAAGCCGTATAATGCGGAGGAGGTAGTATCCGGCTTAATAGATTTAATGAATATTTATCGCAGACAAGGATATTCCCTTGCCGAAGTAAGAAGCGTTAAATTTAATGCACCGGAGGGGATTCTTAGTATTAAAATAGATGAGGGAATAATATCACAAATCCGGATACTAGGTAATAAATCTACCAGTGAGTCAGTAATAAAAAGAGAATTACCGCTTGAGGCTGGCGATTACTTTATTTACCAAAAAGTGAAAGAGGGTCTGACTAATCTACGAAGCACAAATCTATTTAACGATATCCTGCTTACTGTACAAAGGGAGGACAACCGGAATATCGTTGTGTTGAATGTGAATGAAAAAATTTCAAGCCTGGTAAGGGTTGGTTTCCGTTTAGATAATGAAAATAAATTCCAAATAAGTCTTGATGTGCGGGATGAGAACCTTTTGGGAAGCGGGACGGAGCTCGGCCTTCTTTTATTTGGAGGAACAAGGAACAGGGCATATGTTCTTGAACATAAATCAAACAGGATATTTGATACCTATTTCACATATAATATAAATGCTTTTTACCGTTTCAATGATGCTTATGCCTATATGGATGATTCAACTTCAAATGTTCATCGATTTTCAAGGAGTTCCACCGGCGAGTATCGGCAGATATTTTACGGAACCTCTCTGGCTCTCGGTACCCAGGTTGAGCGTTTTGGAAATCTAATTTTTACAGGCAAATACAAGTATGATGAAATAAAAAATAAATCCGGATCTCCTGTAAATCCATATAAAATAAAAATAGTTAGCCTTAAAGCCAGCTCAACTATTGATACCCAAGACAAATATCCCTACCCGGAAAAAGGTTTTTACTTTAATGCTGAATATGAGGTGGCTCAAAAAATTCTTGGAGGTAACATCGGATATACGAATTTTAATTTTCAATATAAGAGTTATTTCACTTTAAATTCGGTCAGCACATTTTCTCCCAGGGTGGTTATGGGATTTGCCGATAAGACGCTCCCTTTAAGTGAAGAATATTCTCTGGGCGGACAGGATTCTTTTTTCGGCATGAGGGCCGATGAATTTAGAGGCAGGCAAATATTTCTTTCTTCATTAGAATACAGGTATAAACTTCCATTTGATATTTTTTTTGAAAGCTACTTTAAAATGCGTTACGATCTGGGTTCAACTTGGGAAGTTCAAGAGCAGATAAAATTTAAGGAGCTAAGACATGGGGTTGGAATTTCACTATCTATCGATACGCCTGTTGGTCCAGCTGATTTTTCTGTAGGCAGAAGCTTTCTTTTTAAAAATATTTCGAATAATCCTATCAGCCTGGGAGATGTCTATTTTTATTTCTCAATCGGCTACTATTATTAAATCCCGTGTGTCGGAATTTAAGGTCTTATTTAATAGCAAAGGGGCGGCTGTATATGAACTTATCAGGCGATCTACTATTTACCAGCTTTAATTGATAATAAGTTGACCCGGGCAGGTCATCCGGAACTTTCCACGTATAAGACCCCAGGTTGGGTGAATCAAGCAATATTTCAAAAGGGTAATAGTATTTCTTTTTAAAAGGATTAAATCAACATTATAATCAGGAGAAAAATCACGCCATTCTATCCGGTAGGTAGAACCTCTTTGCCAGGTATCTCCCTCTGCGGGAGTTACAAATTCTCCGGATATAATTGTCGGAACAATGGTTTGATCTTCTTCCACTGGTTCTGTCACGGCCTTATCCCTGCAGCCGTTTGAAAGTGTTAGCAGAATCAGTATAGAAAAAAGAAAGTATGTTTTCATATTACATCCTTTCTAAAGCCATTGCCATTTTAATCAAAATCTCAATGTAAATCCATACCATACTAAGCCTCAATAATTACTGCCAAATTTATTTTATCAGAATCATCACGATTAAGCCTTAACCCTGTACGCCCTCATCTGACAAAGAATATTTCGCCAGCTAAAGTTGAAGCATCAAAAGATAAGGTATAATATCCATCAAGAAAGCTTAAATTATACCTTGAGAATTATGTGTCAAAATCGAATTTTATTAACTAAACTATTGGTGTTTTAGTTTTGCTTTGTGATATAAATCAATATAGGATTCTGCTGCATTTTCCCAGGAATATACCTTTTTCATACCATTTTGCTGGATTCGTTTCCAGACATTTTTTTCATGATATGTATCAACGGCACGGAGAACAGCAGAATAAAGGGCATGCCCTGTATAATCATTGAAAGTAAATCCTGTTCCATTTTCCTCGCCTGCGAATTTGTTCTCATGCCAGTCCAGGACTGTATCATTCAATCCTCCGGTTTTTCTAACAACAGGAACCGTACCATATCTTAAGCTGTATATTTGATTTAGTCCGCAGGGTTCATAAAGTGAGGGCATTAAAAATATATCAGAAGCTGCTTCAACAAGATGGGATATTTCATTATTGTATCCGATATACACGGCTGCTCTATCAGGATGATTATGAGATAAAGAGTTAAACATCTGTTCATATTTATCTTCACCGCTTCCGAGGATAACCCATTGGGCCTCAATGTTCATTAAATGATGAAGGACTTCCATAACTATGTCAAAGCCTTTTTGCGAAACCAATCTCGAAATAATTCCTATCAACGGAATATTTTCATCATATTTTATTTTGAACCTCTCAAGCAAGTACTTTTTATTTTTGGTTTTGCCCGAAAGGTATTCCTGGTTATAACGAAAAGGGATTAGTTTATCATTTGAAGGGTCCCAGGTCTCATAATCTACGCCGTTCAGTATTCCATAAAGATCATTCTGTCTGGATTTAAGAATATTTTCCAAACCTGCTCCGTATTCAGGTGTTAATATTTCATTTGCATAGGTAGGACTCACTGTATTTATAATATCGGAAAATACTATTCCGGCTTTCATAAAATTGACTTTTCCAAACATTTCAACGGGACCTCCAGGGATAAATAATTCTTCGCGTATTTCAGCTGCTAAAAGTGCTCCCGGAGAAAACGTTCCCTGGTACCCAATGTTGTGTATCGTAAAAACAAAAGCCGTTTTGTCAAACATCCTGTCCCATCTGTAATTATCCTGCACGAAAAGCGGCAGAAGACCTGTCTGCCAATCATTGCAATGAATTACATCAGGAACCCACCGCAGCCTTTGCAGTGCCTCTATCACGCCTTTACTGAAAAGAATGAACCTTTCATCTTCATCCTGATCGTTGGTGTATATCTGTCCTCTGAAGAAATAATGAGGACAGTCAATAAAGTTTATTTCAACATTTGAATCAGGCAGCCTGGCCTGGTGCAGATGGACAAACCTCAAAATTCCATTGACCCGAACAGGAATTTCACCAATGTCCCAGCAGTACTTCAGGTTAAACTTATCCTCATCGATGAAGTTGTATTTAGGCATGAACACCTTAACTTCATGCCCTAACCCGGAGATATTTTTAGGCAAAGCCCCGGCTACATCCGCTAACCCCCCTGCCTTGGCAAAAGGAAAAACTTCTGAAGCGGCAAAAGCAATCTTCATGTTTACCTTTGATCTTTTTTCATATTTATAAGCAAATAACGGCAGAAAAAAAACCGGTCATAGCACATTGATGCTTTTTTAAAGCAGCGTATAAGTTAAACCTAGTTGTAATGCTTCTTTTATCTGAGTTTTAACTGACTGATCTTTCTGATAAATCAGGAGAAAAGATAAATTAACATTCAGGTAGTTATTTATTTTTGCAATGAAAGAATTATCCCATCTTACGTCCCATACATCCATACTTTCAAATCTCGAAAACAGTCTCAGGTTACTTTTGTAAAGAAGATTTTGCTGCAGGCTGAGTTCTGCAGTTGTAACAGATTCAATACCTGTCTCAACCTTTGTTTTCTCAATTCCGGGTGTCTCAGGGTCATCGGCATACTGGTTATATTTATTCGTAAAAGTTTCCTGAACTGCAAAACCAACCCTGGTTGTAAAATTTTCAAGTTTATCATAAGTTAATCCGATACTCTGGGTGACATATCCGGGATCAAAAAAGCCTGCAATAGCGTAACTGCTGTCAGCATCATACTGATAGCCTGTACCTAATGCGGACCTGACAGTATTACTTATATAAGGATCAACAGCCCACCCAACCATATAGGAAAGAACGCTTTCCAGATATAATTCGTTATCTGTTGTCCTGTAATCCTGGTCGCCAAGTTTAGTGCGCCCGTAAGCAAGTTTGAGATCATTTCGGAATTTCCACGATTGTGTATAATACTTTAAACCCCCCGTTCCTAGAAAAGTAACTGCTAACGCATTCTCTCCCCCCTGCGACCAGTTGCTTAATGCTACCTGGCTAAGGTTTAATCCAACAACTGCTACAGGTGTCCACGTATACAATTTTATCGAATCCTCCTGGGCAAAACATAGGTGTGATGCAAACATCAAGCTTATAAAAAGAATGGTTAATTTAACTTTCATCTTTTTATCCTTATTTTATTGAATAAAAAATAAATTTCCGGAAAAGTATTATGAATATAAAGAAAAATGGTATTTCAATATTCATCGAGGGAAATAAAGAAAAAACTCCGATCCTTTTTGTTCATGGATTTCCCTTCGATCATCATATGTGGAAACATCAGATCAGCAAATTCAGTTCAGATTATTTATGCATCACTTATGATATAAGAGGATTGGGGGATTCTAATCCAGGAGACGGCCAGTATACGATTGAATCTTTTGTAGATGACATGGAGATGGTGATGAGGGAGCTTAAGATAGGTGAACCTGTACTTTGCGGATTTTCAATGGGCGGTTACATATCTCTCAGAGCTGTTGAGCGGATGGGATCCAGGTTTAAGGGGTTAATATTATGTGATACAAAGTCAGCTTCTGATACAAATGAAGGCAAAATAAACCGGGCTCTTGGAATAAAAAAAATAAATACAGAAGGAACAGCTAAATACGTTCAGGAATTTATACCAAATTGCTTTTGCGAATTCTCGCTTGAACATAAAAGTGAACTCGTCCATGAATACATCGAAAGGTCGGAATATTTTTCTCCTGATGGTATAAAAGGATGTCTTCTTGCTATGGCAGGAAGAACTGATACCTCCGGTTATTTAGCAGGAATTGAAATTCCTGTTCTGGTTCTATGTGGTGAAGAAGATGACCTTACGACGCCTGATGTAATGATGGGGATGGCAGATCTTATTCAGGACTCTGAATTTCACGTTATTTCAAAAGCAGGACACCTTAGTCCCCTGGAAAATCCTGAGGAAGTAAATAAGCATATTTCAGTTTTTTTAAAAAGGTTAAAGTAAAATGAAAGCAGTTCTTGTCAAAAAGCCGGGTGGCCCAGAAGAATTAGAAATAGGGGATACAGCCTTACCCATTCCTAAGGAGAATGAAGTTCTTGTTAAGGTGCATGCTGCTGCCTTAAACAGGGCTGATATACTGCAGAGTGAAGGAAAATATCCTCCACCGAAGGGGCAAGCAATATTCTGGGACTTGAGATTGCAGGAGATATTCAGTCTTGTGGGGAAAACGTTAAACGCTGGAAAGAAGGAGATAAGGTTTTTGGTCTGCTGCCGGGCGGAGGCTACGCCGAATATGCCGTAATTAATGAGCTTATGGCAAATCCAATTCCATCGGGATATACATATGAACAGGCCGCATCCATTCCAGAAGTCTTTTTAACAGCCTACCAGGCATTGATCTGGCATTCTCATCTCCAACGAGGAGAAAAAATTCTAATACACGCCGGTGCAAGTGGAGTTGGAACAGCTGCTATCCAGATCGCCGGGGTAATAGGAGCCGAAATTTTTGTGAGCGCTTCAGCCGGGAAACATGAAATATGCAAAAAACTAGGTGCAAAATATGCGATTGATTATAAAAACGAGGATTTCCCTTCAAGAATTAGTGAACTAACCGGAAAGCAAGGGGTAGACGTTATAATAGATTTCATTGCCGGACCTTATTTTGATGGCAATATCAGATCACTTGCCAGAGATGGAAGGCTTATTTTGCTTGCAACGCTGGGCGGGGGTAAAACAGGCGATTCGGATATCAGGCAGATACTTATAAAAAGGTTAACGATAATAGGGTCTACCCTCAGATCAAGAACGCTGGACTATCAAATCAAACTAAATGCCGATTTCATTAATTTTAGTAATGTTAAATTTGAAAGCGGGGTATTAAAACCTGTTATTGATAAAGTATTCAACTGGAACGAAGTTCCGGAAGCACACCGCTATATGGAGACGAATCAGAATATTGGAAAAATTGTCCTGAAAATATCCTGAGGCGGGATACATTGTATGTTTTTAATAAAAACAAACTGAATACTCCTTATAAACCCCGTTTACATAGATAAATTTTGCACTAAAAAATCTATCCTGATACAGCCATTCCAGGAATATTTTATCTCCATCCCATAGGTTCAGCGCCGTAAGCCTATCATTAGGGATCCACTCTAGTCTCCCCTCCGGTGAATCTATCAATTCGCCTTCATAATTATCTGCTGTAAATATAAATACATACCAGTCATCTATCCCGTCAAAATCAGGAAAGGTGATAAATCCGCGCATTCTAGGCGATTTAATAAAAAGTCCTGATTCTTCTTTTATTTCTCTAACGGCACATTCTTCAGGACTTTCACCTTTCTCGAATTTCCCCCCCAGACCGTTCCATTTACCTTCATGATAATCATTCTTCTTTTTTATTCGATGTATCATAAGGGTAGTCTTATCAATATTATTCATCACATAACATAATGTTGCAAGTTTCATATTTTATCTGCTGAAATTTAGATGACTGATGATTAAACTTATCCAGCTAATTTATATTTTTCAAAGTGAAATTGAAAATGTGTTCTAAATCTAGGGGGATAAATTATTCCCACATTAGATCAATTTTGACTTTGCACTTTAAAATATTTTGAAAATATTTGAGTGTAACTTTTAAGTTAGAATTTAAAAATAAGGAGATCGATAGTAATGGCTGCAGAGATGAATTCCTCCAATAATAATTCTCTGAATCCTTTCAAGTATTTTTCTGATGAAGAGGATGATAAGGTCAGATTATTCTTTGCTTCACGTAAGGGTGAGGAGGATGAAGATGACTTCGAAGAAGAGGATGAAGAGGACGATTATTATAAAAATGATGAAGAGGATGATGAGGTAGTTGAAGAACCAGACGAAGACATTCTTGATGAGGAAGATGTTTATGAAGAGGACTTTGACTTCGAAGAAGAAGAGGACGATGATATATTCGACGATGGAGAAGTCCCTTATAATTAATACCCCAGATAGAGGTCTTTCAGCAGGTAACTTTTAACATAGTCGGCTACCCCCTCTTCAAGTGATGATATTTCTCCGGGATAGCCGGCTTTTAATATCTTATCCATTTTAGCTTCAGTGAAATATTGATACCTGTCGGCAATTTCAGCGGGTAAATCTATATATTCAATGTTTACAGTTTTATCCATAGCATTAAATATGGAAGCAACAAGATTTTTCCAGGTACGTGCTTTCCCTGTTCCCACATTAAATAATCCCCCTTCCTTATTCTTAAGGAAATAAAGCGTCATATTTACAGCATCTTTCACGTATATAAAATCTCTCATCTGTTCACCATCTTTATATCCCGGATTGAGTGACCTGAACAGCCTGACTTTACCGGTATCCCTTATCTGTTCATACGCTTTGTGGACCACGCTCCTCATATCCCCTTTATGGTATTCATTGGGACCGTAAACATTAAAATATTTTAAACCAACAATATTTCCGAACCAGCCCTCGCGCTGTGCCTTAATATCGAACAGGTTCTTGGAATACCCGTACATATTCAGCGGACGGAGACGTTCGGGTAGTTCTTCACTATCCCGGAAACCCAGGGATCCGTCACCGTATGTTGCAGCCGAAGATGCATAAATAAACCTGATGTTTTTTTGAATGCAGAATTCAGCCAGTCGTTTTGTATATTCGTAATTGTTTGTTAACAGATGATCGGCGTCCCGTTCGGTAGTCGATGAATTGGCTCCCATATGAATCACAGCTTCAAGGTTCCCCTTCATCTTGTGCAGGCTGTCAATAAAGACAGACTTATTAATAAAATCATTATACTTAAGCGGCACAAGATTTTTCCATTTATCAGTTAAACCCAATTCATCTACTATCAGTATGTCTGACATCCCAAGGTTATTAAGCTGCCAAACAACAGCACTGCCAATGAAACCAGCTCCACCCGTTACTATAATCATATTTGATTAATTTATTGATAAATTGAATTTATAATAGAAAACAATTTAGCTATATTTGATAACTTTATAAAGCTATCAGCTGATCCATATATACTTACATATTAACAATAAACTCTAACGATGAATTCTAAATTTGATATTCTGAAGGATCTGCTCAAAGAACGTATCCTTATATTTGACGGAGCTATGGGAACTCTTATCCAGAGGCATAATCTTACTGAGGATGACTTCCGGGGAAAGAGATTTAAAGAACACCCGAAGGATTTAAAGGGAAATAATGAAATATTAAACCTTACCCAGCCCGGGATTATATGCGATATTCATCGGGCCTACCTGGATGCCGGTGCTGACATAATTTCGACCAATACTTTTAACGGCACTGCCATCTCATTAGCGGATTATGGTACGCAGGCCCTTGCCTATGAAATAAATTTTGCTGCTGCACAGAATGCCCGTAAGGCGGCTGATGAATTTAATTTAAAGGATGAATCAAAACCAAGGTTTGTTGCCGGAAGCCTGGGACCCACAAACAAGACACTTTCCATTTCTCCCGATGTGAATGATCCGGGATTTCGCTCTGTTACCTTTGATGATATGGTTAAAGCTTATTATGACCAGGCAAAAGGATTGATTGAAGGCGGAGCCGATATCCTCCTGATAGAAACTATTTTTGATACTTTAAACGCAAAAGCCGCAATATATGCTATTGAAGAATATCTGAACGGGATAAAAGACAGAAATTCCTCTGATAATCTCTGGAACTATTGTGGATCTTAGCGGAAGAACACTGTCGGGACAAACTACAGAAGCCTTCCTTATCTCAATATCTCATGCTAAAAATATCCTGAGCGTAGGATTAAACTGTTCTCTTGGAGCTGCCCAAATGCGTCCCTTCCTGGAGGAACTCTCATCTATTTCCCCCTTTTATGTTCATGTTTATCCTAATGCAGGTTTGCCTAATGAAATGGGTGAATATGACGAAACCGCAGAAGTTACTTCGGGTATTTTAAAGGAGTTTGGAGAATCCGGTTTTTTTAACCTGGTTGGCGGTTGCTGCGGAACTACTCCTGAACATATTAAAGCTATTGCTGACTTTGTATCATCTATTAAACCCAGGCAAATTCCTCTTCAGGAGCCTTATCTTAGATTAAGCGGACTTGAACCGGTAGTTCTGAGACCCGACGCTAATTTTATGAACATCGGCGAAAGGACTAATGTTACAGGCTCTAAGAAATTTGCAAGACTGATTAAAGAGGAAAACTATGAGGAAGCTCTGTCAGTTGCACGTAACCAGGTTGAAGGAGGCGCCCAGGTTCTTGATGTCAATATGGATGAGGGACTGATTGAATCTGAAGCTGTTATGAAGATATTTTTAAATCTACTTGCTGTTGAACCTGATATCGCTAAGCTGCCGATTGTGATTGACTCGTCTAAATGGAGCGTTATCGAGGAAGGCCTCAAATGTCTTCAGGGAAAAGGAATAGTCAATTCAATAAGTCTGAAAGAGGGAGAAGAGATATTCAGACAGCGTGCTGCAAAAATTCTACAATATGGGGCAGCCGTTATTGTTATGGCTTTTGATGAAAAAGGACAGGCAGATACTTTCGAAAAAAAGATTGCGGTATGCAGAAGAGCTTATGATATTCTTGTTAATGAAGTAGGATTCCCGCCTCAGGATATAATATTCGATCCGAATATTCTTACGGTAGCAACAGGAATTGAAGAACACAATAATTATGCAGTTAATTATATTGAAGCAGTTCGCTGGATAAAACAAAACCTTCCTCTTGCTAAAGTCAGCGGAGGGGTAAGCAATATTTCATTTTCATTCCGCGGAAATGATGTTGTACGCGAAGCTATGCATTCAGCCTTTTTATATCATGCTATCAAAGCCGGTATGGATATGGGAATAGTCAATGCAGGTCAGTTAGAAATCTACCAGGAGATCAGGGAAGAACTGTTAACCCTGGTTGAAGATGTTCTGCTGAACAGAAGGAACGATGCAACAGAAAGACTTGTGAACTTCGCAGAGAGTGTCAGTCAAAAAGGGAAAGAAGAAATAAAGATAAACGAATGGCGGAATGCTCCCGTGCATGAACGCCTTAAGCATGCTCTCATTAAGGGTATTGTCGATTATATTGAAGAGGATACCGAAGAAGCAAGAAAGGTATATGACAAACCCATTGAGGTTATTGAAAAACCTCTTATGGAAGGGATGAATGTGGTTGGTGATTTATTCGGTTCGGGAAAAATGTTCCTGCCTCAGGTTGTAAAGAGTGCAAGGGTGATGAAGAAAGCGGTTGCATACCTGATTCCTTTTATAGAAAAGGAGAAAGAGGAATCTAATGATAAGAGCGAGGCTGGCAAAGTTGTTATGGCCACCGTGAAGGGAGATGTTCACGATATCGGGAAAAATATAGTCGGCGTTGTTCTTGGCTGTAATAATTATACAGTAATTGATCTTGGAGTAATGGTTCCGGTTGACAAAATTTTAAAGACTGCAGAAGAGGAAAAAGCTGATATTATAGGGCTAAGCGGTTTAATAACTCCTTCTCTCGATGAAATGGTTCATGTTGCCAAAGAAATGGAGCGAAGAAAGCTGAACATTCCGCTTATGATTGGAGGAGCCACAACTTCAAAGGTCCATACTGCAGTCAGAATAGCTCCTAATTATTCTGGACCCGTAATTCATGTTCTTGATGCCTCACGGAGCGTTCCGGTAGTTAGTAATCTTATAAATCCTGATAGGTCAATTGCTGATAACTTTATTGAAAAAACAAAAAGGGAGTATTCGGATGTCCGCGAGATGCATAATCGGAAAAAGGGACAGGATAACCTCCTTTCACTGGATGCTGCAAGAAATAACGGGCTGAAGACGGATTGGACGGGAATAAAAATAGATAAACCTGATAAACCCGGAATCACTGTGCTGAAGGATTTTCCGCTTGGAAAACTTTCAGAATATATTGATTGGACTCCTTTCTTTCTTACCTGGGAGATGAAGGGCAAATATCCAGCGATCTTCACAAATAAAACATACGGCTCTGAAGCAAAAAAACTTTTTGAAGATGCCCGTATGCTGCTAGATAAAATAGTAAAAGAAGGGCTGCTTAAGGCTAATGGTGTTTTTGGAATATTTCCCGCGAATTCGGTCGGTGACGATATAGAGGTTTATACTGATGAGAATCGCAACGGAATAAAAAGAGTTCTGCATACACTCCGCTCACAAGTTAGAAAGACGGACGGCCTTCCCAACCTTGCGCTGGCTGATTATATTGCCCCCAAAAGCTCGGGTAGAATCGACTGGATTGGCGCTTTCGCTGTTACAGCAGGTATTGGTACAGGAGAACTGGTAAACAAGTTTGAAGCGGATCATGATGACTATAACAGTATTATGACCAAAGCACTGGCTGACAGGCTGGCAGAAGCTTTTGCCGAACATCTTCATGAACTAGTAAGGACAAATTACTGGGGTTATGCCCGCGGTGAGCAATTATACAATGATGACCTTATTAAGGAAAAATACCAGGGAATTCGTCCGGCTCCAGGCTATCCCGCTCAGCCGGATCACACAGAAAAAGCCTTGATTTTCGATCTGCTTGAGGCAGAGAAAAATACTTCCATACGATTAACAGAAAACCTTGCAATGTATCCGGCGGCATCGGTTAGCGGACTATATTTCGCTCATCGCGAATCTAAATATTTTAACGTCGGGAAAATCGGGAAAGACCAGGTTCTTGATTATCATAAGCGGAAAGGTATGAGTATTGAAGAAACTGAAAGATGGCTGGGACCTATTCTGAATTATGATGTTTAGATATTCATTGAAAATTCCGCCAATATATTCTATCATTAAAGTTAAACACATCACCCATCTCTTGTCTTAAAAATCAGATATTTTAATTCAATCTGCAGTTAAATATGAGAATTAATGAATTTTTTTCATGTTTTATCGGTACTGATAGTTCTTTCCGCAGCCTTCGGATACATAAACTACAGGTTTCTCCGCCTTCCCCATACTATTGGAATGATGCTTATAGCTCTTATAACATCACTTGGTCTTATAGGCCTGGGCTACCTTAACATCGGGTTTAAAGAGGCAGTTTCCAAAGCAATAAATGGCATTGACTTTTCCTACATCCTTCTGAACGTGATGCTCAGTTTTCTTCTGTTTGCCGGGGCTATTAACGTAAACTCAAAAAAGCTTCTTGAATCAAAATATCCTGTGATGATATTTGCAACCCTTGGCGTACTAACGTCAACATTTATAGTGGGTACAATATTTTATTATTTTATGCGGCTGATAAACACACCGGTAGATTATATATACTGCCTTCTGTTTGGTGCACTTATATCTCCCACTGATCCCATTGCGGTGCTGGGGATATTAAAAGAGGCAGGGATTCCTAAAACCCTGGAAGTTAAAATAACAGGGGAATCACTCTTTAATGACGGGGTTGCTGTTGTAATATATCTTAGTCTTTACCAGGTGGCCAAAATAGGTATTGAAAACCTTTCAGCTATAGATGTAGGACTACTTTTTTTGCGGGAAGCAGCCGGAGGTATCGTTCTGGGTTTTGCCCTGGGATATGCAGGTTTTTACCTTCTAAAGTCGATAGATAATTATAAGGTTGAGGTAGTTATAACTCTTGCAATCGTAACAGGAGGATACTCCCTCGCTGAAATTCTGCAGGTATCAGGTCCTCTATCCATGGTAGTAGCCGGAATCATAACCGGCAATCGCGGAAGGCGCTATGCTATGTCTGATACCACGCAGTCATATGTGGATAAGTTCTGGGAAATGACAGATGAAATTCTTAATGCTCTTTTATTTATGCTGATTGGATTCGAGTTCCTGGTTATTGATCTTAAACCATTTTACCTTCTTATAGGTTTATTTGGAATATTCGTTGTTTTATTTGCCAGATTTGTTTCCGTTGGAATTCCTGTTCAGGCAATGAAACATACATTTACCAAACACAGCATATTGATATTAACGTGGGGAGGACTTCGGGGAGGCATATCTGTTGCCCTTGCTCTCTCCCTTCAGTCTGATATGAATAGAAGTTTTTTTGTAGCAGTAACGTATGTAATCGTTTTATTTTCTATAGGAGTGCAGGGCCTTACAATTGGAAAACTTGTTAAAAGATTGAAATTCGAAGTTGAAGAAGAAGAAGAGCAACAAGAAATAGAAAAAACGAATGAGACCTGATTTTGTCATATCCTTATTTGATTGGCCTTATCTTAGGATGTAGCCTATACGGTCAATGCTTCCATCAATAAGCGGGTTCGGTTTAATTTTAAAAATCCTGCAGAGCAGGGGATATATGTCGATATTGTTTATCGTCCCAACATGGTAATTTTCCTTTAATGAAGGTCCCATAGCGTAAAAAATTCCGTTCATATCCATCCAAAAATTATCATAACCATGATTTCCTTTTGAGCTGTACTTTTTGCTCTGCTCAATTGTTTTGTTTGTCTCAAGGCTCCAGCCGTTTTCAGCAATAATTACGATCCTGCTTATAAAAGGGTTATCTGAAAAATGAAAATATGCAGGAACTTCCTCACGCAAGTATACTGTGTAATGGTTTTCGTTCTCTTTCAGACGTGAATAGATTTCATTTATGTTATTTCCTTCAGGCTCAATCATCATAAACGGGCCGTTATCATTTTGCTGATAATCTGATCCCTCAAGAATTTTATCGATATTAACAGTCTTTTTATTACTCACATCAGTCATCCCATGGTCAGAAACAACTATAATATCAGTACTGTCAAAAAGATTGATTTCTTTCAACTTGTCAAAGTAATAACCCAGTATTGAATCCAGCTGTGCTATTGCAAAATTTGTTTCCGGAGAATCGGGCCCATATTTGTGGCCGTACGTATCAGCAGCGTCGAAATAAGCCGTAATGAAATGCGGGCGTTCATTATATGGAAGCTGCAGCCATCCAATAACACCGTCAACCCTTTCGCGGTATGGTTTAAGATGCTCATATTTTTTAGTGTAGGATGGATGCCTGTATGAAAGTGTTACCTCTGAACCCGGCCAGAAATAGCTGGCTGTTTTTATTCCCTGTCTCTCCGCTGTCTCCCAGAATGCTTCCCCTTTATACCACATAGCATCTTTTACTGAAACTGAATCACTCATCGAGTAATGTTTGTTCGTGAAGTAATCCCAAAAATTATTTGAGATAATTCCATGGTGTTCAGGGTACATCCCTGTTATAATTGAAAGATGATTCGGAAAAGTTTTTGAGGGAAAACAGGGGCGGAGCGATTTTGCAGAAACGCCATGCTCTCCGATAAAATCAAAATGAGGAGTAATTTCCCTGTCAACATAATCCCACCTGAAGCCGTCGAAACTTATAAGGATAACATAAGGTTTTGCCTGGGAATATATGCTGGTTAGTGAAAACAAAAAAAACAGTGCAGATAAGAAAATTTGCTTCAAATTCTTTTCCCTTTATTGAAATTCATTCATTCAAATTTAATTAGAAATGAACTTAAAATTAAATTTGGTTAAATTATAAAACTATTTCCCGTTAGTATTTGTTAAAGATTATAATATCAGGAGAAGTCTATGAATAAAACCGGAATTTTGTTAATTCAACTGGGCACTCCTGATAGTCCCTCTGTTCCCCACGTTAGAAAGTATTTGCGTGAATTTCTGAATGACGCCAGGGTTATTGATATTCCCTGGATTGCACGAAAAATGCTGGTTAACCTGATCATCGTGCCTTTCAGGGCTCCAAAATCTGCTAAAATCTACCAGAAATTATGGACGGAAAATGGTTCCCCTCTTCTTTTTTACAGCGAAAGGCTGACTCAAAAGCTGCAGAAAATGCTTGGGGATGCTTACGAAGTTGAGCTTGCAATGAGGTACCAGAGTCCTTCTATGGATGAAGTACTTGAAAAAATGCGAAAGCGGAACTATAACCGGATCCTGATCCTTCCTTTGTTTCCTCATTATGCCTCGGCAACCTCAGGTTCTGCGGCTGATAAAGCGATGAAAATAATTAAGAAATGGTGGGTAATACCAGAGGTAAAAATTATAACGCAGTTCTGGGATGATGAAGGATACCTTGATGCCTTTACTGAGAGAGGCAGGCAGTATAACATTAACGATTACGATCATGTTATATTCAGTTTTCATGGACTTCCTGTCAGACAGGTAGACAAAGTATATGTCGATGGAAAACCTTGTTCTGATCACAATTGTGAAATTGAAATTTCCGAAGAAAACAAATATTGCTATAAAGCCCAATGTTATGCTACAACCAGGGCTCTGGCTGAAAGACTGAACATACCAGCCGGTAAATATACAGTTAGCTTCCAATCCCGGCTGGATAAAGACTGGCTTACACCATTCACCGATAAAATTGTAATTGAGCAGGCAGAAAAAGGAGCTAAGAAACTACTCGTTTTTAGTCCTGCTTTCGTTGCCGATTGTCTCGAGACGCTTATAGAAATAGGGGATGAGTATCAGCAGTTATTTAAGGAACACGGTGGAGAAAAGGTTCAGCTTGTCGAAAGTCTTAATGATAATGATAACTGGGCAGCAGCCGTCAAAAATCTAATAGAGAAAAACTTATAATTGATGTATACCGGATAAATTACCTTTATCGGGGCTGTTTTCGATAATCTGTATAATTTCATTTGATTTATGGGTACAATAGACTGGTATTAAAGACGGAGTTAGGGCAGTAGTTAGGTGCTTGTTAGAGGCCGACAGATGGCCGACAGATGGAGATTAAGTTAGCTTGAAATAAAAGAAATGGTTCTCTCCGATTAGCCTTTTCAAATTACTTCCTCTTCTGCTATTTATCAAGCTTCACTAAAATTTTTCCCTTAACCCTGCCTTTAAGTATCTCATCTATTTTCTGATTGGTTTCCTCCAATGAGCATTCTGCATACATTAAGTTCAATTTAGCGGGTTTCCATTCATTCGAAAGTTTCTCCCACATTTCTTCTCTCAACATCATCTCTGTTTTTTCAGAATTTATACCAAGAAGGCTTATTCCCCGGAGAATAAAAGGGAATACGGTTGTTTGAAGTTCAACAGATGCAGCATTCCCACAGGCAGCTACAACGCCCCATTGTTTTGTAGATGCTATCGCCGTCGATAATATTTCCCCGCCCACGGTATCGACAACGCCGTTCCATCTCCCTGACAGCAGCGCCTTCCCGGATTTATCTATCATTGCCTCCCGGGAGATCAATGAATCTGCGCCAATCTCTTTCAGGTATTCTTCCTGATCCAATTTGCCGGTACCAGCCACAACTTTATATCCCTGCCGGGCAAGTAATGCAACTGCCATCGATCCTACTCCTCCCGAAGCCCCGGTCACAAGTATTTCCCCATCCTTATCCAGATTATTTTTCAGCATTTTATCCAGCGCAAGGGCAGCGGTTAAGCCTGCCGTACCAAGAATCATGCTTTCTTTTAGGAAAAGCATGTCTGGAATTTTAACTACCCAGTCAGCCGGCACCCTTATATACTCTGAAAATCCTCCAGAAGTATTCATACCCAGGTCATATCCTGTTACAAGTACCTCATCTCCCTCAAAAAATTTGTCACTCTTAGAATCAACTACCACTCCTGCGGCGTCTATTCCCGGTGTATGAGGATATTTTCTGGTTACTCCCTTGTTTCCTGTTGCTGATAGAGCATCCTTATAGTTTAGGGATGAATACTTAACATTTATGAGTACATCTCCCTCAGGCAGCTCCTCTATTTTCCTTTCGGTTATCTCACGGATGTATTTTCCATTTTCTTCTTTAACCAAAAGAGCCTTAAATTTAAGAGAACTCATTATTTATCCTTTTGTAAATTATTCTATTATACAACTCTTAAAATAAGGTAAATTTTTATGGCGTTCAGTTTTTCAGAACAGATAGTGCTTGAAAATGAATCCGTACTATTAAGGTCATTAACGGACGAAGATTTTGAAGGCCTCTCCAAAATAGCTTACGATTATGAAATATGGAGATTTAATGTATCCAGGTGTATGAATGATGGAGAACTAAAGAACTACATCTCATCCGCTCTGGACCCTGGAAAAACAGGTGTCTCTCATTCCCTGGTGATAATCGATAAGGCAAGCCAGAAGACCGCCGGTAGCAGCAGTTTCGGGAATATATCTGCAAAAGATAAGAGGCTTGAAATTGGTGCAACATGGCTTGGCAGGGATTTCCAGGGGACAGGGTTGAACAGGATATGCAAATTTCTAATGCTGCAGTATGCATTTGAAAATCTGGGATTTGAGAGGGTGGAATTTAAAACCGATGTGTTGAACCTGCAGTCACGTAAAGCATTAAAAAAAATCGGAGCCACGGAAGAGGGAATACTTCGAAGTCACACTCTGATGCAGGATGGAAGAAGACGGGATACAATTTATTACAGTATACTTAAACCTGAATGGGAAAACCTGAAAAATTCAGTTTTCAAGGGGTTAGATTTGCGTTGATAATTCTTATTTTTAGATAGTATATAATTTTAGTAAAAATGAAGAATAACAAAAGACCTCCCTGGGATAAATACTTCCTTAAGTTGGCTATGCTTGCTTCAGAACGGGCTACGTGTCCCCGAATGCACTGCGGATGTGTACTGGTTAAAGGCAGGTTTGTACTTGCAACAGGCTATAATGGTTCGCTGCCGGGACAACCTCACTGCGAAGACGAGGGCTGCCTAGTGGTGGAGAATCATTGTGTAAGGACAAACCATGCAGAAATAAACGCGCTTGTACAGGCAGCTATCCATGGAATAAATATCAGCGGATCTACTGCATATATTACAAATATGTCCTGCACTACATGTGCTAAAGCAATGATTGCCGCCGGTATAAAACGCGTAGTTGTTTTTTCGGATTTTCATGATACACTTGCTACTGAATTTTACACAAAGAGCGGTGTTGAAATAACAAAAGTCGATATGCCCGAAACCAAAATTCACTATAACCTAAAAGACTATTCCTCTGCCAGAAAAACTGAAAAATCAAAGTGAAATATGGGTGGAAAACTTTGTCCTAAAATAATTCTTGAAGGAACGCGTCTTACCTTCAAAACAGAAATTGCATTTGCTCTTAATGAACATCCGCGTATAGTTGGACCAAGAAAGTACAGGTATCATTCCCCTTTAATTTCAGCCGAATGGTGCTCCTTTACAAATTTTCCCTGGGGAAGAGGTTTAATTAATTTCGAACCTCAGGAAGAAAACAGGGCAATGGAAACTTACAGCACCTGGTTAAAATTATTTGAGCTTCAGAAGTACTATTCCTGGATAATTGACCGCTTCCATATATCAACAAAAGCGTATCAACTGAAAGTTCATAATA
The DNA here is from genome assembly GCA_963800255.1 of uncultured Ignavibacteria bacterium. Classification (GTDB taxonomy): domain Bacteria; phylum Bacteroidota; class Ignavibacteria; order Ignavibacteriales; family Ignavibacteriaceae; genus DATFVA01. The sequence continues at coordinate 92,856 of CAWDAK010000010.1, read as the reverse complement.
AACAATATGATTTCGGATGGATGGAAGAAGGTCTTAAACACCTTGGGTTCCATCTTGTTTTATGCACCCGTTCATCTGCTTCTTTCTTCTGCGCGAGAGAGGAAAGATTGAAAGTTTCCGGCAATCCGAAGCAGTATGATGACGTTCAAATTTTTATCGAAGAGCAGGCTTTAATGAAGAGCCTTGTCTCGAGGTCAATTTTGCCTGTGCTTGAGGTTGATGTGTCTGATAACGATGTTTCAAAGGCAGCTGATAAAATAGCAGACTGGCTTGAAAAGACAGGCGGACTTTACGCGGTATAATGCCTTTATGAAAGAGAAGCCTGCCGCATATATCAAACCGCTGCTCGCTACTGTCTTCTGGGGGGTATCATTCATTGCCACCAAAACAGCCTTAAATGAACTAACTCCCGTAGTTATAATTATAGTAAGGCTTCTGCTGGGGATTTCTTTCCTCATGATAATTGCCCTCTATACAAAAAAAGATTTCTCAATAAAACTTAAGCAGCATGCTTTCATTCTTCTTCTTGCAGCCATTGCGGCCTTTCATTTATGGATTCAGGTGACTGGACTTCAGTATACCTCTGCTGCTAATACAGGCTGGATTATCGGAACGGCACCTATCTTCATTGCCATTATGGGGATGATCTTCTTTAAAGAGAAAATTAACCTGATACAATTAGTTGGAATAATTCTCGCTTTTGCCGGGCTTTTTTTACTTATAAGCAAGGGTAACTTTTCTTCGGTCGGATTCATAACAAATAAGGGAGATTTTCTTGTTCTTGCAAGCGCTTTTACGTGGGGCGTCTATTCTATGGTTAACAAAAAAATCAGTCTAACCTACCCTCCACTTATGACCATTCTGTACCTGTTTATTATGATGGCTGTCATCCTCCTACCAATAACTGCCAACGGCCATACCCTGGTTCAGCTGGAACATCTTTCACCAATCGGATGGATATCGGTAATATTTCTAGGTGTTTTCTGTTCGGGAATATCATATGTTTTGTGGGCTCAGTCACTTAAAGATATGGATTCCTCCAGAGTAGGTGCTTTTCTTTACTTTGAACCCTTTGTGACCCTATTTTCTGCGTGGATTTTCTTAAATGAAACAATTACACTCCTTATGTTTATCAGCGGCATAATTATTCTCGCAGGAGTAATTATAGTCAATCGTTTTTAGCAATAACGCGTGATATTGGTTAAAATCCTGATTTTCTGTGTCCTTTTACGGTTTCTGTTAAGCCTTATTTTATTAAGCTGTATTATCATTTAACAAAGGAAGAGAAACGATATGCTATGGAAACCAGGTTTATATAAATTATTTATCATCTTATTTGCAGCTCTGCTGCTTTCGGCTTGTGAAAACTCAACAGACAACAATCCCCCGGAAGTTAATACCGGATCTTTTCCCAATAAAGTAGGCGACAGCTGGGTTTATGCTGTTTATGACAGTCTAAATAGTACTGTTGATACCCTTACAGTTAATATTGTGGGAACAACCACCGGTAATGGGAAAGATCTTACTATCTGGGTCAGGGAATCAAATACCTACAAGGATACTCTTTATGTAAATGTTGATAATAAAACTGTGTATTTTTATGAAGATGCTTTTCCCAATGTGGCGGACCACATATTCGTTTTTCCTCTTGAAAAGGGGAAGATATGGACAAATCCGGACCAGGTACGCGACTCATCAATTGTGAAAGACAAAGAAGCCGTTTCTGTACCTGCGGATAATTTTACGGATGCTTTCAGGATCGAAAGAAATTGGGGAGGTTTTAACGTGTATGGATATTCAATAACGTGGTTTGTTGAAAATATTGGAATCGTTAAAATGTACAGACGGATCCAGGGATTTGATAACATAAAAGAAACCTGGGAGCTTTTAAGTTATAACGTTCTTTAGGCTCTGGTAAAATATAAGTAATTAGAAGAGGCTGTCTCAAAAGTATCATTCCGAATTCATTCCGGAATCTAATTAATTGATTTTGAATCGGAATTAGAACCGGAAACAAATTCAGGATGATAATAACAGACTTTTGAGATAACCTCTTTTTTTATTCTTTCTTATTCCCGGTTCATAAATTCTGCATTATATTTGCTACTTCTAAAATTAAAAAGCAGGAAAATAATTGAACCCCTGGAAAGGTGTAAAAGGTTTACCACGGGATCTGTGGGTAATTTATACCGCTACACTTATAAACCGTTCAGGTACGATGGTGCTTCCTTTTCTTGCTCTTTACCTAACCACCCGTTTAAATGAAGATGCAGCAACTGCAGGATTAATACTGACCTTTTACGGACTCGGTGCCCTGGTAACGGCACCTTTTATAGGTAAACTATCAGATAAGATCGGTTCGCTTACGGTTATGAAGTTCTCACTTTTTTTCTCAGGCATGCTTCTTATCATTTATCCTTTCATTACATCGTTCCCTCTTCTGCTGGCTGTAACCCTCATCTGGTCCATAATAAATGAAGCTTTCCGCCCCGCTGTTATGTCGCTCATATCGTATATAGCTCCTGCTGATAAAAGACGTACGGCATTTGCTATGAACCGGCTGGTTATAAACCTTGGAATGAGCATTGGCCCGGTTGCCGCTGGTTTTTTAGCTCAGCTTAATTTCTCTATAATTTTTTATGTGGACGCAGCTACTGCTATTCTGGCCGCCGCATTTTTAACTCTTTACCCCATCAGGTACAAAATTGACAGGGAAGAAATCGAAAGAGAGGTAGAAAAATATCAATCGCATAAAGGAAGTATTCTAAAAGATCTGAGATTCCTTTTCTTCCTTCTTGCTATCATACCAGCAACAATGGTTATTTTTCAGCACCTTGGTGTCCTGCCTCTGTACCTGGTCAAAGATCTGCATTTTCAGACCTCAACCTTCGGTATTCTGACGGCGGTAAATACCGTCCTTATAATCTTTATTGAGGTACCTTTAAATACCGCTATGGCCAACTGGTCTGAGAAAAAACTGCTTTCACTTGGAGCATTATTGATAGGCATCGGGTTTGGGGCTACGGCTTTTGTAAGCGGAGTTATCCCGCTTATCATTACAATCATAATCTGGACATTTGGTGAAATGATATTGTTTCCGGCAAGTTCCTCTTTTGCTGCTGAGATCTCTCCTCCCAATAGAAGGGGTGAATATATGGGATATTTTCAGATGTCATTCAGTCTTGCCTTCACCCTTGGGCCATGGCTGGGTACTTTAGTGTATGATAACTTTGGAGGTAAGGAAGTTTGGATTGCCGCGTTCGTTGTAAGTATGATATCAGCAGTTGCTCTTCTTCTCATACCTTCGAAACCAGTGGATACAGTTAAACCGGAAGTATCAGCCAATTGATGGAAATGCTTTCTTAATCGCCTCAAAAATAAAACCAACAGCTATTGCTGCTATTATCAAACCGAATATCCTGGTTACAACTGTAAACACCAGTTTATCAACCTTTTTATCAATCCAGCTTGAAGAATAAAAGAAAAGAAACAAAATGAGGATGGTTGCCAGTAAAATAAGTGAAAGTGCTATATAGTCTGAAATATTCTCTGCTTTAATTCCATAAATAAGTACCGTAGTGATTGAACCCGGGCCCGCAAGCATGGGTATACCCAACGGCACAATTATTTTCTTAAATCGTTTCTTTGCAATTTCTTGTGAACTATCCCCGTCCTCCTCACGGTTCTGAAGTCTGACTGTCTTACCCTCAAGCATATGAATCCCTGTAAGGAGGAGAAAAATACCTCCTGCCATCTGGAAAGACGGGAGCTGAATATGAAATAGTTCCAGAACCTGCCTGCCGAAAATGAGGAAGATAATAAGGATGAACCCTGACGTTAAAGTTACCAGAATGGCAAGTTTAGTTTGAATATTTTTTTGTTCATCACCTGCCAGCTCACTCCAAATCGGGATAAGCCCGATCGGGTTCAGGATTGCCAGCATCGCTAATGAAAAATTAATGATTAGTTCCCAATTCATTCAGAGTACGGATTATTACTTTTTTACAAGATAACATATCTCCTTTCGATTATGGTGACCTCATTCACGGCTTCATTTTGGAAAGCCAGGGAGATCGTTCCCTAAATACAAATCGCTTTTTTATTCAGATATTGAATTTTCAAGCTAGTGAAAAACCAGTTAAATATACCCTCGCTATTCGGGGAAGGTGTCTGCTATTTCTGCAAAAGCATCTTTTTAACTGATGAAAAATTACCGGCATTTATACGGTAAAAGTAAACGCCGCTTGCAAGCTGTGAAGCATCAAACGTGATTTCATTTCTACCCGCCTGTCTAAATTCATCAACCAAAACGGCTACCTCTTTACCAAGTATATCATAAACCTTTAACGTCTGCCAGCTGCTTACCGGAGACTGCCAACTAATTGTTGTGCTTGGGTTGAAAGGGTTGGGGTAATTTTGAGAAAGATTATAGCTTGTTACAATTTCTGGCTTCTCTGTATTTTCAACCGATGTTATTGTTCCAACGCTGTCGACAAATATTGTAACATTATTTGAGTTCTTTTTAACCGTCAAATACAAACCTGATTGAGCGTCAATAGTTTCGAAGCTGTCTGTTATAGCGGCTGTTGTGGTAAGAACAACGAAGCTATCACCTTTTGCAGGAATAAATCCGTCGACCAAAGATATTTTTAAGGTGCCATTTAATTTAGCGCTTCCAGTTACACTTAATTGATCATATTCATTACCCGGGGTTAAGCCGCCAAGCTGAATATCCAATATTGCGGTGGAAGAGGGAAGAAAGTTGTCAATGTAAGTAAGAATACCGTGTGAATTACCGGGTGATATAATTCCATTATTAGTAAATGAAGTAGGAACTTTAATACTGCCGATACCTTGAACGATGCCTCCCTGAGCATTTTCAAATTTTTGGCTGTTTGTAAACTCTATTTCTCCGGATTCAACGTCGATTATTCCGCCGGAGTTGTTATGAAAGTCCCACCAAAGGTTGGATTGAGTTACACCATCCCCGCCGCTCTTGCGTAAAATTCCGGTATTAAGGAATTTGCCGCCGGTACCCTGTGAACCGCTAAAATCAGCATCAGACGTAACATCAAAAAGTGATTGATTATCTACAATTGCGTTTCCATTTATGATGAAATCATTTTCACCTTCCATTCTAATCGTACCTTGATTCAGTAATGTCACGCCATCGCCCAGTATCGGTTCAATTTCAGTACCTGGCAAAACAAATAAATCCCCCTCGGGAATAATAAATGTTCCTCCACCAGTAAGGTATCCGTCGCTAAATTGAAATCCTTTTCCTTTAAAATCCAGGGTCACATCTGCGCTGTCGCTGTTAATATAAGAACCGTTTAATATAATGTCCCCGGCAGGCGTTCCCGAAAGAGTTCCATTAAAAACCAGGGTATGGGAGAGGAATTCCAGTTTAGCACCAAGATCAGCATTATAATTTCCGTCGCTAAATGTTCCGTCGCACGTAAATCGGAGGGTTCCCGATTGGACATCAATAGTTCCCCCATCATTTTGAAAGTTCCACCATGAATTGAAAGAAGTTACATCACTGCCTCCGCTCTTGCGTAAAGTCCCGGTATTATGGAATATGCCGCCGCTGATCTGCGAACCAGTAAAATCAGCATCAGACGTAACATCAAAAAGTGATTGATTATCTACAATTGCGTTTCCATTTATGATGAAATCATTTTCACCTTCCATTCTAATCGTACCTTGATTCAGTAATGTCACGCCATCGCCCAGTATCGGTTCAACCTCAGTACCTGGCAAAACAAATAAATCCCCCTCGGGAATAATAAATGTTCCTCCACCAATAAGGTATCCATCACTAAATTGAAATCCTTTAACTTTAAAATCGAGAGTCACATCTGCGCTGTCGCTGCTGATATAGGAACCATCTAATATAATATCCCCGGCAGGCGTTCCCGAAAGAGTTCCATTAAAAACCAGGGTATGGGAGAGGAATTCCAGTTTAGCACCAAGATCAGCATTATAATTTCCGTCGCTAAATGTTCCGTCGCACGTAAATTGGAGGGTTCCCGATTGGACATCAATTGCCCCACCATCGTTTTGAAAGACCCACCAGAGATTGAAAGAAGTGATATCTGTCCCTCCGGTTTTTCTAAAAATGCCGGTATTTATGAATGTTCCTCCGGAAACTGATTCGCCGCTAAAATCTGCATCTGACATGACATCAAAAATGCCTTCATTTTTTAAGATGGAGTTCCCCCTTATATTTAAATTAGCAGAGCCTTGCAGTGTAATTGTTCCCCGGTTTGTAAGATATGTTGTTTCATACAAATGATGATATTGGTGTGCCAAATCTTCTACAATATTTACCACTGAGCCTTCCGCAAATATTAAGGAGTTGTCGCCGCCGCCGTGAAAAGTACCGCTGCTCCAGGTGGAACTATCGGTTACCGTTAGTGAAGTATTACCCGTACCTGTTAGATTAATTGTTCCATTATCAAGATAAAAACCTGCTATTTCATGTGAACCTGAAATTTCTACAGTTTTATTATTAATTATAGCAAAATCCCCCGGGCCTGGAATGCCTACGGGCGACCAGCTGTTGACGTTTTCCCAGGATGAGTTGTTGACTACCAAGGTATAGGTTGTTTGTGCATTAAGCGAAAATTGAAACACTACAGCACATAAAAAAATCGAAAAGCAAATAACCCTTTTCATCTAAGCCTCCAGTAAAAAATGGTAAGATTTAATTAACGGGTGTAAGAGAGAGAAGAAGCCGTCTTGTTCACATGCGTAAAAAAAGGAGAAATAGGTTCATTAAAATTTATTTTTATTACATAAAATTTTTAGGCGGTAAAAGTAAAGGTGTGAAAATTTCGCGGTATTGCCGGGTTCGATGCCGGAAGAGTTCTTTCTTCGCTAACTATGTTCTCCTTCACTAAATGGAAATTATGTCCAGCCGCCGGCCTCAGGTTCTATATGAAGAACTTTATCATCCGGGCAGATTTTGGTTTCAGCAGTGAAGGTACGGGATTTTATTTTAATTTCGGACATCTTTTCTGATCCTGCTGAATCACTCTATCCTTATCAGATCCAACAATGCCGTTAGTATAATGTAATTATTTTTTGAGCTTTTCTTTAAATACCTTTTCAAATTTTTCTACTTTGGGAGCTATCACAAATGAGCAGTATCCCTGGTTGGGGTTATTTTCGTAATAATTCTGGTGATAATCTTCAGCCTTGTAAAACTTCGTAAGGGGGACTATCTGAGTTACGATTGGATTGTCCCAGGCCCCCGACTGATCAAGCTCCTTTTTATAAAATTCTGCTTTTTCTTTCTGTTCCTCATTATGATAAAGTATAATTGAACGGTATTGCTCGCCAACATCAGCTCCCTGCCGGTTTAATGTTGTGGGATCGTGAGTTTTCCAGAAGATTTTCAAAAGTTCTGCATAAGAGATTATTTTGGGGTCATAAACGATTTGAATTACTTCGGCATGTCCGGTGTTTCCATTACAGACCTGTTCGTATGAAGGATTGGGAACACTTCCTCCTGCATACCCGGAAACCACTGACTTCACTCCTTCTACACGTTCAAATATTGCCTCGGAACACCAGAAGCAGCCCTGACCGAAAGTAGCGGTATCGGTTTTTACAGATACATTATCCATAGAGTTTTCATCTTTCGTTTTATTATGGGAAATTGTTTCCTGGCAGTTAAGCTGGCCGAAAACCAGCATAACAATAAATATAACTGATAATATGTTTTTCATATGTGCATCTTTTTTTTACCCTAATATCTGAATGTTAATCATAAAATTTGTAACGAATCAGTCACTTTTAGCGTACAAATGTGACAAGCAGGTTTGAAGTCATTTATCACAGCCCCAAAAAAAAGTTTAATTAACTATTGTGCCTTAGCAAATATTAAAATAAGTTATCCCCCAATTCCAACAAAGATAAATTTTTCTCCCGGATTTACATCACCAGGCCGGAACTTCCGTTTTATCGATTAATTCTGAACTTATTAGACAGTTAAAAAAACTTAGCGATAGTTCCAACAACTTAATTATGAGGTAAGTATGAAAAAAGTCAGGTTAGTTTCCGTATTTCTGCCGGTTGTTTTCCTGGTTCTGGTGCTGGTTCAGGCAGGCTGCAATAATTCCAGAGAAGAGAAGATTCCTACTACAAAAGAAAGAATTGAGAAGGGTAGAATGCTGGTCGAACTGGGAGGGTGCAACGACTGTCATTCGCCTAAAATAATGACTGCAATGGGACCCATACCTGACACAACAAGACTATTATCAGGCAACCCCCAGGATCAGCCTGTATCCAATGTCGATCCTGCTATGCTGAATTCAAATATGTGGGTTCATTCAAACATGGCTGCGACAGCCTGGATTGGTCCGTGGGGAGTATCTTACACTGCTAATTTGACTCCGGATCCGGAAACGGGAATAGGAAACTGGACCGAAGATTTGTTTATAAAGGCATTAAGGACGGGAAAACATATGGGAATCGGCCGACCGATACTTCCTCCAATGCCATGGCCCGGGATAGGTAAAACTAGTGATGAGGACCTTAAAAATATTTTTGCATACCTTCATTCACTTCCGCCGATTCATAACAAAGTTCCTGATCCTGTAACCCCTGATATGATGGCTTCGATATTAAGCAAAAGTGATTCGAAGGGAAATGTTATAAAAGCGAACGAGATACACTAAAGAACTTTATTATCCTGCCCGTTATAAGCGGGCAGGACTGAAAAAGTATTTTAATTACCCTGAGAAATTCCCGATCCTCCACTAAAATCAGTGCTTCCAATTTTTGCAGTACCGAAGTAAACTACATTTGAGCCTCCGCTAGCGTCAACATTGAGAGTGCCGTCCATTTTTATTTCTAGACGTGCTCCACCGGAAAGATCGGCATTAACATCTTTCACACTGAAATCCCTGAGATAAAAAATGCTGCCTCCAGAACCATCTGCCGTCAAATTGTTTGCCTTACCTGCAATTTTAATAACACTGCCGCCTGATATTTCAATATTTATATCATCGCATTCAAGATTTCCTTTTAATTCAGCTCCGCCTGATAAATCACAACTGCAGTTCTCTTTATTGATCATAGATAGTTGACACTGGGATCCTCCGCTAAGATCAAGGGCTTCAAGTGAAGGCATATGAATACTTACCCTGATGTCACCCTCTTTCCTGTAATTATTTTTATCAAGATAAATACGCAGAGTCTGCCCTTTTTTCTCAACTTTAAGATATTCGAAATCCTTTTTTTCCGCGTTTATTTCGATATCAAAAGATGACGACTGATCAACTTTCAGGATCACACCATTTCCTGCTTCTATACCGGTAAAATCTTTGTAATCATATTTTTTCGTTGTGCGGTCCGAGGCGTAAAGGTTAGGAATTCCTGACAGACAGAAACTTAGAACAATTATGGCAAAGAGTATTTTTTTCATTTTAAACATTCCTCAATTTAGTTTTTCTAATTAGACCCTGCCAATATGTTAAAGGTTGTGGCTCGCTTTACAAATTATACCATGTGTCAAAGCTTGACGGCTCAGTATGCTGCAACGATAAGGATACTGTGACATTTATAAATTTATTGTAAAAAATGGGATGGTAAATAAGGCTGCCGTTTGAGCGACAGCCTTATTTACTAAGTTAAAAAGGTTCCGGTTCAGTCGATTTCGGTTTTGGTTTGCGCTTTACAATAATCAAAATAACAATTACTACTACAAGAAGTCCTATTACTATATAAAACCAGTTAAAGCTGCTGCCGTACAGACTGTCTTTCCAGGTGGATATTTTACTTTCTACAGTATCTTTCTGAGCTTCAGTGAACATATTATTCTCAATGAGGTAAGGCACCCATGTCGGTTTTACCTCACCGTACCACGCACTGTCAGCAAAACTTTTATATGTAATTTGTGAATCCCCGCTGTTTTTAACTCCAACATTCTTGGTTTCGTCATTTATAAAAGAAACTGCAGTTTCTGTGAATTCTTTACCGGAGGAAAATCTTTGAAGGTTTATACCATAGTCAGCAAAGATTAGTCTTACAGAGTTCCATGCCTGCTGGTTGAGCGTAGTTTTCCAACTGGAAAACGTCTGATCTATTTCTTTAAGCTCATTCGTACCTGCATTCTTTTCTGAATAAACACTTACCAGCTTAGGGCCAACACTTCTCCACAGCTTTGCAAACTGTTCCTGCTGATTCTTAATTTCGGAGAGATCCTCAGGGGTGAGTGTAGCTACCTGGAGGAACTTTATGTTATCCTGAAGCGATTTCTTAACATTGTTTAAAACATTATTTTTCTGAACTTCCGAATATACCTGCTGCTTTTCCGCTGAACTAAGTTCTGATTTTTGTCTGTATGAAGGGGGAATAAGGCTGTCAATCATACTTAAAACAAGTTCATCTCTCTGCTGAAGAGAGGCTTTCAGATCGGCTACTGTTCTTTCCAGCTGTGCGATACGGCTTTTATCTTTTTTGCTTGCGGCATCCAGTACCTGTACGCGGGAGATAAGATCAGTATTCCGCTGGTTCAGAACGTCAACCTGGTCTCTTAATCCCGTAACCTGGGTCTTTAGTACATTTATCTGTGTGAAATCTCCTTTTCGCAGATCGTACGCCATCTGAAGATTTTCAAAAGTCTTATTAAAAGTAAGGGGGTATAGACTTTTATCGAGCAGATCTTTCTTGTCAGAGTATTTATTCCTTAATGAATCTATATTATCTGCGGCGCTTTGAAGCTCTTCAATTGATGAAGCATTTCGAATTGAATCATCAATAGCCATGGCTTTAGTCTTAAAATTCTGAACGATTTCATAATCTGACTGGGCGAATACGGAGTATGAGAATAGCAGGCTTAGCAGCAGACCATTTATTAGAATCTTGCTTCTCATTTACTTCTCCTCCTTCTCAATCCCGTCGTTTGATAAATAGTATTGTTTATTCCCTTCAATTAGTTCTATATAAGGTGGTCTCTGGTTAAAGGCGGGGTTGGAAATTCCTGTTTCGGAAATCTGAATTTCATTATATAGGTTAAAAGCACCGTCTCCCATTGTAAAAATATAAACATTCTTAAATTTGTTTCCGGTTATATAATAATAACCAAGTGTATCCCGTATTACTCTCAGTTCACGGTCAAGGTATGCTAGTGAATCACCTGTCTCCTCAAAGTAAAGAGGCTTTGCGTTAAATGATAGTGCATACCTGTCTTCATTTGCCATCCCGTTATCATTAACCCGTATAACAGATTCCACCGGCCAGGAAAAATCTGCAGGAGCTAACCTTAACGACGAACAGCCTGCCAGTACACCTGCGGTCAATAGAATCGTATATTTAAGAAATCTCATTCTATCTCCTTCAAATTTATGCATGCTAACATAATGAAAATTAAGGATTTCCAAAGGTTACTCACTGTGATAGAATCCGTATTTGTTTTTTTTACTATTTTTGAATGGTTAATTTTATCCAAAAGGCAGTTAGTTATGAATATTTTTGAATGTCTCCATCAGAATCAAACGGATATTATCAGGACAGCCTTTGATTCTCTTTTACGTTCTAATCTTAAGCACTATTCTTCATCGAGTGCAAACGACAACTGGCAGCGGATTGAAAAGCTCTTCGATCTCACCTCACATTGTATTAAAGAAAAAAACCTGGTTGAAATGATTGAGTATTCAGAAAAAATAGCTGCTGAAAGATATAATACCGGTTATGATCTGCATGAGGTTCATGCCGCATATAATGTACTGGAGGAGGCAATATGGGGTACCATTCTCAAAAACCTGGAGCCGAAAGATTTCGGAGAGGCACTTGGACTTATAAGTACTGTTCTGGGAGCGGGAAAGGAAACACTTGCACTTACTTATATATCCCTGACAGGCAAAAAAAAACCCGAAAGCCTTGATTTATCCGAACTTTTTAAGGGCAATTAAATTAGACCTAATTAATATTGTTTTTGCTGGTCAGGATCAGCCTCTAAATTCTTTTTGATTCCTTCCTGAGGATATAAGGTTTATTATAAAGTTAATTAAGCTTAATTTATGCAGCATATTTTACGAAGAACAAACTCTATGGTGAAATAGTGAAAATTCAGTTTATAGGTGCTGCACAGACTGTTACAGGCTCACAGCATTTACTTCATGTTAATGGTAAGAAAATTCTTCTTGACTGTGGTCTTTCCCAGGGTCGTAGAAAAGAGGCATATGAAATTAACAGGAACTTTTTCTTCAACCCGGAGGAAATAGATGTTATGCTTCTTTCGCATGCACATATTGACCATACCGGAAATATTCCACACCTGGTTAAAAAAGGATTTAAAGGGCATATTTATACTACCTCGGCTACTGTCGATCTTTGTCAGATTATGCTTCGGGATTCGGCTTATCTGCAGGAAAGAGATGTTTATTTTGTAAATAAAAGACGAAGCAAACAAAATAAAAAGCTGTTTGAACCCTTATATACTATTGATGATGCTGAAGCTGCAATGAATAACTTTATAGGAGTACAGTACGATAAAACTATAGAAGTCGCACCCGGGGTAAAAGTAACCTGGCGGGACGCAGGGCATATTCTCGGTTCGGCCGGATTACTAATCGAAATAAGGGAAAATGGTAATTATATACGGCTGGGTTTCAGCGGCGATATTGGAAGACCGGAAATGCCGGTTATCAGGGATCCGAATATCCTTACAGATCTTGATGTCCTTATAATGGAAAGTACATATGGCAATCGTCTTCACCCTGTTACCGGAGAGGTAGAAGAAGAGGTTGCACAGATTATTAATGAAGTTCTTGAAAGAAAAGGAAAAATAATAATCCCTGCTTTTGCCGTGGGAAGAACTCAACTATTTGTTTATATACTCCACAAACTTTTTAATCAGAACCGGATCCCGGCTATTCCTATCTTCGTCGATAGTCCTCTCGCAGTCAACTCAACAGAAGTTTACAGAATGCACCCGGAATGTTTCGACAGAGAAACTTATAGAGTTTTTATTGAAAACCATGAGGATCCTTTTGGTTTTAACAGGCTTACTTATATCCGTGATGTTGAAGAATCGAAAAAGCTGAATGAGTTTAGAGGATCCTGCATAATTATATCTGCTTCGGGTATGGCTGAAGGCGGAAGAATTCTTCATCATTTAAAGAATAATATTGAAAACCCGAACAACCTGATTTTATTTGTTGGTTATGCTGCTCATGAAACCCTTGCACGAAAAATTATGGACGGCGCGGAGGAAGTAAACATATTCGGTGATCCTCATAAAGTCAGGGCTCAAATAAAACAGATGGATTACTTCAGTGCTCACGCTGATCAGAAAGGTCTGCTGGATTATCTGAAATTTTCACCCGCAGACAAACTGAAGCATATATTTCTTGTACACGGGGAAGCAGAACAGGCTTTGGTGTTGAAAGGGAAACTTGAAAGTATGGGATACCCTTCGGTGAATTTTCCTAAGAAAGGAGATATATTTGAGATTTAGTTAAGCCTTGCAAAAAAGAGACTGTCTTAAAAAATAATTTTCACTTTCACTCTAAGTTTGTGGAAGTGTAAATTCATTAACCGATTTAACTGAAATTAACGCTTAGGTATATAGTTAGTTCGGTTTCGAATCGTTGGTTGAATTCCGGGTTGTTTGTCTCCCTGCATTCTTAACCGCACTTGAAAGAAGAAATTCAATCTGTGCATTTATACTTCTCAATTCATCAGCCGCCCATTTTTCAAGAGCAGCGTGAAGATTTTCATCTATTCTTAATAAAAATTTTTTCTTTTCTGCCATAAGTAAACATCTTTATTTATCCTGCGGCTGCTCGTTTTCTTTTCATAATCAAATGCCAGGCAAGTATTATTATCCAGGGGTATTTATCCAGGAATTCCGAGCTGTTTTCAATATTTATTAAAGTCCTGGATTTCAACCCGAATTTTTCCTCAATATTTACCAGGCATGTTCCGCTTAGTGTATAGATTCCATATTTTCTCTTAAGTAATTCGAACTTAACCTTTAGTCTTTGACCTTTGGGTAAAAATATTGTGCCTTCTTTGCTGAAAAACTTCTGTTGATAATTAGCAAAATTATTCTCTTTCCCCTTTTCCCTGATATTTATACCGGCTTTCCAGAACCCGGGGTAATATATTTCCCATTCTTTCCCCATAATTTTTATCTGTATTCTTGAACCTAGGAAACCTGATAATTTTATTTTACCCAGTTCATGTTCTTCATAAATTAATTCATACTCTCCCTTCCATATTGAGGGCTGCGTAATAAGCAATGACTTCCCGGCAAGCTGGGAGAGATGTGTAATCATCATTTCGTAAACCTTATTGATAAAGTGTTCCTGTATTTATAACAGGCTGCATTTCTCTTTCGGAAACCAGAGCTACCATTAAATTATTAACCATAGTAGCTTTCTTGTCCTCATCAAGCTGAACTATATTCTGCTGACTTAAAGCGAGCAGAGCGCTTTCTACCATCCCGACAGCCCCTTCAACTATTTTCTGCCTGGCTGCAACGATTGCTTCAGCCTGCTGCCTGCGGAGCATTGCCTGGGCGATTTCCTGTGCATAAGCGAGGTGACTAATACGAGCTTCAACAACTTCAACTCCGGCTATCTCCAAACGCGATTGAACCTGTTTCTGCAGCGCCTCTGCAATCTCCTGGGGACTCCCTCTTAATGAAGCTTTATCCTCTTCTCCATCATAAGGGTACTCCGATGTTAGCGAACGGATAGCCGTCTCACTCTGTATTGCAACGAACTCTTCGTAGTTGTCTACATCAAAAACAGCCCGTGAAGTATCAAAAACTCTCCACACAATTACTGCCGCTATCTCAATCGGGTTTCCTCGCAGGTCATTTACTTTTATTTTATCACTATTAAAATTTCTGATCCTTAATGTTACTTTTCTTTTTATAGTGAATGGATTTATCCACCAGAAACCGGTTTCTCTTACAGTCCCGCTGTAACTGCCGAAGAAAATGATAACTCTCGAATCATTCGGCTGTACCGTTATCAATCCTGCCAGGGATACGATGATCAGGAAGGTAATGGGGAAAAAATACCAGAGAAATGAGGGATTTCTTGCTCTTACCCCGCTGATAAAAAGAACTACGTCTAAAGCGATGAAGAACAATACTATTAACAAAGCGATAAAACCGTTTAACTTAGATGCTTTTTTTTCTGATACTGTTTGCATTTTTAACCTCTTATAATTGCTATCATAATGATATCACATTAATATCATAAAAGCAAGTAAAATTATTGTTTCTGATAAACAACTATTGAAAACAAAGAGGGATTTAATCAAATTTAGCCTTCACAATTAACTTTTCAGGAAGAAATGTTTATGAAAAAAATACTTCTTACTATTCCACTGATAATAATACTTCTCGGTATTACTGCAGGAAAATTTGTAGACGACAAAATGAAAAATATCCTGCAGCAGATCCAGACAGACGAAGATGGGGCTAAAAATATGATCTGGTCTAATTGTGCATCTTCTAACTTTTACATTCCTAATCCACATACTCTTAAGAGCATTGCCTCCGGTGAGCGCGCCTCAATTGTTGAAGCTGTGGCTAAATACACCAAAGAGTTCTCTGCAACTCCGGAATTTTTGAACAAGTACAATGAACTCAGGGAAACGCGCAGACCCGAACCTCCGGAGAAACCAAAGACTATGGATGAGATGAAGGAGGAACAGAGAAAAGGTATTGTAGAAGGAATAAAGAATATTGAGGAAACAAAATCTAAAATGCCTGCTGATCAGCAGAACATGTTTGATGAAACAGTAAAACAATTTAAAGAACAGCTTAAAGAGATAGACAATCCTGATAATCCAATGTTCAGTAAAGAAGTTGAAGGTATGTATAAACAAATGTACGATCAGCAAATGAATGAATACAATAACAAGATTGCGCAATGGCAGCAGGATTTTCCTGAAAATGATCCCCGCTCATTGATAAAAGCCTGGCTTAACAAATTTCTGGATGAGACAAAGGATGTCGATTTTTCAGCTAAGACGGCAGCCGACCAAAATAACAGGCAGATTTTTGTTAAACAGGAGTACGAAAGGAAAAGTTACCTGTGGAAACTTTGCTACAGGGCAGGTAAAGGAGCAACTGAGGCCGGGCGCTCATTTGCTCAGAAATGGCTGGGAGAACTTTAGAAGGTTACCTAAATAAACCGTACTTCTTTATATGGCGGTAGGCCAGATAACCGACTGCGGCAGTCTGGGCCATTCCCAATACATAACGTACAGGATTGAACTTTGAATTTTCCAAAAACTGCTGGTGAAGCGGTTCCAGCATGTTCACAGGGCTCTCACCAGAATATTTGTCCGGCTTTCCATTGTTTAATAGTGCAAGTTTTGTCCACATCCAGATAGTATTGGGATCGTTATTCAGGTTAAGATCCATTCTCATATAATTCAGCTCACGGTAAAACTCAAATTCATTTAACTGTGTCTGTATTTTAATGAGCTGATCATATGAAGTCTGTTTATTAACTTTATCTTCAGATGTCTCCTGCGCAAAGCTAAGCTCAGCCGACGGAAAGATTAAAAGAAGTAAAATAATACTTCTGCGTAATAACATCTCTTTAGACTTATTTATGATCAGATATTTTAAAAAAATTATTTATGTAAGACTTGCCTCCTGTTACAGCGAATACTATTGCAACTACTGCAAGGGTTATAAATATAGTTGTAAACCCTATTATTACAATCTCTAAAGCGATTTCAATTTCAGCCAGGGCCATTGCCGCAAAGAAAAGTAAAATGGCAAATCTTAAAAATCTTGAAATAAGGGAGTATGAAGGCACATTTTCCTTCGCTAAAGCTATATAGACTGAGCTGGAAACCCGGCCGGCAATTATCCAGCCTATACCGAATATCAAGAACGCAACTATCAGCTTCGGAATGAATAATACACCATTCTGTATGAGACTTGAAAGCACCGTAAGCTTCATTGCGTCAAGAGCCGTATAAAGAAAGATGAGGAAAACTACAAAGAAGACTATGTTTCCTATAAATCCGAATAAAGCATACCTGATATCAGCTTTTGATAAAGTCTGCCGCCATCTCACCCTCGTAAAAAGTTTTTCCAGACGGAATGCCACCAGAAGCTGAACAATAATGCGTTTCGCAAGCCACCCTGCAAACCAGCCTATTGCCAGGAGCAGAACACCTCCGAGGAGATTTGGCAGGTAACCAATGATCTCCTTCCCAAAATCAAAAAAAGGTCCTTCTATAGAATTATCCATTTCAAACTCCCTTAGCAATTGGTGATTTTAATAATAATTTCCAGAAAGATTCCCTTTCTTCATACTCCTTTACCCATAAAACGGGACAGGCAGATTGTTCTGTAATTTCCTGCGCCAGTGACCTGCCAAATAAAAGCTCGAGGAAATCCCCCGTTTTGCCTCCCATTACAATCATATCTGCGTTTGATGATTCCTCAACAATACTGGTTAGGATATCCGAATCCTGCATGACAATAAGTTCGGCCGGGATATTATTTTCACTTATCAGCTCCCTGGCTTTTTCCTCGCGTCTTTCTTTTTCCTGCTGGGATGTATCCGGCTCGTACACAAGCAGCAGCTTTATTTTGCATCCAAAATAATCCACAAACGCCGGGGCCACTTCTGCTGCAAGAATTGCATGAATATCTGTGTTAAATGGTATTAGAATTGTATTTATTTGTTCTTTGATGAAAGTCCCATGGAGGACGGCAACCTCACCCGGAAATCTCTGTATTACACTGTCAATTATAGAGGAAAAAAAACGTTCAAGGAAGGTAGGATTCTTTTCCCTTCCAACTATTATAAAATTGCATCTTTCTTCTTCTGCAGTCTGCACAATCCCCTCGGATATCCGGTGGGAAACGGTAACTATTGGACGCGAAGTTACCCCCGATTCTCCCATGATACTTCGTGCCGTTTCAAATAAAGGCATTGCCCTTTCTGTATCACTTGCCTCTACAGCGAGGGGACTGCCTTCCTTGATTTCATTTACATGCAGGAAGAGTATTTCCGAGTTATCTTTAACGGCTATTGCTTTTGCGAGGTGGGTAAGACTTGAAACTGAATTTCCGTTTGCCAGCGGTACAAGAATTTTATATTCTTTTCTTTCAAGCCTTTCAAGCGATTGAACTTTCCGTACATGCTCTACCTCTCTTTTTGATGCATATGTTCGGTAGGTAAATAAGCCAATGCTTATCCATATACCCGTAACAACCCAGGCTGTGGGACTGTAGCTGAACATATACACAGCAAGGAATAATAACATCAATATAGCAGCGATGGAAACGTAGGGAAAGAATGGAGTAATAAACCCTCTGTCCAGATCAGGTCTTTTCTTTCGAAGCCGTATAAGAGTAATGTTGACCTGTAAAAATAATAAAAGAAACATTATATCTGCTGCGCTTGCTACATCTTCTATAGGCAGCGAAACCGCCATTATAACAACTAGAAATAATGAAAATAAAATTGAAAGATGGGGAGTGAAATTTTTCTTGTGGACTTTGCTGAAGAAAGTTGGAAAATTTCTGTCTCTTCCCATTGCAAAGGCCACTCGTGAGGAAGAATATATTGTTGCATTCAATGCTGACATTGTGGAAATAATACCCCCTACCAGCAGCATTATCCCGCCTCCCACAAAAAATGTTTTTGCCACTTCAACCAACGCCGTTTCTTTATTCGATGCCAGATAATCCCACGGCGTCATTCCATCAGGTTTAACAGCGCCAAGGGAAGTGAATGCAATCAATAAATAAATCGGAAGGACGATGATTAGGGAAAGAAAAACTGCACGCGGAATATTCTTCTTCGGATTTTTTATTTCCTCCGAGCATTGAGATATAACTTCAAATCCCTGGAAAGCTATGAAAGTTAACCCCATTGCTTTGAATACTCCGCTCCATCCATTAGGAAGAAAAGGAGTAAACGCTTCCTGCCAATCAGGTCTGTGAAGAATAAGGTTAAGTCCAAAGCCTATAAATATCATCAGGATCACAATCTTTGCCATTGTGACAATATTGCCGATTTTTCCTGCTTCAGAAGCCCCGCGAAAATTTACATACGCAAAAAGGAGGGCGGTAACAGCAGCAAGGATTTTCTGCGGAGATAAAAATCCCCAATGAGGCATTACAATATTAAATTCATGAAGTACCAGTTCAAAATAAGCGCCGAAACCAAGAGCATAAAGGCTGCAGGCAACGGCGTGAGCAAACCAGCTCATCCAGCCTGAAATGAAACCGTTCCATTTCGGAAGGCCCTCCTTCACCCATAAGTAGCCGCCTCCGGCATCGTGAAAACAGGAACCGAGTTCAGCATAGGAAAACGCAGTAAGAAGTGCCACGAATCCATTTAATGCGAAGGTGATTATTAATCCTGGTCCTGCTACCCCTGCAGCAATTCCTGTAAGTACGAAGATACCTGCTCCAATCATGGCCCCAACGCCGATGAGGGTGGCGTCCATTAAACGCATCTCTCTACTCAGGTGAACTTCTGTTTCAAACTTTTTCATCTGCGAGCCTCCCGGATATTAACCGCTCGTGTTTTAGAACTGAAATTTGCCCTGACCAAGATAAGCAAGATTTTTTTCAGTTGGAAAAATTATTATTGAAGAAATTCAGATTAGATAACGTTCAAGTTACGCTGTTTCTCACGTCACCATTTTGCAGGATCGGGTTCTGCATAGGAAACTATAAACTATTTTATCATAAAAGGTTATGAAGATATTGATTAAAAGCACCATAACTTCATACAACTTGATAATTTTTTTAATGCTTTTAAATTAATAAATGAAATATATGTTGAACAAAATGGAGTAAATTATGTGGCAAGGATGGATGGATCTCGCAGTAGGTATATGGCTTATAGTAAGCACATTTATTCCGGCGATAAGAACGCCTTCAAGTATGATAATTGCAGGAATCGTAGCATTTGTCTTCGGTTTCTGGGGCGCTGCCAGGGCTAACAGCTGGCAAGGTACCGTAAATGGCATCATTGGTATCTGGCTGTTCCTTAGCGGTGTGGCGTTTATGTTAGTAGTTCCCTGGAATTTCTTTATTTCAGGTGTAGTAATCGGATTACTTGCTATATGGAATGTTGCCCAGCACGAATCACCTGGACACGTACATACTGCCCGATCATAAATAAATCAAAAGAAGAACAAGGCTTTAACTCAAGGGGATAAAGCCTTTTTCTCTTTTTATTTTTTTAAAAGTTTAAAGGCATGAGTCCAGATATTATTTTTAAATCCGTAATGAATCCATAGCATAGCAAAAGCTTCAAGCCAGTAAGCTTCAGTAATGTCTCCCATATCAATTATATTTTTCCATCCCCACTTTTCCGCAATCTCACCAACAACGTTTTTAGCTTCCTTTTCATTTCCGCAGATAAAAAGATCGGGATCACCTTCTTCCCTGTGCGGGGCAATCATGATGTATGCACTAATCGTATTAAAAGCTTTAACAACTTTTGCATCAGGAAGCCATTTCTGAATTTTTTCTCCGGCCGAATTACCCGGAGAAGCATCTAGACGGGGAGGACCTCCTTTTGAATGATCGAGAGGATTTGTAACATCAATTACTATTTTACCTGTGAAGTTCTTTTTGCCTGCCAGATTAAGTGCATTCTCTGTTCCAGCCCAGCCGGTTGCAAGCACAATTATTTCACCGAATTTTGCAGCTTCTTCATTGCTGCCTGCTGAGGCTTTGCCTCCTGCTTCGTTTTTCCATTCATCAAGTTTTGAAACATCTCTTGTCCCCAGTTTGACTTCATGTCCAAGTTTTATAAATCCAAGACCAAGCTGCCGGCCTACTACTCCGGAACCTATAATACCTATTTTCATATATATACTCCTCTAATAATTAAATAATGTGCGGGTTAAAAAAATATAAGTGAGAGACGGGATATAGAGATTAATATCAGGAATATAATAAATAATACTGACACCTGGACCCGGGTGTCATACAAATCGGGACTTATAAACTACTGCTCATAATTTTCAACAGTATCCGTACCCCGCAGCCCCGCTTTATCAGGATTATCTCCGAATTCTTTTAACGCTCTCCTCTGTCTGAGCAAGTCCCAGTAACGGTCAAGTTCAACTTGAACCTTCTCAGCTTCCATTCTTTCCTCAACCGTTAAACCATTTTTAGAGTAGAGCTTATGTTCTTTTTCCAGCAGATCCTTAATTTTTTCCATTACATCTTTGTCTGTCATCATTTTCTCCGTTTTGAGGCATAACATATACAAACCTCATCATTTATGGTGTGAGAAAATAAACTTCCGTGATGCAAACAAACTACTAATTTCTTTTAGATTCGGGCTGCCACCCTTCTGAAATGATATCCATATACAGCCATCGTCATAGCCAGCGGAAATTTCTGAGGATGCTTAAAAATTGTGAATGCAAGCAGTTTCCAGAAATATTTTTTCCCTTTTTCAAGAGTTCCGAGAAGCCAGACCAGCCTGATGAAAGCTTTTACTTCGGTAAGCCTGATTTTATTTTTACTCCATACAGGCAGCTTATAATTATTAAGGAATTTTTTAACCCGGATATAATATTCATGTTGGGAGTAAATTGTACTTATAATATTAGAATAACCGGAGATAAGATCCCTGTAATTCATTTTGGGAATAAAATTCATACTTCCATCCATATTGTTTCCGCTGAACATATCAAGCAGACGGTTCTCCAACTGCATTCTTCTGAATAGCTTTGTCCCTGTAGGGGCATTTAATAGTCCGACCATCGCCGATACGATTCCACTCTTCTGTATAAAGTTAATCTGCTCCTGGAAAACGCTGCTCTTATCACTATCGAATCCCACTATAAAACCGCCTGATACAATAAACCCATGATTCTGGAGGATTTTAACCGACGAAATAAGGTCGCGTTTTAAATTTTGAAATTTGCCGCATTCTTCCAGCCCATCGGCGCTCGGTGTTTCAATCCCTATGAATATGCTGTTAAATCCGGCCTCAATCATCATACTCATCAGATCTTCATCATCTGAAAGATTCATTGAAACTTCGGTTACATATGTGAACGGGTAGTTTTTATCTTTGGCCCATTGGATCATTGCGGGGAGAATTTCATTCTTCAATTTCTTCTTATTCCCTATAAAGTTATCATCCACAATTGAAATCGGCCCTCTCCATCCAAGGAGGTAGATAGCGTCAAGTTCATCTATAAATTGTGATTCCGACTTGGTTCTTGGTTTTCTTCCGTTCAACATAGTAATACTGCAGAAGTCGCAGTCATAAGGGCATCCTCGTGAATACTGCAATGAAAGTGCAGCATACTTTTTTATATCAAGCAGCTCCCATTTAGGAACGGGAGAATATGTGATATCCGGATACTCCTCTGAGGTGTAGACTGACTTCGGATTGCCGTTTTTTAAATCCTCCAGGAAGGGAGGAAGAGTATTTTCAGCCTCATTTAATATAAAATAATCTACCCCCAGGAAATCTTTATACTGGGTAGTTGCCAGCGGTCCACCGGCGGCAACCTTAACGTTCAGCTTATTGCATCTTCTGATAACTTCTTTAAAAGAATTGATCTGGATGTTCATACCGCTCAGGAAAACATAATCAGCCCATAGAATAGAGCTGTCTTCAAGTTTTGATACATTCATATCAACCAATTTCTTTTCCCATTCATCGGGAAGCAACGCTGCAACGGTAATCAACCCCAGTGGAGGCTCCGAAGCTTTTTTTGAGACAAATTTTAAGGCATCTTTAAATCCCCAGAAGGATGATGGTATTTCAGGATAGACAAGTAGTACTTTCATATAAATCCCCGCAATTATTCAATAAATATTTCTGTATCAATAATGCAGAATATTTTTGATATAGTTTGTAAAAGTAATGTAAAAGTTGAAAAGCATTGTTTGACCTTCACCCGGGATTAGATGATATTGGAACGAATGAAATATTTTAAGTATGGAAACAGGGCGGGAATATGAGAGGAAAACACTCTCTTTTTTACCATATCCTTATATTTATTATCGCTCAGCTCGTATGGCTGTCCCTCCTTGGAATATGGATATACTGGTATGTATCGAATTATATTATCTACGAGAAGGTGGGTGACCAGGTTTCTCCCCAGCTGCTTTATGATGTACAGAATGCACTTCCTTTTGTACTGGGATTAATCCTGTTGATCGGGCTCTCCTTTTTTACTTCAGTCATTTTCAGGGACCTGAATGTGCAGCTCAGGATTAGAGAGTTGTATGATAATTTTATAGGCAATGTAACTCACGAACTTAAATCTCCACTTTCTTCAATTCAGCTTTACCTGGAAACTTTAAAACATCGGGATGTTCCCCCTGAAAAGCAGAAAGAATTCCTTGAAATAATGTTGAAGGATGCAGATCGGCTTCAGAGGTTAATAAACTCCATACTGGAAATATCTTCACAAGAAAAAATAAAAAGCCTGCAGAATTACGAAGTTTACCGGGCCGATTATTTTCTGAAGACAGTGCTGGAGGAATCTTTTGAGAGGTTTCGTATTAAAAAGGAAAATTACAGAATTACCGGAGATGCGCCTTGTGAAATTATCGCTGTTAAAGAATCTATAAGGATAGTTTTTGACAATCTTGCTGATAATGCACTTAAATATTCTCCCGATGGGGTAGATATAAATGTTAAACTTGCCAGTAATTCAAATAAGCTGAGCATTGATTTTTCTGACAACGGGATAGGAATACCTTTCAATGAAAAGAAAAAAATATTTAAGAAGTTTTACAGGATAAATAACAAAAATATACCGAACGTTAAAGGCACCGGTCTCGGACTCTACCAGGTTAAACAAATTATTAAACTCCATGGAGGAAAAATTAACCTTATAAATAACAACGGAACAGGGGGAGCTGCCTTCAGAATTGAGTTGCCGGTTTATAGCAAATCGAAAAAAAGATATGCGAAATTAATAAGCAGTCAGGTAAATGATGGATAATATTTCGGGAAGCAGAATACTTTTAGTGGAAGATGAGGA
Organism: uncultured Ignavibacteria bacterium; assembly: GCA_963800255.1. Taxonomy (GTDB): domain Bacteria; phylum Bacteroidota; class Ignavibacteria; order Ignavibacteriales; family Ignavibacteriaceae; genus DATFVA01. The sequence goes on along the minus strand of CAWDAK010000010.1, from coordinate 68,865 downwards.
AACCCTTGCGCTGGGGCTCGAATTCAACCTGACCTCGGACGGCTATCTTGTTACATGGGCAAAAAATGGAAGAGAGGCAGTCAGTTGCTTTAATAATCAAAAATTCGACCTGATCATACTTGACATCATGCTTCCATACCTGAATGGGTTTGAAGTTGCTGAGATAGTACGTGCAAAAGATTTGAAGATGCCTATACTAATGCTAACTGCAAGAACAGAATCAGCTGATAAAGTAAAAGGACTTAAAACCGGAGCTGATGATTATCTTACTAAACCTTTCCATCTGCAGGAACTACTTCTGAGGGTGAAAGGTATGCTTAAGAGAAAAAGCTGGTACAATACTGCTTCTGAAAAACAGCCTGTTTATAAATTCGGCAGTAATGAAATAAATTTTGAAAATCTGGAATGCCGCCATGGGAATGAGGCAATCAGATTAACGCCCCATGAAGCAATGGTGCTAAGGTACCTTATAGAACATAAAGGGGAAATAGTTACACGGAAAGAGCTGCTTGAAAATGTCTGGCATTTAAATCCCGAAATTGAAACCAGGACGGTTGATATCTTTATAGCGCGGTTGCGGAAATATTTTGAGCAGGATTCCACAGCTCCGGTATATTTCAGAAGTGTTAGGGGAGCCGGGTATATGTTTTTCGACGAATAGTCTGCGTCTGATCTGCCGCTAATTATAAATCCTCACATTTCGGGCTTATTTAGTAATAATAAAGAATTAAAGCATACATTTATTTGTTTCTTGCGGTCTTTTTACTTATGTATGCTAAGCGCATGAATTTTTAACCTTACGGCTCATAAGAATTCCTGTAATTTCTTTTACGCTAACAAATAAACCCCGGATAAAATTGAAAATAACCAAACAGTTAACTAATCGTGAAGATAAATCTTTAGACCAGTATTTTCAGGAAATAGGAAAATATGACCTATTAAGTGCCGATGAAGAAGTAACCCTTGCAGTAAAAATCAGGAACGGTGACGTTGTTGCTCAGAATAGATTAGTAAATGCTAATCTCAGGTTTGTGGTTTCCGTTGCCAAAATGTATCAGAACCAGGGATTATCCCTGGGTGATTTGATAAATGAGGGAAACATTGGACTGGTTAAAGCTGCCCAGCGTTTTGATGAAACCAGAGGATTTAAATTTATATCTTATGCCGTCTGGTGGATAAGACAGGGGATTATGTCTGCTATTGCAGATCAATCAAGAGTAGTTCGACTGCCGCTTAACCAGGTTGGAAATTTAACCAGGTTGGGGAAAGCGTACAGAAACTTTGAGCAGGAATTTGAAAGAAAGCCTACTACCAGTGAACTTGCAAAGATTCTTGAAATTACGGCTGATGAGGTGGCTCATATAATTCAGATCGGAGGAAGGCAGATATCTGTTGACGCACCATTGAGAAATGGTGAAGAAAAAAGTGCAACGTTGATGGATGTTCTTCAGAATGAGTCGCAGGCAATGCCGGATAAAGAATTAATGACAGATTCCTTAAAAAATGAGGTTGAAAGTATACTTTCAATACTGGATGCAAGGGAGGCCGAAGTACTCAGACTTACGTTCGGTATCGGGTGCAGTCATAAAGCAACTCTTGAAGAAATAGGACTTAAATTTAACCTTACCAGGGAACGCATCAGGCAAATAAAAGAAAAGGCACTGAGAAAATTAAGAACCTCAAAGAAGAGCACCAGGCTTAAAGAATATCTCGGCTAGCCGATCCACCCTGATCAATATCTATTTGCCTCTAACATAACTTTCTCATAGCAGTTACGTATAATGCAAGTAATTTCCAGCAGGATTTCTAATAATCCTGCGTTACCCCCTCCGTACTTTTCCGCTGAATCATTCAGTTCCAGGTTTATATCCATCTGTACACGGAGTATAATTTTATTTTGTATTTTTCTTATTATATGATCGATTTTTCAGAAGGTTTGTGAAATGCGAAATATTACAGTAGTCTTTGTCCTCATTCTCCTTTTTATAAATGGCTGTGAAAAAGATCAGGGCAATCCTGATTATGTGAGATCTGTAAAACAATGGCATGAACAAAGAGTTGCCAGGCTAAAAACAGAAAGCGGCTGGCTGAACCTTGTAGGACTCTACTGGCTCCATGAAGGCAAAAATACTTTCGGCAGTGCCGGGGATAATGATATTGTGTTTCCTGAAGGAGCTCCGGCACATATAGGGGCTTTCGATTTGACTGACAGCCTGGTATCTGTAAATATAAATCCGGAAATTGAAGTAACTGCTGATTCACATAAGGTTACGGATATGATCCTGAATGATGATCTTTCGGACAGTACTACAGTATTGCAGCAGGGATCTTACAGGTGGTTTGTTATTAACCGCAGCGGGAGATACGGCATAAGGTTAAGAAATATTAATGCACCCCTTGTGAAAAATTTTAAGGGAATAGATACTTACCCGGTGGATGAGAAATGGAGGGTTGAAGCAAAATTCGAATCATATCCCTCGCCCAAAGTTATAGAAATACCTAATATTATTGGATCCATAGAAACTGATACTGTGGAAGGCCGGCTGGTTTTTCGGCTTAATGGGAATACTTTTACCCTCGATCCCGTGAGCGAAGGGAATGAATTTTTTATCATATTTGCTGATGAGACCAATGGTGAGGATACTTACGGTGCAGGAAGATTTTTATATACTGAAAAACCTGATTCCCTGGGTATGGTGGTTCTTGATTTTAATAAAGCCTATAACCCTCCGTGTGCATTTACCAGGTTTGCGACCTGTCCGCTGCCTCCTAAGCAAAATTACCTGCACATAATGGTTACTGCGGGTGAGAAAAAGTATGGGGATCATTAATTATTATAGTTTAAGAGGAAAGCTTGTAGGGCAAAAAAAGAGGCTGTCTCATAAGTGCAGGATTTATTTCGTAATCTAATTATTCAATTTCGAATCAGAATTAGAACCTGAAACCAGTTCAGGTTGACAATATTAGACTTAAGAGACAACCTCATGAAAAGTTAAGGGATCAGGCAGCTTCTGTAAGCAATTCCTTGTCGATGATTTCTTTAAGATTATTCTTAGGTAATGCGCCTACTGCCATTTTAGGCTGACCGTCAACAGGAACAAAAAGAATTGAAGGGATACTTTTTATACCAAACATAGCTCCTAATTCCTGCTCCTCGTCGGTATTAATTTTATAGACATTAATCTTTCCTTCATATTCTTTGGAAAGTTCATCGAGAACAGGTCCCACCATTCTACACGGTCCGCACCAGGGAGCCCAGAAATCAATTACGCATGGAATATCACCTTCAAATTTCCATTCCTGGCTCTTATCAAAATCAAAAACTTTAGTTTTGAAAGTTTCTTTGTTTAGATGTTCAGACATCACTTGCTCCTTTTTTCTTTATTAAATTTTTATATGGTTTCGTATACTCTTTTCATTTTAGTTTGAACTTCTTCGGCAACTGTCTTTAGTTTTTCATTATCAATCAGCTGTGTCATGATCATAGGGTCAAAAAAAGAAACAGTTGATCCGCCGTTATTTTCATAAACAATTACGTTGCAGGGTAATAATAATCCCAGTTGTTCTTCACTTTGCAGGGCCTTGTGCGCAAGGGGAGGATTACAAGCGCCGAGGATTATGTATTTCTTAAAATCAACGTCTATTTTTTTCTTTAGTGTTTCTTTTACATCTATAGAAGTTAAGACTCCGAAACCTTCTTTCTTCAATTCTTCTGTAACTTTTTCGACTGCCTTTTCATAAGGCAAATCTATATTTTTTGAAAATCCGTAATTCATTATCTATCCTTTACTAATAAATTTAATATAATGTACTATAAACAGGGTGATTTATATGACAAACCTATGTCGTTTTTGGTTTACCCTTCAAAGTACTGAAACCAACTGCTTTATAGAGCGGACAAAAACTAGTAATAGCCGTAGCTAAAAATACAACTGCGAATATTCCGAGCAGTATTGCGGCAAATCCCGTCAATGTTCCGTTAAAGATCAGAACTGCAAGTACGAGTGCAAAGATTATTCTTACCAGTCTATCAATTGAATGAAGGTTTTTTTTCATTTTTTAATTCCTTTTTAATTTTTTCATTCAATTAGATTCACTTCTTTTCATTTGGTTTCCAGGATGTAAATACCGCACCTAGTAATGCTCCATAGGCTGTACTTAGCCAGGGGTTGCTGGTAATAGCACAAGATCCGGTTACGCATCCGACGTAATTATAATACAGAAATCCTCCCAAAGCCCCTAAAAACAGGGGAAGTATCCTTAAAGTCCATTTCCGCACTACTTTTGGTTTTGATAATTCCATGCCGAAAGTCCTCCCTTGAGATTTGTTGCATTAAAACCTTGTTTTTGAAGGAAAACAACAGCATTTACACTTCTGCTTCCCGAAGCACAGTAACAAACTATTTCTTTATTTTTATATTTTTCCAGTTCCTGCTGTCTTTTCCTAAGCTGGTTTAATGGTATATGAACCGAGCCTTTAATATGTCCCCGGTTTCTTTCAGGAGCCGTTCTTACATCAAGCAGCAGCATATTATTCTGATTCTTCATCCGCTTACTCAACTCTGCAGGATCATGATGTTCAATTTTTCTATTATTTAAGTATTTTCTAAGATAAGAGAAGATGACGAATCCAATAAGCAGGTATAAAATAATCTGTCCCGTATTCAAGTTTGGTATCTCCTGAAAAATTATAAATGATCAATCAATTTAAGAAACAATACGATTCATAAAGAGGCAAAAAGTTTCAGGTTTTTAGCCTGAATCACATTTATAAATATCCGTTCCTCTCATATTAAGTCTAAAAGAATTAAATGATAGGAAATTGAAAAATCTATGAAATTAGGAGGCAGAACACAGTTTCAAATAAGCACAAGTGATGTGGGAAGGTCTATTTCATTTTACAAACTTATGGGATTTAAAGAGCTTGCTTACAGTAAGAAACCATTCAAATGGGTGGCTCTCAGCGACGGAAATCTGAATATTTTACTTGCAGAGACTGAATTTTACGGGTTATGTTATTATGCTGATGATATGCAGGATAAAGCCGTACAAATTGAAGGACAGGGTATTGATTATGTTAGTCATGATCTGCACCTGGGTGAAACCTGGTATAAAATAGTTAGAGATCCGAATGATTTCCTGATGAGCCTGGTGGCCGAAGTTCCTTCGTATCTTGATGAAGTAAACAAGAATGAATATGAACCCAGGGGAAAGTTTTATGAAATAGGTATTTTAACCGGTAAAATTAAAGAATCTGTTAAATTCTGGGAAAAACTTGGATTTGAAAAATCAGATCACGATAATAAACGGGGTGTCTCGCTGAATGACGGTAATATGGGGATCGGTTTATATTCGCAGGAGTCTAATGATCACTATTTTGCAGGTCCGGCATTAACTTTTTATGATGAAGGAATGCAAACCATAATCCAGGATTTGAAAGAAGCGGGATTAGATTTCCAGGAAGAAATCAAGGATGATAAAGGAAAGATTACCGGTGCTATAGCGCTTTCGCCCGAAGGACAGGCATTCTTCCTGTTTACCGGGTAGAGGTCCTCCGATATTTTTATTTTAAACGGAACTTTTTAAATTACTCCCCGTCAAAATTATTTTTACCAGGTATAAATTTTCATCCACTAATTCCGGGTTCACATGAATATCACGGTTGAGAATTTAACCAAACAATACGGTTCTCAAAAAGCAATTGATGCAATTTCCTTCGATGTAAAACCGGGAGAGATCCTTGGTTTTCTCGGACCAAACGGGGCAGGAAAAACAACCACTATGAAAATCATTACCTGCTTTATGGCACCATCGGCTGGTGATGTTAAGGTAGGTGATTTTTCCATCCGGGATAACCAGGAAAAAATAAAGAAACAGATCGGTTATCTTCCGGAGAACAATCCCCTTTATTACGAAATGCCCGTACTGGAGTACTTGAATTTTGTGGCCGAACTGCAGGGAGTTGAAAGAAATAAAATAAAGAACCGTATTGTTGAGATGGTCCATCTCACAGGGTTAAATCAGGAAAAGCATAAAAAAATAGGGGAACTTTCAAAAGGTTTCAGGCAAAGAGTTGGTCTGGCCCAGGCCATGATTCACGATCCGGAGGTTTTAATTCTGGATGAGCCTACTACCGGACTGGATCCTAACCAGATTATAGAAATCAGAAAGCTTATCCGCGAACTTGGCAGGGAGAAAACGGTAGTACTTAGTACTCATATACTTCCCGAAGTTGAAGCAACATGCGATAGGATCCTGATCATAAATAAAGGTAAAATTGTTGCTGATGGATCTCCGGATACGCTCCGTAAACAGGCGCAGGGAGAAGAAATCCTGAAGATTCAAATAGCTGAGGCATTAAACCATGACGAACTTGTTTTCTCTCTCCAGAGCCTCGAATCAATAGGGATGGTAGATCCCATAGCAGATGAAAGGGGAAGTTTTATTGTGCAAAGCAAAGAGGGCAAATCCTCCCGCAGATCAATATTTCAATTGTGTGTTCAGAAAAACTGGATCCTGATTGAAATGACCCCTATCGAAACAAAACTTGAAGATATTTTCAGAGATTTAACAATAGAGTAAAATGAATAAAATCTGGACAATAGCAGTAAAAGAACTGAGAACTTTTTTTGATTCCCTGACCGCCTACATACTCATAATTGTATTCCTCGGCTTAAGCGGATTTTTTACCTGGCTTTTCGGTTCTGATATTTTCTTCATAGGCCAGGCTACCCTGCAGCCATTTTTCTCCGTAGCGTACTGGACATTATTCTTTTTTACCCCGGCAATAACAATGAGAATGATTGCTGAGGAGAATAAAACCGGAACAATTGAACTTCTACTGACAAAGTCTGTGAGCGATTGGGAGGTAATTGTCGGTAAATTTCTTGCATGTCTGCTATTGATAATAACAGCCCTGGTGTTAACCCTCCCTTATTACTTCAGCGTATGGGCAATGGGGCCCGTTGACCATGGAGCGGTATGGTGCGGCTACCTGGGATTAATTTTAATGAGTATGGCGTACATTAGTATCGGGTTATTTGCCAGCAGCATTTCAAATAACCAGATTATTGCTTTCCTTCTCGCCCTGTTCATTGGAATATTCTTCCTTATAATTTTCCAGGTTCTTGCGGGTGATTTTACCGGGAGTATTGGAGAGGTACTAGACTATCTTACAATAAATAACCATTTCGAAAGCATTTCCCGCGGTGTAGTTGACTCCAGGGATATTATATACTTCCTGAGCATTACATTTTTAGGATTAGTACTTGCCGAAACAGCATTATCAAAAAGGAATATTGTAGATTAAAAATGGTAACCAAACAAAAAATAATTATTTCACTTCTTCTGCTTACAGGTATCTTAATTGTTTTGAATTTCCTGGCAAACAAATTCTTTTTCAGGCTGGATTTTACTGAAGGCGGGCAATATACGTTAAGCGGTGCAACAGAACGCATTCTGAAATCGCTGGATGAACCTGTTACAGTCACCGCCTATTTTTCTGAAAACCTGCCTCCGGATGTAGCAAAAGTTAAAAGTGACTTTAAAGATCTCTTGAGTGAATATAACAGCGCTTCAGGTGGAAAAATTGCTTATCAGTTTATAAATCCCAATGAAGATCAGCAGACGGAAATGGAAGCCCAGCAGAACGGGATCAGGCCTGTAGTTATAAATGTTCGTGAACGTGATCAGATGAAGCAGCAGAAAGCTTACCTGGGTGCGGTTCTTCAATATGGTGAAAAAAAGGAGGTCATTCCGCTGGTACAGCCTGGTTCTGCAATGGAATATGATCTTTCCTCAAACATCAAAAAGATGACACTGAAAGAAAAAATCCAGGTCGGTTTCCTTCAGGGTAACGGTGAACCGTCTTTACAGGCTTTGCCGCAGCTTAACCAGCAGCTTTCTATTATGTACGATGTTAAACCCGTTACTATAACCGATTCCACGAATGTTCCTGAAAATTTGAAAACCCTTGTTATAATAGCACCTAAAGATACAATACCTCCCGCAGTGTTCAGTAAACTTGATAACTTTCTGTCAAAAGGAGGAAGGATACTGGCTGCCGTCAATACAGTGGAAGGTGATCTTTCTACTGCTTCAGGTAAGAGTATTAGTACGGGACTGGCAGAATGGCTGAATAAGAAAGGTGTGAAGGTGGGAGAGGAATTTATCGTTGATGTGAACAGCGGGAATGTAATGGTCAGGCAGAACCAGGGTATGTTCGTTATGAATACTCCGGTTAAATTCCCTTATCTTCCCATAATAGCTAAATTTGATAAACACCCTATTACTACAGGAATTGAACAGGTGATGATGCCTTTTGCTAGTCCTGTTATTGTAACAGCTTCTGATTCGTCTATGCACTATGTTAACCTCGCTTTTACATCCGATAAGACGGGTCTTGAAAAACCTCCCGTCTCTTTTGATGTAATGAAAAACTGGTCGAGGAATGATTTTACAAAATCATCCCTGCCTGTGGCAGTTGCCCTTAATGGAAAAATTGCCGGGGCTGAAACCAAAATGGTGGTATTCGGTGATGGTGATTTTGCTGTAAACGGAGAAGGACAGGGTCAGCAGAAGCTTCAGGAGGATAATGTGAATCTGATGTCTAATGCCATTGACTGGCTGTCAGATGATACCGGATTGATTGCTCTCAGAACAAAGGGCGTAACTTCCCATCCTCTGGATCCCGATATTGAGGAGGGAACCAAAACCCTCATTAAATATTTAAACTTTCTTATTCCGATTTTCCTAATAATAATATATGGTATAATCCGTTACAGGGTCAGGAAAAGTAAAAGGAATAAATGGATGAGTGAAAATCATGTTTAATAAAGTATCGAATAAAACTCTATTAATTATTTTCGGGGTACTAGTCGTTTTTGCGGCTGCATATTTAGTAATTGAATCCAGTCATGGTGAGAAATCGTTCAAAACAGATATTGTTAATATTGATACTTCCAAAGTAACGGCAATCTCGATTTATCCCCGGGCAGCTGATCATCGGGAAGTTAGGCTGTACAAAAAAGGAAATGCTGGCTGGAAAGTAAATCTTGATAATAATAAGACAGCAGAAGTTCCGGAAAATAAAATTAAGTCGCTTCTTGATATGCTTGTTCAGGTCAAACCAACAAGAGTGGCTGCACAGGATGATTCAAAATGGTCAGAGTTTAAAGTGGATACGGGGGGAACCCGGGTTAAAGTCTTTGAGGGTGATGATAATACTCTCGATCTTATTATCGGCAAATTTTCTTTTAAACAGCCCCGGCAGATGAATACCTTTGTAAGGCTGAATGGTGAAAACGAAGTTTATGAAACTCAGGGTTTCCTGGATATGGCCTTTAATCAGAAACCGGATTACTTCAGAAATAATATAATTGTGAGCGACGATCCCTCAGGATGGAAGAAACTTACTTTTTCATATCCTGACAGCTCGTTCGAACTGGTTAAAAATGATAATAAGTGGACAATAGACGGAAGCAGGGTGGACTCTGTAAAAACCGCGGGTTACCTTAATTCTCTGTCGCACCTGAACAGCTCTTCTTTTGAAGATGATGTACCGGGGAGCTCTTTGGGAAAAGCAGATTATACCCTGACAATTGAGTCCTCTTCGAAGGGAGGAATAGTGCTTGCAGCCTACAAGGATAGTTCAGCGACAATTATAACTTCTACGGAAAATGGAGGATCCTATTTCAACGGCAGCCAGAATAAACTCTTTCAAAAAATTTTTGTCGGGAAAAAGCATCTGCTAAAATGATCAGACAGGCATTTGTATCCTGAACCTGCTCCCTCTGCCTGGTGCGCTTGTTAGCAGGATTTTCCCATTATGAGCTTCAACGATTTGTTTTACGAGTGATAATCCCAGCCCGGTTCCCTTAGTATTATGAACAAGCCCTGTAGACACCCTGAAGAATTTTTCGAATATTTTTTTCTGATCAGCCTCAGATATACCGATCCCATTATCCTCAACTTCAACATACACGAAATTTTTCTCTACACCGGTCCTCAGGATTACCGTCTTATTTTCTCCGCTATATTTCATAGCATTATCTATAAGATTTATAATAGCTTCAGAGACTGCATCTCTGTCAAGCATCACCTGGGGAAGGTTATCAACGCATATATAATTAAATTCAAAACTATTATTCTGCAGATGAAATTTGTACGTATTAAAAACGTTTCCGGCAACCTGCGTTAAGTCTGACTTTTCCATATGAAAGGTTCTTTTCCCTGCCTCCATCTTTGAGAAGTTAAGCACTTTGTTAACGATACTGCTGAGCCGGTTTGTTTCAGAATGTATTATGGAGTAATACTCATTTTTCTTTTCTTCAGATTTTACCCTTCCCATCTTAAGCGTTTCAGCAAACATACTGATTAAAGAAAGAGGTGTTCTTAGCTCATGAGAAACATTAGAAACAAAATCAGCCTTTATCTGTGCAAGCTGAATTTCTTTTTTGATATTCCGGAAGACCAGCCAGATGCCTATTATTATAAGTAAGGTTATCCCTGCAATCAAAATTAAATTTTGAGTTGTTCTCGCCTCTACCAGGTCGTAGATTGTCTTACCCTTAAGAGTTATGCCGAGGTTATACTGGGGCAGGAGCCATAATGCTTTTGTCTGTCTGATATCCTCGAAATTAACCTGGTCCGTGGATAAAACGATATCATTTCCCGAAGATTTGTATACTGCAAGAATGAATTCATTACCCGCAATACTTTTCATCTTCGAATCGAGCTGCTGGTTTATAAACTTATCCGGCTTAAAAACTATACCGCAAAGTGAATTATCATCCAGAAGAAATAATACAGCCGAAAGATCAGCTGATAGGCTGACTGGTTCCAGTTTCAGGTAGCCGCTTTTTTCATAGGTGTAAAGCCTGTCTATTATTTTCTTTTCACTGTTAACTATATTCAAAGCTGATGTGCTGTCATTCTTAATATTGCCGTTTCTGGAGTATACATGAATATTAGAAGAACGCGAACTATCAGTGATGAATATATAGTTAACAGGAGCATAAAGTTTTAAAAACAGGTTTATAGAATTCTTATTATCCTCTGAAACTGAATTATTGATTTTATTTCTCCAGCTGCTCACTACGTCTTCAGAGTACTGGTTAACAGAGAAGAGTATCGCATCGAGCTGATTCGTATAGATCTGGTTAAGAACCTGCTCACTGCTGCTCAGTGAACTTATTTCATAAACGGTAAAGAAAAGTATTGGTATAAAGATTACCGCTATAAGGATCGTTATTGTTTTGACGAGGGGACTTTTCATTAATCAGACGTCTTCAACTTGTTCAGCATTTGTTTGGCGTTTTCATTGCCAGGATCTAACTCAAGTGATTTCTGATAGTTCTCCTCTGCAAGTTTCCTGTCTCCGATGGCCAAATATCCTTCAGCGAGACTATCGTAAACATTAGATGATTCCGGATAAGCTTGTGCATTTAGTTTAAATATTTCCACTGCTTCTTTGTTCATTTGATTTCTCATAAGCAGATAGCCTAGCATATTCAGCTGGGCTTCACGGAAATCATATTCTTCATGCATATTATCCCGGAGATAATAATATTGGGTTATGGCAGAATCAATTCCACTCTCAAAAATAGTGATAAGCAGGGTATCTCCCAGGGCCAGCTTTGGGTCAGAAACGTTCAGGAGTTTAACATCAAAAATTAATGTGGCATTCGGGGGTATCACATCTCCAGCTCCTCTATCTCCATAAGCCAGGGAAGGCGGTATAATGAATCTGAATTTATCTCCTACTGTCATTAAAGCTACACCTTCATCCCAGCCTTTAATTACTTTGCCTTCACCAATTACAAAATAGAGAGGCTGATTTCTCTTTATTGAAGAGTCGAATTCCTTTCCGTCAGTTAGATAACCCGTGTAATCAACTTCAGCTTCTTTTCCGGGCTCAGCTTTTACTCCGTTTCCTTTCTCAAGTACCAGGTACTGTAAACCTGATTTCGTAGTGATCGTATCATTATCCTGAGCCGCAGTTAAAACTGTAAGCAGACCAAATATCAGAAAAAACAGAAATATTTTCATTTTTATCCTTATTTTTTTCGAAAAAATAAACGTTTCAGAAAAATAATTGAATTGAATACCCGGAAAAATAGTGAAATTTTGGCAGAGCCTTTGAAAAGATTAACAAAAAATCCCTTGAATACAGTTAAAGCATTTATATTATCCGGCGAATGGCAGGACATAAACGGCAGAAATGTCCTTAAGTTTATTGGTGTGACAGAAGATTCAGGTCATATTGAAGTTATTATAACTAATGTACGCCCTGTTTTTTTTATCCGCAGGCTGGAAGAAATCACTGTAAAAGTTCCTTTTAAACGCAAGGCAGTCAAAATTAAAAATTTTTCAGGGGAGGATGTTGATGCATTATATTTTAACAGCCAAAGGGATCTGAAGACTGCTGCTGAAGAACTTGATAAAAATGGCGTCGCCTGTTATGAGTCTGATGTTGATCCTGTCAGACGGTATCTTATGGAGCGGTTTCTCAGCTCTCAGATACTGGTTACAGGGAAACCGGAACCTGCAGGAAAATTAATGAGATTCATTAATCCCAAAATGGAGACTGCCGAATTCACCCCGAATTTAAAAATCGCGTCGATTGATATAGAAACAGGTTCGGGAAACCGTAAACTCTACTCAATTGCTGTAAATCTCACAGGGCCTGACGGCGGAGCCCAAAAAGTATTTATGGTCGGTGATGACGATAGCGATGAACTGGTCGCTTTTTATCCTGCTGAAAAAGAAATGCTGCAGGCTTTCATTGAATGGTTCCGTGAAAAGGATCCCGATGTTGTAATCGGTTGGCACGTAATAGGTTTCGATCTTATGTTTCTGGAGAAGAAATGCAATGAGCATTATCTTACTTTTGATATTGCGCGCGGAAGTGGAAGGGTTTCTTTACGCAGCCGCAAAGGCGGGGGATATTTTGCTTCAGTATATGGCCGTGTAGTGATCGATGGTCCCCAGTCACTTCGCTCCTCATTTTTTACTTTTGAAGACTATAAACTTGAGACAGTTGCACAAGAATTGCTTCAGGAAGGCAAAACTATATCTCCTGATGCGGATAAAGTTGCAGAGATAGAAAGGTTGTTTGTTGAGGATAAAAGAAAACTTGCAGAATATAACCTGAAGGATACCCTGCTCGTCACGGAGATATTCAAAAAGTCCGGCTTAATAGAATTATCCATCCGCCGTTCTCAGTTATCAGGTCTATTAACGGATCAGCTTGGCATGATGACCGCCGCCTTCGATCATTTTTTTCTTCCAAGGCTTCACCGTAAAGGATATGTAGCTCCAAATGTCCGTGATCTTACTTTATCGGGACATGCCGCCGGAGGGTATGTATTTGATCCCTCTCCGGGTTTATATAATAATGTGATTGTACTTGATTTCAGAAGCCTGTACCCCTCAATAATCCAGACTTTCAAAATAGACCCTTTATCCAGGCTCCTTGCTGATGAAAATACACTCAGAACTCCGGCCGGCTATAGATTTTCAGCTTCACAGCATTTCCTGCCCGATTTCATCTCGCGCCTGATAGACTTGCGCACCGATGCAAAAAGAAAAAATGATAAACAGCTGTCCCAGGCAATTAAAATTTTAATGAACAGCTTCTATGGTGTTATGGGATCTTATGGATGCCGGTTTTATCATCCGGATCTTCCTTCAGCCATTACCGGTACCGGCCAATGGCTCTTGTTGAGAAGCAAAGAGTTCCTCGAAAGAAAGGGTTATGATGTCGTTTACGGTGATACGGATTCATTGTTTGTCAGGCTGCCGGAAGGCATAAATAATTTTACAGCGAAGGATGGAAGTAAACTGGTCGGAGAACTAAATAAATATTGGGAAGAAAGATTAAAGAAGGAGTTCGGAGTTAAATCCTTCCTGGAAATAGAGTATGAAAAATACTATAGAAAATTTATCATAACTCCGGCAAGGGGGGGAGAGTCAGGGGCTAAAAAAAGATATGCCGGACTTCTTAAAATCGGGGAGGAGGAAAAACTTGAATTGGTAGGTCTTGAGTTTGTAAGAAGTGATTGGACCCGGCTTGCAAAGGAATTTCAGGTTGAGTTATATGAACGGATATTTTATGATAAGGAGATAAAAATCTGGATTAAGGAAATTGTGAAAAAAGTTTATTCAGGCGAATTTGATGACAAGCTTGTTTACAGGAAGAGGCTTCGTAAGGAAATCGGAGATTATATAAGGAACATCCCGCAGCATGTCCGGGCAGCTAAGTTAATAGACCAGAACAGCGGAACTATTTATTATGTTATTACTAAAAGAGGTCCTGTTCCCGTTGAATTAAAACATAACGATATTGACTACCAGCATTATATCGATAAGCAGATCAAACCGATTGCGGATTCCGTTCTGAGTTTAATGGGTGAATCTTTCGATTCCATAATAAAAACGGGACAGTTGAGTTTTTTCGATTAAATCCTTAATATCATTTTAACAAAATTGGAGGGAAATGGAAAAAAGGGCAATAATTGATCTCATGGCTGATCCAGGTCACTTTAATGAAACTTTTTAGGGGATACCGACGTCTATAAGACAGAAATCCTTATATAGGACACATTTTTAACTTAACTTTAGCGGAAAGATTACTTATATTTAGTAGCTTTATTTCGGCGGAACAATTGAACCGAATTTAATGTTCTTTAATCTAATGTAATAATCCATAAACCAAATTATTAGGAGTTGATAAAATTGAAGATAACCAAGCAATTCACTAACAGGGAAAGTAAATCGCTTGACCAGTATCTACAGGAAATTGGTAAGGTTGACTTGCTTACACCTGACCAGGAGATTGAGCTGGCGATTAGGATTAAGAAAGGTGATAAACAGGCCCTTGAAGCGTTGACCAAAGCTAACCTGAGATTCGTAGTTAGTGTTGCAAAACAATTCCAGAATCAGGGATTATCCCTTGGTGATCTTATAAACGAAGGAAATTTGGGTTTAATAAAAGCTGCACAAAGATTTGATGAGACCAGGGGATTCAAATTTATCTCCTATGCAGTATGGTGGATAAGGCAGTCGATTATGCAGGCAATTGCCGAACAATCAAGAATAGTAAGGCTTCCTCTGAACCGTGTCGGTTCCCTGGGTAAGTTAAGCAAAGCTTACAGGGATCTCGAGCAGGAGTTTGAAAGAAAACCAACCACGGAAGAGCTTGCACAGGTTCTTGATATGAATGTTGAAGAAGTTGCCGATACAATGCAGCTTTATGGACGCCATGTTTCTATGGATGCCCCCTTAAAAGAAGGTGATGACAATAAGAATAGTCTTGGCGACATTCTTGTAAATGATCAGCAGCCCTCTCCTGACGGTACCTTAATGAAAGAGTCTCTTAAACAGGAAGTAGAAAACGTGCTCTCAACTCTCAATGAGAGGGAAGCAGAAGTAATTAAATTATACTTCGGAATAAACAGCGAGCATGCAGCTACTCTTGAAGAGATCGGTGAACGCTTTAATCTCACTCGTGAAAGAGTAAGACAGATTAAAGAAAAAGCCCTGAGAAGTTTAAGATATGCATCCAGAAGCAGCTCGTTAAAGGCTTATTTAGGTCAGTAAATTTCCCTTAATTATTAATTTGAACCCCTCACCTGTTATCAGTGTTTGAGGGGTTTTCTTTTTTAAATTACCTGCCTTTGTGCTTTGAATGGTCTTTACAAAGTAAGATATTTAATTATATTTTCTTAATTCAAATATTTAATATTAAGATTTAAAATTATGAAAAAATCATTCTCCCCTAAGTTCTTTATTTTTCTTGTCGGGTTTGCTTCAGCAATTCCTTTGATAATATTCATGCCGGGTATCTTCGGATCAAATTCGGCTTCTGCTGTCATACCTGAAGATGATAAATTCCCTCAGGGTTACAAGATCGTTTCGCCTCCGGTTCCAGAGCATCTTGACTTTGCCGGTGAAAAAGTCCCTCTTGATAATTTCGAAGTGAAAGAAAGAATGGACAGGGAGTTTATTGTCAACACCTATTATCACTCTTTCACAATTATTTCTATGAAGCGGGCAAACCGGTATTTCCCTGTAATTGAACCTATATTGAAAGAACACGGTATTCCGGATGACTTTAAGTATGTATCTGTAATTGAGAGCGGTTTGGCTAATGCTATCTCCCCCGCCGGAGCCGTCGGTTTCTGGCAGTTTATGGAAGCTGCAGGAAAAAAATATGGACTGGAAATAAATGACGAGGTGGACCAGCGCTATGATCTTAAAAAATCTACTGAAGCAGCTTGTCTTTATATTAAAGACGCTTATGATCAGTTCGGAAGCTGGACCGCCGCCGCCGCTTCGTTTAATATGGGGACCAACGGGATTGAAAGACAAATGGCAAAGCAGAAAACAAATAATTATTATAACCTCGTTCTCGGGGATGAAACTTCAAGGTATGTTGCCAGAATTATTGCGATGAAAACTATACTTAAAAATCCTGAAAACTACGGATTCGCCATTGATAAAGATGACCTTTACCCGGCTCTTCCTGTCTACGAGGTTAAAGTTAGCAGTCCAATTGTTAATCTTGCCGATTTTGCAATAGATAAAGGGGTAAACTATAAGATATTAAAAATGTATAATCCATGGCTTCGGGATATCGTATTAACGAATAAAGCCGGCAGGACATATACTATTGAACTTCCAGTTAAAGGAAGTATAAAAATTATAGATGAGTTTGAACAATAAAAAAAGGAGTCATTCCTGATCGAAATGACTCCCTGATAATTTTATATCTTCTAGAATTATTTGCTGACTTTCTCTTCAATCTGAAAAACTGGTCTGATATCTACCGGAAGTTTAATAAGTTCCGATCTTAACGTATCCATCGAAGGGGAGCTTACTGCATATTTTGCAATGAACCTTTTTGCTTCGTCATAATTTCCGGTAGCCTGAATCATCAGAACTTTATTTGCAAGCTCTTCCAAGGCCGGATAAATTTTATCAAAATTGACCCTCACCTTTTTCGTATCGGGGTTATATTCATATCCTCCTTTTTCAAGCAGGTAATTATAAATAATAGCGTTTCCGCCTCCATGAGCCTCATTAATACCAAACCGGACAGATCTGAAAATTCCCGCGAGGAAGGTAACATAAGTTTCCTCCGCAAATTCTTTGGGGTAAACACCTTTTTCTATCATAAAAATATTATTGTACATCCCAAGGATATCGGCTTTGCACTCTTCGAGAGTTGAATAGGTTTCCTTTAGCTCTTTATTTACAGCAGTTTTCCTGCCGTCAATTGTAATGATGCCCGGACCAACACCATGCGACATCTCATGCATTAAGGTGTGGTTGAAAAATCCGGGAAAAGTTACATACTTAAGCTGATCATTATCAAGTACGATTTCAGCAATAGGTTTAAGAAGCTTCTCGAACTTAGCTTCGTGAACGTTCTTAAGCATTACTTTTTTTGAACCTTTTGCTTCGCGAACTCTCTCGTCGTTCGGAAGGTTAAACGCCAGTGTTTGTACGCCTGATTTGGAGTCCCCGGCACAGTACACTTCATTAACCACAACTATAGGAGACTCTGATCCGCGTTCAGTATTCTTATATTTTTTATCGAGAGGAAGATGGTTCTCAATATCCTTAAGATAGCCGCCGAACTTTTCCAGCTTTGCACTTTCAACAGGATCTTTTATTGTAACGAAACTTTCAAATGAAGCTTTATAGTTATATAATGCGTCCTCGTATACTTCGTAAGGGCCTATAACAACTTCTATATCATTATTCTTCAGATCCATCCATGCCATATCGCTCTCAAAATAATCGTTCGTCTCAAAAGCTTTCGCCCTGAGATTAAGGTACTTCTTCAGAGATGCATTATCAGCATACCCGGCAGCTTCTCTTAGGAGGGCGGATATTCTGCTTAACTCAGGCTGATAAAACTCGCTGTAGGGAATGGCTTTTAATGTATCACCTTCATTCCTTATAACCGTAAACTCTGAAGTAAAACTTTTTTCATCCGCAGGATGATTTTTGATCCAGGTCTCGAAATCCTTTTTAGTCATCTCTGGAGGATAGAAGTTAGCGCCTGCCGGCTTTTTGTAGCTGTCGATGAATGCGGCATCATGGTTGAGCCTGTCAAAAGGCCCGAAGTTGATATTAAAATAGATAAGCTTCAGGCTGTCTTCTTCGGAAGTACCATCCATAAGCTGGTTTTTAATTTCAGTATTTTTAGAGTATACCTGCCGGAGGAAAATACTATCTATCAGGCGGGAAGCCTCGTAAAGCTTTTCAATAACCATTTTCTGCCTGTTGTTCAGTAATGTTGAATCATATTTGATTTCCGTCGGCGCAAACTGTGAGATCATTGTCTTGAGTGAATCCATAGCTTTTCCTGCTGATGATGGCTTGTTGGTTTCTTGTAAACACCCTGTAAACAAAAGTAGAACCGTCAGGGAGGAAATTATTAGTATGTTTTTCATAAATTTTTTACCATAAAAATTGCTGGGGAATGATCCTTAAAAATATGAATAAAGTTTAAGATATAACAGAATTTAAAAATCTGTTATATCTATATATACTGCGAAATGTGATTTTATGTTATATGGTATCCTTTCCTCTCATCCCCTAAATCTCGTTCTAAAGAATTAGTTCCTTTTTCATCCCTTTGTTTAATTGCATGTAATAAAGAAAATAGATAATTATAATAGAGAAAATTGGTTAAACGCATAAGACTGTTTCATAATAACAAAAGAAAGGAAATATAATGGATATCTTAAACTCGGTTAAATCCGTACTTGGAGGTGGGGAAAATAAGCAAAACGACTTAATGTCATCCATAATGTTTTTAGTCGGAAGCGAAAGCGGTGGATTAAATGGATTGATCAGCCAATTTAAAACGAAAGGTTTGGGAGACGTTATTTCATCATGGGTTGGAACAGATAAAAATCTTCCGGTTTCTTCCGATCAGATTAAAAGTGTTTTGGGAAATGATACCGTTAAAGAAATGGCTTCAAAGCTTGGAATGGACTCTAATGCACTGACCGGGCAATTATCAAATCTGCTGCCTCAGGTTGTTGATAAATTAACTCCAGAAGGAAAAGTTCCTGAAGGTGATATTTTAAGTAAAGGAATGGATATACTCGGCGGATTATTTGGTAAAAAATAGGGTGTAAATTTTTATGATAAGATAAGTCGAATATGATCTACTGGTGTTATTAAAAAAGTAATTGGCCAATAGAAAACAAATTAGTACTGGAGTAGTTATGAATCATATCAATGAAGGTGCGGTAAAGGTAATTGAAATTATTGGAATCTCCTCTAAAAGTTTTGATGATGCAATTCAGCCGGCTTTGAAAAAGGCCTCTAAAACTGTCAAGGGCATTTCTGGTTTTGAAGTAAAAAAACATATGGCCAGTGTCGAGGGAGGTAAAATAATCCAATACAAAGTTAATCTTAAACTTGCATTTCCCGTAATATAAAATCAAAGGAGTTATTATGTCATTACAAGTTAAATATAATACTGTTCTATCTCTGGGAAAGGAATTAAATATCCAAGGTTTAAATATCAAAGAAGATGCGGGTAAACTGAATTTATCCGGTACAGTTAATACTCAATATGAAAAAGATAAAATATGGGATAAAATAAAAGAAGTTGGTGGTGAAGGACAGAAAGAAGTTAGTGCAGATATTAAGGTTCTGAATGCTGACTATTATCATCTTCATACAGTCGAAAGCGGTGAAAACCTGAGTAAAATTTCAAAACAGTATTATAAAGACGCTAAAAGCTATATGAAAATATTTGAAGCAAATAAGGACCAGCTTACAAATCCGGATATAATTAAGGTTGGACAAAAACTAAAAATCCCCAATCCTTAATTATGGTTTTAAAAATGTGAGAAACATTTTGAAGTGTCAAAAATAATTAACCTGCGGATTAATGCAGGTTATATTAAATCATAGAGTTAAGCAGTTCATAAATTCTTTAAGGAGGAGAATATGAATCTATCCAATAAAGTCTTTTTAGAGCAAGTGATTTTTCGGCTTCGATTACAATAGGGGAGTTTAAATTAAGAACCATAAATATTAAGTTGGGATTGATACCTAGTATAAGTGTTTCATATTCTTAAAGTTAAAAAATGGACCTTGAATTAATACTTAGTATTTTAATGGGCATCGGCTTAAGTGCGGCAAGCGGATTCAGGATTTTTGTACCCTTCCTTATTATAAGTATCGCTTCATTATCCGGAAATTTAACGCTGGCAAGTTCCTTCAGCTGGATTGGAACAGTTCCGGCATTGATCACCTTCAGTATTGCCACAATTTTGGAAATTACGGGGTACTACATTCCCCTTATAGATAATATTCTCGATACTATTAGCTCTCCCGCTGCTGTAATTGCCGGTATTATTTTAATGGCATCAGTTGTTCTGGGAATGTCACCGCTGCTTAAGTGGGTCCTGGCTATTATTGCCGGCGGCGGTATCGCGGCTACGGTCCAGGCATCAACGGGAATCACAAGAGTAACATCAACTGCAACAACTGCGGGATTAGGCAATCCTGTGCTATCATCTGTCGAATTGGGAAGTTCGGTAATCTTAGGAGTAATCGCTGTTTTCATCCCTCTTATAGCGGCAATTGTTGTTATGCTTTTACTTGTTTGGGCTGTAAAAATATTGATGAGGAGATTTACTCTTAAACGTAATACAACTTAATTAATAAACAGAGGCTAAGTATGTCAATAATCTGGACTATCATTATCGGTCTTATTGCCGGCGCACTCGCAAAACTTATTATGCCGGGTAAAGATCCGGGTGGAATTATCATTACAATATTAATTGGTATTGCCGGCTCATTTTTATTTACATACCTGGGAAAGTTTATTGGTATTTATCAGGAAGGTGAGGCCGCAGGATTTATAGGAGCGACAATTGGCGCCATAATACTTCTTGCTCTTTATAGACTAATTAAAAAGAAAAACTCATAATAATTACCAAAGAATTTATTTTAGAGCCCGGGTATTTATTTAATTATTCTTTCAATTTGAGAGGTTTGCTATGCGTTGGAAAGGCAGAAAAGAAAGCTCAAATGTAGAAGACAGGCGCGGTATATCACCCAAAGGAATTGTGGGGGGAGGTATAGGAACAATTGTAATTGTTGTAGTGGTCTTGCTCCTGGGCGGCGATCCAACCTCTATACTTCAGAATGTACAGCTCAATGATCAAACCACCAGTTCGAACTATACTGAAAGTGCCGGTGATAAAGAACTTGCACAATTTGTTTCCGTCGTTCTTGCCGAAACCGAAAATATATGGAGTGAAATATT
Organism: uncultured Ignavibacteria bacterium; assembly: GCA_963800255.1. GTDB lineage: Bacteria > Bacteroidota > Ignavibacteria > Ignavibacteriales > Ignavibacteriaceae > DATFVA01. The sequence goes on along the minus strand of CAWDAK010000010.1, from coordinate 47,558 downwards.
TAGAGAAAAGGGAGAAACATACCGTGAGCCTAAATTGGTTTTATTCAATGGAAGAGTTGAATCTGCCTGTGGTATAGCAGGTTCGTCGACGGGTCCTTTTTATTGTCCGGGTGATGAAAAATTATATATTGATCTGAGTTTTTATAATGAGCTCCAGAGTCGATTTAAGGCTCCCGGAGATTTCGCTATGGCGTATGTTATTGCTCACGAAGTTGGTCATCACATTCAAAAGCTGACCGGGGTAATGGATAAGATGGATGAACTCCGATCCCAGCTTAGCGAGGAAGAATATAACAGGTATTCAGTAAGACTTGAATTACAGGCGGATTTTTACGCTGGCGTCTGGGCTCATTATACCCAACAGGAGAATCTTCTCGAAAGCGGAGATATTGAAGAAGCACTAACCGCAGCAAGTGCTGTAGGCGACGATAATATCCAAAAACAATCACAGGGTTATGTTGTCCCTGAATCATTTACTCACGGGACATCCGAACAAAGGAAGAAATGGTTTTATAAAGGGTTTACAACTGGTGATATAATGCAGGGAAATACATTTTCTGCAAGAGAACTTTGACTATGTTTATATGAATAAGCTGAAAATAAAAGGGGTCAATTATGATGTTGGCGTGAGATTTAGATCAGATCACAACCCCGCTAATAATTTAACCGCTGAGGTAATGAAAGAAGAACTAGAAGTAATAAAAAATGAACTACATTGTAATGCCGTCCGGATTTATGGTAGTGATTTAGAAAAACTTATAGAGTGTTCGGAAATTGCTATGAAAGAAGGGTTGATAGTTTGGCTTTCACCTCGTTATATAAATGCTTCATTGGATGAAACCTTAGATTATATAATAAATTGTTCGATTGGGGCGGAACAGTTAAGAAAGATTTCACAGGATATAGTCTATGTGCTTGGAAATGAATTTTCTCTTGATATTAAAGGGTTTATCGAAGGTGAAACCATTTTTAAAAGGATATTAAATTTATCTAAACCAAGCTCCATAATAAAAAACAGTCTGGGCTTAGGATTTAATAAGGATTTAAATAATTTCTTGGTAAAAGCAGTATCTACAGCCAGGCAGAATTTTAACGGTGAAATAACCTACGCTTCCGGTCAATGGGAAACAGTAGACTGGGATAAATTTGATATCATCGCAGTCAATTATTATAGAAACAGATTCAATTCGATGAAGTATAGAAAAACCGTGAGAAAGTTAGTTCAGAAGAGGAAAAAGTTTGCCATTACAGAATTCGGATGCTGCGGCTACAAAGGTGCTGATAAAAGAGGAGCGTGGGGATATTCGATCGTTGATTGGGCGAAACCGAGACCACGACTTAAAAAGTTGTTTAAGAGAGATGAAAGTGTACAATCTAATTATATTGTTGATTTACTGAGTATATATCTACAGGAGAATGTGTACGCAGCCTTTGTTTATACCTTCGTTGCCCGAAGAGCGAAATATGACCCCGACCCGGAATATGATTTGGATATGGCAAATTTTGGTCTTGTTAAAGTTCTTCCTTCAGATAATGATTCTAAGTTTTCATATGTATGGGAAAGAAAAAAAGCATTTTATGAGTTATCTAGATATTATGCTGAATTCTAATAACTCATGGTCTTTCGGACAGACTTTAGATTTTTAAAACAATTCATTACCAGATTGATATAATTAAGACAAGAAATCTACTGCCTATAGAGTTTCAATTTCAGCTTAATCATAACACATTCTTTCTACTTCGTCTATTGTTTTAGGAATTGCCTTTTTTCCAAGAACTCTGGTTCCATCGCGGGTTACAACAACATCATCCTCAATCCTTATGCCTCCGAATCCTTTATAATTTTCTACTTTATCATAATTAATAAACTGGCGGAATTTATTATCCCCTCTCCAGAAGTCAATTAATTCAGGCATGAAGTAGATACCCGGCTCCATAGTAATTACATGACCCGGTTCAAGCTCCTTACCGAAACGTACATATGCAAGTCCGAACTGCTCGCTCCTCTTTACTTTATCAGAATAACCTACATATTCCTCACCAAGCCCCTCCATATCATGCACATCAAGCCCCAGCATATGACCCAGGCCGTGGGGGAAAAACATAGCGTGTGCACCTGCTTTCACAATATCATCTACATCGCCTTTCATCAGTCCGAGTTCCTTCAAACCTACTGTGATTGTTCTTGCTGCAAGAAGATGAATATCCCTGAACTTTCTTCCGGGTTTCATTGCCTTAATTGAGTCAAGCTGAGCTTTCAATACAATTTCATATACTTCCTTTTGTTTGTCGGTAAATTTTCCGTCTACGGGAAACGTCCGTGTAATATCACTGGCATAATGGAGATAGGATTCCGCACCGGAATCATTTACCATCAGGTCGCCTTTCTTCAGCTTATTATTGTAGCTGTGATTATGTAGAATTTCCCCATGGACAGACACAATGGGCGGAAAAGAAACACCTGGTCCCATCGACAATGCAATGCCTTCTATAGCCCCGGCAATCTCTTTTTCTATAATACCCGGTTCAGCCATTTTCATAGCGGTTGTATGCATTTCATAGGAAATGCCAATAGCATATTCAATTTCAGCCAGCTCTTCTTTGATTTTCCGTGAGCGTTGTGCTACAACACCCTGTATCAGACGGGAGGATGCATATTTATTTAGAGCTCCGGGTTGTGTGCCAAGGAGTTCACTCATCCAGTTTATTATTTTATACCTGTACTGAGGGAGGTAGTGAATTTTCACTCCTTTTTTAACTGCTTCATCTATCTTTGCGGAAAGGTTTTTAATTGGTTCAGTTTTTCTTATACCCGCACTGGCAGCTTTATTACGTATTGTAGTCTGCTGTCCCATCCAAATAATATCATATATATCGAATTCATTTCCATAAATGATATCTTCGTCATTGTCGATATCAATAACACCGAACAGATCTGCCTGGTCCACTCCGAAGTAATATAAAAAAGAACTATCCTGTCTGAACACATAGGTATTTGCAGTATAATTCATAGCCGGTTCTTCATTTCCCGGTAAGAGAATTAATCCTGACTTAAGTTGTTTTTTAAGTTTATTTCTCCTGTCTGTATAAATCTTTTTATCAAACATTGAGGGTCCTTTCAGTAAAATATATTTGTAAAATATTATTCAGATTCTGATATTTTCTTTTTATCACCGCATCAGATGCGGAGCAAATATAACTTAACTATTTCAAATCTGCCCTTCAATAGAACACCGTAAGCCAGAGTGTTTCATTTTCCGGGTCTGTCCATTCAATTCTATGCTTTTGATGAGAGGGTATATTTAAATAATCACCCTCCCCCAGTTCTATTAACACATTATCGAAAAACCTAATACCCGCCCTTCCGCGGAGCAAAATAACCCACTCATTATCCTGCTGATCATACCAGTGGCCTTCAGGAGATGACTGTCCTTTTGAGATAATCCGTTCAATCCTGACGTTTCCGGTTTTAACTATTTCCTGGATAATTTCCTCCGGAATTTCAGAAGGAATATCATTAAAAATATTTTTGGTGTTCATAAAAACCTCAGGTTACATCAAAATTACTCAATATTATCTTGCTTATCAGGCTAACTACCAATAATTTTAACATGTAAATATTTTTTATAACTATAGTTAATCTATGGGGATTAATATGAGTTTAAGTCTAATTGCTAAATCAATAAAAGCCTCTCCTACCTTAAAGCTGAATGAGAAATTTGCAATATTGAAAGAAAAGGGTGATCCTGTAATTCATCTTGGCGGCGGAGAGCCTAAGAGTAAAGTCCCGATGGACGCTATTCTTGCAACTGTTTCACAAGTAAATACAGGGGAAGTAAGGTATGCCCCTGCAGATGGTATTCCTGCGTTAAAGCAGGCAATCATCAGGTATACCGAAGAATTCTACAATAGAAAAGTAAATCCTGAGAATGTTATTGCGTCCGGCGGAGCCAAGCAGGCAATAATGGTTGCTATGCAGGCCATTCTAAATCCGCAGGAGGAAATAATATATCCTGCCCCTTACTGGGTAAGCTATCCGGATATGGCTAAGCTGGTTGGTGCTATAGGAGTTGCCGCCAGTGCCGAAGACGGAACATTTTATCCCAGGCTTAAAGATATAGAAGACCGTGTGGGTTCCTACACAAAAGCGGTTATAATTAATAGTCCAAATAACCCATCCGGAGCGATGTATTCCGAAGAATTCATCGCTGACATAGTTGAATTCTGTGAGAAGAAAGATCTCTACCTGATCATGGATGACATTTACCACAGGCTGGTATTCGATGGCAGAAAACCCATCAACTGCTACAAGTATGCGAAGAAGCTTGATGAAAATTCGAAGCTCATCGTTATTAACGGTGTCTCCAAGCAGTACGCAATGACAGGTTTCAGGATCGGCTGGGCTGTTGGTAATAAAAAGCTCATTGAAGCTATGTCGAATATACAGGGACACCAGACATCGGGACCCTCAGTTCTCCTTCAGAAAGCAGCCGTGGGAGCCATCAACGGAATACAATCAGGTGTTGAGAGTCTCCGCGCCACTCTCGAAAACAACAGAAATGTAATGATAGATCTTCTTAAGTCATTCGAAGGCGTGAAAGTTACAAAACCTGATGGAACTTTTTACTGCTTTGCTGATTTCTCTGCGTATGAAAAAAGTTCAAATAAACTCTCAGAATTCCTTATCGATAAAGTTCAGGTCTTAACCGTGCCTGGTGCTGAGTTCGGAATGGAGGGCTACCTTAGATTAAGTTATTGCGGTTCTATTAAAGATATAACGGAAGGAATTGAAAGAATGAAATGGGCGCTCGATCCGAATTCACCAAATGAGCTCTATATTGGCGATAGAAAATTAGTGAGGGATTGGTCATGAAATATCTTGAATTCAATACCCCGGCAACAAAGCAGGCGATGGAGCTTGCCTCCGACTTCAGGTTAAAGAACCAGTGTTTAACAGGATTGGACCGTGTTTTCTGGAATCTTCCGGAAGAAGCCCTTTATGAAGAAATTGTTTTTCGTAATGAAGGCAGACTTACAAAACATGGTGCTCTCGTTGTAAATACAGGAAAACATACAGCGCGTGCAGCTGCAGATAAATTTGTGGTGCAGGAGCAGTCAACAAATGATAAGATATGGTGGGGAGTTTATAACCGCCCTTTCAGTTCTGAAAAATTCAACCAGCTTATGGGAAGGGTTCAGGCTTACTGTCAAGGCGAAGAGTTGTTTGTGCAGGATTGTTATGCGGGTGCTGATCCCGACTACAGGATGCCTATCAGGGTAATCACAGAAAAGGCATGGCATAGTCTTTTTGCACGGAATATGTTTATCACAACAAATGACAGGGATGAATTAAAGAAGTTTATTCCTGATTTTACGATATACTCACTCCCGGGATTTAATGTAGATCCCTCCATTGACGGAACCAGAACTGAAACAGCAATCGTTTTGAATTTTGCCGAGAGAACTGCTGTAATAGCTAACTCTCTTTACGGCGGGGAAATAAAGAAATCCGTTTTTACTGTGTTGAATTTTTTGCTGACTTTTGAAGATGTGCTTCCTATGCACTGCTCTGCTAATGTCGGCTCAAAAGGAGATGTTGCGCTTTTCTTCGGCTTGAGCGGAACCGGAAAGACTACACTCTCGGCAGATCCATCAAGAGGATTAATAGGAGATGATGAGCATGGCTGGAGCAGTCAGGGTGTATTTAATTTTGAAGGCGGCTGTTATGCTAAAGTTATCAGACTTTCAGCTGAGCAGGAGCCTGAGATTTATGCAACCACAAGGCGGTTTGGAACTATACTGGAGAATGTAGTTTTTGATCCTGTTTCAAGGAATATAGATCTGGATGATGACCATATTACAGAAAATACAAGAGCTTCATATCCGCTTGAGTTTATTCCTAATGTTGTTGAAGCAGGCTTTGTCAGGAATCATCCCAAAAATATTATATTCCTTACCTGCGATGCTTCCGGCGTTCTGCCTCCGATAGCAAGACTGAATCCGGAACAGGCACAATATCATTTTATCAGCGGTTATACCTCAAAAATAGCAGGTACTGAAATAGGACTCGGAATAGAGCCTCAAATAACGTTCAGCGCGTGTTTCGGCGCCCCCTTCATGGTCCGTCATCCATATGAATATTCTGAAATGCTTAAGCAGAGAATGCTGAAGAATAATGCAAACGTATGGCTGGTTAATACAGGATGGGTAGGCGGCAGGTTTGGTGTGGGTAAAAGGATAAGCATCCGGCATACCCGTAATCTGCTTAACGCTGCATTGGATGGTAAACTGGATAAAGCAAAATATAGAAAAGATAAATTATTCGGATTCGAAGTTCCGTTAAGCTGTCCCGAAGTTCCTGAAGATGTACTTGATCCATCCTCCAGCTGGGGAAACAAAGATGAATACTGGAAAAAGTATGATGCTCTTGCAGCCAGGTTTATCGAAAATTTCAAGCTGTTTGCCGACGGTACATCCGATGAGGTAAAAAAAGCAGGTCCTAAAAGACTGAAGTAATATTTTGGAGGCTGTCTTAAAAGTCTGATTTGTCAACCTGAACTGATTTCAGGTTCCAATTACGATTCGAAATTGAAAAGATACATTCCGAAAGAAACCCCGGCCAGGGGCAGGTTCGGAAAGACACTAATGAGACAGCCCCCGGATTTTCCACTCATAATAGTTTTCATCCGCTTACATAATTCATAACGATTTAATATTCTCTTTATTTACAAATACATTATTAATTCCCTAAGTTTGAATAACACTTTTTACCCTTTTTATTGATCCATAATCGTTTTAGGGTAGGAAGGGGAGTTATTAAATAATTTTTTAGTGTCTCGGGGGAGATGAGTGAATCTCTGTTGCTTACCAGGTTTCTTCTATTGGAAGCGGTCAATAATAAATTACCGTTCTCCGGAATACATGTTCCTCCCCCTGATAAAAATTCACATCTGACCGGAAATTAAATGAAACATATATCAAAATATCTGTCCTTAAGTCTAATTTTTCTACTTACAGGCATAGCTTATCCCCAGGCGCAGACCTATACGCTTGATACCGCCATAAAAACCGCTCTTAAAAATAACAGCGACATCAAAATCTCTAAGATGAATGTTCAAAAAGCATCAGCCGCTGTTCATGAAGCATTTGGATACGCACTGCCCAGTCTTGATTTGTCAGCCGGCTTAACACATTTCCTTGAAAAGCCGAAGACGCCGTTTCCTGATTTTGCAGCCCTCCTCGGAAATGCAACCTATTCCATCCTTTTTGATGAAGGCGTTATTCCCCGGAATAATGATAAGTTCAAACCTGTGGGATACGACTTACAGTCATTTGCCCTGGCAAATAATTTTGAAACGAATCTGCAGTTAACCCAGGTTCTTTTCAGCTCTGCTGTCTTTCGCGGTATAGGAGCTTCACAAATCTACCTGGATCTCGCAAAAGCTCAATTGAAAACTACCATATCGGCAACTGCACTGAACGTAGAAAAGACCTTCTACGGTGCATTGCTGACTAAAGAAGTTTACCAGATTACAAAAGCCAGCTTTGAAAATGCCCGGGAGAATTATAAGAATGTTAATGCCCTTTATAACCAGGGCCTTGTTTCGGAATTCGATAATCTCCAGGCAGAAGTACAGGTTGAAAATATAAGACCCACTCTTCTGGATATGGAAAACAGACTTAAAGATGCGGTGGACGGATTGAAGATTCTTCTTGGACTGAACCCGGAAAATGAAATAAGTGTAGAGGGTGAAATATCTTACCAACCAATGCTGGTTCCTGAAGAACAGGATATGATTGAAGAAGTCCTGAAATCGAACCTCAGCCTGCAGACATTAACCCTTAAAGCGCAGGTTGATGATGCTTTTATTGACCTGGACCGGGCAGAATACTGGCCCAACATTGCTGCCTTCGGAAATTATTCTTATGCGGGTTCCTCTGATAAATGGGATTTTCAAAACTATTCATCCCTTACAGTGGGTGTTAATTTCTCTATTAATTTATGGAAGGGTCAGCGGACTGCCCACCGTGTCGAACAGTCAACTTTAACCTTTCAACAAACTGAAGAACAGGTATCCCAATTAAAAGATTTTCTTACTGCACAGGTTAAATCCAAAATCAATGAACTCAAAAGAGTGCAGTCGGTTGTTGAAACCCAGGATAAAAATGTTTCCCTGGCTGAAAGGGCTTACCAGATTGCCACGGTAAGATATAAAGAAGGCACTAGCAGTCAGCTCGAAGTTCAGAATGCTGATATAGCCTTAAGACAAGCCAGGCTGAACAGGCTTCAAACTGTATATAGTTATTTGATAACCAGATATGAACTTGAACAGATGATTGGTAAAGTTGATCCCGAATATTACTCTTTGTTCGATTTATTAAATGATTAAAGATTTTAGAACTAAATCCATTAGAGGAGAAATGATTGAAATGAGACCTTTACATAAAATAGGAATTTATATAACGCTTATAATAATTGGACTTTTTGTTATCGGATGCGGAAGTAAAAACAGCGAAGAAGCAAAAAGTATGGAACAGATTCAGGGTGAAGAGGGAATCCCTGTAAAAGTTGAAACTGTTGCTTATAAACCTTTTCAGAAATATCTCAGTTTTTACTCAAAGCTTACCGGCATAAAAGAGGCAACCAAAGGCGCTATGACCGGTGGAAAGATTGAAAAAATAAATGCCAGGGTGGGTGATTATGTCAAAGAAAAACAGGTGATAGTTGAGTTCGATACTTCAAATCCTGCTCTTCAGTATGAACAAGCCCATACCTCTTATGAAAATGCAAAAAAGAACTTTGAAAGAATCAAATCGCTGCTTGATGCAGGAGAGACCTCCCAGGCAAACTATGATGGTGCCGAAACACAATACCTTGTCAGCAAAAGAAACTATGAATCCCTGAGGCAGGTGCTTTATGTAGAGTCTCCCCTTAACGGCCGAATAGTCGATTTGAAAGTGAATGCCGGCGATAATGTCAAGAACGAGGCTTATATGTTTACCGTTGCCCAAACGAATGTAATGCGTTCAAAAATTTGGGTATCTGAAAAAGAAATAGGAATGGTAAATAAAGGTATGAAGACAATTGCTGTATATAACGGTAAAGAATATCCGGGTAGAATAACAGATGTTTCTCTCGGCATAGATCCCGCAAGGCAGTCGTTTTATGTAGAAGCTGAATTCAACAACTCCGGCAATGAATTGATGAACGGTGTAACTGTGGAGATAAAGGTGCTGGTATATGAAAATACAAATGCTATAATTATTCCGAGGAACCTGATGATGTCAGATGAACAGGGTCATTATCTCTACACAGAATATAACGGTAAAGCAGTTAAGGTTTATGCTGAAAACGGACGTGAGAGCGGAATTTACTATGAGCTGAGCAAAGGTTTGAAACCGGGCGACAGGCTGATTATTAAAGGTGCAGATCAGCTGGAGAACGGCACTGTTGTAAAAGTGATTCAATAGAAGGGATTATAACATGTTTCTTGCAAAAGTATCTATAAATCGTCCTGTCTTAACAACGGTAGGACTACTTGTATTCGTAATATTCGGATTGATCGCTTTCTTCAGATTAAACCTGAATCTTCAGCCTGATGTTGAAATTCCTTATGTAACTATATCAACTGTATATCCCGGTGCAGGCCCAAAAGAAATAGAAACCTTAATTAGCAAAAGGATAGAAGAGTCAATCTCAACAATAAGCCAGATTGAAAGAGTTGAATCCTACTCCCTTGATGGTCTGTCGATTATTATAATTGAATTTACCATGGGCAAGGACGTGGATGTTGCTAACCAGGAGGTAAAGAATAAAGTTGATGAAATAATAAATGACCTTCCGGAGGATTCAAAGAAACCTATCGTGCAGAAAGTCGACCTTAAACAATTCCCTGTTGTTGATCTTGTACTCAGCGGAAATCTCGATCCCCGTCAGTTATATGAAATTGCTGACAAAACCCTTAAAGACAGATTTTCACAGATTGAAGGAGTTGCCAACGTTCAGATTACAGGAGGTCAGGAAAGGGAAGTGCGTGTAATCCTTAACAATAAGGAAGTATATGAAAATTCCATTTCACTTCCGCAGTTAAGTCAGATATTAAAAATTCACAACATGGATATCCCGGGCGGATATTTCCAGGTTGGCGACCAGGAATATACTGTCAGGCTGAATGGTCAGTACATAAGTCCTGAAGCAATCAACGAACTAGAGGTTCCTACGCCGTACGGTCCTAAAAAAGTACGCCAGTTTGCCAACGTTGAAGATGTTGGAAAAGATATAAGACAGAGAGCAGTATACTATAACGTAAAAGAAAACATCCGCAATGAAAATGTTGTGAGACTCGGAATAATAAAGAGCTCCGAAGGAAACATTGTGAATGTAGCTGAAGCAATTAAAGCTTCACTCCCTGAAATCCAGGCCGTACTTCCACAAGGAGCAAGCCTTGCTGTAGTAAACGATGAATCCGGCTTTGTCCAGAGCAGCGTTGATGATACGATGAGTAATATTTACCTTGGTGTTATTTTCACGGCTATTGTACTTTTCCTGTTTCTTCATGATCTGCGGTCAACGATAATAGTTGCACTCTCGATGCCGACTTCCATAATTTCAACTTTTCTTTTGCTTCAGGCGTTCGGGTTAACGCTCAATATGATGACGCTGATGGGTCTCTCAGTATCCGTAGGTGTACTGGTTGCAAACTCCATTGTGGTTATTGAAAACATTTTCCGATACAAGAAAATGGGTGAAACTATAAAGCAGGCGGCTTTCAAGGGAACTTCAGAAGTGATGGTCGCGGTTCTTGCTTCAACGCTTACGAACCTGGTAGTGTTCCTGCCGGTAGCTAATATGTCGTCAATGGTTGGTATGTGGCTTAAAGAACTTGCCCTTGCAGCTGTATTTGCAACTATATTTTCTCTCATAATGTCATTTACCCTTACGCCGATGCTCGCTTCTTTAATCTTGAAAAAGGAGCATAAGCCCGGAAAATTAAGTCAGAAAATAGATGCGTTCGAAGAGAGACAGACTATTTTTTATAAAAATATGCTGGCAGGATTCCTGAAGAATAAGTTTACCAGTTTTGTAGTTGTACTCTCCTCATTTGTTATCCTTATTCTCGTGATGGTAACAATCGGTTCAAAAGTCGGGTTTGAGTTCATGCCGTCATTTGACGACGGAAAAATTAAGGTTTCTGTTGAGATGCCTGAAGGTTATAACCTGCAGGCCACAGGAAACCTCTTAAGTCAGATAGAAAACAGGATAAAGAAACACCCTGAGGTTACCCATATGATAACCAACCTGGGTAGAATGAGCGAACTGGATATCGGAACGAATATGGCGCTGATGGATGTTCAGCTTGTTGATGCTAAAGACCGGGATATATCCCTGCAGGATATGATCTCTGTTTTTGTGAAGGAACTTGCAGATGTTCCGAATGCAAGAATAAAAGTAGACCTTGGTTCTTCTTCCGGGGGACCGGGTGCTCCGGTAGAGTTTTTTGTGATGGGGCAGGACCTTGACAAGCTTGATGAATTAAAAAATGAAGTAGTCGCTAAAATAAAAGATATTCCCGGGTTGATTAACTTCGACCAGAGTTCACGCGCCGGTAAACCGGAGATTACAGTTTTTCCCAGAAGAGAAAAACTGGTTGAGGCAGGAATAAGTATTACTGATCTTGCTCTTACACTTCGTTCCTCTGTGGAAGGAATTCAGTCTTCTAAATATCGTGAATTCGGAAATGAATATGATATTACTGTTACTATGGATGATAAGTCTGTTAATGCTCCTGAAAAAATCGGTAATATAACTGTTGTCTCTCCTGTTGGTCCGTTCAGACTTACACAGCTGGCCGATGTTCAATTCACGAAAGGATATACTAAGATTCTTCATCGTGATAAGTTTGTTTCGATCATGTTTACAGGCGCCCCTGCCTCAGGAGTTCCGCTTGGAAATATTACGAATGAAATAGACAAAAGACTTGCTGATCTTGATCTTCCCCCGGGATATTATATCCGCTGGGGCGGTAACGTGAAAATGATGAACGACATGATCAAGGATATGATCTTTGCATTCTTCCTGGCAGTATTTCTCACATATATGCTTCTTGCGGCTATACTGGAAAGCTTCTGGCAGCCGGTTTCCATTATGCTTACAATCGTATTGGCGATGATCGGAGTTATTCTGGCTCTATATATTACAAACACGCCATTCAATATTGTATCATTAATGGCAATAATAATGCTTATAGGAATTGTGGTTAATAACGCGATCCTTATCCTGGATTATACCAACCAGCTGAGAAGGGAGCAGGGTATGCTACCGAAAGATGCATTACTAGAGGCTTGTCCTACTAAGCTTAAACCTCAGATAATGGCAACTGTGGCTATCGTACTCGGGATGCTTCCGCTCGCTTTAGGTATAGGTGATGCCGGAAAAGAAATGAGAATTCCTATGGGAATTGTTGCAATCGGAGGTTTGATAGTTTCAACGATCCTTACGCTGTTTGTAATCCCGGCGTTTTATTATTTAACATCAAGAACTAAAGTAATCGATGCATCAAAACGGGAGAGAGTCTGATAACATCGATGTAACGTAGTTATTCAATACGCCGGCGGTGAATAGAAATTCAGGGTTTCAAGACTTTGATCACTGCCGGCTTTAATTTCGTGGGTATCTCCCGCCTCAATTAAAATTAAATCTCCCTTACTCAACTCCAGCTCTTCTCCATTAACAGTTGCTTTGCCATTTCCTGAAACCACATAAAGCCATTGGTCGCTTTTGGGATGCTTGTTGTCCGGTCCCCCCGTTTTCTCACCAGGAGCTAAAACCATTGTTGCCGCCTGGGAACTCTTTGAGGTCTCTTTCACGCTGAAACCTTCTCCCATTTCCGAATTAACTTTTTTCAATCTTATAAACCTTTCATTACGTGTACAAACCACCCGGCGTATTCATATCTCCCAGGATTATTCTACCGGGTATGCAATTGTTGAAAGCAGTGCGTTCGGTGCCTGCCGTGAGTCGAGTCGTGAATGCTGCACAATCACTGGAATATCTGATTTTATTACGCTTGAATAATCCGTTCCTTTAGGGATAGGTTCCGGGTCTTTAAGGTTATTAAACCTGATATGTTTGGTCCTTTTGGGTTCAACATTTATCTTATATGGACCGGAAGGATCACGGTCAGAATAATAAATCGTAATTTCAATATGAGCTTCCTGGTCGGACGTATTTAATATACAAGCCGTTTCATGACTCAGCATTTCCGGTTCCGGACCATTACTTCCCGGGGGTATATAACCTTCCGCAATACCCCAAACTTTTTTACCTAACGCGTCGCTCATAAATTTCTTCCTCTTATCGTTTCTTTAATTATTAGATTCATCAAATCATTAAAATAATCTTTTGATAAATGCTCCCATTACGGTAACGGCCGCGAATCCAGCAGCTGCAGCTCCAATAAAGCCTTTGTTTTTGTCAATCTTCAACTGCCAGCTTCTGCCTTTGGAAATATTGTCAAAATCTCCGTGAGTCCCGAAATCGCCTTCTACAGGTTCATACAAATTATTTGGCCTGTTTTTATCTATGTCCTGGTTCGTAAGCTGGGAATTAAACCCATTTTTCGCAAGGTATTTATCACCATAACCCGGAAAGAATTTATTACCGTTAACAATAATAGCTGTACTCATACCTACGTATATTTCTCTTTTATTATTGAACGCTGCAAAGTGAATCGCATCGGCAGCAACCTCAGGCTGGTAGATTGGAGGAACCGGCTGTGGTTTTTTATCGAACGTAGTTTTACACCAATCGAACTGGGGGGTATTAAGAGCCGGCATCTGCACCATGGCGAGGTGAACGCTGCTGCCCTCATGCAGCAATTCACTTCGCAAGGATTCGGTAAATCCCTGGATAGCATGTTTCGCCCCGCAGTAGGCGGTCTGCAGCGGTATACCGCGGTAAGCCAGTGCTGATCCGACCTGGATTATGGTTCCTTTGTCGCGAGGTTTCATTCGCTTCAGAGCGGCAAGTGTTCCGTGTACCTGGCCAAGGTAAGTCACTTCGGTTACCCTTTTATAATCCTTTGGTTCAATATCTATGAACGGAGCAAACACCGTAGCCATTGCATTGTTTACCCAAATGTCAATAGGTCCAAATTTCTCTTCAACTTCTGAGGCAGCGCGGTCTACCTGTTCATAATCTGAAACATCACATTGAATAGTAATGGCGGTTCCACCGAGTGATTCAACTTCCTCCTTGGCTGCTTCCAGTCCTTTTTTTCCTCTTGCCAGGAGAGCAATTTTATGATTGTCCTTTGCAAACCTCTTTCGCTGCTGCCCTGCCGACACCAGCAGAAGCACCTGTAATTACCACTACCTGCGGCTGTATGTATTCTTTCATTTTGATCCTGTTTCTTTTTGAATGATAAACTGCCCGGGACTCTGACACAGTCTCCCGGAAACATTAAATAAGTTCTCTTACCTTATCAGATGCAATTGTAAGAGAGATCTTTCCTTTATTAGGTTCGCCTCTGAGCAGGGATTTGGCAAATGATTTAGCCTGCTTGTATTCAATTTTAGCGGGAAGCGGAGGTTCAAATGGATCAACTACAGCTTCAATCACCACCGGCCCTTCTGTTTCGAAAGCCTGCTTTAGAATTTTACCGCAATCCTTCGGATTTTCAATTGAAAATCCCTTTGCTCCGCAAGCCTCAGCGATTTTTACAAAATCTATCGGCTCAAGCTTAACACCGTATTCTGGATTGCCGAGAAATACCATTTGTTCCCACTTGATCTGTCCCAGTGTATTATTCTTAATTATAATCACTTTAACCGGAAGTTTATATTTTACACAAGTAGATATCTCTGCCATCAGCATTGAAAATCCGCCGTCTCCTACAAAAGCAACACACTGCCTGTTCGGGTATGCAACCTGTGCAGCAATAGAATATGGCAGTCCGTTTGCCATGGTTGCCAGGTTTCCCGACAGCGAGTACATCTGACCGTCCTTTGCCTTAATCTGCCTTGCCCACCATGTGGCAATGGTGCCTGAATCTGAAGAAACTATAGCATCATCCTTCAACAGTTTACTAAGCTCCCATGCTACTACCTGGGGTTTCATCGGCTTATCTTTCCTCGTGCCTCTTTCTTCCATCAGGTCCCACCATTCTTCCATTCCATCCTGAGCTTTTTTCAGGAAACTCTGATCCTCTTTCTTTTTTAATAGCGGAATAAGGTACTTAAGCGTCTGCTTACTTTCTCCTGCAAGTCCTGCATCAACAGGATACCTCAATCCTATCCTTGTAGGATCGATATCAATCTGTACACATTTAGCCTGCCCGGGCTCAGGATAAAACTCTATGTAAGGAAATGATGAGCCAATAATGAAAAGAGTGTCGCATTCCTCTACTGCCTCCTGTGAGGGTTTTGTACCGAGAAGACCAATACTGCCGGTTGTATAGGGACTATCGTCAGGCACACATGCCTTTCCAAGCAGAGGTTTAATTATCGGTGCCCCAAGCAGCTGAGCCGCCTGTTCTAGTTCTTCTCTGCATCCAAGGGCTCCCCTTCCTGCAAATATCGCAACCCTTTCTCCTTCATTGAGTACCTGGGCTGCTTTTTGTAAATCCATTTGAGAGGGAATAGGGTGCTGGGGTGAATATACGTTTGACATATGATGAGCAATATTTCTCTTAGAGCGATTATTTAAACCTTCAACGCTCTGCAAATCACTGGGAAACGTAATGTGTGCTACTCCTCTTCTGTTTAATGCATAGCGGCATGCCAGGTTTGTAACATTCTCAACATGGGTTGATCCCATTATCCTCACGTTGTAAACCGTAACATCTTCAAACAGCCTGTCGAGTTCAACATCCTGCTGTCCATGTGTGTTCATAAGATCATGAAACTGGTTCCCAGTAATAGCAAGTACCGGCTGCCCGTCCATCTTGGCGTCGTATAACCCGTTAAGAAGATGAATTCCGCCTGGTCCACTTGTAGCAAGACAAACACCCAGCTTCCCGGTGTATTTTGCATATGCGCATGCCATAAAAGCTGCTGCCTCTTCATGCCTCACATGTATAAACTTAATTTTATCTTGTCTCTTCCTCAAAGCTTCCATCACCCCGTTTATGCCGTCACCCGGGAGACCGAATATATATTCCACTTTCCATTGTTCCAGAACATCAAGTAGTATATCAGACGCAGTACTTTTCATATCAACCTCTTTTATTCAAAAACTTTCTTAGTTATTTAATCAATTAAAATAATTTCAGCATAAAATTTGTGATTCATAGTGCTGTTATTGTATTGGGTGTTTATAGTCATCTTTCAATTCTGATGATTCACCTCCTTTTATATTTTTTACGTACAAGCTAAGGTACCACCAGTATTTATACGGCACTACGCTTTCAAGTACCGGAGTGTGGCCGATTCCGGTAAGCATATTCTCTACGAGTTCTGCGTCCTGCATCCGCTTTATAGAGTCAGCCATTAAGTTAGACGGTTTGGGAATGTAGCTTTTCCCGACGGGACCATTGCCGTCATGGTATTCGCCATGACAGAATACGCAGTAATAATTATAATATACTCTTCCACGATTAAAATTTTCCGGAGTATTTTTTAAGGGATTCGTATCTCCCATTGCCGGGAGTTCAGGAGGGACTTCAACCGTAACCGAATGCGGAGGAGGAAGCATTTCGCTTTTCTCAAAGGTTCTGAGGTTTTCCTGGTGTTCCATATGGGGACCAGTAAAGAGCAGGTAAGCTGAAACAGCCAGTCCTATAGCGATAACAGCTCCGAGTCCTATAATATACTTCTTTTTCATTTAAGGCTGTCTTCCGGTAATACAGTTGTCTTGTGTCTTTTAGTTTCTTTAAGCTCCTTTGCCTCAGGCAGATGTTCTATCTGGTCAGGAGGAAAGAGTTCTTCCTTATATTCCCTGGTGGAATAAATGGATTGAGAAGGGGCATCCGGAAGAATCTCAAAATCCCACTTTCTCGGAGGCTCTTTTATAATAGTCATCATTAACATTGCCCATCCAAGGATGAAGGCAGCGAACATCAGAATTAGGAACCATCCCATCCTGTTATTACCATTCTCATTATATTCTTCATATTGTGTCGGCATAAAATCTTACCAGTTTGGCGGTACTATTGCTCTGTAAATAGTATAAATTATTACAAATATGATTAGTGCAGCATAGGTCACCTTTAATACCCAGGGTATTCCCTGCCACCAGCTCAGCCACCCTGTCTCTGTCTTTCCATCCTTCATCTTCCTGGGAGTCCACATATCCAGGTAGGCTATTACTGTATAAAGAACCAGTGCAATGCCTCCAAGAATTGCCAGAATCACCCATCCGTTCTGTAAGACATCAAAGCGAAGCATAATTCATCTGACCTTTTCTTCCTTATGATTATTCTTTTCATCATCCTCCGGTATATAACTTTCAAGCGGAAGATGCCTTGCCCTTTCCTGGTTATTAAACTGACCGTTTTTAAAAGCCCAGCCTATAACAACTGCTATACCTGAAACAGCTATAAGCGTAAATCCTATCCAGAATTGAACTATTGCATCCATTTTGGCGCTCCTGATGAATCATTGTATTCTGTGTGCATTGAATCCGGATAAAGTTTTCCTGTTGTATCCGGGATAGTGTAAGGGTTTTTCCAGCGGGGTTCATATGCCGCATCTATTCCTTTAGGTTCAATGTCTGCATCCGTATAACCGATAAATGAAACAGCTATATAATTAGCAAGGTCCCATATTTTTTCTGACTCTAATGCACGTTTAAAGTAGGGCATGGCCGTTCCCGTTATTCCATTCATTATCTGGTAGTAAAGTATTCCGCCAATATATTTTCCTTCTACGAGGTTTCTCCGGAGAAGAGTGAAATTAAGTGGTGGCGGATATAGATATTTGGCTGCCGGTCCTCTTCCATCACCCATAGGGCCATGACATCCTATGCAGAATTGCTGGAATATTTTTTTCCCTCTGAGCACTGCCGGCTCAGTTGCCGGATAAGGATTAGGCATTGCCTGCCATACTTTCGGAACCTGGCTGTGAAGCCATTTTATGTTTGCATCAGGGCCGCTTTCATAAGCCTCAACGGCCAGCTTTTTCCAGTGTTTCTGCCTGGCAACTCTTTCTTCTGCATCCTTTCCACCCAGGTATTGAACATAGGCAATCAGCTTTCTTATTTTGTCTTTACCTAGAAATGCCCATGAGGGCATTACTGAAACAGGAGTTGTAAACCTTGGATCTGTGAAATGAGCAATATGCCAGTCATCGGGGTGTTCACCGCCTTCTTCAGATAGGTCAGGACCAGTTCTTTCTGATCCAAGTATCGCGGGTTCCTGTCCCACATAGTCTCCCCGCTGAGCAATTCTTTCGGCCCCTTTACCCCAGTCAGAAATCCTGACATAAAGCGAATGGCAGTAGCTGCAGCCGTTATTAACGTAAACCTGTAGTCCTTCTCTTTCAAGTTCTGTCATCGGCCGCCAGTTTTTTGACGGGGTCTCTTTCATTGTTAACGCCGGGAATAAAACCATAATGGTAATAGAAGCCCAGAATACCATCAAACCTCCGAAAACTACAACACTTGCTTTCATCCTCATGCTGTACTCTCCTCGGTGACTGGTGTATCTTCAGTTACGGGTTTAGGCTCAAAAAGCTCCCCGTACCTGATTGTCTTATAGATATTATACATACCTATAAATGCCCCTGCCACAATGAACACACCGAACATTGCACGAAGTGCCATGTAAACTGAAAGCTCGGGTAATACCCTGGGTATAACTTCTCCGTTCACCCATGCTGAGCCCTGAATAAGTCCTGCTATTGTAAGAACAAAAAAGAACCCTGTTAACCCTATCATTACCAGTCCAAACTGAAGGTTGACGAGTTTTTGGGAATACAGTTTCCGTTTGGTAATCAGGGGCAGCACATGCCATAATCCTCCTATTGCGATAAAACCTGAAAAACCTAGCACAGCTATATGCGCATGACCTACCGTCCAGTTTGTAAAATGTGTAACTCTCTGTATACCCGGCAGCGACTGCACAGTACCCTGTATTCCTACAATCAGGTACCAGATTATTCCCATCATTACCCATCTTGCGGCTGGATCTGAAATAACAGGGCCGCTTCTTTGCCGGGCGGTTAACCAGATGTTCGCAATAACAGTAAAAACAGGTATGAGCATTAGAACCGAATCCACCACGGTTATCATCTTAAGCCAGTTGGGTATAGGTGACTGGAGCAGGTGATGGCCGCCTATATGAGAGTATAGAATCACCAGCGTCCAGAATCCTATTAGTGATAGAGTGTGAGAATACAAAGGCGTTTTCGTCACCCTGGGTATAACAAAATATGCTACTCCTACAGCGAGTGGTGTAAGCAGCATACCAGGCAGATCATGTCCATAGAACCAGAGGAACAGAGAATCCAGCAGTCCCGGCATCGCTCCTGTTGAAGGGTGCCACATTACATTACCGATAGGGTAACTCGTTGAGGTCCACATTATAGCGCCAAGGAAATACCAGATCGAAACGTATAAAACATTTTCTCTCCTTATTCCTATGGTCTTGATAAGGTTAAAAACCAGTAGTAATAGCGACAGCCAGAGTGATACATCAAAAATCCAGATGTACTCGCTGTACTCCCGTCCCTGGGTTATTCCGAATGAAAAGGTTAAGGGTCCGCTGAGTACGGTAATGTTCCATAAAACGAAACTCAGCCACGCCATTGGTTCCGACCAGAGCTTTGTTTTAAGCAGAGCAGGTGTGTAATAGAGCCCGCAGCCTATCAGCGTTGATGTAACGAACCCGTATAAAACTGTATTAACATGGATTGGCCTCGCCCTGCCGAAAACTAGAAAAGGAATATTATTCCAGAATTCTGGCGCCATAAGATGAATGGCGGAAACCATCCCGTAGAGTGTTCCCACAATAAACCAGACCGTACCGGCTACCAGGAAAGCTAGTGCCGCGCTGGAAGGCTGCCTGGTGAAATCAAATATGCTATTTCTATTTTTTAACGATGACATGTATAACAATCCGTTGTTGCATTATTATCTCTATGGCACTGAATGCAGAATCCCATAGTTATTTGTTTGGCTTCCTTTATCCTGTCCATATCTTTTACATTTCCATGGCAGGTTCCACAGTCGATTCCATTTATTATGTGCATCCTGTGACTGAAATAAACGAAGTCAGGCAGCTTCAATACCCTGTTCCATTCCACAGGTTTGTTATTAAAGTAATGGCTCCTCAGCTTTTCAATAGGAGGATAATTAATTATGATAGAACGATGGCATAGCATGCAGGTCTGTAGCGGCGGCATACCTGCCAGATCTGAAGTCGTTGCTGTGGAATGACACATGAGGCAGCTTATATTTTTCTCACCCGCGTGAAACCTATGACTGAAAGGGATTGGCTGTTCCGGACCAAATTTTATTTCATAGTAGTAGTTATACATACCTACCATTACAAAAAGCGACAGCAGTACCAGCACTGATAATCCTGCGGAAATCTTCCAGTATTTTTTAGCCTGTCTTTTGGCTTCACTATTTTCCTGATCTTTTTTCAATCTTTACCTGTCCGGTATAAAACATTTTTCATTCGTAACGTAAATTGTATCATCCCCAGACCCAGTATCCCTGCAAAAGCAGCAAAGGATGAAATTTCCGCCCACCCGAAATTGAGTGAGTGCTGAAACGTTGCGTCAACCAGCCACCACCGCTCAATCCACATTATTATCAAAAGGAGGAAACAAACTGATCCCAGGTACCATGTGGTTTTCTTTGCCCATATAGTTAAAAGCAGGACAAGGGGACCAAGGTAGTAAAGGCCTATTAGTATAAAGGAGATTGTTTCCCACGGCACGAAATTCATTCTTGGAACAATGAACCTTGTTTCCGGCGGAAGGTTTTCATAATAAATGACAAGAAGCTGACAAAACATCATGTAAGTTGTAAGGATGCTGAATGCAACGATTAATTTTCCCAGGTCGTGTCTCTTAGAAGCATCGGGTTTGACAGTGAAAAGAGAAATAAAAGTAAGTGCTGTTATCGCCAGGTAAAGTCCGCTTATAAAAAAATATGCGCCGAACAGCGTGCTTTCCCACTCAGGATCAAGCGCCATTATCAGGTCGAATGCAAGCAATGTAAAAACCGAGCAGTAAACAACTATAAGAACGCCTGCGGCAAATAATTTTCTTTCAGTGTTCCGCCGGTAGATGAACCAGAAGGCAGTTACCCAGAAGAGGATCAACGCAATCAGATCTCTTATAAACAAATACGTATTATCAAGCCAGCCGCTTTTGTTATGAATACCGCCGAACCAGCTTGCCCAGTGACCGCTGCCAATCCACAGCAGACCAAGGAATAAAACGGAAGGAATAGCAAAAGCTGCACCCGTTATACCCAGTGGTTCCAGCTTCCCCATCCAAGTCCCATTTGAGGCCTTAACTACTGCAACCCATACAACCATACCTGCAGAGAGAGGGGTGAAATAAACAAAATTAATTAATAAGGCTCTCCAAGCCTGGGCATCGTCCTGTCCTCCCAGGCTCACTATCCAGATTATCATACCTGCCAGAAAGACAAAACCCCATATGAAACTGAATTTTAATAATTTATTTTTATTCTCATTCTCTAACATTAAATTCCTCTGCTTTCTCAGAAAGCACAACTTCCCTTAGATTATCCAGTTCATTATCGTCGCACGAAATAAGGATTCCGAACTTATCCTGGCTGAACCTTGGATCGTAATAAGGATGAATACGTTTTTTATATAACTTTGTATGGAAAAGCATGCCGGCAAGGTTGGCAAGGGTTCCAAACAGTATCAATAGTTCAAATCCCACAATGGTGTATGGAATGGGTGCTGTAGGAGGTTTTCCCCCCACTATAAGTTTGTTCGTATTTGCTGTAGCAATCGCAAGGGTATAGCCGCAAGCGATGCCCAGTATTGCTCCTATAAGAGTCCATCTTCTAACGGGACTCTTTGGTTTGTTAAGTATGTCGCTTACTTCCTTTATTTTGAGAGGTGAAAAAGCCTCTATAACATTATATCCTGCTTCATAAACTTTCTTCACTGTTTTGATGAAATGTTCAGGACTTGAAAATATTGCCATCACTTTCATTCCCCCTTTTCGGGATTTCGGGAAAACTTTCCTTTTAGTAGGGGGTTCAGGTTCAGGCATCTCATCTTCTGCCAGCTGTTCTTTAAAATCTGCCATAGGTACTGTTGGAAGGGTCTTACTGAAAATCATAAACCACATCAGGAAGAATGCTAGTGAAGCTGCCGTAATGCTTATCTCAACCCAGCTTGGTGTATATTTTCCCCAGTTATGCGGTAAAAAATCGTGTGCGGTAGAACCAATTACAATAAATACTCTTTCCAGCCACATACCCAAATTAACTACGAGGGAAATGATGAACAGCCATAAAAAATTTCTCCGGAACTTTCTAAAAACGAACAGCATAGGTACAAAGAAATTACAAATCAGGATTACGTAATAGATCCATGATATCCAGCCGGTTCTCTGCCATATAGTAAACTGGGTTTCAAAGGTGTTCCCTGTGTAGGCTGACATAGCAGGTTCGATTACATATGTATAGCCGAGTATCATACCTGTAACAATCATTGTTCTTGCTACCATGTCGAAAGCTTTTATAGTCATAAGCTTCTCCAGCTTAAAAATCTTTCGTAAGGGTATCAGCAAAGTAAGCACCATTGCAAGTCCAGAGTGGATAGCTCCCGCCACAAAATACGGAGCAAAAATTGTTTCGTGCCAACCAGGCAGCAGCCCCATTGCAAAATCCCATGACACAATTGAATGAACTGAGATCACCAGGGGTGTGGCTAGTGCAGCGAAGAAAAGGTATGACCTCCCGTAATGTCTCCATTCTTTTTCAGATCCCGACCATCCAAGAGCAAGTGCTTTGTAAATTCTGGTTTTTATATGCCCTGCCCCCAGTATTTTTGTAAACCGGTCGCGTCCCGATGCAAGGTCAGGTATCATTCCTACATACCAGAAAATGAGGCTGACTGTGAAGTAGGTTGATACCGCAAGAAAATCCCACACTAAGGGACTTAAAAAATTGGGCCAGAGTTCTCTTTCATTGGGATAGGGTATTATGTAGTAAAAGATCCATAACCTTCCGAGATGCATTAAAGGAAAAAGACCTGCGGTCATTACTGCGAATATTGTCATCGCTTCAGCAGCACGGGAAACAGCATCCCTGAATTTTGCTCTAACCAGGAAAAGTATTGCGGAGATCAAAGTTCCTGAATGAGCGATTCCTACCCAGAAAACGAAATTCGCTATATAAACGCCCCATCCCACCGGGTGGTTTAGTCCCGCAACACCCATACCTCTTCTAACCTGGTATATCCAGGAGAACAATCCCCACACAACGACAAGTGCAAGGAAAGCCACGATAAAATAATACAGCGGTACGGGAGGTTTGGTGGCCGATAGAACTTCATCGTTGACGTCTTTTAATGATAATTCTTTACTGTATTCACTCTTCATAAACTTTTCCCCGCATCAATTCTTTTTAAATAAGTGACTGCAGGTTTCGTATTCAGTTCTTCAAGTACATGATATCTTCTCAGGTGGTGGCGGGTAATATCCGTTACACGCGAGTTATCATCAAGAAGGTCGCCGAAAATAATTGCGTCAGTAGGGCATGTTTGAGCACAGGCAGGGATAATATCCCCGTCCTTTATTTTTTCTCTCGTGGTTTTTTTATGGTATTCAACATTACGGATTCTCTGAACACAAAAAGTGCATTTTTCCATAACGCCTCTTACACGTACTGTAACCTCGGGATTCAGCTGAACATCAAGAGGCCATTCAAAATGAAAATTGAACCAATTAAAACGTCTTACTTTGTAAGGGCAGTTGTTTGAGCAGTACCGGGTTCCTATACAGCGGTTATAAATCTGGGCATTTAATCCCTCTTCATTATGAACTGCGGCAAATACGGGACAAACAGGTTCGCAGGGGGCGGCGTCGCACTGCTGACAGGGAAGAGGCAGCCAGGCAACCTTATGCGGATCTTCTTCTTTGCGGTAGGGAACAACTTTAATCCACGACATCTCCAGACCTTCATTCACATACTCTTCTCCCACCACAGGAACATTATTTTCAGCATAACAGGCAGTTTCACAGGCTTTGCATCCTATACATGCATGCAGGTCAATTGACATTGCCCAACGGTGTTCCTTATAGCGGTGTATTGGATAGAGGTCTCTCTTTTCATCATATCCTTCCGGCAGGGGCATTATCAGATGCTCACCGTCGCCGGGTTTCATCTTTTCCAGCTTTTCCAGTTCCACCCATTCAGTTATTCCTTCTCTTCCAAACTGATGGTCAGTCGCTGCGGCATAAATCGGGTGTTTGCTGCCTCCGGCGGCTTTTATTTTCACGGTCCCTTTTTCGTTACTTCTGTTAATCAATTGAAAGGCATTGGCTCCTCTACCAGCAGCATTTTTTCCCATGGCTGTATGTCCCTGTCCGTACCCTATGGAAAGAACGTCTCCCGGCAGATCTATTGTCAGTCTTACAGGCACAGTAATTTTTCCCGTATCTGATTCAATCTCAACAAGATCAAAATTTTCAAGTTCAAGTTCTCGTGCCTTATCTGTATTTATATCTATCCAGCTGCTCCAGGTAATATTAGTAAGCGGGTCAGGGATTTCCTGCATCCATCCACGGTTGGCAAACCTGCCATCAAAAAGAGTAATCAGAGGATAGGTCCATAATTGCATTTCATCCGGTTCCCGGGATTCCTGTGTGCTTACCGGAAGTTTTAATGATTCTGTTTTTATGTGCTCATCAAGTTGTCCGGAGGAAGAAGCTGAAGATGATTCTTCCTTCGAGCCTGAAAAGATTCCTTTCCTCAGTACATTCTCAAGCCCATTTTGTGATGTATCAATACCGATAGATTTCCAGTATTGTTTTACCCAGTCCTCATAATGATCAGCAGGTTTTGAAGAATCATCCAGAGAGAGCGGCTTTCCTGCATTTTCGGAAACAGCGAGCAGAACATTTCCTGCAGAAAAGGTTGCGTGGAAAGGCTGCATAGCAGGCTGCATAAGGTGATGCACACCTTTATAGGGTTCATAGTCACCCCATTCCTCAAGAGGATAATTTACAGGCAGGACCCAATCAGCAATTTCTGCTGTCTCATCTTCCATCGTTCCGAGGTATATTATTTTTGATGCTTTCTTTAAGAATTTATCTGAACCCATCCTCGAATAAACAGGATTGGTATTATGAACAATAACAACATCTTCATTTGTTATCGATCTCAGGAAATCCGCTGTTTCACTATTAAGTGCAGTTTTTGACAGAGCATGAGGTGTTGAAAAATCAACTCCTTCCGCACTGCCGGCTGCATAATTCAACAGGTTAACAGCAACTGCAGTGTCAAAGTTATCCCTTGTATATACCCCCGAAGCCCCGCCCAGAGCAAGAGCTCTTTTAGCTTTTGTAAATTCTTTAGCGATCTTTTCAACTTTAATATCGGGTACAACCGAAAGGTGTGTATTTGAAGCAAGGTATTTTTCTATCTCAGGTTTAAATCCGCTGACATCTTTTTTTGCACTTCCTGCAGAAATGATTTTTGAGAGAATAGAATACGCCAGGTACTTCATAGATGCGGGGGATACCATTACGAAATCATCAGCATTCGTGGCTGTGCCGGAAAATCGCGGACCTGCATAAACAAATTTTCCCATTCTTCCGTTTTTAAAATCGTGCATTTTTTTGAACTGCCCGGCATACTCAACAGGGGATATCCAGGTCTCAAGGAAGTCAGCACCGAAACTTAGCAGGAAATCCAGGTCATCCAGTTTATACTTTGGTATTTCCGTGGTACCGTAAACCACCTCATTGGCCCTTCGCAAAACTTCATAGTTAACAGCTTCATACCAGAGCACCTTGCCGTTATTAGCGGATGCAAAACGTTCCATTAATCCTGCAAGCGAGCCTGTCTGCAGATCTGATATTATAAGAACCCTTCCGTTCGTCTTCTTAATATCATCTGAGATTGCGGCAATTGCACTTTCCCAATCCTTTTTAATTTTTTTATTGCGGTCCTTTCTTAAGAAAACATTTTTAAGCCTGTCCGGATCATATTCACCTTGCACAGACGACTGGCCTCTCGCGCACAGTTTGCCATGGTTGAGAGGTGTTTCCGGGTTGCCTTCGGCTTTCGTTACTCTTCCATCGCGGTGCCACGTATGCATACCGCATCCGGCAGGGCATTCCCGACAGGTTGTCGCATAATGAACCCATTCACCCGGACGGGGGTATGATGGTGGATTTACATATGGAATTAATTTGTTGACTGTTGTGCTGCAGCCTGAGCCGGCTATAGCGGCGCCTGCTGCGCCTGTAAGAATAAGAAATGAACGACGGGAAAGTTTCCTCATCTTCTCGTTACCATTAGTTTTGCGCCCTCCTGCAAATCATATTTTTCTTTGGTGCCCCTTAAATTAAATTAATAAAAGAACCGCATGGTGCTATGTCTCACCCTGTGAAATTATTTTAGTAAAAGATGGAAGGAATATTTGATAGGAGGCACAAAAAAAAGACCGCCTTATTCAAGCGGTCTTTTTTAAGTACTTAAAAAAATTAAAAAGTAATTATTTCAGGAGAAGCATCTTTTTAACTGATACCGAATTACCCTGCTGAAGTTTATAGAAATAAGCGCCGCTGGGTAAGGAGCTTGCATTGAATTCAACCTGGTGAGAACCTGAAGGAACAACACCATTAACAAGCACTGCAACCTGTTCTCCAAGAACGTTATAAACTGAGAGTATCACCTTGCTTTGTTCTGAAGTACTATAACTAATAGTGGTTGAGGGATTGAAAGGATTAGGATAATTTTGTGTAAGGTTAAATGTTGTTGGTGTAGTATTATCGCCCTGCGTAATTCCAACCGCATTCTGAGTCAGTAGTGCAGAAATACCTCCGTCACTCCTTACTGCATAAATAACGCTATCATCTCTTGACATTGACATAGCATAATATGCGCCTGTAGTAGGAGCATTATATTGGATATACCATGAATTGCCATTATCGGTTGAATGGTAGATTACATTGTTCTGACGGGCTGCCCACCACATGCTGTCAATCCCGGTTAAGGCTCCTATGCTTCCGGTTCCTGGAAGCGCTGAGGTAGTATCCCAGTTTACACCGCCGTTAGTAGTTTCATTCAAAGCATTCTCCCCTCCTATAAACCCATGTGAAGAATCATTAAACCAGACGGAATACGCATTGGTTTGTGCTGTTGTTTGAGCAGTCCAAGAATTACCCCTGTCGTTTGAGTAATATATAGTTGAATTATTTGTTCCAAAATATATTGAAGAGTCTGAAGCATAGATAGCATTATTCCAGCCCGCTTCAGTTCCATTCTGTGGAAGAGCATTAGCAGCATTCCAGGTCTGCCCGCCATCGGAAGTACTGTAAAGTTCCCAGTTTCCTCCAACCGGATCGCCGTAAGCATAGCCATTTAAAGAATCAAACATTGCAATTCCGTCAAGAAAACCCCCGGCTTGCGTGAATACCTGGGTCCAGGTGCTGCCCCCGTCATTAGTCCTGTATATAAATGTAGCGGTTGATGAGGATGAAGTTAACAATGCATTCATATCATCTATACCGTAAATGTTATATATGTCATCGGTTCCTATAGCTCCTCCTCCGGTTGACATCCAGGTAGAACCTCTATCCGTCGTTCTTAATACAACTCCGGAAGCCCCGCCTATCCAGGCGGTTGAATCATTTACCGCAGATACAGAATAAAGCGCTGTTGTAACAGGAGATGTCTGTTCAGCCCATTGTGCCATGGCTGCCGCTGTAAAAACAAAATAATAATAATAGTGCCGCAGTAAGAGTGTGCTTCTTCATATTAAACCTCCAAATAAATTACGTTAACATTAAAATATTATCTAAGCATCTTCATTATGTCCATATCTCCTGAACATCTATAATCGAAGAAAGCCCGTTGCGAATTTCCTTTTTTTTATTATAACCGTTTGTGATAAAAATGTACAGCAAGAATGAGAGCCAAGAGGATCACTATTATTTTAGTATTGTGATTAAAGTATGCGGTATAGCCGTAACGCTTAAAAAAAAAGACCGCCTTATTCAAGCGGTCTTTTTAAGTACTTTGTAAGTGTTAAAAAATTACTTCAGAAGAAGCATCTTTTTAACTGATACAGAATTTTCACCCTGCAGCTTGTAGAAATAAGCTCCACTGGGTAATGATTTTGCGTTGAATTCAACCTGATGCGAACCTTCGCTGACAGCTCCATTCACCAGTACAGCAACTTCCTGTCCGATAAGGTTATAAACAGCAAGTTTAACCTTTCCTGACTGTGGAACGCTGTATGTAATTGTTGTTGTCGGGTTGAAAGGATTAGGATAGTTCTGAGCCAGATCGAAAGTTAACGGACCGCTTACAGAAACCTCAACAGCATTTGAATAATCAAAATGTCCGTTGAAATCAAGTTGTTTCAATCTGTAAGTATAAGTTCCATTATTTACGTTCTGATCAACAAAAGAATACGCCTTAGGATCTGTAGTTGTACCGGAACCGTTGACAAAACCAACTGTTACGAAATCACTATTTGCATCTTTTCTCTGAACTTCAAACATCCTGTTATTAGTTTCAGTAGCTGTTTGCCAGTTAAGAACAACCTGACCCATAGCATTGGTGTTTGCTGTGAAAGAAGTCATTTCAACAGGAACTATAGTAAGGTCCATTACCTGGTAGTCATCAACATACATTTCGTCTGTTGCTGCAGCACCGAAGAAATCATTAGCGGCCAATGATAAAGCAATCGGAGTACCACTTGCTCCGAGTGTCCATTGCCAGCTGTAAATCATTGAACCATTGTACCAGTACTCAGCTATATCATTATCCAGATCAACTATAACAGTATTGAGTACCCAGGTATCAGGTGTCCAAGTAAATGTTGCTGTTCCAGTAGCGCCCGCATTTATTGAACCAGCACCACCTGCATTAAAATAAACTTCAAGTCCCCATTCCTGGGTACCTTCAAATTGTGAAAGAGCATTAAAGTATCCTGTTGCTCCGGTTGGGATATAGTTATAAAGATCTATTTCCCATTTACCTGAAGTTTCAGGACCCCAGTAATGTACTTCGTCGTTATTCTGAACAACAACCATTGAATTAGCACCGCTATGAGCAAAATTACTGGATACATTTGCATCTTCTACTGTATTACATGGGTCAAGTGACCATGTTGTCCAGTCAGTTGGATTCTGGCAGGCAACCTGCTGACCAGCTGTATAAGAATCGAAATCTTCAGAGAAAACAACAGTACCGCTGCCGGAAGGAGTTTCAACAACGCCGCGGATGTTCCAGTTGTAGTTCAGTCCGAAATCATTTAAGTGCTGCCAGGTACCCGAATCGTTTACGAAATCTCCGTCAGGATCAGCAGGACCGGCATCTGTACCAAGTGGGAAGTTTAAAGTAGTTGCGTCTTCTACCTGGAGGCATACCCAAAGGTCATTTCCGGAGATTGGAATATTAGTTGTCAAAGCAACTTCATTCCAGTCGCCAACAGTAAGCGAGCCAAGATCCAGAGGCTGGGAAAGCAAAAGTGTACCGGGGTCAGTACTTGTCCCGGCATCATAGATCATAATTGTTAATCCTGTAGCTGCCTGTGTATAATGGAACTGAACAGCCTGGAGCTCGCCGCCTGCATATGGGCTCATAATGCTTGCACGGTAACGTGCGCCGCCAATAAAAGTTACTCCGCCATCACCGACTGAACTTGTATTATCGCCGTCATAATGAACTACAACCAAATCATTGGGAGCGTCAGGACTTGACGATGGAATATTATTAATTGTGACTCCAAAATTCTGACTGTATCCAATCGAATACAGTAAAAATGAGAATAACACTGTGAAAAGGAATCGGTTAAATTGTTTCATGGATCCTCCTAACACCTAGAATGTGAATGTAAACTATGGATCGCATTTCGCCCTTTTAATATACATACGTCCATTTATTTTGTTAAAGATTATTAGTTCTTTGCTTAGATGATTCTAAGACATAGACAAGATATGATTTTTTATCAATATTTAGCAACAATTTAACAATAAAAAATTGTGATTTACGTTAAATAAAACCCCCCGGGACGTCCGGGGGGTTTGTGCTAAAAAATTTATGTTTAGAAAATCAACTATTCGAGCAGAAGCATCTTTTTCATCTGAATGTTGCTTTCAGACTGCAGTTTATATAAATAAACCCCGCTGGGGAGGTTTCTGGAATTAAAGGTAACCTCGTGGTACCCTGCCTGGAAGAACCCTTCTGCCAGTACAGCAACCTCTTGACCAATTATGTTATATACTGCGAGACGAATGTTTGAAGATAAAGGAATATTAAAACTTATTTTTGTGGAAGGATTAAACGGGTTAGGATGATTCTGCTCAAGTACAAATCCATTTGCCGGAGTCAGGTTTACCTCCACTACGGATGAAAATTCGAAAGTCCCGTCATTATCAATTTGCTTCAGCCGGTAAGAGCATCTGCCAGCTGAAGTTATTTTAGAGTCTCTAAAAGTATAGCTGGCCGGAGTCTGCGTTGTTCCGTTTCCTTTCACAAACCCAATTGAATACCAGGCTGAATACTCTGTTTGCTTTTCTATTTCAAATCCATAATTATTCACCTCTGTTGCAGTTGTCCATGCAAGGTTAACTGATTCATTTCTCCAATCTGCAGTAAATGATGTAAGTTCCACAGGAACCACACCTTCAACCTTCGCCATCAGGGAAAGTGTACCTATGCAGAGCTTAGAACATTTTTCAAAGTAGGGGAAATTATAATGATCAACAAGATCATTAGAGGTATGATAGTACTGGTTGAAATCACCGTAATAATTTTCAATGAGAAGAACTGCTGTAATTCCATGGTTCCAGAAGGAGGCATGGTCACTGGCGGTTATACCTGGATTTATAACAGAAGGCTGGATCCCAACAGAATAAGCTGTATTAATCATCAGCATGGAATCCTTAAGGGCAACCGAGTTAGCAATATTTTTTGTATGGATTTCTGCAAGGTTGTCATTATTGCTGTCCCATGCAATCATATCCATATTTATAACCCCGAGAATATCCTGGGTTGTATTCTGGGCGTAATAGGCACTCCCCAGAAGTCCAAGTTCTTCAGCATCCCAAACGGCATAAATGATTGAATATTCAAAATCATAATCCTTTAGTACCCTTGCTGCTTCAATCACCGCACAGGTACCGCTGCCGTTATCATCTGCTCCCGGTGCCAGTCCGCTGGAAGGCATATCATCATAGTGCGCGCATATCATTAGATATTGATCCGGATGAAGAGTACCTGTCTGGATGCCGTAGACGTTTCTGCCGCTGCTGAATGCCTGGTTGAAAGTCTGAAGTCCGTAGGAATCAAACTTAGCCTTTACGTAATCGGCAGCCTTATCGTTTGAGGCACTATTATAATACCTGGTTGTAATAGTTACCTGCTGCCCGTTGATGAAAACCGGAACTTCCCCTGATAATTCATTTATGAACTGTGTTAAGGAATCGATATTAACATTATTGATTACCTGCTGTACTAGAGGATTGGTCTGTGCCATCCCCTGATTAAGGAAGAAAGAAAGAAGAAAAAAAGTGAAAAGTTTTTTCATTAGCTCACAGCGCCTTGATTATTGGAGTGAATGTTCGGTTAGTTAATTCTCACCTGGTTTTATGGAACAATTAATCCTTATAGCAACCAACTACAATGCCATAAAGCAAATGAACCATTTCATTGATTTTCAGCTAAAAATTGAGGGCGGGAAAAAATCCGGTATTGAATTTTCCCATATTATAAAGATGGCAATTATTAGAAATGAAAAAAAACTGAAGCGGAAGGCCGGTTAATTTATACTCTGCAGCTTTTCTGCAAGCCGTTCTCTAACATCCTTACCTGTTAATTCCGAATTATTTAAGTATGAAATCACCAGAAACATATGGAATTGTAATACATCAAGCACTTCCCTGGTTTCTTCAGTATCATATTCTTCAAATTCATACTTTAGGCGGGAAATTGCTTTATTTGTCTTTATTAATTCATCAGCGATCATACTTATTTCCTATAATTTGATACAGGTTTATAAGAAAATACGATTATAATCGCAAATTATGATAATATTTCCGATAAAGATCGAAAAACACTAAACATTTTTTACACCTTAATCACGCAGTATCTATTATTTTAATTTCGCTGACGTTGATTATTTATTAAGCTTTAGTTATGTATTCAATAGGAATATTATAATTTGTAATTAAGGAGGAACGGGATTACCAATGAGCATAACCAGAAAAGAAGGACTCTTTATAACTGTTGATGCAAATATAGGAGCAGGAAAAACGAATGCCTGTCACGCTCTTGCATCCGCGTCAAGTTCACGGGGAAGACAGACAAGAGTACTTGAAGAACCCACCCACACGGATAGATTCAAACATTTTCTTTCACATTATTACAATGACTTGATAACAGGCAATAATACCGGCGGCGGATTTGAAATGCAGATGTTTATGCTCTGCCAGAGATATGAACAGCACAGACTCGCAGTGGAACTGGCGTGGGGTGAAAACGGAATAACAGTTATACAGGATCGTCCTATTTATGGCGATACAGTATTTGCAACAACCGCGATGGAAAGAGGATTTATGACGCGGGAAGAGTTCGACCTCTACTTTGACGTCTTCAGAAATATGAGTCGCGATATAATGCCGCCCGATATTTTTGTTTACCTGAGCGTTTCTCCCGAAGAATGCCACAGACGTATGAACACGAGATCTAGATCAGAAGAAGAAGGAGTCCCGCTTGATTACCTGCAGCATCTCGACAGTAACTACAGGAAATTAGTTAGTGAAATGAGGAGAAGGGGGATAAGAGTCCTGGAAGTAGACTGGCATGAATTCGGCCCCCCCGTGGTTCTATGGAACAAAATCCTCGGAATGATTGGCTCGGACGAATCATGGTATGAGCAGTTATCATTCTCATTCGCCAAGCAGCCCCGTATTCCTATTATGCCGAACGCTGAAGAAAATAAAGACGATAAAACTAATTAAATTCAGAGGAGAAACTCCAAAAAATCCCGAACTCATTATTTATGAATTAGACATAATCACGTTGAAAAAATTAAATGCTCAAAACCCGGGGAAAATCTCTTTGATGAGTCTCTATTCTTATACTTGAGGCTGACTAAAAATTTCACCCCGACTATTTACTACTTCTAATAATTCTTATAAATTAAATTTAATTTCAACTAAGTCGGAAATTGTTTTGGATGTTTCAAAAAGTATTGTTCAATGAAAAATAAATTAGAAGATATTATAAGGATAATCCGTCAGGCTGATATTCCTGATGCTGAGAGGGAAAGAACCCTGATAAAAGCTGTTGAGGATCAGAACCGCGAGCTGAAACTTGAAGCAGCGCTGGAAAGAGTGGGCGGCCGGGCTATGTCTATGCGCTTTACGTCAGAGCTGCAGGAGGTTGTTAATTTAGTAGCACAGCAGCTCTATAATATGGAAATGGATATAACCGGAGCCTTCATAGCCATCAATGATCAGGATGTCGATAAGGAGTTCAATTTCTGGGGCTCGACGGGCGTAGCTGAGAAGTATGTAAAAAAAGCTGCTATTCCATTTCTTGACAGACCAATTTATACTGTGCTGACGGGAGCTGTGAAAAAAAGAGATGTGTTTCTGACTGAAGAATATACCAGGGAAGAAAAAATTGAATTCTTTGAACATTTATTTAAATATGCTCCGTATAGCAATTCTACTCCCGAATGGAGAAAGCAGGTTTTATCACGGAAGGGCGGCTATACCCGGGCCGCTGCCGTATCTCACTATACAACTATTTTTGTAGTCAATCATAATGGAAATAAATTCTCCGGGAAAGATAATGAGATACTGAGACGGTTCGCAGAAGTTTTTGAGCGAAGCTATGTCAGGTTCCTCGATATAAAGAAAGCCGAGCAACATGCAAAGGAGGCTTTGAAGCAGTCATCCCTTGATAGAATTCGCGGTGAGATTGCGAGTATGAGGACGAAGGAGGATCTTAACCGCATAACCCCGGTTATCTGGAGAGAGCTGATCTCGCTGGAGGTGCCGTTTACCCGCTGCGGCGTCTTTATTGTTAATTTAAAAGATGAGGATATACAGGTATATCTAACCACTCCTGCCGGCAAGGCACTGGGCGTATTGAACCTGCCTTTTGACGCTAATGAACTGACTCGTAATACAATGGATCACTGGAGGAAAAAGAAAGTTTACAGGAAACGCTGGGATAAGCAGGATTTCGTAAACTGGACAAATTCTATGATAGAAATAGGACAGGTACATGATGCGGCAACTTATCAGGGCTCTTCCGCGCCGCCGGAATCATTATTTCTGCACTTTGTTCCGTTTGCGCAGGGAATGCTTTATGTCGGGGATAACTCTGCTCTTACGGATGAGAAACTGGACCTTGTGAGGTCTGCTGCAGAAGCATTTTCAGTCGCTTATACACGCTACGAGGATTTTAAGAATCTTGAGAAAGCAAAAAGTGAAATAGAAATTACTTATAATGATTTGAAAATTGCCCAGGCAAAGCTTAAAGAACTGGATCAGCTGAAGTCCCGCTTCTTTGCAAATATCTCTCACGAATTCAGAACGCCGCTGACGCTTATACTCGGTGAGATAGATAGTGTTATGTCTGAAAATATTGATGTTAGGGAGAAAGGAAAACTTCAGGTAGCAATCAGGAATGCCAGGAGGCTCCTTGATCTGATTAACCAGCTGCTTGATCTTTCAAAGCTTGAGGCAGGCAGTATGGAACTGAATGCTGAACAGCACAACATAGTTCCTTTTCTGAAAAGTTTATTCTACTCATTTGAATCACTTTCAGAATCAAAAAAAATTACTTTAAAGTTTGAATCGAAATGTGAAAACATACCAGTTGTCTTTGATCCGGATAAAATGGAAAAGATATTTTATAATGTTATCTCAAATGCTTTTAAATTTGTTCCCTCAAAGGGTGAGATAAAAGTGAGTCTTAATATCATTAATTCTGCTGCTGAAATAAGGATAAAAGATACGGGTATTGGAATACCTTCCCATCGTCTCACGCACATATTTGACAGGTTCTACCAGTTGGACGGTTCTGCATCAAGAAAACATGAGGGTACGGGTATAGGACTGGCGCTTACAAAGGAATTAATTGAACTTCATAAAGGGAGTATTTCAGTTAACAGCAAAGAAGGCGAAGGGAGCGAGTTTATTATCCTGCTTCCGGCAGGAGATTATAACACAGAAACAGAGGAATTTATAACCAGACAGCCGGATCTATCATTACAGATTAATAATTATAGTGAAACCGGAGCAGCAAAAACTAAATTGAAACCGTCTGTCTTCCCTGCCCCTGCCGGTAAACGTGAGATACTTTTAATTGTTGAAGATAATTCTGACGTAAGGAGTTATGTGAACGGCCTGCTTGCCAACGATTACAACATAATTGAGGCTTCCAACGGTGAGGATGGAATATCAAGCGCAAAAGATGAAAATCCCGATCTGATAATTACCGATGTGATGATGCCGGGAATGGATGGTTTTCAGTTCAGCAGGCAAATAAGAAACGACGTGAAGACAAGTCATATCCCGATAGTAATGCTTACTGCAAAAGCCGGACTCGATGATAAAATAGAGGGGCTGGAGACCGGTGTTGATGCTTACATTACCAAGCCTTTCAGTGCAAAAGAGCTTAGGGTAAGGGTAAGAAATTTAATTTACCAGCGTAAACAGCTTAGGAAGCGTTTTAGTAAAGCAACTGTAATAAAGCCTTCGGAGGTTACTGCGGTTTCAGTTGATCGGGAATTTCTGGAAAAGACAATAAAGGTGATTGAAGAGAATTTTGAGGATCAGCAGTTTAATATCGAAAAACTTGCCGATGCTGTCTATATGAGTACCTCCCAGTTAAACAGAAAACTTAACGCACTTGTGGCTCAGCCGGCGGGACGGTTTATCCGTTCGCTTCGTCTTCAGCGTGCAGCGGATCTTTTAAGACAGAATGCTGACACGGTTGCCGGGATCTGCTTTAAAGTTGGTTTTAATGATCAGGGATATTTCGGGAGAGTTTTCAAAAGACAGTTCGGGGTCTCGCCGAATGCTTATAGAAAGAAAAGCCAGGGCTGACCTGACTGCAGTTTCACTTATAATTTCCGGGCTTTATTACGTATAAAGGGGTTATCAGAAATATTACATCTCTTAAATCTGCGCAGGGAATCCGAAATCTTGCTGATATTGTACAAGAAAATACCACTCAATACCTCTAATTTAACAACATCATTTAATACTAGGGAGAATTATCAGGACCTAATGGAACAGCTTTGATATAAAATGATGTTGGCCTCAGCGGAGTGGGAGAAATAAATAATTAAGTCGTTCTTTGTAGAGTATGCCTCTATGCATCCTCTATCAGATCGTGGGATCAGTAATATATTTTAACCGGGAAAATATGATAAGGATAAAAGTGAACGGAACCTGCCTCATTGACGGAAGGGTTGTGTTTGAAACAAACGATTTTATAAAATGCCGCGGACTTATCCTTACTCAGCCGGATGAACTGCCCGATGGATGCCGGGTTGAAGTGGCTATTTTCTATGATGAAGAAGATTTCCTCACTGGTAAGAACGGAATAGTGTGGGCAACATATGATATAAGACAGGCTGAGATTTTATATAGAGCTTTGCTTGCACAAAATATCAACGCTCAAATTCTAAAAACCGATCTTGAAAAAAGAGAATTGCTCCTCATAAAAATAACGAACCAAACTGACCGGAATGATGCTATGGACTTTATCTGGCAAAGTGAGAGCGGTCTTAATCTGAAACCGGACTGGACTTACTCTGAAGGTGAAACAAACAAAAGTTTTGAGCAATGGCTCAGCGGTCAGTAAAGCCGCTGAGGATTATCAAGTTAACATATATTTTTAAAAGATTTTGTCTACCTGAATCGTAAAAGCCGGGGATTGAACAAAAGCCCGCTAAAAACGGGCCTTTGTTGAAAGAGAATTCCTTCAAAGATCAATTGACAGTAACCTTTAATACCTCTCCAAATCCGGATATCGGGGGACCAAATCCTTTATTTGAGACATAAAGAGCACCATCAGGACCCATTGTCATACCTGTAGGGAAAAACAAGGTATCAACAAGTACTTCCTGCTGACCGGATGGCTGTATGCGAACTATTCTACCTGTACCGGGTGTTGGGTCTCCGGGTGCCGTTGACATCTCGAGAACATACATCTTGTCCTGGTTATCAAAAACAAGACCCACTACTGTTGTAAGTCCCGTTTCCCTTTGCTGAATCTGACCACTTGGCGTAACCTTAAAGATTTTTGAACTTCCGGGTACTATAGGAAATTCATCCAGGTTGCCGAAATAGAAGTTTCCGTGGTATGCCAATGCTGTAGGCACAATATGTCCCTGCGAAGCAGATACATCAATTACACGACTGATATTCCCGCTTGTAGTTACTTTGACTATTTCCCCATGATTGGGCTCCACAGCGTAAAGATCTCCACGGACATTCAACATACTATACCAGGTGCCGTCAGGTTCAAAATCATCTTCTTCAGGATTTGCGACCGGATGATTATGCTGCCAGTCGCTAAGGTCTGCGATCAGATCCCATGTGCCATCGCTGTTGACCTTAATAATTCCATTAGGATCATTATCAAAGCCATGCGAACATCCTGCACCAGCCAGAATCGCATAAAGTGTATTTCCTACGAAAGCTACGTCGGCAACACCGCTAACCAGAGAGCCTGAATTGGCGCTCGTTTGACTAGAAGGGAGGTTATCTGCAACTGTAGTAATATCACCTGACGGGCTGACTTTAGAGATGCTTGCTGTATAATCCCATGTATAAGGACCAACAGGTGGTATAACATCATCGCAAAGACCTGAAGTCGGGTTCGTGCCACCCAAACCTCCTTCAGCTACATAAAGATATCCGTCTGGTCCGAATTTTAATCCGCGAGGATTATTCAATCCGGTTGCAAATACAGTTACATTCACATCTGCCTGCTGCATAACCGGGTGTTTCTGAAGTTGAGAATTAGTTAAAGAATCGGTTTTATCTGAACAGGAATAAAGAGCAGCCAATACAAAGAATGCGAGAACATAGACACTTATGGATTTTAATTTCATTTCCTTACCTCCAAATATATAATTATCAAATTCGTTACCATCAAATCTGATCGATAAGAAAAAATTAACTTGTATTCATATGACCCTCCTGTAAATAATTAAAAACAATTATTTATGTCAGCTATGTCAGGAAAAAAAACTAGAGAAGAAGTTCAGCAGAGTATAAGAAGCGAATAGGTAATTAATACAGACTAATGGCTTAGGTTTGTATTAATAAGGAAGATAATTTCTTTATTATGAACTTACGTTTTATGAAGATAAAATCAAGAAAAAACCGAGGTTAATTTTCATGAATCAAGGTTCGTTGTTGTATGTCACAGCGATGACATTGGGTTATCTCTATTTCACCGTTATCATTCTTTAAGCTTTTGTGAGTTCTATAGCCATCCATTTTGTAGGTGCCGAATGACATTATTTCAAAAGCATCATCTTCTTAGAATCGATAAAGTTTGAGCCATAAACTCCGGTTGCGTTTATTGTATAGATGTAGACACCACCACTTAAGTTAATTGCATTGAAATCTATTTGATGATTTCCTTCTGATAAATCTTTGTTTAGCAATGTTTGAACTTCTTCGCCTAACATATTGTAAACTTTTATTAATACTTTTGAATCCGTTGAAAGAGTAAAACTTATTCTTGTAGTTGGATTAAATGGATTTGGGTAATTCTGGTTTAACGCATATTCAGATGGCAATCCTAATTCAACTTCTACGATATTTGAATATTCAAATACACCGTTGAAATCAACTTGTTTTAATCTGTAATAATATGTTCCTGAACTAATCTGATCGATAAATGAATATTGCTGCGCTTCAGTTGTTGTACCGTTACCCTGAATAAAGCCAATCTTTTCAAACTGATTATGACCAGAACCTCTCTGAACCTCAAAACCTTTGTTGTTGGTTTCTGTGGATGTTTCCCAGTTAAGATATACTTTGTTATCGATTATGTTTGTTTTAAAAGATACAAGTTCAACAGGAACTATTCCTTGCCGTGCCAATATAAATCCGAGGTATCCTACTGTCCAGATGTCGCCGCTGTTGGTCACGAAGAAGTTATTGGTATAACTCGGGCCGGAGTCGGGATTCTGCAATCCCGGCGCGGAAACCTGCCACGACAGGCCACCGTCGAAGCTCTCGTAGACGCGCACCTGATCCGGACCCGAAGCAAGGATGTACACCTCGGTTTCACTCTTAGCATCGATGGCCATAATAATGTCGTTGGCTGTTACTCCGGGGAGGTATACTTCAGCCCATGTGAGTCCGCCGTTGGTTGTATAGGCTACCTGGCCGTAGTAGCTGCCCACCCAGCCAACCTGGTGGTTGGCAAAGCCAAGGGATTGCCAGGCGGTGCCGAATGTGATCTCGTGACGGGTCCACGTCTGCCAGCCGTCCGATGTGAAGAAGCAGGAATTCTGCGTGCCGACCGATACGCCGTTTTCCACATTGAACATCTCGGCGTCAAGCTGAAGCGCTTCCTGGTCACTCGCCGCCATCATAGTCTGCCAGGTTTCGCCACCGTCGAGGGTCCGGTAGATCAGCCCGTAGTCATAAGAGCGGCCAAACATATAGCCTGTCTGGTCGGCAGGAAAGTCGAGTACGTGCATGATGCTGTTCGGGAAGTACGGACTGCCTTCAAGCAATGTCCAGGTTTCACCGAAGTCTTCGCTGCGATAGACCAGGCCGGGCTCACTGGCAGCGAACAGACTTGGGCCGGCCTGAGCGAGGTCGACCATATCGGTGGACACACCGCCGGGACCCTGGAGGATAGGCCGTAGCCGCCACTGTCCGCCGAAATCGTCTGTAACCAGCACTGCGCCGTTCTCGCCTACGGCGACGCCCCGACCGTCAGGTGCCATAATAACGTCTTCCAGCGAGGCCCCGATGCCGCTCTGGCGCTGCATCCAGGTGTAGCCGCCGTCGGTGGTCTGCAGCATCAGACCGTCCTCGGTAACGAACCATCCGTTGAGGTTATCGTAGAAGTGGATGCCGGGATACTGGAGCCCGCGGGCACCGAGTTTCCCGTGGACCTGGTTCCAGGTCAGGCCTTCGTCCTCGCTCATCCACATTCGGACTGCAGCGTCGATGACCAGAACCCTCCCGTCGGGCAGGTGATGGATGACCTCAACTGGCAGATCGATAAGCGAGAGCACCGGGGATGCGGTCAGACCAAGGTCATCAGAGCGGTAGAGCGTTAGGCCGAAGCTGTCGTGCCAGAGCAATACGTTGGCTGTCACGAAGGTGACATCATTAGCGATGCCCGGGTGCACAAGATCCCAGTTCTGCCCCCCGTCGGTCGTCAGCCTCAAACCACTCTCGCTGCCGGGTGTATCACCTCCACCCCAGAACGCGCCGAGGTCGCCATCCCACCAGTCCATCGCGTTCACACGGTCAATGCCACTCGTAGGGAAAACAGGAAACCAGCTGGTGCCGCCGTCAGTCGTCTTCTGCAGCTGCCAGGTTGAATTGAGATAGACTACGTCTGCGGTGATGGGGTGGATCTGTTTGTTGTTGCCGCCCGCCGAAGCCATCTCCTGCCAGGTTTCGCCGCCATCCGTCGTGCGATAGTTGGTGTTGCCAACTGCCCAGCCGTGCTGCGAGTCAGCGAATGCAAGACCATGAAATTCCTGCTCAAAGAAGAGCCGGTCGCGGGTTACACCGTTGACCTGCTCCCAGGTTGCACCGCCGTCGGTGGTACGCTGGAGGATGCGATCCTCGCCGCAGATGAACCCATCCGTGGGCGACAGGAATGCAACGCCGTCGAGATCCCAGCCGGTGGGCCGGGCCGCCTGCTGGGACCAGTCCTGGGCGAAGACGGTGGACACCGATCCACTCAGAGCGATAAAAGCAAAACTGGCGATGAAAAGTTGAAGGAAAAGTCGTTTGATGATCATTGGCTTGTTTCTTAGTGTTGAGTTGTTGGTGATAAGTTGGAATTTTTTCATGGTATTTTTATCCTGATTATTATCTTGTTACTTATATTATAGTTCTCAGGAAACCTATTAAGTGACATCACGATATATTACTAGTGCTTCTTTTCAGCATTTCATATTCGTCTCCATCTGCGGATTCAATTTCCGCCGATAATGATCCCTCTCATCAGTTAGATTTCTTGATTGGAAACTGGAATATTCAAGAGAAAATTATTAAAGAGGATGGGGACTGGATTGAACTTAAGGCATCCACTGTTGTATCGCCTATCCTTGACGGTGTTGAGCAAAACATTAATGACTTTACAAAATTCATTGGGGAGCTCATTACCGAGAAAATTTAACTCCAAAGGATTGTACCTTGCCTTCTTGAGTTAATCCTTTCCCCTTCTTATGTTTACAAAAATAGCGAAGAAACGATAAGCAACTAGATGAAGTTTTTCCGTGAACGCGCATTACCCGATCTTTCAGTGAATATAAACGCGGCAACTCTTTACCCACCACAGGCGGGTGGGCAATAGGTAATGGCAGACAGGTAAAAATCTCTTAAAATAATAAACCATTAATCTGATTTATATCAAATGGGTCTATATGAAAAAAAATCTTTGGAAAAAAGGTGCTGGTAAGTTAGGAGTACTCAGACCATTATTGGGATCATGGCAGGCAAATGCAGAAACACCAATGGGAAAAGTAAGTTGTTCAAGAACATTTATTCCCGTCCTTAATGGTAAATATATTCAACTTACAGCCAGATGGGAATTTGTAAAAGGGGTATATGAAGAGATAGCAATATTCGGTATAAAAAATGATAAACTTTCCTTCTGGTCATTTACCTCCGATGGGAAGAGGTCAGAAGGAACAATTGCAGATGGTAGTGACGTAAATCCACAATCAATAGCATTTGAAGCAAAAATGCCAGCAGGTATAGCAAGAATGATTTACTGGCCAAACACGAAAGGCGGATTTAACTGGGCTGTTGAATCAAAAAACAAAAAAGGCTGGAAAAGATTTACAGAACATTCTTACGGCCCAATTGAATAAAAGATATACTTAGATAGGGTTTGTACATCTCTTTGGACTCCTTATATATCCCTATCAACTTATTTATGCAAAAACGCAACTATTAGGAATAAATACCCTATACTATCCATTATTTAATACGATACCCTCACTTCTCCAAAGCCCCCGAAGCAAGCATACCATAAATTAAAATTCTCCCCGCATCAATTTCTTAATTGGAGCGGTTTCCCGGTTTTTAAATCCATGGTAAAGAATAAAAACCAAGATAACAGCCGCAGCCAAAATTGCAGCCAATGTTATTTCCATTTTTTCAGTACCCTGCTTTACAGCAATTGCTATTAATGCCCAGACTCCAACGGCAGCAGATTCTCTCAAATTTCTCTTAAAAATTAATATGATATAAATTACTGCGGCAAGAACTATTAAAATGATCGTCCAGATTTCCGGATTAAGAGGCGAGCCTTTCCATCCGATATAAGTAAAATAGGCAGCAATGTTCGCTGCTAAAGCAGTAATTATCCATCCAAAGTAAATTGCAAATGGCCACCAGACAAAAAATATTATCCTTACAGGAGCGTCCCATATTTCCATATCAAACTGCTTAATAATTTTTATCAGGGTTAAGAAGAGAATGATCATCGCAATTACAGATAAACCGGTATATTCGAAAAGCCAGAGGAATATCCATCCTGTATTTGCAAGGTTCGTAACGATAAAATAGAAACCGGTTTTATCAATAATCTCGAGGTCATTTTTTCTGATGAGAGCAGACCATTGGAATCCGGTAAATAATATCAGACCGAAATAAATTATTCCCCAAATAGAAAAGGCATATCCTTCAGGTGTGAATAACGTTTCGTAACGGCTGCTAATTTCTCCTACAGTTTGGTTATTTATCCCACCGCTAGCCGCCAAATAATTTATGAATAATACTGCAACTAAAGTTATCGTATTAAGAATTACTAAGGTCTTCTTTTTCATCATTTATAAAATTCAATTTGTTGACTGAAAAAAATGTGACAAATATCAGTAAAAAAAGTGCCACACAAGATTAACAGATTCCAGGTTAAAATAGTTGCAAGATTAGTGTCCGTTTGATTTACTACTATGCAAAAATAATATCAAAGCTTCTCCACAATTTGCACTACTTCACTTAAGGATCGATTGTTGAAGTAGTAACTGAAGTAGTAGTTGAAGTATTCCCAAAGATAAAGCATCTTATTTCAAACTTGTTGATGATAATTATAAAACTGATGCATACCATTCATTATCTATCGAAGGTTACAGAGTAACATCAGAATTAATTGAACGTGTAATTGGTGGAAAATGGAATCCGGATGGAAATGGAAAAGATAATGAAAACGGAAGAATAGGTAGATTTCTTATGAATGTAATGCTGGCATCTGGAGGTTTCCCCTGGACCATTATTACTTTAGAAAGACGTACTGATTATATGAGTGCTTTGGAAAAAGCCAGTGTTGAGCAAAACATTCATGACTTTGCAAAATTCATTATTTATTTCCATTGTAATCTCTTTTTTACAACTATATTTATCTTCTTAATTTTTTCTCAATTAATTCAACTGGATTTGTTCCTTTCAGACTGCAAACCTGACTTTGAAATATTTCAAACCTTCTATCAACATTCATCCGTTTGGATATTTGTCTATAAGTAAAAATCGGAATAATATCCATTTCCTGAATTACTTTATCCACCAGATCAACAAGCATTCCTACTTTTTCCTTTTTTAAAGTTTCATATATTTCATCTAAACATAAATCCATCATTTGTTCTACTGAAATATTTGGCACAAGTGCATTTATATTGTATTTTGGAATTGAATCGATTGATGCTATTTGTTTAGAAGTTTTTAAGCCATCATCTAATTTAAAATCAACAATCTTTTTGTCAGCAGGAATTTCTTTATACATTTTTTGGTAGCAACAATTCTTATATTTCTTTCCCGATCCACAAGGACAGAGGTCATTTCTTTTAACATTTCCCATATCAATACTTCATAAAGTTACTTTTAGTAGCTAACGACGTCGTACTTAACCCGCAGCCCAAAACAAGACTGCCGAATGAAACTACAACGGAGCCGAAAGATTCTCACGGAGCATTTGCCTTAT
This sequence comes from uncultured Ignavibacteria bacterium, assembly GCA_963800255.1. Taxonomy (GTDB): domain Bacteria; phylum Bacteroidota; class Ignavibacteria; order Ignavibacteriales; family Ignavibacteriaceae; genus DATFVA01. Next base: position 3,217 of record CAWDAK010000010.1, on the reverse strand, counting down.
TTATTTATCGCGGGGCCTTAATAGGAACACTTAAAATTATTTTACAGACAAATTTTAATTACCCCACCACCTCATCCGCAATCAATTCAGCTTGTTTAAGGACGGTATCAATTGCTTTCTGCTGTTTATCTGGCGGATAACCATATTTTGTTAGCGTACGTCTTACAAGCACCATTAACTTTGCTCTGGCACTTTCACGGATAGTCCAATCAATTGTGGCATTGCGTTTAACTTTATCTGCAATCTCTTTTGCAATTATCTTTAGTGTTTCATCACCCAATACTTTTACAGCGCTGTCATTTGTTTCCAATGCATCGTAAAACGCTAATTCATCCTGGGATAATCCAAGTCGTTTAGCATCATCATCTGAGTCCTTAACTTCCTTTGCAATTCTGATTAGTTCTTCAATAATCTGAGCAGTTGTTAATAAATTATTCTGATATTTCTTGATTGCAGTTTCGAGCATCTCTAAAAACTTTTTACTCTTTACTAGATTAGTTTTTAACCTGTATTTAATTTCATCATTCAATATTTTCTTTAACAACTCTATAGCAAGATTCTTATGAGTCATTCCCTGCACTTCCAGCAAGAACTCATCCGATAATATTGCAAGATCTGGTTTTTCAATTCCTGCTGCTTCAAAAATATCTACAACTTTATCTGAACTTATAGCATGGTCAACAATCATCTTTATTGCAGTATCAATATCTGCTGAAGATCTTCCCTTGCTGTCAACAGCATCAAACTTTACTAATCTTGATTTAACCGCCTGGGAAAATGCAACTTCCTCTTTTATTTCCATCGCTTGTGGATGAGGCATTGACAGTGCAAATGCTTGACTAAGCAGTGCTACTTCTCTGATAAATCTTTGTTTACCATCCTGCAAACCAAGTATGTGCTCTTCTGCCTGAAGGATAATTGAAAGTTTCTCATTTGGTGCACCCGTAAAGAAACGGTTATAGTTAAATCTATACTGTCCTTTATAATAAGCTGCCGGTTCTTCAACCAAAATATCTTTTTGAGTTTTACTTTCCTCATTAAACATCTGCTGGACTATCTCAAGCTTTTCCATCATTACTTCAACAGCTTGTGCAATGTCTTCAGTAGGATCTCCTTTGCCGCCAGAATCAGAATAAAATGATAACGCTTTCTTCAGATCAGTTGCAATGCCCAGATAATCCACAACCAATCCACCAGGCTTATCTTTGTACACACGATTTACTCTTGCAATTGCCTGCATCAAATTGTGACCGCGCATCGGCTTATCAATGTACATTGTGTGCGAGCACGGAACATCAAATCCTGTTAGCCACATATCAATTACAATAACAATCTTTAATGGGTCAGCTGGATCTTTCATCCTATCCGATAAATCTCTTCGCTGTTGTTTAGTTGTATGATGTTTCGCCATAGCGGGACCATCAGAACTTGCTGCAGTCATTACAACTTTTATAGTCCCTTTTGCCAGATCGTCATTTTCCCATTCAGGTTTCAATTCAACTATTTTATTAAACAGATCAACAGCAATTCTTCTGCTCATTACAACGATCATTGCTTTACCATCAAAAACCTTTTGACGCTGCTCAAAATGATTTACAATGTCTTTAGCCAGATTATTTAATCTGTGTTCATTCCCAACTATCGCTTCTAGCTTTGACCATTTAGCTTTTGCTTTTTGTTTATCTGTTATCTCTTCATCCTGCTCAAGCTCTTTATCAAATTCATCTATTAGGCGTCTGCCTTCTTCATCCAGGTTTACCTTTGCTAACCTGCTTTCATAATAAATTCTAACTGTTGACCCATCCTCCACTGACTTCGCTATATCATAAATATCAACATAGTTACCAAAAACCTGCGGAGTGTTTACATCAGTTCCTTCAATCGGAGTTCCTGTAAATCCAATGTAGGTGGCATTTGGCAGAGCATCACGCATATACTTTGCAAAACCATAAGCTATACGCTGTCCAATAACTTCTTTGTTGTCTTTATCCTTTACATCTTTCAACGAAGCTTCAAATCCGTATTGCGTTCTGTGAGCTTCATCTGCAATTACAATTATGTTTCTCCTGTCTGATAGCTGGTCATATTCTTCTTTACCAACTTCAGGCAGAAACTTCTGAATAGTAGTAAATACAATTCCACCGCTGGCAACTTTTAACAGTTTCTTTAAGTTTTCTCTGTTTTCAGCCTGTACAGGTTCCTGTCTTAGTAATTGTGTTGAAGATGCAAATGTATCAAACAACTGATCATCAAGATCGTTGCGATCTGTTATAACAACTATTGTTGGATTCTGCATAGCAGGTGCAGTAATAAGTTTGCCAGCATAGAAAACCATACTTAAGCTTTTACCTGAACCTTGAGTATGCCAAACAACTCCGCCTCGTTTATCACCACTTATATCCGAAGCTTTTATACTTGATTGCACCGCTTTGTTTACTGCATAATACTGATGATAAGCTGCTAATATTTTTTCTGTGTGGATTTGTGTTATGCCGGTCTTAGCATCTTCTTTCTTTGTTTTCTGGAAGACAATAAAGTTTCTTACAATATCAAGAAGTGTTTTGGGATTAAGCATTCCCTTGATAAGAGTTTCTAACTGTGGAGTAAATCGTGAAGCTTCTTTAACTCCTTCAGAACTCTTCCATGCCATAAAGCGTTTGATGCCTGCTGAAACACTTCCTGCTTTACATTCTAATCCATCTGATATTACACAAATTGCATTGTAGGTAAACAAACCTGGAATAAAAGCTTTGTAAGTTTGTATTTGATTGAATGCAGATTCCATTGTTGCATTTTCATCAGCCGCGTTTTTTAATTCTATAACTACTAATGGAATACCATTTACAAAAAGTAAAATATCTGGTCTTTTGTTTTGCGTTGTTCTCTAAGATCGTGTACTGATTAACAACAAGAAATTGATTGTTCTCGATATTATCAAAATCTATTAGTGCAACTTCGTAACTTCTTTCATATCCATCCTGCTGATAAGGTATTTTTATTTTCTCAACTAATGGTTTATGAAATATTTCGTTGTTATGAAGAAGATCCGGTGAATAGATGCGAAGTACTTTTTGTATTGCCTGTTCTTGTGCTTCTTGTGGAATGTGAGGATTGATTACTGAAACTGCTTTGCGTAATCGTTCTACTAAAATTATTTGTTCATAGTTTTCACGTTCAGGTTTTTCTCCATCTGGTGATATTATTGAACCGTGAATAT
>CAWDAK010000009.1:0-842514 GCA_963800255.1 uncultured Ignavibacteria bacterium | reverse complement strand
AAAAATGTACGTAATGAAACGTAACAAGATCTACCATCTCTTTTACAGGGATGACCAGGGGAAACTAAAGAGCGTCTCAACCAAATGTACTATAAAGACAGAAGCGAATAAGTTTGCTGTACAGTATTTAAGTGAGAGAGCTAAACCCGCACCAGAACCCACCACGATCAGTTATAAGGACTTTAACAAGTTCTATCAGGATTACGCAGCTTCGAGGTTTAGCAGAAGTTATGTCGAATATGTTGGTTATGCTTTCAGCCAATTTAACCGCATTGTACCAGATAATAAACTCCTGCGAGATGTATCTGTCAGGGATGTCCACGATTTTATCAGCCTGAAGCTCACTCTTCCTAACAAAGCCTGAATTTCAGAAGATAGTCGAGGCTGAATATGATGCACAGCTAAAGTTACTATATAAGGTTGCAGTCTTTACTGGTATGCGAATGGGAGAGCTGAGATATTTGAGATGGTGCGATATTAATCTCACAAAGAAAATCATCATAGTCCAAAGCCACGAAAACTTTACAACGAAAAGTAAATCTTCCCGTTCAATTCCAATCCACACATCCATTCGGAAAGAATTGAAACGTCTTCAGCTAGGAACGAGCAGTAAGGACTACGTATTCATCCACAAATCCACCGTCTACACCAAGGATTATCTATCAGCCAGATTCAAGAACCTTGTACGGAAATGTGAATTAAACGATAATTATCACTTCCATACTCTAAGACATACATTTGCAAGCTGGTTGGTTCAGAAAGGCGTGCCGATCTACACGGTTTCGAAGCTTCTTGGGCATGCTGATCTATCGATAACGCAGATCTACGCACATCTTAAAAGTGAAGATTTTCGCAATGCTGTGGAGAGTCTCGATTAAGAGGGGAGTGAATACTCCCCATTTTTTATTTCAGCAGGATCATTTTCTTCGTTTGGATGAAATCACCGGCCTTTATTTGATAGAAATAAATGCCGCTTGGAAGGTTAGCTGCATTCCAGTTTATCTCATAAATACCTTCCTGCTTTTCAGCTTTGACGAGAGTCTTGATTTCATTTCCTAAAATGTCAAAGATTTTTATCTGAATGTATGACTTTTGGGGAACTGTGTATTTAATTTTTGTAGTTGGATTAAAAGGATTAGGGTAATTCTGATATAAGAAAAAAGACTCCGGGAGATCAGTTTTATCGGGTGTTCCTATTGAAGTAATACCTCCGTTAATAGTGCCAATAATAGTTCCGAAGGCACCTGCAGCCCAGCCTTTATTTTCATCAGTAAAAAATACTGAATACAGAGGCATACGCGTTACAGTAGACTGCGTCTGCCAGTTTTCACCACCATCCGTGGTCTGCAGTACAACACCATTATTTCCTGAAGCCCATCCTTTATAACTATCAATAAAATGAACTGAATATAAATCATAGATTGTACCGCTTATCAGGCTATTCCAGGTGTTACCTCCGTCTGTTGTTTTGATTATAGTACCCCCATTTCCAACTGCCCAGCCGGTAAACTGATCTGTAAATGACAGCGATGCCAGATCGTTGTAAGTTCCGCTTACCGCAGGATCCCAGTTTTCACCGCCGTTGGTAGTTTTAAATATCTTACCTTCATTTCCGCAAGTCCAGCCATTTTCAACATCTGTAAAACGAACCGACGTTAAATGATCGCTGTTTCCGACGGATTGATTTTCCCAGGTAATTCCTCCATCTGTTGTTCTGACTATTGCACCGAAAGATCCTACCGCCCAGCCATTGTCCGGGTTTATAAAGAAAACAGAAGAAGATGCACCCACACCAATATCATATAAAACCCAGTTTGATCCGCCGTCCTCCGTTTTCATAATCTTATAGCCAAGTCCTCCCACGCACATCCATCCCCTATTCCGGTCAATAAAAAATATTGATTCAAAGTCGGCTCCTGGTTCAGAACTGGTATATACAATCTGCCAGTCGGCACCGCCATTAGTAGTTTTAAGAACCCTGCCGCCAAGCCGTCCGGCAGCCCAGCCAGTATTCGAATCAACAAAATATAATGATTGCCACCAGTCAGTATTATCACTTCTTTCACTCTGCCAGCTAAGACCTCCATCAGTTGTCCTGATTATATTTCCAAGAAATCCTGCTGCTGTACCATTACTCTCATCAGTAAAAGAGATAGAATAAAGAGGCCAGTCAACCCCTGTATTATAACTTTGCCAAGTTTCTCCGCCATCAGTGGTTTTATAAATTAAGCTGTCAATGCCTGCTATCCATCCCACATTGAGGTTTGCAAATTGAACCGAAGTAAAGGATGTTGACGTTCCACTTGTCTGAGCTTCCCAACTGACGCCCTGATCGGTGCTTTTAAGTATTGTTCCGTTCCACCCTGCAGTCCAGCCCGTATTGGAATCAATGAAAGTAATTGAGTAAAGTACCTCTGTGGTTCCACTGACCTGAGGACTCCACTGAAGCCCTCCGTTGGTTGTTTTAAGAATAGTACCAGAAGTTCCCGATGCCCATCCATTTTGAGTATCTGAAAAATAAACTGACTGCAGCCAATTTTCTGTATTTGATTCCTGCGAAAGCCAATTCATTCCGCCGTCTGTTGTTTTATATATGGATCCGTTGCTTCCGGCAACCCATCCGTTATATTCATCAATAAAGAATACAGAATAAAACTTGTTATATGTACCGGTTGACTGAACTTCCCAGTTTTCTCCTCCATTGGCAGTATGCAGAATTACACCGCTGTCACCGCAGGCCCAGCCGTTATCAGGATCAATAAAGCTGATTGAACGAATTGTTTCCTGTGTCCCGGGGGTCTGGCTTTCCCAGTTGATTCCATTATCGGTTGTCTTATAAATCGTTCCCTTGATGCCGGCTATCCACCCTGTGTTCGAATCAATAAAACTTACTGAGTTCAGGTCGTTACCCTGGGGAAGTGGATTCTGCCAGAACCATTGTGCTAAGCAAACCTGAGTTAAACTTAATGCTGCAATTACGAAAGTAAGGATAGATTTCATTTTAATTCTCCCATTTACTGAGCTAAAATAACTATTGAAGTCTTTAACCTCAAGAAACCGTAAAAAAAAGCCCCTAGAGATATAGGGGCTGGCTGGTTATGCAAGTGAATCGAAGGCATACTTATGGAAATGAGGATTTAATTCACCTAATAAATAATTGTCAATGCAATCCCAGGTAAGAGGGGGATGCTTTTTACCCGTTAAGAACTCTTCGGCTTTTGACTTGGTAATCCTCCCCTTGAATCCTTTGTTTCTGGTCATTTGCCGTATAACAGATTTTAGATCATATCTATTTTCGAACATATTTAGAGCATCCTGATAAGATCTGACTATTCTGAGATAGTATCTTTCAGCTCCCAATTAGGTTGGATTGGTTAACCAACAAAAGACTTAAACATGCCGGGATGTTGTTAAAAACTTCAAAACAAAGTATTACTGAAATTGCATTTAGTTCCGGCTTCGAAAATATATCCCACTTTAGCAGGATTTTTAAAGAAAAATTTGGTTTATCCCCCCTTCAATTTAGAAAAAAACAGACAACCATTGCTTGATTATTTATCTAATAAGACAACCTTATCCTTAAGGTAAAAAAACTGAGCTTTTGAATGGAAAAAGCTTACAAGAACGCCGGATATTTTGCACTCCTCCTTATTCCTTTGGTTATCTTAGGGTTCTACAAAACTTATTTTAGCCAATTTCCTGATTTTAGTTTGAAAATTACCTTGTTTCATCATCTCCATACAGCGATAGCTTCCGTTTGGGTTCTAATTCTTATAACTCAGCCATTTTTGGCTCGTAATAAAAAGTACAAAATTCATAAATCGATTGGAAAGATTTCTTACTTTATTTTTCCGCTGCTAATTCTATCTTTCGTTCCATTAATTATAAGAATACTAGCTTCTGACCACCCGGTTATTTCTTTTTTCCCAATTGCTGATTGTATGTTACTAATTCTCTTTTATTCATTAGCAGTTTATAACAGAAGAAACACACCTAAACATATGAGATATATGATCGGAACTGCAATCGTTTTTTTAAGTCCGATTATTGGAAGAATTGGCCCTAATTTAATTGGTCTATCGCACAATGTTACTCAGAACTCTCTATATGGATTTATATATTTAGTTTTAATAAGTTTAATATTCCTTGACAGAAAACATCATCATAATTTCAGACCCTATTTAATAATCATCATTGCCTGGGGTATTCAGCAGACTGTATTTAATTTACTATTCTAATCCTTGAATAAAAGAACAGTCATTAACACTTATCAAAGGTCTTGCTGCTCTTCGACAACACCGGCTTATCCGCATCACTAAGGAAGCCATCGAACAGGGAGCTTTGCTTTCCTATGAAGATATAGCCTTTCTGCTTACTACCTCTGTTGTTACTATTAAAAGAGATGTCGCTTACCTCAGGCGGCAGGGTAAAACCATTCCTTCCCGGGGATGGAGACATGATATGGGCAGAGGTACAACTCGTAAAACACAGATCCTTGATCTTTATCTCTCAGGTTATAAGTTCAGCGAGAAAAAGCTGCAAATTTTGATAAGTTTGCAGCTTTTTTTATTGTCATTCAATCTATTCTTATTTTAGTGGATTATCGAACATGGCAATTTGAGATTATACAAATCAAATTTGTTTAACTGTTCTCTGAGCTATCCATATGAACAAAGAACACTTCGTTAAGCAACTAATCTAGTAAGTAATTAACTTCTAATTAGTCTTGATAAGAAACTTAATGACAGGACTTTAAGAAGGTTCAACCTTGTGGGCAGCAAATTTATGAAAGGATATATAAATGCAAAAATTACGTGTGGCGAGTTTTTCTGTATCAGCTGATGGATTTGGCGCTGGACCGGATCAAAGTCTGGAAAATCCACTGGGAGTTGGAGGTGAACAGCTTCACCAATGGTTTTTCCCGACCAAAACTTTTCAGCAAAACGTATTGGGTAAGAGGAATGGTACAACCGGAGTCGATAATGAACTTGCCGAAAAAGGCTTTCATAATATCGGCGCCTGGATTTTAGGGCGTAATATGTTTAGTCCGTATCGAGGCAAACCTGATCTTGACTGGAAAGGGTGGTGGGGAGAGAACCCGCCGTATCATGTTCCGGTTTTTATCTTAACTAATCATAAGCGCGAGTCAATTGAAATGGAAGGCGGCACTATTTTTCACTTTGTAACGGATGGAATAAATGCGGCGCTTGAAAAAGCTTTTGATTCTGCAAATGGCAAAGATGTAAGGCTTGGCGGAGGCATTAGTACAATTCGCCAGTATCTCAAGGCTCAGTTAATAGATGAATTGCATTTGGTTTTATCTCCTGTAATTTTAGGAAGTGGTGAAAATCTTTATCAAAATCTGGATCTCGCATCATTGGGATATAAATGTACTAAGAATATTTCAAGCGATAAGGCAATGCATTTGTTTATAGAAAGATATATAAAAGCTTCCTGAGCAATATGAAATTGCAATCTCCATTTATAGTCCTAAGACCAAACTTATCTGTAAAGCATTTAAATTATGAGGTGAGATTTCTTTTTGGGATTATCTCCTAGATAAACAGGACATCGTGTCTGTTTTGAAATTTATTACTTGATATAATCTTATAGAATATTAAATCCATAGCCGATTTCCATCTGCCATTGCTTCATCCCGATCTCAATTGTCTGCTGACAGTAGAAGAACAATACAAGCCATAGGTTATGATAGATTATTTTCAAAAATGATTGTAAATTAATAACAATTTAGAAAGTAAAATATAAAAGACATAACAAGGAAATTATGGATATTAGTGGAATAAAATTTCGAAAGACAGTGGCTGACGATTTGGAGTTTCTCTTTAATTTTCAACTTGATGAAGAAGCAATTAATTTGGCTGCTTTCACGCCAAAAGATCCGACCGATAAATCTGCATACTTAATCAAATACACAAAACTATTGAGTAATCCAACCATAAATAATCAGACAATTATAATTGACAATATTATCGTAGGTAGTATTGCAAAATTTGAAATAGATGGCCAAGCCGAGGTTACATATTGGATAGATAAAAAATATTGGGGAAAGGGTATAGCAACCAGATCACTTAAATTTTTACTAACTATTGAAAATACCAGGCCAATTATTGGAAGAGTTGCTTTTGACAATTATGGTTCACAAAAGGTTTTAGAGAAATGTGGTTTTGTAAAAATCGGTAAGGATAAAGGTTTTGCAAACGCAAGGCAAACAGAAATAGAAGAATATATTTATAAGTTGGATTAGGAACTTAAAGAAAGTGTTCAGAAAAATCGCCATCTTGGTGAATTATTAACGCCATATATATTCGAAATGAATTGATAAAAGTATTCGGCAGAAGTTATTTTTAAGAACTCAAAAGGAGTAGTCAAAGCATGCGTATTTCAGTTACCTCATCTTTATTAATCATTATCGTACCCGTTATTATAATTATCTCAGCTTCATCTTCTCTTGCCCAGGACATCACTGTTCCGGATACTTCAAAGAACTCATCTCAATGGAACCAGGAAGAGCGTGATGTACTGAATGGGAGTAAAGTACACGAACTTCCGCAAGGATTGCCAATTGCCGCTTTTAATCCGGGTGGAAAGAAAGAAAAAGCGTTGGAAGATTTTATGAGGGAACAGAAAGTAGCCGGCTTCCTCATTCTGCAGGATGGAAAGATCCGCATGGAACGTTATGCACTTGGACACAGTGAATCGAATTTATGGTCTTCACTGTCTGTTGCAAAGTCAGTAACGAGCACCCTCGTGGGGGTTGCCATCAAAGACGGTTATATAAAAAGTGTGAACGACTACGTAACTGATTACATCCCGGATTTAATAGGGAGCGCCTACGATAAAGTAACCATCCGTCATTTATTGACAATGACTGCCGGTGTGCGATGGAATGAGAACTATACTGATCCTAACGCTGACATTGCCAGATTTGATACATATCCGATTGAACCTGGTATGAATGCAACAGTAAGCTACATGCGAAGTTTACCCGCCGAGGCAGAGCCTGGCAAAAAATGGGTGTATAGTACAGGTGAAACTCACCTGCTCGGTGCCATTGTAAGCGCGGCTACTCATCAAACCTTATCCCACTACCTTTCCTCCAGGATCTGGATTCCTTACGGAATGGGGCAAAAGGCTACCTGGACTTTGGATCGAACTGGTCAGGAATTGGCCGGCTGTTGCCTCCAAATGACACTCCGTGATTTTGCAAGATTCGGACAATTCGTTCTCGAAGACGGACGCATTAACGGGGAATCTATTGTTCAAGATGATTGGTTCAAAACAGCGACCCGGATACAGGTATCGCTTTGGCCCGGCGGGGGCTATGGATATGGATGGTGGATCTTTGATGGTAATTCTTTCGAGGCATTAGGTATCCATGGCCAGATGATCCATATCGATCCCGAAAGACACCTTGTAATCGCGATTAACAGCGCATGGCCTGAAGCTGAGAGTAACGAGCGGCATATGGCTGTCCATGATTTTCTGAGATCCATTAATCACGAAATTGATAAAGAGCGGGAAGGCTCACACTGATTCCCGTGGATATCTCAAAGCTCTTTGGCTAGTTAAAAATCTTCCTTTGCTCGATATATCATATTATAGGATATAATAAATGCGGTTAAACCTTTCGAAACAGGCACACGCCGATAGATTTTTACCCAGATGAAAGATCTGATTTGAAAAGCTGTAAAGACCTAACAGCCTTTACAGCTTTTTTATTTTGATCAGGATCCTTTTATACTGGCTTCAACTTGTATTGGGCGAGCAAGAGAATCAAAAACAGGAGATAGCGACTGAGCTGATTCAAGAATTTCTCTTAATGTTTCTGGTGAGGCATCCGATTTTACTTTAAAGGCTAGCCTAACATTTGATAATCCCGGATTTATATCTTTTAGCCCGAACATTCCATTCAGATCGATATCGCTTTCCAGGTCTACCTGCAAAGAATTAATCCTTACTCCCCGTGAGGTTGCCTGAACAGCAAAATTACCAGCCATGCAGGATCCAAGTGCAGCCATCAGGGTTTCAATTGCAGTTGGTCCTGTATTTCGGCCCAATAGTTCGGGTGGATGATCTCCTCGCATCGTAAATGACCTTGGCATCTTTTGTCCAAGCTGTTCTATTTCATCAGTGTGTACATCCAGCCCGAAACCGGCATCCCAGGAAACCCTACTCCTCCATGTCAGTTTTCCCGCCTCGGGTTTTTCTTTTACCATTTCCACTGCCTCAGTTACAGCATCTACATTCCATCCATTTAGAATATTCATATTTCCTCCAATGATTTTGTTTTAATTAACATTCATAAAATAAGGTTGGTAATTCTTTCAGGTAAGTGCTAAATTCGACAAAAAAGGTCTTTATAGGTCATAGAATTGGATAACCGGATGGTAAATCAAAAAAATAAAATTCATATAACGCTTGTGGAAACACCTGATGCTCAGGTTTCCCCCTTAAGTGGACTTTATGAAACCTTTAACTCGTTCGGACTATTAGCTAAGATCGAACCCGGCATCCCGGAAAAACCTTTCGAGGTAGATATTGTTATCCCTAACGGGTATGACAAAGTTATACATTCATGGAAGCACTCAAAAATCGATGAAATAAATTATTCGGATATAATTATCGTTCCCCTTATGGCGGTAAATGATACGGGATGGGAGATTGGAAGGTATCCTGAAATCACTGAATGGCTATGCAGAATGCACAATACGGGATCTGTATTATGCTCTGCCTGCACCGGGGTTTTACTCCTTGCTGAAACCGGGCTTCTAAAGGGGAAGGAAGCGACCATACATTGGGCCTTTGCAAATACATTTAAGCGAAATTTTCCAGAGGTAAAACTTCTAACATCTGAAGTTCTTATTACTTCCGGTCATCAAGGAGAATTTATAATGACTGGGGGAGTGATGTCATGGCATGACCTTGCATTATATCTTATCTCCAGGTTTATAGGTCCAATGGCTGCGCTAAGTATATCGAGATTGTTAATGCTGCACTGGCATTCTGAGGGACAATCACCATATATATCCTTTAGTCCCAGGATAGACCATGGTGATGCTCTAATTGTGAGGATTCAACGATGGCTCGAAAAGAATTATATGCATGAGAACCCCGTCGAAACAATGGCAGCTGAATCAGGTATTGCGAGGCGAAGTTTCGGCAGACGTTTCCGGAAAGCTACAGGCTTTCCTCCTATTGAATATATTCAGAATCTGCGGATTGAGGAGGCGAGGAAAAGGCTTGAAAGGACTTCGGAGGCTGTTGAGGAAATTTCGTTCAAGGTTGGCTATGAAAATACCTCTTTCTTTAGAAAGATATTTAAACGAACTACCCGGCTTTCTCCGGCAGAGTACAGAAGGAAATTCCAGGTTTTGAAGTTCAGCGACAAAAATAATTAATTAAATTCTTTAAATTTTTAACCTGAAAGGCCTGGTATAAAAAAGATGGCTTATATCAAAACTAACTGGCTGGAAAGCAAGGAGAATTTTACCAAATGGTGGAGGGACTGGTTATAGGTGGATGGGATGGAATATAAAATCCTGACCCCGGAATTCAGCCCCCCGAACCTAAACGAAATTAAGGAGAATAGTTAATGACGAAGGCGATTTAGCACTGATTCTGAACTTTTGGCTATTTGAAATTGGAAAACTTAATTATATATTTACATAAGTTCATTTTGACATTATTAAAGTTTTGACTCGTTCACAGAGGTTTACCCCTGCCTCGTGATGATTAAAGAGTCTGACCCGGTAACACCCCCGTTACCGGGTTTTTTATTAGTATCCCGCATATTTGCCCGTCAGCCAGAGCGGCACCTCCTTTAGGGTTTTACGAGCCTGTCTTCCAAGGGGCGGCCTTAAGTTTTTTATTCAAAAAGGCATTTACATTTTAAGGAAATTAACCTAAATTCTCTTAGGATCGAAAGGATAAAATGAATTTTAAATTAAAGAACAATGCAGACTTTAAGAGTCTTGCATACATAGTTGTCACAACCGCCATGTTTATAGCTCAGTGGTTGTGGATTGGCATGAACCCATTTTTTTATGCCTGGTACTTATTTATGTCAGTCGCAGTTTCAGTAATGACCCATAATCATAACCACCTTCCTATATGGGAATCAAAAAGACTGAATACCCTCACCGACTGGTGGCTTACGGTTTTCTATGGTTTCCCCATCTTTGCATGGATACCAACACATAATAAAAACCATCACCGGTTTAATAACCGTGAGGGTGATGATTCCATCACTTACAGAGTGAGCGAAAGAAACAATTTCCTGACGCTTGTTTCATACCCTACCATCAGCGGTTTTTACCAGCAAAAAGCTATAGGCGCATATCTCAAAGATATAAGAAAAACTAACCCTGTGAAGTTTCGCTTATGTATATCACAATACGTTGTTTTAGTGATATGGATTGCTGCTTTTTTAATATTAGACTGGCAGAAGGCCCTGCTTTTTGTAATAATACCTCAACAGGTTTCGCTCTTCAGCGTACTCATTTTTAATTATGTTCAGCATGTTCATGCTAATGAAGAATCTGCCTGGAACCATTCAAGGAATTTTACGGGATTTTTGAATACTCTCCTCTTTAATAATGGTTACCATACAATCCACCACCACAAGGCAGGACTGCATTGGAGCAAAGCAGCAGAAGCACATAAAGAAATAGAACATAACATAGATCCACTTTTACTGGAAAAAAGCTTCTGGTGGTATATTGTAAGAAGCTACTTTCTCTCATGGTTCGTTCCCAGGTTCAGAACGAATTCAATGAGGCTTGAAAGGATAAGGTTGGAAAGAATGAGTAAAGAGGAAGAGAAACACCTTGATGCTGAAACTATGGCAGGGTCTTAAACTTTCAGATTGAATGTACTAATGTGGCAGCATATGTTTAAAGACACTCATAGTATATTAGGGTTTCTTTCAACTATACATATCAATTGTATCGAAAATACAATGAAGCAGAGAATCTGCTGTCCACGGTTTTGAAATATAATTATCAAAACCCTCGTCAAGGAATGATTCTTTATCCCCGAAGTTTGCGTATGCTGTTATAGCAACTACGGGGATGTTTCTTCCTTCAGGGGTCTCCCGAAGTTCTTTCATTACTTCAATACCATTTTTACCTGCTCCAAGGTTAATATCCATTAGTATCAGCGAGTAGGTATTCTTCCTGAAAAGCTCCAGGGCTTCATCTGCATTAACAGCGAAATCTAACTGATAGTATTTCTTGAGCTGCTGCTCTATTATGTCACGACTTGCAGCATCGTCATCTACAATAAGTACTTTTTTATATTCTTCAGCCATAATACATACCCTTTAATATTTACACGACACACTTAAAACAAAAATAGTCTACTAAAGGTTATAGACCAAATCTTTTTACTTGCTTGTTAATTGTGCTTTTTACAAAACGCGATGAGGGTATTTTCATAGGAAGGTATTTTTAGCGTACTTGCAATAATAAGTTTATTGTATTTAATTAGATAATAGAGAGGTACGAAAATAAAATCCAACTGAGGCGATGTTAAGGTATTTAAATAAAATTCTACTTTTGTTGCTGACTGTAATGTTTTTCAACTGTGGAAGGGAGCTTTCCTCATCCATACCTACGGACCGGAGCAGTCGTTAATCATTTTAAGCCCTTTGTGCTTTTGTGATCTAGGAGGTCCGGATTCCATTTTTATACATTAACTTTTATATTATTATCATTATAAATAAAAAAATATTTGAGGCCCATATTAAATGAGCAAAGTTAAACTCGATTTCCATTATTCAAACGACCCCGAACCTCATAAAGAACGTACCAAAGCCATACTGAAGGCTCACCCGGAAGTGAGAGATTTAATCGGAAGGTATTCTGTTAGTTTCGCATTAATTTTATTTGCTGTAGGATTGCAGGTTGTTATTGCTTTTTTGTTAAGAGGACAGCCCTGGTGGTTGGCAATTTTAGCTGCTTTTTTTGTCGGCGCCTTTGCAAATCATGCATGCTTTGTCCTGATTCATGAAGCTGCACATAACCTCATTTTTAAGAACAGAAGCCTGAATTATTTAGCAGGGATTATTGCCGATATCCCTAACGTACTGCCCAGTTCTGTATCATTCAGAAGTTATCACTTGAAACACCATTCACACCAGGGAGATTATTATATGGATGCCGACCTTGCCAGCAAGTGGGAGGCAAGACTGATAGGCAATTCTTTCCTGGGAAAGTCATTCTGGGAGCTTATGTTTCCTTTTTTCCAGGCTTTCAGAACACCAAGGCTTAAGGCAATTAAGTTTATGAATTTCTGGACAATCGTTAACTGGGTGGTTGTATTCGGGTTCGATGCGGTAGTAATAATATTTCTTGGCCCCACAGCTTTTCTTTATTTTGTTTTCTCTTTCTTCTTCTCAATCGGACTGCATCCTCTTGGAGCAAGGTGGATACAGGAACATTTCCTTGTGGCACCCCCGCAGGAAACATACAGCTATTATGGTCCTTTGAATATTCTGGCTTTGAACGTGGGTTATCATAATGAACATCATGATTTCCCATCAGTGCCCTGGAAAAAACTGCCTGAACTTAAAGCTGCGGCACCCGAATTTTATGATAATCTTATATATCATAAGTCCTGGGTAAGGTTATGGCTTACATTCTTGACGGATCCCGGATTATCACTTTATAGCAGGATGTTGCGGAACAAAGAATGATTTGATATTTATCCTGTCTTCTTCAGATCATCGGCATCAGCTGCAAAGGGAACATCTCCAAGTTCTATCTCAGGATATTTACTGCTGAAATATCCCATCGAGTATTCACTGGTAAAAAGTATTACCCGGTTGTCCTCTTTATCTATCGCAATCGAAGCGCCCGCGGGTAGAATAAACTGGTTTAATTGTTCATCATTAATTTCATTTGAAAACCAGCGCAGCACTTTCCAGTTGGTTTGTTCAAGCCTTGATTTAGCACCATACTCGCTCTCAAGTCTATATTGAACTACTTCAAACTGCAGTGGGCCTACTGCACCGAGTACGGGAATTTTCTGGGCGGCATTTTTAATATAGAAAGCCTGGATTACACCTTCCTGTAAAAGCTGATCAAGTCCATCGCGGAATTTTTTATAATCTGATGGGTTTGGATTATGCATATACACAAAATGCTCGGGAGCGAAATGAGGGATTTCTTTATACAAAATCGACTGATCTTCAGTTATTGTATCGCCTATACCGAAATTGGAATTGCCTACAAATCCCACGATATCTCCTGCATATGCTTCGTTCACAGTTTCCCGTTCCTGCCCGAATAATTTTTGCGAATTCGATAACCGTATCTTCTTTCCGCTGTTGGAATGGAATGCCTGCATATCTCTCTCAAACTTACCCGAACAGACGCGCATAAAAGCAATTCTGTCCCGGTGTTTGGGATCCATATTCGCCTGTATCTTGAAGATGAATCCTGAAAAGATATTATCATCGGGATTGATGATAGTTTCCATACTTTTCCTGGGAGCAGGGGGTACCGCGTAATCAAGAAAGCCGTCAAGAAGCAGCTGAACTCCGAAGTTGTTCATTGCGCTTCCAAAGAAGACGGGTGTAAGTTTGCCTTCTAGTACCGCATCACGGTTGAAATCCTCGCCGGCTGTATCAAGCATCTCCAGCTCTTCGGCAAATTTAGCATAGTTCTCATCGCTCAGCTTCTCTTTGAATAAAGGATTCTGAACATCAAAGACCTCAACAGGAGCCTTATATGAACCTCCGGTTGTTCTTTCAAAGAGGTGAACCTGTCTGCTGATACGGTCGTATACTCCGCGGAAATCAATGCCTGTACCGAGAGGATAGTTCATGGGGAAAGCACCTATTCCTAATATGCTTTCAAGTTCATCAATAAGTTCAAGCGGATCACGGGTTGGACGGTCAAGCTTATTCATAAATGTGAAGATCGGGATTTCTCTTCTTCTGCATACCTCAAAAAGTTTCCTTGTTTGAGCCTCAATTCCTTTCGCGGCATCTATAACCATCACCACTGCATCAACTGCCGTTAGCACCCGGTAGGTATCCTCGGAGAAATCCTCGTGACCTGGTGTATCCAGCAGGTTTATCTTAAAGCCCTTGTAATCAAATTGCAGCACAGTGGAGCTTATGGAAATTCCACGTTTCTTCTCTAGTTCCATCCAGTCGGAAGTGGAGCTTCTCTGGTTCTTTCTTGCTGTTACCGAACCTGCCAGATGTACCGCTCCACCGTACAGCAGGAACTTCTCCGTAAGGGTTGTTTTACCCGCATCAGGATGTGAGATGATAGCAAATGTGCGTCGTTTGTTTATTTCTTTGAGATTACTCATTAGTTTTCTAATAGTTTTGAAATTAAAAAAGGTTGAAGGTATAGACGGAAAAGCTTCTAATAAAAGAAGTGGTCTTCAAGGAGGTAAACTTCAGGGCAGACAGATTTTCTGCAGAAATTAAAATTTAATATTTTATTGTAGTGTTTTATCAAAATATCGTTTTTTTCTCATTTGGTGATACAAAATTAAGCAAAAATAGTTTCATGAAAAAATGGATAAGAGAGTCCGGAACTTGCAGAAAATGACCAATTCGGCCTATGAATCGGCTTTGAAATATGCCCGTACGCACTATGAGAATTTCCCTGTTGTATCTTTCCTCATCCCGGCAGAGCTCAGAAAACACGTAGCCATAATCTACTGGTTTGCGCGCACAGCCGATGATATTGCGGATGAAGGAATATTCCGTGAAGAGGAAAGACTGGAGAAACTTAACGATTTCGAATTCCGGTTTAATCAGATGCTGAAGGGCGTATATTCATCCGGTTATGTGGAAGCCCTTCACCAAACGATAAAAGAAAAAGACCTTACCACCGCTCACTTTACAAATCTGTTAAAAGCCTTCAGGCAGGATGTTACCACGAAGGTATACCAAAATTATAATGAACTCCTGGATTATTGTTCTAATTCCGCTAATCCAGTAGGCAGGCTGATATTGGAACTTCATTCCGTTAGAAACGGGGAGGCTGATTTATATTCAGACAAAATTTGCACGGGACTTCAGATAACGAATTTCCTGCAGGATGTTAAAATCGACTATGAAAAGGGGAGAATTTACCTTCCGCAGGACGAGCTTGAGGAATACGGAATTGATAAAGATCCTTTTGAAGAAAGCAAAATAAACCTTAATTTTAAAAAGTTAATTAAGTTCAATGTTAACAGAACACAATTAATGTTTGATGAAGGCCGGAATTTGCTTAAATTCCTTTCAGGACGCCTTAAATACGAGATAAAATGGACGATTTTGGGGGGAGAGGCGATATTAAATAAAATCAGGATGAATGATTATAATGTTTTTCTTCGTCCTAGTTTAACAAAAAATGATTTTATGAAACTTTTGGTTAGGTCCTTTAAATAAATGCAGGAAGCAAAAGAAATAGCGAAAAAAAGCAAGAGCAGCTTCTACTATGCTTTCAACCTGCTGCCGGCTGCAAAAAGGGATGCAATGAATACAGTCTATGCATTCTGCCGGGAGACTGACGACATTATTGATGAAGGCAGCGAACCCGATGAACTCAAGTTTGTAAAACTGCATAAGTGGAGAATAGAGCTTGAGAAATCTATTAACGGCGATTCTGATTATTCTCTGCTAAACAGGCTCGGCAAAACGATTTCCGGCTTTGACATTCCCATGGAACCTTTCTTCGAGCTGATTAAAGGTATGGAAATGGACCTTCAGAAAAAAAGGTACAGCTCATTTGATGATCTTATGCTCTACTGTTACCGGGTAGCTTCTACTGTTGGATTAATTTGTATTGAGATTTTCGGGTACAAAGATAAGCAGCACGCAAAGGATTTTGCAGTTAACCTTGGTATTGCTCTCCAGCTTACAAATATCCTGAGAGACATTAAGAAGGACTCTGAAAAGGGAAGAATATATTTACCCCAGGAGGATCTTAAAAGGTTCAATTATTCAGATAGTGATATTTTGAACAGGAATTATAATAATGAATTTAAAGACCTGATGGGTTATGAGGTTGAGAGGGCAATGAAGTATTTTGACAAGGCTACAATGAGTCTCAATCTTGATGATAAAGCTGCCATGTTTGCTGCAAGAGCAATGCAGCATATTTATCACAAGATGCTGGAGAAAATAGTCGAGGCTGATTATGATGTTTACAATAAAAATATAAAAGTTTCAAAATTTGAAAAAGTGGGTATATCTCTCGGGGTCTGGGCAAAGTATAACCTGGTTTACTAATGTATGATTACATAGTTATCGGCGGCGGGTTTGCAGGACTCTCAGCCGCAGTTCATCTCTCTTCCATGGGAAAATCCGTTCAGGTTCTTGAAGCAGCCAATAAAACAGGCGGACGTGCTTATTCAATAAAAGATAAATCTACCGGCACAATTATAGACAACGGACAGCATATAATGATGGGCTGTTACAACGAAACTCTTCTGTTTTTAAGGATGATTGGAGCAGAGAATAACTTAATTATTCAGGATAAACTTGCTGTAGATTTTCTCCTCCCGCATTATAATAAAGCAGTATTTAAAGCAGAGTCAGGTATTTACCCTTTCAACCTTGCCGCAGGCTTATTAAAGTATAAAGCTATTTCCACTTTAAACCGATTACGGATGCTTAAGTTCTTCCTTAAACTGCCTCTTGCTTCAGACCGTGATCTGAGCAAAATGTCGGTTTACGACTGGCTGGAACAAGAAAATCAGAATGAGGATGTACGTAAGGCTTTCTGGGAAATACTTACAGCCGGTGCTCTTAACACTAGCATACATAAAGCCTCGGCTAAGGTGTTCCGTGATATCCTTATAGAAATCTTTTTTAGAGGGAATAGAGCTTCAACTATTATTCTGCCTGGTGAAGATCTTTCGGAAACTTACTGCCGCAATGCAGTTAAGTTTATTGAAGAGCGGGGAGGAAGTATAATAACCAGTGAACAGGTTGATAAACTCATTGTGGAAAATAACAGGCTGAAAACTGTTGTTACAAACAGAAGGTCTGTTAAAGAATTTAAAACTGTAATCTCAGCTGTTCCTTATTACAGTCTAAAAAGGTTACTTCCGGCTGATAAAATTCCCGGTGATCCCGGGTTAAATTATTCTTCCATTCTTAATGTGCATATATGGCTTAAGAATAATAAACTTGAAAGTAATTTTTACGGATTGATAGGGTCTGACATACATTGGATCTTTAATCACGGTACTCATCTTACCCTTGTTAAAAGCGATGCTGATGAGCTGATGGATAAAAGCAAAGAAGAAATTTTTGAACTTGTGAAAAAGGAATTGTATAAGTTCTGTTTTATTGAACAGGATGATATATCAGATTACCGTATCATAAAGGAGAAGAGAGCTACTTTTATTCCATCTAATGAGATACTCTATAATCGTCCCGGTCCTTTTACACCTGTCAGCGGATTGTTAATTGCAGGCGACTGGACCAACACGGGACTTCCATCAACCATCGAAAGCGCCGTAAAGAGCGGGAGGATAGCCGCAGAAGTACTTGAATAACCATATCAAAGGATGCCCATCATGTAATAGCTCCGCTGGTATAATTATTCTTCTTAAAGTTGGTGATTTTAGTGAAATTTAATTTATATCTGTATTTTTCTGCGACTGACTGTTATATTTTACAGGGAAGCCGGGAATAAGCCTATGACGGGCTTTGATTTCTTCATAACCAGTTACTAAATGAAACAGGAGGAAAAATGAACCATCGTAAGGTATTAATCCTTCTCTTTATCTCTGCATTAACATTAACAGGGTTTAAAGGGAATGATAAAACTTTCAAAATCGACTATGAAAAATATAAGCTGGCAAACGGGCTTGAGGTTATACTTCATCAGGATAAGTCAGACCCGATTGTATCAGTAGCTATTCAATATCATGTAGGTTCGAACAGGGAGGTAAAAGGAAGAACTGGATTCGCTCATCTATTTGAGCATATGATGTTCCAGGAATCGCAGCATGTAGGACAGGATCAGTTCTTCAAAAAAATCCAGGGCAACGGTGGTTCATTAAACGGAGGAACCTGGTTTGACGGTACTGTTTATTTTGAAGTTATGCCCAAAAATTATATTGAGATGGTTCTGTGGCTTGAATCCGATAGAATGGGATGGCTGCTTCCTACAGTTACACAGGAAGCTTTTGAGAACCAGCAGGAAGTTGTGCAGAATGAAAAACGTCAAAGAGTAGACAACCAGCCCTATGGCAACACTGGGTATATAATTAACAAGCTTCTCTACCCGGCAGATCATCCTTACAACTGGCAGGTGATAGGGTCGATGGAGGATCTGCAGAATGCAACGGTTCAGGATGTAAGAGATTTTTATTCGAAATGGTACGGCCCTAACAACGCAACGCTGGTAATAGCCGGTGACTTTAATACAGATCAGACAAAAAAACTTGTAGAAAAATATTTTGGTGAAATAAAATCATCACCTGTAGTGGAAGATCCTAAACCAATGCCTGTAGAATTAGAGGAAACAAAGCGTGCATATTTTGAAGATAATTTCGCTAAATCTCCTGAACTCAGAATGGTATTTCCTACGGTGCAGCAGTATACCATAGATTCCTATGCACTTGATATCCTCGGAAGCCTTCTGGCAGACGGAAAGAAAGCACCTTTATATAAGGTGATAGTTGAAGAAAAAAAACTTGCTCCTTCTGTGGAAGCATACCAGTCGAGCCAGGAAATTGCAGGTACTTTCGATTTACGTATTAGATCATTTCCTGATAAAAACCTTTCTGATGTAGAAGATGCAGTTTTGGAGGCGTTCGGAAGGTTTGAGAAGGAGGAATTTACAGATGATGATCTTTCAAGGATTAAGGCAAAGACCGAAACTAATTTTTATAATTCAATCTCAAGCATACTGGGAAAATCTTTTCAGCTTGCAAGTTATAATGAATATGCCGGATCACCGGATTTTATAAATGATGATCTTCAGAACAGTACGAACGTTACAAAAGAAGACATTTGGAGAGTTTATAATAAATATATAAAAGGAAGAAATTATATACTTACGAGTTTTGTGCCCAAAGGTAAGGCCGAGCAGGCAGCTAAAAATTCAGAGCTTTTCGTTATCCCTGAAGAAAAAAAAATTCCCAAAGAAGAAAAAGAAAAAACTTCTGCTCCCGATCTTCAGCTTGCAAAGGAAATACCGAGCAGCTTCGACAGGAATATTGAACCTGTACCCGGACCCGATCCTGAAGTCAAGATCCCTGAAGTCTGGAAAAGCGAACCGGGAAAAGGAATGGAGATATACGGGATTGAACAGAATGAGCTGCCGCTTGTACAGTTCTCACTCACAATTAACGGCGGAGCACTTCTTGATAATCCTGACAAAATCGGGACTGCAAACCTTGTATCAGATCTGATGATGGAAGGAACAATAAATAAAACTCCCCAGGAACTTGAAGAAGCCATTGAAACACTTGGTGCAAGTATAAGGATGTATACTTCGAAAGAAGGAATAGTTATGCAGGTTAATACCCTCGCCTCCAAATTCGATGAGGTATACAAACTTGCTGAAGAAATTATTCTTGAGCCACGTTGGGACGCTAAAGAGTTTGATCGTATAAAACAGGAAACCCTGGAGAATATTAACAGGAATAACTCAAATCCCTCCAGGATAGCCCGTAACGTTTTCGATAAGTTGATTTATGGCAAAGATAGTCCGCTTGGCAATCCTACAGCCGGTACAGCTGAGTCAGTCTCAGGTATCTCGCTTGATGATCTCAAAAATTATTACGCTGAGAACTTTTCACCATCAGTTGTAGATATTTCCATTGTAGGAGATATATCTAAAGAGAAAGCGGTTTCAGCATTTTCTTCGCTTGAAGACCGGTGGGAGGAAAAAACCGTTGCGATTCCGGAAATAAAAATACCACAGGAACCCTCGAAACCTGTTATTTACTTTGTGGATGTTCCCGGGGCAAAGCAATCAGAAATCCGGATAGGGAAACTTTCGCTGCGGTATACAGATCCCGATTATTATGCCGCAACAGTTATGAACTACAAACTGGGCGGAAGTTTCAATGGCATCGTGAACCTTATCCTTCGTGAGGAAAAAGGATTTACGTACGGTGCACGAACCAGCATTGATGGATCTAAGTATCCCGGCACTTTCGAAGCATCTTCTGCAGTTCAGTCGAATGCAACATATGAATCTGTGAAAATATTCAAGGATGAAATAGCAAAATACCGTGAGGGTATTAGTAATGAGGACCTTGCATTTACAAAGGATGCTCTTATTAAATCTAATGCACGCAGGTTTGAAACACTCGGCGCTCTGCTTGGTATGCTGAATGATATAGCAGAATATGATTTGCCATTTGATTATGTTAGAAATGAAGAAGAAGTGGTGAAGAATATGACGCAGGATAAAATTAAAGCCCTGGCTCAGAAATATCTTGAGCAGAATAAAATGATATACGTTGTTATAGGGGATGCTGCGACGCAGCTTGAACAACTTAAGGAACTTGGACTCGGTAACCCGGTATTACTTGATGCTGACGGGAACCCGGTAAATATGTAAGGAAGTTCTTAATCTTGCAGAGACCGTTTTCAAACCTGATTTTTTTTTCAGCAGATAACGGTCTCTTTTTTTATATTTAATTTATAATTGAAAATTTTTACGGATGGTATGATAAAATGTCAGAAAGATCAGAGTTAAAGAAGAATTATAAGCAAACCCTGCAGCCAATGGGTATTTATATTGTGAAAAATCTTGTAAATAGTAAGATCCTTATAGGAAGCAGTAAAAATTTACCTGGTAGAATTAATAGATTCAAATTCGGGTTAAAGTACGGTACGGAAAGTAATAAAGAACTTATAGCTGATTTTAAGAAATACGGAGAAGAGAATTTTAGTTTTGAGGTTCTTGATGAGCTTAAACCAAAAGAGGATCCGGCGTACAATTATTCCGAAGACCTTAAAGTTCTCGAGGAGATGTGGATAGACAAACTACAGCCATTCGGTGAAAAAGGATATAACATACCGGCCAAAACTAACTGAGCGTTGAAAGATCATATCGATTTAAAAGCTCTGTTTCGGTTTCACGGTTTCCGGCAGATACTTGTAAACCACCCATGCCCCGGCCACTGTAATAATTCCAACTACCAGGAAGGGTAATTCGAAAAAGAAATTAGCAAGCAAACCTGATATCATAGGTCCGAAAGCAATACCGAAGCCAAACCCCATTGTTACAATGCTCATCTGCCGGCCTTCTCCTCCTTTTTTCGATAAATCAGCCGCTACTGCAAAAGCCGGGGCGGCAATACCTGCAGCAGCTATTCCCTGTAAAAGCCTGATAACAATTAATTCAATATATGTAGTTACAACCCCAAGCAAAGCTGTTGAAATACCCATTAATATCAGTCCGACAATTATAAGCGGACGTCTTCCTGCCTTGTCAGAATAATGCCCGAGAGGTACCTGGAAGATAAGCCGGCCGATCATAACAGTGCTGAAAGCAAACCCGAAACCAACAGCGGTAATATCGAGCCTTGAGTTAAATTGATTTTCCAATGTAGTAACCATGGAAAAAGCAGAAGCCATCAGAAAAGTGGCAAAAGAAGTTGCAACGATACCTGCGCTTAGAAGATCCGTATCAATGATCTTGAAATTTCGCTTCTTCGCATCAGGGACCTCACCTCTTACTTCCTCAACCCAGAAGTAAACCAGTAATATAGCAACAAGAATGAACCCCGCACCGGCATAGAATGCTGCATTAAATCCGTAAGTGCTTTCAAGGAAGCCGCCTGCTACCGGTCCCAGACTAAAGCCTATTATCCTGAAAGTGCTGTATATACCCATTGAACCCCCACGTGTTTCTTTCTTCGTTATTGAGGTCATCAGCGCGAGAGAGGCAGGAATGGTTAAAGCAACTGCCACACCCTGAATTATCCTTAAAATAAGCAATTCATAAAAATGCGAGGCAAAGATGAAAAGGATTATACAGATGCCGATTACAGCAAGACCCGTCTGAATTAATATTTTTCTTCTCCCAAGGCGATCAGTTAAAGCCCCCATTACAGGTTGGAAAACCGATGTTACCAAACCAAAAACTGAAATAAGGATACCGACAAGAATGGGGGTAGGGAAGTGAATAAATTCTTCTGGAATTCTTGCAACGTATAACGGAATTAAAATAAAGAGGATGCTGTTGCCTATAGCATCGGCCATTCTCGCTACTGAAAGCGCAAGGATAGCACGGTTATATCCAATCGAACCAAGTTTCTCTGATAATTTCAACCGCAGTTACAGTTTTCCTTCTCTCATGTTCTAATAAATTCATAATTAAAAAGTAAACATAAGAGGAATAAGATTCCGCTTTTGTGATATGTTTTCTTCTAGAAAAATTATTAATTTAGTCTATTCGGTGAGGAAAAAGCTAAAATTCCCATAAAAATTGATTTGCATAAAAGTGAAGATTGATTATCTTTTACGCATATATAATTAAAATATTTAATTATAAAGGAAATTCGGGAGGAAAGAACTAAGGAGAATTATTTTACAAACCTCAAATTCAAACTTCGGTTCTTACAATACTTTTAAAATTATTCATTAAAAAATTCAGGACAGACCAGAAATATGCCTTTACTTAAATGCTCTGAAGATATGATGCCTTCCTGGAGCGATCTCGACTTTATTGATGTCATAAACCTTAAAGAAGGGGAGATCAGAAGCTTTATCTCTACTTCTGAACGTGAGATGTATTTTATCGGAGACGGCATCTGTAAGATGATAATAAACCGTAAAATTTCTTACGCTAAGGGCGGACACACTTTTAAAATTGAATCACTTAATTCAACTATAAAAGTTAAAGCTGAAACCGACTGCGTGGTTATTGTTATCGGCGGACACTGGGAGGGACTTACAGGTACTCACGGTGTTTTTACTATCGATAACAGCGATAATCCAAAAAATGAAGGAGACCAGACAGACTACCCTAGAAAGACTAACTTCGATAATCATTATCATGATTGTGATGAATACTGGGTGATTTTTAAGGGTTCAGGACTCGCAGTGTCTGAAGGTGAAAAGTATGAACTAAAACCGGGATACTGCCTGGCAACAAAAATGGGTGATCATCACGATATTCCCGAAGTTTACGAGGAAATAAGTGCGGTCTGGTTCGAATCTTCGCTGAAGGGACTTATGCGCGAAGGTCATTTATGGATTCATAAACATGGTGAACCAAAAGCTGAGATTTAACGATCCTATTCCAACTCTTAACTAAGCCGGCATCCTTCATTTTTGCCCGGTAAAGGGTGATTTTTTCATTTTGATCTGGAATTATTTGTCAATATATTACGTATAAGTATAAACTACGATTTCAAGTGCCTAATCGTTCCAATCTAATGATTGTATCGAATTATTGAATTACGGGTGATCCTTTATAACAATCAGGATCTGATTTCCCCTTCATTATTAGACAATCTTAGTTTTAAAAAAATTGAAGCAACATTGTCTACTGCATCGGTAAATTCCCTTTAGTAGATAATAAAACATAACAAACAAAATAAAGGAACACTTACATGAACATTTTTGTAGGCAATCTTTCAAAGGAAGTTACCGATGAAGATCTCCAGGGGTTATTCTCTGAATACGGAACAGTCAGAAGCGTTAAAGTTATTAAAGATATGTTTTCCGGTGAATCCAAAGGATTTGGATTTGTTGAAATGCCTGGTCAGGCTGAAGCTCAGAAAGCAATCAGTGAATTGAATACTAAAGATTTAAAAGGTAAAAAAATAACTGTAAACGAAGCTCGTCCGCGTGAAGATAACCGCAGAGGCGGCGGCGGCGGAGGACGTGGTGGTCGCAGCGGTGGCGGTGGTGGTGGAAATCGCGGCGGTGGCGGTGGTGGCGGCAGAAGAGGCTGGTAATCAGCTTTTGTCCGCACAATCTTTTTAGAATAGGGGCTGAATAAATCAGCCTCTATTCTCTAATCTTCTGCTGTGCAAACAATGGTTTTATGGAAAAAGTTAATCCCCTGGTTTCTTACTATGTAGTTACCCCCTCTTATCCATCCAAACAAATTAATGCCGGCTTGTAAACCATTTAATCAACAGT
The DNA here is from genome assembly GCA_963800255.1 of uncultured Ignavibacteria bacterium. Taxonomy (GTDB): domain Bacteria; phylum Bacteroidota; class Ignavibacteria; order Ignavibacteriales; family Ignavibacteriaceae; genus DATFVA01. Next base: position 818,414 of record CAWDAK010000009.1, on the reverse strand, counting down.
AAGTTCAACAGAATCATATTTTGCTTTAAGGTCAGCCAGTATTTTCTCCTGTTCATCCTCCTCGGCCTGGAACCTGATAAGAACTTCCCGGAAACCTTCTTCAACCCCTTCCAGTGTGGTAAGGATGCTGTTGTACTTAAAGTTGTGCTTTCTCATTATATCCATAACATCCTTTATTGAACCCGGAATATCAGGTATTGTAATTGATACCCTGTTGGCTGCAAACCTTGCCCCTGTTATGTTTATAAGGGCCTTAAAAACATCCTGCTCGGTTAAGATCCCTGCAAGACTTCCATCTTTGTTTATTACAGGAAGACCGCCTATCTTGTTATCAAACATTAATATCGCTGCTCTTTCGATTGTTGTATCGGGACCAACAGTAACAGGATTTTTTGTCATTATACTTTTAACTTTAATTTTTGACATTAGGTAATGGAGTTCCCAGATATCAAGAGAGGTAACTTTGGAAGGGGAGGCTTCCTTCAGATCTCTGTCCGATATTATCCCCACCAGTTTCCCTTTTTTTAATACGGGCAGCCGCCTTATTTTATTCTGTTTAAGAAGATTTATTGCATCAGAAAGTGATGCGCCTTCATCAACTACGATTGGATTTTCAGACATCCACTTACGTACTATCATATTATCTCCTTAAATTAAATACCTAAATAGGCTGATTTCACATGCTCATTATTCAGCAATTCCTGCCCGGTTCCGCTGATCGAGATCTTTCCGTTCTCCAGAACATAAGCTCGCGTGCAGAATTTTAGCGTCATCTGAACATTCTGTTCTACCAGCAGTATGGTCATTCCTTTTTTATTTATATCCTTGATGATCTCAAAGATATTTTGAACCAGTACCGGGGCGAGCCCCAGGCTTGGTTCATCTAGCATCAGAAGCTTTGGAAGGGACATAAGGCCCCTTGCAATTGCCGCCATCTGCTGTTCTCCGCCGCTCAGAGTACCTGTTAGCTGCTTTCTTCTTTCTTTTAATCTCGGGAACAGGTTATAGCATTCTTCAAGAGTATTTTTCCTCTCCTGTTTCGCCTTTCCATGAAGTGAACCCATAAACAGGTTCTCTTCTACCGTCATCTCGTTGAATAAACGGCGTCCTTCGGGACAATGAACCACACCTTCCTTTATTATTTCTTCAGGCGATATACTGTTAAGTATTTTCCCTTCAAATTCTATAGTGCCTGATCCAGGCTGCTGTAAACCGGAAATGGTCTTCAAAGTTGAAGACTTTCCAGCTCCGTTCGCTCCTACAAGCACTACAATCTCTCCTTCCATAACCTCAAAAGAGACATCCCATAACACCTGCATATCCCCATAACCCATATTCAGATTTTTTACATTAAGCATTGCCATTTTCTCCCGCATAATCTGAACCGAGATATGCTTCTATAACAGTTGGGTCTTTTGCAACTTCAGAGGGAGTACCCTGGGCGATTGTTGCTCCGTAGGCAATTGCATGGATTCTGTCGCTTATACTCATTATTACCTTCATGATATGTTCAACGATAACGACTGTAATCCCAAGATCAGTTCTTATTTTCTTTATAATATCGATAGCCTCGTCCAGTTCTGAGGGATTAAGTCCTGCAGCGGTTTCATCAAGGAGTAAAAGAAAAGGCCGTGTAGCCAGCGCCCTGGCGATCTCGAGCCGTTTTCTGCCGGCAATCGGAAGTCCCCCGGCTTTCACATCAGCAAGGCTGTCAAGCCTGCAGAATTCCAGTACTTCTCTGGCAGCTTTCCTTGCACCTGCAAAAGATGATTCACGGGCAAATGCCGCAGCCATAACATTTTCTTCTACGGTCAGCCTTTTCAAAGGTTTAACTACCTGGAAGGTTCTTCCTATTCCAAGACGTGCTATTTCAAAAGTTTTCTTCTTTGTGATGTCCTGCCCCTTAAAGTAGATGTTTCCCGAGGTGACAGTATAAAACTGGCTGATCATATTGAAGATAGTTGTCTTGCCGCTTCCGTTCGGTCCTATCAGCCCGAATATCTCGCCTTCCTCCACTTCGAAAGAAACATGGTCAACTGCTGTTAAGCCGCCGAAAACTTTAGTTAAATTAGTTACGGTAAGTGCGCTCATTGTCTCTCCCTGGTGCGTGCGAATTTGAATTTTCTTGAGATAAGTTTCCAGTCTCCTACAATGCCGCCCGCCAGATAAAGGATGACAAAAATTACAAGCAGCCCAAAAGAGAGCGAATGGAACCTGGAAAGCCAGTCAGGTGCAAGTCCGAAAATTGAAGACCGGAACAGCTCCTGCATAAACACCATTACTACGGCTCCTACAGCCGGGCCCCAAATAGTTCCTACTCCGCCGATGATGCCTACAAGGATTGTAATGATGGAAATATTATGAAGTGCAAAAACAACCTCTGGATCAATAAAACCCATGTATATCATATAAAAAGCTCCGGCCATTCCTGCCCAGAAAGTTGATACCACCGTGGCAACATTCTTATACTTCTTTGTATTGATACCAAGTGCCTCAGCAGCATCCTCATCCTCCCGTATAGAAAGGAAGTAGAATCCCGATTTAGTTTTCATTATATATTTAACAGAGAAGACAGCGCCCATGGCAAGAGCAAATGCTAAATAATAATAAGGATATTTACTCACCCAGGTTGTCATATATAATACTCCGGTATGGCCGTTGGTAAGCCAGTCTTCTTCGCCGAAGATTATCCTGAGAATTTCCGCAGTTGCCAGGGTGCCCAGGGCAAAATAAGGTCCCCGCAGTCTGAATACAACAATACCGAGCAGGTAACCAAGAATAACGGCGGCTATTCCACCCGTCAACAGTCCCCACCATGGAGAAATTCCCCAGTGAAGGAAGGGGATAGCTGCTGCGTAAGCGCCGATACCGAAATAAGCCGCGTGCCCGAATGAAACCAGTCCTGTATAGCCGGCGAGAAGATTCCACGAACTTCCGAGGATTACCCACATCATTATGAATATAAGCAGTCCCTGAAAGTAGGGAGAGAAGTCGAATATAACAGGAAGTACTAATGAAACTCCTATAATAATCCATTCAATCTTCGTAATTCTGAATGCCCTGGCAGATTGTTCTTTCATCATCATACCTAAATTTTTGTTAACTGTTTTATTCCCCCGGGAAGAAATACAAGCACCAGGAGAAAAATAACAAGTCCCACTGCATCACGGTATCCCATACTAAGGTAGGTAGCACCGAAAGTTTCAGCAATTCCGAGAACCAGTCCGCCTGCTATTGCCCCTATAGGTGAACCAAGCCCGCCAAGTATCGTTATAACAAAAGCCTTAACCGTAAAAATAGGACCGACATCAGGGAAAAGGTAATACACGGGAAGGAGGAGAGTCCCCGCAGCGGCGACCAATCCGCTGCCCAGCCCGTATGTTAAGATAGTTATCTTTTTTGCACTTATTCCCATCAAAGTTGCCGCATCCCTGTCCTGTGCTGTTGCACGGATCGATCTTCCCAGATCTGTTTTTGTCAGTAGTATGAAAAGTCCGATAGTCAGGACAATTGCTATAAGGAAAGCAATTACCAGAGGTACGCTTAAAGATATGGTACCTAAGTGCCATGCCTCATCAGTGTAGCTTGTTCTTACAGAACGGTAATCGCTTGAAAAAACTGAACGGGCCAGTTCAACCAGAACCATCCCTATTCCGACGGTCATCAATACCTGGTTTTCAGGCAATATCGATTCTTTTTTGATAAGGGGAAAGAGCAGGTATCTGCTGATTCCTTTACCCAAAAGGAAGACCACGGGAATAGTTATAAAAATGGAAAGGTATGGATCTAATCCCAGGAACTGCCACATCACCCACGTGAGGTACATTGCAACCATCATTATCTGACCGTGTGCGAGGTTGATGATATTCAGTACACCCATTATGAGGGTCATCCCTATTCCAATTATAGCATAGAGACCGCCTATGAGGAGTCCGTAGATAAGTGACTGAAGTATTAGATCCATTACTTTCCTCTAATTTATTTTAGCATAATTAACGTTGACGTTACTTGTTCCAGACAGCGTTCCAGTCAACAGGAAATGTGAACTGTGCATTAGCAAGGTCCTTCGGCCAAACGAGCTTCAGGTTTCCATCAATCCATTGAACAACATAAGTATCCATTTTATTCTGATGGATCTTTGTATCATACGACGAAAATTTAACAGGACCGAAGACGGTCTTCATGTCGACTTTATCGAGGGCTTTTCTAAGTCCTTCAGATGAATAATCTTCAGTACTCTTAAGAACCTCGGCAACAACCTGGCCTGCTGCATAAGCTTCAGCGCCATGATAATCAGGACCTTCGCCGCCGAATTTCTTGATATAGTTATCATAATACTCTGAAGCACCGGGGATAGGGAGAGATTGGTGCCATAGAGTTGCCGAGAGAACACCATTGGCTGCATTGCCCGCGTTTTCTTTGAATGCCGGCATAGTATAGCCTGCACCTGCACCGACAAAAAGTTCGGGTGTGAAGTTGATTTCACGAGCCTGTTTCATAAGCAAGGCTGCATCCATTACGTAGGAAATCATGTAAACTATATCCGGGTTAGATTTTTTTACGTTCTGAAGCAGAGGTTTGAAATCAACTGCGCCAGCTGAATACGATTTTACATCAATTACATTTATACCAAGTTTGTTGCAGGTTTCCTTAAATGCTTCTGCTCCGCCTGTACCAAAAGCTGTGTTCTCATGAAGTATGTATACATTTTTAGGATGAACCACTTCTGTAAGCATACTTTCAAATCCTGAAGCGTATTCAGAAACAGGAGGATTTACACGGTAGATATAAAACTTATTACCATCATTTGTAGTAAGGTTGAATGAAGCAGGTTCAGTGATTTTGTCAACTGATCCAGTGCATACAAGAAAGGGAACCCGGTTCTGCTGGGCTACCGCACATGCTGCAAAAGTTACAGATGAACTATATCCCCCGGTAATCAGAGGAACTTTGTTAACGGTAATTAACTTTTCGGCACCGGCTCTTCCTACATCCGGCTTTCCTGTATCATCTTCGTATACGAATTCAAGCATTCTTCCATTTATACCGCCGTCGGCATTGACCTTTTCTTTTATCATTTCATAAGAATTCTTCTCCATCTCTCCAAAGTTAGCCTGGGAACCTGTAAGGGGAAGAAGCACACCAATTTTAATAGGACCGGAATCTTTGTTTCCGCAGCTGCTTAATCCTACAGCCAGCAGAATCGCAAAAAAGCCGGTTAAGAGTTTATAGAATTTCATATTACCACCTAAGTTTATTAACATTATTTAAAAGACATTGAGAAAAGCAGCTCTATTTTGTACCGTGTGTAATCCTTCTTGAAGAAATCATTGTCAATCTTCTCTGTAATTCTTCTTACTCTGGGTGTCAGCGTAAGTGAACCATGATCCGAGCTATATATAGGAATATTATAAAGCAGCCAGAGATAAGTGTAATTATGATCGATATCAGCCATATCACCTGACTCATTCGGAAGAAGAACATCTTTATCGGTTCTTCTTGCTATATCAAACCAGCCCTGGATTGATCCGAAGCCAGGTTTAAATTCTGCTTTTATTCTTACAAGGAATGCGTCATAGTTCGCCGTACCTGCTTCAGTTTGTTTTGAAGCTGCAGCATCTAAATCAAGACTGAACCCGGAAAAATCAGGAGTTCCCAGGTTGATTCCGTATGATACGGGTTTAGGGACTGAATCAGAGGCAATGCTGATAATACCGATAGGCTGTACTTCAAAACCGGCCACCTTAAAATCATAGTTCGCACCCACTGTGTAGGAATCACTATTATTCATCAGGTCATTTCCGTTTACATCCTCTGCATAGCTTCCGTTATAATCATTGCTTACGAAGAGATTTATCTTACCGGGACCTGCAGCGACGTAGCCTGAAATTCCTGTCAGGGTGTTGAGCCTGTAAAGTGTGAATGGTATATCAACCATTATATTAGGCATATAGTGAATATCGAGAATGGGATTTGCTAATCCGCTGATAGGATAAATACCTGCTTCAACTCCCCAATTTTCACGGTTAACTCCAAGGTACAGCTGCGTAAAATTAACTGTAGGGCGGGCTAACAGGTCGTTGGAGCCAGGAATTATTGGAGCATTACTGTAATTATCCAGCCCGCTTTGAGCTGAATAAATATAGCCGGCATAATTATAATGCTCAAGTCTTATCTTGCCGAAAAATCCGTCACCTATGCTGGCGCTTACATTTAGTCCGGCGCGCATCATATAATAAAGATCATCAGAATAGCCGCCATAATCACCAAGGTCCTTAATATCGTCTCTTGCACGGACCTGCAAATCACCCGAAAGGCTGATCTGGGCAAGACTGCTGCCTGTTAACCCGAAGAACATGCAAACAGAAAGCAGTACAAATAATTTTTTCATGTTAACTCCTTGAATATTAAACATTTTCGAAATTATCTTCGAATACCCCGCAGGTTCAAACAGGATGCCACAGGGAAGTTTTAAAAAAAGGTGATTAAGCTTTATAAAGTGAAAATATATCGGTTAGAAAATGACAGGTTGGTGAATGTTCGCCATAGTCCGGCTAAATTTCACCATTCCCTATATTATACTTTTCCAGTTTGTATCGAAGGGTCTCGCGGGGAATCTTCAGAAGCCGGGCAGTCTGTGATGTATTATTTCCGCTAAGTTCATATGCTTTTTTAATGAGATCGATTTCTGTTGCACGAATTATGTCCTCAAATGAAGATTCAAATGAATCATCATTTCTAAGATTGACTTCGGTATTTCCATTTACTGAGGTGAGTTCCGCAGGAAGATGGAATACTTCAACTACCGGCTGCTTCTGAAGTATGCAGATACGTTCGATAATATTCTTTAATTCCCTGATATTTCCCGGCCACTCATATTTTAATAAAAGCACAATAGCTTCATCTGAAAAACCGCTGATTTTTTTATTAAACTTTCGGGCAAAGTTTTCAAGAAAATAATTCGCTATCAAAATAATATCCTCACCCCTTAATCTTAATGCAGGCATCTCAATGCGGAGTACATTCAGTCTGTAATACAAATCCTCCCTGAAATGCTTACTGGCGATAGCATCTTTAAGATTTTTATTAGTTGCTGCTAAAATTCTTACGTCTGAGCTTAATTCTTTAGTAGAACCCAGCCGCATAAACTTTTTATTTTCAATTACACGCAGGAGCTTAGCCTGGAGCAGAGGACTCATTTCACCGATTTCATCGAGAAATAATGTTCCGCCGTCTCCTTTTTCAAGAAGACCTTCTTTACTTGTCCGTGCATCCGTGAAAGCGCCTTTTTCATAGCCGAATAATTCACTTTCCAGCAGGTTTTCAGGTATAGATGCACAATTTATTTCAATGAATTCTTTATCCCTGCGGCTGCTCAGATGATGCAGAGCAGAGGCAACAAGTTCTTTGCCGGTTCCGCTTTCTCCTGTAATAAGTACCGTAGCAGAATCATGCCTGGCGTATTCTATGATCTGATTTTTTACAATGCTGATTTCAGCAGATTCGCCAACAATGCTTCCTATGCTTTTACCCTGGGATTTCTGTTCAATCAGTTCTGACACTGTTTTTTTAAGCGATTGTGTTTCGAGGGCAAGTTTCGTAATAAGCTTAATCGCATCAGCTTTGAAGGGTTTTTTAATATAATCATAAGCACCCAGTTTAATAGCTTCAACAGCTGATTCAACTGATGCAAAGCCTGTCATGATAATTGTTAAGATGTGAGGCTGCAGCGTCTTAATCTGCCTGAGAATATCAATTCCGCTCATATCGGGAAGATTCAGATCCAGAAGAGCAAGGTCAATTTCTTCATCTTTAATAGTTTTAAGAGCTTCGCTTCCTGAACCGTTCAGTATTACATTATAATCCTCTTCCGCGAGGATCTGCTGAAGGCTTAGCCTGATAAATTCCTCATCATCAACTATAAGGATAGTTTTTGAACTCATACTAACATCTCCTTCACGAATGAATCTTCTTTCGGCATATGTATCACAGGCAGTAATATAGTAAAAACAGCACCCCCATGTTTCGAATTAGAGACCCTGATTTTACCATTATGTTCAGAAATTATATTTTGAGTGATTGAGAGCCCCAGCCCCGTCCCCCCTTTTTTATTAGTGAAAAAGGGATCAAATATTTTCTCAATAATCGCATCGGGTATGCCGGAACCCGAATCGGAAATACTTATTTGTACCCAGCCAGATTTTGAAGCATCACTTTCTGAGAGGTTGAAGAATTTATTCTGTTTATTTTTTTTATAACTTGTTTTTATACTGAGCTCGCCGCCTTCAGGCATTGCGTGTATAGCATTCAGTAAAATATTTAGTAATGCTTGTCTTATTTTTTCCTGGTCAATAAAAATATCCGGAATATCAGCCGATAATAAAGTCCTTACTAATATTTTAGAACTTCGGCACTGTTTATCAATAAAGTGAAGGGTTGCTTCGATGAGGTAATTAATATTTTTCATCGCAGCTTTCTGCCTGGCAGGAGAGGAATAGTCCAGCAGATCGTTTACAAATGACTCAAGACGTTCAACTTCAGCCAGTCCCATTTGTATATTCTTCGATACCTGCGGCTGGTTGTTAATTTTATCATGAAGATCATCAAGAAAGAGTGTCAAACCGGTTAATGGATTTCTGATTTCATGAGCAATGCCTGCGGCAAATTTACCCAGTGAAGCAAGTCTGTCCATTGTCTGTATCCGGTCATCCAGCAGTTTCTTCTCAGTAGTATCCTGAATGATTACTACAGTTCCGCTTAATTCGCCCGAAAGATCGTTCATACGCGAAGCTGTGAGGTTAAGATATTTCGGTTTGTCACCAATAAATATTTCAAGGTTGTACCCGCGGTATAATCCCTTTTGCGATAGTGAAGAGCCGATTTCCTCTATCATTGAGTGATTGGGGTGAAACAGGTCCCAAACATTTTTCCCGATTATCTGCTTATCTTCTTCCTGCAGAATGTTTAGGGCAGCAGGATTTATACTGCTTATATTACCATTATGATCAACTGTAATAACACCGTCAGGCATGAACTTAAGAATATCTTCCTGGAAGTTTTTCTGAACAATAATCTCGTGCATCAGCCTGGTACTCTCAATAACCCTGGAAGCCTGGTTTGCGAGTATCTGAAGTGAGCTGACATCGAGTTCGGAAATCATAGTTTTTGTTTTTAGTTTGTCAGCTCCTAAAATGCCGATAATTTTCTCCCTGACCCTGAGAGGAACAAAAACAAATGACTTACTGCCGGATATCTTCCTGATCTTTTTGTCGAGTTCAGTAGCTTCCGGATACTTATTAATATTATCAACAAAAATAATATTTCCTGTTTTTGCGACCCTTGTTTCTATACAGTCAAAATGTTCAAGATTATATTTTGATTGCCGTGCTGTTTTTTCTTCACGCGCGGTAAAGCCGTAGACTTCCTTACAGACAAGGTACTTTTCATTTCCATCCAGAAGGTAAAGGATAGCCCGGTCGAATCCGAAGCGCTCAACAGTATTATGCAGGATATACTTGAGTATACGGCCGAGGTCAAATGTTGAGCCCAGTACATTGCTTATGCGGAGAATACTCTTGAATATTTTTAACTGATATTCAAGGTCTCTCACATAGTTCTCAACTTCATTCTTGGATTTTTTAAGTTCATTGAAGGAGCTAATAAGTTCATGGTTTTTTGTTTTCAATTCTTCGGCCATGTAATTGAATGAACTCCCGAGAAAACCAATTTCATCTTTCCTGTTCATTGCAACAGGCTGGGAGAAATTTCCTTCCGCCAGGGTTTTTGCGCCCTCAGTTATCGCCAGAAGTGGTTTAGTAAAATGCCTGGATACGAACCATGAAATGATAGCAGACAAAATAAAAGTTATAAAGATTATCCAGATAATGTTATCTCTGAAAAATAATACCGTTTCATCCATTTCAGCTGTTATTTCATCAGATGCTGTATGGAAGCGTTCGATATTGGATCCAATAGTTATTCCCCCGAATATTCCATAGCGGGAATAAACACCCCTGTCATAATGAACGGGAGCATATGACATCATCTTTTTAACTCCCCCTACATTCGTAAGAATAACAGATCCCGAATGTTTTTTCCGGACTTCCGAAGCAACGTACAGATATGATTTATCGATGAATCCAACTGAATCCAGGTTAAAGGGAATCCAGCCTCTGTTAATATCCTCCCTTGATGAGTGGATGGAGTATGCGGGAACCATGTTCCCATCCTTATCGACTCCGGGAATATCCCACAACTTTGGATGGGTAATTATCCAGCCCCTGTCATCGAACATAAATGCATAATCGCCTGAAGAATAAACCGGGAAAACAGTGAAGCTTTTGTTGTTAGGTAATATATGCTGTGTGAATTCCATAAGATGCTGCTGATCCAGAGCTATCTCCAGGATACCAGCGAACCTGATCCCTTCATAGAGAGGAGTTGAAAACCGTATTACACCATTATAACCTTTCCCCTCTACTGCATCTTCAGGGGATGAAGCTTTTCCCAGCTGCTCTCTTTTGCTTGTAAAAAATCCTGCCAGGTGTGAAACATAAATCTCATTCTCTTTAAGGCTTTTTGTCTCATTAAAGTAATTCTCATTAAGGTATGTAGTGTTATGGGGGTTCCTGACATTTTTCAGAAGTTCAGCATTAAGTACTCTGCCGTTCTTCACTTTAATCTTCTCCTGCCCGTTTTCATCAACTAATGAAATCTCTTTGTAGAGCGGGATCTGAAGATGAGCATCATAGGGATTTTCATTGGTGCCCATTCTTATCCATATCTCTGACTGATGCTGCTTGCTGAACTGAAGAAAATCGTAAGGGGTAAAATCAGATTGTTTCAATACTCTTAAATCATTCTCACATTGTCTCAGAAACCTTTCCACTGCTTTGGCCGTAAGTACCGCCTGCACCTCCATTGTTTCCTGCGTCTTCTGGTCAATGTCCATCTTAGCGTGCTGGATTATATCATTCCTTACAGAACTTATATTCATCAGGGTATAAATACCGAAAACAAGGAGGGGGACTATTGAGATTAGAAGGAAAGAAAAGAGGAACTTTTTGAATATGCCGAAACGCGGTTTAGACAGGTAATTCCAGAAGTTTTTCTGAAATAATGAATTACCTGAATTATTATCGCTGAAGTCGGTTTTCATTGAACCTTTTAGTATGAGGAGTGAATCTCTAAAACTACCGGGTTATCAGCGTTTAAAAAGTCAACAAAAATGCCAGCCTGGAATAAACTTCTTTTCGGGTGATTAGGTTAGTTATGGTTGAAAATAATTACTATAAGTGAGAAATGGAAAGTAGTAATATTCTCAAAATCAAATGATAGAGAGAAAAAAAATGGAATATTTGCTGTAAATCAATTGCATTATTCCAGGTATTTTTTCGGAAAATTTAATTGGTTAACTTTCGAACAATTAATACTAAAGTTCGATAAGTCGTGGATTCAAAAGAAAATAAAAAAGAACAGATATTAAAGGCCGCAAGCAGTGTTTTTGCCAGGTACGGGTTCAGTAAAACTACAATGGATGATATTGGTGAGCGTGTAGGGATTAAGAAGAATTCCCTTTATCACTATTTTACAAATAAGGAAGATATCTTCTGCGGGATAATTGAAATGGATGCGGAAGAGTATTTCAGCACACTCCAGTCAAGCCTGGCAGAAGAAAATTCTGCCGCCGCGAAATTAAGGAAGTACGTACAGTTTACCTCTGATTTTTGGAGAGAAAAGGTTAACTCTTACCGGCTGGTTACATCGGGACAGTCAGAAATTGTTCAGCGGATAGCCGGTCTTTATAATGTTTCTATCAGACGGCAGAAAATTATTATACAGGAGATCCTTGAGGAGGGCATCCGCAGCAGCGAATTCATTGAACATGATTCCAAACAGCTTTCTGAAGATCTGATTGATATGTCATCTTCCATAGAACACTGGGAATATCACAAACAGAGGATGTCGCATTACGATGAAAGTTACTTCAACGAGAATAAAAGGAAAAAGATGAACCTGCTGAACCTAATAATAAAAGGTCTGGAAAAATCTCAGAAATGACTATTACAGGAAAAGGAATGAAAAATATATTAATATTAATATTTGCCGGAATAATACTCTTTAACTCCGGTATTTCTGCCCAGACAGACAGTGTGGATATTGTACTTACGCTTGATAAGGCTGTATCAATAGCGCTGGACAAAAATTACGATATACAAATTGCCCGGCTGAGTGTAGAAAAAGCTGAAGAACAGATTACAGAAGCTTATGCGGGTGCGTGGCCAAAGCTGAATCTCAATGGTCAGTATACGCGTAACCTTAAATCACCAGTACTTTTTATTCCTCCGAACACTCCATTTAATCCATCACCAAATACGCTGACATTCTCAATAGGAGCAAAGAATAGCTATAACCTGGGGGTATCCCTATCCCAGACGATTTTTGATCCCAGGCTGGGAACAGCTATCAGTATTGCTAAGAAATATTCAAAATATTCTGACCTTTCAAACGAATCAGCTAAGGATGATGTAATTGCCCAGGTGAAAGAAAGTTTTTATAGTGTACTTCTGTCAAAGAAGCTGGTCAGCGTGAACGAAGAGGGTTATAAGGTGGCTCAGGCAAATTATGAAAATACCGGTGCCTTGTATAAACAGGGAGCTGCATCTGAATACGATTACCTTAGAGCAGAAGTTCAGCTTGCCAATGTTAAACCAATGCTGATAGAAGCCAGAAATAACCTGCAGCTTGCAAAAAATGCACTGAAAAATCTTCTGGCGCTCGACCTGAACACAACAATCGATGTCCAGGGAGAATTCAAGGTTGAAAAAGTATCGCCCGACCTTATGGAGAGATCGGATGAAATCCTTAAGGAAAAAAATCCTGCCCTTCAGAAACTATCGATCCAGAAACTTATGCTGGAAGAGAACGTCAACATAGAGCAGGCAGCTTACCTTCCGACCCTGTCTGCATTTGGTAATTACGATTGGCAGACCCAGGACAATACTTTTAATTTCGGAAACTATAACTGGGCGAATACTATTACGGTCGGACTCTCACTTAGCTATCCTCTTTTCGACGGATTTAAAAGAAGCGCCCGCATTCAGCAGGCTAAAATTGACGTGAAAAGTCTGGAGGTTACAAAAAATAAAGCTGAAGCCGGTTTAAGGATCGGCCTTATGCAGTCGAAGTTAAAGATGGAGGAGGCCCTTGACCGCATTCAGGCCCAGGAGAAAAGCGTGCAGCAGGCACAGCGTGCTCTTGAAATAGCACAAACCAGGTATAAAGAAGGTGTAGGCACACAGCTTGAAATACTTGATACTCAGAACTCGCTTACACAAACAAGGATTAATTACGAAAAAGCGGTTTATGATTTCCTGATTGCAAAAACAGAATGGGAGAAGATTTTAGGAATAATTACGAAATGAAAGTAAAAACCAAAGGAGAAAATTCCTGATGATTAAGATAATTATCGAGTATTTATCAATCGCGCTAATAATAATGCTCTTTACCCAGGGCTGCGGGAATAAGTCGGAACAGCAGAATGCAGCAGTTGAGGAAGCCGTTCCTGTTGAGGTAACACAGGTTGAAAAACAAACTATCTCTGAAAATAAAACCTATTCAGGTACGCTGGAAGGTGTTGAGCAGGCAGCTATTGTATCGAAGATCGCAGAAAGGGTTATTGATATCAAAGCGCAGGTTAACAGTTATGTGAAAAAGGGACAGGTATTAATTCAACTTGATCGTTCGGGAGCTACTTCCAACTTTCTTCAGGCCCAGGCAAATTATGAGAATGCAAAGAAAAATTATGAAAGGATGAAGGCATTATATGACGAAGGTGCCATCTCACAACAGCAGCTTGACCAGGCGCAGACCGCATATGAAGTTGCTAAAGCCAATTTTGATGCCTCAAAAAGTACCGTGGATCTTGAATCACCCATAAACGGTATGGTAACCGACCTGAATGTAAATGTTGGCGACTGGGTTACTCCCGGTATGCAGCTGGCAACTGTTGCAAACATACGGCAGATGATAATTAAATTCTTTGTTACTGAAGGTGAAGTTGCCAAGCTTGATTTAAACGATTCGGTAAAAATATATTCTGAGTTTAACAAGGAAAGAGCTGTATCCGGTAAGATATCTGAAATATCAAGATCAGCTTCGTCTGAAGCAAGATCCTTCCAGGTTAAAGCAAAGTTTAATAACACAAAGGACAACTGGTATAAACCGGGGATGTTTGTTAATGTTGATATTACTCTTGCATCCCAACAGAATGTACTGGTAGTTCCCACCCAGGCGGTTATTTTTGAGAATAACAAAAATTCCATCTATAAAATCGTTGATAAAAAAGCGATCGCCACAGAAGTGAAAACCGGTTTAACGAATGAAAACATTACCGAGATTACAAACGGATTGAAAGAAGGCGATACAATAGTAACAGCAGGAATGAATAATTTATCTGACAGTACGACAGTTTCAATCATAAAATAAAATTGACCTCGAAGGACAGGCGTTAAATGAAATTAGCAGATGTATCGATAAAGAGACCCGTATTTACAACGATGATAATCCTTGCCATCCTGGTACTGGGGTTATTTTCTTTTATCAAACTAAACGTAGATCAGTTCCCGGATGTTGATATTCCTGTAGTAACTGTAACAACAGTGCTGCCCGGGGCGGGACCCGAACAAGTTGAGTCGGATGTTACCAAGATTATAGAAGATGCAGTAAATCCGATAGCCGGTGTTGATCATATTTCATCAACATCCCAGGAAGGTGTTTCAATCGTTACCATCCAGTTCAAGCTTGAAGTTGAAGGTGAGATTGCGTCCCAGGAGGTTCGTGAAAAAGTCGCTGCCGTAAGATCGCAGCTTCCCGACAATGTTGATGAGCCTGTTATACAAAGATTTGATCCATCAAGCCAGCCGATCCTTACATTGACTGTAGCAGGACAGAGAACAGAAAAGGAACTTACAACTTTTACAAAAGATGTGATAAGGAAGCGCCTGGAGAATATATCAGGGGTCGGTTCGGTTACCCTGGTTGGAGGAGCAGAAAGAGAAATACTTATTGCTGTTGATGCTGACCGGCTGCATGCATATAACCTTTCAATAAATGAGGTTGTGCAGAGTGTAGCCAGTGCGAATGTTGAGATTCCCGGCGGAACCATAAAACAGGGAAACAGGCAGTACATACTAAGAACAATGGGCAAACTGAACCAGGTTGATGAGTTCAGGAATATTATCGTTTCCTCTCCGAATGGTCAGAATATTTACCTGAGTAATGTAGCAACGGTAACCGACACCACTGAAGAAAAAACCAGCATTACCAGGCTGAACGGAAACCAGGCGGTTGGACTTGAACTCCGTAAACAGTCAGGCAGTAATACTGTGCAGGTGGCTGAAAGCGTTAAGAAAGAATTAGACAAGCTCAGAACTCAGATACCAAAAGATTATCATATTACGATAGCCAGGGATAACAGCGAGTTTATTAAAAATTCTATTAATGATGTTCTATTTGATCTTGTTTATGGTGCTCTGCTTGCGGTAATTGTTATCTACTTCTTCCTGGCAAACCTGCGGGCTACTATTATTAGTGCGTTCGCTCTGCCTACGTCCATTATAGGATCTTTCATTTTAATGGCTGCCCTGGGATTTACCTTAAATGTAATGTCACTGCTGGCACTGTCACTTGCGGTGGGCTTGCTGATTGATGACGCCATTGTAGTAATTGAGAATATTTACCGGCATATGTCCGAGGGAGAATCTCCTGTTGAAGCAGCTAAAGCGGCGACTGATGAAATCGGATTAGCTGTAATGGCCGTAACCCTTACACTCGTGGCGGTATTTGTTCCTGTTGCTTTTATGCCTGGTATTGTAGGTCGATTCTTTTATGAATTTGGAATGACTGTTACAATTGCAGTACTGATTTCTCTTTTTGTTGCATTCAGTCTTACCCCTATGCTTTCAGCCCGCTGGCTTAAAAGGGAGGATGAAAGCCTTTCGCCTGACGGAAATATAATTGAGAAAACCCTTTATTATTTTAATCACTTCTTTGAATGGCTGAGCGGGAAATACAGAAAAGCTCTTAACTGGTCGCTTGGGCACAGGCTGGTGATAGTAATCGGATCAATATTAGTATTTATTCTTAGTATTATGATGATGGGACTTCTTGGTTCGGAATTCTTCCCGAGGCAGGATCAGGGAGAATTTACCGTAACTATTGACGCTGCTCCCGGCAGTTCTCTTGAAAAGACAAACAGCATTGCCAAACAGATTGAATCAATAGTTCAAAAGAAGCCCGGTGTTGTTAACGTATTAACAACAATTGGTGCAGGTAATGATCCTGTGAACATTGGTAATATTCTTGTAAAGCTTGTCAGCAAGAATGACCGTGACTATAGTGTATTTGATTTTATGGATGAACTCCGGAAGAAAATTTCAATCGCTTCAGCGAATATCAGCTTTGGGATTCAGAATGGACCGGGCAGCGGACAGAAGCCTGTAATTTTCAGTGTGAGGGGGGAGGACCTTACTCTGCTTAAGAATTATGCTGATAAAGTAGAACATATCGTTAAGACCACCCCCGGAGCTGTAGACGTTGAAAGTTCGCTTGAAACCTCAAAACCGGAAGTCCGCGTAAAAATAGAAAGACAAAAAGCCGCAGCGCTGGGAGTTGATCCTACGGTAATAGCAACTGCTCTGAGAGCTATGGTTGACGGTGTTGATGCAACAAAGTTCCAGGAAGGCGGGGAGCAATACAACGTAAGAGTTAAGGTTCAGGAATCCAACCGGAATACACTCAGCGGAGTGTCAAGCCTAACCTTGAAGAGCAAAAATAAAACCAGGACGGGAGGCGGAATACTAATTCCCCTGGATGCAGTCGCATTCATTAATAAAGGCACGGGACCTTCTAAGATAAACCGTTACGACAGGCAGCGTGAAATAAGGATAGAATCTAATCTTTCCGACAGGCTCCTGGGAGAAGTGCTCGGAGATGCTCAGAAAAGGATAAGCCAGATCGATCTTGCACCTGGATATAGTATTGAGGTGGCTGGAAGCGGACAGCAGCAGGCCGAGTCTTTCGTAAATATTCTGCTTTCACTGGCACTTGCTATTATTTTTGTTTACCTGGTGCTTGCTTCGCAGTTTGAGAGTATAGTCTACCCGTTCTCTATAATGCTCTCTCTTCCTATGGCTATAATAGGGGCAGTGATAGCATTGCTCGTGTTCGGGAGTTCAATGTCAGTTATGTCAATGATTGGTATAATAATGCTCATGGGACTTGTAACGAAGAACGGTATCCTGCTGGTGGATTATATTAATGTTCTGCGCGGCAGGGGAATGGAAAGATGGGATGCAACTCTGCAGGCAGGACAGACGAGGCTGAGACCTATTCTAATGACAACTTTTGCGATGATCTTCGGTATGCTGCCCGTTGCATTTTCATTCGGTGAGGGTTCTGAATTCCGTTCTCCAATGGGACAGGCAGTTATAGGCGGACTAATAACATCAACTCTCTTAACATTATTTATTGTGCCGGTTGTTTATACAATTTTCGATGACTTTTCCATAGTGAAGATATATAACAAAATATTCAGAAGATCTTCAAAAAAGAAAGAGGATATTAATGAATTACCTGCATCGGAGGGAAACAAATGAAAGTAGCATTTTTAGCTTACCATGATGTTCTGGATGACAGAATTATAGCTCTCCTTGACGAGCTGGGAATTGATTCCTACTTAAAATGGGAGAGTGTTTTGGGAAAGAGTCATGGTGCTTCGCCTCATCTGGGTACAAGAACATTTCCCGGTCATGATTCCGTAAGATTGATTCCTTTTCCGGAGGAGGCGAGTCTTGACAAACTTATTTCCAGAGTTCAGGAATTTAATAAGCAGGTTACAAAGAAAGACGATGAAATCAGGATTTACCTGATGCCCCTTGAAAGAATCGTATAAATTAAAAGTAATTTATTCTCCTATTTCGTATTTTCCTTCCAATACTTAATACCTGAAAGGAACAGGATATGAAACGGCTCTTGTACTTCCTTTTCTTCGTAGCGGTAGGTGCAGGATTATACTTCTTTACTCACAAAGCCGAAAACTTCAAAGTAAAAGATCAGGTCACAGTATCGCAGGCTTCCGGAATGGATATTAGCGGACCAATCACTGCCCCTCCTAAATATGCAGTTATTAAAGGCACCATCACAAACATAAGTGAAAAAGATTTTAATAATGTTGAGGTTGTATATCAGTCAGGCCTGGATACCATCAGGGCGATGGTTGGTTATCTCCCCAAGGGACGGTCATCTGAATTTGAGACCAACAGCATGAGGGTAAGAAGCGGGCACCCCGATTATGAATTGATAGAAATACTTTCTTCGGAAACAGAGTAATTTTCGAATCTTTCATCGCTTTTTGCTGTGTCCCCCTGCCTGGACTCTTTCTCCCTTAGCCGGGGCCTCTCTCCGCTGCTATCCGTTAACCCTCAATTTCAATTCCTTCAACCTGGTTGTCTTTAAAAGGGAAATCGAAGAAATAATGGTTCTCATCCTCTTTTTTAATCTTGTCTTTACTTAAGAAATATTTATCAATGGCTTCATTCTTTTTGTAATAAAAATAGAGTTCATCTTCATACAGCCATTTAGGCATACGAATCTTTTTATGGCTGGCAAGGTAAGCCATATCCATCATTATTTTTCTTACTATATTATTTGCTTCTTTGCGAAGATAAATAGGTTTCATATTCAGATTTTCCGGAAAAGTTTTAATAGTAATGCTATTACATTTCCAAAGTTAACAAACTTCCGGTAAACAATGTGAACTTCCTCCATAATTCATATTGCGTTTTCCTCTGCCTAAGCCAGCTCTGTTGCGAATCAGTTATAAAAGCAATATTTTTAGCTGTATTTTTTTCCGGGGAGAATGATGAAACGGCGTGATTTTATAGGTTCAACTCTTAAGGCAGGATTATTAGGCGGAGCTGCTATTTCTTTGGGAAATCTTACTTCCTTATTTCCATCAACTTTTTTTCAGAATGATAAGTACCAGCTGGCTGCTATTAAAGGCGGTGAACCGGATGCTATGTTCGACGCTGCAATTAAGGCATTCGGCGGAATAAGGAGATTTGTTAAACCGGGACAAACAGTCGTGGTAAAACCTAACATAGGCTGGGATGTTGGTCCTGAGAGAGCGGGGAATACAAATCCTTTGCTGGTAAACAGGATCATCAAACACTGTTATGATGCCGGGGCAAAGACTGTGTATGTTTTTGACCATACCTGCGACAATTGGAAAAAGTCGTATGCCGACAGCGGTATTGAAAGAGCAGCAAAAGATGCAAAAGCAAAAGTGGTTTCCGGCGAAAGCGAATCTTATTACCAGGATGTAGCCGTTGAGCAGGGTATGAAACTGAAGAAAGCCCGGGTTCACGAACTTATTCTGGAAGCTGATGTCTTCATCAATGTACCGATCCTGAAACATCACGGCTCAACTGAAATGACGGCCGGAATGAAGAACCTGATGGGAATTGTGTGGGACCGCGGGTTCTGGCACCAGAATGATCTTCATCAATGCATTGCCGATTTTTCGGCATTCAGAAAACCTGATCTTACAATTATAGACGCATATAATGTTATGAAGAGAAATGGTCCCAGGGGAGTATCAAAAGCGGATCTGGTTACTATGAAATCTCTGCTTGTCTCAACAGATATAGTAGCTGCAGATGCTGCCGCTGCGAAATTATTTGGAAAGGATCCATCAGATATCGGTTATATAAAAATTGCTAATGATATGCACATAGGCACGATGCACCTGGATGACCTCTCGATTTATAAAAAAATATTTTAAGCGGCTCAAACCCGATTCATTATCTAAAATCAGGCGGGCTGTTTCTGTCCTGTTCTTCCTATTGACTGCTGTTATCTTCCTTGATATTACTCAACTGATTCCTCCTGCAGTTTCGGATTCAATTTTATTCATTCAGTTTGTACCTTCAGTAATCAGTTTCTTTAAAACCCCGACTCTAATCGCTTCCGGGTTTATCATTGTATTTTTCACCGTGATACTATGGGGGAGGGTATACTGCTCAAGTGTCTGTCCGATCGGCACTCTTCAAGACCTGGTGTCACGATTCAGAAGAAAAGTAGAAGGACGAAAGAAATATAGTTATCGAAAAGAAAATACCTGGTTAAGATATGCAGTACTTGGCTTAACATTGATCTCTTTTTTATCGGGATATATACTCCTGGTAAATCTGCTTGATCCCTACAGCAACTTCGGACGAATTCTTACCGGGATTTTTAACCCTCTGATAACATTAGTGAATAATGTAATCGCGTTTTCGCTTGAGAAACTTGATATATATTGGCTTTACCCGATTGAAGTTAAAAACTTTCCTTCCATGCTATTGATATTCCCGCTTACCTTTCTGGCTATCATAGTATATCTGTCATATACGAGAGGCAGACTGTACTGCAATACCATTTGTCCGGTCGGAACCATTCTGGGACTCGCTTCTAAACTATCGATTTACAAATTGAAGATTGATAAACTCTCTTGTGAAAGCTGCGGAGCTTGCAAGCTTGTCTGCAAATCGGAATGTATTGATGATAAAAATAAGTTGATAGAATTCGACCGTTGTGTAGGATGCTATAACTGTCTGGATGTTTGTCCCTCTGTTTCGATTTCTTATCAGAATACCTTCGGGATCAGACAACCTGATCTTCAGGAAATTGATCCTTCGAAACGGGATTTCATTTCTAAAACTCTTATATATATAATCGGCCTTACAGGGTTAGCATATTCCCAGGTTAAGATCATACCTAAAAAAGAAAGTACTAAACCTGTAATTAGGAAATCTGTATCCAGTCCTCCCGGATCTGTAACGATCCCCGATTTCAAGGAGAAATGTACCGCCTGTCATTTATGTGTTTCTGCCTGTCCTACCAAGGTTCTTCAGCCATCTTTTCTTGAATACGGAGCGCTGGGAATACTTCAGCCGTATATGGATTATAAAACCAGCTTCTGCAATTTTGAATGTACAGTTTGCGGGGAGGTTTGTCCTTCTGGTGCTATAGGCCCTCTATCGGTTGAGAAAAAGAAAATTACCCAGGTAGGGAAGACAACCTTTGTGAAAGAGAACTGCATTGTGGAAACGGAGGGAACGGCCTGCGGAGCCTGTTCAGAACATTGTCCTACCAAGGCTGTACATATGGTACCTTATAAAGACAACCTGAAAATTCCGGAAGTACGGAATCAATATTGTGTAGGGTGCGGTGCCTGCGAGTTCGCCTGTCCCACCAAACCTTATAAAGCCATATACGTGGAGGGGAACATGGTTCACCAGGCAGCCGAAATAAACGTTGAAGAAAAACTGGACAATGAAATCGATCTGAAGCAGGACTTCCCATTCTGAAAGTCTCCTCATTATTAAGCCGTCTCTTAAAGAAGCTAATAGGACCCGGAAAATAGTAATTATTAAACGCAGAAAAGTGAAGCTAGACCAGGGGAAAGAACCAGTGAATGGAATCTACTTTATTTCCGAATTTCCAGAATAAATTTTCCATGGCCATCTAACACAATCGCTGATTTCAGGAAAGAGTACGAAATCAGCTTTACCCTTTAATGTAAGGGTTTTCACTTCATTCCCGGAAAGCGCCTCTTTTGCCTTTTCTAAAGTTTTGCCGCTTACCGAAACATCATCAACGAGCAGCACTTTTTTCCCTCTAACATCTTCGATTCCTGAAAGAAGCTTAGGTTGGTTATACATGGGTACGTTTGTTATATCCCGAAAACTTATCCTCATAACCTTTAATTCAACCCCGAGTTTATAAGCAATAATACCTGCAGGTATAAGTCCCCCTTCAGCGATCCCAACCACCAGATCAAAGCGGGGAAGATTATAGTGAAACATTCTATCCGCAATCTCCCTGAATGAAATATCCTGCATCAGAGTTTTTCCTTCAGGCGAAGCAGGAGGATATTCAGTAGAACGAGAACGACAATTCCGGGAACAGCATTCTTAAGAGAAATTAATAAGTGCATACCCGGGAAACCTGAGCCGCTGAATAAACTGAAAACCAGCGGAGAAACAGTTAATGCAGATAAAACTGCGATGAATGACCCTGCCTTATTTAATTTTTTATACTTAAGCAAAGCTGTAAGAATAAGGATGAATAAAAATACTTCGAAGGTCAGCAGGGGAATAGTTCCAGGTTTTGGATTGCCTGTCAGGAAATAATTTAAGATCGGTCCGAAAGCTGCAACCACCATAGCGGTATGAAACTTATAGAACATAACTGCAATTAGCGGCACATAAAAAATAGGAAGCAGCATGGCTCCCGGAGGGAGTCCGTTCACCGGCGGTAATAAATGAATTATAAACTGGAGTAAAACAGAAGCAGCTATAAGTATCGTCAGTTCTTTTACTTGTAGTCTTTTTATTGCAGAATCAAAGGCAAAAGTATTTGAATAATTCATTTCCTCACCCTGTTAAAAATACTGATACTCATTACCAGGTAAAATTATGCAATTATTTTTTCATAATAAATGAAATGTTGAAGTATTTCCTTAACACAAAAGGTTAGGGGGTAATTTCTAATCTAGAAGCAATTAAATTAACTAAACTTTTTCAGGTTGATAGTTCTTTCAATTTGAAATTTCTTGCGTATAAAATTTCTTCTTTCCTTAAGAATATCACTACGTGAGAGGATTGCTACTATCTTATCGGGACGTGATTTTTCCACAACCGGAAGTCTGTTCGTGTCATAAATTGCCATCAGATCAAGAGATTCCTTGAGGCTACTATCTGGAAAAACTATTGCTAAGGGTGAGCTTAGGATGTCCGCTATTTTTGTGTCTAAAGAATAGTTGGAGCTAAGAAGAGTCTTGCGGGAAACAATACCTACCAAATTATCATTTTGATCAATAACCGGGTAACCATGGTGCAGACTTTCAGGAGAACCTGCTGCAAACCAGGATCTGATATTTTTCAAGGTATCATCCTTATTCAACTTAACAACATTATATACTGCACTGTTTTTTACCAGAGCCTGATCAAGAAAATCTGCTTCGTATTCGAAAGGGATCCTAACTCCTTTTCGTGCAATTTTTTCTGTCATAATAGTATTTTTCATCATTAAGCTTGAAACAAGGTAGGATGAACTGCATCCGAGCAGTAGGGGGAGTAAGCCAACTGGTTGTAAAGTGGTTTCAAAAGCAAAAATTATCGATGCAAGCAGCGCACGGGCAGATCCCGCAAAAAGCGCGGCCATTCCGACAAGTGCGGCAATTCTGAGATCAATCCCTATCCCTGGAAAGAGTAATATCCCCAGTCCTCCTAAGACGGCACCGAGTCCACCGCCGATAGTAAATAGGGGAGCTAAAGTACCGCCGCTTGTACCGCTTCCAAGTGATATTGACCAGGAGATAAATTTGAATAGAAATAAAATTATTAAGGCTTTCCCGGTTAACGTTCCTGAAAGTATATTCTCAATATTATCATAACCGACACCCATGGTGTGTGGAACAAAATAACCAATAAGTCCAACAGCCACCGCTCCTATTGCAGGCCACCACATCCAGTGAATTGGAAGCTTTTCAAATGTATCTTCAACTATATATACTGCCCGGGTAACAAAGACGGCAGCAACACCCACTAATGCACCCATTAACAAATAAAATATTAATGATAAACTACCAGGCTGCTGTAAACCTGTTAAATTAAATATAGGACTGCTGCCGACAAAAATTATCCTTACTGCCGCTGCTGCCGTACTAGCAAGTGCAACGGGAATTAATGATTGAGGTTTAAATTCAAATAAAAGCAATTCCACAGCCAGTAGAACAGATGAAACCGGTGTACCAAAAGTTGCTGCCATACCTGCAGCCGCTCCAGCTGCAAGAAGTATTTTTCTTTCAGAAGCTGTAGTATGCAAAAGCTGTCCGATCAATGAACCCAATGCGCCGCCGGTAGCTATGATAGGACCTTCAGCACCAAAAGGACCGCCTGTTCCTATTGAAATTGCAGCGGATACGGGTTTTAGAAATGTAAGGCGCGCAGGAATCCGGCTTTCATTTAGTATAACCTGTTCCATAGCCTCTGGAATTCCATGTCCCCTTATACCTGTAGATCCGTACCTCGCCATTATCCCGATGACTACAGCTCCTAGCACAGGAACAATAATAACAAACAGACCTAAATGATTATAAGCAGGAGAAATAAAATCGAAAGATAATTTACCGTAAAAAGAAATATTAGTAATGAGCCCGATAAGACCGGTTAATGCGCGTGCAATAATTCCTGCAAGGATACCTATAAGGATGGAAAGCAACGATATAATAACAGATCTTTTACCAAATGCTGCGTATTGGGCTGGAAGTCTGGCAGATTCCAATGCGGGTTCCATCGAGGGAGCAATAGGAAGACCGGATGGATCATTATTTTTAGCAGAGGATGACATACAGTATTGCAAAATATTGAATTCATAATTAAATCCAATGCAAGAAAATCACAAATATTCTGTTCATATAAATTAACTGGAGAGTCAGTGGGTTTGCCAGGCACTAATTAACCATATTAACCAAATCACCTAACCTGGAAGTGTATCCGGGATTAGTCGGTACAAATTCGGTACTCGGTCAGTGATTCTTTTGAATTCTTTAAAAATAAAAAAGCCTTAGAACGATCTGTTTTAAGGCTTTTATGGTGGGGGCTGAAGGATTCGAACCTACGACCCCCTGCTTGTAAGGCAGGTGCTCTAAACCAACTGAGCTAAGCCCCCGGATAAACAAAATAAAAATAACATCTTAATTTTGAGGTTCAAATATTGGATAAATTTTATAATTATCCAAACTATATTTTGAGCGAGCGACGGGGTTCGAACCCGCGACATCCAGCTTGGGAAGCTGACACTCTACCAACTGAGTTACGCTCGCAGATTTTTTATAAGAACTGTAATCGAAATTAATCACCGGCTGCTCTTATTCAAGCTAATTATTTAAAATTTCTTAGAAGATAACTGTATACCTATCTGGTTATGGAAAAATCAGAGTGATTAATCTCAATTTAAATTGTCCATATTGAGGTTAAATTTCATTGTAAGTTAGTTTACCTAAAGGGGCTGGATTGAATCCTACGTTTTCGTAATTTAAAAAATTTATTATTTCAAACTGAATAAAATTATTTATGCGATCTGATCCCCCGAATTATCCAAAAGTTGAACCTGAAGCTTATCATTCTTTTCTGCATTCACTTGAAGCAGGATTTTGCGTCATCAAGGTACTTTTTGATGATAACCTGAAGCCCGTAGATTACCGGTTTGTGGAGATAAACAGGGCTTTTGAAAAACAAACAGGACTTATAAATGCACGGGGAAAGTCGATGCTTGAACTCGAACCAGGACATGAGGATTACTGGTTTGATATTTACGGAAAAGTAGCTATTACAGGTGTTCCGGTAACCTTTGAAAATGAAGCAAAAAAACTCAATCATTATTACAACGTATTCGCCGCCAGGATCGGTAATCCTGATGAGCATCTGGTTGCTATCGTTTTTAATGATATTGGTAAACAGAAAAAAGCCGAAACTGAACTGACAGAGGCTATCAAACAGTTTCAGTTAATGGGAGAATCTATACCTTACGGTGTATGGAGGACAGATGCGGAAGGTAATGCTGAGTATATAAGTCAATCATTCCTTGATATGGTTGGGATGTCAATGCAAGAAGCTACGGAATTTGGCTGGATTGATAAATTACTGCCTGAATACAGAGATGAAACACTTGATAGCTGGGTGTTATGTGTTCGTACTGGAAAAGAGTGGGAAAGAGAACACTATTTCAGGGCAGCAGACGGATCGGTAAAGGTTGTACTGGCAAGAGGTAAACCAGTAAGGGATGAGGCCGGCCGGATTATACACTGGGTTGGTATAAACCTGGATATTACAGATATGAAAAAGACACAGGAGGAACTTCTTAAATCATTGAAAGAGAATAAAATTCTGATTCGCGAAATACAGCACAGAACTAAAAATAATCTTCAAATGATTAGCAGTTTGTTAAACCTGCAGGCAGGTAATACCGAAAATAAAGAAGTTCTGGAGAACCTCAAGACTACACTATCAAGACTGCGTTCCATTTCACTGCTTCATAACAAACTTAACCTGGATGAGAATGTCTTATCGCTGGATTTAAGCGCTTATCTTCACGATATACTTATGGTTCTCAGGCAGATGTATTCAAATGAAATCAGCAAGGTTAATATTAAAGCGGATATTCAGCCAATTGTAGTCCCTGTTAATTTTGCTATAAATGTGGGCTTGATATTCAATGAACTTATAACTAATTCATTCAAGCATGCTTTTTCCCGCGATGAAGAAGGAAAAGTCACTATTAACGTCAGCAAGAATGAAAAAGAAGAAATTCTAGCGGTAGTAAGTGATAACGGGAAAGGTCTTGATGAGACAATGGTTCCGGGAAATTCACTCGGGTTAAAAATATTAAGGACGCTGGTTGAGCAGAATAAAGGAAATATGACTATCTTAAATGAAAATGGAACTTCATTCATAATCGTATTTCCTTCATCCTACTCAAAATAACTCTGCATTTACTTGAAGGCGTTCTCTACCAAGTCCTTCTGCTGCTGACGGGAGATCTTCGAAGAACCCACCGCAGGGCTTGCACCTTCAGGACGACCACTGTAAGTCAACTTCTGCCCCTCATTCAAATCTTCTGTTAACCGGGGATAAAGGAAATTCCACGCACCCATATTTCGAGGCTCTTCCTGTACCCATACTACTTTTTTCGCATTTGTATATGAGCTGAATATTTCTTTAACCTGGTCAGATTTATACGGATAAAACTGCTCTACTCTAACAATAGCCGCATCGGTTATCTGTTTCTCCGTTCGGAACTTTATCATATCATAATAAACTTTGCCGCTTGTAAGAAGCAGCTTTTTAATCTCATTCTTATTGTTTACTGTATAATCGTCAATTATTTCTTTGAAACTTCCATTAATAAATTCATTTTTGGGAGACTTAGCTTCAGGTAATCGAAGTAGACTCTTTGGTGTCATTAATATCATTGGTTTTTGTACTGCACTTTTCATCTGGCGTCTTAATACATGGAAGTACTGAGCCGGGGTTGAAGGATAGCAAACTTGTATGTTATCTTCTGCGCAAAGGATAAGGAATCTTTCGAGCCGGGCACTTGAGTGTTCGGGGCCCTGCCCTTCATAACCGTGGGGGAGAAGGAGAACAAGACTATTTGGCAGCTGCCATTTTTCATAGGAAGCTACGATGAAGTTATCAATAATTACCTGGGCTCCATTTGCAAAATCACCGAACTGGGCTTCCCACATTACAAGAGCCAAAGGGTCTGCGGTGCTGTATCCATACTCAAATCCCAGCACTGCTGCTTCTGAAAGGAAACTGTCTAATGCCTCAAGCTGAGCCTGGTTTTTCGAAAGATGATTTAATGGAATATACTCTCCGCCGCTTTTTATATCGGTGAGAGCCAGGTGTCTCTGACTAAAAGTTCCGCGAACGCTGTCCTGCCCGCTTAATCTTACTGGTGTACCCTCAAGAAGCAGGCTCCCGAAGGCGAGTGTTTCAGCAAAAGCCCATTCAGCTTCCGATTCACCTTCTACAAGTCCTTTCCTTTTCTCAAGGAACTTCTTGAGCTTGGGGTGTATGGCAAATCCTTCCGGAAGAGATGTGGTTTTCTCTACAATAGTTTTAAGGATCTCCTCAGAAATCCCTGTGCTGCCAACCGGTTTTATAGAATCAATTTTTTCTCTCGATACGGCAAGGGGAATATCTGTATTGAAGCTGATGCTTTTTTTCCTGATTTTATCAAATGCTTCACTTAGCTCATTATAAATATCATCGTTCATCTTTTTGATTTCATCGTCGGGAAGAACCTGGTCTTTCCTTAAAGCATTTTCATACAATTCTTTTACAGAAGGATGGGACTTAATAATATCATAGAGCAGCGGCTGTGTGAACCCGGGCTCATCGCCTTCATTATGTCCGTGTCTTCTGTATCCGAAGAGATCTATCACCACGTCCTTCTTGAATATCTGACGGTATTCGAATGCCAGCCTGGTAACCCACAAAGCAGCTTCCGGATCGTCACCGTTCACATGAAAGATGGGGGCCTGTATCATCTTAGCCACATCAGATGCATACACTGAAGAGCGGGCATCTTCAGGGGTTGTGGTAAATCCTATCTGGTTGTTAATAATAATATGAACTGTTCCGCCAGTGCGGTAACCGCTTAACTGAGAAAGGTTAAGTGTTTCAGCAACAATACCCTGACCCGCGAAAGCCGCATCACCATGGATGAGAACAGATAATATTTTCCGATGAGCCTTGTTGTCGTCCTGTCTTGTCTGCTTTGCACGTACGATACCTTCCACAACAGGATTGACCCATTCAAGATGACTCGGATTGGAAGCAACCGAAACCTTGATCATTTTTCCGTTGTAAGTTTTATATTTCCCGGCAGCACCAAGATGATATTTAACATCACCGGAACCCGCAATTGAATTAGGATCCTGTATGTCTTCAAACTCGGATAAGATCGATTCATAAGATTTACCAATAATATTTGCCAGTACGTTCAGCCTTCCCCGATGAGCCATTCCTAGTACAACTTCAAGGACGTTGGTCTGACTGGCCTCATCGAGCAGCATATCAAGCACCGGTATCAGCGTTTCAGATCCTTCAAGTGAAAACCGTTTATGTCCAATGAACTTTGTATGTATAAAATGTTCAAAAGTTTCTGCGTTAATCAGCTTGCTGAGGATGCGTTTTTTAACTGCAGGACTGAAATCGGGCATATTCTTAATCGGTTCCATCTTACTCTGCAGCCATACCTTCTCTTCAGGATTCTGAATATGCATATACTCAACACCTATTTTCTCACAGTAAGTTTTCTGCAGAATCTCAAGGATTTGTCTTAGCGATGCCGTTTTCAAACCGCTGAATCCGCCTGTTATAAATGGCCGGTCCATATCCCAGAT
This sequence comes from uncultured Ignavibacteria bacterium, assembly GCA_963800255.1. GTDB lineage: Bacteria > Bacteroidota > Ignavibacteria > Ignavibacteriales > Ignavibacteriaceae > DATFVA01. The sequence goes on along the minus strand of CAWDAK010000009.1, from coordinate 789,394 downwards.
CGTAAGGTTATATGTTGCCGGATCAAGCTCGGGATGATACGTTGTCTGGAAACCGAGTGGATCAAGGTTAGCGATAAGGTGACCCCTCACTCTGTAAAGATTTATAAACTGCAGTACCTTAGCCTGCTTCTCAATCTCCTCTGTATTTGCAGCATTATCAAATATTCCGGGTTGGTAATCAGCTTTCCATATATATGGTTTGTATGGGATATTCAGGGCCTCAAAGATTTCACTATAAAAGTTACTGCTGCCAAGCAGAAGTTCGTTTATTTCCTTAAGAAATAAACCTGATTCAGCTCCCTGGATAATCCTGTGGTCATAAGTGCTGGTTAAGGTCATTACTTTGCTGACCCCGAGGGCGGATATTGTAGAAGGTGACATCGCCTGGTACTCAGGAGAATACTGGATAGCACCGGTAGCAATTATTGCACCCTGTCCAACCATAAGCCGCGGTACAGAAGCCGCTGTTCCAATGGTACCGGGGTTAGTAAGAGTAATGGTAGTTCCCTGGAATTCGGCAGGATCTATTTGTCCTTTTCTGGAACGGGTTACCAGATCTTCATACGTATCCCAGAACTCTCTAAAGTTCATCCTGTTTGCGTTTTTAATATTCGGTACGATAAGGGAATGAGAACCGTCTTTTCTTTCGAGGTCAATTGCCAGTCCCAGGTTAACATTTTTCCTTTTGATAATATTCGGTTTGCCGTTGATGATTGTAAAAGCATTATTCAATGCTGGTACAGCTTCAACAGCCTTAAGAATTGCCCAGCTTATAAGATGGGTAAAGGATACTTTTCCGGCATTTTTTTTCTTGAGGAACTGATTAAGGACTCTGCGGTTTTCCTCGAGAAGTTTCACCGGGATTGTCCGCTGTGAAGTAGCAACCGGTACGGTGAGACTATAGTTCATATTGTCAAGAATGCGGGCTGAACTTCCGGCGATAACCTGAGATTCATCTTCTTCTCCCGGAACAGGAAATTCAATACCTGACAAATTGAACATAGAGCCGTTTGACCTATTTTCAACTTTGCCGTTATCCTCAGCCCTTCCGGTTACCTTACCGAAAAACTTCTGCCATTGATCGGGGAGCTCTGATGGATTTTTTTCATATTGTTCGTGAAGATATTCAACAAACCAGGTATTAGCACCGAATTTTTCTAATTCTTCTTTTTGTTCCTTAGTTAACTCGTTGGATTTCATTTGCTTAAAATTGTCTTTGATTTATAAAATATTCATTAAATTTATAAAAGAAATAATCCACATCATAAATTATGATAATGACCCGCTGGTCATTAAACGTTTTGTTAAGTAATGGGATTCACTATGTACAATTTACTAAATATTTTTAATTCATTTTAATTTAAGAGCTGCCTTTCGGCTGTATATGATAAAAAGCAACGAAATCACAAACCTGAGGAGGAATTATTCATTGAAGGAATTAACCGAAAACATAGTTGATAAGGATCCTTTTACACAGTTTTCACTGTGGTTTAATGAATTATTGAAGTCCGATGTAATCGAACCGAACGCAATGATACTTGCTACTGCTTCAGCAGAAGGCGTTCCATCAGCAAGAACAGTATTGCTGAAAAAATTTGATGAAACAGGTTTTGTATTCTTCACTAATTATGAGAGTCATAAAGCCAAAGATTTAGCTGCTAATCCAAATGCAGAAATCCTTTTTATGTGGCTGGAACTTGAGAGGCAGGTGAGAATAAGAGGAAAAGTGGAGAAGGTGTCTTCAGATGAATCGGAGGAATATTTTCATTCACGTCCCACCAACAGCCAGATAGGGGCATGGGCATCAAATCAAAGCAGTGTTATCCCTGGAAGGGAATTTCTTGAAGAAAAGTTTAAGGAAACTGCTGAGAAATATAAGGATGGTAAAATTCCGCTGCCGTCTTTCTGGGGCGGCTTCAGACTGATACCCGATGAGTTTGAATTCTGGCAGGGACGGGAAAGCCGCCTTCATGATCGTATTAGCTACCGGCGCAAAGGAAATGCTTGGAAGATTGTAAGGTTATCACCTTAAATCTTAAACCTGCCCTTCATCATCGGGGTTTCCATTACTACAGTTCTCAGGGTTATAGCTGAAAGTATAATTATCCCTCCCACTATTGCCATAAACGATGGAACTTCACCATAGCCTATAAACACCCATACCGGGTTAAGCACAGGTTCAATAAGAGCAATAATCGAAGCTTCTATTGCCAGCACTCTCCTTAATCCATAGGAGAATACCGCGTACGCGAGACCTATCTGGAATATTCCCAGGAAAGATACCATCCACAGGTTGCTGAAATTAACATTCTGAATGTCTGATAAAAACGGTATACAGATTAGAGCTACAATTATATTACCATAAAAAATAGAACTAAGCTGGTATTTATTTTCGTTCTTCCTCAGGCCAAGGAATAAAGCGGCAAACATAATACCCGAGAAAAGAGCAACCAGGTTGCCTTCAAAATGCTCGGGAGAAATCTTGCCCATAAAGAAAAAGAACATCCCTATAATACAAACTATGATCGTAATTATGTTCACCCTGTTGTATGAAGTCTTTAATATCATTGGTTCAAAAACCAGGACGTAAATAGGTGCGGTCGATTGCAGAAAAATTGCGTTAGCGGCAGTAGTGAGCTTTAGTGCTATTACATAAGCAGTAAGGACTGAAGCATAAAAGAAAGCATTAACAAAGGTAAGTGTGTTTACCTGCAGCAGCTTCTTCCTGAAAAGAACGGCAAATACCAGGGCCGCTATTGAGCACCGGAAAAATGAGATCTGCATTGCATTGAAGGTAACAAGCTTTACGAACAGCCCTCCTGTGCTCCACATTAGTGCAGCGGTTAACACCGCTAGCAGTCCGACCTGATGTTCCTGAAGTTTTTTTAACATTAAAATCCCGGTAAAAACGTGACAGCTAATTTACTAATTACAGAAGAAATGCTCGAATCTGTTTGAGTAATTGAAGGCTGAAGTTAATTATTTTAATTGCATTATTTCCTGGTAAAGAGTAGTTTAAAACATTAAAAAAACAAGGAGAACCAGGGAAATCATATCAAAGGATCATAACCAGCAGGAAGTTCTGGATCCGTACCTGGTTTTTAACTTAATTACCCGGACCGTAATCATGCCATCCAATCACGAAATAAAATCTGAAGTAGTTGAAGTTCACCCCGATAACGAAACTCTGGTTAAAGAGTATTTAAATTTTATACAATGGGTATTCCCCGGGGCAAAGTTCCTTGAATGGTGGGAAAAAGGTTTCTGGACGGATGATTACAAACCATTCTCCATCCTTGATTCAGGTAAAATAATTTCAAATGTATCAGCATACCGGATGGACGTGATAATAGAGAATCAAAGCTATAAAGCTGTTCAAATTGGCGCTGTGGGCACACTTCCGGATTACAGGAAGCAGGGACTCTCAAGAGTGCTGATGGAATATGTGCTTTCTAAATATGAAAATGATGTCGACCTCTTCCTCCTCTTCGCAAACGAAAGCGTCCTTGAGTTTTATCCCCGGTTTGGTTTTAGAAAGATACAGGAAAAAATATTTCTGCTCGATAAAGATATGCCGCAGATAAATTTCTCTGCAAGGAAACTGAACCTTCAGATTTCCAGGGATTATAAACTGCTGCTTGATTTAATTAAGCAGAGAAATGATATCACCCGAAAATTCGGAGCCAAAAATTATGGCTCCATAACGATGTGGCATATTTTTAATAACTATAAAAATAATCTGTTCTACCTTGAAGAAGAAGATGCTGTCATAATTAAAACGGAAAAAAGGAATGAAATGTATATCCGGGAAATAATTTTCCGTAAACCTTTTGATGTTCTACCTGCATTTTCTAAAATAATCGAATCAGAGCAAATAGAAAAAATTCACTACTATTTTCCTCCTGATAAGATTCGGTTTCCTTATAACAAAGAAACTGATCATAAATCTCATTTATTTGTAAAAAGTAATTTAGATTTTAATGAAGACTTGCTTAAATTCCCGGAAACGGCCCAGACCTGATAATTCTATCCTGCTATCATTAGCAAAAAAAATAATGTAACAGAACTTAATCTAAAGAATCTTAAAAAGTGGAAAGAGCTACAAGTAGATATAGCTTAGGTTAAGTGGAACAAAGCACGTCAAATTCAAAAAATCAAATCTCTATTCTTTAATGAATTGAAAACTCTTATATTGAAATAGTGATAAGATAATTACTAAGGTTTGAGAATCTTTATTTTGAAGGATTCGTATTATGGCTGACAAAAATCCCAGATCTGCAGAGGCACAGATGATCATAAGGAAACCGGCTGCAGAAGTATTTGGAGCATTCATTAACCCGGAAGTGACAAAGAACTTCTGGTTCACAAAAAGCTCCGGTAAGCTTGAGGTTAATAAAAAAGTAACCTGGGAATGGGAGATGTATGGCGCTTCTGCCGACGTGAATTCCTAAAGAAATTATAAATGATAAAAAGATTGTATATGAATGGGGAGATCCACCGAGGACGGTTGAATTAACTTTCCGGCAGCTTGATGATAGTTCAACATTCGTTACGGCCAAAGAGTATGGTTTTAATCAAACGGGGGATGATCTGATTGAAGCAATTAAGGGATCAACCGGAGGTTTTACTACCGTGTTGGACGGCCTGAAGGCCTACCTGGAACATGGTATCAATCTGAACCTGGTAGCTGACAAATTCCTGAAGAATTAAGCGCCCGTAATAAGACAAATGTGCCTATCTTGGTTGGATAATTAAAAATCAATTTATTCATATTTCAAACATTATGAGAGACGAAGTAAAGGCACTTTATAGAGATTCCTGGAACATTCTTAAAACCTGAAATGAATGGAAAACTTAAAAGAATATCTAAAAACCTTTACGGAATTATCTGAAGAAAGTTGGATAATATTTAAACAATGTCTTAAAGAATCTTTCGTAAATAAAGGAACAGAACTATTAAGTGAGGGTAAAGTTTGTAATTCAATCTTCTTTATTAATTCGGGATTCTGCAAATCATATTATGTGCTTTCCGATGGAAGGGAAATAAATACCGCCTTCTATTTTGAAAATGATTTCTTTACAAATATCAAAAGTCTTAGAAGTAGAGAAAAATCTGAGTTTACCATACTAGCCTGTGAAAAAACAGAAGTTATTGAATTTGATAGAAAATTACTTCTTGAAGCCTATAATAAATCACCGCAGATAGAGAGCCTTGGAAGAAAAATATTAGAAATTATTATAGAGAAACAAGAGGAACACAATAATATTCTTAAGTTGCTAACTCCAAAAGAAAGGTATGAATACCTGATCTTAAACTATCCTCATGTTTCTCAGCGTGTATCATTAACTCAAATTTCGTCTTATTTAGGGATTAGTAGAGAAACATTAAGCAGAATCAGAAAAAAGATTTAATATTGTGACATTTGACTCAATTGGAAAATAAACAGCTTATTTATTTTTGTCTCCATAAATAAAAGGAGATAAAAATTGAAAAACGAACAACTGGTACAAGAATTTATTGAACAAATCTGGAATCACAGGGCATTCGGAAGTCTAAATCAATATTTACATCACGATTTTAAAGATCATTCCCTGCCGCCATCTTTTGGAAATGATAAAGATGGATTGAAAAAGTGGGTAATAGAAACCGGAAATTCCTTTGAACATAAAACTGTAATTGAAGATCAAGTGACTGAAGAGAATAAAAGTGTTCTCAAAATCAGGATGGAGTTAAAACACACAGGTAGATGGCGTGATATTAAACCAACAGGGAAGCTTATTCAAACAAAGGGGTTCAGATTATTTAAGATTGTTAATGGAAAAATAATTGAGCACTGGGCATTAATAGATGGCCAATCAATTGAGAATCAAATAAAAAATGAACTTCATGTTTGCAGAATTGCAGATTAAATCTTTAAGAAAATATTTTCCTAAAGGATTGATTTAATTATTTTATGATATGACTGAGTCAGGAAACTATGGCTCAGTCTATGTAATCTACAGCGCTGTCTGCCTTCGGGAGCAGGCCGGGAGGCCTGCCTTTGATTGTTGCTGGGACAATAGACTATCGACGGTATTATTGCATGCAAAAGGCGTTTAATCTGCAAATTAAGCGGACACTTTTTCAAAATGATATTTGTATCGTCCTTAATTGCAGGGAAACAAGCAGATCTTAAAACAAAAAATATGTAGGAATAATAGTTCTCTTAAAATGAAATACAGCTACAACCCGCCTGATGTTCTAAAAAAGATATTCTCTTCTTTTCAGTGGGAATCGAAGGCTGATAAGGTGTTGCTTACTTTTGATGATGGCCCGATCCCTGAAACCACTCCATTAATCCTTAATATACTAGCACAGCATAATATTAAAGCTGCTTTCTTTTGTGTGGGTGAAAATGTTGAACGCTACCCGGAACTTTATCGTGATCTGATTATGGAAGGTCACCTAGTGTGTAATCATACTTTTAATCATAAGCCGATTACAGCTTTAAGTCGTACTGCTGCAGCAGGACAGATCGAAAAATTTAATAATTTAATAAAGAGTGATTTTGGCGGGGATGTTTTATATTTCCGGCCGCCGCACGGCAGGTTTAATTTCTTTACAAGTTCGCTTATGAAAGAGATGAACCTGACGAACGTTATGTGGTCACTGCTTACATACGATTTCAGGAATGACTTTAATGTTGTTAAATTTGCAGTTAATAACTACCTTGAAAAAAGTTCTATAATAGTATTGCATGACAGTCTTAAAAGTAAAAATATTATTGCTGAATCGATTAATTATATCGTTGAAGCATCCTCCCGAAACGGGTTTCAAATCGGAGAACCTTCAGAATGTTTGAGATAATCTTTCTCATTTTTCTTTGCGGTTATTTTATCCAGTCTGTTCTTTTTATTATCGGTATGAATAAGAACTTTCCCAAAATAAGAGAAGAGGAACTTCCCACGGCGGCGGTGATAGTAGCTGTAAGGAATGAGGAAGCGAATATTGTAAGATGTCTTAATGCCCTTGATAAACTGGTTTACCCGGAAGAAAAACTTGAGATAATTATTTCAGACGGTCATTCAACGGATGCAACCGTTCAGATTGTGGATGATTTTATCCGCAGCAAAAAGAAATTTAAAAGAATAAGTGCCAATCCCGAAAAGGAAAATCTGAAAGGGAAGGCGAATGCTATCGACAGCGCAATTAAAACCACAGAGGCAGAAATCATTCTAACCACAGATGCCGACTGTGAAGTTGATCCTCTCTGGGTTAAAACGATTTGTTCATATTATACAGAAGATACGGGAATTGTTAACGGGTTCACTACCCAGACGGCATATAATGGATTCAGCGGAATGCAGGCTCTTGATTTTGTCTACCTGCTTATAATTGCGTCGGGTACCATAAACCTTAATCGTCCTATTTCCTGTATCGGCAATAATATGTCGTACCGGAGAAAAGCTTATCTTGAAACAGGCGGATATGAGAAACTCCCTTTCAGCGTTACCGAAGATTTTAACCTGCTGATGGCTATTTCCCGCCTCAATAAATACAGGATCATTTTTCCCCTGGATAAAAATGCGCTCGTTACCTCTTTGCCCTGCACCAGTATCAACGAACTTTACCATCAGAAAAAGAGATGGGGAGTGGGTGGGCTCGGCGTCCCGCTTCGGGGATTTATAATCATGGCATTCGGTTTAATCGTTAACATATGTATGGTGTTATCTCCTTTTTTTTTCTCCCCCCCGGTGTTATATTTTATCATCTTTAAGCTGGCAATCGATCTTTTTGTCTTGTACCCGGTTCACATCAGGCTGAACATAAAAGATCATTTGAAATATTTCCTGTGGTTTGAATTATATTTTATCATATATGTTATCCTGCTTCCGGTTATTGTTCTTACAAGCAGGAAGGTTGTGTGGAAAGGTAAAGAATATTAATGATTCTGCTTTGCAACTACTATGTTACTTATAAATGTAACGCTTACTGTACGTTCTGCCATTTTGCAGTGCATGAAGAATTTGTAAATACTCCATTTGTAAAACTGGAGGATTATAAATCGAATATTGAGCAGATGGCTGCACTCGGAGTAAAGTTCATCGATCTCACCGGCGGGGAACCTCTTCTGCATAAAGAGATTCACCTGATGGCTGAGTATGCCCAGAAGTTTAAGATGCAGACAAGCATTACTACGAACGCACTCCTGTATCCTAAGTTTGCCGATAGGCTTGCCGGTAAAATAAATCTCCTTCATTTTTCATTGGATTCCCCTGATGAAGAAGAGCATAACAGGATCAGAAAAGTAAATTGTTTTAATCACGTAATGAAGAGCATTGATATTGCAAAATCGTTAGGGGAATATCCTGACATCCTTTTTACTGTAACTAACGAAACCTATAAAAAACTGCCGCAGATGGAAGAGATAGCCCAGAAACACAACCTGGTGCTGCTTGTTAATCCGGTGTTCTCTTATTTCGGCAACCCCGGGTTAAGCGATGAAGCTATCGATTATATTGAAGGATACACCGACGGCAAGCTTAATATCTACCTCAACAAAGGGTTTATGAAACTTCGCAGGGATGGCGGAAATAATATCAGTGATCCGAGCTGCAAAGCCGTATCGCGGGTTATTGTCATCTCCCCTTATAATGAAATCATTCTTCCATGTTATCATTTTGAACACGAAAGAATACCAATTGATCGTCCCATCAGGGAAATACGAGCTTCAGACAAAGTTAAAGAGTTTCAAAAGATGGAGGGAAGATTCGATTTCTGCCGGGGATGCACTGTAAACTGCTACTTCGAGCCGTCTTTTGCCTTTCCTACCAATTACTACGCATTTACAAGTCTTACTTCAAAATTCAAATACGGGTATAATAAATTAATAAAGCAGAAAATAATAAAAAGTATTGGAAGGAAAGATTCGAATAACCCCGTGTAATAAACCCCGGTCTATTCTACCCCGAATTTAAATATTTTTGTTCAGCCATTTTGAACTTCCCTTTTTTTTGTTTTGCAAAGATGTTAAATTTCAATCTAAATTAATAATTGGGGGAGATAGCAAACCTGATTTTTCCGGATTTCTCTTTGGCCCTCTGTCGGCCTTTGTTCGGCCTCTAACTACTGCATAACTCCAGCATAACTACTACATAACTACGGCAAAGTTCAAACTTAACTTCGATATAGCTCCGGCAATAAACTCATGCATAACCAGTAAAGTTCCTGCTTAGCCCTGACATAACTCCGGTATAACTCCAGCATAACTTCGGCATTACTTCGTGGTTAAAGCGGGATCAGCCCGGCTAAAAGCAGAGGGAAAGGCCCGTTAGATGATTGTAGAATTTTGTTATAAGGTATTTTTTCTCAATTTTTCAATTTCCATTTTCTGAGATTATGAGACAATGATATGAAAAAGTTTATCCTTATAATACTATCTTTTCTTTGTACTTCCCTTAGCTTTTCACAGAGTCGTTTAACCTGGTTTCCGAATGATATTAATGTTCAGCCCTTCACCGCAAACTTTATTGAACCCAGGGCTGGCTTTGCGTTCGAGATGGGAGGGAAGAGGATACGGCTTGATATAAGCAGGTCACAGGATATACTTCATATCAATAATGATAACTCCGCACTTTCATTTGGAATAGATCTTTTTACTTATACAAGATTGCGTGCTGAGAGCGAATTTCATTTTCCTGTTGAAGCTATTGATTACTTATTTGGAATTAACTCAGGCTATAAAGTTATCAAAAGTAATTATGAATATGGACTAAGATTCAGGCTCAGCCATATAAGTGCGCATTTTGTAGATGGACAATATGATTATAAGCTTAACTTCTGGCGTAGCGGGAGAACGGCAACCGTTTACACAAGAGAGTTTGTTGAATTATTTCCTTATTACAGATACAACGGCTTAAGAATATACGCAGGATTGACATACCTGTTCCATAGAAAACCACTTGATATAGGAAAAGGTATCTACCAGGTTGGATTCGATTATTATTACACTAAAATTGAAAATATTTATCCTTATGTTGCATACGATTTTAAGCTGGAAAAAATAAATAAATTCTCCGGCAGCAATATCCTGACAGCAGGAATAAAATTCGGTGATTATAAATCACGCGGCCTTAGTATAGCAGTTTCTTATCTTTCCGGTAAGAGTGTACACGGAGAATATTATGATCTCAATGAATCATACACAACAATAGGATTTAATCTCGATTTATAATGTCGGAATATTATCAGACAGACCAGACAGACGTAACAGGTTATAGGCAGAAGCAGAAAAAGAACTCAGTGCTGCTTCATATCGGGTTATTTATTATAACTTTTATAACTACAACCATTGCCGGTGCTGAGTGGACGACCGGAACCATGGGTCCTTATGAACTTCATCACCTGATGGTAGGACTTCCGTATTCCATCGCAATAATGTTCATTATATCCTGCCACGAGTTCGGACATTATTTTGCAGCACGGTATCATAAGGTTAATGCAACACTTCCGTATTATATCCCTTTTCCTAATATTCCCGGCTTTCTTAATTTTGGAACGATGGGAGCCGTGATAAGAACAAAAACTCCTATCCCTTCTAAAAAAGCCATGTTTGATATCGGTGTCGCTGGTCCGCTTGCGGGATTTGCAGCATGCCTTATCGTGCTGTTATATGGTTTTCTTAATGTTCCCGGCAAAGAATACATCCTTTCAATTCATCCCGACTTTTTCTCACCTGCATATGGTAAAACAGGGATACAGCTTGAGTTTGGCAATACCCTTCTTTTTTCTTTCTTTAAGCTGATCTTTGTTCATCCGGGTCAATTCTTCCCTCCTATGTCAGAAGTTTATCATTATCCTTTCCTCTGCGTGGGCTGGTTCGGGATGTTCATAACTGCTATGAATATGATACCAGTTGGACAGCTGGATGGGGGACATATAGGCTATACTATGTTCGGCGGCGAAACACATTACAAAATCGCTGTAATTTCTTTTGTTATTCTATTTGTTCTTGGAATTGCCGGCTTTGTTGAGATATTCCTGGAAATAAATATTGTATTTGGCTGGATTGGCTGGCTAATATGGGCTCTGATTCTGTTCTTTGTAATCAAGCTTAAGCATCCGACGATTCCTGATTATGACAAACTGGATGGAAAAAGACGACTTTTAGGTTATCTTAGCTACTTCATTTTGATAATTTCTTTTTCCCCGACTCCTTTTATGATTACAGGGGGGATGTAATTTTACCTTGAGTGACGCTAAATTCAAACCAATATTAACTTTATGAAAAAATTCGCTCTTTTATTCTTGCTTCCCGTTTTATTTTGGGGATGCGAAAAAACCTACGATTCGGTAATAAATCCGAAACAGACCAATACAATCCAGGTTACAAATATTGCCCCTGTCGACTCTATAGACTACCTGATTTCCGACTCGGTGCTGACTTTTGCTGTTACCTTTAATTCTACCGACCAGGTTCAGTCTGCATATTTTAATATCATCAAACCTGACGGTACACAGCTGAATTCTTCTTCTATTATCCTCTACAATGACGGAGATATCTCAGCACACGGCGATTCTTCAGGGAGTGACAACACATTTTCAAACAAATTTACAATGAGTAACAGCTATATAAATGGTGTGTACCTCATAAAGTATTACGTGGAAGATATTTACGGCACTACAAACTATATTTCTGCTCAAAATTACGTGTTCGATAACGGCAAAGATAAATTCCCGCCTGTTTTGTCAAACCTTGATATGCCTGATTCTGTCTCAACCGGACAGACCTTTGTCTTCTCGGTAATGGCGGTCGATTCCAACGGATACGATGATATTGAATCAGTTTATTATGAACTCTATAAACCCGACGGCACACAGGTTACAAATTCCAATGGCGTTTACCAGTTCCCTCTTTACGATAATGGGGAAACTTCAACCAATGGTGATGTCACTGCTAATGACAGCACTTATACTGTAATTCTAACATTTCCAACAGGACAGCCGACCGGCAGCTGGAGGTTTGAGTTCCAGGCTATTGACAGAACTAATCTTCTAAGTAATAAAATCATCCAGAATGTAGAACTTATTCAATGAAAAGTTTAACCTTATTATTAATAATAATAATTCCTGCTCTCCTGCTTTCACAAACGCCAGATTCCTATAAGCTTTTAAAAGATAAAGGATTAGATAAGATACTTGAAACAAGGACACCCTTGAGCAATAGTGTTAGTGATATTATTGCCCTGGGCGATACCGTCTGGCTCGGTACAAGCAGAGGTGTTAGTCTTTCTACTGATAATGGTGAAAGCTGGACCAACTTCTTTGGAAACGAAGCTTTTGGTTCGGAAAGCGTACCTGCAATCGCCTATGATAAATATCATGATGTAATCTGGGCTTCAACTGCACATTCAAAAGATGTAAGCGGTTCATCACTGCCGGAAGGCTCAGGATTACACTTTACGACTGATCATGGGACAACCTGGCATTCTGTTCCTCAACCTCTCGATGATGCCGGAGATTCAACTCTTGTTTATGGAATAAATGATGGTGTGCAGCTGCCTAAAGTAAGGGTTTTACCTGTAACGGTTGCAATACAGAATCTTGCCTATGATATTGCATTCACACCTAATGCTGTGTGGATTGCTTCATTTGCCGGAGGTTTGAGAAAGAGTACAGATATGGGCCAACACTGGAAGAGGATCCTTCTTCCATCAGATAGTCTTAATTCAATTTCTCCTGACGATACTATTAAATATGCTTTGTCACCATCCTCAGGTAATTTTGGCCAGGGCTGGCTGAATCATCGTGTATTTTCACTGGTTGCGGCCAATGATTCTACTATTTATGTTGGCACCGCTAACGGAATTAATAAAACAACAAATGCAGACGATCCTGATTCTCTATTGAGGTGGACAAAATATAACCACCTTAACCAGGAAAATGGTATCAGCGGAAACTTTGTTGTTGCACTCGGATATAATCCGGTTACTGATAATGTGTGGGGAGCGACCTGGAAGGCTGAAGGATATACTGAAAGTAATGGTGTAAGCTATACTTCTGACGGTGGTGATACCTGGAAGGTGGTATTACCTCACGAACAGGCTCATAATTTTGGTTTTAAAGGTAACCAGCCAATGGTCGCAACTGATAATGGTGTTTTCCGTTCAAGTAATACGGGATTAACCTGGGCTCTCCCGGGAACTATTAAAGATTCTCAAACCGGCGGTATTCTTAATACTACAGCTTTTTATTCTGCTGCAGCCTCAGGAAATACCGTTTGGATAGGTTCAGACCAGGGACTTGCCAGACTAAATGAAACAGGTTTCATGTGGTCAGGCAATTGGAAAGTATACATAGCGGCTCCTGAATCGAAAGAAGTATATGCCTTCCCTAATCCTTTTTCGCCCAGGATTGACAGCAAGATAACTTTCAAATATGACACGGGTGGAAAACAGGAGAACGTAACTATCAGAATATTTGATTTCGGGATGAATTATCTTAAAACAGTTATACAGAATGCCCCGCGGAATATCGCCGGTACTGATTCGCCTTACGATTATTGGGACGGCACTGATGATAATGGAAGTACCGTTCCGAATGGCGTTTATTTTTACAGGATCGAAATAGGATCGAGTGATCCCTCTTATGGTAAAATTATAGTACTACAATGATCCTGAATATAATTTGAATTAAACAGAGGTTCTGTTGAAAAAATATTTTCTTATACTGATTGCACTTTCTTTTACAACATTACTGACTGCGCAGCCTGAGTTCAGTAAAATAAGTGCGATGCCCGGTGCATTTACAAGGATGGGATTCGGAGCACGCGGTATTGGTATGGGCAACGCTATGTCTGCTGTAACTGAAGGAAATCTTGTTTCATATTATAACCCGGCTCTCAGTGTATTCCAGGAAGGTAATTCTTTTCAGACATCTTACACATTCCTTTCACTTGATAGGTCTCTTAACTTTTTATCTTTTACCCGCCGGTTTGATCCTGGTGGAAAAAAGAGCAGGTCCGCAGGTATTAGTGCGGGAATTATAAACAGCGCTGTAAGCAAAATTGACGGCAGGGACAACCAGGGACTGCAGACGGGTGACCTAACAACATCAGAAAACCAGTTCTTCGTTGGTTTGGGAAAAAGATTCTCTGAACATTTTGCCGTAGGTATCGAAGCAAAGTTTTATTACTATAAACTTTATGAATCTGTTTCTTCCAGCGGAGTTGGAGTTGATATTGGTGCCCTCTATAAAATAGATGATCAGTGGAACGTGTCACTTGGAGTCACAGATCTTAATAGTGCATATAAGTGGGATACAGGTCCCTTATACGGAACTGACGGCGGAGGTACTTCAACCAATAAATTTCCGGTGCTTAAAAAACTTGGGGTTAGTTATTCCAATAAAGAAATAGGACTCCTTGCAGCACTGGAGATTGAAAACAGCAATGCGGAAACAAACATCATCAGGGCCGGTGCTGAATATAATATATATGAAGGTCTTTTCTTGCGGGCAGGAATTGATCAATTTAATATCAGCAATTCCGATTTTCTGCCCAAGCCTGCAGCAGGTTTTTCGTATTCAAGAAATATAGATGGGTTTACTGTAGGAGTGGATTATGCATTTATGGTTGAGCAGTATTCACCGCAGGACAGACACGTAGTCGGCATAAATGTTATTTTTTAATTACAGGATCACAAAGTTTAACTTAGAACTATATAAATGAAAAAGTTAATATTATTATTACTGGTTTTTACAACTTACTCCTTCTCACAGTCGGCAGGAAATACAGGTTTATCCTTTCTGAAATTTGGATTCGGTGCGAAGAATATTGCGATGGGTGACGCAGGGGCAGTTTCTGCTAATGATGTTACTGCACTTTTCTATAACCCTTCAAGGCTTGCAGGAAAGGATAATACCGAAATCCTGCTTATGCACAATGAATGGATCCAGGATGTAAGAAGTGAAGTCCTTGGCATATCTTCAGAGCTGTGGGGTCTGCCTTTAGCCCTGGGGTTTAACGTTACTACCGTCAGCGATATTGAAGTCCGTACCAAACCCGGTAGTGCAGACACAAAATTCAACGCAAACTATTTCTTTGGAAGCTTATCGACCGGGTTCGGCATTGGTGAAGTTATGGACTTCGGTTTGTCCGTTAAATATATCTATGAAGGAATATTATCGGATGAGGCAGGCGGGTGGGGTTTTGATTTCGGATTGAATTATAGGACATCGCTTGAAGGTCTTACTGCTTCAGCTGTAATAAAGAATCTCGGTTCAATGAACAATCTCAGAAATGAGGCCACAAAACTTCCTTCAGAAATCAGGGTTGGTCCTGCATATCACTTTGAATTTTCAGATTCAAAGATAGGTGTAACTACTGCTGCAGAATTCCAGAAGTATCTTTCAACCGATGATGTCCATTTTAATCTCGGAGCCGAAGGAGTTTATGATAATACGATTGCACTGCGAGTAGGCTACCAGACCGGTTATGAGTCGCGCGGAGTTACAGGCGGTGTGGGCCTTATATGGGGTCACCTGAGATTTGATTATGCTTTTCTACCGTTTTCTTACGGACTAGGTAATTCATCAATCTTCTCACTGCAGTTAAGTTTTTAATTGAGCATATGCGTTCCTGCGCTGCTGTCTCATCTTACTTGAATCTGCATCATTCCTACTTACTGTCCTCACAAGCCAGAATAATCCAGCTTGCTGTCAGCGGGTCTGAGGAAGATATTTAATTTCTCCACTGAATCTAACCACAGTGTGAACTAATTTTGCGTCGTTAATGCATATCATTTGCTCATCGAATAAGGGAGGGAATCTTTATCCATCGCCCAATTTTGGTTCGGTTTGTCTGACATTATGAATTTAAGTTCGCCGCCCTGCATAATCTCATCGTGTGTGATAAAGCTGCGGTTTATTTCTTTGCCGTTGAGTAACATTTCACTTACATAGATATTTTCTTTAGATAAATTTTCTGACTTCACCTCAAATGTCCTTCCGTTCTCCAGGTTAATAACTGCTTTATTCACAGAGGGACTTCCGATTACATATTCATTAGTTCCGGGCGTAACTGGATAAAATCCCAGCGCACTGAAGATGTACCAGGCCGACATTTGTCCGCAATCGTCATTTCCGCAGAGGCCATGAGGTTCCGGTTTATACATCGTGTTCATTATCTGGTGAACTCTTTCCTGTGTTTTCCAGGCCTGTCCTGCATACACATACATATAGGGTACATGGTGACTTGGCTCGTTTCCGTGAACATAATTTCCTATCATTCCTGTTTTAGTGATATCCTCACTTTCAGCTATACTTTCATCTGAAACTTCCATTGTAAATAAGGAATCGAGCCAGGTGATTAGTTTCTGATTACCGCCTATCAGACTAATAAATCCCTTTATATCCTGCGGAACATAGAGCGAATAATTCCAGGCATTTCCTTCAATATAACCCTGTCCTGATGTGCTTAAGGCATCGAAGGCAGAGGTAAATTTCTCATCAGAATTTTTCGCCCGCATAAATCCTGTCTGTTTATCGAATATATTTCTGAAAGAATCAGCCCTTTTTAAGTATGCTTCCGCCTCTTTACTTTTTCCCAGCTGTTCCGCAAATTTATAGATTGTCCAGTCATCGTAGGCATACTCAAGGGTTTTGGATGCAGAGTTAGAGTTAAGATCTTCCGGTACATAACCATATTTTTTATAGTAGCCAATTCCATCATAAACAGCATAATTCGAAGTTGACAGAGCTGCACTGAATGCTTCCTCAGTATTATAATTCCTTATTCCCTTTAAATAAGCGTCTGCAATAACTGAGACAGCATGATACCCGATCATACACCAGTTCTCATTTGAATAGTGCGACCATACAGGCAGCATTCTATGGACGCTCTGTTCATAATGGACGAGCATCGAATTAACAATATCGTTTGTACGTTTCTGCTGAATTATCGTAAACAAAGGATGAAGCGCTCGGTAAGTATCCCAAAGTGAAAAAATGGTATAATCGGTGAAGCCTTCTGCTTTATGAATGTTCTGATCGAGTCCGCGGTATTCTCCGTTCACATCAGAATAAATTACTGGCGACAAAAAGCTGTGGTAAAGCGAAGTATAAAAATTAACTTTGGTATCATCATCAGCCTTAATTTCAATTTTTGATAATTCCTTATTCCATTTTTCCCTCGCTTCATTTTTCTGTTTTTCAAAATCCCAGCCGGGAATCTCGGTTTTCAAGTTCTCTACAGCGTTTTCAGAGCTGACTGCGGAAATTGCCAGCTTGATCATTATTACTTCATCTTTGTCAGTCTTAAAATCAAAATGAGCTTTAACATTATGTCCCGCTCTTTCAGGGAAGTTATCATCCTGGTTGAACTTTCTCCAGAATCCTTTATATACAAGGGCTTCATTGTCAGTTAAACCATAAGAGCTGATGGGTTTAGAAAGCACCATTGCAAAATACAGCAGCCTGGTTCTTGCCCAGCCGTTTGTCTGCCTGTAGCCTGTAACCAGGGTATCGTTCTCAACCCTGATGAATGACCACACATTCTTTCCTTCATAATTATAAATGCCGGAGGTGAGGTCCAGGATTATATGAGCATCATTTGGTTGCAGAAATGTATACTTATGAAATCCAGTATGTTCTGAAGCTGTCAGTTCAGCGTCGATTTTATAATCGTCCAGTTTCACTGAATAGTATCCGGGACTTGCATTTTCACTCTCGTGTAAAAACCTCGATCTGTATCCGCTGTCAGGGTCTTCCTTTGTACCGGGATTCAGCATCAGTTTACCGGTGGTAGGCATGATTAAAAAATCACCCAGATCTGAATGCCCTGTACCGTTAAAGTGTGTATGAGAAAAACCAACTATTGTTTTATCCGAGTACTGATAGCCCGAACAATATTTGTAAACATCTTTATTGTAGCCATCGCCGTTGCTGTACATAACTGTATCAGTTTCAGGACTAAGCTGAACCATCCCGAAAGGGACTGCGGCACCAGGGAATGTATGACCCATATCATCGGTTCCGATAAAAGGATTAACATAATCAGAAAGACTGGTTTTATCCTGCGCTAGTGAATAAAGTGATAAGCTTAAGGTAATGAGCAATAAAATACTGAACTTCAATTTATACTCCTTAATAATCTGATGGCTTAAAATAAAAATATTGAGTGAAACAATTTCACGTCCTTATGTTTAAGTTTTAATATTAGGTTCAGAAATCGTATTTTTCGGTTCAAATATTAGTAATCTTCACTAAATAACTTGAATTATGATTGAATATAAAACTTTTAAGAAATCAGGTTTGTCTGAACAGGAGTGGGATAATTTTGTAGAAAATACAGATAACGGTACGATATTTCATAAACGTGAATTCCTTGCATATCATCCTGAAGGCAGATTTGATGATGCATCAATTGTTGTGAAAAAAGATAATAAGGTGCTGGCTCTTTATACTGCTGCTGTTGTTGAGCGGGAGGGGAGGAAAGTTCTTGCTTCTCATCCCGGGGCCTCTTACGGCAGTTTTGTTTATAATTCCGATCTTAATTTTAAAGAAGCGCATGCTATGGTGGATGTACTTCTGGATTATGCAAAGGAGCTTAAGGTCGACAGAGTGCAGCTGACCCCTCCGCCTATCATTTATCAAACGAAATATTCCAACTATATTGATTTCGCCCTGGTACGTAATGGTTTTACTTACTTGAAGAGAGATGTTTCCAGTATTGTCCAGCTTGACTTTAATAAAGATGAACTCCTTTCTACCTACCGTGCCGAAGCAAGAACTGCTGTAAAGAAATCGATCAAGCAGGGAATTGAGATTGCAGAATGCGAAAAGTTTGCTGAGTATTATGAAATACTCAAGAAGAACCTGAAACTGCGGCATGACGTATCACCCGCTCATTCTCTCGATGAACTAATAAAGCTTAAAAAAATGTTCCCTGCTAAAATCCGTTTATGGGGTGCATTCCTTAAAGACAAGCTAATCGCGGGAGTATGCAATTTCAGTGCTAACCCAAAGGTTGTACTTGCCTTTTACATCAGCCACGATGAGGAATACCAGGAATACCGTGCGGTGAACCTGCTTTTCTATGAAATTATGAAACGGTATAAAGAAGAAGGTTTCCGTTTCCTTGATTTTGGAATATTTACAGTAAACATGGAACCAAACTGGGGACTCGGAAGGTTCAAAGAAAATTTTGGAGCCCGCGGAATTTTCAGAGATACTTTAATTAAAGATATTTAATGTTGAAAATATTACATCTGGCACCACAGAATTATGCAGGAGTGCCATATGACTTTTTCAGGATGCATAACAGCGTCGGGGATGTCTCACACCTGGTTACCTATCATAAAAATCCTTTAAACTTCCCCGAAGATATCTGTCTTAACCTGCCTCTGCCTGATTTCAGCTTTGCCAAATCCTGGCGTAAACAAAAAGTAAGCGACAGGGGGGATATATCGGTCACTACAGCACCTTTCTTTACATCAAAGAATGAACTTGAACGTATTTATTTTAAGATGACCGACAGGATGAGGAAGGCAAGTATTCAGGAGGCAATTGAAAAATATAAATTAAATGATTACGATATTATTCATTATGATGCCGGCCTTGATTTCTACCGCTTCCCCTCTCAGGCTCTTAAATGGAAAAAAGAAGGGAAGAGGATCGTCTGCTGTTACTATGGAAGCGATTTGCGCATACGGGGACTAATACGCGAACTTGATGAGATTTCTGATTTGAATATTACTTCTGAATATGATCATCTCGCACTGAAAAAAGATCTCCATTATTTATTCTATCCATATGATCCTTCCGAACTTCCGGTGACAGGGGATGTGCCCGGAGAAGCTTTAAGGATAGTACATTCACCTACCAACAGGAAGTATAAAGGAACCGGTCTCATACTTTCAGTCATCGAAAAAATTAAGAAAGAAAAAAAAATCGAATTTATTTTGATGGAAAATAAACCGCGTGATGAGGTACTGCAGGTTAAAAGTGCTTGTGATATAGCTATTGACCAGGTAGGGGGTTCAATGGGAGGGACAGGATACGGAAAGGCAGGACTGGAAACCCTTGCAATGGGAATTCCCACCATTACAAATATGACTGAAGAATATGCAGCATGGCTGCCTGAAAATCCATTTGTTGTAGCTAATAATGCTGATGAATTATACCAGAAATTATCAGAACTTATAGAAAATGTTAATTTAAGGAAAGAACTTGGTGAGTTGGGAAAGAGATGGGTTGATAAGTATCATGGCTTTAATACGGTCGATTCTAAGTTAAAAGAATTATACAGACTGAAAAAAATTATCTAATGGTGAAAAAGACCAGCCTTTCTAAAGCAACTGCATGGTATACTATAGGAAATCTGTTCGTAAGATCAGTCAGCTTTCTGCTGCTGCCTCTTTATTCTAATTTAATATCCACAGAAGAGTTCGGTAATTATGCACTGGTGATGTCTCTCTATGCTGTTATCGCTGTATTTTATCAGTCAGGTTTACAGTCAGCGCTTAGCAAGTATTATCTTGAAGAACAAAGCGAAGGCAGACGTAAAGAGATATTTTCAACTATATTAAATAGCACTGGAATAATAGGGGTTATTCTGACCATCATCATTTTCCTCCTTTCAGGATGGATATCTTTTGAGGCAGTCGGCTCGTCAGGTTATAGTGGTTTAATACAAATAATCTTTGCAGCATTATTTTTTGAAAGTATTACTTTCATTACTCTGCACCTGCTAAGAACAAAGGAACTTGCCAGGAAGGTTGTTCTGTATTCCTCATTCAGTGCACTTGTCAATCTTTTATTTAACATTTATCTGGTTTATTACCTCCGGCTGGGAATTTATGGGATTATATGGGCGCAGCTGATTACTTCTGTAATGGTATTCTTAATTATCTTTCCATTTCTGAAGGAAAATTATTTACCGGTACTGAGGACAAACTGGCTGAAGACCTACTTGTCATTTTCTTATCCCCTGATCATCGCAGGTTTATTATCCGCCTCAGTGGATGTAATCGACAGATTCATAATAGATCATTTCCTCGGGAAGAGTGAGGTAGGTATATACAGTTTCTCCTACCGGATAGCACTTGTAATGAATATTTTCGTGATGTCATTAAGAAGTGCATGGACGCCGTATTCAATCAGGCTGTATAATGAGGGAAATTTCAGCGCTGAATTCGGGAGGTCATTTACTAAAATAATAGCTGTAAGCCTTTTGATCTTTTTAATCGTATCTATCTTTATCGACGATCTTTTTAACTTTAGCTTCCCAGGTTTCCGGCTTTTCGATCTCCGGTATGAGAGCGGTATACAGATTATACCTGTAATACTTGTGTCCTATATCTTCAGCGCTGTTATCACATATTATTCTGTTTACCCCTATGTATCCGGCAAAAGTTTTCATTTTCTGGTTAGTGATTTTATAGCACTGGTTATTAACATTACACTGAATTTTATACTAATACCCGCCTATGGAATTATGGGTGCCGCAGCAGCTACACTGGTAAGTTACCTTGGAGCGGCAGGGTACCTTGTAATTATTTCTGAAAGGAAAATAAAAATTACATATGAACCAAGGAAAATTGTGCTTATTTTGGTCTCAATAGCACTATTTTATGTGGTTTCAAAGTTGATGAACGTTTTCCTCATTGATGTAATTTTGTTTATGGCAGCATTTTTTATAGTATATCGTTTAACCGGATTTAAACTTAAACCAACAGGAAAATAATGAGCTGGATATTTGGATTTTTGGGCAGTTTAAGTGAACAGAAGAAACTTAGCCTTTCTTCTCTATTTCCCGTCCCGGATCTTAAAATAGATGAACCACGACTATTTATTGCCGCAGGCGGCCCCGAATACACAATAAATTTTTCCAAAGAAAACCGCTGGATAATGCTGGGCGTTGGCATTGGTGGGAGCGTTGATCACAGAAAGCTTCTTCTGAAAGATGACTGGGACAGCCTTGTTGAAAACGGAACCTTCAGAAATCCGGAAGGACATTACCTCGTTATAAAATGGGAAAATGAAAAAATAAAATTTTATAGTGATCCTGTCGGGTTACGAACGATTTATTTTTACAAGTATAAATCGGGAATCTATTTTTCATCGAACCTCGACTGGATAACGACCGTTATGGATAAGGTTGAAATTGATTTTATGGAATTTGGTTCCCGATGGATCGCATTTAATCAGTTGTCCAATAATTCTTTCATCGATAATATTGTAAAACTTCCTCCATATTCTTCCGCAGAATTAACTCACAATACTATTAAAATAGAAACTGAGAATTGGTTTCCCGATATAAAACATTCAGAACCCGAAATACTTTTTGAAAATATCCGGGGGCTTCTGTCAGTCGATATCCCGGATAATATCAGGATGACTTTTGGATTATCTGGAGGACTTGATTCAAGGTTCCTTCTTTCATTTCTTCTTCAGGATAGAAACCAAAAGTATAATATCCACTCCTTCGGATATAACGACGATGCTGATCTCCAGGTGGCCAAAAAAATAGGCGAAGAACTCGCTCTGAAATGTTACTTCCTGAAGCCTCATGAGTCAGGGAATGGTTTGTTTTTTAACAAGGCGGGGGAGTACATTGCTGCTGCACAACTTATAGAGCCGGTTTCATCTTATCTGAAACTCGCGGTACTGAATAATAAATATTTTGAAGATAAATTCATTCTTGACGGTGCCCTGGCAGAATTTGCGCGCCGGCAGTTTCTTAACCGCCTCCTTATCAAAGGAAAAAGCGCACTATTGAATAAAAATTATTCTGAGGTGCTAAAGCATCTTCTGGTTCCGAAGCCGAAAATATTTAAGGAAGATTTTGAAGAGATGATGAGTGAGAATGCAGTTGAACAGCTCCGCCGGATATTTGAACTATTCCCTGATCCGGGGGAAATAGGAGTTGAAAATTTCGTCGATCTGCTTGTAGCTAAGTATAGGATTCCCAATTATTTTGGACCGGAACAGGCTCGTTTGGACGGTATCCTTCCCGGATTTATGCCCTTTGCTCAAAGAAGCATTATTTCCGGGAGTCTCGGAATACCGGTTAAGCAGCGTAAAAACAGCCAGCTGTTTTATAACGCTATACACAATAATTATCCTGCTCTTGAAGATTACCAGCTTGTTAAGAATTCAATTGCCTACCCATATGGACTCACATCCCTGGCTTCATATGCATATACACGTGTGAAAAAATCTGTGCGAAAAAATCCACAGGAAGAGAGTATATGCTCCCTTTTCAGGGTGCATGAAAAAACTATAAGGGAAATTATTACCCGCGATGCAGTAAGAGCTTATAAGCCCTATGATGAAGAATCGGTAATGAGCATCATAAATGGTTTTTATAACGGCAAAAAAAATTCGGCGGACCTTAACTGGCTGCTTACATTTGAAATGTTCAGGAAAAAGTTAAATATTACGGGTGCGTAAACAACGAATCAACTATCGCTGTAATCTTCTTTTCAATGATTTCCCAGTTGTATTTTTCTTCGAAGAGCCTGTATGCAGTAAGGGAATCTTCATTTAATTTTTCCGGGTTGTTTATGTAAAGAGATATTCTCTTTAAAGCAGATTGAAGGTCATCCGGATCAATCATCAATCCCACCTCTCTCAGATCATCATAGCCTTTAAATGAATCGAGATCTGAAAAGATAAATGTTCTACCACAGGCAATGTAGTCGAATACTTTAATGGGGAGGGACCTATTATAGATTATGTTTTTATCCCTGAAATCTATACAAATGTCTGTTCCTTCAAATTTTGAGGGGTAATTTAAATAATCTGTTCTGCCTGTATATATAGCCTGAATATTTCTAAATGATTCTAATCCTCTGCCACTTCCACTTTCCGGTTCCATCCCGATAACCTTGGCTGTAATTATCTTTTGGGGAAAGCTCTGGGCAGCCATTTTAACTAATTCGATAAACCTTCTGAAGCCGCTTGACCCTGCATTGCTCCCGGCATAACACATTGTAAAATTTATGCCGTCATAAGCGGGAGGTGAGTAATGGAAATACCGCTTTGGAGGATAGTAACCTATGATGGCTTTTTCCCTGAACGGTGTCACAATATCGTAAATTCTGGCTTTACCTTCTTCACCAATGAACAGGTAATCAGCCAGGTTGGAGACGTAAGCATTAAAGAGGCTGAGCCGAATGTATTGAAACATTCGTGGTATGCCGGAATACTGATTAAGAGTATTCTGGTGAGGGTAGTACTCGGTGATATCGTAAATTATTTTAACGGGTTCGTTGTTTTTTTTCTTATACCTGTGCGCAGCAGGAATAGCGAGCGGTTCACAGCAGATAACCAGGGATGGATTAAAGGCATCTATTTCGCTATAGAGTTTTGCCACCTTAGCATTTTTTGAAAGGGATGTACCGTCGAAGCCCTTTACTTTTATGCCCTCTGATTCTGTGTCTATTTCCATTTGTGCACTCAAAACGCAAACATTATGACCTGACAGATGCAGGGAAACAGCAAACTTGTAGAAGATCCTTTCGTCGAAAGGAGGGTGTCCTGTAGTTACAATTATTATATTCATCAAATAATAAACATTAATTTCTTAAATTTAAGAACAATTTTTGATAAAATAGCTTTTCATGGATTCATCACAAAAAATTTCCGTAATTATAATTACTAAAAACGAAGAGAATAACATCGGGGACTGCCTGAAGTCTGTTCAATGGGCAGATGAAATAATTCTGGTCGACTCAGTGAGTGATGATAAAACAGTAGAAATTGCCCGGAACTACACCCGTAAAATATTCAACAGAAAGTGGGCAGGTTATTCAAAGCAAAAGCAGTATGCATTGTCGCTTGCTGAGAATGAATGGGTTTTAAGCATCGATGCCGATGAAAGGGTAACTCCTGAATTAAAAAACGAAATACAGGCAGGACTGGATGAGAAGTACAACGGTTTCAGCATCTCACGCAGAAATTATTTTTTAGGGAAACATATTACAGGCTGCGGCTGGGATAATGATTTTCAGCTCCGGTTATTCAGGAAGGGAAAAACATCTGTAACTGACAGGTTCGTCCATGAGTCTTTTGAGGTTGACGGAAATATTGGAAAGCTTGAGAACAGAATTGATCATTACTCGTACAGGTCATTGAAAGAAGCTATATCCAAGATGAACAACTACTCCTCGCTTGAAGCTGAACAGAAATATCAGCAGAAGAAAGTTAGTCCTCTCGATTTTATAACCCATCCGGCAAGCGCCTTCCTGCAATACTTTATAATAAGGAAAGGCTACAAGGATGGTAAATACGGACTAATGGTTTCGCTCCTGCATGCAATGACAAATATGCATATATATATGAAAATCTGGGAGCTGAGAAAAAAGGAGAACCTGCCTTGAAGATCCTGCTTACTAATGATGCTATGACAATTGCGGGCGGGGAAAATTATGTTCTTTACCTGGCAGAGGGATTGTCCGCAAAGGGTCACGAAGTATTAACAGCACCTCTCGCGGGTTCAGAATTGGAACGGGTTTCACTAGAAAGAGGTTATGAAACTTTTGGTATCCCTTACGGGGCCCATGGCAAGGAGTTTAATGCCGTCAGGTTGATGACGAGGGTCCTCAAAGGAAAAAACATAGATATTGTTCATACAAACTCAAACCTGGATCGAACCATTGCCGCGGCAGCAGGAAAAATCATTGGAGCAAAAAATATTTCATCAATCCACAGTTGCCTGTCAATAAACCGGAATGTTATTCACTGGTATAGAAATAAATATTTAATAAATCATTTTACCCCGGTGGGACATTCAACCCGGAAGATCATGATTGAGACCGATAAAATATCACCAAAGAAAATTACCGTTGTGCATATAGGTATTCCTGAAGATAAGATTAAAAGAACCGAAGAGGGAAGAAATAAAGTAAGGGAGGAATTCGGGATTAAAAAAAATGATATCGTCCTTGGAAGTCTTTCGCGCCTCGTTGAATTTAAGGGACATCGTTTCCTGCTGGAAGCATTTAAGCAATTAGTAGAGAGGGGGAATCAGGATATAAGGTTAATGATTGCAGGTGAAGGTGAATTGAAGGAAAATCTTATCCGGCTGACAGCTGAATATGAAATCCAGGATAAAGTTATATTCACAGGTGCGAGGAAGGATGTACACGATATCCTTTCCGCATTCGATATTTTCACCCAGTTTTCGATAGATGCGGGAGGTGAAACTTTCCCTGTCGCAATTATTGAAGCTCTGTCCGCTGAACTTCCGGTGGTTGGGAGCAGAGTAGGAGATATTGAATACATGATTGATGATAATAAGAATGGGTTCCTGGTCGGACCTGAAAAAATCACACAGTTCAATGATGGAATTTTAAGTTTAGTGAAGAATAGTGACCTGCGAGGGGAGATGGGAAGAGCCTCACGCAGGAAATTCTTAAATGAATTCACACTTGATAAAATGATAAATAATATGGAGATTGTTTACAGGAAGGTAGTATCAAAGTAATGAAACAAAAAATTCTCATTGCCCCGAACAGCTATAAAGAAGTAGCCGATTCAGATAAGGCTGCTGCTTTGTTCAGTAAATATCTCGGCACAGATGGAAACTTTGAAACCGCTGCTCTGCCCGTGTCTGACGGCGGCGATGGTTTCCTCAATGCTTGCAAATCAGTATTTGATCTTGAAATTATCCGCTATCCTATATCCACACCTTATAATGATTCAATGTTTGACTGTGAAGTCGGGTATGACAGAAAAGGAAAGAAAGTATATATTGAGTCGGCACGAGTACTCGGCTTAAGGGTTATACCCGGGGAAAAAAGGATTCCCCTTACGTTGTCTTCAAAAGGCCTTGGCGATCTTTTATTGCGAATTATTGAGGATATTGAGAGAGAAAACATAAAAGTAGATGAGGTAGTTATTGGGGTGGGAGGTACAGGAACAAGCGACCTCGGACTAGGGGCGTGCTCCCGTTTTGGACTGGAGCTTTATGATATATTCGGAAAAAAGGATAGAGTTGTTCCGGAATATTTTTATAGAATAAAGGATATTAAATGGACCGAACCTGTTCTCCCGTTCCATATAATAACAGTACTGGATGTTGAAAATCCTCTATTGGGCAAAAAGGGAGCTGCTAGAACTTTTGCTCCCCAGAAAGGAGCAGATAGAGGGGAAGTTGAGGTGCTTGAACTTGGTTTTACTAAAATAGTTAACATATTGAAAAATAAAGGATTGGACCGATCGTTTGATGATTTGTCTGGGGCTGGAGGCGGACTGGCAGCAGGACTTCATATGTTCTTTAATGCTTCATCAATTAAAGCTGATGAGTTCATTATGAAAGAATTGAAGCTGGAAGAAAAAATGAAGGATTATGACGTGATTGTTACAGGTGAGGGTAGTTTTGACGAGCAGACACTCGAGGGTAAGGGAGCAGGGATCGTGCTCCAGGAAGCTAACAAAAAGAAAAAAAGAGTTATGCTTTGCTGCGGGAAAGTAGAAGATAAAGTCAAAGATAAGCTGGGTGAAAATGTAGAGGTAATAGAATTTACCTCTTTCTTCAATAGTAAGGAAGAATCAATTAAAAACTTTGAAAAGGGGATTGAATTAGCTAGCGGAAAGATAAAATCTCTCCTGTAAATTGGTTTTCCCTCGTCGTCATTTTTTAGTAAATTTCAACAATTAACAATTTATCTGATATTTAAAAAGGCTCATATGCAGGAATATCTTGACCTGGTTAAACTTGTAATGGAAAATGGAGTCAGGAAACCCAGCCGGACAGGTGTGGATACAATTTCTTATTTCGCCGCGTTTTACCGTGTGGATTTATCAAAAGGATTTCCTCTGCTCACTACAAAGAAAATGCACTGGAAGTCATTACTGCATGAAGTTTTGTGGTACCTGTCAGGTGAAGATCACATCAGGAATCTCAGGCAGCATACAAAAATATGGGATGCCTGGGCTGATGAGGAAGGCAATCTTGAAACAGCTTACGGTTATTATTGGAGAAAGTTTCCAAGTGCACAGAAAAATAAAGAAGGTAAATGGGAGGTGCACGAAGTGGATCAGATTAAATATGTTATCGATCAGCTCAAGAAGAATCCTTACAGCAGGAGACTAGTTGTAACAGCCTGGGAGCCGGGTAATGCAACTACCAGTAAACTTCCGCCTTGTCATTATTCTTTTGCGTTTAACGTTTCTGACGGAAAATTGAATTGCCACCTTACCCAGAGATCGGGAGATATCGCACTTGGTATTCCTTTTAACCTGGCTGCTTACTCTATCCTGACACAAATTATCGCCCAGGAAACGAACCTTGTCCCGGGAACTTTTGCTCACACAATTATTGATGCGCATATATATGTTGCTGATAAAGGAAGCGAGATGGAAAGGTATGATCACATGGAAGGATTAAAGGAACAGCTTAAACGAAAACCTCTTCCGCTTCCTGAACTAAAGATAGCTAAAAAACCGATTGATGAGCTGACGTTTGACGATTTTGAATTAGTAGGATATGAACACCTCGAACCAATTAAATTTGAGGTCGCTGTTTGAAGATAATAATCATCTCAGCCGTTGCCCTGAACGGTGTGATAGGCCGGTCAAACGGAGATATGCCATGGCATGTGAAAGAAGAATTCCAGCACTTTAAAAATACTACCAGGGGCTATCCTATAATTATGGGACGAATAACATTTGAGACTCTCGGCAAGCCGCTGAAAGACAGACTTAATGTGGTTATAACAAACCAGCCTGATTATAAACTTCCATTTAAAGAGGTTAAAATATTCAGGACACTTACAGAGGCGGTAGAAGCTGTTGCAGAAATCAATCCGGAAAAAATTTTTATAATAGGCGGAGGACAGGTTTACAGTCAGGCTATTGAATTTGCTGATGAGATGATTATATCCATTATGAAATTTGATGCTGAAGGTGATGTGCTTTTTCCTGCGATTGATCCGGCCAAATGGGAAGTAGAATCAAGGGAAGTCAGGGACCAGTTCGACATACTAACCTACAAAAAGAAAAAATGAACAGGATAAAAATTCTGCCCGAAAATATAGCGAATAAAATTGCTGCAGGTGAAGTTGTTCAAAGACCTGAGTCTGTGGTTAAAGAGTTGATTGAAAATTCTATTGATGCTGCAGCAGACACTATAGAAGTAATGATTAAACGTGCAGGTAAATCACTCATCCAGGTGTGTGATAATGGTACCGGGATGACGGAAGATGATGCTCTTCTATGTATTCAGAAACATGCAACAAGCAAAATATTTACATATGATGATCTGGAATCCATCTCTACCCTCGGGTTCCGGGGAGAGGCATTAAGCTCGATTGCGGCGGTTGCCCAGGTTGAAATAAAAACTGAGACTAAAGATGATGAGGTAGGAACTTTAATTCGTATTGAAGACGGAAAAAATATACTAAAAGAAAAGGGTTCTTTTTCGGAAGGAACCTGTGTATCAGTAAAGAATCTTTTTTTTAATACTCCCGCAAGAAGAAATTTTCTTAAGTCAGATGCAACTGAAATGAAGCACATTGTGGACACCTTTAACAGGGCAGCTTTAAGTCACCCTGACCTTACATTCAAACTCTATAACGATGATCAGCTTATCTATAACTACGGACCTGGTGATATTGAAAACAGGATTAAGCAGGTTTTTGCCGAAAATATGACAGAAGCTCTGCTCCCGGTTGAAGAACGTACGGATTTCCTTAATATGTATGGTTACATCGGGAAGCCTGCACTGCTTAAGAAGAGCAGGGGAGATCAGTACCTTTTCCTTAATTCGCGATATGTTATAAGCAGGCAGATAAATCACGCTGTATTCACAGCTTATGAAACTTTGCTTGAAAAGGGAGATTATCCCTTCTTCATTATATTTTTAGATCTGGATCCCCGAAAAACAGATGTGAACATTCATCCTTCTAAGCTCGAGGTTCGTTTCGATGACGAACGTGACGTATATAATTTTGTTCTCGCTGTGATAAAGAAAGGTCTTGGCACCAGCGACCTTTCTCCTGTTACCATGATTCCCGACAGGCTGGATTACGTGGATGATCCTGAAGGTTTCATAAGAAAAGAAAGAGATGATTTTTCGGCCGGGCAGGGTTACAGGAATTCCCAGGCTGCAGCAAGAACGAATTTTACCGATCAGGATATTGACCTGATTTTCCGCTCTATACCGGAGAATGTTATCAGGACATCTGAAGGTGTAACTTCCCATCCATTTGAAAGTGAACAGAAGGAAGTCTTCCACGAATTACAGGGAATGGAAGAAGGGCGCGTTTCGGTTGAACCTGCGTTCATTATTCAGCTGCATAATAAATTTATTCTTTCGCAGATAAAAACAGGACTAATGGTGATCGATCAGCATACTGCCCATCAAAGGGTCCTGTATGAAAAAGCACTAAAAAGAATGGATGCAGATCTTCCTTTTTCTCAGCAGCTGCTGTTTGCCAAAACGGTTGAGCCCGGAGGAAAAGTAATTCAAGTGATTAAGGAGATAAATCCTTTCCTTATAAAGCTGGGTTTTGAACTGAAATTCTTCGGCAAAAATACTATAGTAATTGAAGGAGTGCCTGAAGATGTGAAACAGGGCTCTGAAGAGAACGTCCTTATGGAACTTGTAGCCGATTTTATGCAGAACAATGGAGAAAAAGCTGATATAAAGGATGTTATTGCCAGGGCATATTCCTCCAGGGCGGCTATTAAGGGAGGAGACAGGCTATCTGAGAAGGAGATGAGATTGCTGATTGATCAGCTTTTTGCCGCCTCCATGCCTTATGTTTGTCCCCGGGGACGCCCTACCGTGGTAAAAATATCACTTGACGAATTTGACAGAAGGTTCGGCAGATCATAGATTAAGCTTCAATAAAGACTTATATCTTATTATCTTTGTAATAATAAAACAGAAGGAAGGAATTAAAATGCCGGATAAAGAATATCAGGAAAGACGACAGGAATATGATAAGAAAGCTTCGAATGCCAAAAATACGGGAATGAAATTCACGACAGTAAGCGGAAGAGAAATTGATGGTTTTTACGGACCTGATGATATTGAAAATATAAACTATCTCAGCGAAATCGGCTTCCCCGGAGAATACCCTTATACAAGGGGAATCCATACGAACGGCTATAGAGGAAGAATATGGACGATGAGGCAGTTTGCCGGTTTCGGCACGCCGGAAGATACCAATGAAAGATTTCATTACCTTCTTAACCATGGCCAAACCGGCCTTTCTGTAGCATTTGATCTTCCCACTTTAATGGGATGGGATTCAGATGCTCCCTTAAGTGAAGGTGAAGTAGGAATATGCGGAGTGGCTATTTCTTCGCTCGAGGATATGGAAATACTCTTCAATAAAATTCCCCTTGATAAAGTTTCAACATCGATGACGATCAACTCTCCTGCGGCAATGATCTTTGCCTTTTACCTGGCAGTAGCCGCAAAACAGGGAGTAGATTTTAAAGATCTGCGGGGCACCCTGCAGAATGACATCCTGAAGGAATATATTGCGCAGAAAGAATATATCTATCCCCCTCACCCTTCAATGAGAATTATAGTTGATATGATAGAGTACTGTGAGAAGGAAGTTCCCCAATGGAACCCGGTTTCGGTAAGCGGTTATCATATTCGTGAAGCGGGCTCAACCGCCATACAGGAGTTGGCTTATACACTTGCTGACGGGTTTGCATATATAGAAGCCTGTATCGAAAGAGGAATGAACGTTGATGAATTTGCACCGAGAATTTCTTTCTTCTTCAACTCGCACCTGGATTTCTTTGAGGAGATTGCAAAGTTCAGGGCGGCAAGAAAAATATATGCAAAGAGAATGAAAGAAAAGTACGGCGCAAAAAATCCAAGATCATGGTGGTTGAGGTTTCATACCCAAACAGCGGGATGCACACTTACTGCCCAGCAGCCTGAAAATAATATTGTAAGAACCGCTTTCCAGGCACTTGCCGGTGTACTGGGCGGCACTCAGTCGCTTCACACGAACTCAATGGATGAAACACTTGCTCTTCCAAGCGAGAAGGCTGTTAAAATTGCATTAAGAACCCAGCAGCTTATAGCCTATGAAACTGGTGTTATGAACACTGTTGATCCCCTGGGCGGAAGCTACTTTGTTGAAGCTCTTACCGATAAGATGGAAAAAGAAGCTAATGATATCTTCGACCAGATAGATTCGCTGGGAGGTGTAATACCCGCAATTGAGGCGGGTTATTTCCAGAAGGAAATTGCGGATGCCGCTTACAGGTACCAGAGAGAAGTAGAGAAAAAAGAAAAGTTCATTGTAGGCGTAAATGAATTCATAGAGAAAGATGAAAAAGTTGACATCCCGATATTACTTATTTCACCCGAAGTTGAGAAGAAGCAGAAGAAAAGACTCGGTGAGCTGAAACAGCACAGGAGCCAGGCTGCAGTTAATGAGAGTCTGAAAGAAATAAGAGAAGCCGGAATGAATGGAAACAATCTTATGCCCGTATTCCTGAAAGCCGCGAAGAATTATGTTACGCTTGGTGAAATGATTAATGAACTGAAGGAAGTTTTCGGCATATACGAGGAAACCGCTGTTTTTTAATTAATGTTCAACCAGGTTTTAAAACTTATAAGAATACCTCAGTGGATCAAAAATTTATTTGTTTTTGTTCCCCTTGTATTCTCTTTAAACCTTTTCCGCGGGGAATATTTCCTGACATCATTGCTGGGTTTTGCCGCATTCTGCCTTACATCTAGCGTTGTCTATATAATCAATGATATAGCGGACGTTGAAGCCGACAGAGCACACCCCAGGAAAAAAAACAGACCCATCGCATCCGGGAGGATTTCACCGAAACAGGGTTTACTTATCGCTCTTATTTTCGGAATCGCCGCCGCAGTCCTTTGTCTTTTCGCCGATATAAATTTCGCCCTTTTTCTCACGCTATTTTTCTTTATAAATGTACTTTACTCAATGAAGCTGAAGCATATCGTTCTTCTTGATATCTTCAGTATTGCGGCGGGTTTCCTGATAAGGGTGCTGGCAGGAGCTGTAATAATCCAGGTGGTGATTTCAAGCTGGCTCATTCTTACAACCATGTTTATATCATTATTCCTGGCTGTGATGAAGAGACACTCCGAACTTGAAGTGGTAGCTGAGGGTTCAAGCGTCGAAACCAGAAAAGTACTTGCGTTTTATTCACTTAACTTCGCAGACCAGATAGCAACTGTGGCTGCCGCCGGCGTTATTATCTGTTATGCACTGTATACAGTCTCAGAAAGAACAATAACTGTCTTCGGTACGGAGAATTTAATTTATACAACCCCTTTTGTTGTTTTCGGTATATTCAGGTATATGTTTCTTGTCTATATGAACAAACAGGGTGAGAATACGACTCAATTATTAATATCCGATGTTCAGATGATTATTACGGTAATATTATATGCTGCAGTAACGCTGTTAATTATTTATGGTCCTTTTTAAGTCAGATTTTATATATTTAGTGGATTATGTATAACGTTAATTCATAAATGATTAAATGGAAAAATCAGAAATGGATATAGATGACTGACCAGCTTATCATACTTATTGTGCTGGTATTTATAAGCGCTTTCTTTTCAGGTTCTGAACTAGCGTTTGTTGTTGCTAACAAGCTGAAGATAGAGATCAGAGCCCGGAAGAAAAACCTTGCAGCAAAGGGAGCTTATGCCTTTGTTAAAAATCCCCGCTATTTTTTTTCTACTATACTTTTAGCAAATAACATAGTTAACATTGCTTTTGCTTCACTTAGTGCCGTTATACTTTCGGCTGCTTTTAATCTTAGTGAATTCAGCATTCTTATAATCTCAACCTTAATACTGCTGATTTTTGGTGAGCTTCTGCCGAAATATTTTGCCAGAGAACTGGGTGACCGCGTAGTACTTTTTACATCTATCCCGATACGAATTCTTTACTATACTCTTTATCCTTTCGTGCGTATGACAGCTTCTCTTTCGTCTTTCCTTACACAGTCCTCCAATATGAAAGCGGAGAATATTGATTTTCTTTTCAGCAAAGAGGACATTGAATTTCTTGTAAAAGAAAGTCACGAAGCCGGCATTGTTAATAAAAAAGAAAGTGCTATAATAAGCAGGGTGCTGGCTCTTGGTGAGCAGAAGGTGTATGAGGCGATGCGTCCAAGAACTGAGATTGTCGGTGTTGATATCGACTCAACCATCGATGAAGCTATTTCAATTTTTATAGATTCGGGTTATTCTAAGATACCTGTATATGAGGAAAACCTGGACAATATCCGGGGTGTAATATTCGCTTATGATATTTTCAAATCTCCCCAGAACCTGCAGAGCATTATAAGGGAAATAATCTTTGTTCCTGAGACCAAAAGAAGCTTTGAAATGTTAAACGAATTTCTTAATAAGCAGGTTTCCATCGCAATCGTGGTTGATGAATTTGGCGGTACAGCGGGATTGGTTACCATGGAAGATATTATCGAGGAGCTTTTCGGAGAGATAAAGGATGAATATGATGTTGAAGAGGATATCTGCAGGAAAATTGCCGACTTTACTTTTCTTATAAGCGGCAAAGTTGAAATAGATTACATAAATGAGAAATATGAACTTAATATCCCGACAGGTGATTACGAGACGGTTGGCGGTTATATTACCAGCAAACTCGGCAGGATACCGCTGCAGGGAGAAAGCGTTACCATTGACAATTTCAACTTTTTAATTGCCCGTTCAACAAATATCAGGATTGATCTGGTTAAACTAACCATTATTCCTGCTGATGAGACTATCCCTGCCAAACCTATTTAGGAGATAAGTCAGATTTCCCTTAAATTTGTATAGTTTAGATAAGAAATATCAGAATCGAATGCGGAAAATTTGATAAATTTTAAGATTTCCGGGAAAGATAATAAGACTAAGGCCAGAGCAGGTTCTTTTGAGACTGATCACGGGGTAGTGGAAACACCCATTTTTATGCCTGTTGGGACTCAGGGTACAGTAAAAGCTGTAAATCAGTCTTATCTTTTAAATGATATTAAAGCGCAGATTGTTCTTTCAAATACTTATCATCTTTATTTGAGGCCCGGGACGGAGATACTGGAAAAGGCAGGCGGACTGCATAAGTTCATGAACTGGCAGGAACCAATCCTAACGGACAGCGGCGGATACCAGGTATTCAGCCTTTCTGAACTGAGAAAACTGAAAACCGACGGCGTCGAATTCAGTTCTCACCTTGACGGTTCGAAGCATTTCTTTACCCCCGAAAAGGTTGTCGGGATTCAGCGGAGCATCGGATCTGACATCATGATGGTGCTCGATGAATGCACTCCATTTCCATGCGATTATGATTATGCCGTGAAGTCGACTGAATTAACAACACGCTGGGCATACTTGAACAAAGAAGCTTTTAACAGTACGTTGCCTTTATACGGACACAGACAGTTTCAGTTTGGAATCATCCAGGGCAGTGTTTATAAGGACCTGCGGGAGAAGTCAGCCAAAGATATAACTTCGATAGATTTTGACGGTTATGCCATAGGCGGACTGGCAGTAGGTGAACCAACCGAAACCATGTATGAACTGGTTGATTTCACAACAGACTTTATGCCGGAAGACAAGCCAAGATACCTTATGGGTGTTGGCAGACCGGAGAATATACTGGAGGCCATTGAAAGAGGTATTGATATGTTCGACTGCGTAATGCCGACACGTAACGGTCGGAATGCAGCCCTCTTTACTTCTTCAGGTGTTCTTTCTATGCGAAATGCTCAGTATAAGGATGACTTCAGAAAGATAGACGAAGAATGTGAATGCTATACTTGTAAAAACTATTCACGTGCATATTTACGGCATTTATTTACTTCACGTGAAATTCTGGCACTTGAACTTTCAAGCATTCATAATCTGCATTTTTATCTTAATCTTGTTAAAGAAGCCAGGCGGAAAATTATTGAAGGTAATTTTATCGACTGGAAGTACGAAATGGTTAAAAAAATATCAGTGAATAATAAATCGTTAACGGAGGAATAAATTGAACTATTTACTTGCAATGGCTCCCCCCGCTGAAGGCGGCGGAGGAGGAGGATTTATCAGCACCATAATTATGTTCGGTGCAATCTTTCTGATCTTCTATTTTATGATCATCAGACCTCAGCAGAAAAAAGCAAAAGAAAGAGAAAAACTATTATCGAACCTGCAGAAGGGTGATAAAATTGTTACAAGCGGCGGTCTGCACGGCACCATTGCCGGCCTTGATGAGAAGACGGCGCTAATACAGGTATCGGATAATGTAAAAATGAAATTCGAAAGATCCGCAATCACTACTATTCTTGCTTCGAAGGAGATTCAGTAATCCTTGCGGGTTATTTTAGCCAAACCAGTTAGGGTGAAAAAATGGAAAAAAATATATTTTGCTCCGCAGAAGAAGCAATAAAAGAGATTAAAGACGGCAGGGTTATAATCGTTGTTGACGACGAGGACCGCGAAAACGAAGGCGACTTTGTGTGCGCCGCCGAGTATATAACTCCCGACATAGTTAATTTTATGGTTACTCACGGAAGGGGAATGCTGTGTGCAGCATTAAGCGGAAAGCGGCTTGATGAGCTTGGACTTCCGCTGATGGTGGAATCAAACTCAGCTCTTCATGGTACACAGTTTACGGTTACTGTTGATGCTATTGATGGCACTACTACGGGTATTTCCGCTGCCGACAGGGCACTGACTATTAAAAAATTAATTGACAGAAATTCTACTTCAGTGGATTTTGCCCGCCCGGGTCATATATTTCCTTTAAGGGCTTATGATGAGGGTGTGCTCAGAAGAGCCGGCCACACGGAAGCTGCTGTGGATCTATGCAGGCTTGCGAGTCTGAAACCGGCAGGCGTTCTATGCGAGATTCTTAAAGAGAACGGTGAAATGGCAAGGGTTCCTGATCTTGCAGAAATAGCAGAGAGATTTAATCTTAAGATCTGTACTGTGCAGGAAATCATTAAACTCCGGTTGACAAAAGAAAAACTTGTTAATAAGATAACCGAAATAAATTTTCCCACCGAGCATGGTCATTTTCGTCTGCATATGTATGAAAGTCTTGTTGATGGTAAAAAACAGATAGCTCTTGTTAAAGGAAGTATAAATGGGGATGAACCCGTACTTGTAAGAATGCACTCAGAGTGCCTTACAGGGGATGTTTTTCATTCCTCAAGATGCGATTGTCACGACCAGCTGAATGCCTCTCTTGATATGATAGAAGAGGCGGGCACAGGTGTGCTGGTTTATATGCGCCAGGAAGGAAGAGGGATTGGCCTTCGTAATAAGATACTTGCCTATAAGCTTCAGGATGAAGGTAAAGATACTGTGGAAGCTAATGAAGCACTTGGATTTAAAGCTGATTTGCGCGACTATGGTATCGGAGCACAAATACTGCTGGATCTTGGAGTGAGGAAGATAAGACTGTTGACCAATAACCCCAAGAAGGTGGTAGGACTTAAAGGCTACGGACTTGAAATTTCCGAACGGCTCCCTATCGAAATCACGCCCAACGAGAATAACGAACGTTATCTTAAAACTAAGAGAGATAAACTCGGCCATATTATTCTTCAGGAAATTGCCCAGGAACGTGAATAAATCTTAATGGACGCCGGCTCCGACTTTGAGGCCGGCTGTCCTTCTTCATCTCAATCCATTCGCAAATCCCGCACGTTTTTATTAATTTAACCAGCAACATCAGGGAATAAAGTTGTGAAATATAATTATGCATTCATATTGCTTTTTATTCTGGGCATTTTTGCTTCAGCAAACGCACAAAAAGTATACTATGGTGATATTGACGGCGAGATCGACCTTGGTATGGCTCCATATATTACCCGCATTGTTAATGAGGCTGAGAAGAACGGTGCCGATGCAATAGTATTCCGTATAAATACCTTTGGAGGAAGACTGGACGCTGCCACTCAGATTAAGGATGCTATAATCGGAACGAAGATATTAACTATTGCTTTTATAAATAACAGGGCAATATCTGCCGGATCCCTGATTTCTCTTTCCTGTAATAAGATTGCAATGGTCCCGGGCAGTTCTATCGGTGCTTCCACGGTGGTGGATCAGTCAGGTAATAAACAGAGCGAAAAGTACCAGTCATATATGCGTTCGGAAATGCGGGCTACCGCTGAGCGGAACGGCAGAAGAACTGACATCGCGCAGGGTATGGTTGACGAGAGAATTATTATTCCCGGGATTGTTGACAGCACAGAGCTGGTTACTTTAACTACCGATGAAGCCCTAAAATACGGTATCGCTGATGTTCAGGTCAATAACCTGAAGGATGTCCTTAAAGCTTTTGATCTTCAGGACGCTGAGGTTGTAAGGGTCGGGGTGAACTGGGCAGAGGAAGTTGTTAAGTTTCTGAATAATGCCATTGTGTCATCAATTCTAATAATGATTGGTTTCTTCGGACTTATTGCAGAGGTTAAGACTCCCGGTTGGGGACTGCCCGGAACAATAGGACTTATTGCACTCGCTTTATTCTTTGGCTCATCCTACATACTTGAGCTTGCATCGATAATGGATATTCTGCTTTTTGTACTTGGTATCATTCTTCTTGCCCTTGAGATCTTTGTAATCCCTGGATTCGGTATTGCAGGAATCGGAGGAATAATTCTGATCTTTGTTTCGTTATTTTTATCGCTCACACCCAACGGACCTTTTTTCGATTTTGATACTATCTCTGTAGCTATAGTCCAGCTTACTGGTGCAGTAGTGGCTGCCCTGGTGCTCGTTTTAATACTTGCTAAACTCCTTCCGAAAAGTACAAGGTTCAACAAGCTGATACTTGCCGATGAAGAACGGGCTGATCAGGGATATGTTTCCTATCCTTCCGAGAAGGAATTAATTGGTCAGGAAGGTATTGCGCTTACTACTCTAAGACCGGCCGGTACCGCAGAATTTAACGGGAAGCGATATGATGTGGTAGCAGATTGGGAATATATTGAGCAGGGAAGTACTATTGTTGTACTTCGTGTAGAGGGGGTAAAGGTTGTTGTGAAAAAAGTTAAAGAGATCGTCAAAGGTTGAGGTAATCGGAACTCATCGATGTAATACCAGGGACTCTGGAGATATTTTGTATTATTTTATTTCAGCAGAATGGCTGACATCACAGGATTTTACCTTTCATCATTTTCCTTTCGTAAGTTATTTGGTTTGAAGTACTTAAATCCTTAGAATTGCCTGTCAAAAATCCCAAAATTTAGGAGATATATATGAAAGTACTTATGTACACGGTGTTCTTTGTGTTTATTCTGATAAATGCTGCGTTTCCGCAGTCGATTCTGTGGAATCATACTTACGGAGGTGATGCATATGATGAAGCTAATTCGGTTCAGATGACGAGTGACGGCGGGTTTATTGCTGTGGGCTATACTCAGTCATTTGGCCTTGGAAGGTTTGGAAATGCTTATATGATCAGGACTAATTCTGACGGTGATACTGTATGGACAAAGATGTTCGGCAGTGATGGAACTGATGTTTTTGCTGATCTGATTGCAACTCCCGACAGCGGCTTTATCGCCGTTGGATTAACCGATACTCCCAACGACTTCGAAAATATTTACGTTGTAAAAGTTGACAATGAAGGCAATACACTGTTTGAGAAAAACTTCGGCGGCAGTCAGAAAGATGTAGGTGTTTCAATAGCACCCGCAGCTGACGGTGGTTTCGTTATTACAGGCGGAACAAAATCTTTTACTGTCGGAGAAGAGGATTTGTTCTTATTCAAGATTGATGCTTCGGGAGATTCTTTATGGTTTAAGACTTATGGTACCGCGGGAAATGATCCAGGTTATGGTATAAGTCCAACCTCTGACGGCGGGTTTATTGTCTCCGGTTTATTTAATTGGTCTGATGCCTGGCTGCTTAGAGCTGATGCTAACGGCGATACGTTGTGGACAAAAACATTCGGCGGTTCTGATTACGATGAAGCTAACTTTCCAATGCAGACTACAGACAATGGCTTTATTTTCTGCGGAAGTACAGCCTCCATGGGAGCTGGTGACCTGGATGCTTATGTGGTAAAAACCGACTCAATGGGTAACCTTATCTGGCAAAAAACATATGGCGGAACCGGTTATGATGAAGGGAGAAGGATTACTGCAAAGCCCGGCGGCGGCTACATGATACTTGCAAATACTGATTCACAGGTTCCGGCAGAATTCAATTATTACCTGGTTTCAGCTGATGAGAATGGTGATACTGTATGGACAAAAACAATAGGTATTGCCGGCGGAGAAGACAGGGCTTATGATATTCTTAATATTTCTCAGAGTGAGTATATAATAGCCGGTTCTACTTTTGATGCTGTTAACCTTAATGAAGCAACCTTAACCGTGGTGAATGATGATTCAGCACCTACCGGTATTAAAGAGGAAAATCATATTGAAGGATACAGCCTCAGTAATGCCTATCCGAATCCTTTCAATCCAACCACAACGATTGGATACTCTGTGGGTCTCTCTCCTGCGGGCAGCTCAGGAAGTCAGCTTACCACGCTGAAGATATTTGATGTACTTGGAAAAGAAGTTGCTGAACTTGTGAATTCGGTGCAGGCACCCGGTATCTATAAAGTAAAGTTTAATGCAGAGGGATTTGCCTCAGGACTTTACTTCTACAGACTGACTTCAGGCGGCTTTGTGCAGACTAAAAAGTTTATGCTGCTGAAGTAACCCGTTTAAAGTTCTCTTGTTAGATGACTGAATATTACAGCGGAAGCCGATGCCACGTTTAGTGATTCGGCTTCCCCTTTTTTTCGTATAGATATTATGTTATCTGATAGCTCCCTGATGCCATTGCCCGGTCCATGAGCCTCATTCGACAGTACAATTATGCATTTTTCCGGAAGATTGAAATTAAAAATATCCTCCCCCCGGGTATCTGAACAAATGATACTATAGCCTTTTGTCTTAAGTTCATTCAGCCGGGAGATTTGAAAATCTTCATAAATATTTAAGTGAAAGATTGACCCCATACTTGACCGCACAACCTTTGGATTATGCAGTTCAACAGTCTCTTCACTCATAAGAACATTTTTAATACCGAACCAGTCGCAGTTCCTTAAAATAGTTCCTGTATTTCCAGGATCAGAAATATTATCCAGATAAACAAGTAAACGACTGCTTAACAATTTCGATTGAGAATTTCTGTTGGAAAACGGAAAAACAGCAATTACCTCCTGGGGGTTTTTTGTGTCGGTTAGGTGCTTTAATTCGGTGGTCCTTATTATCTCGATCCTGAAATTGTTTAACGGAGTAAAATAGTCCTTCTGTTTTTCAAAAAATGATGTGGTAGTTAGTATTATTTCGGGTGTCAACCCGCATTCAATACCTTCAGATAAAAGCTTATCTCCCTCAACTATAAACTTCTTTTCCTGCTGACGGTATTTTTTATGAAGCAGGGAGCAATAGTACTTAATTTCTTTCTGAGTTATCATATAAGGCTGTCATAGTTCTGGCTCCGTCCGCTTTCCTCATCTTCAGCCAATTGTTTCAGGTTAGCCCAAGTATAAATACCTGTATTGTGACCGTCTTTCCAGTTAATCTGGATGGCATATCCGCCGACTTGTTTAATATCGGCTACCTTGTACATCTCCGGATGGGTGGCCTTTTTTGCGGGCCGATACGTCTTCATCAATACAGTTTCACCCTTGCAGGATGCGCAGGGGCATTCATCGCGCAGGTATTTTAATCCTATCTCGCTTTCACTCTCATCGTTCCATTTGATATATAGTTTACTTTTATCCTTAATTTTTATCTGTTTAGGGGACATTTATCTTCCTTAACTCTATAATAAATTCATTTCATACTATAAGAAAAGATAAAGCATTAAAGAATATATTTCCAGCTGTTTTTCTTTCCGTGGAAGTGTAAAGATATATAAAAGGTCTGTCCTTTTAACAGGTAATATTATTATTTTAGTCCGTCAAATATTATTGACGAGGAACTGACCTCCGGTAAATGCAGATCATTCAAAAGAGGGACTGGTTGATCTTCCTGCTCTTTATTCTAATATCAGCTTAAACATAGGAGAGACTATGAAATATTTTATACTTCTTTTTGTTTTATTAACCGTATCATCCTTATCAGCCCAGAACTGGGAAAAGATTGACTCAATATTCGCTCCGGGAGGTATAACTCCGCAGTCATTTTCCGCACCGGTTTTCGGTGACCTTGATGATGACGGTGATTTTGATCTTGTACTTGGAAGCAGCGGTCTTGAAATAGAATATTATGAAAACAAGGGGACAAACACATCACCTGTTTTTAATAAAGATGCATCGATGTTTTCATCTATATATGCCGGAGGATATCAATTTACAAATTCTTACTATCCCGCTCTTTGCGACCTTGACGGTGACGGCGATCTGG
The DNA here is from genome assembly GCA_963800255.1 of uncultured Ignavibacteria bacterium. Taxonomy (GTDB): domain Bacteria; phylum Bacteroidota; class Ignavibacteria; order Ignavibacteriales; family Ignavibacteriaceae; genus DATFVA01. The sequence continues at coordinate 747,033 of CAWDAK010000009.1, read as the reverse complement.
ATCTGACCATCGGAGGTTATAATGGAATTTTATATTACGAGAACACAGGTAGTTCTTCAAGCCCCTCCTGGGCCGATGTAAACAATACTCTTTTCGCAGATGCGAATGGACAGATTGGTACAGACGCCAGGCAGACATTTGTTGATCTTGATAATGACGGTGATAAAGATATGGTCGTCGGAATCGGGGAGTCACTTTTCGGAGGACCAACTCCCGGTATAAGCATGGGCTTCCGAAATACCGGAACAGCTTCATTACCCGTATTTTTGAGAGATGATGCGCTGGTTACAGGTATCCCTGATGTTGGTCTTAATGCATATCCGTCCTTCGCTGATCTCGATGATGATGGTGATTATGATTTACTAATGGGGAGAGACGGTGCTGCAGTATATTATTATGAAAATACAGGTTCACCGACAGCGCCTGCATGGACTTCAAACAATACACTATTTTCAGTGGTTGAAACATCAAACTACTGGAAGGATCCAACGTTTTGCGATCTGGATGGAGATGCGGATGCTGACCTGATTTACGGAACTGATGACGGGGATTTATATTTTTATGAAAACACAGGTACCATTGCAAGTCCACAGTATCAGCAAAACACTTCCTATTTTAAAGTTATTAAATCGAGCGGATCCTCCACAGTATCTTTTGCTGATTTTGATGGCGACGGGGATTTGGATATGCTTTCAGGTTCTCCATATGACGGACTCTTATATGCAGTAAACAATGGAAGCAGTATCTCACCTTCCTTCGACTCTGTATCAGCATCTTTTGGAGGAATTGATCCAGGTTTCAGATGTTCTCCCGTATTTATAGATATTGATAACGATATGGATCTTGATATCGTCTCCGGCTACTCCAGCGGGGGGATTAAGTTATATATAAATAACAACGGAACGTTTACTGAAAACACTACAATGTTTTCTAATGTGAGTGTTAACTACCAGAGTATACCTGCTTTTGCCGATATAGACGGGGATAACGATCCCGACCTTCTGGTAGGCTCAGACGATGCAGGCAACACAAAATTTTATTTAAATGACGGAAATAATTCATTTACTCAGAATACAACTATTTTTTCAGGAGTCAGTTTCCCGGGCTCATGCCGGCCTTCTTTTTCTGACATTGATAATGACGGCGATTATGATCTGTTCATCGGTCGATCTAGTGGAAGCGTAAATTTTTATGAGAACACAGGCGACAGGTTTAGTCCTGTATGGACACTCAATAATTCTTTGACATCAGGTGTGAGTGTTAAACAATCTGCTCACCCCGGGATTGCCGACCTCGACGGTGATGGACGAAAAGATTTAATTGTTGGTGAGTATGACGGAAATTTCACTTTTTTTAAGAATCTTTTTGCTGTAATACCTGTTGAACTCACCAGTTTCACCGCAAACAGTACAGAGTCAGGCGTTATCTTATCATGGACAACAGCAACAGAAACCAATAACAAAGGTTTTGAAATTGAAAGAAGTTTGAGAACAGGTACCGGCACTCAGCCTGGAAAATCAGATAATGGTCCGTGGGAAAAAGCCGGTTACTTAGATGGTAATGGAACTACCACTAATCGGTGCTATTATTCTTTTACCGATAACGGGGTGAGTTCAGGTTATTATTCTTACCGGCTGAAACAGATTGATTTTGATGGATCATTCACTTATTCCCGGATTATTGAGATAAGCCTGAATACCCCAGTGAAGTTTTCTTTAAGCCAAAACTATCCCAACCCGTTCAATCCTTCGACCACAATCAAGTACAGCGTTCCGAATGATGGGTTTGTGAGTATGAAAATCTATAACACCATAGGCCAGGAAGTGGCTGATCTTATAAACGGATTTGTAAGAGCAGGAGAGCATGAGGTTGTATTCAATACTTCTGCCGGTAATTCCGGACTTACCAGCGGAGTATACTTTTACAAATTAGAATCCGGCGATAAAGTATCTATCAAAAAGCTTATTCTGCTTAAGTAATATTTAATTTCAGTTTACGGGATCGTATCAGCCGGTCCCGTCCAAAGTATTATTCGTACTTCAGACTTTCGACGGGATTTGCTATCGCTGCTCTGATTGCCTGGTAGCTTACAGTAATTACAGCAATAAGCAAAGCACTTACACCTGCAAGTATGAATACCCATGGGTTAAAGCCAATCCTGTATGCAAAATTTTCAAGCCATCCTTTCATAAATAAATAAGCCAGCGGTAATGCAATAATATTAGCTGCTAAAACCCATTTGGTAAATTCTTTTGTCAGCATAAAAATTATTTCAGAAACGGTAGCCCCCAGAACCTTGCGTATGCCAATTTCTTTTGTCCTTTGTTCGGCTGTATAAGCAGCTAACCCTAATAAACCAAGGCAGGCTATAAAAATAGCCAATACAGAAAAAATGGTAAAAAGCTGACCTGTTCTTTCTTCAGACGCATACAACCTGGCAAAGTCATCGTTAAAAAAAGCATACTCAAAAGCCTGGCTGCCTGCATATTTGCTCCAAACCGCAGAAATTTGTTTTATTGTGCTGCCCGGATCACCAGGCGAGAATTTTATGGACACAAACTTTCCGAAATCAGTAGGGTGAAATAATGACATTACCAGTGGATCTATTTTCTGATGGAGAGATTCAAAATTAAAATCATTCGTTATACCTACAATCTTGTATTTCTCTGATGTCTGCGGGTTTGCCCCTATCCTGATCAGGTATTTTCCCACAGGATCCTTAAGACCTAATGATTTTACGGCAGCTTCATTCAGAACAACAGCAGTTGTGTCGCTGACGAAATCCTTTGAAAAGAATCTTCCCGCCTTCATTTTTATTTCGTATGTATTGATGAAGTCATAGTCGGTGGCAAGGACCTTAATATCATGTACTTCATCAGGACCAGAACCTTCCCGCCTGAAGGCTGTATCGCCGAAATTCTCTCCGGGAATACTGGTTGAATTTGCAACGTTTTTAATAGAGTTTATTTGTAAAAGATCATATTTAAAGGAATGGATGTTTTGCCCGATATCATCAGTTTTTTTTACTAAAAGTATCTGGTCTCTGTTGAAGCCGAGTTTTTTATTTTGAATATAATTCAGCTGACTGATTATTATGAATGTACCGACTATTAATATAATAGAGATTGAAAACTGCAGAATTACAAGTGAGTTTCTTAGTACAGATTTTGTGGAAGATCTCTGAAGTTTACCTCTTAATACTTTAACCGGGGTTAAAGATGATAGTACAAAAGCCGGGTATATGCCGGCAATTAATCCAACAATTAATACAAAAAGGATGAGAACAGGTATAGAATAAAAATTATTAAAAATATGCAGTGACAACTCCGTGTTTGCTATTGAATTAAAAGCAGGAAGAAGTAACTCCACCAGCAGCAGAGCAAGAAGCATTGCAAGGAAACTCATCAACATTGTTTCTATAAGGAACTGTCTGATTAATGATGCCTGGTTTGACCCCAGTGTTTTCCTGATGCCTACTTCCTTGGCTCTGCCTGACGACCTGGCTGTTGACAGGTTCGTAAAATTTATGCAGGCTATGAGAAGAATAGCAAATGCAATAATGGAGAAGATATATACATATAAAATATCCCCGTTAGGTTCTAATTCATTTGAGAGATGAGACTTAAGGTGAATGTCGCCCAGATGCTGCAGAACAAAATTGTACCGGCTTCCGCCTTCTACCATTTGATCGTACGTTACACCCAGGACATTCATCAGCTGGGCCCCAATATACACTTTGGAAACGTTGACTATTTTTTTCTCTAACTCTTCGGGATTAGTACCTTTCCTGGCGAGGATATAAGTATAATAGTTGTTGCTGAGCCAGTTCTGATCCGCATTTACATTATATGAAGATAGAGAACCAAGAAATTCAGGATGAAAGCTGGAGTTCACAGGGAAATCTTCAATAACCCCTGTTACAAGATAATCCTTTCGTTTATCAGAATTGAGCACTTTCCCGATCGGGTTTTCATTTCCGAAATACTTTTCAGCAATTGATCTGGTTACGACTACAGAATTCGGTTCCCGAAGTGCAGATTCCCGATTTCCCTTAATGAAACGAACCGTGAATATATTGAAAAAAGATGGATCGACCCAGTAAAATTTCTCCTCACTAAAAGCTTTATCTTTATACCTGATAACCGGGAAGCCATAACTCCTTATACGCGTAAAGTTCTCTACTTCCGGGATCTGATCAACATAGGCGGGACCGCCAGGAGCGCAGGAGGTGGCGGGTTCCAGCTCATTATTGCTTATTTTCGCAGAAAGATGCACCCGATAGATTCTATCATAATTTTCATTGTATTTGTCATAACTCAGTTCATTCTGTAAATAGATAAGTATAATTATGCAGCTGGCAATACCTACTGCAAGTCCGAATATATTTATAAATGAATATCCCTTATTCTTCTTCAGGTTTCGGAGTGCAATTTTAAGATAATTTAAAAGCATGAGATCCTCGCATTTGTATTAGTTATAACAGCTTATTCAATTCCTCTGTCTGTACAGTACCTGCACATATTTGGAATCATCCTTCGGTTTGAATATCTGGATCAGTTCCCAGGATTTATTGTAATCGTCTATATGTTCTTTCAGCTGCTGTATCTTTTTATCTACCGGCCAGACCTCTCCGTCGGGTTCCCATCTAAAAGACTCGACTCTGAAATTATACTGTCGTTTTTTGCCATTTATCTTTACTTCAATTTCGGCTATCTGCTGTTCTAAAAATTCCGGCAGGGGGATGTTAACGTCTTTCATTTCTTTACCTTTCAGCATTATTTTAGGACCAAAACCATATTTATATTATTCGCTTCTCAGAGCTTTAATCGGGTTGGCTATTGCTACCTTAACCGCCTGGAAGCTGACAGTAAACAGGGCTATTATAAAAGCGGCAATCGCAGCCATCAGGAAAATGCCTAAGCCAGGATCAATTCTGTAGGCAAAGTTTTGAAGCCACGCACCCATGAAGTAATAGGCAAGAGGCCAGGCAATAACATTAGCCAGGAGGACCCATTTTGTAAAGTCGCGTGAAAGAAGGACAACTATGCCGGAAATTGATGAACCTAAAACTTTCCGGATTCCTATTTCCTTAGTTCTTCTTTCAGCTGTAAAAGCTGCCAGACCAAAGAGACCAAGACAGGCAATGAATATTGCCAGCACAGAAAACACGGTGAAGATTTCTCCTGTTTTCTGCTCCGCCTCATAAAGATTATTAAAATCATCATCGAGAAAGAAATATTCAAAAGGCTTGTTCGGAACAAATTTTTTCCATTCGCTTTCGATGAAAGAAACAGATTCGGAGACGTCACCGGAACTTAATCTCACAGGCAGAAAGGCTGTCTGCCCTCTCTCAAGGAATATCGCCAGAGGTCTTATCTTTTGGTGGAGGGATTCAAAGTGAAAATCTTTAATAACACCGATTACCGTATAGAAAACATTCTGCTCGGGAGTTCTGCCAGGTAATACAACCCGTTTACCTACAGGATTCTGTAATCCTAAATGTTTAACCGCACTCTCATTAAGGACAACCACCTGTGAATCTGCAGCAAAATCTTTTGAAAAATACCTGCCCTGCAGTAAATTCAATTTCAATGTTTCAGCAAAGTCATAATCAGTGGCCATTACCGAAAGGATATACTGTTGTGAACTTTGTGTACCTTCAGGTCTAAAAACTGTTTGACCAAAAGCTTTTCCGGGAAGACTTCCAGTGTTGGATGCTGAAATAATACGGGAATTTTTCTTTAGTTCATCCTTGAAGGTCTGGGTCTGATTTTCCAGAGCCCAGGCTCGTGTTATAACCAGGACATGGTCTTTATCAAAACCAAGATTCTTTTCCTGTACATATCTCAGCTGTCCATACACAATGAAAGTTCCGATAAATAATACTATCGATATGGCAAACTGAAAAACCACCAGACCGCTCCTCAGCCAGCTTCCTCCACCTCCGTTTAATTTACCCTTAAGTACGGTAACAGGTTTGAACGAGGAAAGAAAAAATGCAGGGTAGCTGCCGGCAATCAGTCCAACAACTATAATTGCTATTAAAAGAGCCGGGATTGCAAAGAAATTATTAAAATACGCTGTATGTAATTCCTTACCTGCAAGACTGTTAAAAGACGGGAGAAAAATCTCTACTAGCGCGATGGCTACAACCACAGCAATAAAAGTCATTAAAATGGATTCTGTAAGGAATTGCTTAATCAGCTGCGACTTATTTGAACCAAGAACTTTTCTTATCCCTACTTCCTTGGCACGCAGCATCGATCTTGCCGTTGAAAGATTCATAAAATTAATGCAGGCAATCAGTAAAAGGAAAACAGCAATGACGGAGAAGATATAAACATATTTAATATCGCTGTTTGGCTCAAGTTCATAATCAAGATGAGATGTTAAATGGATGTCAGTTAACGGCTGCATATGAAACTCATACCTGCTGCCTGATTTTTTTATTTCTTCATAAGAAGTCTGGAAAAGGTCACGCAGCTGAGGTCCTGCATATTTTTCTACAAAGGCCGGCAGTTTTGCTGCCAGTTCGGAACCTGGCACGCCCTTTTTAAGCAGGATGTACGTATGAAAGTTATTTGCCACCCAGAAAGGAGTATCCCCGAGTCCAAGGCTCGCCATCGAAGCAAACATATCATAATGAAAATGAACGTTGTGGGGACAGTCTTTAACGACACCTTTTACTGTATAGGGAGTGCCGTCCTCAAAGTTCATTATCTTGTCCATCGGATCTTCATTTCCGAAATACTTCTTTGCAAGTTTCTCCGTTAGAACAATACTATGAGGCTGTGCAAGTGCAGTTTTGGGATCACCCTGTATGAAAGGAATGGTAAAAACATCAAAAATAGTTGAGTCAGCCCAGTAAAAATTAGCTTCGTTAAAAACATTATCTTTATAGCGGATAAGCATTGTTCTGTTTGGCATCAGCCGGGTATACTGAATTACTTCGGGGTAATCACGTACAAGAGTTTCACCAAGCGGTGCCGGTGAAACTGCCAGGTTGCTTTCGTTTCCGGCAAGACTTGCTACGGTATGTACACGGTAGATCTGTTCGGCTTTTTCATTATTTCTGTCATAGCTGAGCTCATCGTTAATGAACAGCAGGATCATTATGCAAGCTGCAATACCGATGGCAAGACCAAAAATATTTATGAAGGAATATGCTTTAAACTTCAGCAGGTTCCTTAATGCTATTTTGAAAAAATTCTTTAACATTTTTAGTTTTCCTGATGCTCACAAGGGATTAGATTATACATGGAAATTCTCTTTATAATTCTCTGTTACAACGTGACCGTCGAATAAATGGATAACCCTGTTGCCGTATTCTGCATATGTAGGTGAGTGAGTCACCATTACTATAGTGGCGCCTGCTTCGTTCAGATTGGTCAGCAGTCCCATCACTTCATCACCATGGGATGAATCCAAATTCCCGGTAGGCTCATCAGCAAGGATCAACTTCGGACTGCCTACGATAGCACGGGCTACGGCTACTCTTTGCTGCTGTCCGCCAGACAGCTGCTGGGGAAAGTGTGAAGCCCTGTGAATGATAGCCATGCGTTCAAGTGCTGCGTTTACTTTCTCTTTTCTATCTGTTGCCCCAACACCAAGGTACAAAAGAGGAAGCTCAACATTCTCATATACAGTTAATTCATCGATCAGGTTAAAGCTTTGGAATACGAAGCCGATGTTTTCTTTTCTTATTTGAGCTCTCTGTCTTTCACTATATTTTGAAACTTCATGCTCAAGAAAGAATAACTTTCCGTCAGTGGGGTTATCCAGCAGCCCTAGAATATTAAGAAGGGTTGATTTACCACATCCGGAAGGACCCATAATAGAAACAAACTCACCCGGCTCTATCTCAATATTAACGTTGTTCAGGGCGGTTGTTTCTACTTCTTCAGTAGTATAAAGTTTTTTTAGGTTTTCAGTTTTTAACATAGTTAACTCCTTCTGTGCCGCTGCTTCACGCAGGCAGCTTACAGGTTATTTTTGTGAAGCTAAGATTATTCTATTTATTATTATTTTCATATTAAGATAGATTTATTTGCTCACCCCGGTATGTTACCAGGTTGAGAAAATTTATTTCAAAACAAGTTTATCAACATCACCGTAATTATCGTAGGAAGAAGTAATAACTTTTTCACCTTTCTTTAAGCCGCCAAGCACCTCAAAGTCACGTGAATTCTGCCTGCCTAATTTTATCTCTCTCCTGAATGCTGTTCCTCCTGATGGATCGAGGACGAATATCCACTGACCGCCGGTTGTCTGATAGAATCCGCCTCTTTCAATAGTTAACGCCTGCGAAAGTTCTCCAAGCTCAAGCCTTACCTGTACCGACTGTCCTCTCCTTATACCTTTTGGAACCTCACCATCAAAGTTCATGTCTACTTCAAATTGACCATTCTTTACTTCAGGAAAAACCTTTTTAATAATGAGCCTGTAATTATGATTGTTAAAAGTGAACTCACCCGTTTGTCCCGGACTAATCCTTGCAATATAGTGCTCATCAATTGAAGCCCTTACCTTAAATGAATCCACAACATCGATCTCGCCTACATTTGTGCCAGCTCCAATTGATTGCCCGATCTCTGCATTCAAGGAAGTCAGCTGTCCTTTAATAGGAGCTTTAACCGTTAAATCCTCAAGCTGTTTTTTTGTGATATTCAGGTTTTCCTCAAGCGTATTTACGGACCTTTCCAGCTGAGCAACCTGCTGTGTCCTGAAAAGGGAATCTTTCTGATACGTTTCAAGCGTAAGTTCCTTTTTCTTAGAGAGGTATTCATATTCATCCTTTGCATTCTCGTATTCGATTTTAGATACCAGGTTCTTCTCAAAAAGAATCTTGTTATTTTCATAGGTCGTCTTTTGAAGTTTTAGGCTGTGATCGATATCCAGAAGCTGGCCCTGCAGACTTAGGCGTGATTCTTCCAATGCCAGTCTGGTGCTTCTTAATGAATTAATCTGCTGAAAAACATTAGCCTCATTATAAATAATACTCAGAGTAAGCGAGGAATTATCCAGCTTTACAATGGGATCACCTACATCAACATAAGCACCCTCCTCTACATACTTAGTTACAACTTTTCCTCCATCACTTACATCAAGAAGGAAGGTCTCTATCGGCTGTACTGTTCCCGTAATAGGAATGTATTCCTGAAAAGGACCGTATTTAACCGTTGAAATAGTGATCTTATCCTGTTCCACATTTAGTCTTGAACTTTTATCGGCAAAAATAAAACTGTAAAGGATTACGATAAGAAGAACAGCTGCGCCAGAGTAAATTGCTATCCTTTTGGGCGGCCATTTTTTCTTTTCAATCTTTCTGTCCATTGAACTCTCCTGAGTATTTCATATATGTTCTGGAAAACCCCGCACATTATAAGTCAAAACCTATGCCTTTTCCGCCTGAAAAGAGCAATTTGCTTATCTAATAATGGAACCGTTCATCAGTGAAATCTCCCAGAAATCTTTAGTGAAACATTTCCGCCGCAGGAGGAGGTGTCCGTTTTCATTACAGTAGTGTTCGTCAGAGAACAGTTTTAACAGCCAATAACAAAATCATTATATTCTTCCTTTCAACATATTCCGTTTGATTCCTGATAAGTAATATTATATTTACATATTTTAAACGCATTAAATAGGGAGATTTAATAATTCAAATGAAAATCTATTGCCGGTATGACGAAAGCATCTGCTAAAGTCCTGATAGTGGACGATAATGAAGACGTATTACTTGCTGCCAAACTACTTCTAAAACCTGTAGTTACAATTGTTCATACAGAGAAGAATCCTGAAAATATTCCTCAATTATTAAGGAACGAGAATTACGATGTAATCTTTCTTGATATGAACTTCACGCAGGATATGACCAGCGGAAAAGAAGGACTCTTTTGGCTGAACCAGATACTCAACCTTGACCCATCATCAGCAGTAATCCTTATAACTGCGTTCGGAGATATAGAACTTGCTGTTAAAGCTGTAAAAGAAGGGGCAACGGATTTTGTACTTAAACCATGGCAAAATGAGAAATTCATTTCAACTCTTTTCTCCGCACTGAAACTGAAACAATCCAGGACCCAGTCAGCTGGTTCGGAAAGATTGACGCTGCATACAGATAATGGAAGCACTGCTTCCGGTGAGTTAATAGGAAGTTCTCCTGCCATTAAAAAGGTTTTTCAGACGATTGAAAAGGTTGCCGCAACCGATGCCAATGTCCTTGTACTGGGAGAGAACGGCACAGGAAAAGAACTTGCCGCCAGAGCTCTTCACAAAAGTTCAAAAAGATGCGGCGAGGTTTTTGTAAGGGTGGATATGGGTTCCTTAACCCCTTCATTATTTGAGAGCGAACTATTCGGTCATGTTAAAGGAGCCTTTACAGACGCAAGAGAGGACAGGGCAGGAAGATTCGAAACAGCTTCCGGAGGTACATTGTTCCTGGACGAAGTAGGAAATATTCCAGTCGAACTCCAGGCAAAGCTTCTTACTGTTCTGCAGAACAGGCAGGTGGCAAGGGTTGGTTCGAACAACTATAAACCAATAGATATTCGCCTGATCTGTGCTACAAACACTCCCATTCACCAGATGGTGGCGGAGAATAAATTCAGGCAGGACCTTCTTTACAGGATAAATACCGTTGAGATCAACATCCCTCCGCTAAGAGATAGGAAAGAAGATATTTCACGGCTTGCAGATCATTTCCTGTCAGTTTATAAAGCTAAGTATAATAAGCCGAACCTGCGGTTGAGTCCTGTAACGGTTAAGAAACTTGAAAATTATAAATGGCCCGGCAATGTGAGAGAGCTTCAGCATGCTATTGAGAGAAGTATAATTCTCAGCGAGTCTGATATTCTTCAGCCGTCTGATTTTTTCTTTACATCGCCGGAAACTAAAGAAGAGAAGTTTATATTTGATACGTATAACCTTGAGGAAGTTGAAAAAGCAGTTATCAGAAAAGTGCTTGACTCAAACGGCGGTAACGTCACCAAAGCCGCAAAAGAACTTGGATTAACACGGGCCGCTCTTTACAGGAGAATGGAAAAATATAGTCTTTAGTGAAGTTAAGAGACTGAACCTGGAATTATCCGGGAGAGATGTTCAATTTATCTTATTATTATAAACGGAGCTTTAGAGGAATGATTTTATTAGATGATTAATTTCCGCCTAAATCTGATATTCAGAATCCTTGTTTTAACATTTTCAGTGTTCCTGCTTTTTTATGTCTGGTTCCTGAGTGAGTTAAGCATAACTCCGGTAATTATCGCAAGCGCAATTATAATCCAGGTACTGTTATTGATCAGATTTGTAGACAACACCAACAGGGAAGTCTCCAAGTTTGTTCTCTCTATTAAGCATGCCGACTTCTCCCAGTCATTTCCGCTGGAAAAACTTGGCGGGTCATTTCTTGAACTGGGGAGTGCCTTTACCCAGGTAATGAACCAGATAAAGGAAGTGCGTTCTGAGAAAGAGGAAAACTTCCAGTACCTTCAGACAGTGGTAAAACATGTTGGTATCGGCCTGATCTCTTTTACGGAAAGCGGAAAAATCGAAATCATCAATGATGCTGCCAAAAAATTGCTGGGTGTAAATGACATTATCAATATAAAATCTCTCTCATCTGTTAGTGCTGAACTTGTCAACACCCTTGAGGAGATTAACGCAGGTGAAAAAACCCTAATACGCGTAGTCCATAATAACGTTGAGAAACAGATATCATTATACGCAAGCGCTTTTAAACTGAGGTCACGCAAGTACAAACTGGTATCCCTGCAGGATATAAAGAACGAGCTTGAAAGGGAAAGATTCTCGCGTGAGCTGGAGATAGCGCACCAGGTTCAGACGCGGCTGCTGCCTCAAAAAGATCCGTCACTTAAAAATTACATTATAAAAGGTCTTTGTGTTCCCGCACGTGAAGTAGGCGGCGATTATTACGATTATTTTGATCTTGGTGAGAATAAGGTTGGAGTAGTAATAGGAGATGTTTCCGGGAAAGGACTCCCTGCAGCGTTTTATATGACCCTGACCAAAGGTATATTTCAATCGCAGGCAGGTGCATCACTTTCTCCTTGCGAAGTCCTTAAAAAGGTAAACAAAATATTAATCCACACGCTGGAAAAAGGTTCCTTCGTTACAATGTTCTACGGCGTGCTTGATTATGCTGAAAACACTTTCGAATTCGCAAGAGCAGGTCACGAACCCGGGATTTATTACAACAGCGTAAAAGGAAAAGTTGAATTACTGAGACCGCCGGGAATCGGACTTGGATTAAAAGAAGGCAGTATATTCGAAAAGAACATATGCGACCGTAAGCTGAGCCTTAACAGGGGAGATATTATCCTGCTTTATACCGACGGCTTTAATGATGCCCGTAATAAAGATAATGAAGACTATGGGCGCGAGCGTATTTTAAAGTTTTTGGAAATGAATAAAAATATTTCCGGAGACGATCTGATCAAAAAACTTTCCAGTGAAATTTCTGTTTTCAGTGATAATTTGCCGCAGTTTGATGATCTCACAGTCATCTCTATTAAATATTTGTCTGAAACTACTGAGAATTCAAATTAACCGGTCAGCCTGAATATATGATAATTAAGAATTTCAGATTGAACATTATTCTTCGCGTGGCAGTTCTGGGATTAAGTATTACGCTTCTCTTCTATCTTATTTTTTATACCGTTCTCTACGCAAGCATCGTTGTGCTGGCGTTCATTATCATTTTTCAGCTTTACGCCCTTATTTATTACGTTGAAAAAACAAACCGGGATCTCTCCCGGTTCTTAAGCGCGATTGAGCACTCTGACTTTTCCCAAACTTTCATCGATACTTCTCTCGGCAGTTCTTTTAAAGATCTCTACAAATCCTTCAACAAGGTGATTGTGAAATTTCAAAGTGCGAGAAGTGAAAAGGAAGAGCATCTGAGATACCTTGAAACAGTGATGCAGCATGTTGGAACAGGCCTCATTTCATATAACCAGAATGGTGAAGTTCAGTTTATTAATAATGCTGCAAAGAGACTGCTGAAGGTTACCTATCTAAATAACATTTCTTCACTTAGTACAATAAGTCAAACCCTTACACAAAAACTCTTTTCACTCGAGGCAGGGGAAAGCGATACTATTAAGATAACAGATGAGAACGATTTTATACAACTTATAATATATGCTACAGAGTTTAAGATGAGAGACAAGAGATACACGCTGGTATCTCTTCAGAATATTCAAAGTGAACTTGAAGAAAAAGAGATGGAAGCCTGGCAGCAGCTTATCAGGGTACTTACCCACGAGATAATGAATTCCATCACCCCGATCTCCTCGCTGGCATCCACGGTTCAATCCATTCTGAAAAATAACGTACAGGGCCAGCCGTTTCCTGATCCGGAGTCACTTGATGATATCAATAGTGCAGTAGATACTATTCAACGAAGAAGCGAAGGACTTATACACTTTGTTAACAGCTACAGAAACCTCACACGCATACCTAAACCTAATTTTCAGATTTTCCTGATCAGTTCACTGTTTCAAAGAATAAAAAACCTGATGCAGAAAGAGTTTGAAGAAAAGGGAATAAAATTCAGTCAATGTATAACTCCCGAAAGCCTGGAACTCACCGCCGATTCCGAGCTGGTAGAACAGGTAGTTATAAACCTGTTAATAAACGCGGAACAATCTCTTGAAGTTAAAGGTGCAGGAGAAATAAGCTTAACTGCCTCACTCGATGATAGAGGAAAAATACTTATCAAGGTTGCAGACAACGGCCCGGGTGTTCCTGAAGAAGTACTGGAAAAAATCTTCATTCCTTTTTACAGCACAAAGAAGAACGGATCAGGAATAGGATTAAGTCTATCACGACAGATTATGCGCGCTCATGGCGGAATCATAAGAGTGACCTCAAAAGCCGGAGAAGAAACGGTTTTCACTTTACGATTTTAATTCTCCTGCGTAATTACCCGTAACATATTTTGCATAAATGTTTTGATAGCTAGCACAAGGATGCTAATAAAAAATTATTAGTATCAGCGATAAAATAAGATGAGGGCATTATGCAATTACTTGACAGACTCAAGGAAATACCGCTCTTTGAAGATATCGATGAGTCGGTGATCAGCAGTATTATAAGCCGCGGAATAACAAAAACCTACAGAAAAGGAGAAATGATTCTATTTGAGGGAAGAGAAAACAATAATTTTTTTGTTATCCTTAAAGGGGAAGTGAAAGTAACCAAGAGAGTGGAGGACCTGAAAGAACTGATACTTACGTTTCTAAAAGAAGATGAACATTTTGGTGAAGTCTCCCTTTTTGACGGAACTCCTTCGACCGCAAATATCATTGTTACCCGGAACAGCACGATGTTTATTATTGATAAAAACGAGCTCCTCTCTATAATGGTTAAAAATCCCGATCTTACAATCAGCCTCATCCAGAGAGTAGGGGAAAGGCTGCGGGAAACTAATAACCTGATTAAAACAATTTCCATGCAGCCAGCAGAAGGAAAAGTTGCATATCTTTTATCCACTCTGGCCGAAAAGACAGGCAGAATTAAGAACCACACCGTAGAAATAGATGATTTTCCCTCGCAGAAAGATATGGCGGGAATGCTTGGAGTAGCAAGAGAAACAATTTCCAGGCAGATGCATGCTTTTTTAGAGAAAGATATCATAAGGCGCGAAAACCAGACTATAAAAATTCTGGATTACGATAAATTTAAAAAACTATTTAACTAGCCATTTGGCCTGTATGAACACGAATAAATCTATAACCCGGAAAAATACTTTCTGGTAATCGTCTCTGATTTTGCTCATTTAAAGACTATGTGTAACCATTTTAGGTGCATCGCACCGGCATATCCGTAGATTCATCGTATCCGTAAACCCCTTCATCCCCGCCTCTATAATCAAATACTCAAAAAGATCTTGGTTCAAAATTTGAATATTTAGGTTCAGGAAATACATAAAACAGGGAAAAAAGTGGTATTACTCTATCAGCAGTTGAAAAATTTGTGGACAATTGGGTATGCCAGAATCCGGGGGTAATTTCCAGACGCACGTAGCTTTTGCTGATAGCATAAAGAGAATTAGTATTTATTCAGATGCCGAGTACTATATGGTTCGCTCCAAAGTCGAATGAGAAATTCTTGATTCATGATTTTGAGTTGCTTCAGATAAAATGACTCTTAGGTGGTCTATGCCCCCCAGGCTTACGAGATCATAATCATAACAGGTATATATATTCACAGAATCTGTGGGTGTGTAGGATACTTGTCCTGTTCGTTTATCGTAATGAATAATTTCTACACATTGATTAGACATTACATGGATAATGAGGGAATTATAAGTCTCCTTCGTTCTGTCCATAGTTTCTCCCTTCTTTATGAATTTTCCTCATGATAGCATATAAGAAGTTTCAGTATGCTTTATTTGCTCTGGGGCTAAGATAAAAATTATTTATTACATATTTAGTGCAAATGCGTGTCAATGATAATAGTCACCAAAAAAAAGGAGATATCATGGTATCCAAAGTTCAGAAGGGCAAGCTTATCTTAGTTAGATGAGCTGAAAAACTATGGTTTATATACAGCAATGAAAGAGAATAAACCCGGAAAACGATTACGAGATATGGAAACAAGGAACTTCCGATACTTTATACAGGGGTCGGTGAAGGATAGGGATAACTCGTAGAAATTAGTCGGTAAAAAGTTCACTAATGTTCAAAAAAAAGGCTGTCTGAACCGAATATCAGACAGCCTTTCTTAATCTTCCTTTTTTTTGAGCTGGTGATGGGACTCGAACCCGCAACCTATTGATTACAAATCAATTGCTCTACCAATTGAGCTACACCAGCATGCATCAATTAATGATGAACAATGCTTAAATAAGAGTTCAAAACTAATATAAATTCATATTCTATGCAATAGAAAAACAGGATTAAAGATGGGGTATTATGATAGAATTTTAATGCCGGCCTCGCACTGCGGAGTACAAAACTTTCATTTAATCTTAAGCCAAAATTTCTTAACAAATCTCCTTTTTTCAATACGATAGTGATTGCCGGCCTTTAACCAATCTTCAATCCTGATTAACCGATTTTACTAATGTCCTCAATACATGTTGGCCTTCCTAGCCGCGTTTAATTCGGTATAATTACTGCCTAAATACTACCTGAAAACGTTCTGAAAACGTTGTGAATACGCTCTGAATACGCTCTGAATACGCTTTAACTACGCTGCAAATACCATCTTATCCCAAACTTTTCCCCAATAAAATAGTATCAGACTTGATGCAGAAATGATAATCTTTAATTTATTAGATTTTTTTTCTGTTTTAGACCGTATTAGGTCAATAAACTAAATAGACAAATATTCTGCTGGTTCCCTGGCTGGTAGTTTTTGGTGGCATTTATACCTCAGGAGGTTTTATACATCTGCTGCTTTTAGCTGCAGTCTTCCCGTACCTGATACTGGCTAAATCATTTTATGCTGTAATGAAGAAATGAACCAATTACGAATTAATCTGTTATAAAAATTAATCAAAGATAAAATGGAAACTTCGGACCAAATAGAATATTAAATTTGAAACAGGAGGCCGAGTTTTATGATGAGAGAATTGAAACTTAACTGACTTCTGCTCACTTCGTGCCAGTATGGATCATCGTAATATACAACTACATCTCCTGGATGATTATAGGCTTGAGTTATTTCGGTGATGAAATTAATGGCTGAGCTGGCAGCAAATTTTATCCCAAAGGTCAACTCATAAGTTGCACTGTTATTTACGTTTTCAATTAAATGATAGGTGAGGCCGGCCCCTTCAGAGCCTGTGTTTCCACTTTTGTTTCCCTCTGCTATAAAACCGTTTGAGGTATAGTATATACCAGCTCCAAGGTATGGCTGGACAGCATATTGGATGGGAAAGTAGTTGATTGATACTCCTGCGCTGAAATTCGTATAGGTGTATCCGACAGAGTATTTGCCGGGTGTAACTTCACCAAGGTGAAATTTCAAATTTCCTCTGATTGCTAATGGAAGTTTAGCTAGAGGAAATTCGTATATCAGGGTTGGCCCGACCTGATAGGAAAGGTTTTCATTGCCGGTAAGAAAATCACCCGTGAACCCGATGCTGGATGATTGAGAAAAGGTTAATGATGACAATAAAACTATACTTAATATAATCTTTTTCATATTGATTCCCTTTCCTTAATAAACCCGCATTTAACCTGTATTTATTTTAGCTAAATTCTTTCTCTAAAGCAAGAAGATAATTAGAATAGTTGCTTCTATTCAATGATAATCAGTATCCTGAATAGGATATGCGGGTTCCATTTATTTTCTGCTAAATGCCGTGTTTCAAATAAGTTTTGAGCCCTGTATATTTTTCTCCTTCCATGCTGTGCTGCGCACAAATAAAAGGGAATTTTTCGAAGTTCAGGAATAATTATTTTATATTTCTTCATTCTTTTTAAAAGTTGACAGAGGTTTGAAAGATGGAATATACTAACCTGGGTAAAACAGGACTAAAAGTTTCAAGAATTTGTCTCGGGTGCATGAGCTTCGGGAGCCCGCAGTCGCGTAAGTGGATGCTGGATGAAGAACAAAGCCGTCCCATAATAAAAAAAGCACTTGAAGAAGGAATTAACTTCTTCGATACTGCCAATATGTATGCTGAGGGTATAAGCGAGGAAATAACCGGCAGAGCTCTAAGTGATTTTACGAAACGTGAAGAAATTGTAATTGCAACCAAATTATTCTTCCCGATGAGGAAGGATGTAAACAGCGGGGGACTTTCCCGTAAACAGGTATTCACAGAGATAGATAACAGCCTTAAGCGGCTTAATACTGATTACGTTGACCTTTACCAGATTCACCGGTGGGATTATACAACACCAATTGAAGAAACTCTTGAGGCCCTGCATGATGTGGTAAAATCAGGGAAGGTAAGATATATTGGAGCCTCATCAATGTTTGCATGGCAGTTTACAAAGTCGCTTTTTTTGGCTGATCTTAATGGGTGGACCAGGTTTGTATCGATGCAGAATTATTATAACCTGCTTTATCGTGAAGAAGAACGTGAGATGCTCCCGCTGTGTAAAGAGGAAGGGATTGGGGTAATACCCTGGAGCCCTCTTGCAAGGGGACACCTTGCACGTCCCTGGCAGAAGCAGTCGGATACCGAAAGAGCTAAATCCGATGTCTACGGAAAAACGTTATATGAAAAAACTGAAGAAGCAGATAAGAAGGTAATTGATACTGTAACAGGGATTTCAGAAGAGAGGGGGATATCTCAGGCTCAGGTTTCTCTGGCATGGCTGCTATCGAAACCCGCAGTAACTGCTCCAATCGTTGGTACAACAAAAATGGAACATTTAGAGGATGCGCTTGAAGCTGTATCTTTAAAACTTTCAGAAGATGAAATAAAGAGACTGGAGGAAAGATATATTCCTCACCCGGTAACAGGAATATCCTATCCTTGAATTACATAGTCTCGTACTGAGTATCCTTATTATTCTTTCCAGGAAACAATTTTAAATCCACCGGTACCTGGAAAGAACGGCGGAGAGCTAAGCAGCAGCCTTTCATCATATTTGTAGTTCTTTGCAAAACCATGAAGGATATTTCCATTAGAGGTATTAAATTTTCCAACAGGGTGGCGCCAGGTTTGAATTATACCACCTAATAAATTAATCTGACCATTCGGCGGTCTGCTGTCATAGTCCTGTGCTCCGAAGCCCTGCTTCTCACAAAAGATTGAGGCATCGATATTTATTCCGGAACTGGTTGGAAGAGGATTTGCAATTATGACATTATTCTCAGCGCAAATACCGAGAAGATCGGTTGATTCGGGGTGGAGGATGGGATCTTTGTCATATGTAATATCTCCATCAAGATAGATTAATCCTTTTTGAGGATTTGCTCCTCCCCCGACTCCTGGCGATGAACAGGCAACGGTATATTGTCCTTTAACTGTACCCTGCATTCTTACCACACAATCTTCAGCAAAAATAACTCCATTATGGCTCTTATCAGGCAGATAAAGAGATGTATAATTATCACTATAGTTATATTTGTATTTAAGTGAGTCCTGAGCAAACATCATATAGACAGTATCCTGACCCGTAAATTTCAAGCCGTCATCATCTGCAGCGGCTTCAATGTCATCAACAGAGCCGTCAGGGATATCCATACTAAAGCCGGGTTTATAGTCTCCGGTAATTACAGGCTGGTCGAGTTTTTTATTAGAATAGTATATTAAATTTCCTTTGTGAGAGGTACTCTTACCCAGGAAAGCAGGTTTACGATATGCTCGCAGATTGTCTTCTGTATGGAATGGACCCCATACAGTATCGCTGCCTGTCCACCATATAGGCTGTCCAGACATATTTTCCTTCTCCCAGATTGAGAAGTAAGCAAAGTATGAGAACGATCCGGGAGCAAGTACTATCTTAACAGTATCTTCAAATTTATTATAAGAACCCGTGGAAAAAATAGTGTGGGTTTTATAAGTAGGATTATAATCAACTGTCACATTCAAAACCCCGTCCTGGTAAGGTATATTATTATAACCGGTTGTCCAATTAGGATCAAAGTAAACTTCACTTGCCGCCATATTTGCTCCGCTGACAGCAATACTGTGGGCCACGGTTTGCTCGTAATACCCTACATAGTTATCAACGGCCCGGTTCGTTATCCTTCCAAAGTTTTGAACAACTACAAGAAAGATAAGGCTGAACCCCGCAACTACGAATAATGTAGCTTTTCCGACCATAATTAATTTCCTTTATCTTGTGTTTATATTTCTTGATGCAAGACGTATCTGTCTCCAGATCGCATTAGAATATTGTTCATTGTATGCTGCCACATCCTCAACAACAAGAGTTATCTCAATACTCGCAATTAATCCAGGGGTAGTAACAGGAGGCAAAATTTCGTCCCCGAATACATCATAGAACGTCATATAGAATTTTGTTATTCCCAGGTTTGAAGATTTTGGTGTTTCACTATTAACTACTCTATAGAGCATTCTGTCTCTTGGATTAGGTGTTCCTGATAGCTCATTCGTTGATCCAAGGTAATACCTTACTGTATCCACATTGCCGTCTGAATCTGTGTCTGTATAAAAGGTTATGGCTGATGTATCGGCATAAGGAATAGAACGGGTAGGATTAGGAAGGTTATTAGGGTTAGCGCAGTAACCAATCTTCCTGAAATCATATTCAAGGATCTGAGCAGAGGTTATAAGGTTTTCCTGTAAAGTTAATTCACCGGAATTGTTATATGTTTTTTCAGCAGCAGAATCACTTAACCTCCAGGCTATTGTCATTAGGAGGCCGCTAATAATAATTGAACCAAGAATATCGATGATGGTTGAAAATCCCATTTTTACCTCCTATTGAAAATACCAGTAGCTGTAAATAGTTGAGATCCTGAAAGTGTCCGTTAGAACCCCTGGATCACCGTTAATCGATCTTGAATAGGTCTCTATTGATAATTTTTTATTCCAGGTTCTTTGATTTGAGGGGGAGTTGGGATTATTTGGTTTTACATAACAAACCTTACATTTTGAATAGAAAACCATAGAACCATAAAATGTGTCTTGCTGAGCATAGTTATTAAAGTCATCAAAGTCATTAAAGGAATCCGGATTTGTCTCTCCGGTCTCTGGACCCAGCTTTACAATAGGGGTCAGGTTGCCAATAGGCACCGGTCCGGTTATCGTTTTTTCATCATAGAACTTCCTTGAAGCATCTTCCATAATTGATGCCCCGATAGAATTAGCAAGAATTCCGTCTTTGGAATCCTGAAGAACTATGTCAGAATAAAGTATATTGGAGTTGACCCTTAAGACAATGAAAGAAAGCAATGTCAATGCACCAATAGCAAAAAGCATCTGTCCCGTATTCATGCAGTTATCCTATAATTGGACTATAAAAATACTGTTTGAAGTAGAATCAGGTTTAAGGCAAACACTCTTGCTCGGAATAGTAACAATAATAATGCTAACTCATTCTGCGGCTAAAATGATGTATTATAAGCACTTAGGCGACAAATATGACGGTAAAATTTCTTTTTTGGTGGTAAAAATGGCAGCTTATACCTCATTAATAATTGCCCCTTAGCACATATTTTGGAAAAAATAACTTTTGAAATTTGAGCCAAAGTCCGTAATATAAATTCATCTTTCTGGCTTCTGGTAAAATTCATCCCGGGATGATAATCTTTTAACAAATCCATGAATAATATGAAACTATTAGAACGTCAGAACTTCCTTGATGAACTTATCCGTATTGCCGAATCAATTAAAGATAGCCACGGGAAGACAGTCCTGATTACAGGTGAAGCAGGTGTAGGAAAAACATCCCTCATAAAAGAATTTACCAACAACCTTAACTCGGGGATAAGAGTAATGACTGGTTCCTGTGACGATCTTTTTACCCCCCGGCCGCTGGGACCATTATACGACATTGCGTATCAGGTTAACTCTGATTTACCACGTGAGTTGACAGCACAAGCAAACAGGTCAGGTATATTCTCCGTCTTCCTTCATTATTTGCAGAAAGATTCTGAACCTAAAATAGTTGTTATTGAAGATATCCACTGGGCTGATGAAGCAACATTAGATTTTATAAAGTTTTTAACGCGAAGGATAAATGGATCAAAGTTGATGCTGATACTGAGCTACCGTGATGAGGATCTCGTACAGGGAAACCTGCTTCGTTCTGTCTTCGCCGATCTAAATCACTCGGAAATTAAAAGATTACGGCTGTATCCGTTATCAGAAAAAGCTGTAAGTATACTTATGGAAGAAGCTGGTGTCACTGATGAAACTCTTTATGAAAGAACAGGAGGCAATCCATTTTATGTATCGGAACTGCTGGTTTTTTCTACTGAAGGAATGCCTTTAAGTATAAAAGAAGCTGTTGTGGCCAGGACGACCAGCCTCGATCCAAATACACGTGAGCTTCTTGAAATCATCTCCGCTATCCCTACGAAAGTGGACGTAGAATTTTTAAGGAAATTTTCGGAGAGATTGGAGGAAAGCCTGGACCAAAGTCTGAATAAGGGACTGCTTATTATGGACAAGAACCTGGTGTCGTTTCGCCACGAACTGGCAAGGCTGGCTATTTATGATTCACTGTCAGAAATTAAACGCCAGCAAATTCATAAGAGAGTGCTTGAACATCTTCTTAACACCAATAGAATACAGGATGTTTTTGCACGCATTGTACATCACGCTATCCAGGCGAACGAAAAAGATATCATAATAAAATATGCCCCACTCGCAGCAAAACAGGCTGCAGCACTTGCAGCTCATAGCCTTTCCGCTGAACATTACAGCATAGCGATTAAGTTTGGTGATCTTCTTCCGCCGGATGAGCTTATTTCTCTTTATGAAGGTAAAACATACGAGTGCTATCTAACCGGACAGATTGATGAGGCGATAAAAGCCGGGGAAAAAATCACAGGCCTTTTACAGAAATTCCCGAACCCTCAAAGAGAGGGAGAGAATTACAGGAGACTCTCAAGAATTCTCTGGTATAACTGTGAGGATATAAAAGGTGAAGAATATCTGGATAAAGCCATTAATATTCTAGAGAAATTGCCCGCAGGAAAATCCCTGGCAATGGCTTACAGCAATAAATCGCAGACCTATATGATAAGGGAACTGGACGATCTGGCAATTGATTGGGGGAGGAAAGCAATAGCGCTTGCCCGTGAACTTAATGAGCCGGAGATTATTGCACATGCCTTAAATAATATTGGATCAGCCCGCATGAGTGAGGGGGATGATTCCGGTGAAAATGATTTGCTGAAAAGTTTAGAGATTGCTCTCACCGACAGTAATTTTTTTGAACACGCAATAAGAGCATACCTCAACCTTGGGGGTATGTACCTGTACCGTCGCGATTTGGTAAAAGCTGACAGGCTCTATACCCAGGGAGCAGAATTCAGCAGGGAGAAGGATCTTTATGTCTTTGGGTTGTGTCTGGCTGGTCACCATGCTAAGGTTAAAATGCATTACGGCAATTGGGATAAGGCAGTTGAGCTAGCGGAATATGTGCTTGGCAGGAAGAGTGTTCCTCCCGCTAACAGACTGATGCCGGTTTCTGTGCTTGCCACTATAAGGTCCCGCCGAAATGATCCAGGGTCAGAAAAACTGCTTACTGAATCTATGGAACTAGCTCTTAAAATGGGGGAGAATGAAAAAATTATAAGCATCTTTGCAGCACGGGCAGATTATTTTTGGCTGCGTAACAAACTTGGTGAACTTGCCGATGAGTTAAAATCAATCTATTCAATTATCTTGAAAACTAATAATCCCTGGGCTATTGGTGAAATTGCGTACTGGATGTGGAAAGCAGAACTGTTGGATGAACCTCCCGAACAAATCGCAGAACCCTATCTTCTGCAGATTAGAGGCAGTTGGAAGGCTGCTGCCCGATACTGGGAAAATGTACATTGCCCTTATGAACAAGCACTTGCATTAAGTGAGGGTGACAGGGAATCTATGCTTGAAGCTGTGAGAATATTCGACAGCCTTGGTGCATCTGCTGCAGTCGCTCTTATCAAACAAAAGATGAGGGAGAAAGGTATAAAGAAGATTCCTAAAGGACCGCGCAAATCAACCAGAAATCATCCGGCCGGACTGACTTTAAGACAGGTTGACGTATTAAAACTTCTTACCAAAGGGTTGTCCAATTCGGAAATAGCAACTAATCTTTTCATCTCGCCGAAAACTGTGGATCATCACATCTCAGCGATACTCGCTAAACTGAACCTTCGTTCAAGGATAGAGGCTGCAGTATACATGAGAACAAAGGGATAAAATATTTAAGCCTGGTTTCCTGTTCGGCTTAATAGTTTGCCTACAGATTTGAAATGACGAATCCGAAGATTTATTTAAGGATAAATCCTCCTGAAAAGGTTTTGAAAAGACAATCATGATCTAAGGTTTCTCCCTGCAGTCTGGATCCGACAGTCTTCCGTAATATAGGGAGCCCAATTAAGAAAAATAGGGAATGTTCCCGATTTCCTGCCCCATTAATCTTCACATATTTCCAATGAACAAATTATAGAATACTTAAAAGGACAAGTCCTATGCCGCGATACCTGGTACTGAGATCTTTTGAGACCGGATTAAATATTTCTACCAACGAACATGGGTCTGAAGAGTGCTTGAAGGTTATTTCAAATAATACGATGGACGAAGTGACCTGGATAAAATCATTTGTAACAGAGGACAGAAGAAAATCATATTGCCTGTATGATGCACCTTCACCTGAGGCGCTGCGGAGAGCCGCCCGCCGGAATAATCTCCCTATCGACCAGATTATTGAAGTTTCAGTTTTAGAACCATATTTCTTTATGTATCACAAAAACTAATGGAGGCTTAGAATGAGAACTGTTGTTTTACTGGCAATATCTGTTGTAATAGTCCTGTCTGCCGTGATTTCTGTGAACGCCCAGGATAAACCGGAAGGCAATCAGAAGATCACTATGCACCGCTATCTTGTTGAAAGAACATTCCCTAACGGTCTTAATATACCTCTTGATCAGGTAGGGAAAGACCTGTGTCTCACAGTTGTATCCAACAACGCGGAAGATAATGTAACCTGGGTTCACTCATACGTTACCCTCGACAAGAAAAAAACTTTCTGTATTTACGATGCACCCTCCCCGGAGGCCATTCGGACTTCTGCCAAAGCAAACGGTCTACCGGTTGACCAAATAACCGAGGTAAGCGTTCTTGATCCGTATTTCTATAAATAAAAACCAGGAGGTTCAAATGAACAGATTAATTGTATCTTTTCTTTCTTTCGTAATTGCAGGGATTATCCTTGCGGGATGTAATACCGACAAGATGACTGATAATCCTGTTTCTTCAGTCAGCTTAAACAAGGATAATCAGCTACAGGTTGAACTGGCAAGGGTTAGAGCAGCAACCGCGAAATATCACGACATAGCAAAGGCAGTAGCTGCCGGCTATGCAGATATTAACCTGTATGTCCCTCATATGGGTTGGCATTACCTGAATACTACCGTCCTCGATTCAACCTTTGACTTGGAGCATCCCGAGCTTCTCGTTTATGCAGATAAACCTGGAGGCGGCTATCAGCTGGTTGCAGTGGAATATGCAGTTCCCCTCAGTTTGTCTGCACAAGCTCCCGAAGGATTTTCAGGAAATGGTGATGTATGGGATGTAAATTCACAATTTCAATTGTGGACGCTGCACGCCTGGGTATGGTACAACAATCCTGATGGAGTTTTTGCTCCTTTCAATCCCCGCATACAGTAGAGCTATTATACCGCTGGTTTTTAGAATGAAAACCGGCGGTATCCTTTTGCCGTAAACTGCCCATCCGATCGCCACACCCTGTGATTTAATGATACAGATCTTAATTTTCTTAGAAATGCCTACCTAAGGTTTAACAACCGAATGAAAAGTTCTAATAATGACTTGACAAGCCTGAAGATGTATCGTATATTTACGATATACATTATAGAGGTTAAAGGAAATGGCATTTTCCAAAAAAGAAGAGTTCACAAGGGATGATATCTGGCTTGCTGATATTGCAAAGGCTCTGTCTCATCCTGCACGGATTAAAATATTGAAAATACTTACCAGTATGAATTCCTGTATGGTTGGAAATATAGTTGATCGGCTGCCGCTGGCCCAGGCAACAGTTTCCCAGCATTTAAAGGAATTAAAGCGGGTTGGGCTGATTGAAGGGGAGATAGACGGACTTAAGATATGTTACTGTGTTAATAATAAAAATCTTACTAAGGCAAAAACTGCCCTGGATAAAATGTTTTCCAGGATCGGTTGTTGTTAACTTAAATTTGTATAGGAGTGAAAAATGGAAGAAGCAAAAACTAAAAATCCAACTGCCGCGAAGAATGCTGAAGAATTAAAATTAGTTGTTAAAGAGAAGTACGGTGAAATTGCCAGGGCTTCTCAAAATTCCGGCTGCTGCGGACCATCGTGCTGCGGAACAGCTGAAAATAAAATTGCCGGTTATACAGTGATGAAGGATGAGTATGATAATATTGAAGGATATGTACCTGATGCTGATCTCGGACTTGGGTGCGGAATACCTACTGAATTTGCCGGAATAAAAAAGGGAGACACCGTTGTTGACCTTGGCAGTGGTGCGGGAAATGATGTTTTTGTAGCCAGGGCTATTGTGGGTGATAATGGTAAGGTTATTGGACTGGATATGACAGAAGCAATGATAGAAAAAGCTACTTCAAATAAAGCAAAACTTGGTTACGAAAATGTTGAATTTCTTAAAGGTGATATTGAAAATATGCCGTTTAATATGAACTCTGCCGATGTTGTAGTAAGTAATTGTGTTTTAAATCTGGTTCCCGATAAAAAAATGGCCTTCTCCGAAATTCACAGGATATTAAAACCAGGTGCGCATTTTTGCGTCTCCGATATCGTCATACAGGGTGAAATGACAGAAGAACTGAAAAAATCAGCTGAAATGTACGCCGGATGTGTTTCAGGTGCTATTAAACAGGATGAATATCTGAATTTAATTAAAGATGCCGGATTCAGGAATATTGAAATCAAAAAGTCCAAAAAAATAGATCTGCCTGAAGAATTATTGAGCCAATATCTTTCTTCTGACGGTTTAAAAGACTACAGAAAAAACCTTAAAGGGATTTTCAGTATTACCGTAGTCGGATATAAAAACTAAATCTTTACGGGATGCAAAAATAATTTGCATCTCATTTTTTGTCATTATATATTTCGTTAGTTAACGAAATGAATATTATTAGATATGGAAAAAACCAGGTTATTTAAAGCGCTTTCTGATTCCAACAGGCTGAGAATTCTAAAAATGCTGCAAAGTAAACCACTTTGCGTATGTGAAATTACAGAGGTTCTTCAGCTGGCAACGTCAACGGTATCAAGGCATCTAAGCATTTTAAGAGATACCGGATTTATTATTGAGGAAAAGGACGGTAAATGGGTTAATTATAAAATAAATCCTCATTCCTCTGACGATAGAATCTCGTCTATACTTACAACACTCGATTTCTGGATTGCTGATGATCAGACTATCATTAGCGATAAGCAAAAAGTTCAAAAGGTGAGCCGTTATGAAGTCTGCAGCCGTTAAAAAATTTTTTATCTACAATTCGTCAATTAGCGAAACATCTAATTGGAAAAATCTGAAATCCCTTTGGGGTGGGGAATATAGAACACTAATCCTCATAACCTCAATTTTTCTTCTTGTTTATTTTTTACCTGTCAATTCCGTAGTATTTAAAGAAGCGGTTAATTCATCTTTGTCATTAACAAAATGGTACGCACAGGAACATGTTCTCCTTTGTCTCATCCCCGCTTTTTTCATTGCAGGTGTAATTTCCGTTTTTATAAGCCAGGCATCAGTGATAAAATATTTTGGCGCAAGTGCTAAAAAATGGATTGCCTATTCTGTGGCTTCTGTTTCAGGGACGATACTTGCTGTTTGTTCCTGCACTGTACTGCCGCTCTTTTCCGGGATCCACAAACGTGGTGCAGGCCTGGGACCTGCAATAGCTTTTCTTTATTCGGGTCCGGCAATAAATATTCTGGCCATAATTTTAACTGCAAAAGTCTTAGGTATTGAACTTGGGGTTGCAAGAGTGGTGGGGGCAGTTTCGTTCAGCGTTGTAATAGGACTGATTATGGCGCTCATCTATAGAAAAGAAGAGAGAGTAAAAGCTGATAAGCAGATGGCTATGCCGGCAGCCGAAGAGGTTAGACCCCTCAGGCAAACCGCGACACACTTTTTTATACTGGTTGCAATACTTGTTTTTGTTAATTGGGGTAAACCTGTTGAGCAGGAGGGCTTCTGGTATTTTATGTTCGCATACAAATGGATCATTACATCGGTGTTTGCGGTCGGTTTAATATTATCCCTTATTTTTATTTTGAAGCTTAATCCTTATTACGTCCTTACGGCAGCCGCAATCACAGTAATATCTTATGTAATCTATCCTGCACCGCTCGTTCCTTTTACAGTTGCTGTAATTTCACTTGGTGTAATTCTTTCTCTATCGGAAGGTGAATCCAATGAATGGATGAAGGAAACGTGGGGCTTTACAAAACAGATTTTACCCCTGCTTATTATTGGAGTACTGGCAGCCGGATTTTTGCTTGGTTCCACTACAGGCGGAAAAGGTATCATTCCAGATGAATGGATTTCAGCCCTGGTTGGCGGTAATTCTTTATTCTCAAATCTTTTTGCCTCAATAACCGGTGCATTTATGTATTTTGCTACTTTGACCGAGATACCAATATTACAGGGACTTATACACAGCGGGATGGGGAAGGGACCCGCACTTGCTTTGCTGCTTGCAGGACCTGCTTTGTCACTACCTAATATGCTCGTGATAAGGAGCGTAATCGGCACTCAAAAAACAGTTGTGTATGTTACTCTTGTTGTTGTAATGGCAACGATAAGCGGTTTGATTTATGGAGCATGGTTTTAATCAGATGAAGGTTAATATGAAGAAAAAAATCCTCATTCTATGTACAGGAAATTCCTGTCGCAGCCAGATGGCTGAAGGTTTTCTTAAATCTTTTAATCCTGATTTGGAGGTGTACTCTGCAGGAACCAAACCTGCTGACCGGGTTAATCCTTTTGCAATAAAAGCTATGAACGAAGCAGGAATTAATATCAGCAGCGGGATTGCAGAAAATGTAGATAAATACATTTCTCAGTCATTTGATTACGTAATTACCGTTTGTGATAATGCAAAAGAGACCTGCCCGGTCTTTATGGGGGAAGTAAAACACCGATTACATATCGGGTTTGAGGATCCGGCAGAAGCAATTGGAACAGAAGAGGAAGTAATGTACATCTACCGAAAGGTGAGAGATGAAATCAAAAAAGTTTTTTATGAATTGTATAAAAATGAATTAAAGGATAAATAAGATGCTTATGATTCAAATTGTTGGTTCAGGATGCAAAAACTGTGAAAACCTATACCAGTTATGCTCGAATGTACTCTCTGAAAATAATATCGAGGCAGATATTCAAAAAATAACTGATAAAGAAAAATTTGCAGAGCTCGGAATCTGGATGACTCCGGGGTTAATTGTAAATGGAAAGGTTTTGTCCAGCGGAAAAATACCGGTTAAAAGCACTTTAACCCACTGGCTTCTGGAAGTTGACAAAAATCAACTCGTATAACAATACATCATTGAATTAAAATAAACTCTGACAAAAAATGCCTGGTGCTGCAAGATTAAAATTTTTAGACCGCTTTCTTACACTATGGATATTCCTTGCAATGTTCATTGGCGTTTTTTCTGGTTACTTTTTCCCTTCTATCGTTAGTTTCTGGAATACGTTCCAATCAGGCACAACAAATATTCCGATTGCCATAGGCTTGATATTGATGATGTATCCGCCTCTTGCTAAAGTTAAATATGAAGAGCTAGGTAAAGTATTCCGTGATTGGAAAATATTATTATTATCACTTGTTCAGAATTGGATTATCGGACCTGTTTTAATGTTTTTTTTAGCTATCACTCTTCTGAGCGATTTCCCCGGATATATGTATGGTTTGATAATGATTGGGCTGGCCAGGTGCATTGCTATGGTAATCGTGTGGAATGAACTTGCAAAAGGAGATTCAGAATATGCTGCGGGGCTGGTGGCTTTCAACTCTATATTCCAGGTTCTGTTTTTCTCAATTTATGCGTATGTATTCATCACTATCTTACCCGGGTGGTTCGGACTTAAAGGAACTGCTGTTGAGGTTACAATAGGACAGATAGCGAAGAGTGTTTTTGTATATCTTGGAATTCCATTCCTTGCGGGTATTATTACTCAGTTAACCCTGGTTAAATTAAAGAATAAAACCTGGTATCACACAAAATTCATTCCCCGGATAAGCCCTGTTACCTTAATTGCATTACTTTTTACAATAATCGTGATGTTTTCTCTTAAGGGTGAATTTATAGTCGAGCTTCCATTAGATGTAGTGAGAATAGCCATACCATTGCTTATATATTTCGTTGTAATGTTCTTCCTTTCATTTTATATGAGCAGAAAAGTCGGGGCAAATTACAGAAAGTCAGCAACATTATCTTTCACTGCTGCCAGCAACAATTTTGAGTTAGCTATTGCGGTTGCAATCGCAGTGTTCGGAATCAATAGCGGCGAAGCTTTTGCTGCCGTAATCGGACCTCTTGTTGAGGTTCCTGTTTTAATCAGCCTGGTTAATGTTTCATTATGGTTTAAGAAAAAATATTATACTGAGCATATAACATAATTAATCAACATAAATCTCTCAGGGGAGAGTATGTTAACAAAAATATCATTTCTAATATTTATTCTATTATATACTATGGGGATAGCATCTGCTCAGACTTTCGAGTTAATTGATAAAGCAGCAGATAAAATATTTATTTCCCTTTATGATAATAAGCCTGTTGATGAATCCTCATTCTCTGAATTAAGCTGCCTGATCTCCGCAGCTTCTGCAAAAGATAAGGAGGACTACACTGCTCATCCTGAACAGCAAGTCATCGACAGTCTGATATTTCACCTTTCTGAATTTAAATCACAAATACGGAAGATTACACTTGATTCTGCTTTCGTCCTTTTTAATGATTGGTTCCTTCACTTCCAGAATGTATTTTATAAATATGAAAAGGGGAAATATTTATCATCTGGTAGGCCAAAAATAATTTTATTCAGCACTTCAATGTCGTGTTATTGTACCTTGAAAATGAGCAGGGAACAGACGGCAGATATTTTAAAACTTATGGCTGAAAATCGTGACGGGTATGATTGCTGGGTAATAGATTCCTACTGGAATAATGAACTCCAAATTGAATATAACACATTTTTCAGTCCCTCTGTCATAATATTAAATGGCAAAAATAATTTAATCAGGACAATAGAATACGATGAAGAAATGATCTCCAGGCTAAGGGTATATTTAGAATCCGGGGATGAAGAAATTGAAAATTAAATTAAGTAATACACATATAATAATAGGGAGAAGTTAAAAATGATATCAGTAAAAGTTCTCGGCACAGGGTGTAAAAAATGTCATACGCTGGAAGCTAAAATAAGGGACCTTGCAGCCGCTAATAATATAGATGCCGATATTGAAAAAGTCACAGACATTGAGGAGATGCTCAACTACAATATTATGATGACTCCCGGTCTAGTTATTAACGATCAGGTTAAAAGCTTCGGGGTTATCCCCAAAGATGACCAGTTGCTGAATTGGCTGAAAGGAAATTAAAATGAAAAAAAGTATACTCGTTATCATATTGCTAATAATTTCTTCAGGGCTTCCGGCTCAAACGAAAGAAATGAGTAAGAAAGTTACCTTCATTGAACTGGGCTCAGTAAATTGTATCCCGTGCAAGCAGATGCAGCCGGTTATGAAATCTATTGAACAGAAATATGGTGATCAGGTTAATGTAATTTTTTATGATGTCTGGAAACCTGAGCAAAAAAAGTATGCTAATCAGTACGGTATTAAACTCATTCCGACGCAGGTTTTTCTTGACGAAAACGGAAAAGAGATATTCCGGCATGAAGGTTTCTATCCTGAATCAGAAATAGATAAGCTTCTTAAGGGAAGAGGATTAACTCCCATCAGGAAGGGCTAATAATGTTCGAGGGAATTTTCAATGCATTATATGAGGCTTTGATGGGGGCCGCCTGGGCTGCTGTGCTTGCCTCTCTTTGCTGGGGGGTATTAAGTGTATTACTGTCACCCTGTCACCTTTCGAGCATCCCTCTTATTATTGGTTTTATAAGTTCACAAGGTAAACTTACAGTAGGAAGAACATTTAAAATATCATTTGTTTTTGCAATAGGAATATTGATTACAATCGCCCTGATCGGGATAATTACTGCTTCTCTTGGGAGATTGATGGGTGATCTTGGGGTATGGGGAAATTATTTTGTCGCACTTATTTTCTTTATTGTCGGATTGTATCTTCTGGATATTATAAAGATTGACTGGAACAGCAATTTATTAAGGCCGTCGAAAACCCGGGGGATGTTCGCAGCACTCATGCTAGGTTTACTCTTTGGTTTAGCACTTGGACCCTGCACGTTTGCTTATATGGCTCCTGTGCTTGGTGTAGTATTTCAAACTGCAAAAACCGATTACATATTTTCTGTTATTCTTCTGGCAGCCTTTGGCATAGGGCACTGCAGTGTGATAGTAGGTGCCGGCACATTAACCGGCAAAGTTCAGAAATATCTTGATTGGTCTGAAGGGTCCCGGACTATTTTATGGATCAAAAGGATCTGCGGTATATTAGTTATTCTTGGCGGTATCTATCTCATCTACACAGTTAATGCATATTAAATAATAACCTGGTCCGGGAACAGGGAAGAAAATAGCGTAAAATATTAAACGCTTCCTTCCTTTATTTCTTTGGGTATTAATATAGCGGCTGTAATTCCAAGCAGAACGATAAGGGCAAGATAAATGTAAACGTTGTGTACGGCCCCTGTAAGAATTTCCTCTCAGTTCATCTATGAATTCTGAAGGATAGCTGGATCTTAATACAGGATCCACCAGAATTTTCATTATATCTGTGTTCTTTTGAGAAGGGGAGAGGCTGGCTCTGATATGATAATTTAGAAGCCATCCGAATAGAGTTGCTCCGAACGTACTCCCAAGCATCCGGGTAAAAGAATTTGAGCTTGTTACTACACCGCGTTTCGACCAGGGCACTGCGTGCTGTACAGCCACAATTGAAGCCGTGGATGTTAATCCAAGTCCCAGCCCTATGATGAATATAAAAAAAACGATCAGGTATAGAGCCGAACTGCTATTGATTAACAGCATGAGCAGTGTGCCTGTCAGTAGCGTTGATATGCCGAGGATGGATGTAAACCTGAAGCCTGTTTTAAGTATCAGCTTACCTGACTGACTGGATGCCAGCGGCCAGCCGATTGACATAGATGCTAACAGGAATCCAGCGGTTATGGCTGTCGTTCCGTAAACTCCTTGTGCAAATAACGGTATGATCGAACTGATCCCTATGGTCGCAATTCCTACTATCATAGAAGTAATATTAGGAAAAAATATCACCGGAGTCCTTAGTAGTCTGAACGGTATTATAGGATTTTCTGCCCGTCGTTCTGTTATCACAAAAACTATAAATATAATGACAGAGAGAAGAAGCATCCCCCAAAACCTTATATCTGAAAGTTCCCAGGCATTTCCCGCTTCAAGCAGGGGAATAAGCAGAAGTGAAGTGGCCGATATTAAAAGCACAGATCCGGCATAGTCTATTTTTATTTTCTTAGTCCTTGTTATAATTACGTCGCCTGTATTTACCGCAGCTAGGTCTTTTGGAGTCTCATTGAAACCAATTATCTTTTCGTGAAAGTAAATGTTGACAATCAGGATGCAGATCAATCCTATAGGTATGTTTATGAAGAAGATCCATGCCCAGCTGAAATTCTGAACTATAATACCGCCAATGGCAGGCCCAATTATAGCGGCTATTCCCCAGACACTGCTGAGGTAGCCCTGAACCCTTGCACGTTCTTCAAGGTTATAAATATCACCAATGATCGTCGTACTGATCGGCAAAACGGCTCCGGCTCCTATTCCCTGTACAGCTCTGAAGATTATCAGTATATACATACTATCTGCAAATCCACAAAGCGCAGAGCCGGCCAGAAAAAGGGAAACACCGAAAATAAAAACCCTCTTTCTTCCGTAAAGATCAGCCAGCTTGCCGTAAAGGGGTATTGTTGCACCCTGTGTAAGAAGAAATGCAGAAAACACCCATGTGAAAAGAGAAAAACCTCCCAGACTGCTTACGATAGTCGGAATGGCCGTGGCCACAATAGTAGCTTCAACTGCAGCCATAAAGTTGGCTAGCATCATAGCAAACAGGATAAGGGGTCTGTTAAGTACTCCTTCCTCCATTTAAATTAGTTCCATAATTTTTCTTTGGAAACCTGATAAAAAAAATCACTCAACAAAGATAGCATATATTTAATTTTCTATGTCATTTTAGGTCTATTTGAGAAACTAACATGAAATCTTCTTTACGTTTCCTGAAGCTTGGTTCATTTTGAATGATCACAGGCTAAAAATTCTTCTTGCTATATTATTTCAAATCCCGTATTATGGCCGAAGGATCAAATTACTCTAACAAATATTTAACTTCATTTACCAGCGAGGCAGTATGAAACGTTTTTTCAATTCCGGAGTGGGTAGACTAAGCTCACTAATTATCCTTTTCGCTGTAATTGCTTTTACAATTTCCAGCTGTTCCGATCTTATAAATGAACCCTCTGTTCAGGATCAGACCGTTAAACAGGACCAGGGAACATTAACAAAGGATAATCCTGAAATCCGTGCTGTTATCCCGGTTCAGGAAAAATATACATCAGATCTGATGAAAATTCAGGATGTTGTGGGAACTGCTGTCGGTTTAACCGATGATGGTAAACCATGCATACTTGTATTAACCAAAACAGATATAATAGAAAATGCTCTGGCAAAAGGAATTTCAAATCCTTTGCCGGACAAGCTTGAGAATGTGCCGGTTAGAATTCTGGTTACAGGTGAAATTACTGCCTTCAAAGGTAAACCTGGAGGCGGCGGGGGCGTCAGTCATACAGCAAAACAGACTGCTCCAATTTCTCTCGGAACTTCGGGCGGCTGGCATTATGATCTTGCAAATGGCTACTGCTGCGGCGGTACCTTGGGTTCTCTTGTGGATATAGGCGGTGTTAAGCACGTGATGAGCAACTATCACGTTTTTGAATCAGATATCGTAAGCGGCGGCAACGGCAAGGTCGCTACAACCGGTGATGGTATACTGCAGCCTGGACTTATTGATATTAATTGCAGTGCTGCTAACGGCCAGGATGTGGCTACATTGGTAGTTAAACATAGTCTGCCTAATTCTAACGTAGATGTGGGTGTTGCAAAGATTATCCCGGGAATGGTTAAAACCGATGGATCTATTCTGGAAATCGGAACGTTATCCTCGAATACTGTTGCTGCAGCTGTAAACCAGGCTGTTAAGAAAAGCGGCAGAACTACGGGACTAACACGTAGTACTATCTCAGGACTAAATGCAACTGTTAGTGTTTCTTATGAAAATGAATGTGCAGGGGGAACCGCATTTACCAAAACCTTCACAGGTCAGATAATCATTGCTAACAGAAGAAGCAAATTCCTTGCTGGTGGAGATTCAGGTTCACTTATGGTTGAAGATGTAACAACCAATCCCCGTGCTGTTGGATTGTTGTTTGCGGGAAGTAACACAACTGCGGTTGCTAACCCTATCAACCAGGTTCTAAGTTTTCTTGGCGCAACTATGGTAGGGCAATAGTCAAGGTTCAATAATATTTTTACCCCCTGTTCTTTTGCAGGGGGTTTGTTTTTTATATGAAGACTATATTATTATTACTTTTCTCATTCATCTTTTTTCAATGTAATGGCCAGGTGAAGGACTCTACCAATATGCAGCGGAAACCTATTGACCAGGTATTAAAATCAAACCAGCAAATGCTGCTTGCTATGCCAGGCGTGCAGGGTTTTTACCAGGGTGAACTTGAAAACGGAGATGAATGTATAGTAATTATGGTAGATTCATTAAATGAAGATAATAAAGAAGTATTTCCTGATTCTCTCGGTGGTTACCCGGTAAAGTTAGAAGCGACGGGGCAAATTAAGCCGCTTAACCAGGACAAAAAGAAAATATAAAAACTCCTGCGTTACCATAGAAAAGACTTATCACCAAGCATGTTATGAAGTTCTTTTCTAGCCTCCAGATTAATCCTTTCAGCCCAGACACCCACAGGATTCAGGTCGTCTGTTAAAATAACTGCATCCTTCATCTCAGGAACGAACCTGTTATCCCAGGAATGGTTCCTTTCATACTGATCACTGAACCTATAATCCGTTTTCCAGTAATCCCTTTCAAGAGGAGCCTTAAGATTGAAGGGATTATCTGAAGCAAGCAGTATCACGTTCCCTAGCTTATCCGGTGGTTCAGCAATTGGTAGGGCTAACACGTGTTTGTATACCTGGTTAAGAGTCTTAGCAAGCGACCTAACGATTATATCCTTCCACCCCACAGCCTCTATGTTTAATACCATTATACCATCTGCCTTAAGATGTACCTTAGCCAGTCTGAATGCTTCAACCGTGGTTAGGTGGAAAGGAACAGAGCTGCTTCCGAAAGCATCAAGCACAATCAGATCGTATGTTCTGTCAGTTGTTTTTAGAAATTCTCTGCCATCGTCATTAATAATATTATTGAATCCCGGAACCAGGTTAAAGTATTTCTTTTCGATCTTTATGATATCCGGGTCGACCTCAACCGCTGTAACATCCCAATCATCTTCATAAAAGGATTTAAGTATAGAGCCGCCTCCCAGCCCTATCAGCAGAATATCTCCATTAAAATTTTCCAGTTTTTTAGTTATATCAATTACCCATGCGTAAGGAAGTATATTCTGTCCATCAGTTTTATCGACTGCAGTATGAATCCCCCCATCAATAAGCAGAAGACGCGTCTCATCAACATCCATCACGCGGATTTCTCCATATACGCTTTGTTTTACTGCTATCAATCCTTTTAAAGGGTCAGCTTTTTCAGACGGCAGAAAATTAAAAGATAGAAAAGAAATAATGATAAGTATGACTGCTGAGACCACTTTGGGGATCCTGCCTGAATCAGACATAAAAAGAATTATAGAAGTTATTATTAAAATAATACCAATGCTTATAGTCAGTTTAATAACGCCTATATTAGGAATTAGTATGTAACCTGTTAAAAGTGCGGCCAGCACGCTGCCTATTGTTGAAACTGCATACAGATCGCCTGCACGTGTTCCTACCACATCCAGACTCTGTGTTCTTAACTTAACTGCAAATGGACTTACCATTCCAAGGAAAGTCAGCGGCGGGAAGAAAAGAATGAAGGAGGCAATCAGTACGGAAGTTCTTAATCCCATTGATTCAGTTAAAGAAATTACTCCATTTCTAAAAATTGGAATCAGTATAATAATTATTCCTGCAAGAGCTATTATTCCTGCAAGCAGCTTTGTGTTTTTTTTACGATCGGCTAACCTCCCCCCGATTATATATCCGGCACTAAGAGCAATCAGCGTTACAGAGATTTGTGACGACCAGAGGAAAATGCTCACCCCGTAATAAGGTCCTAATATTCTTGTTCCCAGAATCTCAACAGCAAGTACAGCGCCACCACAGATGAAGACAATAGGGTATAATACAGTTTTATTCATTCGTTGCATCATCCTGATTATTGAATAAAAGAATTTAAGTAAAAAGGATGAAAAAACAACGCGGTAATGAATTCAGACGCCGTAGCAGATTGTTCATTGGTACTTTGCATTTATTGAAATAATTATTTAGATTCGTTGTGTCCCTTTAGAAGGGATACAGCTACTAGGCTGGGGATACAATGAAATAATATGGAATATTGTGGACTTAAAAAATCAACTGCAGGAAATTGGATTATCGAAGCGTGAAGCTGAAGTCTACCTTGCTTTACTTCAGAAAAAGGAATTCACTGCTCCAGATATAGCTAAGATAACCACAATTACCAGAACAAAAGTCTACGAGATACTCCAGAACCTTGTGAAGAAAGGTCTCTGCAGCGAAAGTTATAAAGACGCGGTTAAGATTTACCGTGGAGTCGACCCAAAAATAGCTATTACAAATATTCTTGAGGCCTATCAGGAGGAGCTGGAAAACAAAAAAACAATTGCCAGAAATTTTGAGAATGCTCTTTCACTGATCTACAAAGAGAACCTTACCAATTATGATCCTCTCGACTATATTGAAGTTGTTAAAGATAAAGGACAGATAAAGCAGCGGTGGCTTAAACTGCAGGCGAATACAAAAAAAGAGCTTCTTATTTTTACCAAGGCTCCTTATACCGGGTCGCTTGAAGATAATATTGATGATCAGAGTGCTATCACGGTCCAAAAAGTTAAAGTAAAAAGTATTTATGAATCAAAGGATGTAAACGGTAAAAAGAGCAAAGAGGATTTTGTAAAAATAATAGAATCATATGTTGCAACCGGAGAGGAAGCCAGGATCATAAAACAACTCCCTATGAAGTTGGTAATCAGCGACGAAAGTACTACAATGTTTGCCCTCAATGACCCTGTTTCACTTCAGGAGAGTATAACAACATTAATCGTAAACCATCCTAGTTTTGCAATTGCACTGAAAAATGTTTTCAACAGCTACTGGGAAAAGGGAATTACGTTAAAAGAATATAAAGATAAGTTTTAGATTATGGGGAGTAATTCAGTTTTTATCATCTTTTTAGGAGTCCGTTTATGGAAAACCTTACTTTCTATCATTAACTATAATTTAAGAATAATCCATTCAGGATTATTAATCATAACTTATTCATTTTATCAACAATCTTTAAGGAGCTTGTTATGATTCACATCAAAAGAAATTTACTAATCTTATTAAATATTTTTTTATTCTCAGCATTTACTTTTCTGAATGCTCAGACTACGGGTGTCTCGGTATACCAAAACGGATTTCTGTCAGATCTTGACGGCAATATCCAGACAGGTTCATCTCCGGCTTTTAATCATGGGACCTCTCCTTCATCCATAACTGATTTCACTGTTTACCCAGGCTACCCTGCAGTTTCATCTTATGCTTTTGCAAATCCAAAGGACGGCGGTATTGCCTGCAATATGGATGCTGATACTGATCTAGAAATAGTGTATGGATCAGGCAGTTACCTTTATGCAAGGAATCTTGACACTACATCCGTTCCAGGCTGGCCAAAAGTTTATCAGCAGTATTATGAGGTCGCATGGACACCTTCATTCGGCGACATCGATGGTGACGGGGAAGGTGAAGTAGTTGCCGGCGTAGGCGGCCCCCTTGGCGGCTACCTTTATGCTTACAAGCAGGATGGCACTGAAATATTTAATATAAATATAGGCAAATACCCTGTAACTCCAGTGCTTTCAGATCTTAACGGCGACGGTGCAATGGAAATTATTATTGGACTAAGAACCGGACAGGTTTATGTATACAACGGAGATGGCACAGTATATAATGGCTGGCCTCAGACCATAGATCATTACATTGCATCTTCATGTGCCGTCGGTGATATAAACAATGATGGTGTCAAAGAGATAGTGGCTGAAGGCAGGAACTTTCTTTATGTATGGGACAGCAATGGTAATACAATGCCAGGCTTCCCTTATGAAATCTATGATACTGTTGACGGATCAAATTCGTATTCAGCACCTGTTCTTGCTGACCTTTTCGGAGATGGTAATAAAGAAATTATGTTCTGTTCACACTCTAACGGTACAAATGGAGGAATAATTTACGCTGTAAATAACGACGGTACTTCATTACCCGGCTGGCCGAACTTTGTTGCCAACTGGATCTACGCACCTGTTTCAATCGCTGATGTTAATAATGATGATAATTATGATATAATTATAGGAGAAT
Source organism: uncultured Ignavibacteria bacterium (assembly GCA_963800255.1). GTDB lineage: Bacteria > Bacteroidota > Ignavibacteria > Ignavibacteriales > Ignavibacteriaceae > DATFVA01. Next base: position 707,565 of record CAWDAK010000009.1, on the reverse strand, counting down.
ATGGTGCCTCTGCAACTCCGGCTTTTTATTTATATGCATATAATATAGACGGTTCATTGATAAATAACTTCCCTATTGGACCGCTTGATGGAATGGCCTGCCAGGCTGCCGTTGCAGACCTCGACAATGATGGCGAACTGGAAATGGTGCTCGACAGAAACGGGCAGGATGGAGATCAGGGTTCTTATGTAGCATTTAATTTTGACGGAACTCCGGTTACGGGCTTTCCGCTGCCGGTACATCTGAATACCAGTTTTAATCAGCCCGTATTTGCAGATTTTAATAACGACGGCACGCTTGATATGTTCGGAGGATCTTTTGAATTCCTGGGTAATTATGAAACTGATGCATATGCCTGGAACACAGGACTACCATATGATCAGACCTCAATATTCAATCCTGTATACCAATACAACGTACAGCATAACGGAGTATTCATTGATCCTACTCTTGTTGTCCCTGTCGAGTTAACTGCATTTACAGCTTCAGTGAATGGAAATAATGTGAACCTGGCATGGTCAACTGTATCTGAAAAGAATAACGCTTTCTTTGAGATTTACAGAAATAACACGCGCCTTGGAACTATACAGGGTGCAGGGACTACCACTGAGAAAAATTCATATTCCTTCATTGATCAAAATATTAAAGCCGGAATCTATTCATACAAGCTATATCAGCAGGACTTTGACGGAACAAAGAAACTGGCCGGCGAAACTCAAGTTAAATTGAACAACAGCCCTGTAGAATTTAACCTTGCCCAGAATTATCCGAATCCTTTTAACCCGTCAACAGTTATTAATTATTCTATTCCATCAGAATCTTTCGTAACACTTAAGGTTTATGATGTGATGGGAAATGAAGTGTACACACTGGTTAACGAGAAAAAATCTGCCGGCAGCTACAAGATTAACTTTAATGCTGAAAATTTGGCCGCAGGTTTTTATGTATATCAGTTGAAGGCTGATAACTTTACAACATCAAAGAAAATGATGCTCCTGAAGTAATTGAACTTCTGATAGGAAAAGGTAAAACGCGCAAAACCCGGTGATTTATTTCGCCGGGTTTTTTTTATGCTTGTGCTGAAGGCACTTCAAAATATTTCTATTTTGAAATAAAATTTCTCTTTTATATATTGTTTAACCTTTGTCCATACACAATTATTAGTATTTGATAAGAATAGTATACTGAAACATCCCCGCTGTTTCGTTTTTACAAAACTATTTTTTGTAAATTCGATACAATTTTCAGTCAGTATATTGTTTATTCTTTACCTGCTTTAAGCAGTGCCCTCATCATTTGTTTTTAAATATATTCCCCATTTCCGGTAGTCATTAGTACATAAGGAAGTTTTATGAATCAGCCAGTGACAATCCATGAATTGAAAAATGTAATTGCCCTCCGCGATCTTCCCGATGAACATCTGACGTGGATCCTTGAGCACTCTGAATATGTTGAGTATGAGGATGGCGCCTTGATGTATAAAACCGGGGATACAGCCGACTTTATGGCGTTTCTTCTTGAGGGAAAACTTGATTTTTATATGGATGTAAATGGTAAGCTGGTTTTCTATATAAGTTTCGAAAATAATGAAACAATGGGTGGGGTAACGGGGCTTCTTCCTTATTCAAGGATGAAGGTTCTACCCGGAAATTCTTATTCTGTAGGGAAAACACGGCTTCTCAAGATTCATAAAGACTTTTTTCCTGAACTGGAAAAATTAAATCCAGGCCTGATTCAGAAACTTATTGGTTATATGACAGAACGGGCAAGGTATTTTGCCACTGTCAGACTCCAGCAGGAAAAGGTGAGTGCGCTAGGCAAGCTGGCAGCAGGGATTGCTCATGAAATGAATAATCCAGCCGCTGCTATCGACAGGATTTCCGATGAACTTAATAAAAGACTCAAGCTTAATATTGAGCTGACCGAAGAACTTCTGAACCATGATATTTCACCTGATTATATAAAGAACATTCGTGAGACTGTAACAGAAAGAAGAAAAAATCATTCTGTAAAAATGAGACTTGCTCCACTGCAGCGGATGAAGAAAGAAGATGAGATGAATGACTGGCTGGAGAGTAATGGTTTTAGTACCAATAATGAACTTGCAGTAACTTTTACGGAGACAGGTTTTACCAGTGACGACCTGGATTTATTAAAAAATGGAATTGACAACACAGCATTTCAGAGTATTCTCGATTGGATGGAAAACCTTTTAAGCTCGGAGCTCCTTATAAATGATCTTGAAGATGCTTCAGGGCGGATAACCGAATTGGTGAGCGCAATTAAATCTCACGTGCATATGGACAGATCAGGCACGCTTCACCTTACAGACATTCACAAAGATATTGAGGATACTCTCATTCTGCTTGGATACAAAATGCGCGATAAAAATATAAAAGTAATAAAAAAGTTCTGCAATGATATGCCCGTCGTTGAGGCTTACAGTGGTGAGCTGAATCAGGTATGGACTAACCTGATTGATAATGCTGTCTATGCCGTACCGGACAATGGTGAAATACAGATAGAAACTGTTTGCGACTCAAAAACTGTAACAGTGCGTGTTATTGACAACGGCATGGGCATACCGGACGATATTTTATCTCGCGTGTTTGACCCTTTCTTTACAACAAAGAAGGTTGGAGAGGGAACTGGTATAGGTTTAGATCTGGTAAAGAGCGTAATTGACAGGCATAAAGGTGATGTAAAAGTAAATTCAATTAAAGGCAGGACCGAATTTATAGTCAGTTTTCCTGTTGCCCAACATTTAATAAAGGAAGAAGAGAAAGATGAAACTTCCGTTCATTATAGTGATTGATGATGATATCCAGGTGCTGAGAGCCATCCAGAGAGATGTCCGCAAAAAATACCGTGATGAATACAGAGTTCTTGCTGCCGGATCAGGTAAAGAGGCTCTTGAAGCTATAAGTGAATTGAAGCAAAAGAATGATACAGTGGCGATGTTTCTCTCTGACCAGCGAATGCCGGAGATGGAAGGAACTGATTTTATGGAAAAGGCTAAGGTGATTTTCCCTGAAGCTAAAAAAGTCCTGCTTACAGCATATTCAGATATTGAAGCTGCAATTAAAGCCATAAATACATTAAGGTTGGATTATTATCTGCTGAAGCCATGGAATCCGCCTGAAGAAAAGCTCTATCCTGTTTTGACGGATCTTCTTGAAGATTGGCAGGGCAGCTTTATTCCTGACCTTGCCGGAATAAAAGTTATTGGCTACCAATGGTCACCTGTTTCGCACAAAGTTAAAGATTTCCTTACAGGCAACCTGATTCCTTATAAATGGATTGATATTGAATTGAGTGCAGAAGCTGCGGCACTTCTTGATAATTACAAAATATTATCTAACGAACTGCCTGCTGTTATTTTTGAGGATGGATCTGTACTCAGATCGCCATCCCAATCAGATATAGCGCACAAAATAGGTTTGAAATCTACGGCCTCAGAAGAGCTTTATGATGTAGTAATTATAGGTGCTGGTCCAGCCGGACTTGCAGCTGCGGTATATGGCGGAACTGAAGGACTCAAAACACTTATGATCGAAAGAAAAGCTCCGGGAGGGCAGGCGGGCACCAGCTCACGTATAGAGAATTACCTTGGTTTTCCATCAGGACTCTCTGGAGCCGATCTTACACGCAGGGCTATTACACAAGCTTCAAGATTTGGTGTAGAACTTCTTTCACCCTGCGAAGTTATCGATATTAGTTTGAAGGACAAATATAAAATCCTTTCCCTCTCCAACGGTTCGGAAATCAAAACTCTTACCATTATTCTTTCTACCGGAGTAGATTACAGAACATTGGACATAAATGGAATAAACAGTCTTACCGGGACTGGTGTCTATTATGGTGCTGCGACTGCTGAGGCTCACTCCTGCCGTGGTAAAGACGTTTATGTTGTTGGAGGAGGTAATTCTGCCGGACAAGCTGCGATGTACCTTTCGGGTTTTGCAGATAACGTTTATATAGTAATTAGAAGAAATTCACTCGATTCAACTATGTCTCATTACCTGATTGACCAGATAAAAAGAACAGAAAATATTTCAATACTGACAGACTCCTTAGTGACAGAAATAATAGGGTCGCGGACGCTCGAATGCGTAACTATAGAGAACACATTAACCCGTGAGAGAACATCCAGGGAAGCTGCGGCTCTGTTCATTTTTATCGGTGCTAGACCGGTAACTGACTGGATTAAACTTAATATATCAAAAGATGCCAAAGGTTTTATTGAAACCGGAAAGGATCTTTTAAAATCTCAGAATTTTAAAAGATATGGAAACTGAAACGCGATCCGTATCTGCTTGAAACCTGTATCCCAGGTATCTTCTCTGCCGGTGATGTAAGGGCGGGTGCGATGAATAGGGTGGCATCAGCTGTCGGTGAAGGTGCGATGGCGATAAAATTTGTCCATGAATATCTAGCGGGCGTATAGTTCACAGGACGTTAAAACAAATAAATATTAATTTAAATCCGGAGTCATTATGAATCGGTATATAATAATTTCCGCTCATACTGCTGAAGATTGCCGTATGGCGGTGAACCAGTTTAGAGAATATAATGCAGGCTTTCTTACGCATTTTGAATGGGGATGCCGGGATAATGATCACACAGCCTACGCGATGATTGAGGCGGAGGACCATGCAAATGCAAAATTATCTGTTCCCTCCTATTTCAGGGAAAAGACTCGTGTTGTAATGCTTACTACTTTCGATCCCGCTCAGCCGGATGTTCTTCACCAGAAAAAGTGATTAGCTGGACACCTGCTTCGAGGGGTTTTGTAAGCTCAAAAGTTTATGACCTCACCGGCAGTGAGGTTAAAGTGCTTGTTGATAAGAAGCATGGGAGCAGTCTTGCAAGCGGAATATACTTCTATAAATTGAAATCAGGAACATTTTCGGTTGTTCGTAAGTTTATGCTGCTGAAGTAGGGTACAGCCGTTCTTCATTAGTTCAAATTGAATCTAACCTTTGTTCTGGCTATTTTTGAACATATTCTTTAAGGTTAGCTTTCATTTAGTATCGGGCTGGTATATGAAAGAATTTTTTAGTGTGGAAGAAGTAGCAAAACTACTTGACATTTCTCATTCGGGAGTATTATACCACATCAGATCCGGGAACCTTAAAGCTCAACAGGTAGGGAAAATCTATATTATAGCCAAAGAGGATTTCGGAGATTTTCTCAAACAGCAGAAAGAGACTAAAAAGAAAACCGATAAAACTTCCCAGACAAAACTTAATTTTTAACAGAGTCTGGTAACCCTGGCTACCAGACTCTAAACTAATCTCGAGCTGCATTTTCCAGTCTAATATTTTGAAGTATCTGCTTTTTCTCCCTGCATATTGTTATCATGCTTCATATTGTCCATATCCATATCTCCGCTCTGCATATGATTCATCATTGGATTATTGTTCGTATTCCATATTTCAGCTTTTATTTTCCACTTTCCGTCTTTTTTCTCAAGAACTGAAAGAAAATTTCCGGTGTCCTTAATTTCTCCACCGTTTTTTCTGGAAAGGGAGATCGTGTAATTACCTATTGCATTAACGAGGTTTCCTTTTTCACCCAATACATCGGTAACTTTCATATCAAGTGAGGTTATCTTCATTCCGGATTTAGCAAATTCAAGGTTGTCTCTATGGATAGCATCTGTCCCTTTGAGCATCTTTCCATAATTAGGCATGGAGATCGCATCATCAGTATAGAAATCCTCAACAGTAGCATAATCATTATTTACAATTGCATTTGCGAGAGAATTCAACCTTTCCTGTATATCCTGCTGGGTGGCTGCTGATCCCTGTTGTGCAAAGAGTGCACTTAGTGGAATAAATAAGCTCAGTATGACTAATAAGTAAACAGATCTGATCTTTCTCATAACACCTCCATATTTTTTTAGTTTTCATTCTGAAAATATGTGAGGAATTTGATCCTGCCTGTGAATTCGGACATGTTGTGATGTGTGACGTTATCGGAGGTTTTTTTTAGTTGACCAAAACAATTGCTCCATCAACCTTGCCTTCACGCAGGTTATCGAGAGCTTCATTAGCCTTGCTTAATGGAAATCTGATTATTTCCGTCTTCACTGGAACCTCGGCTGCGAGCTTCAATAATTCCTCACCGTCTTTTCGTTCAAGGTTGGCTACTGAACGAATAATTCTTTCCTCCCACAAAATCTTGTATGGGAATGAGGGGATATCGCTCATATGAATGCCCCCGCTGACAACTGTGGCTCCTTTATCAGTAGCCTTCAGTGCCGCAGGGATAAGGGAACCGACGGGAGCAAATATAAGCGCGGCATCGAGTTCTACCGGCGGCTGTTGTGTTGAATCTCCCGCCCACACTGCCCCTAGTCTCTTTGCAAATTCCTGTGCTCTTGTATCACCTGGCCGTGTAAAGGCATAGACTTTTTTTCCCTGATACACTGCAACCTGGGCAATAATGTGGGCGGCTGCGCCGAATCCATATATGCCGATGTTATTAAATATTTCACCTGCCATCCGGTATGTTCTGTAGCCGATTAGACCGGCACAAAGCAGCGGTGCTGCTTCTGCGTCATCATAGCTTTCAGGGATATGGAATGTGTAATTCTCAGATGCGGCGGTATATTCCGCATAGCCTCCGTCTATAGTATAGCCCGTGAACTTTGCATTTAAACAAAGATTTTCCTGTCCTCTTTTGCAGTATTTACAATGCCCGCAGGTAAAACCCAGCCATGGGACACCGACCCTATCGCCGATCTTAAATCTAGTTACATTTCCTCCAGTCTGTACTACATTTCCTACAATTTCGTGTCCTGGTATTAATGGAATTTTGGGATCTGCAAGCTCTTCGTCAACAATATGCAGGTCTGTATGACAGACTCCGCAAGCTTTTACCTTAATCAAAACCTGGTCGGCTTTTATATCAGGGACAGGAACTTCTTTCTCCTTAAGTCGTTCCCCCTTTTTCTCAAGGACCATAGCCCACATCTTATCCGGCATACTAATTTCATCTCCTATTAGATTTGTAAGTTTAAGATTATTCTCTCAGAGCTATTTTTGTTTTTCAATATTATATACCTGACTTTCATTCCTGTTCCCGGAAATTTCCTTATCAGTCTTATTAAGTTTCTTTTCATACTTCCGTGCAGAATTAAATTCTACCGCCTGCTTCACAAGTTTCATTGCTCTAAGTCTTCCGAAGATAAGTATTATGGTTTTTCCCTAATATTTTATCCATAAAGATTCCTGCTTAATTAAACATATCAATTTTACTAAATCCCATAAGTAATTCAACCTTCATATGTGTCCTGTGAACATTTTACTGCTTTCATGCTTCCTTCTCCTGAATTCTTTAAGTAAAGGCTTTTTTTTATATTTGATTTCTACTAATAAAGCAGATTAATACTTATGGTTGAAGTTGGCAAAATAAAAGCAGGTGGAAATAACCCTTTTGTACTCATAGCCGGACCCTGTGTGGTTGAGAATAAAAAACTAGTCATGCATACTGCATCTGAAATTAAATCAATTACGGCTTCCCTCGATATCCCCTTTATATTTAAGGCCAGCTATAAAAAGGCAAACCGCACTAGCGCCTCTTCTTTTGCGGGAATCGGAGATTACGAAGCTCTAGAAATTCTTGGGCTGGTACGCAGTGAATATGATATCCCTGTTCTTACAGATATTCACCTGCCTTCTGAGGCTGAAACGGCGGCAAAATATGCAGACATTCTACAGATACCAGCTTTTTTATGCAGGCAGACTGAGCTACTTATTGCTGCAGGAAAAACAGGTAAGGTAGTAAATATTAAAAAAGGTCAGTTTCTTGCACCAGAGGATATGAAGTATGCTGCAGAGAAAGTTCTTTCAACAGGTAATGAAAAAATTATGCTCACAGAAAGGGGAACTACGTTTGGCTACCATAATCTAGTTGTTGATATGCGTTCTCTTATAGTTATGCGGGAGCTTGGTTATCCTGTTGTTATGGACGCTACACATTCCGTTCAGCTCCCTTCAAAAGGCGATACAAGCGGGGGACAGCCGAGATTTATTAAGTTCCTGGCAAAAGCTGCTGCCGCAATAGGTATTGACGCACTATTTCTTGAGGTTCATCCTGAACCTGAGAAAGCACTTAGCGATGCTTCCAGTCAGCTTCCCTTAAAAGATCTGAAATCATTACTGGCAGAAATAAAAAAAATTGATTCTATAATTAAAGGATTAGATTGAATTCAGGATCAAAACAGTTTCCGAGAGAATTAACCACGCAGGAGAAATATTTGTTATTTTCTGTTTTACCGGAAGAAAAGTCTGGCTATAAACATTATCGGGAAAAGATAGTTGATCTATTAGTAACGGGTTATGGCAGGTTCAAAAACAATAATTACATACTTGGAAAAAAGGGCACTGTACCTGATCTATCCTTTTCATCAACTCCGGTTTTTGCTGCCGGAACAATTAAAATTCCCGGAGACGATATCGACATCCTGATTAATGAAGAAATTGATAATGAAATAGAATTCGACATAACCCTGGGAAACACAAACGAAATTCCCGAAGAAATAAATGAAATTGGAAGTTGGAGTTACTCCGGATGGAACCCCGGGGATAATGCTCCTCACGATAACTCTCCGGTCAGAGAAACAATTATAAGTCCCGGCGAATATGCCCTTACATTTGCCCCGGCTCATAAAAAAATATGGCTCCATGATAATAAAAGCGGGGTTAACCACCTTATTCCGCTTACAAATTATTATAATGAACTAATGCGATTTAAAAGAACAAAGGATCCCATGCTGGCCTTAAACCCTAAGCTAATGTTTGACACACTTGACGATTTTTCTGATTACGAACTTATAAATGCCTTTGTTCTTTATAACAAGTATATGAGAAGATTTCCCCGTGACTTTTCAAAATACATTGAACCTCAACAGCAGGAACCGGGGAAAAGAAGATTTAAAGATTTGTTCAGGAAGGATACAAATTGAATTCACAGGAGATAATCAATAAAGGAAAAGAGGTTGTACGGATTGAGGCTGCCGCGGTTGCTGGTCTCGATAAAAGCATAGATGAAGGATTCGTTAACGCTGTTAATACAATATACGAATGTAAAGGAAGGGTTGTTCTTACGGGTATGGGAAAATCAGGACTAATAGCCCGCAAAATTGTTGCAACTCTTAATTCAACCGGTACGGCATCGATCTATCTACACCCTACAGATGCGCTGCATGGAGACCTTGGAATGGTAAGGCAGGAGGATGTGGTAATCCTTATAAGTAAAAGCGGCAATACTGAAGAAATCTCAAAACTGATTCCCATGCTGAAACGGCTTAAGGTTACCCTCATCGCAATGTGCGGTTTCCGTGATTCCCGGCTTGCTGAAGAATGTGATATATTTTTAAATATAGGTGTTAAAGAAGAAGCCTGCCCCCACGATCTTGCTCCAACATCTTCGACTACAGCAACACTTGTAATGGGTGATGCATTATCTGTTGCACTTCTAGAAAAAAGGGACTTTACCGCAGAGGATTTTGCATTCCTTCATCCTGGTGGAAGTCTGGGCAAAAGGCTCTCGCTTCAGATAAAAGAGATTATGATAAAAGGTGAAAAAATTCCTTCGGTGCCTGAAGGAGCTTCTATTAAGGACGTTATCCTTGAGATTACTTCAAAAAGACTCGGTACTACCTGCGTAGTGGATAAAAATGGTTTGCTCACTGGAATAATAACCGACGGCGACCTCAGGAGACTTCTTGAAAAGACACTTGAGATAAAAAATCTTTCGGCTAAAGACATTATGTCTATAAATCCCAAAGTAACTAAGGAATTCTATCTTGCATCATTTGCGCTTCAGCAGATGGAGAATTTTAAGATTACCACGCTGGTAATAGTTGATGATGAAAACCGGCCTGTGGGAATACTGCATCTTCACGATTTAATTAACCTGGGGCTTCAGCAGCGATGAGGTATTTATTTTTCCTTGCCGCAGCTCTGATTTTTCTTTATGCCGGATGCGGTGAGAAGAAAGTGAAGCCGAAAATCTCTAACCTGGAAGAAGCTGAGATCCCTGCCCAGGAAAGCTGGGATACCAAAGTTATTTTTTCAGACTCAGGCAGAACAAAAGCAATACTATATGCAGGACATTTAAGGATTTATGAACAGAGCAGGGAGACTCTGCTTGACAGCGGGATACAGGTTGATTTTTACGATAAAGAGGAAGTTAAAACAACTACCCTTACTTCGAAAAAAGGGAGGGTGGATGATGCAACCCGTAACCTGTATGCAATAGACAGCGTAGTTGCTGTGAGCGACAGCGGTGTTACTATTAAAACTGAAGAGCTTATGTGGCGGAACAATGATTCGAAAATTGTCTCAGATAAATTTGTAACCATCCTGACAGATAAAGAAAAAATTCAGGGCTTCGGGTTCGAGTCAAATCAAAACCTGACGAACTATGTAATTTATAATATTACCTATTCAGCAAGAGCTGACAGTCTTAAATGAAGTTATTCGCGGAAAAAATATCAGATACCAAAAACCAATTTCCCTGCAGGGGAATTGTAAGACTACTTTTACCGGCTGCTTTCGCTCTTTTACTCTCTATAAATGTCTTCCCCCAGGTAGAGGGAGAAATGATTACTGTCGTAGGTGATAGCTTGGTAGGCAGAGTCGTCAGTGGTGAAACAACACGGGAGGTTTACGGTCACGTTGTTTTGACACAGGGTAATGTTGTTATTACCTGCAATAAAGCAATTCAATATATATCAAGGAATGATGCTGAGCTTATAGGTGATGTAGTGGTTAAGCAGGACAGCATGACCATTAAAACCCCGCGCGGTTTCTATTATGGTGATGAGAGAAGGGCAGAAAGCAGTGCCGGAGTCCAGCTGGATGATAAGAAAGTTATTCTTACTGCCGATTCAGGAGAGTATTTCTTCAATGATGATAAAGCCCGATTCAGAAGCAGGGTAACGCTATATGATACAGCCAGTACCTTAACATCAGCAGAGCTGACGTATTTTAAAAAAGAGGACCGCGCGATAGCAACAGGACACGTCAGGATTGTGCAGCAGGATAACATAATTGATGCAGACACGCTTGAGCATTTCCGTGACTCAAGGGTTACTTTTGCAAATAGTGATGTAAGGATTGAAAACAGGGCAAATAATGTGCAAATTTTTGGGGAACATCTAATTGATTATGCACAGGATTTCCATACAATCATAGACAAAAAACCCCTGCTGGTACAGATTGACACAACAAAATCGAGACTGCCGGATTCTCTCGTCACACTTAATGACAGCATGGAGATAAAGCTGGATACACTCATCATAAAATCCATCTCGATGGAATCATGGAGAGATACAATAGATCTTTTTGAGGCGCAGGATTCAGTTATGATATGGAGGGATACTTTCGCTTCTTTAAATGATTACTCAGTTTATAAAAAAACTGATGAAAAAATTATCACCTACCGCAGGAAGGAAGGTGATATGAGACCTGTCCTCTGGAACGGGGAAACACAGCTAATGGGGGATTCTATTACTATCTTTCTTAAAGATAATGAGGTACAGGCTTTGGAGGTTGTTAACAATGCTTTTGTGCTCTCTCCCAATGAGATTTATCATAACAGGTTTAATCAGATTTCAGGGGATAAATTAATTATGTATTTTGATGATGGTGATATAAGCAAAGTTGAAGTTGAAGGAAATGTTTACAACGTATATTATATGTATACTGAAAAACAGGAACCAAATGGATTGACACAGTCATCCGCTCAATCTGCATCTCTTCTTTTCGCTAACAGAAAAATTAACGAGGTCAGGATGTATGGTTCTCCCAAAAGCGAATATTATCCGGAGAATATGGTGAGAGGTAAGGAAAATACTTACGCTTTACCCAGGTTCAACCTGGTAACAAGCCGTCCGCGGAAGGAAGCATTGCTGAAACAAATTAAACCCGGAGAGAGATATTATTCACCAATGGACACACTGCAATAAATATGGATGAGAAAACATTAAAAAGTGTAGACCTTATAAAAATCTATAAGCACAGAACGGTTGTGAATAAAGCCTCGGTGAAAGTTTCTAAGGGGGAAATCGTCGGTCTCCTTGGACCAAACGGGGCTGGTAAGACAACCACTTTTTATATGATCACCGGAATGATAAGACCTGACAGTGGCATGGTTTTCCTGGATGATACCGAAATTACCAAAGTTCCTATGTACAAACGTGCAAGGATGGGGATAGGCTACCTGCCGCAGGAAGCCTCAATCTTCCGGAAGCTATCTGTTGAAGATAACCTGATGGCGGTACTGCAGATGATTAAGCTCACTCCCAAAGAAAGAAAGGAAAAATGCGAGGCTCTGCTTGAAGATCTTGGTATAGCACATATTAGGAAGAGTATTGGATTTCAGCTCAGCGGGGGCGAGAGGAGACGTACTGAAATTGCCCGGACACTTGCCACCGATCCCAGTTTTATTCTGCTGGATGAACCTTTTGCCGGAATTGACCCGATTGCGGTTGAGGATATTATGAATATCGTTGCGAATCTTAAAAACCGCGGTATCGGCGTACTGATAACGGACCATAATGTGCATGAAACTTTAAGCATTGTTGATAACGCATATATTCTTATCAGCGGAGTAATATTTAAATCGGGAGGAGCCGAAGTGCTGGCAGAAGATGAAGAAGTACGCAAGCTCTACCTGGGTGAAAAATTCCGTCTGGATCGTTATCAATAATTTTCTCACCTTGAACCTGATTAATGGAAATAGCAAAAGATTTCTCGCTTAAAAAGTTTAATACTTTCGCAGTAGATGCTTCAACCAGGGCATTTGTTAATGCCGGTGATGAAGATGAAATGTTTGAAATATTATCCGCAGATGGACTAAAACTTTATCCTAAGTTCATTCTCGGCGGAGGGAGTAATGTACTATTTACCAGGGATTACGAAGGACTTATCATTAAAAATTCCATTCCCGGGATAGAAATAGTTAAACAAGATGAAAGTTCAGCGATCGTTGAAGCAGGAGCAGGAGTTAAATGGAACGACCTAGTTAATTACTGCGTTGACAGAAATCTCGGCGGCATTGAAAATCTTGCATTGATTCCCGGAACCGCCGGTGCGGCTCCCATTCAGAATATAGGTGCTTACGGTGAGGAGTTAAGCGAAACTTTCTACAGTCTAAGGGGGTTTTATATCGATACTGTAATCCCTGGAGTTTTTTATAAAAATGACTGTATGTTCGGCTATCGTGACAGCATTTTTAAAAATGAACTTAAGAACAGGTTCGTGGTTACAAAAGTTCAGCTGATGCTTAATAAGAATCCGGAGTTAAAAACCGGTTATGGTAATGTAAGAGATGAACTTGAAAAGACGGGACAGAACAAATTTACTATCAGGAACATAAGAGATGTTATTGTTAAAATAAGGAAGGAAAAGCTGCCCGATCCTGAAGTAATCGGTAATGCAGGAAGCTTTTTTAAAAATCCCGAGATCAAACCTGAACATTATAATCTCTTAAAGGAAAACTTTCCTGACATAAAAGCATATCCATTGGCTAACGGTAACATTAAACTACCAGCCGCCTGGTTAATTGATAAGGCAGGGTGGAAAGGTCACAGGAAGGGAAATACCGGAACACACCAAAGGCAGGCACTTGTAATTGTAAACCATGGAAATGCTTCAGGAGAAGAAATCCTTCATTTAGCTAAAGATATAAAACGTACCGTTTACGAAAAATTTGGAGTTGTTCTCGAAGAGGAAGTCAATATAATTTAAACTATTTTCTTCTCACTGTTTCATCCTTTGCATTTTTCCATTTGAGCCTTATTCACATCTGCTGGTTTTTGCATATGCGCTGGCTGGTTGAAATTCTGATCCATAATAATTATGTTCTGTCTGTAAGAAATTATCCCGTAAAAATGTTATATCAGGACATCTATCTCTTTTCAGAATGAACTGCAGATAATAAGAAAAAATTCTTAAAACCATTACCCGGGAAGAACAAAATGAATGAACAAAAAGATGAAAAGATAATATCCGCTTATGACAAAGCCGCACAGGAAGGCGTTGACCCAAGGTGTATTCCGCAGAAGTTGACAGGTTCTGTTCCAACCCATGATGAGATACCTTATCCCACTTATCCTGAAGCGGATAACGAAATCTGGAAGTTCCTATATGACCGCCAGATGAAATACCTCCCTGGCAGGGTATGCGATGAGTATATGAATGGAACTAAAAAATTAAACTTTACGCCTGATAAAATCCCGGCATTAAAAGATTTAAGCCATGTCTTCCAAAAAACAACCGGATGGAAGATTGCACGGGTTCCTGGACTTATACACGAACAGAATTTTTTTGAATTGCTCCAAAAAAAAATATTTCCTTCTACTGATTATATAAGGGGGAAAGAAGAACTTGATTATACACCTGCTCCCGACTGTTTCCATGATATGTTCGGTCATATGCCGCTTTTGACTGATGAGAATTTCGCCTCATTTTATCAAATGTTTGGTGAGGCTGCATTTCACGCCGAAGGCATCAACCGTAAATATCTCGAAACTTTTCACTGGTTTACCGTTGAATTCGGCCTGATAAAAAAGCCCGAAGGGATGAGAATCTACGGAGCTGGAATTATCTCCTCAAAGGAAGAAGTGACCCATGCACTATCAAATGAGGTTGAAGTAAGAGACTTCGATCCTGATAAGTTAGTCAGACAAGATTACGATGTATGGCATCTGCAGCCGATATTATGGGCTATCGATTCTTTCGAACACCTCGAAGACGGTTTTAAGTTCTGGACAAAAAAAGAAGGTCTCCTTTAACCTGTAATAAAACCTGCCTGTAAATGAGGTTTCCCATTCGGAGAAATCTTATATCAATTAATGAACTTTTTTACAATTGACGGTGTTTCAAGTAACAGCTATACTTATAAACTTGAATGTGCCTAATAGAATTTCTAATTTTATATGATATTATCATAAGCTTTTATAATTAAGATACTTACAAACAATCTATAAATGGAGGAAGAGATTTCTATGCCAGTTGAGATTGGCGATGTTGCCCCTGAATTTACTCTTAAGAACCAGGACTCGGAAGACATTTCGTTGTCAGATTTCAAAGGAGAAAAAATCGTGCTTCTATTTTTCCCTTTTGCATTCTCTTCGGTTTGTTCTGCAGAAGTTAAAAGGATGCAGGATGATTTTAATAATAATATGGAGATTGACGCTCAGGTGATCGGGATCAGTGTTGATAGTCCATATGCATTAAAAGCGTGGAAGGAACTGACACAGATAAACTTCCCTCTGCTTAGTGATTTTAACAAGGAAGTATCCAGGAATTATGATTCACTATATGAACTATACTACCCCGAAAAATTTTCTTACAATGGCGTAGCAAAAAGAACGGCGTTTGTGATAGGAAAGGACGGCAAGATTAAATACAAAGAAATATGTCCAACTCCCGCTGAACAGCCGAACTATGATGAGATAAAAAATATACTGGAGAAGGAGTAATATGTTTAGAGATTCAGGAAATAATAATTCTACATACAGGAACTTAAGTCCGGCTGATGTGAAGCAAATATTAGATAACAAAAACGATACCCGTCTAATTGACGTTAGAGAAGAATGGGAACATAAGATTGCAAAGATAGAAGGATCAGAACTGCTGCCGCTCAGTAATTTTATGAGTCACATAGATGAACTTGGCATAGATGATAATCTTATATTTTACTGTCATACCGGGGCAAGGAGCGCAAATGTCTGTAATTTCCTTGCAACCAGGGGGTTTAAAAACTTAGTAAATCTTAAAGGAGGAATTGAAGCCTGGTCAAATGAAGTTGATCAGTCCATTCCTCATTATTAAAAATTTCATGGAGAAGTATAAATGATAGAAGAAGGTAAAAAAGCCCCTGAATTCAATCTGAAGAATCAGGATGGGGAGACCGTATCGTTGAAGGACTTCAAAGGGAAAAACGTCGTCTTATATTTTTATCCCAAGGATAATACATCAGGTTGTACAAAGGAGGCATGTAATTTCAGAGATGAATTTCCAAAATTTAATAAAGTGGATGCAGTGATCCTGGGTGTCAGTCCCGACTCCGTTGCCTCTCATAAAAAGTTCTCAGAAAAATATGATCTTCCTTTCAATCTGCTAAGTGATGAGGAAAAAAATGTTCTTGGGGAATATGGAGTCTGGCAGGAGAAGAGTATGTACGGTAAAAAATATATGGGTGTAGTAAGGACCACCGTTATTGTAGATGAGAACGGCAGGATTAAAAAGATTTTTCCAAAGGTGAAAGTGGACGGACATAACAAAGAAGTTCTTGAAGCACTCAAAAATTAAGAGGCTAAATAAATGGTTTACGTTAAAAGGAGAGAAACCTTCAGTGCTGCTCACAGGCTGTATAACCCCGCCTACAGCGATCAGAAAAACTTTGAAATATTCGGAAAATGCAGCAACCCTAACTGGCATGGACATAATTATGTGCTTGAGGTTACTGTAGCTGGTGAACCTGATCCTGAAACAGGATTTGTCATCGACCTGAAGATTCTTAAGAATATTATCAACGAAAAGATTCTTAGTAAAGTAGATCATAAAAATCTGAATACTGAAACTGATTTTATGAAGGATATTATTCCTACTGCTGAAAATATAGCGAAAGGGATTTTTCATGAATTGATAGATAACCTGCCCTCCGGCAGTCTCTATGCGGTTAAACTGTTCGAGACAGAAAAAAATATTGTTGAATATCGAGGAGAATAATTTGGATTATGCAAAAGTTCAGAACCTGATTTCTGAATTACTGAGAGAAATAGGGGAAGATCCCGCGAGAGAGGGATTACTGAATACACCCAAGAGGGTAGCGGAAGCTTATAATTTCCTTACGTCAGGATATAGTAAGAAAATAAAAGAGGTGCTGAATAATGCAGTCTTTAGTGAAAAATATGATGAGATGGTACTGGTGAAGAACATTGACTTCTACAGTCTTTGCGAGCATCATATGCTTCCTTTTTACGGCAAAGTTCACGTTGCTTATATTCCTGATGGAAAGATAGTAGGGCTTAGCAAGATACCCCGTATTGTGGATGTTTTTTCGCGGAGGCTCCAGGTTCAGGAAAGAATGACGCAGGAGATAGCAGATACTCTGGATGAATACCTTAAACCTCAGGGTGTTGCTGTTGTTTCCGAAGCATATCATATGTGTATGATGATGAGAGGAGTTGAGAAACAGAACTCCGCAGCAGTTGCAAGCGCAGTTCATGGTGTATTCAAGGAAGATGCAAGAACAAGGGCTGAGTTTATGACATTGATAAGAGGGAGATTGAGCGATGGCTAAAGATAAACCGGCTGTCTGGATAACCGGAGCTAGCAGCGGGATCGGGAGAGCATCGGCAGTTGAGTTCGCAAAAATAGGCAGCAGAGTT
Source organism: uncultured Ignavibacteria bacterium (assembly GCA_963800255.1). Classification (GTDB taxonomy): domain Bacteria; phylum Bacteroidota; class Ignavibacteria; order Ignavibacteriales; family Ignavibacteriaceae; genus DATFVA01. Next base: position 690,149 of record CAWDAK010000009.1, on the reverse strand, counting down.
TTTGTCTCGGCACGGCGTGTTAGTGAACTCGAAAGGCTGAACGGGGAGCTTAAAAAAGATGATATGTCCGTAGATATTTTTCCCTGTAATGTTGCTTCTTCAGCAAATGTTGATCAGACGGTGAAGAAGATATTGGGGGAGGGGGATATTGATTGCCTGATAAACAATGCAGGCATCACCTCCTGGAAGCTTGCAGAGGATAACTCAACGAACGAGATTGATGATGTTATAAATACTAATCTCCTGGGTTCAATCTATGCTATAAAATATCTCCTGCCTCATTTTGTCGAAAGAGGCGGCGGAACAATCATTAATATTTTATCAGTTGTAACTAAAAAGATTTTTACACATAGCAGTGCTTATGCGGCTTCAAAGATGGGACTGCTTGGCTACACAAACGTGCTCAGGGAGGAAGTGCGCAAACATAAAATCCGGGTGATAAATGTAATTCCCGGTACAACTGAAACCCCGATGTGGCCGCCTAAAGTTCGTGAAGAAAACTCGGAACGGATGCTGAATCCTGAAGAAATTGCCAGGGTGATTGTATCTGCCTACCTTGAAAGAGGCAATATGGTAACGGAAGAAATACTTATAAGACCAATAGAAGGAGATTTGTAATGGCCAGAGATTTATGTATTGTAACAGGAGCGAGCAGGGGGATTGGCAAAGGAATTGCCCTAAAGTTTGCGGAAGAGGGAAAAGATGTGATGCTATTCGGCAGGGACGTGGAAGCTCTTAAGGAAACACATAGACTGGTGAAGGAAAAAGGGGTTGACTCAGAGTATTATTCCGGTGATGTGGGGGATGAAGAATTTGTAAAAAAATCGGTTAAGGAAATCCTTGATAAATACGGCAGGATCGATGTATTGATTAATAATGCCGGTATAGGAATATTTAGAGAGGTAATTAATGCTTCCCTTGATGATTTTAAGAAACAGGTGAATGCGAATCTTTATGGAATATTTAATTTTTCCCGGGAAGTACTTAATAATATGATCGAGAGGAAAACGGGTACTATAATAAACATAGCATCGCTTGCCGGAAAGAATGTTTTTGCCGGGGGATCGATGTATTCAGCAACAAAACATGGTGTAAAAGGTTTTACAGGGTGCCTGATGCAGGAAGTTCGGCAGCACAATATTAAAGTAGCTGCAATATTTCCAGGTTCGGTTGAGACGGATTTTCATACAGACGGCAGTCCGGGCTCTCCTAAAAAGTTAATGCCGGAGGATGTTGCAGAAACAGTATCGCTTATTGTAAAACTTCCGGTAAGAGCACTTGTAAGTGAAATCGATATACGGCCAACCAACCCTAAGTAATGATTTCGATCCCGACCAGGATTGAGTCAGATTCGGGATCGAAAGAAAATTGATTCTCAAAGGAAATCAATTATTGCTGCCAGTTTGCACCCTGATGTTGTCTCATTGGTCTCTGGCCGTTATGTTGCCCATTTCCATCCATCTTGCATTGTCTATTACCACGGGATTCATTCATCATCTGCATTTTATTGAAAATTTCTTTCTGCTGATCAGTAAGAAGTTCATAGATATCCATTATGTGGTTTGCCCTTGCAAGGTTTATTTTATCACGGGAGTTGTTCAGATTTTTTACAAGATCCACGTAATCACTTCTGGAATAACTACCTTTTTGCTGAAGTTCTTTCACAGCAAGTCTCTTTTTTTGCATATCTGCACGTAAATCAATCATTTCTTCCTGGTTTTTCAAACGAAGTTGATCAATCTTGTCTTTCTGATCATCAGTCAGATTAAGTTTTTCAAACATTCTTCCACGTAAACCTCTCCCCTCGGGGGGTATCTGTCTGCTGCGGATAGAAATTGACTGCTGCTGCAATTATCAGTACGGTTATTATACCTGTTATTAAAAGTGACTTTTTCAATTTATTCTCCATTAAATTAAGTGATTGTCATTATGTTTTCAGGGATTTGACAAAAGAAGTTTTCGAAGGGTTTAAATATTTACGATATTAAACCTTTAAGTGAGGCGGATTGTCTAAAAAATGAACAAAAAACGGAAATATGGCTGTTCCGAATCCTGATTTTGAATTAATTAAAAGATTTATTGCCGGTGATGAAGCTGCCTTCAATGATATTGTTAAGAAGTATCAGAAAAAAATATACTGGCATGCACGCAGGATGACCGGAAACCATCTTGATGCTGATGAGATTGTTCAGGAAGTTCTTATTGTTATTTATAATAATCTTAAAAAATTCAGGTTTCAATCGTCTCTTTATACATGGATATACAAGATAACATCAACGAGGACCCTGAATTTTTTAAATCGCAGCAAGGTGAAAAGACTGATAGGCATTGAAGACAGTAATGCTCATGAACTGAACTCACACGAAGATATAATAGGTGATTTTGAACAGCGCGAGAAGTTTGCAAGACTGGAAAGAAAACTGAAGACACTTCCGCCTAAGCAGAGAGAAGTTTTTATAATGAGAAATTTTGATGAGATGAGCTACAAAGAAATCTCCGAGATTACCGGCAGGAGCGAAGGAGGACTTAAGGCTAATTATTTTCACGCAGTAAATAAATTAACGGAGTTGATGAAAGAAAATGAATAGAAGAGAACAGGCAATTAGATATCTCGATGGACAGATGAATGATGAGGAAAAACTTCATTTTGAGAAGATGCTGGCCGTTAATCCTGAGCTTCAGAAAGAGACTGACAACATCAGGAACTTCCTTTCGACGACGAAAGTTGGAAGCCCAGCCGGAAACTGATGAATTATATTTTATAAATATGCTGCCTGCTTTTTATTCACACCGGAGCTAAAAAAAGAAATTTAACTTTGCCAAGCTTGCTTATTCCTTATCAACCGCCGCCGCTGTTGTACTTCTGGTCTTCATTATTTTCAAACCGGGAAGCAGTGTAAATTATCCTAATCTGGCCGACCTTACTAATTCTTTCACCGAAAATGAAATTAACGAAACGCTTGATCAATACGGCAGTGATTATTCTTTAAATGAACTTGCAGGTTCAGCTTCAGCTAAAACTGATTCCATCGTAAGTATCATAGTCTCTGACGAACTGGAACTTACCCCATCATCTGAAAATGATGTGGCTGATAAATATTTGAATACTGATGAACTGCTAAGTTCTATAGATGAATCTCAAGTAAATGAATTATATTCACAATTGATAAACGAAGATATTATTAAGGGAGAAAAACAATGAAAAAGACCGTTTCTCTTCTCTTTATACTTATGATTATTCCTGTACTTATGCCCGCTCAAGGTATGAGAGATCATAAAGGTCCAAGGGAAAAGATAGAGCAGCTCGAGAAAATTAAACTTATCGAAGCTCTGGATATGGATGAACAGACCACTTTGAAGTTTTTTGCAAGGAGAAATGAGTCGCGTAGCAGGATTGATAAAGCTCAACGATTCCCTTGATACCCTCACCGATAACCTTGAGTCGAAATTCTCAAAAGGGAGCCAGACTAGATTATAAGGACCTCGTTAACAACTACCTTTCAGTACAGAAACAGGTTGCTTCAGAGCACACCAAGTTTATTAACTCGCTATATGATATTCTTTCCAATGAACAAATTGCTAAGCTGATTGTGTTTGAAAAGAGATTTCGCGAGGAAATAAGGCATATTCTGCTAAGAGGACGCAAACCGCCACCGAATATGGAATAGGGAACAAATCACAGCCTGAATTGTAAACAAAAAGTAAGTTAATAGAAAAAAATACGCCGGTATGGGTTGATTTTAAGGATTAACGGATATATCTTTTCCACCAAAATTTCGCGGAAGTGGTGAAATTGGTATACACGCTATCTTGAGGGGGTAGTGCCTTAATTGGCGTACGGGTTCAAGTCCCGTCTTCCGCACAAAGAATTTAGGATAAATTAAATAAAGGATGTTGTTTATGAAGGCTCCAATCAAAGTCTTATCGGGATTCTTTTTGGCATTTCTGATTACAGTCTCTGCTTATGCCCAGGATATGAAACCGGAAGCTGGCAAGCTTTATAACGAAGGAAATCAGCAATTAAAATCAGGTAATTATTCCGGTGCAGTAGAAAGCTATGACAAGGCTCTGGCAATAGAAAAAGATTACCGTACCTATTACCAGAAAGGCATCGCACTTAAAAAGCTTAATAAACTTGAAGATGCGAAAGATGCTTTTGAAAGCAGCCTGCAACAAAAAAATGATTTTGAAGCGGCTTATAATGCACTTGGGGGAGTTTATTTCTCCATGGGTAATTATGAGAAAGCAGTTGATAATTTTGAGAAGGTTCTGAAGTCAGCAAAAAATGAAAATGTTAAATCGGCAGTAAAAAAGAATCTGGCTATTGCATATGCTAAAATGGGAAACAACGCAATGACCGAGGGTAATTCAAATAAAGCTATCGATTACCTGCAGAAAGCAGTAGATAATAATAACTATGATGCAGCTTATCTTGCTCTTGCAAAACTTTATTCTGAACTGGGTGACTGGGATAAATCAATTTCAGCCTCAGAAAGTGCCCTTAAATACCGTTCTTCAATAAGCAAAGGTGGCCCTTATTATTATATGGGCGTCGCTTACAAAGGAAAAGGCGATACAGATAAAGCAAAGGAAATGTTCAACCAGGCTAAATCAGATGCTACCTACAAGAAAACAGCTGAATATGAACTTTCTGCATTAAAGTAATTACGAGCTGAAATAATATTTAGATACCCCCGTAGTAATCGGGGGTTTTTTTTGTGTAAAATCAGCAGGGGCTTCTCCAAGTCTTTTAAAAATAAAAGGAGCAAAAGCAGTATGCAATGCTTTTGCTCCTTAAATAAATTTGTACCTTACAGCTTAGAAGAAAATAGCCGCATTAAGGTTTATTATACCAATAGTTTCCTCACCAGATTCTTTTCCGAAAAGATTAAGCATCTGATATTTAAGACTCACATCAAAATCTATAGGCAGTAATGTAAGCATAACACCGGCGCCTATTCCAAGGCCCATTCTTGACACGCCTGAGGCAGCGGGTGAACCAGTGGTTTCCAAATCACCAAGGCTGTTGTACTCAAGATCGAGTCCTACGTAAGGGCTTAATGGGCCAGGCAGCAATTCCATTTCACCACCGACTCCTACTGATAAAATATTCTGTTTTGTATCCGCTCCGGCAGGCGTCTGTCCCCGGAAAAAATGATATTCAACAAATCCTATCGGGGTTATAGGAAATATGGGTATACTAACCTTTCCTTTTAAGCCTATATGGTATTCCGAAGAAAACCCTGCGGCATCTGTATAGTATGCAGGGGATTGCACAGCAGACAAACCTCCCCCAACTCCTATTTTTATTCCCTGTGCACGTGCTTCCTGAAGACTGAAAAAAGAAATAGCCCCAACCAGAAAGAGTATAATCGATTTTTTCATAGTAATTCTTTCATTTTTGTTTGCAATTTCAAAATTATATAGAACAAACTAACCATTTTGAATTATACCGCTCACATTACCTGCTAAATATAACAGGGCTTGCTATCTTTAACAAATATCTTTAAGTGAAATCCTGTATGCTATTTTAAGCATTGACTTTATAAAAGCATAAAAACTATATTGGGCATTAAAACTGAGAATATTTTTTTTCAGGGCAGCAGCATTTGATATTATTAATTGAACCAGGCAATTCTGCAATAATTTATCAATTTATAACGGATTGTATTTCCGCCTTCCTGAAATCTGCCTTTTTCGTAAAAATTAAAATTCTGACTACAGAAACTTTGCTGTGCCGGCATTTTTGATATACCGTTTCAGGTTGGAAGACATGAGTATGGTTTGTTTTTTATTTTCCTGTATCCATTTTATGGATTGATAAGGATAGAATCGATTTTAGTTTATTGGCCGCGTTCGGGATTCGCTGAATGCATTAAAGCGGAGAGAAATTTTATAACTACAGTATCAATTTTGTATTTTTCTTTTAACTCTAAAATAATTGAATGAAGAATTTTTCTTTTTTACTTATACTTTTAATTACTGCTTACACTTTTCCTCAGACAACCGCTGATAAGTATGATCAGGCTATGGCTGCCTATACCAACCAGCAATTTTCCACAGCCGTGCGTCTCTTCGATGATTTTTTCAAAGAATATGATTTGTCTGATGAACAGTTCGCAGCAGCTAAATTTTATTATTCTGATGCATTGCTCAGCCTCGGCGAGAAGAACGCCGCCGCAGCAGGATTTGAATTTATCGTTAACAATTTCAAATGGTCAGCCTTCAGGTATAAATCATTATACAAGCTTGGTATCATATACTTCGAAGAAGAGAAGTACGATGAAAGCCGTAAGAACCTGAAACAGCTGCTGGATGAATATCCCGAAACCGAGCATACCGGATCTGCACTTTACTGGATCGGTGAATCATATACTATGCAGAACAGGCTTCAGGATGCAATTTCTTTTCTTGAAGAAGCAGTAAATAAGAAAAGGAATAATAAGTATATAGATTATACTATCTATACACTGGCAAGTGCATATGAAAAAACGGGGAATTACGAAAAAGCCGTTCATTATTATGATCAGCTTTTATCGTTCCATGGGGATAGTCCGCTTGCACTTTCAGCCCAGATCAGGATCGGCATCTGTTATTTCAAATTAAAGGATTATCAATCATCTATTCTTGAACTGAACAATCCTTCCCTGAATAGCCTGCCGCCGGATATCTATGCCGAGAGTCTCTACCTGCTTGCAAATTCCTATTACAGGGTTAAGGAATTTGAGAACGCGGCGGATGCATACAATGCTGTAATAGAAGGCTTCCCGTCAACAGATGTATTCAGGGACTCGAAGTACGGACTTGCATGGTGTTACTTCCAGCAAAAGAAATATAACGAAGCATATTCTGTATTTAACTCTATCTCGGAAGGGAACGATACCATAGCAGTGAAATCATTTTACTGGAAAGCCGAAGCGAAAAGGTATTCCGGAAAAATTAAAGAGGCTTTCAAATTGTACGAAGAGTTTCTGAAAAAATATCCTGGCAGCAGTCTCGCAGAAGATGTACGGTACCAGCTTGGCGGATATTACTTCGAAAATAAAGATTATATAAACTCTGAAAGTTATCTTACAGCAGCTTCAAAATCTGAAGTTCCCGGAGTCAGGGCTCGTGCGTTAACTATGCTGGGCGAAGTAGCGCTGAATAAAAAGGATTATGAGGATGCCGTAAAACATTTTAAGGATGCTATTGATGTTGTTGATGTGAAGGCCGAAATTACGAACAGGGCAAAGCTGGGACTTGGAACGACTTACTACTACGAGGGAAAATACAGTGATGCGGTTGCCTACCTTAGTCGGCTTAATGAACCGGGAAGCGGTATCGAAAACGATAAGATCAACTTCTACCTTGCTGAGAGTTATTATGCTCTTCAAAATTACAGCGATGCATTAAAATCGTATAACAGTATAAGCTCTGATGATACGCTGCTTGCCGGGCAGGCATTATACGGTAAGGCTTACTGCTATTTCAACCTTAATAATTTCGGGAATTCCGCAGAACTATTCGCTGATTTTATTAAAAAGTACCGGAAGAACAAGAGGGTGATTGACGCCAAACTCAGACTTGCTGACAGTTATTACGGAACCAAAAATTATGCTGAAGCCAGCCGGATTTATAAAGATCTTTTTTCCGGAGGAACAGCCGTCATAGATAACCCTTACGGTTATTACCAGTTCGCACAGGCCCTCTATAAAGCCGGGAATACAGACGAAGCAATAGCTGAATTTAATAACCTCCAGCAGAAGTATCCAAGTTCGGATTATGCACAGGGTTCTATTTATACCATAGGCTGGATCTATTTTCAGAAGGAAAATTTCAGAGAGGCGATAGCAAAATACCATGAACTGATGAAAGTATATCCCAATTCTTCACTGGTTCCACTAGCATGGTACTCAATAGGTGATTCTTATTTTAACCAGGCAAAATATGACTCTGCCATAGCAAATTATGAGAAAGTGATAGAACTTTATCCCTCCTCCGGTTATGTGTTCGATGCTGTTAATGGCATCCAGTACAGTTATGTTGCCAAGAATGAACCCGGGAAGGCTGTGCAGCTGATCGATAATTTTGTTTCTAAAAATCCGGGACTTAGTTTCAGCGACCAGCTTTTCTTCAAAAAGGGTGAGATATATTACAGCATGCGTGAGTACGAAAAAGCCGAACTAAGCTACAAAGAATTCATATCCGACTATCCTTCCAGCAAGCAGGTTCCTGACGCATATTACTGGGTTGGTAAGAGTGCACAAAACCTGGGACAGAACGAAGAAGCAATATACAATTTCAAGAGGGTGTTCGATTCCTATCCGAAGAGTGAAGCTGCCGGGGCTGCAGTACTTGAGATTGGAACCATTTATAATAATACGCAGGATTATGATTCTGCAATTGAAATATATAGTAAGGCCCAGGATAAGATCCCGAATTCCCCCAGGATCGCGGAAATAATTTTTATGAAGGGTATTACATATAGTAACAAGAAGGATCCTGCTAATGCATATAGTGTTTTCGAAGATGTAGTGCAATATTACAGCGGAACCGTATTCGCGGAAAAAGCGAAACTGGAGCTTGGTTTAATTGAGCTTGCAGCGGGAAGATACAGTAATGCAGAATTTTACTTCAAGAACCTGGCTGATTCCAGATCCGACGATATAGGTGCAGAAGCTCAGTATTACCTTGGAACTGCCCTGGCCGAAGAAGGCAATACCGCAGATGCAATAAGTGCCCTGGAGCGAGTAAGAAACATTTATTCAGCATATGAAGAATGGCTAACCAAATCATATATGAAGCTGGGTGACATATATACTGAACAGGAGGATTATGATAAAGCAAAAGAATATTACAGGTCGGTTCTTACAAAGCATAAAGGCGATCAGTTCGGCCAGGAAGCGCAGAATAAGCTGAGGAAACTGAAATGACAAAGAAACTATTCATATTACTGGTTATAATAACATTAACTGCATCCGGCCAAGAGACTACAAAATCGAGCGGAAATGTAGAACTTCCGGATTTTATTATCACAGGCAAAGAAGTTATCTCTGTTGAGCAGGCCAAAAAGATTGCACCGGATTTTGTATCAACAATCTCCGGAGATTTCATCAAACCCTCCTTTTCTCCGGAAGCGCTTGAACTGAAAGAATTTCCTAGTCCTTTAAAAAATGATCTAACCCTTTTCGACTCGCTCAATTATCATAACGGATGGCTCGAGGCAGGCATAGGATCGTATTTCCTTCCTACGGGCAAGCTGGTATATTCAAGTCCCCTATCCGGCGGAATGCTTGAGGCCAGAGCGGGTGTATTGAACCAGAGAGCATATGTAGAGAACAGCGAAAAATATTCGCTTAACGGCGGGGCTACATTATATTATTTTATCAACAGTGAAACACCCGCTTTCAACGGGATGAAGCTTAAACTTAACGGCGATCTGGCTGCAGCGGGCTATAAAGTCTACGGGAGATTTTATGAACAGGATCCGGTGGAAAAAAGAAACCTTAACACGGGAAATTTTTCTCTTCTACTAAATAATCTTTCACATGAGAACTTCATTTACGAACTTCAGTTTTCAGATCAGCTTGCAAATTTGGATAATCCAAACTTTTCGGAGAACCTCTTCGGTTTCGATGGTTTTGCAAAAGCCGCATTTTCTGCTTTTAATGTAAATGTAAATCTTAATTATAAAAGACAATATATACTTAATAAACTGCAGGACAATTCTGAGTTTTACTTCTTGCGTATCAGACCAACAGTGGGACTAACCCTTTCGGGTATATTCCGTGCAGATTTCGGTTTAAGCTATGCAAGGGATGGAGGACATACTTTTAGCGCACCATTTGTTTCAGCTGCACTGCATCTTGAAAGGAATGTTACTCTTTTCGGAGAATTCGCTCCGTCCGCAGAATTCCTTACCGAAAATTATTTCATAAGAATGAATCCTTACCTGGATGTAAACAGTTTTACGAACCTCTTTTTTGAGAAATCAAATGTGCTTAAGGCTGTCCTTAAATATGAATATGGGAGGTTCTTTGAAATTGACGGAGGTGTAAAGTTTTATACCTCTGATGAAATCCCTTATTTTAAGAATAATATCATAGACGGAACCTTTGGTCTCGCCTCGGTAGGCGGGAATAGTGTTGCGGGATTCCTGAACCTGCTTTTCCATCCGGGACCGTTTGGTGTATTGTACGGAACGTTGCAGTACGAGAGTGCGAAAGATGATGCTGATATGTTTATTCCTTATTATCCCGAGTGGACAGCTTCGCTCAATTATAATTATGATTTTCAGATGGGATTAAGTACGGGAGCTTCGTTATATTATACATCAGAAACTTTTGCAAATTTGGCGAATACACAAAAACTTAAATCTTATGTTGATCTGGGGTTGAATTTTGCTTATAAACTAACGCCCGTTTTTTCTATTACGCTGAAGATGAATAATTTATTAAATCACAAAAATTATAATTGGTACAGGTACAAAGATCTGCCATTGAACGTAACCGGTGGGATTAAGTTTACCTGGTAAAATTTTTATAAAATAATTACCAGAACTATGAATAAAGCAGAAATAATTAGAAAGATCTCAAAAAAAGCAGGCGTGCCCGATACCGAGGCAAAAAAGTTCTTTGAGATATTTTTGAAAAACGCTTCGGATATACTCAAACCCGGTGAGTCACTGGATATAGCTGGAGTTGGAGTGTTCCAACTGCGCGTTGGACAGATAGAGCACAGCGGTTCGCAACTTCCTGATGAGAAATATATTTACTCTGATCTTATCGTTTATATAAACAAAGCTGCTTCCCTTGAAGATGATGAAGAGATAATTTTCAATGTTCCCTCCGGAATTGAGAAGGAATATCAGCCTTATGACTCATATTTCAGTTTGAGCATTGGAAAACCTGTAATTCCGCTCAAAGGAGTAAAGGAAACCGAATTTTTTATTCCTCCCTCGGGAACAGAATTAAGAAGTCTGCTCGAATCGAAGATAGAAAGGCTTATCAGCCAAGCTAAAAAAACAGAGGGAGGTAAAGAAACCGAAACGATTAGTCTTAAGGATGAAAAAGAAAATACCCGGAATCTGGCAGGCCGGATAGACCGGGATGATGATAATGTTCAGGATGAAACCGAAGTTCCTGACCGAAGCGATTTTCTGAAGACAAGGGAATTCGAAAATCTTTCATGGGATTTTGGCGAGAACCTTTCAGGTGAAATAACAGAAGATTCCGGGTCTGAATATAAATCTGATCCGGAAGAGAAAATACCTGAAGATAAATTTCCCGAGTATAAACCCAAAGAGACACAATCAGCTGAGATTAAACCTGAATTTGAAGAAGAAAGAGAAGAGGTTCGGGAAGAAGACATTTTTGAAGATGTTATAGATGAAGATGAAGGAGAAAATGTCTACTTTGAAGATGAAGATGAGGAATTGAAAGATTCTCTCGATAATGAAAAAGACGAAGGAGAGATTTCAGGTTCTTTCATACCCGAATCACCTGTACCTGAGGAACAGGCTAACCCTGAACAAGAATCAGTTATGCCTGAAGAACCTTTATTAAAAAACTTTCAGCGGGTACGTTCACTTACCAAAGAGTTTACTACAACTGAATTTGATGATTACCGTGAAAGTGATCACGAAGAAGACAAGCCCAAACGAGTTACTGAAGTACGCGGCGGCTACCAGAAAGTACGCAGGACTACTGCTGAGTTTAACTTTGATCTTTCCGGAATAAAAGGATTGGATGAAATTGATGAAGAACCTCCGGTTAAGGAGAAAAAAGGCGACCGCGATTACCAGGGTTACAGGAAACGAGGCAGCGTTCCTACTCTGATCATTTCGCTGGTTGTTGTAATAGCACTTGCGGGAATATTATTTCTATACTTTAAACTGAAAAGTGCCAACGGCCAGGTTCCGGAAGAATCAGCTTGCGGATAAAACAGGGCAGACCCGGACTATAGAAAGAAATTATGATGTACCTGTAACCTATCCTTATGATAAGTCAGACGAAAATAAACCTTCTGAAAATGGAACTGTTGAAACTCAGCAGGGTAAAAACCAGGCAGAAATGAATACTTCTGAGAATACAAATACTGCAAAGCCTGATTTAAGTGAAATCAGGGAGTCTGTAAACGCTCAACGTATAGGGAATTATATTTACCAGTACCCTGAAGGAGTAGTTGTTCAGGTTTCCTCATGGAAAAGTAAAACGATAGCATTAAACGAGGTGCAAAAATACAGGGATGCAGGTTACTCCGCATTTGCGGAAAAAGCTGAAATACGGGGTATGGGACTTTATTACAGGGTTAGAGTCGGCTACTTTAGCTCACTGAAAGAAGCGGAAAATTTTGTAAACGGAAATCACTAATTATAATGTAAAGGAAAAGGAAGACTATGGAGTTGTTTTCAATATTTCTCAAGGGAGGAATAATCATGTGGTTTATTCTTGCCTGCTCTATAATAGGACTGACTGTGATTATAGACAGATATATTGTAATCAGAAAAGCAAGAATTAATGTTCCGGCTTTTATGGTGAGAATAAGAGGGATGCTTAAGAAGAAAGATATTACAGGCGCTATCAGTTACTGTATGGAGGAAAAATCTCCTGTAGCAAATATTATCCGGAAGGGCCTCACTAAATATAAACTTGGTCACGAAAGAGTGAAAGAAGCAATTGAGAATGCAGGCCGCCAGGAAATCAGCAAACTGGAAAAAGGTCTGGCTGTACTAGCTTCTATATCCGGTATTGCCCCATTGCTTGGATTTCTTGGAACAGTAACGGGAATGATAACGGCATTTATGACTATTCAGGATCTGGCAGGTTCTGCAAACCCTTCGGACCTGGCCGGGGGTATATGGGAAGCTCTGATTACAACAGCATTCGGTCTGATGGTTGGTATCCCGGCCCTGGCTTTTTATAACTATTTCCTGGGTGCTGTTAAAAAACTTGTAGGTGATATGGAAACTGTAGCGAATGACGTTGTTGATATTATACAGGACAGTTCCTCTTCACAGTCGGAATTCGAAGAAGAAATAGAAATTGATATATAGGCTGTAAAATGAAATTCACTACATCAAATGAACCGTTGGCAATTTTCAGTTATTCTTCACTTACAGATATTGTAATGCTGCTGCTTATATTTTTCCTGCTTACTTCGCAGTTCGTTATTCAGACAGGTGTCAAAGTTAAGCTTCCTGGTTCCAAGACTAATGATCAGACAGCCTCCTCTCAGCTTATAGTGACCTTAACCTCAGGGGGTGGAATTTATGCCGGCAAAGATGAAGTAACAATAGATGAACTCCCGTCGAGGCTTGCCCTTATGAAAGGAGAGGGAAAAGAAGAGAACCTTGTGATACGCGCTGATAAATCAGTTCCCGTAGAACTTGTAATAAAGGTTATTGATGCGGCGAAGGCAACGAACATAGATAAGTTTACCATTCAGACGGAAAAAGAACAATTATAACAAAGCTTAAGAACGATGACATATAATTCAATAAGGCATATTTCGTTTTCTATCTCGATGATTATCCATATAATCATCTTTATCCTGCTGCTGCTTATAAAGTTTTCAATGGATTATCCTCCGCGGGATTATGTTGAGCTTTCCTTTGGTAAGTCTAACCAGCCTGGCTCTTCCGGCGCTATCGGGACACAGATAACCCAGGTTGAGGAAAATGCTAAAGCTGAGACGAATGAGACCGTGGATAAAAGTAAAGAGGTTAAGGAGGTAGAACTTCCGAAAGCAAAAAATACCTCCGAGGAAAATGTTATCAAACCGGCCGACAAACAGAAAGAAGAAACAAAAACAGTTAAAACTGAGACAAAAGAGAACACTGATTCAAAAGTTACTACAGTGGGACAGGGAAATAAAGCCGAAGGAGAAGGAAGCTTCGGATTCGATATTGATTGGGGCGGTCAGGGCACCCGGAAAATCTACAGCTATATTCTTCCTGCTTACCCGGAAGGAGTTAATAAGGAGATTGATATCAGGCTGAGATTTTCAATTCTACCTGATGGTACAGTAGGCAATATTTTACCGCTGACAAAAGCCGATACTAAGTTAGAGAATGCCGCAATAAATTCTTTGAGACAGTGGAGATTCGAAGCGCTGGCTCCCGGTCAGAAGCAGACCGAACAGGCCGCGGTTATAGTATTTCCATACCGACTTCAATAAATATCTGCATTTTTAATTATTACCGGTTCCGGGGACTTCGTTTTCGGCCTCTTTATAGTAGATCCTGTAAAAGAAATATTCACCCACAGAAAGCAATGTAAGCGAAAAGGTATCCCTATCGAAATATATGCCTAATCCTTGCGGGTCCATGACCACCTTAGCAACTATACCTGTAATTGACCAGCCGACAGCAAACAACACAGCAATCAATCCAAGGTTCAGGAACCCGGATTTAAGATTATCGCTCTGCCATTTCTTAGTGAATATTATGAGTGCGAACATCAGGTGAAGAAAAAATATAAATGCTGATATCATGCTAACTCTCTTTATCGAATAGGTATCAGGTGGTAGTCCGGCGATTCACAATTATTCGCCCAAGCAGGCCTCCGAACAGTCCGAATATCGAATCAACGATCAGGTTGCTGATTAAAATAAATATTGTATAAAGGAATGAAAAACCGGTTGACGTTATCTGCCGGGCCATACCGTCCATCAGGTCGATGGTTTGTTTAGCAGCTTCTCCGAATTTAAAGCTTTCAAGTACTTCCTTGGTTTGGGGCAGTGTTTGAACAAAGTCATTGGAATGTGTAAAGAGGGTGATTATAACATCAAAAAAAGTTGAAAAAAGTGCAGCAATCAGTCCCGTAAAAATTCCTATCAAAAGACCTGTTTTTATGGGTATAGCAGTTTCAGCTTTATTTGTTTTCTTGTATAGAAGCATTGCGGTTACAACAGCTAGAGGCACAATGAGGCAGCAGCCGAATTCTCTGACTCCGGGAACTGTTGTAAGCACGGCTGCACCAAATCCTGCAACGAGGGAAGGTAAAAAGAATTTACTGGACATTTGAACTTAGTTTGTACTCAAAAAAATAATCTTCAATCCCTGTAAAAATATAAAGAATAGAGACCGATCCCAAAATCAGACCGGTGCTGAATGAGACCCATTTCGAATAATTATATAATCCTGCTGAGTATAATATAACATCGGCTGCCATAGGGATCATACTGTAGAGAAGCCATTTCTTGTCTCGTGATCTCAGTCTTCTGAATATCAACCCGGTAAGCGAGAACAATAATACCCCGGTGTAAATTCCTGTACATCTTGCACAAACCTCCAGTTTCTGACCTGATATATAAAAAGATTTTGCCTGATCCTGGTGGCAGACCAGCGAATATAATTTATCCGGAAACAGCCCTGGAAGTAACCCTTGGAAGCTATTACTATAAAGAGAGTTGGAAAAAATTCCTGCGAACCAAACCGCCGTCAGAATTGTGAGTAGAACTTTTATAAAGTCTGCCTTTTTACTCAACTTTTCCCCAGGCTGTATATCCTTATCTGATCCGCTAAAAGTATATAGAGTTTACCATTAAAAATAAGACTGCTGATGATAGGTGAAGTGATTTCATCATCAGTTTTTAATTCAGAAAATTTGAACGAACCTGATTTAAGGTTAGAGAGCAGGATCAATTTATCTGTGTTAACTACCAGGTTGTTAAATGTTATATTTATACTTTTAAGCTCTACACCAGTCCCTATCGCGTTAACTCCGTTACCGTATTGATCAAATAAAATAATCTTCCTGCCGTCAACAACGAATAATACATTTGCCGGAGAAACCGCCATCTGCCGGGGATTTCTAAGAGCATAAGTTCCTCCGTCAAATCCTCCGAAATTAAGAATAAAATGTCCAAAGAGGTCAAACTTCAGTATTCGTTTATTCTCCGAATCCAATATGAATAAATCACCCTGGTTTGAAGTTACCGCACTCAACGGGTAACCGAACCTTTCTGCCGGCTCATCGCTTTCGCGGGTATAAAGGAGCGATATAAAATTAAGGTCCTTATCAAACCGCTGGATCCGGTGGTTATTCTTATCAGATACATAAACATTAAGCGGGTTGGCAAATACATCCGCGGGCAGATCAAAAGAACCTTCATCCCAGCCATAGCCCCCTACATCTTTCAGATAGCTCCCTAAAGTATCTATTTTTATTACCTCATCTGTGCCCGCATCAGTAACATAGATCATTCCTGCCGAATTTATTGTGAAAGCAGAAGCATTGTTAAATTTTCCAATGGAAAGCTGGTAATTGAATGTCTGTGCAAATGCCTGAAAGGAAATCAGTAGAAAAACAGTCAACCCTGTATGAATTCTCATTTTTAAATAAACCATTATAGAAGATGATTTTAAAATATACATAGCTGGTTAAAATTAAAAGGCAGATGAAGTGTTGGAAATGAGACTAATAAAGTGCCTGCATATCAGAATCAGCAGTTTCTGGCAAAAAAATGTCTTAGTACTATATTTCTATTTGGTTATATTGTAGGAAATGTTTTATTTTTGAAGCTCGAAAATAAAATTGCCTCGTGGTGTAACTGGCAACACGTCTGACTCTGGATCAGAAGAGTCCAGGTTCGAGCCCTGGCGAGGCAACTAAATCAGAATTTTAAATGTTTTTCCAGGGTGAGAAGTTTATCCCGATGCAGCGAAGCGAAAGCGGGAAGCCCTGGCGAGGCAGCTATCTTTGAAAATTTCTTTCAATACAGGCGCGTTCGTCTAGTGGCTTAGGACGCCGCCCTCTCAAGGCGGAGATCACGGGTTCGAATCCCGTACGCGCTACTGAGCTCTCCTTCTCTTTAATACCTCATTTAAGCCTGGAGCATTAGCTATCCAATAAGGGTAGCAACCATTTTTTAGAATATCACGTTTATATAATTATTAGTAACTTTTATGATTATAACTTATTAATTGTTGAATATTCTTTATGAAACGATACGAAAAACATATTTTCGTGTGTGAAAATAAAAGACCACCTGATGATCCCCGGGGCTGCTGTTCTGATAAAGGGAGTATTGAGATCAGAGCAAAAATGAAAGAAAGAATAAAACAGCTCGGACTAAAATCGAAAGTCCGGGTGAACTCGTCCGGTTGTCTCGATGCATGCGAATTCGGTCCAAGTATAGTAGTATATCCCGAACAGATCTGGTATAGTCATGTTACACTAGATGACGTTGAGGAAATCATTCAGAGTCATATTATAAACAATAAACCGGTTGAGAGACTCCTAAACAAACATCCAAAATTTAACCAGGATATAAATGAAAGGTAATTCAGAAAAGGAACGGGCCGTTAAAATATTTTCTATTCTTAAAGGGGAATATAAAGACGTAAAATCAGCGCTTGATTTTTCTTCTCCCTTCCAGCTGCTTATTGCCACCATCCTTTCTGCACAGTGTACTGACGAGAGGGTGAATATAGTTACCAAAACTTTGTTTGAAAAATACAAAAGACCGCAGGATTTTATAAACGTTGAAGACGTAGAGCTTGAAAAGGATATATATTCAACGGGATTCTACAGGCAGAAAGCAAAAAGCATTCAGCAGTGCTGCCAGGCTCTTGTTGATGAGCATAAGGGAATAGTTCCTGCCGATTTCGATGCGCTGAATAAGCTGCCGGGGGTGGGAAGAAAAACAGCTTCTGTTGTTGCAGGAAATGCATTCGGGATACCGGCAGTTGCAGTTGATACGCACGTGAAGAGACTGTCAAACCTGTTGGGATTTATAGATTCCCCTAACCCCGAAAAAATTGAAATCAGACTAAAAGAACTTCTGCCGGAAAATGATTGGGTTAAAGCGTCACATTTGCTGGCGGCGCATGGAAGAAATATTTGTATTGCCCGCCGCCCTAAATGCCTCAAGTGTGCAGTGGGAAATCTCTGCCCGTCTTTTAATCCGGCAAACGAATAATAAGGAGGAAATATGCAGGATGTAATGAGGGACAGGGAATACTGTCATAACCTTTTAAAAGAATTTACCCAAAACGATAGTCTTCTTAAACATGCTTATGCCGTGGAAACCTGTGTAAAAGCATATGCTGAAAAATTTAATGAGGATGTTGAGTATTGGAGCAACGTCGCTCTTCTCCATGATTTTGATTATGAAAAATATCCGACAGCGGAAGAACATCCATATAAAGGTTCAGAGATCCTTAAGGAAAAAGGTTTTGATGAGACCTTCAGGAATGCAATTTTATCCCATGCTGATTATACCGGTGTCCCACGCGATTCAAAACTCTCAAGAACATTGTACGCATGTGACGAACTTGCCGGGTTTATAACAGCGGTATCTTATGTTAGACCAAATAAGACTGTAGAGGAAGTGGAAGTTAAATCAGTAAAAAAGAAAATGAAGGATAAAGCTTTCGCAAGGAACGTTAGCCGTGAAGATATTGTTAGAGGAGCAGAAGAACTTGATGTGCCGCTTGATGAACACATCGCATTCTGTATTGATGCTATGAAAAGGAATAAAGAATATTTAGGCTTGTAAATGCCTCGTAAAAAAGCTGACAACTTCATTCTCAAAAATCAGAGAGGGGAAGATTTTGAATTATATGAAAATCTTCATCAGTTTGTCCTGCTCATATTTTATCCTAAAGATAATTCACATGTATGTACCGCTCAGCTGTGTAATTACCAGGAAAATTTAAATTTGTTTAAAGAGGCTGGTATCAGGCCCGTTGGCGTAAATATAGAATCAGCCGAATCTCATAGCTCTTTCTGTGGAAATCTTAATATTGACTTCCCTATTCTTTCAGATCCTGACAAAAATGTAAGCAGAGGCTATAATGCTCTGAACTTTCTTTCTGTTAACAGACGTAAACTGGTTCTTATAAGTCCTTCGCGTGAAATAGTTTATGAGAGGAATATCCCGTTTTTCAAGTACGATAGCGCTAAAAGTATTCTTTACGATCTGCACAATAAACAAATTATTTAATTGACTTGACTATTTAGGCGAAATAAGCCTAAATTGGGACAAATTATTAGGAGAATTATTAAGAGTATTTGCTACTGTCCTTAACAAACTGGCTCTCGGAAAAATTAGTTATCTGAAGTGGGAAGCCTTTAACAAACCGGTTTAATTAGATATAATTCATGATAGGCAAATTCTCTTTAATAATACTAACTCTATTTAGTGCTTCCATATTCGCCCAGTCGGAAGTAAGAATAATCTCATCAGACAGAAATTCCATTACTATTGAATATTCGCCTGTTTACCAGGATACATCTTTCGTAAAAATTGGAGAAGGAGATTTCCTTAAAATTGATCTTAAAAGTGGATCGGTGCCTGGACCGGAAAATCATGGTATGCCGGCGATACCGTTCAGATCCTTAAATATCGGGGTACCCTCGGAGTTCGGAAACACAGTAGAGATGCTTGGATCTACTTCTATCAAGGTGAGAGGGCTCATTATCCCGACCCCGGAATTTGTTAAAAAAGGAATATCGCCAGCTCCTGATTACGAAATAAGTTCTGATTATTACAATTTCAAAAACGGCTCTGACCTTGTTGGCTTCGGTGAATTTGGATTAATAAGAAACCTTCCGGTTCAGACTCTTAGGATTAATCCTGTTAGATTTGATCCTCTTGGGCAGTCAATCACGCTTTACAAAACTATCAGGTTCAGAGTAAACTTTACCAGCAGACAAAAACTTTCTTCAAAACCAGCTGATGAGTTTACTGCCGGTACAGTTATTAATTTTGAAACTGCAAAATACTGGGTCCAAGAGAAAAAAACCTCACTGAAGAAGACGGTGTTTAATAGTGTACTGGCAGACGGTCACTGGGTAAAATTTGAAGCGCCTGAAGAAGGTATCTATAAAATAGATTATTCGATGCTCTCATCCTTTGGAATTGATCCAGCCACAGTTGATCCCCGAAAAATTAAAATATACAACAACGGCGGTAAACCACTTCCGGAAAATCCAAATGCTGCCAGACCCGTGGATCTTGTTGAGAATGCAATTACAGTAGCAGGTGAAGCCGATGGAAAGTTTGACCAGGGCGACTATATTCTCTTTTATGGAAGGGGAAATAATTTCTGGGACTATGATACAACCTCGAATTCAATTCAACGAGTATTTAATGTTTATACTGACCATAATTATTACTGGATTACGTCAGGCGGTGCTGTTGGAAAAAGAACAGCAGAGAAGGCGAGTCTGAGCCAGACAGGTGCCTATGAGCAAAATTCCACACGTGCATTTGTCAGTCGCGATGATGAAAAGATCAACCTTATGAATTCGGGTCGTAAATTTCTTGGGGATGAGTTTAATAATGTGGTTCTTACCCATTCATACACAAATAAGCTAGACGGCAGAATAAGCAATATCCCGGTTGAATATCATCTGGGTTTTGTCTCTTCCTCTTCGAACCCCACCTCTATCGATGTTTATGAAAATAATACAAATATATGGCATCTTAATATGCCTACAACAATAAGTCAATATGTAAATGGCCATGAGTATACTGCTGATGTTTTATATAACGGAAGCCTTCCTGATAACAGGAGCAATCTACATTTTAATTTTACACCAAATTCTTCTTCAGCAAAAGGTTATCTTGATTATTACGAAATATTCTATCAGAAAGAACTAACAGCATTTAATGATTTTCTTCTATTTTTTTCGAAGGATACAAGCTCGGTAATTGAATATCATCTTACAGGGTTTACAAATAGTAATATAAAGGTTTTCGATGTCTCTGATTATTCAGGTATGAAACAGGTAACGAATGCTGCTATCAGTGGGGGAGAGTTCCGGTTTCAGTCTGATGAACAGGAGGGTAAAGTTTCAAAATATATAGCAGTAACTAATAACCAGTATAAGACCCCTGTCAACCCCCAGGAAGCTGAAAATTCAAATATTCACGGAATTGCAAACGGTGCAAGGTTTATAATCATTACACACAAAAATTTTATGGAAGCCGCAGACAGGCTGAAGAATTACCGTGAAAACCAGGCGCCTGATAAACTTTCATCCATAGTAGTTGATGTAGATAATATATTTAATGAATTTGCAGGAGGACTTTCCGATATAACAGGCATCCGGGATTTTATTAAATACGCATTTGATAACTGGCAGACTGCTCCTGAATACGTTCTTTTCCTGGGAAGCGGCAATTTTGATTATAAAGATATCCTTGGATACCACACCAATTTTCTACCAACTTATGAAACTCCGGAATCATTTGATGAAATTAACAGTTATACAACTGATGATTATTTTGTAAACCTTGACAATTCGGATCGTAAAATTGATCTGGCTGCAGGACGAATTACATGTAAATCACTTGAATCTGCAAATAATGTAGTTGATAAAATTGTTTTCTATGAAACCGAAAGCGAAAAAGGTCTTTGGAGAAATTTGATTACATTGGTTGCTGATGACGCTTACCAGGGGGCCGATTATCAGAATATTGGTTTTACTTCATCTTCAGAGAATCTGGCAAATAACGTATTACCCCAGTCATACAATTTTAATAAACTTTATATGGCTGCCTTCCCTGTAGTGCTTACAGGCGGAGGCAAGAGAATGCCCTCAGGGAATAAAGCGATCCTCAGTGCGATGAACGAAGGAACTCTTGTTGTGAACTATATAGGTCACGGAGCTCCTTACCTCTGGGCTGATGAGTATATATTTGAACAGGGAGTATCCATACCTCAGCTGCATAATGACAGATACTTCCTCCTTACAGCAGCTACCTGCGACTTTGGTTACTTTGACGACCCTGCTTTTATCAGCGGCGCGGAGGAGCTTGTGCTGAAAAATGGCGCCGGTGCGATTGCTTCTTTGGCTTCTACAAGACCAGTATACCAGACCAATAATGTCCTTTTGATGAATTCATTTTTTAATTCTCTGATGGATAAGGGTAGTGATTCCACAAGAGGAATACCGATTGGTAAAGCTTTATATGATGCAAAACAAAATTATAATGACACCAATGCCAGGAAGTTTGTTATTTTTGGTGATCCTACACTACGGCTGGTGAACCCGGCATATGACGCGGCAATTGATTCGATCAATGGTGAGCCGGTTGCAGAAGGCATCCAGATAAAAGCATTAAGTCATACAAGGGTCTCCGGTAGAGTCCTGCATCCGGATTCAACCCTATGGAACAATTTTAACGGGGAAGGTACGCTTGAAGTATTTGATTCAAAAAGAACGGAGGCGATAGCCAACCTGAATAATGAGCAGGTTACACGACAGGGAGGAATAATTTTTAATGGCCGTGTATCGGTTAATAACGGCAGGTTCGATGCGGATTTTATTGTACCAAAGGACATTTCCTACCAGGATCAGAATGGAAAAATTGTATTTTATTTTAAAAACCAGGCAGAAGATGGACTGGGCTTTACAAATAAAATAATTGTTGGAGGAACAGATACTAATACAGTAAATGACGGTAAAGGTCCTGATATAGATATTTACTTTGACAATGCTTCCGCCCTTAATTCGAATTTAATAAGTCCTAACTCTAATCTTATTATAAAACTGGCTGACGAAACAGGGCTGAACACAACCGGAACAGGTATAGGACACCAACTCTCAGGAATTTTGAACAATAAGGAAAACAATCCTATTGATTTCAGCAGGTATTTCACCGGAGATCTTGATGCCGGGGGAAGATCAGGAGAGGTAAATTACAACTTCAGTGATCTTGAACAGGGGGAATATTCTTTAAAAGTTAAAGCGTGGGACGTCTTCAATAATTTCAGTACACAGACTGTATATTTTACTGTTGTGAGCGGAGATGATCTTGAGATCAGGGATGTATACAATTATCCTAATCCTTTTTCCGGGCACACCACTTTTACCTTTCAGAGAAACCAGATAAGTGATGCAGAAGTGAGGGTAAAAATATATACGGTAGCAGGCAGACTTATTCGCGAGATTGAGAATTACCACACTACGGACAAATTTGTAAGAATACCATGGGATGGGCGTGATCAGGACGGGAACATTATAGCGAATGGTACGTACCTGTATAAAATCATCATAAAAAACCTCGATGGGAACTTCACAAAAAGTGTTTTAGGCAAACTGGCCGTGATTCGTTAGGCAATTAATTTTGGACTTATAGAGGTTAAATAATTAACTTTATTTTTTTATTTTTTAGAAATGATAATCAAAAATGATATTAAGAATAATAAGATCATTATTTATCGGAGGTAAAATAAAATGAAAACCATATTCAGGCTATTGATGGTCAGCGTTATGTTTATGGCAATGCAGCAAGTTACGCATGCACAAGGTGAAGCCGCTGTTCCATTTCTGCTGTTAGCACCTGATTCGAGGGCCGGCGGTCTGGGTGAATCCGGAGCGGGTCTCGCAGATAATTCTGCGGCTATTTTCTGGAACCCGGCAGGTCTTGCCTTCCAGACCGGAACCGAATTGAGTATAACTCACAGCAACTGGCTGCCTCAATTCAATCTTGATCTCTTCTATGATTACCTTACTTACAGGGAATATATGGAGGACCTGAGCGGTACTGTATCCGCAAGTATTACTTATATGAACTTCGGAGAATTTGTGAGAACAGGCGAAGGAGGTCCCGAACAGATCGGCACGTTCCGCTCGTTTGATGCAGCGCTTACTCTTGGGTATGCTACAAAACTTTCACCCGACTGGGGTCTTGGATTTAACTTCAGGATCATCCATAGCCGTCTTGCTGACAAAGGTGCAGGCGACGAGCAGGGTCAGGGTGTAGCTACTTCCGTAAGTTTCGATGTCGCTGCAATGTGGAGACCTGAAAAACTGGTTCTTCCTCTTATTGACGAGGATATCGGTAACAAATTCAGTATCGGTGCTAACCTTAGTAATCTTGGTCCGAAGATTTATTACATAGACCAGGCTCAGGCAGACCCTATACCTACTAATTTCCGTTTAGGCTTTGCATACAGAATTTTTGAAGATGAATTCAATTCTTTAACCTATACACTTGATTTTAGTAAACTTCTTGTCAGCAGAGACAGTTCAGGTTCTTCAAAAGAATTTTACCAGGCAATATTCACAGCTTGGGCTGATCAACCTCTTAAGGAGGAACTGAGGGATATTGTTACTTCGATGGGACTTGAATACTGGTATGGTGAACCAGGCGATTTCCTGTTTGCCCTTAGAACCGGTTATTTCTATGAAGATCCCTCATACGGCAACAGGAAATTCATAACTTTTGGTGCTGGCATCAGGTACGATGTGTATGGATTTGACTTCAGTTATATTACTACCGATGTTTTTAAAGGCGGGGAAAATCATCCTCTGTCAAATACATTAAGATTCAGTGTATTAATAGGCTGGGGAGGAGTCCCCGAAAGCGGTCATGGATTGCCAAGGGGAATTTAATCTTTTATGCATAGAATATTCTCGTTAACATTTCTCGTTCTGTTTGGTTTGGGCAGTTTAACTGCCCAAACATTTATTGGAAAGCTCAACCCTTTTCCATCTTCAAGCCCGGCTGAAATTACTGCCGGAGACACACTCAAAATCCTCGCAGTGATGGTAAGTTTTCAGAATGACCGTGACGGAACTACTTTCGGCAACGGAAAATTCGGTTCAATCTATACCCGGGATTATGGAAATACTATTTTAGATCCTCTGCCTCACGATAAACCCTACTTTGAAGCCCACTTGAAGTTTGTTAAGAATTACTTTGAAAAGGTTTCTAACGGACAGAAGGTTATTCAGTATACGGTCTTGCCGGATACATTTTCTGTTTCTCAGAGTATGAGAAATTATTCACCTCCTAATAACTCAGATGATTTTTCTACCCTGGCAGATTTCTCACAGGAAGTCTGGCAGAAAGCGGATGCAATGAATCCCGGCTTTGATTTCTCTGATTACGACATCTTTACGATTTTCCATGCAGGAGTGGGTCGAGATATTTCACTCCCCGGAAGCATAGGAAATGAGAATGATCTGCCATCGGTTTACCTCAGCTTCGATGCACTGCAGAATGTTTTTGGTCCTGATTTTTCTGGATTTCCTGTCTCTGGCGGCAGCTTTAAAATTAAGAACAGTATGATTATTCCTGAAACAGAAAGCCGTGAAATTGAGTCTATTGGCGGTTCTGTATTATTTCAGATCTCAATCAATGGATTGCTTGCTGCAAGTGTAGGAAGTTACCTTGGACTCCCCGATCTTTTCGATACGGAAACAGGATTGAGTGCTATTGGCAGATTCGGCCTAATGGACGGACAATCAATCTTTGCCTATAATGGAACTTATCCGCCTGAACCTTCAGCGTGGGAAAAAATATTCCTTGGCTGGAAGCAGCCTTTTGAACTTAATCCGGGCAATTATTCTATCAATATTACTGCCAACCTGGCAGCCGGAGTAAATGATACAACAATTCTTAAGGTCCCTATAAATTCAACAGAATATTACCTTGTAGAAAACAGGGAAAGGGACGTTAACAATGATGGTTCGAAAATAACCTATCAGGTTAATGGAAATTCATTTACACGAACTTTTTTAAAAGATACTACAGGCTATTACAGCTTCGATGTAGATTCAGTGGACGGTGTTGTTACTGATGTTGATGAATTTGACTGGGCATTGCCGGGAAATGGAATTGTTATCTGGCATATAGACCAGAACGTAATTGACGCTAAAATTGCTTCCAATAAAATTAATACTGATAAATTAAACCGGGGAGTTGACGTAGAAGAGGCTGACGGCATTCAGGATATTGGAGAACAGTTCACCACTATATTTGGTGATGTTGTTATCGGTGAAGGAGGTCCCGAGGACTTCTGGTACCGTGATAACCCGTCCGAGCTTTATCGAAATAAATTCTCCAAAGATACCAGGCCTCCGGCCGTTACAAATTCCGGAGCGAATAGTCTTATATCAATGTCTGATTTTTCCGCTATAAGTAATAATATGAGTTTCAGAATCTCTTATGGCGATTCCACAATAATACCGTTGTTCTCAAAGGAGACAGGTTATACTGGAAGTTCATTTTATCTAACCTCTCCTCAGCAGTACTTTACCTTTGCCTTTCAGGCGGATTCGGCCCTTTACTTTCTTAACAGCAGCGGGGTTGAGGCTATGCCTTACATCGGTGGCCTATCAACCAGTAAGATGGCAGCATTCAACGTATCTGATGTTCAGCATATTGTAGGAACTAAAGGAAAATATTTAGCTGAATACCTTACTGATGGCACCACGGCATTAAAAGATACTTTAAATACCAGCAATATATTCACAACAGCACCGGTAATCAGGTATATCCCTGAACCTCAGATACTTGCAGGAAGATCTGATGGCAAAATAATTATTTACAAGCCTGCTATACTGCCCATTACGCCGATGGAAGCGCTGGACAGTCTGGATTTCGGATCAGACCTTACCGTACATCAGATCGCAGCAGACAGTAATTTTATTGCTGCCATCCTGTCTTCTGTAAACAGAACCGGGCCTTATAAAGCCTACCAGGATAACGATGGCAACAGCGTAAGCTTCACGAATGAAACTCCTGTAAAGCTGGGAATTACCAGGAACGGCTCAGGCAATTACATTGCGGTTGTCCTTACAAATCTGAAAAACTTCTATGTTATCTCAGGAAGTAAAGTATTATCCCAGTGGAATGCTTCAGGATCCGGGGAGATAAATTCTTTTGCAATTGCAGACCTTAAACAGGATGGAGAGAACTATATAATATATAATAACGGGGAAACGATTGAGGCAAGGAATTTAAGCGGCTCGACCGCTGATAATTTCCCTTTAAAGATCCCGCGGGTCTGAACTTTTCAGGTAATATTCTTACAGCTGATTTTGAAGGTGATAATAACGCGGAGATTATTGCTTCCACAGTTGATGGCAGAATTTTCGCAATTGACGGCGGATCCGGGAAAACGGTGTACGCATTCCCGATCTCAACCGGTTCAGGTCTTGCATCGTACCCGGTATTATACAATGAAAATGGTAAAATTTCACTTGCGGCATTCAATAAGGATATGAATCTGGCAGCCTGGAACATCGGGCTTACAGAAGGCAATATCTTCTGGGGCAGCGAATACGGCAGTCCTGAAAATAGTTCTTTTGTTAAAGCTGCTTCCGGACAAAAGACAGCAGCAGGATTTTTCCCGGCCGAAAGGGCTTATAATTATCCTAATCCTGTTTATGAGGGGCAGACAAATATAAGGTATTACGTCTCCGAGGATGCAAAGATAAATATCAAAATCTTTGATCTTGCCGGAGATTATGTGGCGGAGCTTAACGACGATGCACAAGGCGGACTGGATAATGAAACAATTTGGAATGTAGGCGATATTCAGAGCGGCGTATACCTTGCAAGGATTGAAGTTACCGGTGTTAGCGGAAAGACTGACTCTAAAATAATAAAAATTGCTGTAGTGAAATAAATTTTCTTTCTTCAACTGTGAGGATAAGATCTGAGAAACTTCTAATAACTCATCAACTTACCAGATATGAGTAATGCTGATTATCTATTCAGTTATCCAAAAATGAATTAAACTTTTTTATGAAAATATTTCTTTCTCTATCATTTATAATCTTATTAAGTTTTTCTGTTTTCGGTCAGTTCACAGAATTTCACCCGGAATTAAACTGGTATACCATAAAGGGAAAACACGTACAAGTTCATTACCATGAAGGTGCTGAAAGAACCGCACGTGTCGTATGCAAAATAGCCGATGAAGTCTGGGGCCCCATCACATCTTTATATGATTACGAGCCGGGCACGGTTCACTTTGTTATAAAGGACCTTGACGATTATTCAAACGGAGCTACGTATTTCTTTGATAACAAAATTGAAATATGGACGAGCGCACTGGATTTTGATCTTCGCGGTGCACATAACTGGCTGCGGAATGTAATTTCGCATGAATTTACTCATATGGTGCAGATCCAGTCATCTATGAAATTAACCCGAAGCGTTCCGGCTGTATTTCTTCAGTGGCTGAATTATGAAGATGAAAGAAGACCGGATATACTCTACGGATACCCGAATGTTATAGTATCCTACCCGCTTTCGTCAGTCAATATGCCGGCCTGGTTTGCCGAGGGAACTGCCCAGTATATGAGGAAAGAGTTTAACTATGATCAGTGGGATACCCATAGGGATATGATATTAAGGGAATATGCTCTGAACGGAAATATGCTTTCCTGGAATCAGATGGGAGTATTTGGAAAAACCAGTCTGGGTAATGAATCTGTTTACAATGCAGGTTTTGCCCTTACCAGGTACATTTCCCAACACTACGGGGAGGATAAGCTAAACGAAATTACACACGCTCTCAGCAAGCTTACCAACTTTACAATCGATGCAGCCTTTAAGGATGTGCTCGGCAAAGATGGTGATGAGGTGTATAATGAGTGGAGGGATTATATTACAGCAGATTATAAAAAAAGGTCGGCTAAGGTTATTGATAACCTTGTTGAAGGTGACCTTGTTAATGAGGAAGGTTTCGGGAACTTTTATCCTACCTGGTCGAAGGACGGTAAACGTTATACCTATATTTCCAATAAATCCTCAGATTATTTTGCACCGGCAGGAATTTATCTTCACGATATTTCCACAGGTGAAGATAGAGAACTGGTTACCGGTGTAAGATCGACTATGGGCTGGCTGGGTAATGAAAATAAGATTATTTATGCCAAGCTTACAGATGATAATCCCAATTGGTACAACGTGCACGATCTTTACGTATATGATATTGATAAGGATGAGGAAACGAGACTAACGCAGGATCTCAGGGCCAATCAGCCTGCGGTTTCTCATGACGGTAAAAAAATAGTTTTTCTTTTCCAGAAAGACGGAACCACCAACCTGGGAGTAGTAGACATTGACGGTAAGAATTTTAAGCGACTTACTTTCTTCGAAAACGGTGAACAGGTATATAACCCTAAATTTTCTAATGATGATTCTTATATAGTGTTCGATTACTCTTATACACACGGAAGAGACATTGCCAGGGTTGATACAAACGGAAGTAATTACAAAAATATATTGGCTACTCCGCAGGATGAAAGAAATCCCGACTTTGCTTCAGACGGCAGCCTGATTTATTCATCTGATGAAACAGGAATCTTTAATATTTATAAGTACAATCTTAGTACCGGCCAAAAAACCAGGCTCACAAATGTACTTGGTGGTGCATTTATGCCTTCAGTATCCGGTGATGGTACAATTCTGTATGCCGGGTATAATTCGGGCGGGTATAAAATATATAAAATCACTCCTGCACAACAGGCTAAAGTTGAAAACGATGAACAGTATGTTTGGATTGATAATCCTCCAATCGGAAACGACAAACCCAAAGGCGACCTGTCAAATTTTGATATCAACCATTTAAGAAATTTTAATGATTACGAAACTCCCGATTATAAAGAAGAAAAATACAGCGGAGCATTTTCAAGATTATCATTTTTTCCATTCATCCGCTTTGATAATTACAACACCGGGAATACTTTCATAGAGAAGCTCAAGCCCGGTGTTTATGTTTCATCCAGTGATATGCTTAACCGTTATTCCTTATTTGCAGGCGGATCAATTAATGCGAGGATGGAAAGAGATCTATTCCTGATATTTGAATTCCGGAATAAGCTTCCGCTTTTATTTAATCTGGGACTTAAACCTGAGCTTTCTCTTGAGCTTTATAATATCAGCCGAAAATCAGACGTTGATATCTACTTTGGAGTAGACACGCTGCCCAACGGCGATGTTCGCTATGATGACATAGTAAATACCGATATAGCTTATAATCTTTTTGAAGTTGATCTGGCAGCAAAGCACCGGATTTTTACAAGAAATCAGAATGTTGAATTCAGGTTTATATGGAGCCGCTATACAGCAACTCTGAATAGTTTTATTTTCCCTAACACCACCATTCTTTATCCTACGTCGAATGATGAATATTTTATAGGAAGAGATCTGCGGTTTTCTTATAATCTTGATTTTATACTTCCTTCCAGGGACATGGAAATAAATCCTGTAGGCGCACAGCTTCAGTTCCAGTATGACTATGAATTTAATAAGTTTAATTCCGACGGAGAGTATACCGTTGAGGATGGAGTACTTAAACCTAAGTACAATGATTTTAAATTCCACAAAGTAGAACTTAATACGAAACTGCATTTTCCTCTTCCTTTCAGGTCTCATACCTTAACTGCTCAGCTTCGTGGAGGAACGATACTTGGTCCTCAGGTTCCTGATTTCTTCGACTTCTACCTAGGCGGTTTAGTAGGCATGAAAGCCTACCCGTTTTACGCTATCAGCGGAAATGAGATAGCCTGGCTGAATCTAACATACCGTTTTCCTCTTTTCAGGGAAATTGATACCAGAATTGGTCATATATACCTTGACAAAATATTTTTAGCTTTTTACGGCGACCTGGGGAATGCATGGAATGGAAAGTTACCGGCTCTTGATACGTTTAAGAAAGGCGCAGGTGTCGAACTAAGGGTACAGATGAATTCATATTACCTGTTCCCGACAAACCTTTTTCTGAATGCATCGTATGGGTTTGATAAAGTGACCAGAAAAGTGAATAATGAAAATATCACCTATGGAAAAGAGTGGAGATTTTACGGAGGAATATTGTTTGGATTCGATATTTAATGACTTAATAATTTTATGAGGGTATTATGACAATCAGAAGTTTTCTATTTATTATTATCGTTTTCGTTTCGGCCGGATTTTCTTCTGCACAAAACGGAAGGGAATCAGATCCGTCGAAAATGATTGTTAATAACGGGAATTCTTCCAGCCTATTGTTGTCCGGTAACCTGGAACTTGATAACAAAATCTCTTTTGATGCCATAGAGCAGGAAATAAAGATCGTTAAGTATGATCCTCAATTTAAAGACAAAAAATCTCCCTGGCTCGCTACACTATTTTCATTAATTCTTCCCGGTGCAGGCGAAGTTTATGCTGAAAGCTACTGGAAGGCCGGAATCTTCGCTGCAATTGAGGCGGCGGTGATCACCACAGCGATTATTTATGACGGTAAAGGAAATGATGCAACAGATGCCTTTGAAAAGTTTGCCGATAATATTACAAGTACATCTGGATGGAGCGCGGTTCGATATGCTGAATGGCTAAATTCGACCTATAGTGCAAGTATTCCTATAAACCCGGATAACTCTAAACCTGCCTGGCAAAGAGTTAACTTTAATGATATCCACGTTGAGGAGGCCAAGCACCCGGAACTTTCTCACCAGCTTGCTTATTACGGTGAACAGCAATATTACGAAATGATCGGAAAATACCACCAGTTCAGAGCAGGCTGGGCGGATTATACCAATGACCTGGGTTTTAACGTTTCCCCATTGTTCCATCAATATACCGGGATGAGAGCCACTGCAAACAGTTATTATAATACGGCATCAAAAGCAGTTATTGGAATTTACCTCAATCACTTCCTCAGTGCTTTAGATGCTTACTGGAGCACAACGGTATATAATAAGGAGCTGGTTGCCCGGGTTACAGTTGAAAACAGACAGTATGCTGATTATATAGAGCTAATACCTACGTTAAATCTGAAACTAAGCTTCTAAAACCAGTTGGTTGTCAAATTAAGTCATCGATCTCAGGAGCAACCAGTAAGCACATTTTATGCGGCATCACAAAGCTAGCTGCCATTTTGTCATCCCAGTTAAATTTATTATCAGCCTTTCTTCCAATGCTTAAAATTCATTCCTTAGATGCATTATGCCCTATAAATAACAACCTCGCCTTCCTTTGATGCTAAGGTGAACGGCTTTATATTTTAACCCCAGATTATTAAACTTAAATACATATGAAAATACCGATAGTAGTGATTGTAGGAAGACCGAACGTAGGGAAATCAACGCTTTTTAACAGGCTTGTCGGCAGACGGGACGCCATTGTAGACGATGTAAGCGGAGTGACCCGTGACAGGAATTACGGTGAGGCTGAGTGGGCTGGTAAACAGTATCAGCTGATGGACACAGGGGGATATGTTCCTGCTTCAAGTGATTTATTTGAGACCGCAATCCGTGAGCAGGTGGAGATTGCCATAACCCAGGCAGATTCTATAATCTTTTTAGTGGATGGCCGAACAGGTGTTAATCCAATGGATGAAGAAATTGCTCAGATGTTGAGGAACTCAGGCAAAAAATATTTCCTGCTGGTTAACAAAGTAGATTCTGAAAAATATGAACCTGCAGCTGCAGAATTTTATAAATTCGGCGTGGAGAAGGTATATGATGTCTCGGCAATAGCCGGCCGGAATATCGGGGATTTCCTCGATGATCTTACTAATGATTTCCCGGATGCGGGAAATGATTCAGAAGGCCCCCAGTTGAAAATAGCAATAGTCGGACGCCCTAACGTGGGTAAATCTTCTCTAACAAACGCCCTCCTTGGATATGACAGAAGCATTGTAACAGAAGTCCCTGGCACTACGCGCGATAGTCTGGATGCGGTCCTTAAATATTATGGTGAGGAAATTATACTTGTTGATACTGCAGGACTAAGGAAAAAGAAACGAATTGAAGAGAGCATCGAGTTCTTTTCTATGTTAAGAACCCTGCGGTCAATAGGCGAATGCGAGGTTGCTGTGATAATGATTGATGCGGTAGTAGGACTTGATAAGCAGGATCAGAAGATTATAGATGAGGCTGTTCGCTGGAGGAAAGGAATTATCATTGCTGTGAACAAGTGGGATCTTATAGAAAAGGATACTAATACTGCTAAGGAGTTTGAACTGAATATAAAAGATAAGCTCGGACGAACGAGCTACTTCCCGGTTATTTTTATTTCAGCCTTAACCAAGCAGAGAATCTTTAAATTAATCGATTTGGCAAAAGAGGTTAGTGCTGAGAGGAAGAAGAAAATCCCGACAAGTGAACTTAATGAGAAGCTTTTGGAGGAAATTGAAAATAATCCTCCACCTTCAACCCATACCGGGAGGGAAGTAAAAATTAAATATATTACGCAGGTTGGGGATAATTACCCCGTTTTTCTTTTTTTCTCAAATTATCCCAAGGACATTCCTGATAACTATAAAAGATTTCTTGAAAATAAAATCCGTGAGTTATTCGGCTATAACGGGGTACCCTTTACAATGAGTTTTAAGAACAAATAAAAATTAAAGTGTTCAGACCCCGAAAAATAATTGTAATAGGCGGTAACGCGGCTGGTCCTGCTGCTGCGGCAAAGGCCAGGAGGGTAAACTCTGAGTGTGAAGTTCTGATGTTCGAATCCGGTGATTTCATATCAACCGGAACCTGCGAAATACCTTACGTTCTGGCAGGTGATATTTCCTCGTATGAAGAGATTATTACTTATACCCCGGAGGATTTCAGGAAAGAAAAGGGAGTAAAAGCATTCACCAATTGTGAAGTTCTTAGTCTGAATCCCGGAAAAAAAACCATAAGAGTTTATAACGGTAAGATAAGAAAAGAGTATGAAGAGAATTACGATTCACTTATCCTTGCCACTGGCTCAGTTCCGGTTAAGATTCCCGGGTTCCCGGAATTCTCTCCTAACGTCTTTACACTGAAAAACATTCCGGATCTTCAGAATGTAATGCACTTTATTAAATCAAGAGATATTTCCTCCGTAGCAATATTTGGTTCCGGGTATATTGGACTGGAATCCGCTGATGCGTTTCACCAGCGGGGAAT
The DNA here is from genome assembly GCA_963800255.1 of uncultured Ignavibacteria bacterium. Lineage (GTDB taxonomy): Bacteria > Bacteroidota > Ignavibacteria > Ignavibacteriales > Ignavibacteriaceae > DATFVA01. Next base: position 656,538 of record CAWDAK010000009.1, on the reverse strand, counting down.
AGACGTAACACTCGTAGAAAGGGCAAAATTACCGCTTCCTTATACAGAACCCGGCGTAAGTACCCTTATCCTTGAACTTCTGAAAAAGAATAAAATACTTTTTCTTGGTGGTTATAAAAAGATGTCGCTTAATACGGCTGATGGTTTTATAAGATCTATTAACATCGACGGAAGGATACTCGAACCTGGACTTGTCATTTCTGCAGTCGGGTTTTCCCCTAACAATAAATTAGCGGAAGAAGCAGGCTTGAAGATTGCTGATAAAGGTGGTATTAAAGTCGATCGCAACCTTAGGACCTCAGACCCAAATATCTGGGCATGTGGTGACAACATAGAGATTATCAATGATGTAACCAGGAGGAACGATTATTTTCCTGTTGCAACTATAGCTCACGATTTTGCTCATGCGGCAGGTGAAAATGCCGCTGGCGGTTCGGCGTATACTGAACCTGTAGTTAAAAATATCGCAGTGAAGATATTAAATAAATTTCAGGTCTCAGTGGGTATTACCGAAACAGAAGCGAAGCAGAATTCAATTCCATGTAGGAGCGTTCAGGCTTCAGCACCAAATATTGTTAAGGTAATGCCAGGTAGTGAGCAGGTATTCGGAAAAATTATATATCACGCAGTGAATAAACAAATACTAGGGGCTGCTTTTTTGGGAGGCAGTGAAGTATCAGGCTATGGGGATATTATAAGTTCATTTATTAAGCTTAAAGCTCCCGTCGACTTATTAGGAAGGATCAATTATAACTATACTCCTCCTCTTTCCCCTTTTATCAATCTTTTATCTATTTTGGGAAGAAAGGTTAAATAAGTTTTTATTATGAGCTCAACGAACCTACAACTGGAATACAAAAATCTAACACTGCTCGATTCGCCTATTGTAAAAAGAGAAATAACCCAACTAAGAGATAAAAATACTAGTCCTGAATTCTTTCGTGCTGCTGTCAAACGGCTCTCTATAATCCTTGCCATTGAAATCAGCAGGAAATTCGAAATGCAGGAAATAGATGTTGAGACCCCGCTTGAAAAAACAACTGGCTTCCGGTTAGCTCAGGAGATTATACTTGTACCTATCCTAAGAGCCGGACTTGGAATGGTTAACGGATTCCTTGAGGTTATACCCGATGCAAAGGTCGGACATATCGGGCTGGAGAGAAATGAAAAGACGCTTGAACCAAATAGTTATTATTTTAAAATTCCTTCAACCACTGCAAATACAAAAGTTGTAATTGTTGATCCCATGCTGGCAACCGGTGGAAGCGTAATTGCTGCTATTTCCAAACTAAAAGATAACGGTATAAGTGATTGTATTTTCGCCTCGCTTGTCGCAGCTCCTGAGGGAATAAAAAATGTTTTTGCTAAGCACCCTGATATTGAGCTTTTTACGACAGCGCTTGACAGGGAACTGAATGAAAAAGGATATATTTTACCTGGGTTAGGAGATGCGGGCGATCGTACGTTTGGAACTCTCTGAGGTAAAAATTATTCTACTTGCGCTAATTATGTTTTTGCCGTCACGCATTATAGCACAGACGTATCCTGATTCAGCTGTCGATTCCTTACTTACCTACGGCATAAGCCGCATAATCCTTCAGGAATATTCTGAAGCGGAAACGGCCTTTAACTTCCTCAACATTAATTACCCTCAGCTTCCTCTTGGAAATATTTATAAGGCAGCAGTGAAAATCGCAAAATCCTACGATTACGGGGAAGAATACAATGATGTGGTTATAGATTCACTTCTTAAATATTCCGTGAATCAGTCGCTTTCACTTATTGAAACGGATAAAAAAAATCCATGGAACAAGTACTTTCTTAGTCTTTCTGAAGGTTACCTTGCCTATTTCAAAGCACTGAATGGAGAATGGCTGAGTTCAATTTCCTCTGGTGCCGATGCGCTGAACGATTTCAGTGAGCTTGCGGTACGCGATTCAAATTTTTATGAGGCATATATCGCTATCGGGACTTATAAATACTGGAAAAGCAGGAGGACAGAATTCCTTGATTGGTTTCCAGGTTATAAAGATGAAAAAGAGCAGGGAATAAAACTGCTTGAAAAAGCCAGAAAACATGTCTCTTATAACACTTACCTCGCAGTCAACTCTCTAATATGGATCTATATTGATCAGAAAAAATATCGACAGGCTGTTGAACTTGCTGAAGAGGCACTGAAAGAATATCCCGGAAGCAGGTTCTTTGAATGGGGGCTGGGCAGAGCTTATGAGGAGATTGACCCGCGAAGAGCCATTGATGTTTATAAAAATATTCTTGCGTCACTTCCTTCTAACCTGAACCATTACAATGAAATCATCCTTAAACACCTTATTGCACAGCAATATGACATTCTGGGCCGGAAGCAGGAAGCTCTCAGGCTCTGTGATGAAATCCTCTCAACAAGGATCAGTGAAGCTGTCCGTTCAAAGCTGGAAGAAAGACTAAACAGGGTAGAGGATCTGAAAAAGGAACTTTTGGCTGATTTATAAGTTCTAATTACATCCTGTTGACTTTCACCATTCTAATAAATATAGTATGTTATCCTTAATGTAATTTTTAACGGTTTTCTTGAGAAATGGGCAAACTGGATCCGAAATATCAGAAGATGCTTGATGAACTGCTGGAAGTATGTCACAAAAACCTGCCGGTAGTTGATGATGCATTAATCAAGAAAAGCTTTGAATTTTCCCTTGAAGCTCACAAACATGATCTTCGTGCTTCCGGAGAGCCATATTTTAGCCATCCGTACCAGGTGGCAATGATAGTTGCGCAGGAATTACCTCTGGATGATATAACAATAGCAAGTACCCTGCTCCACGACGTTGTAGAGGATACTGAACTGAACCTCGACCTTTTGTCGAAAGAATTTGGTAAGGAGGTGGCAGAAATTGTTGATGGGGTAACCAAAATCAGCGGGATATTCAAAGGTCAGGAAATAACGGTTGCTGAGAATTATAGGAAACTGCTCCTTTCGATGGTGAAGGATGTGAGGGTGATCCTGGTGAAGTTTGCAGACAGGCTTCATAATATGAGAACTCTCGAATTCGTAAATCCTGATAAACAGCGTAGAATTGCCCAGGAAACGCTGGAGATATATGCTCCCTTCGCTCACAGGTTCGGATTGGGGCGTGTCAAATGGGAACTTGAAGACCTGTCATTTAAATATCTGAACAGGGAGGCCTACGAGGAACTGGTAGTTAAGGTAAAGAATAAAAGAAAAGAACGCGAAAGCTATATAAAGAAATTTTCGGAGCCGATACTTGAGAAATTGGATGAGTATAAATTTAAATATGAGGTAAGCGGTAGGCCGAAGCACCTCTATTCTATTTACAGGAAGATGGTGCGCCGTAATAAACCATTTGAGGAAATATACGATCTCTTTGCTATAAGGGTAATCCTTGATACTGAAAATGCTAATGAATGCTATACAACCCTTGGTATTGTAAACCAGATTTACCTGCCGGTACCTGACAGGTTCAAAGACTACATCTCCATACCGAAGACCAATAATTATCAGTCAATTCATACCACCGTTGTGGGTCCTGAGGGTAGGCTCGTCGAAGTTCAGATCAGGACGAACAAAATGCATGAAGTTGCTGAAAAAGGTGTGGCGGCTCATTGGCGCTATAAAGAAAATAAATCTGCCAGTGATAAGGATCTTGAGAACTGGGTGAACTGGATAAGAGATATATTTGAGAATGCTACAAGGGATGAAGCCCGGAAAGATTTACTTGAAAGCTTCAAGCTAAACCTTTACCAGGACGAGATTTACGTCTTTACACCAAAAGGAGATCTTAGGCGTCTGCCCATTAATTCTACACCAGTCGATTTTGCTTTTGAAATTCACTCAAAGGTCGGTTTCCATTGTATCGGAGCAAAGGTAAACGGGAGGATAGTGCCGTTAGATACCATACTGCATAGCGGCGACCAGCTGGAAATCATTACCTCCAAAAACCAGCACCCGAATAAAAACTGGATAAAATTTGTTGTAACCCATAAGGCAAAATCCGCCGTTAGAAAGTGGATGAACAAAGAAGAAGATGATATTGTAAAAGGAGGTAAAGATATATGGGAAAAGAAGATCAAGAAAATGAAATTGTCTTTTACTCCTGATGATCTTTCCAAGCTGACAGCCGACCTAAAATTTGATAATACAAGGAACTTCTTTAAATCGATAGCCCAGGGCAAAGTTAACCTTGATGAAGTTTTAACTGCTTCACGGTCCAGGGATGATAAGAAAGAGGCTGCTCCCGTTCCAACACTTGAATTTGAAGATTTTGCAAATAACGCAAGGGGAAATATTGGCGGAGTACTGGTTGAAGGCAAAAAAACAAAAATTCTTTATGCATATGCAAAATGCTGCAACCCTATTCCCGGGGATCCGGTCATTGGATATATTACTATAGGTGAGGGGATCAAGGTACACAGAAAAACCTGTCCCAACCTCATCCGCATTTCTGAAAATGATCCAAGCAAACTGATCCAGGTACAGTGGCCGGAAGGAGAAGGGAACCTATTCGTTGCTGGATTAACGGTTATGGGAGAAGATTCCCCCGGGCTTCTCAATGAAATTTCCCACGCAATAGTGGCATATCAGAATACCAATATTAAGTCTATAAATATCAATACCACGGATTCCACATTCGAGGGAAACGTTACTCTTTATGTACATAATCTGGATCATCTTTCACGCATTATTGAAAGGCTGAAAAAACTGAAAGGAATTTATTCAGTCGAACGTTTTGAAAGTACCTGATGCCGGATAATGATTATAATGAACCTACCAGGATACTAGCAATTGATTATGGATTAAAGAGAGTGGGGCTTGCTCTTAGTGATCCTTTAAGGATATTTGCTTATCCCTTTAAAACCCTGATTAACGATAATACTTTTTGGAAGGAACTCAAGAAAGTTCTGGAAGAAAAAAACGTGGAAACGATAATCCTGGGCTTTCCAACAAACGAAGGTGGCAGTAAATCGCACATTACAGAACAGGTAAAGAAATTTGCAGAAAACCTTGAGCAAAAGTTCAAAACCGGGGTTATATTATGGGATGAGAGGTACACCTCTGTGATGGCCAGGGAAAAAATACTGGAATCGGTTACGAAGAAGTCGAAACGAAGGGATAAAGGACTGCTGGATCAAAATTCCGCCGCAATTATGCTGCAGGAATACCTCAATAGTTTAAATTGACATTTATTTAACGATAAGCTATTTTCGAACATCATAAATTCAATATTGGGAGCACGTTTATGTCACTTGACGCACTGGGAATGATCGAAACCAAAGGGCTCATTGGCGCTGTTGAGGCTGCTGATGCAATGGTTAAAGCCGCAAAAGTTGAACTTCTTGGAAAAGAAACCATAGGAGGCGGTTATGTAACCGTTATGGTTCGGGGAGATGTTGGTGCCGTAAAAGCTGCAACCGATGCCGGGGCCGCAGCTGCACAGAGAGTCGGTGAGTTGGTTTCAGTTCACGTCATTCCGCGTCCCCACACCGAAGTCGAAGCTATTCTGCCGAAAAGAAAGTAACGTATGCCAAAAGCATTGGGTTTGGTTGAAACCCGTGGTCTCGTTGCAGCTATTGAAGCAGCGGATGCCATGGTTAAGACTTCAAACGTTACACTTATAGGAAAAGAGGTGACGAATCCTGCACTGATTACAATCAAAATCGTAGGAGATGTTGCGGCAGTAAAAGCATCTGTGGATGCAGGAGCAGCAGCAGCTGCAAGAGTTGGTGAACTTGTTTCCGTCCATGTAATACCCCAGCCTGATTCCCAGATGACCACACTTTTCCCTGAAATAAAAGATGATGATGATCCGGGTGGTGACCGGGCACCAAAGCCTGGTAGAAAGAAAAAAAACGATTCGAGTACTTCATCATCTGAGACTAAATCAGAATCATTGGATTCTTCTGCAGATACTAATGTAATTGAAATAGAAACTCAAGCTGAAGAAACCTCATCTGAGGAAAACACCGGTGGAACAGGCACTGCTTCGAAACCCTCCGCAGCTGGAAATCCTGCCTCAGAAAGTACGGCCGGATTAACCGCAAAAGAAATAAACTTCACAGAAGAAAAATTAACTGACAGCAGCACAGAAGATATTAATTCAGATCCAGGTAAACAGCCAGATAGCAGTGCACGGGTATCAGGCAGACCGGTTTCGGCCGGTAAACCAGCTGATAAGGCTCCCGTTTCAAAACCCGTTAAGACGCGTGCCCCTAAGCCCAAAAAAGTAGAGGAAAGTGAAAATCTTTTTTCAGCGAACCTGGATCACCTGGAAAGGCTGAGGAGGGAGGCTCTTGGAATTAAAGAACCGGCTGAGGAAGCAGCAAGGACTAAAAAACCTGCGGAGCGGCCTGCTGAAAAATCAACTCCTGAAACCCCCGTAAAGGGAGGCCCCCGGGAAAACCTTAGCATGAAAGAGCTTGAAATCCTTAACGTTCATAACCTGAGAAAAGCAGCACGAGCCATGGAAGGATTCCCTATACAGGGAAGAGAAATTTCACGGGCCAACAGAAGAGAACTGCTGGACCTATTTAAAAAAATAATTTAGAATCTGACTTTATATCTATGCAGAAGAACTCCGCTTCATCGTGGAGTTTTTTTATTTATATTTAAGAAATGAAAAAAAATCTGCACATAGTAATCCTTTCTGTTATTTTTTCTATAATATTATGGATATCTATTTCTTTATCAAATGATTACTACGCTACCGTAAATGTACCGGTAAAGCTGGTTAATTTCCCAACGGGTTATTCTACTGCCACAAAAATACCGGATGATATTTCCGTTAAGCTTAAGGGACAAGGCTGGAAGCTGCTCAGCGTTAACCTCAGTACAAAATCCGATTACACGATATCGGTAGAAGACAGCGGCAGGATCAGTGTTAATTTTTATAATTTCCTCGGTGAGAACCAGTGGCTTTCATCAGATGTCGAAGTTATTGATATGACTCCTGATACCCTCACATTCTACGTGGAAAAAGATTTCATGAAAAAGGTTGCTGTTGTTCCCGCCCTGGATCTGCAATTCAAATCAGGTTACGGTCTTGCAACTCCTATACATGTAACTCCTGATTCTACTACCCTCTATGGTCCAAAAAGTGTGGTGAGCAATCTTAAATCAGTTTATACTCAAAGAAAAACTTTCGGAAAACTTGATGACTCATTCAAGGGTCAGGTTCAGCTTGAAGATCTGCCGGGAGTGATTTATAAAGACAGGGAGATCCAGGTTTATCTTAATGTTCAGAAAATAGTTGATAAAGATTTTACTGATGTTGATGTTCAGATCATTGATCTGCCTGTTGACAGGGAGGTCGTCTTGCTGCCCAATAAGATATCTGTCGGTATAAGAGCAGGAATAGAGCTGCTGGGAAAAATGGATAAAAGCAAAATAAGGGCCTATGTTAATTATCGCGATATCGTTCTCGATACCCTCGGAAGTATTGTGCCAAAGATAGACGTTCCTGAAAACACTACACTCGAACATATCAAACCGGAAAGATTAAGATATATCATCAAAAAATTTAATTGAATCTGGAGAATCTCCTCTATGTTTATAAGCTTTGAAGGAATTGACTTCTGCGGAAAATCCACGCAGGTTGAACAACTAAAAAAATATTTTATTAAGCAGGACAAAAAAGTTGAAATTATCCGTGAGCCTGGAGGAACAGAAATTTCAGAGCTTGTACGCTCAATACTTCTGGATAAAAAAAACTATCAAATGGTAATGGAGACAGAAATATTCCTGTTCTCTGCAGCACGTGCTCAGCTTGTCAGGGAAAAAATTAGACCTTATCTTAATCAGGGAATCTATGTAATTTCGGATAGATTCCATGATTCTACTACTGCTTACCAGGGCTTTGGCCGGGGTATTGATATTGAATCGGTGAATCATATAAATAGCCTGGCTATAGGTACAACTGTACCTGATCTTACTTTTTTCATCGATATTACAGTTGAAGAAGCTGAAAGAAGAAAAAAACTGATGAGGAACTTTGATCCCGACAGGATTGAAGTATCCGATTCTTCGTTTTATAATAGAGTGAGGGCGGGCTACCTGTTTATTGCAGATCAGAACAGCAGGATGAAAGTTATAAACGGAATGAAATCAATTGAAGAGATTCATAACGATATTCTTGAAGAAATTAATTCTTTAGAGAAGAAGGAGATCAGATAGTATGAAACTGAGGCATTGGAAATCATTTTTGGGCGGGTTACTTGTAATACTTGTTTTTTCAGGTTTCTTCCCTGGTGAGGATGACGTTTATTTCCAGATTTCCAAAAACATAGATTTGTTCGGTAAAGTTTATAAAGAGATTTCTCTCAACTACGTTGATAACATTAATCCCGAACAGTTTATGCGCGCCGGCATCGAAGGTATGCTCAATACGCTGGATCCTTATACAATCTTTATTGATGGAGACAAAAAAGACGAGATCGATCTGATTACGAACGGTAAGTATGGAGGTGTCGGGATATCAATTGGTGTGAGGGGGAGTGCGGTTACAGTTGTGGAAGTACTTGACGGTTATTCGGCTCAGAGGCAGGGTATAAGGATAGGCGATGAAATAATAGCTGCAGATAGTGTTGATATAACACCTGAGAATATTGATGAGGTTTCCCAGCTTGTAAAAGGTGAGCCTGGAACCGGTGTGAATCTTACTATTGTTAGAAATGAAGAACAGGATACTATTAAGTTTAACCTGATAAGAGAAGAAGTTATCGTGAAGAATGTAACTTACTACGGCTTCGTGCCTGAAAACAGTAATAATGCTTACCTTAAACTATCAAGCTTCAGCCGTTCCGCGGCCTCTGAAGTACTTGATGCCCTGAAGGAATTGAAAGCAAAGAAGGAAATTAAGTCGATTGTACTCGACTTGCGAGGCAACCCGGGAGGACTTCTGGATGTAGCTGCTGATATTTGCGATAAATTCCTGCCTAAAGGAGACCTGATTGTTACTACGAAGGGAAGAGATGAAACAAATGTAAATCATTATTATGCTGACCAGGAGCCATTTGTGGGAGATGCAAAGCTTGCAATTCTTATTAACCAGGGATCGGCCTCAGCTTCCGAGATTGTTGCCGGCGCAATTCAGGATCATGATCGGGGTATAATTGTGGGTACTAAGTCGTACGGAAAAGGACTGGTGCAGACAATTGCTCCTTTAAGCTATAATTCTTCATTAAAAATTACTACGGCAAAGTATTATACTCCCAGCGGGAGATGTATCCAGAAAATTAATTATGCAGAAAACAATAAAGTTATATCGGAAGCTGACTCAATTCTTAATAGTAAGTACCTGACGGATAACAAACGGCCCGTTTACGGTGCCGGCGGTATAACTCCGGATTCTACCGTTGAATATAAAGTAGAAGGGGGCATAACTGAAGATCTTCTCGCTAAGGGAATGTTCTTTAAGTTTGCCGATCATTATTATTATAAACACCCTGATGAGAACTTTGGTTCAATTAAAGATGAAAAGTTGTTTACCGAATTTGAGAAGTATCTTAAAAATGTAAACTTTGAGTACAGCTCTGAAGCTGAGAAAGCAGTTAATAAACTAATTGCAGATGCTGATAAAAAGAAACTTGATTCATCTATCAGGTCGGAACTAAAGAAACTCAAAGATCAGTTTGGCCAGATAGATGGAAGTGAATTCAAAATATACAAAACAGAGATACTGCAGGAATTAAAGTCTGAACTTGCCTCAAGATATCTTGGTTCTGAAGGAAGAGTAGAGGAAGCCCTGGATATAGATCCCCAGTTCCAGGCTGCACTTTCGGTTCTTTCCAATGAAAAAAAATATGACAGGCTGTTGAATTATCAGTAAAAAAAATCATATTTTAACATAGCGCAGGGGAGCCGCAATGCTCTCCTTTGCCAGTTCTATTTTTATGGAATTATCGATAAGAAAAATGAAACCCTTTACAATCATTCAGAGGAAGAATCCGGTATTTGCAAGATGCCCATCCTGCGCAGCCGCGGGTACAGTCTACAGGTCACATTCCCGTAATACAAAAGAGAAGTTGATAAAGAGAATATCTTTTCTGAAGCTCTACCGTTGTAAACAATGCGGATGGAGGGGGTATCGTTCTACTATAACACTGACGATCCAGTCGTTTCAGGCACTTCTTATCTATATTGGTATTGCAATAATTATTGCACTGGTAGTCAGGCTTATCCTAAGCCGGATTGCATCCTGACTCATAACTTATGCCTTACAGCCGGGAGACACTGGCTTTGCAGGATTGTAACTATAACGGTTGTTTTTTTATTGAAACAACTTATATAGGTATTTGAAGCAACAGAGTCTTATTCCAGGGATGCTTTAATCCTGGTAACTGTTTTCCCGACAGCTATAAACGGAAAATGTTTATTAAACCACAATTCTAAATTCAATTCTGATAATCAGAAAATTAATGGATACTTCTGTAAAAGATAAAATCAAAAGTATTGTCGGCAAGAACAATTTCACCGATTCCCCGGAAGATAAGATCACTTATTCGTATGATGCTACACCCCTCATCACTGAGTCTCCGGAAGCAATTGTATTCCCTGAAAGCGAAGAGCAGATATCTGACCTGGTGAAGCTTGCAAACAGCGAAGGATTTGCTATAGTACCGAGAGGATCGGGGACCGGGTTAAGCGGAGGTTCCGTTCCTGCAAAGAATTCTTTAGTTGTAGTTATGACCCGCTGGAACAGGATACTTGAAATTGATCCTGCCAACCTTACCGCGCTGGTTGAACCGGGGGTAGTAACAGGATTGCTCCAACGTGAGGCGGAAAAAACAGGATTATTTTATCCTCCTGATCCCGGCAGTGTTAATGTCTGTACCATAGGAGGAAATGTAGCAAATAATGCGGGCGGATTAAGAGGTCTGAAGTATGGGGTTACCAAGAATTATGTGCTTGGTGTTGAGATGATCCTGCCTAACGGCGACCTTCTGAAAACCGGGGGGAAAAATATGAAGGATGTAGCAGGGTACAACCTAAGAGATTTTATCGTTGGCAGTGAAGGGACGCTAGGCATCATTACTAAGATCCTGCTCAAGCTGATTCCCAAACCAACAGAATCGATAACATTCCTCGCCTACTTCAATAAACTCAATGATGCCGCACGTGCTGTTGCGGGTATAATAACGGCACATATTACTCCTTCGATGATGGAGTTCCTGGATAAGACAACAATTAATTGTGTGGAGGATTATACCCACCTGGGACTTCCGAGAAACAGCGAAGCTGTTCTTCTGATAGAAGTTGATGGTAGGGGAAGTGCCGTACAGGAGGATGCAGATTTGATTCAACAAATATTGAAGAAGAACAACTGCACGTACCTGAAATCTGCACGGGATAAAATTGAGGCTGAGGCATTAAAAACTGCCCGCCGGACAGCCTTCAGCGCGCTCGCAAGGAAAAGACCCACTACGATTCTTGAAGATGCCACCGTTCCAAGAAGTGAGCTTCCTGTAATGATAGAAAAAGTGAACGAAGCAGGACGCAGGTTTGATGTGGTATTCGGAAACTTCGGACATGCCGGTGATGGAAATATTCATCCTACTTGTCTTACTGATGAAAGAGATAAGGCAGAAATAACAAGAGCGCACCATGCTTTCGAATTTATTTTTAATGAAGCTATAAAGCTGGGGGGTACAATTACGGGTGAACATGGTACGGGTCTCTCCAAAAAACAATTCCTTGAAAGTGTTGCCGGGGTACCTGGACTTGAGATGATGAAAAAAATTAAAGCATCTATAGATGAAAATAATATTCTTAATCCGGGTAAAATATTTTCCTTAAAACCGAAGTGTGAAGTTCTATTTCCTGCTGACAAAACAATTACACAATAAGAATTTCGGGAAATCATATTAATACGTTATATGAAATAAAAGAGCTGACAGATGTTTACACACAGTGTATTCATTGCGGTATGTGCCTGAGTTCCTGCCCGACTTATATTATTACCGGGAAAGAAACATCCTCACCGAGGGGACGGATCAGGTTAATAAAATCTGTTGCTGAAGGGACACTTCCAGTGACAGACACGTTTGCTTATGAAATGAATTTCTGCCTGGACTGCCAGGCATGCGAGACTGCTTGTCCCGCCGGTGTTAAGTTTGGAAAGCTGGTTGAAACTGCCAGGGTTGAGGTTGAGAATCATGGATATTCATCCGGAGTTAAATCGTTCTTCCTAAAAAAAATTATTCCTTACAAGCACAGGCTGCATTTCGCAGCAAAGCTTCTGAGATTTTACAGGCATTCAGGCATTGAGAAACTTCTGAGATCATCAGGCATACCCGGCAAATTTTTTCCCCGTCTGGCAGAGGTGGAGCAGTTCACTCCGGAGATACCAAAAAGATTCAGCAATTCTTATATAAAAGAATTTAACCCTCCTATTCAGCGGGCTTCAATGACGAGTAGCTCAACTGATGCCTTAAACAGTGATGTTGTCCCGGATGAATTTTCTAAGGTTAGATACAGGCTGGCATTTCCGGTGGGCTGCCTGATGGATATACTTCTTCCTGACGTTAATAAGGATACAGTTGAGCTTCTCAATAAACTTGGAGCTCTCGTTATTTCTCCAGCGCGACAAACCTGCTGCGGATCGCTAAATGCTCATAACGGAGATATGAAGACAGCTGCCGGACTAGCAAAGCAAAATATTGAAGCCTTTGGAAGACACAAGTATGATTACCTGATTTCCAACTCGGCAGGCTGCGGAGCATTTATGAAAGAGTACGGTGAACTTTTCAAGGATGATCCGGAACTTGCAGATGCGGCAAGAGAATTTTCATCCAAAGTTAAAGACCTTACTGAATTCCTATCAGAAATCGATTTGACATTTACGAAAAGCAGCGATGATAAAGAAATAACTTATCACGATGCCTGTCATCTGGTACATTCGCAGAATATTTTTAAGCAACCAAGAGATATACTGGGAAAAGTGCCTGGAATAAATTTCATACCTCTCGAGGATTCAACCAGGTGCTGCGGGAGTGCGGGAATTTATAACCTGGTGCATACGGACACATCTTTGAAGTTGCTTGAAGCAAAGATGGAAAATATAAGAAATTCGAAAGCAGAAGTAGTACTGACGGGAAACCCCGGATGCCTGCTTCAAATCAAATTTGGTGTTAAAAAGTTCAACACTGATGTGAGACCAGAACACCCGGCTTCGTTTTTTAACAAGCTGTTATAGCAAGTTAAATTGTGAAAGTGGATTATATTTTGCCCAACGATGCGATGATCAGAATCGAAATAAGAACCTGCTTCTGTAAATGATGTTGAAATCTTCAACAATCTTGCTCCGCATTTGTTTATAATTATACTCATCGGTCAATTATGGAATTCTATCGACCAATTAAGGGCTCTACTTTTATTTTAGTACTCATAATAATGCTTTAGAACATAATTATAGTCATAAACTTTTTTGCTTTATATACATAATTTTTTAATTTTGATGATTAACTAAAATTCACTTTGTTTACTATCTCTGAGCACAACTATCAGAGCTGTGCTGAGAACTTTTTTTACCTTTAGATAATTTAAAAGACGAGATTTTTTTCAGGTGCAGATACATACTGTATAAGGATTTTTATTGTTCAAAAATCAACCTGCAATCTCAGGAATAACTAATGAAAAAATCTTTACTTGATTACACCCTTCGAATCCGTGTTCCGGTTACGATCTTTGTCATAATTGCCTCTTTTACAATCACCTACTTTGCGGGTAAAGCCGAGCGCGATGGTGTAGGCTATCAACCGACACAACCTATTAATTTTTCACATAATCTTCATGCAGGTCAGATGAAAATCGACTGCCAGTACTGCCATACAGGAGTTGAGAAATCGAGACATGCTATGGTTCCCCCGGTAAATACCTGTATGAACTGTCATAAGATTGCACGTAAGGACAGACCCGAAATTCAAAAATTAACGGCCTATTATAAAGAGGGCAAAGCGCTTCCCTGGAAAAGAATTCATAAAACACCGGACTTCACCTATTTCAATCACAGCGTCCATGTTAATAAAGGGATCGACTGTGTGAATTGCCATGGCGAAGTAAAGAACATGGATAAGGTTTTACAGGTAAGCTCATTCACCATGTCTGCTTGTCTGGATTGTCATCGACATTCCGATGAGCGTCTGCCTGATGTTAAGGGTATAACTAAAGGTCCCGATAACTGCTGGGCATGTCATCGTTAACAGGAGTTGAAATGGAAACAGTGAAATCAAAACCACAAAACATAAATCGTAAAAAGTTTTTTTCCTCTCTAGGCACAGGGATATTCGGCTACTTCGTAATTAAGTCAATTCCTTTCTCCTCTTTCAGGAAAAAGGAAAAAGCCAGGGAAGTAGTGATAGTACTAAATCCTGATGCTGTAAGCAGAACAAAAATAGGTGAAAAGAATGTCTGAAAATCAGGACAACATAAAGAACAATAAACCGGAAAATACACCTGACGTCAATTACTGGCAGAGCCTTGAAGAGTTATATAATGATCCGGGAGTTCTAGAAGCTAGTCACCATGAGTTTAATGAAGGTGTAACAAAAGATTTTAATCCCTTACAGCTGCCGGGACTCTCACGTAGAAAATTTTTGGCGCTCGTGGGGGCTTCAGCTGCTCTGGCCGGAGCCGGATGTTCCGACTATCGCGATAAGGGAGATATTATTCCTTATATAAAAAAACCTGAAGAGATTACACTTGGCAAGTCAAACTATTACGCTTCAACCTGTAGTTCCTGTCAAAATGCCTGCGGTATACTTATAAAGACAAGGGAAGGAAGGCCCATAAAGGTTGATGGAAATCCTGACCACCCTGTAAGCAAAGGCAAGCTTTGTTCAAAGGGACATGCAAGTATTCTTAACTTGTACGATCCCGAAAGACTGCAAGGTCCACGCAAAAAAAACGGTGGAACAATAGATAAAATTTCTTGGCAGAACGCAGATAAGGAAGTATCTGAGGCTCTTTCAAAAGCAGGCAGCAAAGAAATTGCCATAGTTGCAAAAAGGATTAATTCGCCTACAGGAATGAAGGTGCTCGATGACTTCAGGTCGAAATACCCCTCCGCACAAGTTTATTCTTATGAACTATTCAACGACGCTGTTAAAAATTCTGCATGGCAGAAGAGTTATGGAAGCGGACCCTTCCCGCTGATAAAATGGAATAAGGCCAGGATAATCTTGGCGCTTGAATCAGATTTTCTGGGTACAGATGGAAACACCGTAGAAAATGGAAGATTATTTGCGGAAGGCAGGGAAGTATCAGATCTTAAGAATTTCAACAGGCTGTATGTTGTAGAAGGAAATATGTCATTGACTGGAAGCAACTCCGATTATAGGCTGAGGCTGAATCCCGATTCACAGTATGACCTGGTATCAACACTGATTAAGGAACTTGGCGGCGGAGGACAGGGGACTTCAGCTGAAGATTTTGCCCAGAAGTACAACCTGCCGGTAAAAACATTAAAACATATCATTGCTGACCTTAATAAGTACAGAGGCAGCTCCATTGTGTACGCCGGTTATAATCTTCCTGAGGAGGTGCATATTGCTGTCAATCATTTAAATAACATGCTTGGTAACGATTCAATGTACCGTTCCGATCAGTCGGAATATTCGGTTCTTACTTTGTCATCCAAAGAAGAATGGTTGAATTTGACCGGTAAGATGAAAAATGGAAATGTGGCAGCAGTAATTCATTATGACAGCAATCCTTTATATCATCTGCCTGCAGACCTTGGATATAAAACCTCACTTGATAATGTACCACTGGTTATTAGTCTTACAGAAAGTGAGAATGAATCTTCTGAACCTGCAGACTATATACTTCCAATAAACCATGCTTATGAAGCCTGGGGAGATGCTAAAACCAGAGTAGGATTTTCCTCTCTCCAGCAGCCGGTTATCTGGCCCATCTTTGATACCAGGCAGAAGGAAGCTGTACTGCTAAACTGGATAAATGGAGAACCCGAAAAATTTGATTTTAAAGTATACCATAAATACCTGATGAAGAACTGGAAGGATAATATTTATTCCTCCCTTAAGCCAGAGATGGACTTTGATAAGTTCTGGTTCGGTGTACTGCAGGATGGTGTTGCTATGACGGGTGAGAAGACCGGTTCAAACGGAACCTTTAATTCCTCTGCATTCCAGGCAGCAGGGAGCAAACCAAAAGAATCAAATGGTTATACTGTGGTATTAAGAGAAAGCTATGCAACGGGTGACGGATCATTTGCAAACAACGGCTGGATGCAGGAGCTACCCCATCCGGTATCGAAAATAACCTGGGATAATTATGCGGCAGTATCAAATGATACAGCAAAGGAGCTGGGAGTTAAATCAGATGAATTTGTTGATATAGAAATAGATAACAGGAAGCTCCGGATCCCGGTATTTATTCAGCCTGGTTCAGCGGATAAAACCTTAACTATTGAACTGGGTTACGGCAGATCAAAAGTAGGCATAGTTGGTTCGGGCGTAGGTTTCAATGCAAATGTTCTTTTATCAAAAGACGGAGGTCTTTCACCTTGGATATATACAGGCGCGTCTGTGAAAAAAGCAGGGGGCTCCTACAAGCTTATCACAGCACAGGAACACCATGCATTTGATAAGGACCTTACGCGCGACGCAGTTGAGAAGAGAAATATTATACGTGAAGGTACTGTTGAAGAATATAAAAAGAATCCCGGCTTCCTTCGTGAGGAAAGCGAGGAGGAAAATAAGTCTCTCTATCCCGAATTCGAATACACCGGCTTAAAATGGGGAATGGCCATCGACCTGAATAAATGCCTCGGCTGCGGCGAGTGCGTTATAGCCTGCCACGCTGAAAACAATGTTCCGATAGTAGGAAAGGACCAGGTTGAGAAAGGCAGGGAAATGCACTGGCTAAGGATAGACAGGTATTATTCAGGAACAATTGATGAACCTAAAGTAAGCGCGCAGCCGATGCTGTGTCAGCACTGTGATCACGCTCCCTGCGAAAACGTATGTCCTGTGCTCGCAACGACGCATAGTCCCGACGGGCTAAACCAGATGGTCTACAATCGATGCGTAGGCACTAGATATTGTTCAAACAACTGTCCTTATAAAGTGAGAAGGTTCAACTTCTTTAATTTTAGGGATCATTTCAGAGACTCCTACCAGGAGAGCAATCTGTTCAACCTGCTTTACAACCCTGAGGTTACAATCCGTTCACGTGGGGTAATGGAGAAATGCACATTCTGTATCCAGAGAATTATGGAAGCAAGAGCCGATGCTATCAGAGAGAATAGAGATCTCAAAGGCTCTGACGTAAAGACAGCCTGCCAGGAAGCCTGCGGCACAAGTGCGATTAAATTCGGCGATATAAATGATAAAGAATCTGATTTCCATAAATACAGGAATCATGAATTAGGTTATTATGTACTCGACTTTGTGAATACGCGCCCCAATGTCACATACATTGCCAAATTAAGAAATACTCATTCGGAGGAAGTTTAATTGAAAGAACCAGAGATTACTGATTATCCGTTCGTTGACTACTCGCGGGAGATTCCGGTAATAGAAGGCGGGCTGACCCGTTCCGAGATCGAACAAATTGTAGCCAGACCAATGGATACAAAACCGACTAAAAAGTACCTGATCGCACTCACGGTATCGGTTAGTTTCCTTCTTTTCGGAGCTGTTTGTCTCGCTATCAGTTTTTATTATGGCGTAGGTATGTGGGGTAATGATCAGCCTGTTGCCTGGGGATTTCCGATTATTAACTTCGTTTTTTGGGTAGGTATAGGACATGCCGGAACACTAATCTCAGCCATTCTTTTCCTGTTAAGGCAGAGGTGGAGAACAGGAATTGCGAGGTTTGCCGAGGCAATGACAATTTTTGCTGTTATGTGTGCGGGACTATTTCCGCTGATCCACGTCGGCCGTCCCTGGCTTGCAGGCTATCTAATTCCTTATCCGAATCAGCACAGTCTCTGGGTTAACTTTCTTTCACCTCTTGTTTGGGACGTTTTTGCAGTATCAACTTATTTCACAGTATCTCTTATTTTCTGGTACACAGGACTTATCCCTGACTTTGCAATGCTGCGTGACAGGACTACATCTAAAGCTAAGAAAATCATATACAGGGTTTTCAGTCTTGGCTGGAGACATTCCAACCGTCAATGGCAGCATTATGAAAAGGCCTACATGATACTGGCCGGACTGGCAACCCCACTGGTGTTGTCAGTGCACACTGTGGTTAGTTTTGACTTTGCAGTCGCTGTTCTTCCCGGATGGCACTCGACGATTTTTCCTCCCTATTTTGTAGCGGGAGCGATATTCTCAGGATTTGCCATGGTCGTTACGGTTTTGATTTTTGTGAGGAAAGTATTCGACCTTGAGAACATCATCACGCTAAATCACCTGGACAATATGAATAAGGTTATACTTCTTACCGGATCGATGGTCGGTTATTCGTATGCTACTGAGTTTTTTATGGCATGGTACAGCGGCAATCCTATCGAACAGTTTGTATTTATTAACCGTGCATTTGGTCCCTTCGCATGGGCTTACTGGATAATGGTAAGCTGCAACGTTCTCTTCCCGCAATTATTCTGGTTCAGGAAAATAAGAAGGTCTATTCCAATTATGCTGGTTATTGCTATACTCGTTAATGTGGGAATGTGGTTTGAGAGGTTTGTTATAGTGGTTACCTCATTACACAGAGATTTTCTTCCGTCAAGCTGGGGAACTTTTGTCCCTACAATATTTGATATTGGAATACTTGCCGGTAGTTTCGGGTTATTCTTTACGTTAGTTATTCTCTTTACAAAAACATTACCTGTTGTTTCAATGTCGGAGGTGAAGGCAATGTCGGATGGTGCACAGCCTTCCCATCACGGAGGTCATGAATAATGGATAGAACAGAAAAGTTATTCGGTATTACCGCCCTGTTTGATAATCCTGACTCTATTATAAATGCTGCAAAGAAAGTTGTAAGCGAGGGATATAAAAAGTTCGATGTGAATACTCCGTATCCCCTTCATGGAATGGATCCGGCGATGGGATTAAAAAGATCAAAGCTGGGTTTCGTTACCCTGTTTTTCGGATTTTCAGGCACGGCTTTTATTCTTCTGTTTATGTATTGGGCAATGTCAGTAGACTACCCCATGGTTGTTGGCGGAAAGCCCTATTTCGCACTTCCTGCTTTTATACCCATTACTTTTGAATTCACAGTGCTCCTTGCGGCTCTGTCTACCGTCTTCGGCATGATTATAGCATTTTTCAATTTACCTTATAATAACCATCCGCTTCATGATACAGAGTATATGAAAAAAGTCTCTGTTGACCGTTATGGCCTCGTTATCCTTGCTGAGGATCCGTTATTTGATGAAAAGAAGGTGGAAGATCTTTATAGAAGCCTGGGAGCTGTGGAAATAGAGAAGGTTTATTTCCCGGAGAAAGTGTTCTACCCTGTATTCGATACGAAGTTTATAACCTTTTTGATAATAGTTGCCCTGGCTGTATCTGCATTGACTTACTTTACACTAAACAAGTTTATGTACATGGTGCCCTATAACTGGATGGCTGAGCAGGATAAAATCATTCCGCAGGAAGAAAGTGTTTTCTTCTCTGATAAATTCGGAATGAGAGAACCGGTTGAAGGCACCGTTGCCCGCGGATTTGTTCCTTATCCTTTCATGGGAATTGCTGAACCAAAGGAGTACCTGGTTAATCCTGTTTTGCCGACTAAGAAGTCAATAGAACTGGGAAAGCGGAAATTCCTTACGTTCTGTTCGCCCTGCCACGGTAATCATGCTGATGGCGACAGCAGGCTGAGAGGCCAGTTCCCGAACCCTCCCTCACTTCATACTGAAAGAGCCATTAACTTTCCTGACGGAAGGATTTATCACGTAATAACGAATGGACAAAATGCTATGCCTTCATACGCAGCGCAAATTACACGTGAGGAAAGATGGTCGATTATAAATTATATAAGAGTTCTTCAGCGGGCTAAGAATGCCAGCGACGCTGATATCCAGGAAATTAAAAAGGAGTCTTCCAGCAATGTCCAAAAATGATTCCGGATATGTAAAGCGGGCTTTACCGCAGAAATTTTTAACCATTGGATTTGCTCTGCTAGGTATCGGACTGGTCCTGGGAATAATAGCCTACGTGGTCGATCCCCAGAGAGCATCGTACAGCTATCTTACTTCTTTTATGTTCCTGATAAGCCTCGGAGTCGGTTCTTTATTCCTTGTTTCACTTGAATACCTTGCGGGAGCTGTGTGGAGTACACCTTTCCGAAGGATAAGCGAATTCTTCGCAGGTACAATACCTTATATTTTAATAATCAGTATACCTCTTTTCTTTACTCTGCATGATGTTTTCCACTGGACAAATACAGCCGTAGTTCAAGGTGATGCAGTTCTTAAATCAAAAGAGGCGTACCTTAATATCCCGTTTTTCCTTGTACGCAACATCCTGATCTTCCTGATATGGACATTATTTTATTTTCTAATCACCCGGCGATCAAGAAAACAGGATGAAACCGGCAGTCAGGACCTGACCAGGATGAACATAAAATTAGGAACAGGCTTCATTTTCATTTTTGCCATTACCATAACAATGACGGGCGTGGACTGGATGATGAGCCTGGAGCCCCACTGGTACTCAACTATCTTCGGTGTATATTATTTTGCAGGTACTGTGTGGTGCGCCCTTGCCGTGTTAACTCTTGCCGTGGTATTATTAAGGGAGAACGGCTACCTGGTGCCTGGGTTAAAAAATGATCATTATTATAGTCTTGGTACAATGATGTTTGCCTTTACTGCTTTTTGGGGTTACATCGCCTTCTCGCAGTATATGCTGATATGGTATGCTGATCTGCCTGAAGAAACCACCTGGTTCTTTCACCGCTGGGAGGGAGGCTGGATGTATGCTTCCATTATTCTGATTATAGTGCATTTTGTTGTGCCGTTCTTTGCCCTGCTTTCATTTCCTGCAAAAACTAATCCCAAAAGGCTGAAGTTTGTAGCTATTTGGATTTTAGCTGCTCACTTTTTTGATCTTTACTGGGTAATTATGCCGGGAATGGTTCAGGCAGGAAGAGTCTTCTACTTCAGCTGGATGGATCTCGTTTTTCCCGTGGCTGTAGTTGGATTTGTGATGGTTATCTTCAAAATGATGACAAATAAATATAATCTTATACCAGTAAAGGACCCCAAACTTCAAAGAGGTCTGGACTATAGTCTATAACTGATGAACTTTAGGAACTTTATAAAATGAGCAACCTGGAAAAATTTATAAAAGAAAAAAGAGAAGCGATAAAGCAGGATCCCGGAAAGCTATTCGGGCTGGTTTATCCTTATCTCCTGTTGATTGGTCTGGGAATAGGTATATACTATGTGAACCAGATGAATATTATAGGTAGACAGGAAGTACCTGTTGCAGTTCCTGATACAACCAGCACACCTGAAGTTTTAACTATACAGGAATCAAGAATGGTGCCTGCTGCTGATGTAAATAAACTATCGCAGCCGACAGATTCACTTGTTGAAACAGGAAAAAAGATATTTCAGACAACCTGTGTATCATGCCATGGGGCGGACGGTAGAGGTGATGGTCCTGCTTCAACGGGTTTAAATCCATCCCCAAGAAATTTTACGAGCAAAGAAGGCTGGGTGAACGGACCTAAACTGACCAGCATCTATCAGACTCTGCAAGAAGGTATTAAGGGAAGCGCGATGGTGGCTTACGAACAGTTTACACCTGCTGAAAAGTTTGCACTTGCACATTATATAAGAACAACCTTTGTTCCTGATCCTCCCGCACCAACACAAGGCGACCTGTCGATGCTTGAGCAGCTTTATAATCTTTCACAGAAGAGATTTATCCCCGCACAGATACCAGTTGCTGATGCAGAGAAACTTTTAATCAAAGAAAATCAAAAGAAGGTAGACGAAATAAAAGGTATAGCAGGTAAAATCAAAAATGATAATAATGCTGCCTCGACCCTCTTCAAACAGATAACAAGTAATCAAGACCAGGCGCTAACAATCTTATTGAATACCGGATCATGGAAAAATAATAAACAGGAATTTATTAATATAATTGTTAATAATGTAAACCAGGACGGATTTAACGGGAGAGTTTTTAATCTTTCTGATTCTGAATGGAATGAGTTATTTAATTATTTGAAAGGTATTATCGCCTGAGGATGGCTGAATGAAAATTAAAATAGTATTTGTTTTATTTTTGGTGCTGATGACGGGGTTACCGGAGCTGTCAGCTTCTCAGAATGATGCTGATATAGAGGAGCATCTGGGTGAAAAACTTCCCCTGGATCTTAAGTTCGTAGATTCAGACGGAAGCACAATTATGCTTAAGGACATTATTAATAAACCGACAATTTTAGATTTTGTGTACTTTGAATGTCCCGGTATTTGCAGTCCTTTAATGACGGAAGTTGCAAATGTAGCGAACATTTCTGATTTAAGGCCTGGGGTAGATTACCAGATTTTGTCAATAAGTATTGATGAAACCGAGACACCGCAGATAGCTCTTAAGAAAAAACAGACTTTCCTGAGCCTGATTGATAGCAAACCTTTTCCGGATACGGCCTGGAGATTCCTAACGGGAGATAGTTTAAGCATTGATAAACTTACAAGATCTGCCGGGTTCAGTTTCAAGAGAACAGGAAGGAACTTTATTCACGCCGGAGCACTGGTTTTTGTTTCACCCCAAAGGGAAGTGTGCAGATATCTGTATCCCGGATATTCACAAACCAGAGGGTTTGGCATTCTTCCATTTGATTTTAAAATGGCTGTGCTTGAAGCCGCTCAGGGTAAAAAAACTCCCGTTATCGGAAGGGTTCTTCAATTCTGTTTCAGCTATGATCCACAGGGTAAAACATACGTATTCAATATATTGAGAATATTTGGTGCGGGGATTATACTTGGAGTTATTGTCTTTGTTGTGATAATAAAAGTTAAACCTAAGAAAGATAAGATAAATAAGAGGTAGAAATTATGGCGAATGATGCTGCTGCTTTAAATCAGAACGGTCATCCGAGCTACCTGGTAAATACAGGTAAACACCAGGGAATTAAAGCCTGGATACTTTCGACTGATCATAAGAGAATTGGTGTACTCTATCTGATTGCTTTGCTGTCATTCTTTGCAGTCGGTGTTACATTCGGATTTTTGATAAGACTTGAATTGCTCACCCCGGGACGAACGATTGTAGATGCCCAGACATATAACGAATTCTTCACACTGCACGGCGTGATTATGATTTTTCTTTTTGTAATACCCGGACTGCCTGCAGTATTTGGTAACTTCTTCCTTCCCATAATGATTGGGGCGAAGGATGTAGCCTTTCCGAGACTTAACCTGCTGTCCTGGTACATGTATGTTACCGGAGGACTGCTTGTTCTTCTTTCGATCCTTCTGCCCGGCGGACCTGCTGATACCGGCTGGACGTTCTATATTCCTTATAGCGTAAGAACTGGAACAAACGTTATCTTTACAATGTCTGCTGCATTCATACTGGGATTTTCGTCTATCCTGACAGGCTTGAATTTTGTTACCACAATCCACAGGCTCAGGGCGCCGGGAATGGGTTGGTTTAAGATGCCTCTGTTTACATGGAGTTTATACGCCACTGCCTGGATCCAGGTACTTGCAACTCCTATTATCGGTATAACTTTACTTCTTGTGATTGTAGAAAGGGTATTCGGTGTTGGACTATTTGATCCCGCTCTTGGCGGCGATCCAATTCTATTCCAGCATTTATTCTGGATTTATTCACACCCTGCGGTTTATATAATGATTGTACCCGCAATGGGGGTGATATCTGAAATTATACCGGTCTTTGCCCATCGTACTATCTTCGGTTATAAATTTATAGCATTTTCAAGTATTGGTATTGCTCTCTTCGGATCACTGGTCTGGGCTCATCATATGTTTGCCGTAGGAATGAGCGATACCGGGCAGTTTGTTTTTTCACTGCTAACGTTTATTGTAGCAATTCCAAGTGCTATTAAAGTTTTTAACTGGACGGCCACTTTATATAAAGGTTCCATCGAACTTGAGCCTCCTATGCTGTTTGCCCTGGCATTTATATTCTTGTTTTCAATCGGAGGATTAACAGGAGTAATCCAGGGAGCATTATCAGTAGACATTCAAATTACAGATACATCTTTCATCGTGGGACATTTTCATTATGTAATGTTCGGAGGCACTGGATTTGGGATCTTTGCAGCTCTCCATTACTGGCTGCCAAAAATGTTCGGAAGGATGTACAATAAGAAAACAGCAAAAATTGCTTTCTGGATAATCTTTGTAGGATTCAATACCCTTTACTTTCCAATGTTTATAATGGGCTGGCTGGGAATGCCGAGAAGGTATTATGACTATCTCCCACAGTATCAGCCATATCATGTTATTTCCACAATCGGTTCATGGATCCTTATCACAGGTCTTATTATAATGTTTACTAACCTGATTAAGAGTCTGAAGAACGGTCCGATCGTAACTGCACAAAATATCTGGGGCGGTGAGACTCTTGAATGGAAAGTTGATACTCCTCCTATTCTTGAAAATTTTGAGGAAATCCCTTTGATTACCAGCGGACCCTACGAATACAAAGAAAATGATGAACCTATTCTGGAAGAGGAGGTAAAGTGAGCGAAATAGAACAACACGCTGTAACTCACGTTCACAGGGATGATATCGGTGCCAGGATGGGAATGTGGCTCTTCCTTTTCACCGAGCTGCTTTTATTTGGAGGTTTATTTTTCCTGTATTCCGTTT
Source organism: uncultured Ignavibacteria bacterium (assembly GCA_963800255.1). Lineage (GTDB taxonomy): Bacteria > Bacteroidota > Ignavibacteria > Ignavibacteriales > Ignavibacteriaceae > DATFVA01. Next base: position 631,756 of record CAWDAK010000009.1, on the reverse strand, counting down.
ACAGGTTTACCCATCAGCAGGATTTCCATGTAGCCGCAAAAGAACTAAATACCTTAATCGGAACATTTAATACTGCTATACTTTTAACCAGTAGTCTTACGATGGCGCTCTCCATAGCAGCGATACAGAAGAGAAATATAAAACTTTCGATATTCTTTCAGTTGATTACAATCGTGCTGGCCGCCGGATTTATGATTAACAAATATTTCGAGTGGATGCATCATATTCATATGGGCCTCTATCCAGGAGGTGATGTACTGCTATCAAAAGGATCAGGTCAGGTATTGTTCTACGGTTTATATTATACCATGACCGGATTGCATGGTCTACACGTTGTTATTGGTGCCATCGTCATAGGCACTATGACAAGGTTTACCGCTAAGGGAGTAATTACTCCCGATAATTATGTTAAGCTTGAAGCTGCCGGTTTATACTGGCACCTTGTAGATATCATCTGGATATTTCTTTTCCCATTATTTTATCTTATTACCTGAGGTGCTAATCGATGGAAAAACATGCAGAACATCAGCATGATAAACATGTAACAAGTTACGGTATATATATATTAGTATGGCTGGCTTTGATGATCCTTACCGGATTAACCGTAACCGTAGCAGGGATAAATTTCGGTGAATTAACTGTTACTACGGCTCTTGTGATAGCCAGTGTGAAATCATACCTGGTGCTTACAATTTTTATGCATCTCAGGGTAGAGCAGAAAGCTTTCAGAGCGTTTATAGCTATAGCATTGTTCTTTATAATTATTTCTTTCGTCCTGTTATTTGCTGATTATTCCTTTTACGTAAGGTGATAAATATATGTTTTCCGGAGCTTCAAATTTTGTAAACTCAACAGATACCACTTTCTTCTTTATAGTAGCGGTATCGGTATTCTTTCTTGTTGTGATTACTGCAAGCATGATATACTTTGTTATCAGGTACAGCAGGAAAAGAAACCCCAGGGCCAAAAACATACATGGAAATATTCCTCTGGAGATAACCTGGACGGTAATACCTACCATACTCGTTCTTATAATGTTCTGGATGGGTTGGGCCGGCTACAAACAGCTTGCTAACGCACCTGCAGATGCAATGAATGTGGATGTAACAGCACAAATGTGGAAATGGACTTTTAAGTATCCAAATGGTGTTTCATCGGATTCTCTTTATGTACCCGTTAATAAACCTGTTAAGGTTCTGCTGCATTCACGCGATGTGAACCATTCTTTCTTTGTCCCCGCTTTCCGGGTAAAGAAGGATGTTATTCCAAACAGGAACAACTCGGCCTGGTTTGTAGCAGATAAGGTAGGAACGTTTGATCTATTCTGTGCAGAATACTGCGGACTGAACCATTCTCATATGCTGAGCAAAGTGGTAGTAATGCCGCAGAATTCTTTCAACAGCTGGCTTGATAAGCGTGCGATGCAGGATTCCCTTAAGACAGTTCAGGCTCCTGCTGCTGATACTTCTTCCTCAAAAACAGATTCTACAAAGGCGATGTGATTTTCTTGAAAGAAAAGCTGAACATATTATCAGAACTTACTAAGATCAGGATAACAATCTTCGTTACTATCACCATGCTGTTCGGATTTATTTCTGCGGCTGGTGAACTGAATTCATCTGCCTTACTGCCAACCCTGGGAATCCTTCTGCTTGCCTGCGGCTCTGCAGTGGTAAATCATTACCAGGAGAGGAATACAGATGCTTTAATGAACCGGACGAAAAACAGGCCGATACCTTCCGGAAGAATATCTCCCGCGAATGCTATGTTGATAGCTCTCGCCCTGCTTTTTTCAGGCTCACTGATGCTTTATTTTGGAGCAGGATTGCTGGCTTTAGGTCTGGGACTATTAAACTTGCTCTGGTATAATGGAATCTATACTCCTCTGAAAAAAGTTAATCCTTTAGCAATTATTCCAGGGTCTTTGGTTGGAGCCATACCACCCGCTGTAGGCTGGGTCTCCGCAGGTGGAAGTATTTCAGATCCTCAGATATGGATTATTGCATCTTTCTTTTTCATATGGCAGATTCCTCATTTTTGGCTGCTGCTGCTGGTGCTGGATAAAGATTATCAAAAGGCTGGATTCCCGACACTAACCCAGATATTTAACTCTGATCAGCTTGCCAGGATCACATTTACATGGATTGCAGCAACCGTAGTTACCTGTCTCATGATTCCGTTTTTCGGAAAACTCCAGTCACCTTTTGTAGGCTATGGATTATTCCTTGCCGGTGCCTGGCTGGTGTGGGATTCATTTAAACTTGTAAGATTCACTAAAGATAGAATGTATTTTACAACCGCATTCAGAGAAATAAACATTTTTGCCATCGTGGTGGTTGTACTGCTTTCTCTCGATAAACTTGTGGTATTCTTTTAATATATAATAATGTGAGAAAAATAAATGGATTTTCTTGATAAACTGGTTATACCCCAATCGTCGGAGCATATTCAGTTACTGCATTATCTTCTTATATTGATCCTTTTCCTGTTTATTCCTTTCCTGAGTGCAGTATTCGGTTCAACAATATTATCACTTTATTATAAAGCTAAAGGATTTAAGGAGTCAAATAATAACTACCTTAAATTTTCCAGGGACGTTATAGAAACCCTTACAATCAATAAGAGTATAGGCTTGATCCTGGGGATAGTTCCCATAATAACTGCAATGCTCATTTATACTCAACTTCTGCAGGGAACCAACTCAAACGTTAGTATTTACTTGATTTTTTCCGTTTTCTTTATGGCCGTAGGTCTCATCCTGATATATACATACAGGTATTCCATGACTTTTATGGAGATTTATGATGCATTTAAAGGAATTAAGCTGAAAGATGAAGCAATTGAAAGAGAAGTATCAAAGTTTCGGAAAGCAAATATTGGCCTAAGCGGAAAATCAGGAAGATACGGTATTATTTTTGTCTTTCTTGCTATCTGGCTGTTTATTTCTGCAGCCACTGTAGCTGCTTACCCGACTATGTGGGGTAAATACAACATTATATATCTTATGTTTTCCTGGCAGGTTCTGGTACATCTTTTAAGTTTCATTTCTTCGGCAATAGCATTTACGGGCGCGGCTATATTTTTTGCTTTCTTCTATTGGGAAGGAGGCAGACACTTGCAAGCCGGACCCTACTTTGACTTTGTAAAGAGAATTGCTTCCAGGGTTACCTTTACGGGCACTTTATTGGTGCCGGTCTTTATAATTACAGACGTATATGCTTTTTCTTCCTCGGCATTATCAGGATCAATTTTCTTTTTTGTTACAATAGCACTTATCCTTTTGTTCATTGCCTACCATCTGTTGTATTCAATGATTAAGCATAAAGATTTAAGACACAGCGGGTCTGTATTTTTTATGATCCTTTTTACTTTACTTGCCTTGATCATAAAAGATCAGCTTGCTTTGCAGAATTCTACCGAGGTTCAGACAGCTGTAATGAATGTTAAATTCCAGAAGATGATGGCTGAGCTTACAGGGGAGGGAACTAAAGCTAAAGCGATAAGCGGTGAACAGATATATAAGAACATCTGCTCATCCTGTCATTCGTTTGATCACAAAGTGGTTGGACCTCCATACCAGGAAACACTACCTAAGTATGAGGGGCATATAGATCAGCTAATTGCTTTCATTAGAAACCCTGTGAAGAAAAATCCCGGCTATCCGCCGATGCCTAATCCGGGACTTACACCGGTTGAGGCTGACTCGATTGCACACTATATAATGGCAACTTATAAACAGAAATAAGCGCAGCAATCAATAGGGAAGCTTTTTAATTGAAATAATACACCGATTACCCTCTAATTTATCTTTTAATTTTAACAGGATATACGTATTTTAATTTAAGATATTGAATATAGTATATCTTTTCTCAATTGTAATTAATAAAAAATCTAAAAATTATACGAGGAGCGAAATGTTTAAGAGAATTTTTACAGTACTTCTTCTCTTAACAGGAGTTTTTTCCTGCATTAACGGACAGTCATATAGCGGTCCTGATTCCGGTGGAGTAGCATCCGGAGCCATAATCAGTACAGATAATTTTTCGAAAAATACACCTGTAGTTGAACCTAAAGAACAAATCTGGAATGAAGAGACAGAATATTCGGGAGAGCATAGCGAATACATAGATTTTGGTTACCAGACGCCAAAAGCGGGATCAAATTATCATTCGGATCCAAATGCTGATAATCCTAATGGCAGTACACCCTATCCTTTTTTGTTAAATGAATTTGAGGGGATTCCCATGGGTAATAGTATCCCTCCTGATCCCTACCTGGCGGTTGGACCGAATAATATCATCGCAGTAGTAAATACTTCTTTCAGAATTTTCGATAAAGAAGGAAATATATTAAAAACAATTTCTGCTGACAGCTGGTATAACAACGTATTTCCTAGCTCCGGTGCTTTTGATCCAAAAGTGTTGTACGACGCTATTGACCAAAGATGGGTGATGGTTTGGCTGCAGCAGAATGATGGTGCTCATTCAGCTAACCTTCTGCTTTCTGTTTCAGACGATTCAGACCCTATCGGTACCTGGTATAACTGGGCTTTACCGGCTAATTTGAACGGAACTTCAAACGGTGATAACTGGACTGACTATCAGGGTGTTGGCTATGATCAGAATGCAATCTATGTAACCGGGAATCAGTGGTCTTTCGCAGTAGGCGGACAAAATACATTTCAATATGCAAAAATTCGTATAATTCCTAAAGCTCAGCTTTATGCAAATACAGCCGGAGCTTGTTCATGGAAAGACATATGGAATATAAATAATGGGAATTCTTTCACCATAAGACCCAGTTTTATGTACACCAACTCATCTAAGTACTATCTGGTTGAAGTCCCGTATCAGGCAAATTTTGTAAGGGTATATAATATTACAAATCCGCTTGGAACAGCGGTATTGGGTTTGAATAATATTGCTGTTACATCCTATTCTTCTCCGGGAAATCCCTCTCAACTGGGCGGTGGAATGGCCCTTGAAGGCGGAGGCAGTTATTTGAGAAATGAACCCAAATTCAGGGATGGATTTCTGTATTATGTACATGCCATCCAGAATCCCAGTTTCCCGCAATATTCCGCTCTACATTATGTGAAAATTAATACGAGTACAAATACAACAACTCAAGATTACTCTTTCGGAGCGAATGGATACTGGCATTTCTATCCTTCTATGGATGTTGACGTAAATGGAAATGTGGCTCTGGCATATAGCAGATCTTCATTGAATGAATATGCAGGCGCCTTCTTTACCGGAAGATTTGCGAATGACCCCGCCGGATTTATGGGCAGCCAGCCTATAGCAGCAGGTGAGGGTAATTATGTTGTTACTTACGGAGGAACAAGAAACAGGTGGGGTGACTATACAGGAATAGTTCTGGATCCTGTTGAGCAGAACAGATTCTGGGCTCTTTCGGAATATGCAGCTGGAACCAATATCTGGGGTACCAGGATCGGGAAGATTTCAGTTGAACCATTTCCCGGACCACATTTACTCTCAATGACTGATTCTCTGGATTTTCATAATGTTGAAGCAGGGACAGTAGGAGATACTCTTTCAATTGGTATGGCTAATTATGGGTCTGACGATGTAGTTATTTCTGATGTCCCCGTTGATCTTGGACCATTTCATTTGATAGATAATTTATCTATCCCTTTCACACTTAGTACTTATGATTCACTTATTATTCGGTATGTATTCCAACCTGGTGCTGTTGGACCATTTAATGAAACTCTGACAATCAGCAGCAATTCTACAGGGTTCCAGGATATACTCCTGAAGGGAAGAGGTTATGAAATAAATCCTGCAGTTAAAGATAATTTTTATGCTGTTTCGGGTAGTGCAAATGATGGTAGTTTATTTACTGTTAATGCACTTACCGGTGAAGGAAATTTGATAGGTAACGCAGATTATGACGATGTCGACAACTTTAAATCCCTATCAATAGATCCTCATTCAGGAGTAATGTACGGGCTGTCGAATGTATCGGGTAATAGTGTTATCTCAAGGATAAATTCAGCTTTAGGTGATGCTTATGAGCTTTATACATTACCGCTGAGTGATATGTACTCAATTACTTTTGATACTTCCGGTACTCTCTACGGAATTCAGAAAACGGGAGAAATTTATACTATAAATTTAAATACCGGTTCATATACTTTCCTGGATACTGCAGATGTACTTATTAACTCTGCAGCATTTGATCCTGAAACAAATACCCTCTACGCGGCTGCATTCGTAGCTGTCGGGTCGAACAAAGACAGAATTTATACAATCGATCCTCAGACGGGAATATCCACGATTGTAGGTAACACAGGGTTTAACATTTTGACTAATGATCTGGCTTTTGACCCTGCCGGCAACATGTATGGGGTGACAGGAACAGCAAGCCAAAATAATAATTTCATTAGTATCGATAAGACAAATGGAACAGGAACAATTATCGGTTCGGTTAATTACCCGAATATTACCGGTCTCGCTTATTCAAGTGCAGGGATCACCGGTGTACAACCTGCAGGCAACTCTCAGACGCCTAAAGATTACAGTCTTAAGCAGAATTATCCTAATCCTTTTAACCCTTCTACCAGGATAGAATATACACTTCCGGTTACTTCCAGTGTTAAGGTTGTTATCTATAATCTCCTCGGTGAGGTTGTGAATGTTCTGGTAAACTCACAACAGAATGCAGGTCAGCATTCCATAGTTTGGAATTCGGAAGATTCACATGGAAGTAAAGTCGGCAGCGGTGTTTATTTCTATGAACTCAAAGCCAATGGAAATAATGGTTCTGATTTCACACAAATCAGGAAAATGATCCTGCTGAAATAAACCTTTAACCGAAACTTCATTTTAGAAAGCCGGATTAAAAAACCGGCTTTCTTCTGTTTTAAAGGAAATTAACCAGGAAAAACTTAATTTTCGTATACTATTCATATTAATTATTTTACAAAATTCAATTTCATACGGGATAATCAGAGAACGGAGAGAGCATGCATAAATTCCTGGGTACTTACAATGTGGTACCGTCGCTTCCAAAAAACCTGGAAAAACTAAGGGAAGTAGCCTACAATTTACACTGGACATGGCATTCTGATTCAAGGGAACTTTTCAGAAGACTTGACAGGGAATTATGGGATGAAACCAATCATAATCCTGTTATGATTCTGGGTAATGTAAGCCAGGAGAGACTTGAAGAAGTTTCGCACGATGATGGTTTTATAGCTCACCTCCACAGGGTATATAATAAACTCCAGGAATATCTTAACGAGAAAACCTGGTATCAGAAGAATAATGATTTTTCATCCTCATTCAACATAATATATTTCTCAGCCGAATTCGGGTTAACTGAATGCCTTCAGACATATTCAGGAGGACTAGGTCTCCTTGCAGGAGATCATCTTAAAGCAGCAAGCGACCTGGGAATTCCCTTAATAGGGATTGGACTCCTTTATAAGGAAGGCTATTTTCAACAGTATCTGAATTCTGACGGCTGGCAGCACGAACGTTATGAAATTAATGATTTTGACAACCTGCCTATGGTGCTTGTTAGGAATGATAAGAATGATCCTTTGATTTTGTCGGTTTCTTTTGCAAACCGCGAAGTATTTTTTCAGGTGTGGAAGATTCAGGTTGGAAGGATCCCTCTTTACCTGATGGATACAAACGTGATGATGAACTCTGAGGAGGATAGAATCATTACAAGGACGTTGTACGGAGGAAATGTTGAGACCAGGATTGAACAGGAAATTATCCTTGGAATCGGTGGGATAAGAACCCTGCATGCACTTGGGATAAGACCTATGGTCTGTCATATGAACGAAGGACATTCAGCCTTTCTCTCTCTTGAAAGGATAAGATACTTAATACAAAATGATGGTTTAAGCTATATTGAAGCTAAAGAGATAGGGTACTCCTCAAATATCTTTACTACCCATACTCCAGTTCCCGCAGGAATAGATGTCTTTGCTAATGAGCTGGTTGAAAAATACCTCGGTAATTATTATAGAAACGAATTAGGAATTTCAGGTAAAGAATTTTATTCGTTAGGCACAATTTACAGGGATAAAGAATCAAGCGTGTTTAATATGGCACACCTCGCTATGAATACTGCCGGTTATATCAACGGTGTAAGCAAACTTCATGGAAAGGTATCCAAGAAGATGTGGGTAAGCGGTTTCAGGGATGTACCATTCAATGAAATTCCTATAGGGAGTATCACTAATGGTGTTCATATCCGTTCACATATCTCCAAGGAAATGGAGGAACTGCTGGTACAGTACATCGGAGAGAAATGGCTGGAGAACCCGGCATCTCAAAGTCTCTGGCAGAGGATAGATAAGATACCTGATGAGGAATTGTGGAGGACACACGAAAGAAGGCGTGAGCGATTGGTGGCTTTCGCACGCAGAAGACTTATTAAACAGGTTAAATCAAGAGGCGGCAGCCAGTCAGAGGTTACTACGGCCTCCGAGGTTCTTGATCCTACTGCCTTAACTATTGGTTTTGCAAGGCGGTTTGCTACTTATAAACGAGCCACACTTTTATTCAGAAATCTTGAACGCTTGAACCAGATTCTGAGTAACCGCAATCTTCCGGTGCAGTTCATAATTGCAGGCAAGGCTCACCCAAAAGATGAGGAAGGGAAAAAACTGATTCAGGATATCTGTGAAATATCAAAAGATGATGCTTTCAGGAGGAAGATAGTATTTATTGAAAATTATGATATCAATGTTGCCCATTACCTGGTGGAAGGATGCGATGTGTGGCTTAATACGCCGCGACGTCCGCTTGAAGCCAGCGGAACTTCGGGTATGAAAGTGATAGCTAACGGGGGACTGAACTTCAGCGTTCTTGATGGATGGTGGGATGAGGGATTTGATCCGGAGGTAGGATGGAAAATAGGGAACGGGGAGGAATATACCGATCCCGATTACCAGGATGAACTTGAATCGCGCCAGCTTTACAATACACTTGAAACACAAATTATACCTTTGTTCTACTCGCGGGGTGAAGATGGACTACCCCGTGAATGGATTCAGAAGGTAAAGAATTCAATGAAGAAACTGGGACCATATTTCAACACTCATCGGATGGTTCAGGAGTACTTCGAGAATTATTATAAAGCTGCCATCGAGAAACGACAGATATTTTCCGAAAAGAAATGGAATAATGCAAAAGAACTTGCCGACTGGAAAGAAAATATGAACAGGAACTGGAGTAATATCCGGCTTGTTGAACTGGTTAATCCGGATAGTTCCAAATCCATTTCTGTAGGTGAAGAACTGTTGATTTCAGCAGAGCTTTCTCTCGGTGAACTAAGTCCTCAGGATGTAGAGGTACAGGTTTATTATGGACCGGTTGACCACCAGGATAATCCTGAGTTCAATGAGACGATTGTGCTTAAATCTGAATCACGAAAAAGCAAAGACGGTAATTATAAATTTGATGGAAGTATAACTACCAGAAGATCAGGACAGCAGGGTTTCACAATTCGTGTACTTCCCAAACATCCTTTGCTCATAAATCCTTTTGAGATGGGTTTGGTATACTGGGCGGGCTAGTTTGCCTCTTCAATTATCTTCTCAAAGAGTTCGGGAAGCTCATTGAAGTCGCTCTTCCTTAAATATTCTTCAATATTGGATTTGAAATCTGTATTTTTTTCTGAATTAAAGTACCGTTTGATTCCGGCAGCAATGCTTTCTTTGCTTCCTGGTTCCACAACTATTCCGGTATAATTATCCTGAATAAATTCACTCAGTCCTCCTACTTTTGTTGCGATTACCGGTTTGCCAAAACTGTAAGACACATTTAAAACGGCACTCTGGGTAGCACTTCTATAAGGAAGGACGGTAACATCAGAGGCTGTATAGTATTTTCCCACTTCTTCATTAGCCACAAATTTATTTAAGATGATAACCTTTTCCTGCAGGTCTAATTTTTTTACACGGCTGATATATCCGGATACATCATCATAGAATTCCCCTACAACAAGGAGTTTAAGTTCCGGATATTGCTTCAGTGCTTCGGGCATTGCATCAATAAGAATATCCAGTCCCTTGTACTTCCTTACATACCCGAAGAATAAAAGTACCTTATCCGTATCCTCAAGGTTTAATTCTTTTCTGCTTAAACTTCTGCTGAACCTATCTCCGTAAGTATAGCAGTCAAATGGCGGAAGGGAGGAACGGTATATTTTTCTTCCATGAGATATAGTCTTAAGGTCATTTGCCACAACATCCGATAGCGCAAGAAAGCTGTCAGCATTCTTCAATCCCAATTTTGTGAGAAAACTGTCGACAAACCTTGATTCGTGAGAGATAAAATTTTCTGTAATGAATAATATTTTTCCCTTGTATTGGTTTTTAAGCAGACTGGAAATTGTATAATGGCATGGGCCAAAGAAAGGCTGCCACCAGTCAAATACCACCAGGTCAGCCTCTTCCTCTCTTATTTTGTTGGCGGCCTTAACCCAGTTAAGAGGTGAAATAGAATTTATTAATCTCTCATTGGGCACTTTTAAAGACGATGATTTGCTCTCATCATATTGTGTTGTCCCGGGAAAAAGAAAGTCCGGGTAAAGTAAAATATAGTTAAATATTTTAACGTCGAATTTTTTACTGAGGGAATTGTAAAGATATGAAACGTAAGTAGCCGGACCGCCCCTGTACGGATAAGCTGGTCCGGCAATAACGATTTTTTTACGGGAAGTTTCTTTCATACTAAATGATTTTATTCATTCAGCTGAAGTTACATAAAAATGAAACGACGAAAAAATTAACAGAGAGTATGTTTAACGGTAAAAGTCGGTATCGTCGTCCTGCATGTCGTCTTCATCTTCGGACGACATAGTAAACATAGAACTCAGCATATCCTTAAACTGGACTCCCTTTTCCATCTTAAACTTGCTAAGCAAGGAATACTCTGTAAGTCCGTGAAGAACAAATTCCATCATTAGCAGTTGATATTTCTTATCAGCATTCGGGAATTGTTTCTTTACTATATCTGAAAGTCCCGGGACTTTAATTAAGGCTGCCTCATATCCCTTTTCGTCAAGTTCATTCAGAATATCGACATGATTTCCTTTATTGAACCAGTTAGTAATCTCCTGGTATATATTAGCATCCAGTGATTTTTTTAACTTATCGGGGGTGGGGAAATGTTCTGCAAATATATCCCTTACAGCCTTGCTTATAAGAATATGTGCAACTTTAGAAGGCCCTTCCTGCTCACCTTCATATACAAGCTCAATTTTGCCCGTGATTGAAGGGATTACACCGTAAAGGTCTGAAACTCTCGCATAGGTTTCTGCTTCTTTATTTATGATGGCCCTTCTTTCGGCAGTACTTATCAGGTTCTCAAAGGCTGAAATCGTTAGCCTTGCTGACACACCGCTCTTAGCATCAATATATTCACTCTGACGTGCTTCAAACGCTATTTGTTCTACAAGATCCTTAAGCAGATCGTGAATGTGTACTGCATTTTTCTGCTGATCAGCAGACCGCGCTTCCTGCTCGGTGATTGATCTTGATACCTCTATCGATTTTGGATAGTGAGTAAGTATCTGGCTGTCAATCCTGTCTTTCAGAGGAGTTACGATAGATCCGCGGTTTGTATAATCTTCGGGGTTTGCTGTAAACACAAATTGTATGTCAAGCGGAAGCCGTACCTTAAACCCGCGTATCTGGATATCATTTTCCTGAAGGATGTTGAAAAGAGCTACCTGTATCCTTGCCTGTAGATCAGGAAGTTCGTTGATAACGAAGATACTTCGGTGCGATCGGGGGATCAGTCCGAAATGAATAACTCTTTCATCAGAATAGGGGAGCTTAAGCGATGCAGCTTTGATAGGATCAACATCGCCGATCAGGTCTGCAACGGAAACATCAGGAGTAGCAAGTTTTTCAGTATAGCGTTCTGATCTATGCACCCATTCAATTTTTGTGTTATCACCTTCCTTCTTCACCAGTTCCCTGGTTACGTTTGAAATAGGATGGAAGGGGTCTTCATTGAGATCGCTTCCTTTTACAACCGGGATATATTCATCAAGCAGGTTTATCAGTAGTCGCGCTATTTTAGTTTTTGCCTGACCGCGAAGACCAAGCAGAATAATATTATGCCTGGAAAGGATGGCCGTCTGGATATCAGGTATCACTGTTTCTTCATATCCAAGGATTCCTTCAAACGGATTCTCACTTTTCTGAAGTGCGCAAATAAGATTTTCTCTAAGTTCATTTTTAATTGATCGTGTTTTAAAACCGCTTTTCTTTAGTTCTCCAAACGTAGAGATTGAAACTAAGTCCATCAAAACTCCTTTTTTGTTAGAAAATGAAAGCAGAAGATTATCTCATTCTGCGTCGACGATTCCTGATATAATCTTCAAAAATATATTCTCCAAGACCGGTTAGACTACTGTAGAATGCACGTCCCTTATTTGTTGAGGTAAACTCCCTTACAAACTGTTGAAGGTAAGGATCACGGGCAATCATAAACGTAGTAATTGATATACCCAGTTTTCTGCTTCTTGCCGCCTGATCAAGGGTCTTGTTTACTATTTTCCTGTCCAATCCAAAACTATTTTTATAATAACGTGCACCTTCTTTCAGACAGGTTGGCTTGCCGTCCGTGATCATAAATATCTGTTTATTGGATGTTTTTCTTCTTCTCAGAATATTAAGAGCCAGGTCTATTCCGGCTACCGTATTAGTATGGTAGGGTCCCACCTGCAGGTAGGGAAGATCCTTTATACCGATAGGCCAGGCATCATTTCCAAATACTATAATATCAAGCGTATCTTTAGGGTATTTTGTTGTAATCAGTTCGGAAAGTGCCATGGCTACTTTTTTGGCCGGAGTAATTCTATCTTCACCGTACAATATCATCGAATGTGATATATCGATCATCAGCACTGTTGAGGTCAGTGCCTTAAAATCTTTTTCCTCTACCTCAAGATCATCCTCGGTCAGTTTAAAGTCATCTATACCATGATTTATCTGCGAATTTTTTATTGAACTTGTTACATCGATCTGGTCCATTGTATCTCCGAAGCTGAACTCACGTCTGTCTGAAGTTAATTCATCACCTATTCCTGAGTAAGGCGTTCTGTGATTTCCGCGTTTGGACTTCTTTAACTTCCCGAAGATCTCTTCAAGTGATTGTTTACGGATTGATTGTTCACTTTTAGCAGTAATCACCAGGATATTTTTATCCGCATCCTCTTCAATATAGTTCTTATCCTTCAGCTCATTTATAAAGTCGCCCATTCCATAATTATTATCAGTAAGGTTGTACTTTTTATCAAGTTCATTCATCCAGTTTAATGCTTCGCTTACATCACCGGAAGTAATAGTCAATAGCTGCAGAAATATCTTTAGCAGGTCTTCAAAGCGGTTCTCACCGCTGCTTCCCGGAATAAATTCCGTAAATCTGTGTCCTATCATTTATATTTTTTTGTTTGTTAAGCTCTGGCTACTAATTTGTAGACTAAAGTTAAGGAATGCAAGGAAAATATTTCCGGTTTACTTCAAATCACCCGGAACCGGTGATTTTGCGTATCATACTGAGTGCATAAACGTTGGTTCGTTCAATCTTAAAGGCGAGCCTGTAATTCCTTAGAGCAAGTCCGATATTACCATCTTTATAGTATGCATCTGCAAGCCCGATGAGAGGTTTGGCCTGCCGGGGAAAGTGACTTACGATAAATCGAAAATACCTGACCGCGTCCGAGGTTTTGTTTAGTCCTAGTAGGTCGTAGCCGAATAGGCAGGTTTCATTAAGAGAAATATCGTATATACCTGAGGAATCCACTGAAATATTTTTATAATCTGTTAGGACAGAATCAATTCCCGAAACTCTGTATACCAACATCAGCCTGTCTGATAGCTGAGCCAGAGGAAAAATGATTGTATCGTCCAGAATGATGGAAGCCAGATCGAATGCTGCAGTGCCGTTGTTTCTGTCTCTTATATTTAACAAATCAACCGCAGCGAGTTTATCATCTGGATAAATGAGCAGCAGGGAAGTACCGTCATATCCTTCATGGGCAAAATATTTTCGGCCTGCATTATCTTTTCCAAGAGTAAAGCCTAGTCCATAATTTATAAGTGTACCGTTCCTGAGTTTTGCTGGAACCAGCATGGAGTCAAGGGTTTCCGGTTTAACGAGTTTCCCCTCAAGAAGGCTGACAGCAAATTTCAACAAATCTCCGGATGTTGATAACAATCCTCCGCCGGGATATTTATTGCTCAAGTCGGCTAATGGAGCATTCTCCATTGTTCGGGTTTTATTCCTCTCGTACATTCCCGCGCGGTGAGGAATTATTCTCTGCTGGTAACCTGGAAGAGTAGAATTCATTTCTGCTGGTTCAAAAATGTTTTTACGTAGATACTCAGCATATGACTGTCCGGATACATTTTCTATGATCGAACCCAGCAGGTTATAGCCGAGCGTTGTGTAGAGATACTTCGTTCCGGGTCTGTAGGCAAGTGAATCGCTGCTAACGATGTTTACCGCATCTTTTATTGAGGCAAAATGTCTTGTGTCATCAAATTCTCCTCTGTAATAGTTACGTATTCCGGAAGTATGGTTCAGGAGCTGGCGAACGGTAAATTTCCATTTCTTTTTAGGGAAATATGGAATATAGCTGCGGGCATCCATATCCAGGTTAATTTTTCTCTGCTCTACAAGCTGCATAACCGCCACAGCAGTAATGGATTTAGATATGGAAGCTATTCTGAAGAGGGTGCTGTCTGTTACCGGGGTATTATTTTCAGCATCAGCAATCCCTGAATTGCCCAGCCATAGGATCTTCCCGTCCAGGGCTACACCTGCTGATATTCCGGGGATAAGTTTGTTCTTGCTGAACTCATTGAGATAGAAGTCGAGGGTTTTTCTTAACGCACCCTCCTTTATTTTTACAAATTCCTTTTGTTCCGGATTCACACTCTTCGGTTTTATTTCCTCGCCTTTTTGCTGAGCAAAAAGTATAGCAGGGAATAATAATACCGCAAAAAGCATTAGCACTGAAGCACGTATGTAACCGGGATGTCTGTTCATTTAAATAAGATGTGTAAATACGGATAGTAATATAAGAAGGAAAAGGGATTGAGATTACTCAACCCCTTATTAAAATTATTTTTTATTATTATCTGAAAGAGGGATTCTCTTTTCAATAATATTGTCTATCAGTTTATAATCTTTTGCTTCCTGCGCAGAAAGGAAATAATCCCTGTCGCAGTCTTTTGTGATTTGTTCAATAGATTTTCCCGTATGTTCTGCGAGAATCTTATAGAGAGTATCACGTGTCTTCAGCATTTCCTTTGCATGAATTTCTATATCGGATGTTTGTCCCTGCAGACCGCCAACCCAGGGCTGATGAATCATAATTTTGGCATTAGGAAGAGCGGTTCTTTTTCCGGCTGACCCTCCTGCCAGCAGGATGGCGCCCATGCTTGCTGCCATACCGACGCAGATAGTAGATATTTCAGGCTTTACATATTTCATTGTATCGTAAATTGCCAGTCCAGCAGTAACGCTTCCACCGGGAGAGTTTATGTATACGTTGATGTCCTTCTCAGAATCCTCAGCTTCAAGAAAAATAAGCTGAGCGATAATAAGACTTGCAATATGATCGTCAATAGGAGTACCTATGAAAATTATTCTCTCCCGAAGCAATCGGGAAAAGATATCCATCCCCCGCTCACCGCGGCCTGTCTGTTCGATAACATAGGGTACCAGCTGGTTAAAAATTTCAGGATGTTTTGTCATTTAGTTTCCTCTGTTTTAGTATTTGTTAATTTCGAAGGATCTACTTTGTTAATCTTATTATTCTCCTTAAGGAAGTCAAGCAGTTTCTGATCCCTGAGACGCTCAGCAAAGTTAGAAGATTTGTAATAGTTCAGCAACTTGTCTTCCGGCAGACCCGTCTTCTCTACATCTTTCTTCACAAGTTCCTTCAGGTCATCATCAGTGACCTCAATATTTTCCTTCTTCTCAATCTCATTCTTTATAAGGTACCATTTAACCTCATATTCAGCATAGCTGCGGAGCCGTTTAGCGGCCTCTTCACGGTCGTATTTACGATAGCCCTGTTTCTTCACTTCCTGTTCTTCACGTTCAATAAGATCACTTAAGAAGTTATTTATTAGTGAAGTAGGAGGAGTAAAATCATTTGCTTTAACTATCTCCTGAATCAGCTTGTCGCGTGTAATCTCATCAGTTTTCTGATCATAATATTTCTGAATATCTGAACTTATATTTTCCCTGAAGCTCTGTTCGTTATCAAACTTATCATTAGTAATCTTTTTGAGGAAATCACCGTCAAGTTCAGGGAGCAGATATTTTTTAATATCCATAATTTCCGCTTTGTAGTTGAAATCCTCCTTAACCGGTTCTTCCTCACCTTTATCGTTTTTCATTTTACGTTCATCTGTGAACGTAAACTGGAAAGTTTCACCAACTTTTTTACCTCTCGATTTTTCAACTATATCTTTCTGAACATTTTCGTTTGAAAGATCAACATCGAACGTTTCAGGCTTGCTGCCTTCATAAGGTTCGCCCTTATCATTCAGGCGCTGCAGATTTAATTTAATAACGTAATTATTGTCCTCACCTACAACCTCTTCCTCAACCTGTGAAGCATTTGCCTTCTTTACATGCATAATCTCATGTTCAACTTCTTCATCTTTTACCTTAAAGTCAGGTATATCCATACTGATATCGGTATAACCCTTCACATCAAGCTGAGGTATAACCTCATAATGAACTTTAAATTGAAAATCCTCACCAGGGTTAAATTTGATATCAGAAAGCACAGGCTGACCTATCGGCTGGATATCTTTCTCCTTTACAACCTTCCAGAAGTTGCTGTTCGCAACCTTCTCGGCCGCCTCATATTCAAGTGCATCACCATACATCTTCTTAATCATAGAAAGAGGAACTTTTCCTTTGCGGAAGCCAGGTACTTGAATCTTCTTAGACTGCTTTTTTACTTCGCTATCGATATCCGGTTTTATTTCGTCATATGACATTGTAACTTCTACTTCATTCTCTGAAGCAGATATCTCGTTAACTTTTACTTCCAATGTATCCTCTGGGCTTTTTAATTATAATTATACAGCTGCTCTCCAGGGATCAGTATCCTCCGATAAACCCCGATCCCGCAGCACCTGCGTGTTTTTTCTAAATAATCGAACTGTAAAGATAATAAAAACCGGCCAAATTTTCACTTTTCAGAGCGTACCTTAGTTTCGTTACATATCGGTAAGATTCGGGGTAAAGAGGGCTCAGAATCATGGCACTTCATAAATACTATCTAACTACGATCTGAAAACGATCTGAAAACGATCTGAAAACGTTCTGAAAACGTTGTGAAAACATTGTGAAAACGCTCTGAATACGTTCTAATAACCTATTGCCCGGCTTAATAATGCTTAACCCTGTTGAACTGCCACCTGCAATACTTTGCATCATTAATTCTATATATCTTCAATGAACTGTATATCAATTTCAGCAGCTAAAAGTAATTAGCAAAAACACTTCAGAAAGTGACTGCGAAATACGCCAGGACCGGAAGAGATGGTACCGGAAAAATTACGTTACCATTAAATAACTATTTATTAATATCGAACTTCCCCGGTTTGATTCTATTCTAGTTATTTGTTATGTTCGTGTGTCCCTATATGGAGGTACAATCACTTATAGGGGTTACATTTAGAATTAAGGCTAAAAATGCAGGATTTAATAGAAAAACTTCAGCTGCTGGATATCCCACGACGGGAAGCTGAGGTTTACCTTGCTCTACTGCAGAAGAATGAATTTGCTGCCCCGGAGGTTTCAAAAATAACTTCAGTTAGCCGGACAAAAACCTACGAAATCCTTCAGAATCTTGTAAAAAAAGGACTTGCAAACCAGAATTTTAAGAACGGAATTAAAATGTTCAGCGGTGTTAGTCCTGATATTGTGATGAAAAATATCAGCACCGAATATGACAAGAAGAAGTTTATTGCTGATAAACTCCAGGAAGACCTGATGGAATTAAAAGCAGCGCAGGCCGGGTCCTCTGTGTCGCTTGACTATATTGAAATACTAACCGAACGTGAACAGATAAAAGAGCGGTGGCTTTCCATTCAAAATAATACTAAAAAAGAACTTCTATTGTTTTCCAAGAGCCCATATTCGTTTTCGCTTGAAGAGAACCTCGATTACGAAAAAGATCTGTTAAAAAGAAGTATAGACTTCAAATGCATTTATGAATATTGCGATATCAAAACTGAAAAAGAAAAGGACCTGTTTCTAACAACGCTGGAGAAGTATGAAGAAATTGGTGAAGAAATCAGGATAGTAGATAATTTAACTATGAAACTTTGCATTAGTGACAGCACCTTAACGATGCTCGCACTAAATGACCGTGTCTCGCTTAAACCAAGTATAACCACTATGTTCGTAAATCACCCGAGCTTTGCAGTCTCACTCCGGATGGTGTTTTTTGCTTTCTGGTCGAAAGGTTTAACCCTCGAAGAGTTTAAAGAGAAACTCTCCAACTATATCCAGGTATAAAATTGTTCTTTGCTGAATTGCAGCATAATGTTCTATTCGTATAATAAACAATCAACTATATTTTCTCATTTTCCTCTGGAGATACAAATGTTAACATTATTCAGATTCTCGTTGTTTACAATCATATTGGGGTTGATTTTTATTGGTGTTTCAAATGCTCAATGGCAGACGGCATCCGGGCCTGACGGCGGCGGAACTGTTTGTCTTGCTGAGCACGATTCCATAATTTTTGCCGGGACTGTTTCCGGCGTCTATAAAAGTACTGATAGCGGTCTAACCTGGATGAACACAAGCTCAGGACTTCCAACTACTTATATCTATGATCTTTTTTCGACTCCTTTTTCTCTATATACCTGCTCTTATGAAGGAATATTCAGATCGGATGATGATGGTGAATCATGGACGGAAACCGATGGAGGAATTACAACCGATAATGTTTATTCTCTCACCTCAATTGACACAGTGCTGTTTGCCGGAACAATGAACGGCGTGTACCGGTCGGTTGATAATGCTAATTCCTGGGTGCGTGTTGATACGGGTATGACTGATCCATTCATTAACAAAGTTATTGCTCTCGGTGCATATCTTTTTGCCGCGACCGACGAAGGTGTATATAAATCTGATGACCTTGGCGATACCTGGCAATATGCCGGAACCGGTATCACAGGCGGTGCAGTTCATACTTTGGGAATCCTTGGTCGTTCACAGGTATTTGCCGGAACCAATGATGGCATTTTCGTTTCAACTGACCAGGGCGATAACTGGGTTTCTATAACCAATAACCTGGATCCAAAAGCTGTTTATTCTATGGGTCTATTTAGTGATAAGTTGTTTGTTGGTATTGCTAAAGCCGGAGCATTCGTATCTACCGATGAGGGGGTTACATGGAACCCGGTGGATCCTAGTCTTGATAATCCATACATTGGCAGTTTTCTTAAGTTTTATGATGACTTATATGCGGCCAGCGGCGACGGGATTTATAAGTCTACAGATAACGGTGATAGCTGGGTCCGTACGGCAGAAGGAATATATTCAACGAGTGTAAGAACTTTCCTTAACCTTGGTTCGGATGTCTTAGCAGGAACTTTTGATAGTGGTGCTTTCATATCTCAAGATGACGGACAGACGTGGGAACCCTTTACAAATATTGATGCTTATGGCATCAGGACACTTGCGAAGAGTGATTCTGCACTGTTTGCAGCCACAACAACCGAGGGTTTACTAAGATCAACTGACGGCGGCAATACCTGGGCAAGAGTGATGTCTGTTGCAAGAGATGCATATATAAGAACTGTCGGGGCTCATGGCAATACAGTACTGGCTGCAACTTTTTCCGCAGGTGCTTACAGGTCAACTGACAACGGAACAAATTGGACACCGATAGATGGTAGTTTGAGCGATCCGGAGATTGATAATTTTACTTTTATAGGCGGTGACGTTTACGCAGCCACATTAGCTTCGGGATTTATTTTCCGTTCAACTGATGATGGTATGACCTGGACAGAATCATCATCAGGCTTGTCAGGTTATTCTTCAACTCATAAAGTAGAAGCAGCCGGCCAAACTCTTTTTGCAGCGGCAAACGACGGTATGTATGTTTCCGATGACGGAGGTAACACCTGGACGCTGAAGAACAACGGATTAACTTCGGTTACATTGATGACAGTGGAAGTATACGGTTCAACTATTCTTACCGGTACGGTTGACGGGTATGCTTTTAAGTCTACTAACAATGGCGATACATGGACTTCAATAAGTGATGGATTACCACCGACAGGTTATACCAGTGCGGTGGAAGCTTTTGATGTAAGCGGACAGAATTTAATCTGCGGGACTTTCTCCACAGGAATTCTATGGCGCCCTGCAAACGAGGTTCTTACTTCAGTGAAACAGGAGAACAGCGGCTTGCCCCATAATTATTCTTTAAGTCAGAATTATCCAAATCCATTTAACCCTACAACACAGATAAGCTACAGCATTCCTTCAGACGGAGTAGTTCATTTTAACGTATATAACTCCTTAGGCCAAAAAGTAGCCGAACTTGTGAACGGATTCAGGAGAGCAGGCAGCCATGAAGTAACATTCAACGCTTCAGAACTGGCAAGCGGTGTTTATTACTATACAATTGATTCGGGCAGTTTCACCAGCACAAAGAAGATGGTACTTCTGAGATAACTGCACCTTAAAAAAAGAGATCGGCTGATATAACTTTAGCCATTGAAAGGGAGAGCCGTTCCGCTCTCCCTTTATTATTCAGTGAAAGAGCAACCCATCTGCCATAGGCATATCGTATCTTTGATTTAAACATCGTTTATGATTAGCAGCATAAAGGAATATTATATTCATAATCGGGTTTGTGATGCCTAAATTATCTTGAATGAAAGCGCCTTCTTCAATAAGTTGTAATTTCAATATTATAATTTTTCATATAAATGCATCCGTTCAATCGAATTATACTTTTTTTAATTATACTCATCATCTTCGTCCACGAAATTAAGGCCCAGCAATATCCCATTACTAACTATACGCGTGACCGTGGTCTGCCAGGGAACCAGGTTTGGGATATTTACCAGGACAGCAATGGATATATGTGGTTTGCAACATCGGCAGGGCTCATTAAATACAATGGTAAAGAGTATAAATTATATGGTAAAAAAGATGGACTTCTGAATGACTGGCCGCTAGGTTTAACGGGAAACAGCGATAGTGTTCTCTGGGTCTCATCTGAGCGGGGTGTTTCTTCATTAAAAAACGGGAATGTTCATACCTGGGTATTAAAACAGGCCGAAGACAGAATAAAATTATTCACAGACAGCTACAACAGAGTTTGGGCATATAGTACTCTTTTTCCGGGCGATGTATTTTACTTCCAGGCTGATTCTCTCCATAATTTTTCCAAAGAAAATAATTTCAAAAATCAGACAATCCTTAACATCGCCGAAGATAAAGAAGGAGGTATATACTTCCTCACCAGGCCGGGAAAATTTTATAAATATTTTGCCAGCGGTATTAAAGAATTGAACATAAAAGGTCTCGACGGGGCAAAAATTAATTACTTATTTATTGATGCTGATAATAACCTGGTGATCTGTTCTTCTTCAGGAATCGCATTCCTTCCTGTTGAATCGCTGGGTACTACAATGCCTGTAAATTGGGTTTCTGAAATTCCCGTGGTGTATGGTATACAGAACAATAATGGGAAATACTGGTTTGCTGCGCTTGACGCCGGCCTGGTAAGATTAAATTCACTGATCTCATCTGAGCAAAAGATTTTCAGCATAACCGAAAATAACGGCCTTTTAAGCAATGATGTTAAGCTTATTTATTCAGACAGGGAGAATGATCTCTGGATAGGATATGATTTGAAAGGGATATCAAAAATCTCAACTCTGATGTTCCATAAGTATGACAACAGGGAAGGGCTGAACGCTAATGCGGTATTTTCTATAATACAATCAGGGAATGTTTTCCTTTGCACTACGGAAAAAGGAATTTTCAGACTTAAAAATCATAAATTCAGCAGGATTGACAATCCCGCAAAATATTCGAAACGATGGTTCACCTGCCTGCTGCCTCTGAATGATAAAGAAGTGCTGGCCGGATCCGCGCCCGGTTTATACAAAATCAAGAATAATGAACAGATCGAATTTCTTGGGCTGGAGAACAGGATAGTTCAGACCATAATTAAAGATCATACGGGTAAGATATGGATTGGAACGCATGAAGGATTATTCACTTATGAAGGAGATTCATTTATTGAGCAGGATCTGAGCGTTTCAGGAAGGTCCGTTTTTAAAATCGTCGAATCAGGAAGGAAAGACCTCTACATTGGAACTGATAAAGGTCTCTTTCTGGCAGAAAATGCGACTACGCCTATCGGGGTTAAATCGGTAACACAGTGGGATACTTTTTATCCCAGTTTATCCGAGTTTATAAGTGATATTGCAATCGATTCAGGAGGCTCAGTAATTTTAGCAGAACGTAATGGCCTGGCAGTTATTACACCGGCAAAAAAAGGCTATATGGTTTCAGATCTAAATAATAATGAAATTATTTCTCTGCTTGTCGACAGCAACAAAAATTTATGGGCAGGCACTACCCGTGGGGTCTTCGAGCTTAGAAAAATTGATGAAGAATACAGGGTAGTAAAAAGATATTCAAAAAGTGAAGGACTTGCCTCAGATGAATTCTCTTTCAACAATACAATTTATGAAAGTAAGGACGGGAATATCTACTTTGGTATGTTCGGGGGAGTATCAATTTATGATCCCTCAGAAGATTATTCCCAGACGCAGAAACCAGGGGTGCTGATAGCCGGGCTTCAGATAAATAATAAGCCCTTTGCATTAACCGGGGAACCTATCGATCTATCATACTCAGAGAACAAGGTGAGCTTCAATTGCGACGGATTATCTTTTTTCAATGAAGACGCTGTCAACTTTGAATATTATCTTTCTCCAATCGAAACCCTGTGGTCAAATATTTCTCCTTCGCCCAAGATTACATACGGCTACCTTGAACCGGATGAATATACTTTTTATGTAAGAGCTGCAAATCAGTTCGGTGTTATAAGTGATGTTAAATCCGTTTCTTTTAGAATTTCTCCTCCTTTCTGGAAAAATACCTGGTTCATTTTTCTTGCAGTCTTTCTCCTGGTTTCTGCCGGCTACAGTTTCAATTATTTCAGGCAGATCAGCGTTAAAAAACGAAACCTGCTGCTGGAACAAATCGTCAGGGAAAAAACAAAGGATCTGGAAGAGAGCAAATCAAGGATTGAACAACAGTATACCCAGCTGATAGAAGCACAGGAAGAGCTTGTAGAAAAGCGGGAATTGGAGAAAGCACACGGTGAGATACAACTGCTTAAAGAAAGACTTGCTAAGGAAAACATTTACCTGCGTGAGAAACAGGGGATGATACAGGAAATAAGTTCAATAATCGGCAGGAGCGCTGCAATACAGCAGGTAAGAAAAAAGGTGGTTGAGGTAGCCGATACCGGATCAACTGTATTGATAACTGGTTCTACGGGTGTAGGCAAAAATCTTGTAGCAGAGGCTATTCATGATCTGAGCCCGAGGAGAGAAAGGACGCTTATTATCGTTAACTGTGCAGCAATTCCTGACTCGCTTGTAGAAAGTGAACTTTTCGGTCACGAGAAAGGTGCTTTTACGGGTGCTGTAGAAAAACAGGAAGGAAAGTTTGAAATGGCTGACGGGAGTACAATCTTTCTTGATGAAATAGGAGATATGCCTCTCCCGGTACAGGCAAAACTTCTTAATGTGCTTCAGTCAAGGAAATTTATGCGGATAGGAGGCAGCAGCGAAATTAGTGTTGATGTTAGAATAATAGCTGCCACCAATCACAACCTGGCTGAACTGGTTGAACAGGGAAAGTTCAGAAGTGACCTTTATTACAGGATAAATGTTTTTAGTATTTTCATTCCACCGCTTTCTGAACGCCGGGATGACATTGAGCCGATTGCTAAATATTTTATTGGAAGGTTCTCGATGTTGATGAATAAGAAAATTACATCGATCTCAAAAAGCGCGTTAAACATTCTCCAGGATTATATTTATCCGGGAAATATAAGAGAGCTGGAAAACATAATTCACCGGGCAGTAATAATATGCAAAGGGGATACTATTACAGACGAAGACATCCTGATTTCTCCCGGAAGTTCCGATAATTTTAATAATAATAAAGTTATTGGTGAATTTGTTTCATTAGAAGAATATGAAAAAAAGTATATTATAAAAGTATTGGAAAAAACGGGCTGGAAGATAAGGGGTGAGGGAGGAGCAGCGGACATCCTTGATATGGATCCGGGGACTTTAAGATCAAGGATGAAAAAGTTGGGAATTCCGTTCTTAACTCAAAAAAATTCATAGAGATCTGCGTTAAATATCACTCCTGAACGATATTTCACTCCCTTAGTTAATCTATAGATACCTGGGAATTCATTGTTTTTAAGGATAAATGGAGGTTCCGATCTGAATATTTTGCGGCATAAAATTTAATGTTACAAGGGTAACTTTCAGACTGTTATGCATTATATATACCGTAAAAAATCAAACAATAATACTATTATTTATGTCAAAGGAAGACTTGAGTCTGTAAACAAACTGATCATGCAGATTCCGGAATTGGATATCAATATGAAAGAAGATAAAAAGGATATTGTTCTTGACCTTTCAGAAGCTGAATTTATTTCGGAAGAAACCCTCAAATACTTTCAGCGCCTTAAAACCAGGTATAATATCCCTATCAGGTTTAAGAATTATTCGCTCTATATAGAAATGCGGCTGGAAGAATTTAATCTGCTTGATTGAAGGTTTATTGCAAGTATACCATATCCAATTCGTGCGGTACAGGTATCTTTTGTTCACTTAAAATTTGGAGCTATTATGATAAAAAATTTCTTACCGAAACTACCCTCGCGGAATTTCATAACGATCCTTACCTTATTAATGCTAAGTACTGGATCTGCACTTTTTGCACAATGGAACTGGCAGAATCCGCTGCCCCAGGGAAATGATCTGAGAGGAGTGTGGTTTACCGATGCCGGTACAGGTACTCTCGTCGGGTATTTCGGCACAATTATAAGAACTACAGACGGAGGAAATAGCTGGGAGATCCAGACAAGCGGGACATCCGTAAATCTTTGGGATGTTTTTTTTATTGATGATCAGACCGGTTGTGCTGTTGGTGAAAACGGGGTGATTCTCAGGACAACAGACGGCGGAAATAACTGGGTAAGTCAGAACAGCGGTGTAACTGAAAATATCCGGGGTGTATTTTTTTCAGATGCTTCTCATGGAACGGCGGTAGGCCTGGGGGGATTAATTCTTACTACTACCGATGGGGGCCAGACGTGGAATCAGCAGACCAGCGGAACAGGCAATAATTTGTTTGCAGTTCATTATATAGATTCAAATACAGGGTTTGCAATTGGAGGAACGCTGGGGGAGGGTAGTATTTTAAGAACAACTGATGGCGGGAACAGCTGGACAGCAGTAAGCAATCCAGGCACTGTCTTCCTTTTTGATGTTACTTTTGCTGATGAATTAAATGGAACTATAGTAGGTGATGGGGGTACCATTCTTCATACTACAGATGGTGGTCTTACCTGGTCAGCTCAGACAAGCGGAACCTACAAGATACTTTATGGGGTTTCATTCATCGATGCAGATAATGGTTTAGCTGCAGGCTTTGAGCTTGGCGGTACCGGTATAATACTAAGAACTTCCGATGGCGGAACAAATTGGACTGAACAACCAACTAATACTATCGAACACTTTTATGCTTTATCTTTTTCATCTTCCAATACTGCTGTTGTAGTTGGAAATAGCGGAACTGTCCTTACTACCTCTAACGGCGGTACTACCTGGAATGGTCAGGGAACTATTTCAACCGATTACCTGTATTCAGTAAGTTTTGTAGATGCAAATAACGGTACGGCTGTGGGATATGGTTATCCATCGGGAACGATACTGAGAACCACGAACGGCGGCTCTACCTGGATGGTTCAGATAAGCGGACTAACAGACTCACTTGACGGTATCAACTTTTACGGCGTGTCTTTTACGGATGCGAGTACTGGTACTATTGTAGGAGATGAGGGAAACATCCTTAGAACAACGGATGGAGGTGCAAACTGGGTACAGCAGGTAAGCGGCTCAACTGATTACTTATACGGAGTTTCGTTTACAGACGCAAATACAGGAACGATAGTTGGCTTCCTGAATGGAACAATTCTAAGAACAACCGATGGTGGTCAGAATTGGATAAGTCAGACAAGCGGTACATCAGAACTTCTTTTTGGCGTTAATTTTTCAGATTCCAATAACGGGACGATTGTTGGTACTAATGGTCTGATTCTTCATACTACAGACGGCGGCCAGAATTGGAATCCACAGACGAGCGGGGTAGCTTTTCCGCTAAGAGGCATTTCGTTTACTGATGCAGATAATGGAACTGTTGTAGGAGGCGACTTCGGAGTAAGTACTATCCTCAGGACAACAGATGGCGGTCAGTCCTGGATAACTCAGCCGAACCCTGGAGTAAACACATTACTGGGTGTTTCCTTTACAGATGCTGAGAATGGCACTGCTGTTGGTCAATCCGGCTTAATTCTCAGAACAACAGACGGAGGAAACACCTGGTTGGATCAATCAGGTATAACCGGTAATGATCTTTATGGAGTTTGCTTTACTGATACATATAGTGGAACGGCAGTCGGAGGATTCGGAGTAATCATTAGAACAGATAATGGTGGCGGGGTACCTGTTGAGCTTACCTCCTTTACAGCGGATGAGGAAGGAGCTAATGTTCTGCTAAAATGGCAGACAGCAACAGAAACAAATAACAAAGGATTTGAGATACAAAGAAAGACTAATGATGGATTTACTCAGGTAGGTTTCACGCAAGGTGAAGGGACTACAACTCAGAGTCATAGTTATTCTTTTAAGGATCAAAACCTTGCAGCGGGAAAATATTCCTATAGGCTTAAGCAAATTGACTTTGACGGATCATATGAATATTCTGAGGAAGTCGCGGTTGAAGTTGCTCGCCCAACCCGATTCTCGCTCGAGCAGAATTACCCTAATCCCTTCAACCCGGTGACAATTATAAATTATACTATTCCCGCTGATGGATTTGTTCACCTGGAAGTATTTAATGTTCTTGGACAGAGAGTCGCCTCGCTGGTAAATAATCAGGTTAAGTCAGGGAGTTATAACATTAGATTTGATGCTTCAAACCTGAGCAGTGGAATTTATTACTATAGACTTGAAACAAAAAACTATTCTAGCACTAAAAAGATGATCCTGCTCCGCTGATTTGAATTTCTTTACTGTGAGATGCTTTCTGCATCTCACAGGCCTTTTATCTCTTTAAAAGAATATCCCTTAACCACTCACCTTTGTTTTGTAAGGCAAAACTTTTATTTTTGTTCTCCAATTTTAATGGTTGCTTTTAACCATCTGCGAGAATGGCGGAATTGGCAGACGCGCTAGACTTAGGATCTAGTACCGAAAGGTGTCGGGGTTCGAGTCCCCGTTCTCGCACTTAAATTTTGATATCAGCTAAAAAATTACGACTTTTGGGTACATACTGAAGTTTACAAAATGGTGAATAAAGAATTTAAGGATATTTGGCAGGAGCTCAGGGCTGTATGGAGAAATTCTTCACAGACTAAGAGGGCCAGTATTCAACTATCAAATTTGATTGTTGAGTTAAAGACTAAGGCGAACAAATTTGAAAAGGATTCAATAAAAAGAGACCTTAAAACCCTCAAGGCTTTTGCAAGCCAATTTGAGAAAGAAACAATCCGATTTTAATTTAAAGCTGTATAGGAGGAGTTGAATTAGGGGGGCGTCCTTCAACACGGCATTGTACCTTCCAGATCAAATCTGCAAAGTTCTTTTAAAGCCTGAGGAATAATTCCACCCTCATAAACTTTATAAGCAATTTCCGCCCTGGCTATGAATGACCAGAAAGTATCAAGATCATCTACACATAAATCCATTTGCAGAATCATATCTTCAAGTTTTTCAAAAATCTTTGATCTTGTCTGATCTGGAAAATTCCGCGCACTTGTTATTTCTTTTTGAAGATTAGAAAATAATTTTAATGCTAGCTCATATTCATCTTGTATGAATGTGTAATGGTCAGATTCCCCGTATGCCATATTGATCTCCCTTACAATAAAATTCCGCCTACATTGATGCAAAATTATCTCTTTTTTTTCCAAAAAGAAAGATGCCTGAAGAAATAATTTCAAATCCTAAGGACTTAATTCATAAAAAATTAACATAATATTTGTCCATAGAATATAATCCTGTTGAGAAAAATCAAATTCTATTAAGATTAAATCTTAACTTTGCTCCCCCGGTTTACTAACTTATTATTTAATCTGATTTTTTTAAGTGGATTTTTTAATAAATTTATTGTTCAGTTAACAGGATCCGTGCTTTATGAGGTAAAAACAACTCTATTAAAAGAGGTTTTTCTTCAAAATTGTAAAAAAAATGAAGAATTTATTATTA
This sequence comes from uncultured Ignavibacteria bacterium, assembly GCA_963800255.1. Taxonomy (GTDB): domain Bacteria; phylum Bacteroidota; class Ignavibacteria; order Ignavibacteriales; family Ignavibacteriaceae; genus DATFVA01. The sequence goes on along the minus strand of CAWDAK010000009.1, from coordinate 603,156 downwards.
ACAAAGGTATTATAAGCAGGTATGAAAATTGCTAAGATTAGGACAAAATACTCATTAAACAATAAAATGTGGATAGTCTTATTTTCAAATTTCTTATTCCAAACAATCTGTTGTCCGGGGAAGGTATGAAATATACCCACGTATCCGTATCGAAGACCGGACTTCGCCGGTATGAAAATGAAGATTCATTCGGCGTGTTTGAACTTGATGAAGGGTTATTAACTGTCTTATGTGACGGACTCGGTGGAAACCGTGCAGGCGAGGTTGCTTCCAGCCTGACGGTTGAGACTATTTATAATGCGTTCATAAAGTCAGATAACCATGATTATCTTGAAAGAATAAAAGAATCTATACTGGCTGCAAATAAAATGATAATTACTCAATCTGCTTCAACCCCTGCATTTAAGGGTATGGCTACAACTGTAGAAGTTCTTTTCATTAATACAAATACAGCTTATTGGGGTCATATCGGTGATTCGCGTATATATAAATATGATGATCAGAAACTTAAGCAGGTTACTAAGGATCACTCCCTGGTTCAGCGTCTTGTTGATGAAGGATATCTCACCCTCAAGGAAGCTGAGAACCACCCCAACAGGAATATAATTATGAAAGCCCTGGGTGATAACCATGAGGTTGAGGCTGATCTAAGTAAGATGAAATTGAATGCCCGCGATGATTTTAAGTTTTTTGTATGCTCAGATGGAGTAACCTGTGTGGTAAATGATGAAGAACTTGAGGAAATTATAGGCAATGACGACGTAAATTTTACCGCAGAGAAACTCTCAAAATTGATAGAGGATAGAGGAGCTCCGGATAATTATTCATTCGTATTAATAAAAAAGGATGAATGATGGTCGGGACGAACATTGAGAATTATAAAATAGTCGAAGTTATAGGTGAAGGCGGAATGGGAGTTGTCTATAAGGCAATCGACCTGAAACTGGAACGCTATGTGGCTATAAAGATTCTCAATACCAGCAAACCGCCGAATCCTCAGTTCATTGAACGCTTCAAACGTGAAGCACGCAACCAGGCAAAGCTTAATCATACTAATATAATCCCTGTTTACGGTTTTACAGATTCTGATAATACTCTCGGCATCGTAATGGAGTATATCGAAGGGGAGACATTAGAGGAAATAATCCGCAGGGAAGGACGGCTTGATTTAAAATTTTCCCTTGATGCTATGAGACAGATACTCAGCGGCGTAGCCTTCGCACATCAGAAAGGATTTATTCACCGTGATCTTAAGCCTTCAAATATTATCATCAGTAATGAAGGCATAGCTAAGATAATGGACTTTGGAATATCCAAGTCGATAAATGAAACAAAGGATATCACGAAAGCAGGGACAAAGATAGGCACTATCTTCTATATGAGTCCTGAACAAATCCGCGGCAAACCCCCGACAACGCAAAGCGATCTTTATTCGCTTGGTATTACGTTCTATGAGATGCTTTCGGGCAAGACTCCTTTTGATTATCCGACTGAATTTGAGATTATGGAAGCTCATATTAAAAAAATGCCTGCCAGACTTTCTACTCATCTTCCTGATATTCCAGCTGAGGTTGACAGGATAATATCTAAAGCCCTTGAGAAACCTGTTCAGAAAAGATATCTCTCTGCCGAAGATTTCCTTGAGGATGTTGATAATGTTTTTGAAGATCTGACTACTGTGGAAATTGAAGAGCCCGTGGTTTACCAGAACCGGAGGAAAATACCCAGGCATATATTAAGGAGATTTGCATTATCATCAGTGATCCTGGTTTTGGGTGCAGTTCTTTTTTATTATTTCTACAGCAACATTTCCACCTTACTTCGGGATAAGAGTCCGATAGTTAATAACGGTGATGGTGGTGAAGCTACTTTGACATCCAATTCCTCAGGTGTAATAAGGACAGGCTGGGTGCCGATTAATCTTTCTACCGGGACTACTCTGAACTCCATTGATTTTGTCACTTCCAATATCGGCTATGTCTGCGGATTTAACGGTTTGATACTTAAGACGGTTGACGGCGGCCTGACCTGGCAGAAAAGTACATATGACAGCCGCGTTAATTTCTTCGATGTTTATTTCCTTGATGAAAATAACGGATTCATTACAGGAGATAACGGTACTTTAATTTACACTAATGACGCGGGGAATAACTGGAATGTGCTTAAAGCTTACATCAAAGAATCAATATTTGATATCTGCTTTCTAAGCGACAAACGAAGAGGTTTCATGGCTGGAAGTCACGGAATTATACTTAAAACCCTGAACGGAGGCACTACATGGTATCCGGTATATACATCAACCCGTGAACTTCTTTACAGCATCAGTTTCAAAGATGACGATAATGGATTTGCCGTAGGTTGGAATGGAACTATACTGAAGACAACGAATTCAGGCAGATCCTGGAAAAAACTGGAAAAAATGACGGATAACTACCTTAGGGATATTATTTTTATCGATGAGAAGAACGGTTTTATCTCCGGCGGTGGCGGAATAGTATTGAGAACTACTGACGGGGGTGAAAGCTGGAATGAAATTCCTTCGAACACCATGTCAGGTCTTTATTCTATCCATTTTGTTAATAATAAGGATGGAATCATCCTTGGCAGCCGGGGGGAAATTCTTGTTACGGATGACTATGGTGCAAACTGGAAGCTAACTCAATCAGGTAATTTTGCTACGCTGACAGATGCGGCAGTTACTAATTCCAAAAAGATTTTTGTGATCGGATTTAATGGAACTATGCTAACAAACCAGGCACTGCAGTAATTCTTTCACCGAGACCTCATTTTTCCCTCAAACTTTAATTTATTATTCCTTAATTTCTTTACTGTAGAATTATTCTTTTTGTGAGGCTGAAGTGGATAAGTTTGTAATTAATGGAGGCAGAAAACTAAAAGGCACTGTTGAAGTTAACGGGGCCAAGAATGCTTCGCTGGCGCTGATGCCTGCATGTCTTTTAACCGGGGGATTGTCTGTCCTTACAAATACCCCTGAGCTGAATGATGTTTATACGATGACAAAGCTTCTGTCATTTCTTGGGGCTGAAATTACTTTTGAAAATCATACTTTAAAAATTAATACCGGCAGGATAAATTCTTTTGAAGCTCCATATGAGCATGTAAAAAAGATGCGCGCTTCAGTTTACGTACTGGGACCCTTACTTACACGCTACGGGAATGCAAAGGTTTCACTGCCGGGAGGATGCGCGTGGGGTCCCCGGCCTATTAATCTTCATCTCGAAGCTCTCGAAAAAATGGGAGCAGATATAGAGCTTGACTCAGGTTATATTATTGCAAAAACCAAACGTCTGCATGGAGCAAAAATAAATTTCGATATATCATCCGTTGGTGCAACAGGCAATACCTTAATGGCTGCTTCCCTGGCTAAAGGAACTACTGTGATAAATAATGCTGCCATGGAACCGGAAATAACCAACCTTGTTGAATTCCTTATAAAGATGGGAGCTAAGATCAGCGGAACCGGAACTTCAACCCTTGAGGTAGAAGGTGTTGATGAGCTTTCTCCGGTTGAAGAAGCAACTATTCCCGACAGGATTGAGGCAGGGACGCTTTTAATTGCGGGTGCGATTACCGGCGGTGAAATTACCCTTCAGAATATCCAACCGAAATACCTGCAGGCTGTTCTTTCGAAACTCGAAGACAGCGGATGTAGTATTGAATCAGAAGGGAATTCCATCATTCTAAAAGCTCCTAATGAGATCACACCTGTTAACGTTTCTACTTCAATTTTCCCGGGCTATCCAACGGATATGCAGGCGCAGTGGATTGCATACATGGCGCTTTCTTCAGGCGCCTCTACTGTAACCGATACCATCTATATTGACAGGTTTAAGCATGTGCCCGAGCTTCTAAGGCTTGGTGCTGATATTACAGTAAGTGAGAACAGCGCTGTTGTGAAAGGGGCAGACCATCTGGTTGGAGCTAAAGTGATGTCTACCGACCTGAGAGCAAGTGCATCGCTGGTACTGGCAGGGCTGGCAGCCCGTGGAACGACGGAGGTGCTTCGTGTATACCACCTGGACAGGGGATACCAGAGGATAGAGGAAAAATTGAAAGAGCTGGGTGCAGATATTGAAAGAGTTCAGGGAGCAGAGTATTAAATCATTTCCGGTAAAAAGTTTAAGGTGGAGAAATTACCTGCTGGTTTATCTCATCCTTATTGCATTGTTTAATATCCTTCTGCTTGAGTTTCCCTTAACTAATGTATTCGGTTTTGAATTCTCTGTACTTAATGCAGTTCTGCTGACCATATTATCCGGGTTCTTTACCCTTTCAGTATTGACAAGCGAACAGGACTATAGATCATTCCTTAAAAAAGATCTCCTGCCATTCATATTCTTTCTCCTGATTCCCCTCGTTATTTCAATAACTCACGATTTTCTTACAGTAAGCTGTTCTGTATGGGATGGATTACTATTCTACACTTTCATAACACTTCCATCGGTTATCGTAGGTGCGGCAATAGCAGTACTCTCTGTAATTATATCACCAGGATTCAGACGCATTATTTTTATTATCATCTTTCTGGGTGTCTTATCGATAACGTTCTTCGAACTCTATTATAACCCGCAGATCTACTTCTATAATCCTGTTTATGCATATTTCCCGGGAACCATTTATGATGAAGCGGTAAATGTAAACCTGAAACTGATGGTATATCGTTCGCTTAACCTGCTTTTCTTCGGGGCTGTGTATTTTATCGGAGCGTCTGCTTGGTACAGTAAGGCTCTTATTTCGAAGAAGTTGATAATTTATATGTCAGTGCTTGTTCCTGCGTTATTTCTTTACCTTTCACCGGATTTCGGTTACTCCACCACCCAGAATAAGCTGAAGAATGTGCTTGGTGATCTGGTAAAAACCGAACATTTTGATATTTATTTCTCTCCCGGTATCAGCAGAGATGAAATTAAAATTATTACTCTCAATCACGAATATTATTATGAGCAGCTGGAAGCATTTTATAATACATATCCAGGGGAAAAATATGTATCATTTATTTTTAAAAATGATTCTCAGAAAAAGAAGTACTTTGGTTCTGAGAATGCTGATGTAGCTAAACCATGGTTGAGGGAAATATTTACAATAGCTGACAATTATAACAGCTCGCTGCGGCATGAAATCGCGCATTGTTTTGCAGGGGAATTCGGCTGGGGGATATTCAAAGTTGCGGATAATTTTAATCCTGCCCTGATAGAAGGAGCCGCTGTTGCCGGTGCTCCAGAGTATGATCAGAATAATGTTCACTATATGGCCTCTCTCGCATATCACAACGGATTCAGGGTAGAGCTGAAGAACCTTTTTTGGGGGTTGAACTTCTTCAGTCAGACCTCAGGCCTGTCATATATTTTTGCAGGCTCATTCTGCAGATATCTTATTGATAATTTCGGTATAGAGAAGTTTAAACTGCTTTATTCTGATGTTGATTTCGAAAAAGTCTATAACATGAGTATTGAGGACTTAAGCAGCAGGTATTTCAGCTTCATTTCCACAGCTTTTAAAGCTGATAACATAAACGAAGCTGAATATTACTACGGAAGAAAACCGATTATTTATAAGGTTTGTCCACGTTATGTAGCCGACAGGCTGAAAGAGGCATGGGATTACTATGCCGAACAGAATTATCAGGAAGCTCTTAATATTTTTACAGAGATTCTCAGGCTGACCAATAATTATTCCGCGCTAACGGGATATGCAAACTCATTGTATAATTCTGGAAAGGAATCTGAGGCTATAACTTTCCTTAAAGATAAGATAGGGGATTATAAAAAGACGTCATATTATTACAACATCGAGTTCCGCCTTGCTGATTTCTGTGCACAGGTTCAGGATTCCATCTGCGCTGACTCACTTTACAAAAATATAATTTCACAGAATCCCAACCGTACATTATATTACCTTTCGAATCTCCGCAGGAATTTACAGAAGTCGGATTCTCTCATTGTTCCATATCTTGAGGGAAGTGACGTAGATAAATATGTTATAGTTACCGGAATGAATGAAAAATCTTATGATTACTTCAGCATACCTGTTCTTATTAACCTTGCAGGATCGCTCGGTGAGAGCCACAATCTGTTCCTTGAGCTCTTCAACAAAACTATAATTGTGGATAGTTATCCTGTTAGTTATGCTGTATACAAGCTGTCAGATTACCTGCTTTCAAACCTGGATTTCACAAGGGCGAGGAAAATGGCTGCCCTCGCAATGAGGTTTGATAATGATAAAAATTTTAACTTTATACTTCAGGAAAATTTGAATAAAGCCGACTGGCTTTATGAACACGGGAACCAGTTATTATCATCATTAAATTTTAAATGATTTTTATGAACCAGGAAAAAAATGTAACAAAACACATGAAAGCCACTGCATATTTCCTCGGATTTATTTCGTTCGTTTTGTTCGTATATATCCTTATGGCTTTGAAGGAGATATTAGTACCGGTAACCATTGCAATATTTCTTACATATTTACTTCATCCTCTCATGGATTATCTCAAGAGTCAGAAAGTTCCGAAATGGATGTCTCTTTTAATAATCCTTCTGGTAGTTGCAATTATCGGATACCTAACAGGATTGCTGCTTATATCTGCCGTAGGGGACGTTCCTGATAAACTGCAGGCTTACTCTGAAAATATTTCCACCTTTATGGCCCAGGTACTAAAACCATTTGATGTAACCCTGAGAGAATTTTCCTCCTGGTTTAAGATTGATATACGGCGCATCAAAGTTTCAACTTTGTTTGAAAGATTATTTGAAGCAGGTGTAATCCAGAATCTGTTCAACTCTCTTTCTTCGATGCTGGGTGACTTCTTTATTTCACTCATTTTCTGGGTATTTATGATGCTTGGGAAGAGGAAATTTGAGGAAAGACTAACTGTGGCATTCGCTGAAAAAAGTGATATGGTAAAAAAGAATCTTCTTAATATAAATGTTCAGCTGCAGTCATACCTGATAATAAAAACTATCCTCAGCCTAATAGTTGGAATTATTGTGACGGTAGTACTTATCATATATAACGTTGATTTCGCTTTGCTTTGGGGGCTGCTTACTTTTGTATTTAATTTTATCCCGAACATCGGAGCATTAATCGCTACATTAGGCCCTATTCTAATTGCACTTCTGCAGTTCGGCTTTGGATTTACGTTCATCTCACTTGCTCTGGTGCTTTTCCTGGTTCATAATATTGTAGGAAATCTAATTGAGCCTCACTACCTTGGGCGGCATATGGATCTCAGTCCCGTTTTCGTTTTATTCTCCCTGATTTTCTGGGGATGGATCTGGGGGATTGTTGGAATGTTCCTTGCAGTGCCGATAGCCGCAGCGATGAAAATTCTGTTTAGCAACATAGAACCTTTGAAACCTATTGCTATTTTGATGGGGAGTAAGGCCCATAATTTGAATTCAATAATTATCGAACCGAAGAATATTCATGACGAGCAATAAAAAATTAATAAATGAAATAACCGATTTTGTATCAGAACTTAAAAAATTTCCTTTTATCAAAACAGCGATGGAGACTGCAGAGGAAAAGGAGTATGATGTCTTTATTGTTGGAGGGTTCGTACGGGATTTAATTCTCAAACGGGAAAGGAATGAAATCGACTTCCTTGTAGTAGGTGACGGTGAGTCGTATGCTAAAGCATATGCGGAGAAACTGGGAATAAAAAAAATTGATATTTTCAAAAATTTCGGTACCGCTCATTTCCGATATGGCGATTTTGATCTGGAGTTTGTAGGTGCCCGAAAGGAGTCTTATCACAGGGAAAGCAGAAAGCCGGAGGTAACGGTAGGGACTTTTGAAGAGGATATCCTCCGCAGGGACTTTACTATTAACACACTTGCTCTTTCAATTAGCAAGAAAGATTTTGGGACTCTTATAGATGAATTTAACGGCCTTGACGATATAAAAGTAAAGATCCTTCGCACCCCAATGGATCCTCTTAAAACTTTTGACGATGATCCTTTAAGGATTATGCGTGCTTTTCGCTTTGCGTCTCAGCTGAAGTTCAAGGTGGATGATACTATTATGGAAGCTGCCGGGGAGATGAAGGAAAGGCTTAAAATAGTTTCACAGGAAAGGATTACCGACGAATTCCTTAAAATACTCGCATCGTCCAAACCCTCAACGGGCCTTAAGTTATTATATAATTCCGGTGTGCTCGGAGTAATTTTTCCCGAGGCTGCAAACCTTGGAGGAATTGAACAGAGAAAAGATTATCACCATAAAGACGTATTTCTGCACACCTGTGAGGTGGTTGATAATATTTCAAAAGCAACAGATAATGTATGGCTGCGATTTGCTGCCCTTGTTCACGATATTGCTAAGCCCGCTACCAAAAGGTTTGTGGAAGGAACTGGATGGACATTCCACGGACACGAAGAACTTGGTGCCAGGATGATGAAACCTATTTTCAAAAAGCTGAAGCTGCCTTTTACGAAACTTGAATATGTTGAGAAGCTTGTTAGGCTGCATCTCAGACCAATTGCGCTGGCAAAGGATGATGTAACTGATTCTGCAATAAGAAGACTTATTGTTGCTGCAGGGGAGGATCTGGAAGACCTGATTACATTATGCCGTGCTGATATAACAAGCAAGAACAGAGATAAGGTAGACAGATACCTGGAGAATTATGAAAGGGTGATGAAGAAAGTTTGGGAGGTTGAGGAAAAAGACAAGCTGAGAGCTTTTCAGTCCCCTGTACGCGGAGATACTATTATGAAGGTTTGCGGTCTTAAACCATCCAGGAAGGTCGGGGAAATAAAAGAGGCTATTGAGGATGCTATACTTGACGGGGAAATAGCAAATAACTATGAAGAAGCTTATGCTTACCTTGTTAAAATTAAGGACAAATACACCAAAGAATGACGGTTTTACCGCTTATCCGATATCTGGGTATTCTCTTTTACCGCATATGTAATTATTCCACCGTTTATAATTAAAATTTTATATGGTGTCTGATATAATCTATTTTTGTAATGAATTTTACTGGTTTTCACTACAATTGTATAAAACCAGTATAAGTAACTTAAAGAACCTGTTCGGTGTCTAAAGAACAATTAAATTCTGATTCTTTCAAATAATTTGCCGGGAGAAGACTAATGCGATTTTTTCTAAGCTTAATATGTCTGCTGACTTTTAGTTATGCATCCTTTGCGCAGAAGACATTAAGCCTTGATGAAGCAATAAATACTGCGCTTAATAAAAATACGACTCTGCAGAAGAGTGAGAATACATTAAAATCCTACCAGTCAGGAGTAAAAGCTGCTGTTGGTAATTTCCTTCCAACACTGGGAGCATATGGAAACTGGAACTGGACAAAATCTGAAGAGGCCGGCGGTAATTTTATTTTCCAGGGCTCGGTAATCCCGATTCCGTCATCAACTTCACAGAACAGGAATTACACTGTTGGAGCCAGCAGCGATATCACTTTATTTGACGGACTTTCTAATATCGCGATGTTATCACAGAGCCAAAACGATTTTGAAGCCTGGAAACTTACATTGGAAAGACTTAAACAGGATATCGTTTTCCAGACAATAAGTCTTTTCTACGATGTAATAAATGCGAAACAGCTTCTGAAGGTTAAAGAAGAAGATGTAAAATGGAATCAGAAAAACCTTGAAACCATTACTGAGAGAAACAAACTTGGTGCAGTAACTCTGGCTGATGTATATAACCAGCAGGTACAGGAGGGCAATGCGGAACTGGCCCTGATACAGGCCAAAAATGACCTCGAGACAGCAAGGACCAACCTTTTGTACTATCTCGGTCTGGACGTTCTGACAGACTATGAATTTGAGGAACCGGCCGAAATTAATACCCCGGAAGCCGGAAAAGAGATGAATTATCAGGATTTAACGGAACTGGTTACCCGGGCATTGAGTACAAGAAGCGATTACAAAAGCGCAAAATTGAGTCTTGAAAGTGCACAAAACGGCATCACCATTGCACAGTCAGGTTATTTTCCCCGCCTGACGGGCAGTATAAGCTACCAGCTTAGGGCTGATGCTCTGGAAAATCTAAATGACTCGAAATATCTTAGTGTAAGTGCTACATTAAGCATACCTATTTTCTCCGGATTTTCAACTGAGAACAGAGTACAAATTGCTGAAGTAACTGCCGAAAATAAAGACGTTGAACTTACAGAGCTTGAACGTAATATTAAAAGGAATATTCAGAAAAATTATCTTGATCTGCAGGCTGCAGAAAAGAGTTTAAGTGTTAATGAAAAAAATGTGAAGGCTGCCGAGGAGAACAGGAAGATAGAGGAGGAAAAATATTCTCTAGGTTCCGGAACTCTTCTGAATGTTCTGATTGCAAATTCAAATTATACTATTGCGCGAACAAACTACATCAATGCTAAGTTTGCATATGTTGTTTTAAGCGAACAGTATAAATATTACCTGGGCATACTTAATTATCAGCAATACGAATAAAAAAAATTGAAAATAAATTCATTACTAGGAGCAATTTCTCATGGCTAACGGGAAACAAAAAAAATCAAAGAAGAAATTATATATATTCGGCGGCATAGGTGTATTAATCGTTGCTTTAATTCTGATAGCATTGATCGGCGGAAGCAAGGAGGAAATAATACCTGTTCAGACCGAACCGGTACAAAAGAGAGACATTACCCAGACTGTCTCAGCAACGGGAAAAATAAACCCTGAATTTCAGGTATTGATTACACCTGAGGTTACTGGTGAAATCGTTTCACTGCCTGTTAAAGAAGGTGATTCTGTGAAAAAAGGCGAGCTTCTCATAAAAATCAAGGCTGATTCATACGTGGCTGCAAAAGACAGAGCATCTGCAAATTTGCTGGGAACTAAAGCTACTCTGGCAATGAGAAAAGCAGAACTGGATAAGCTCACTTCAGATTACAACCGGGTAAAAGAACTGCACGCAAAAGGTTTATCGAGTGATTCAGAGCTCGAAGCTGCTAAGAGTTCTTACTTATCTTCACAGGCATCGTATGAAGCTGCTCAGGCAAATGTTTCCCAGATGGAAGCGGCCTTAAAAGAAGCAGACGAGCAACTTAACAAAACTACCATTTTTTCACCGATGACAGGTACAATCACCAAGCTGAATGTTGAGCTTGGTGAAAGAGTACTTGGAAGCGGATTCAGCCAGGGTACTGACATGATGACAGTTTCAGATCTGGGAAATATTGAAGCCAGCGTTGATGTTGATGAGAATGATGTTGTACTTATTTCGATAGGCGATACAGCGCAGATTAAAGTCGATGCTTTCGGCGACAGAATATTTAAAGGAAGTGTCACCGAAATAGGGAACAGTGCTATTTCAGCAGGATTGGGAACACAGGAGCAGGTGGTGAATTTCGATGTTAAAATTAAACTCTTCTCACCTGACATTCAGCTGAGACCAGGAATGTCCTGCAATGCTGATATTCAGACTGAGACCAGGCACAATGTAATTGCAGTACCGATACAGAGCGTTACGGCCAGGAATCAGTCAGAGATGCCTAAGCAGGAAGAAGGTGATGAAGTGGCTGTTGTTAAGGATGAGAAGAAAAACGCTTCCGGTCCGAAAAAACTACAGGAGATCGTATTTGTTGTGAAGAATAATAAATCAAAGATTATTAACGTTGAAACAGGTATAAGCGATGATAACTTCATTGAAGTAAAGACCGGCCTGGATACAGGACAGCAGGTTATAAGCGGAAGCTATCGTGCAATTTCAAGGGAACTTGCTGATGGTTCCAATGTTAGAGTTGAAGAAAAAGGTAAAACTTTCGGTTCAGACACTAAAAAAGCGGATTAAAGGATGAACATTATTAATATAGAACATATTGCCAAGGTTTACCAGGTTGGAAGCGAAGAAGTTCATGCACTCAGGGATGTTTCATTAAAAATAAATGTACATGAATATGTTGCAATAATGGGTCCCTCCGGTTCAGGAAAATCGACACTAATGAATATGCTCGGCTGTCTGGATACTCCAACATCCGGTATTTATGATTTCAAAGGCAGCAGTGTAAGCGAGATGACTGATAATCAGCTTGCACAAATAAGGAACCGGGAGATCGGGTTTGTATTTCAGACATTTAATTTACTCTCAAGATCTGATGCAATCCACAACGTTGAACTGCCCCTGATTTATGCAGGACTCTCGTATTCAGAAAGACGCAGCAGGGCAGAGGAGGCACTGATTGATGTAGGGTTGAAAGACAGGATGCATCATAAACCAAATGAACTTTCAGGAGGACAGAGGCAGAGGGTGGCCATTGCAAGAGCCCTGGTTACGAAACCCTCAATAATGCTTGCTGATGAACCTACAGGCAACCTCGACAGTAAAACCGGAGAGGAAATAATGATCCTTTTCAATGAGATTTACGAAAAAGGCAACACAATAATACTGGTTACACATGAGGAATATATTGCTGAACATGCTGCAAGGATTATACGCATTAAGGATGGATTAATTGAAAAAGATCATCCTGTTGCAAACCGGTATATTCCCAAGCCAAGAGCTGCTGCCGGTCTTTAACCATAATTAAAAGAAGTACGGTGATATTATGAGTTCATTTTTGTTCGAACTTAAAGAGAGTATGATGATCGCCCTCAGGGCTATTAGGGCAAATAAGGTGAGATCGGTGCTGACTATGCTCGGTATTATAATCGGTGTTACTTCAGTGGTTGTTATGACTACGGCAATAAAGGGTATCGATAATTCTTTTCAGAATGGCATCAGTGCACTTGGCTCAGATGTACTTTATATAGATAAATGGGCCTGGTTCTCGAATGAAGAGTGGTGGAAGATGCGCAATAGAAAAAATCTTACCATGGATGAATATGAAGAATTTAAGGATATGGCAAAGCTTCCCCTGGCAACTGCCCCTGTTGCAAATACCAGGCAGACAGTGAAATATGAAGATAGAAGAACTGATGCTGTAAACGTAAACGGCTCGAGCGCAGATTATGTTAAGACAACCAATTTTACTTTTTCCGAAGGAAGGTTTTATAGCGAGATTGAAGCTAAAAGTTCTAGGCAGGTGGCCGTAATAGGCAGTGAACTGGCTAAAAATCTTTTTCCTCGAGAAGACCCCCTTGATAAAACAATAAAAATCGGAGGCGTTAATTATAAGGTTGTTGGGGTTCTTACCGAACAGGGAAGCTTTATGCTTGGCAGCTTCAATCCGGATAACCAGGTCTTCGTTCCCATAGGAACAATATTCAAAAATTTCACAAGTCAGATGCACGGATCTGTAACTATTAATGTTCGTGCTGCCAGCCCGGCAATGCTTGAAGATACAAAAGCCGAAGCTGAGGGAGTCATGAGGAAGATAAGGGGATTGACGTACAGTGAGGAAAACGATTTTTCTATTAATCAACAGGAAGGATTGATGGATAACTACAATAGTATTGTCGGTGTTATCCAGATAGCAGGCTTGTTTATTACCGGCCTTTCCCTCTTCGTAGGTGCTATCGGCATTATGAATATAATGTTCGTTTCTGTGAAGGAGAGAACCAAAGAAATAGGTTTGAGAAAAGCAATAGGAGCCAAGAGACGAACGATACTTGGACAGTTCCTGCTGGAATCTTCCACTATCTGTATTATGGGGGGTCTTGTAGGACTTCTCCTGGCTGTTCTACTTAGTATGATGGTCAACCAGTTTATACCAACCTCCGTTCAGTATGATGCGGTTATTATTGCAATATTAATTTCTCTGCTTACAGGTATTATAGCAGGTCTTGCCCCGGCTTATTCAGCCGCAAAGATGGATCCTGTTGAGGCATTAAGATATGAGTAAGATTGATTGGATCGAAAGACTGCATTATGAATGTAATAACGGAGTTATAAAATGCGACTAACAGAAGTCATGACAGTTGCCTTCAGATCACTCAGAACAAACAAACTGCGCACAATGCTGACTGTGCTAGGCGTTGTAGTTGGTATTTTTTCCATTATCGTTATAATGACAATAATTACGATACTTCAGAAAAGTATAGAAAGCGGCTTTTCACAGCTTAATAAGAATACATTTCAGATCCAGAAATTCCCCAATATGATGGGAGGTGGACCAGGTTGGAGAGAAAAATACAGAAACCGTCCGGATCTTACCCTTGAGGATTTTCACAGACTTGATGGTTTACTTACCCAGGCTCTTTACATAGGTGCTGAACAATGGCAGTTCGGGAAACAGATAACTTTCGGAAACAAAGAAACAAATCCTAATATCAGTGTAGCAGGTGTTACACTTGGCGCAATGCGAACTAACAACTGGAATGTTGAGCATGGCAGAGACTTCAGGCAGCCTGATGTGAACTACTCCAATGATGTATGCATAATAGGTCAGGAGGTAGTCAATAAACTTTTCATTAATACAGATCCTGTGGGACAAGTTATAAGGGTTGACGGAAAACCGCTGCAGGTGATAGGTGTTCTTGAAAAACAGCCTTCTATGTTTGGTCAATCCCGCGATTCATATATAGTTATGCCCATAACCACTTTTCAGCAGCAGTACGGAAAATATAATAACAGCATCAACATTACGGTTATGGCGCCCGACAAAGAAGAATATAACAATGTTATTGATGCTGCAACGGGGTATATGAGAACTATCAGAAAAGTTCCACCCGGGGAAGAAGATAATTTCTACATATTCAGCAATGAATCTATGATAACCCAGGTTAATGATATTACAGCAGGCATACGTATCGGGGCTCTTGTTGTGTCAATCATTGCTTTGCTGGCTGCCGGTGTAGGGATAATGAATATTATGCTTGTATCGGTTACGGAGCGTACAAGAGAAATAGGTATCAGAAAAGCAATAGGAGCACGCAGAAGTAATATACTGTTTCAGTTCCTTCTGGAAGCTGTCACCCTTTGTTTAGTCGGAGGGTTTATAGGCATTGTTCTTGGAGTCGGAATAGGAAACATTGCAGGTAGTTTTCTCAACGCTAAAGCGGCCATACCATATGATTGGGTGTTTATCGGACTGTCGTTATGTCTGTTTGTGGGGATAGTATTCGGTACCTATCCTGCCTATAAAGCTGCAAATCTTGATCCTATAGAAGCACTTAGATATGAATAAGTAATTGAAATCCAGGAAATCCATGCTCAATTCTTTTTATATTGCCGCAAATCAATTATTTTTGCGGAGGGCTTTACAGCCTTTCGTACTTTTATTTTCCTAAATATCAGGGAATAATGCAGATCAGCCAAACTCTCTCACTCTCATTTGACTCGCTCAAATCAAATCGTTTAAGGACTGTTCTAACAGTACTTGGTGTCGTTGTTGGAATATTTTCTATAATAGTTATTATGACTGTTATAACAATGCTTCAGAATACTATAGAGAGCGGTGTATCGTTCTTAAACAAGAACACTTTTCAGATCCAGAAATTTCCTGTCATTCATTCCGGCGGCCCTGGTTCCTGGGAAAAGTACCGGAATAGAAAAGACATAACCCTAGACGATTTCTACCGCTTTGAACAAATGATGAAGCAGGCAAAATATGTTGGCGCTCAGCAATCAATGTATGGCAAAGTTGTTAAGTTCGGAAGCAAGGAAACTAATCCTAATATCTCTATCATTGGGGTAACTATGGGAGCATTCAGGACAAGCGCAATTACAGTGCGGGAAGGTCGAGAGATAAACGAATCTGATGTTCAGCTCTCTAATAATGTTTGTGTGCTCGGAGATGATGTTAACCAGAAACTTTTTACTAATATAAATCCAATCGGGCTTACTGTCCGTGTGGACGGCTTTCCTACGAAGGTTATAGGCATACTTGAAAAACAGCCAGAGTTCTTCGGTCAATCCATGGATAATTATATTATTATGCCGATAACGTCATTTCAATCAATGTATGGAAGACGCGCCAGGAGCGTGGAGATCTCAGTTCAATCATATGGTAAAGAGGATTATTATTCAGCAATGGATGCTGCAACCGGATACCTGAGAACGATAAGAAAAGTGCCTGCGGGAGAGGATGACGATTTTGATATATTCAGTAACGAATCACTGGTTGGACAAATAAACGATATTACAAGCGGAGTAAGGATCGGGGCAATCGTAATTTCTATAATTGCACTTCTTGCCGCAGGTGTCGGAATTATGAACATCATGCTTGTGTCAGTCACCGAAAGAACCAGGGAAATAGGAATCCGCAAAGCGGTGGGGGCCAGAAGAATTAATATACTTTCACAGTTTCTTATAGAAGCAGTTGTGCTTTGCCTGATAGGAGGTTTCATCGGCATCGCCCTGGGGATAGGTGTGGGCAATCTTGTAGGAGGCTTCCTGAATGCTGAAACTGCCATTCCGGTGGACTGGATTTTAATTGGCCTGGGCCTTTGTGTATTTGTTGGAGTTCTTTTTGGAACATACCCTGCGTATAAGGCTTCGAACCTCGATCCCATCGAAGCACTTCGGTATGAATAAAATGTTTTAAGTCTTTGATTGTTTCTGAATCCAATCAGTTCAGTCTTTTTTAATCCATTCCCTTCCGTTTTTCTTATATTCTGTGGTTTGTGCGGGTTCAAAAATATTTCCATTCCATTCCCTTACCGATATTATGATATGAGTTTTATCTGCCTGTATCAGATTAAATGCATTTGGTTCTTCTCTTGTCCTGTTGGATATTGCTGTTCCTGCCTGCACTGAAATAATAGAACTATGCTGGGAAGGGTAGAAAGGACTTACATCACCATTGTACCCCTGGTGGAGATGTCCCGCCAGGAGTAAATCGACCGAGCATTCATCAATTATATTCAGCGCCTTTGCTGATCTTCCAACCAGTTTTATCCCCAGGTCGCCAGGAGGGGGAATAAATGGGTGATGGGTAACGATTACCTTAAACACGCTATTTTTTATGGTACATAGTTTTTCTCTAAGCACCTCAATCTGTTCTTCTGAAATTCTACCTGATTTCCAGGTTAGTGATCTAGCAGTATTAATCCCAAGTACAGCCATTGTCTCATCTTTGTAAAAAGGAAAAAGTTCTCTGGTGATGATGGTCTTATAATTTGTCAAAGCTCGTAGAAACCTGGCAAAGATATTGAATAAGGGAATATCATGATTTCCAGGGATAATTATTTTATCACACTCAAACTTTGTAAGAAATTCTTTAGCCTGGCGGAACTGACTTTTCCTTGCCCGTTGAGTTAGATCCCCGCTTACTACAAGAAGATCAGGCTCTATTGCGTTTATATCATTTATGACCGCAACCGCAATCTTCTTTTCAACTGTTCCAAAATGCAGATCAGAAATATGTACTATTTTTTTCATATCAGCCCGGTAAAATTAATCGGAGAGACTTCGGTTTAATTTTGTAATGGAGCGGAGTTTCAATCCTGAACACCTCACCATCGATAGATACATCAAGTTTTCTTTTATTTGAATATATTATTAAATCCTCGCTGCGCAGAATCTGGAAATTATCCTCCTGATCAAGTCTGCCGATCAGGGTTTTAAGAATCAGTCGCAAGTAGGATATCCTGCCTTCGTATTTAGGATAATAAATGCTGAGCATGCCATCTTCCAGAGTTTCCCGGCTGCCCAGGTTAAAAAGGTCGAACTTATAATCATTGTTTCCGACGAAGACAAAAGGTGTTTTATATTTAACTGTGCTGCCATCCGCTTTGATAGTTACATTTATTTTTGGAATTGACTTCAGTACAGCCAGGGCTGCTTTTAGCATAGCAGTCCATTTCTTTCCTCCCAGCTTCATTTGTTCCTCCCTGCGTTTCACAACTTTAGGATAAAGACCGATGGAAGAATTATTCAAAAATATATGATCGTTTACATAAGCCGTATCAATTAAAGCTGTATGGCCCTTCAGTATATTTTCTAATGCTTCATCTGTGTCTACCGGAATTCCGGCATCTTTCGCAAAATGGTTAAGCGTACCAGCAGGAATAATTCCCATCGTTCTGTTCAACTTCACAGCTTTTTCCGCAACCGAGCTTATGGTTCCGTCTCCACCTGCTGCTATAAGAATTTCATAAGCTTCATTGCTTACTTTTTCAAGAATATCAGGCAGATTTACTCCTGCAATCTTAAAGATATCATATGAAAAATCCGCTTGATCAAGCTTATCCGAAATATGTCTAAGGTTTTGTCCCTGTCCGGCTTCTTCATTTATTATTATTGCTGCTCTCATACATCCAGTTTTGAATTATTCCATAAAGATAAAGTATAGTTCGTTATTCGAAAATATAGCGTATAAAAGTTTAACAGGAATCACATCGAACCAATACAAGATGAAGATATATTCCTGCTCTAATATGGTTAAGGTTCATCCCTTCGGATCCCGGGCTGTAGGCCGGGGGAAAACGCAGTCTTAGAAGTAATATAGACTTGATAAAAGAAGTATGTAAATTTAGATTATAACTTCACAAATCTTTTCATCATTTGCGATTTAAGCTTTTATTAATACCGGGTATACTCTTTTGTTTGACAATCTCATTAAGGGCGCAGGATCAGTACCTGGTAAAAACCGTAACGGATTCCATAAAGGTGAACCTGGATAATCAATATTCTCTCTCCAGGGTTTCTATTATCCCCTTTTCTGAAAAGATAGTTTTACGGGGAAAAACCCTCACGCGCAGCGATTATTCAATGTCATATAAAACTGCCTCATTCAGGCTATCTGATTCACTTGCCTACTCGATCTTTGATACTCTTATTGTTTCCTACAGATCGTACCAGCTGTCCCTCCAGAAAGAGTACAAAAAACGGAGTTTAGTGATTAAGGTAAAGGAGGGGGGCAAGGATACAATACAGTTTGCACAGGCAGAAAGCGAAGGATTTACGCCAGAGGAAATATTCGGAAACAGGATAGAAAAAAGTGGTACTCTCGTTCGTGGATTTACGGTGGGTACTACTAAAGATTTTACATTAAACAGCGGTTTACGATTGCAGCTCTCAGGAAAACTTTCGGATGAGATCGAGGTGGTAGCAGCCCTTACGGATGAAAATACTCCTATTCAGCCGGAAGGAAATACTGAACGACTCGAGGAACTTGATAAAGTTTTTATTCAAATTAAACACCCGAATGCTGTTGGCACTTTCGGCGACTATCAGCTGATCCGCAAACAAGGAGAGTTTGGCGTAGTTGACAGGAAACTACAGGGACTGATGGGCGAATTTCAGTATAAAGAACAATCAGCTTATGTTTCGCTCGCAAGTTCAAGGGGTAAATTTAATACGAATAATTTCAACGGAATTGACGGCGTTCAGGGTCCTTACCGTCTGTCAGGCATAAATAATGAAAAAGACATTGTGGTAATTGCTGGAACCGAGAAAGTTTACCTTGACGGTGTTTTGATGAAAAGAGGTGAAGCAAACGATTACACAATTGAATACGGCAATGCGCAGATTACCTTTACACCTCAACAGCTAATTACTGCTGCAAGCAGGATTTCAGTTGATTTTGAATATACCGACAGGAAGTTTACAAGGGACTTTTTCGGTACAGGGGTGAAATCTACTCTCCTTGATAATAAATTGGGGATACAACTTCAGTATGTCAGGGAAGGTGATGATCCAAACGCTCCTATCGATATAACAATTTCAGATTCTGACAAAGTGATACTTCAGCATGCCGGCGATGACCGAACCAAAGCAACAAGGACGGGAGTCAGTCTAGCGCAGCCCGATTCCCTGGGAATTGTAAGAGGAACATATATCAAAATTGATACACTTATAAATGATGTGCCCTTCAGTTATTATGTTTATAATCCCGGTGATCCGGCAGCACTTTACAACGTTTCTTTCAGCTATGTAGGGGAATCTCATGGCGATTATATAAAAATAAGCCTTGGCAATTACCAGTTTGAAGGAAAAGGACAGGGAGGTTACCTTCCAATAACATTTATTCCTATTCCTGAAAGAAAACAGGTAGGCAACATAGTAGTGGATGCTAATCCATTACAGGATTTTTTTATAAGTCTCGAATACGCAGGAAGTCTATGGGATCAGAACCTGCTTTCCACTCTTGACGATAAAAATAATTACGGTTATGCAAGGAATATATTTTTGAAGATGGACCCTAAAAAAGTAAACCTGGGAAACATCAGCCTGGGTAAAATCGGCTTTTCCGCGAAAGACAGGTTCATACAGGATAAGTTTACATCTGCTGACAGGGTAAATGAGGTAGAATTTGACCGTTTCTATAATGTTGCCCAGGACCAGGCAAAGGTAGATGAGACCCTTCGGGAATTCAATCTGAACTTGCTTCCCGTTGATAATATGCTTGCTACATCCTCTATTGGTGTACTCAAGAGAGGGGATGATTTTAAATCAACCCGCTACAACAACATCTTCAGTTTTACTGATAATAAAAACTACAGCCTTATTTATAATCTGGATTACGTTGAATCGAAGAACGGGGATATTAAAGGCAACTGGCTAAGACAAAAAGGCAGCGGATATTATGTTTTCTGGTACCTCAAACCGGGCGTAGACTTCCTGGCAGAAAAAAAGAAGGATGCATATGTTACATCGGATTCTCTCCTTGGAACGAGTCTTAAATACAATGAAATAGCCCCGTTTCTGCAGCTTGTGAATATTCCTGGTTTCAAGATAGGAGGTAAATACTCGGTAAGGGATGATTATATGCCGCTTAATGGAATTATGCTAAAGCAGGCAAGGGCTCTGACTCAGTATTATGATATGACCTATAATGGAATCAGGGAAGTCAACACCTCTTTCAACTTCACATTCAGAGATAAAAAGTATACGGAACCTTTCAAGAAAAAAGGGTTCCTTGACAATCAGACGATCCTGATAAGATCCCAGTCAAAATTTAATTTATGGAATCCTGTTCTAAACGGCGATCTTTTCTATGAAGTATCTACCGAAAGGACTGCCAAACTTGAGAAAGTCTTCATAAGAGTACCTCAGGGAACAGGTACCTACAGGTATGTCGGTGATCTGAATAATAATGGAGTGGCAGATGAAAATGAATTTGAACCTGCTGTGTATGACGCCGATTACGTGCAGGTTACAGTTCCTACGGATCAGCTCTTTCCTGTTATAAACTTGAAGACAAGCACACGATGGAAAGTTCAGTATGGTGAAATTTTCGAAGATGGATCTTTAGCCTATAAATTGCTGAAACCGCTATCTACAGAAACTTATTGGAGGATTGAAGAAAACAGCAGGGAGGAAGATTATAAGCGAATTTACCTGTTAGACTTCTCCGCATTCCAGAATGAAAAATCGACCATAAACGGTTCTAATTATATTCAGCAGGATGTATTTCTTTTTGAAAGTGATCCGGATCTTTCATTCAGATTTCGATATGCACAAACAAAAGGATTGAACCAGTTCAGCGGTGGAACCGAAAGGTCGTATAACAGGGAAAGAAGTTTAAGGATAACTTTCAGGATGGTAAAAGAATTGAGCAACCAGACGGATCTCGTGAATACACAGGATGCTGTATTCGCTCCGCTTGAATCAAACCGTAAGAGAAACATAAACGGCAACAGCGCTGCTTCAGACTTTTCCTACAGACCCGAGAATAACATTGAGGTCGGTTTTAAATTGAAGGTGGGAAGAAACGAGGATATGTATCCGGAAATACCTACTATTGTGGACCTCAACGCACAGACATTAAGGTTTAACCTATCTTTTGCCGGCACAGGACGATTGAGGATTGAGCTTGAGCGGGATGAGCTAACGGGAAATACTGCGGAAAATTTTCTTCCTTTCGAATTAACTGAAGGAAACCAGATAGGTAAAAATTATTTCTGGAGGTTGAATTTTGATTACCGCATAAACACCTTCCTGCAATCGACAGTTAGTTATGACGGGAGGCTGCAGGGACAGAACAAGGCTATCCATACAGCAAGGGCAGAGGTAAGAGCATACTTTTAATATATAAGGATAAAGATGAAAATTATTTCTAATATGATCGAGGCACATATATTCAGGGAAACAGAGAACGGACTCGAATTCTTGCTCCTCAAACGCTCTCAACACGAAATTTATCCCGGGTTATGGCAGATGGTAAATGGAAAAGTTGAAGGAGATGAAACAGCATACCAGGCGGCTATCAGGGAGATCAAAGAAGAAACCGGCCTTCGACCGGAAAAGCTGTGGGTAGTTCCTAATGTGAATACTTTTTATTCCCACGAACTGAATGAGATTTATCTGCTTCCGGTTTTTGCAGCAAAAGTAAAAGGAAATGAGAAGGCAGTAATTTGTGAAGAGCATAGCGATTCCTGTTGGTACAGTCCTGAAGAAACCAGAGATATGCTGGCATGGGAAGGTCAGAGGCATTCAGTAGAGCTTATATGCAGGTATTATACAAAAGATAGAATTTTCTGGGATTATGTGGAGATAAATCTACGTTGAGCCGTTCATTTATTATGGTTTTATAAACCTAATTGGTTATTTTTAAATTCTAATTAAAAAACAGGAGAAAAATTGAGTTTACTTGTAGTAGGATCACTTGCGCTTGACACAGTAGCCACACCGTTTGATAAAATTAATGATGCCCTCGGAGGATCAGCAACCTATATCTCCCTGGCCGCAAGTTATTTCAGCGGACCTATAAACCTTGTAGGAGTAGTAGGAAGTGATTTTCCGAAAAAATATATACGCCTTCTCGAAGATCACAATATTGACACGGATGGTCTGCAGGTTATGGAAGGAAAGACATTCCGATGGTCAGGCAAGTATCATTACGACCTGAATGTCCGGGATACACTATTAACTGAGCTCAATGTGTTTGAAAATTTCGATCCTGTTATTCCAGATAAATTCAGGAAAGCAAGGTTCGTCTGTCTCGGCAATATAGATCCTTCACTTCAACTTAAGGTTCTGAACCAGATGGTTAGTCCCCATTTTGTAGTGTGCGATACGATGAACTACTGGATTGAAGGAAAGAAAGACGAACTGCTGGAAGTTTTAAAGAGAGTAAACGTTCTTATAATAAATGATTCCGAGGCCAGGCTGCTTGCTCATGAACCAAATCTTATAAAAGCCGCAAGGAAAATAAGAGAGATGGGTCCTGAAATCCTTATTATCAAAAAAGGAGAGCACGGAGCTTTGCTTTTTATGGAGGACATTGTTTTCTCTGCTCCGGCATATCCGCTGGAAATGATATATGATCCTACCGGCGCTGGCGATACATTTGCCGGAGGATTTATAGGCTACCTTCACAAGACTAACGATCTCGGGGTAGAGAGTGTAAAATCTGCTGTAGTATTTGGCAGTACGCTTGCCTCATTCTGTGTTGAAAAGTTCAGTGTTGACGGGCTGAGGGAGCTAAATTATCTTCGTATACATGACCGTTACCGCGAATTCTATAATATGACAAGGTTTGATGAGCAAGACTGATTATTTCTCCCTGAAGTTTGAAGAGGATATGCTGATCTTTTTAGATCAGACCAAACTTCCGTTTAAAGAGGAATATGTAAGAACAGATGATTATAACAGGATAGCTGAAGCTATCGAAAGGCTTGAAGTAAGAGGAGCACCTGCAATCGGGATCACTGCCGCTTACGCGATAGCCCTCGCGGTTAAAGGGCTCGATAACGGCAATGCCGGAGAAACTTTTCGAAAAGCATATCAAAGACTTGAAGGAACGCGCCCTACGGCCGTAAACCTTTTTATGGCGCTTGAGGTTATGCAGAAAGTATTTAATAAGCTTGACCTTTCCGATAATCCATATAGTTATCTTCTCTCAATGGCTAAAGAACTTCATAACGATGATATAGAAAAATGCAGAAAAATCGGGGAATATGGATTGAATATCTTCCGTAGAAAATCATCCATAATTACTCATTGCAATACAGGTAAGCTTGCAACAGGGGGAGACGGTACTGCATTTAACGTAATAAAGACTGGCTTCAAAAGAGGACTGGTAAATTATGTATATGCTGATGAGACCCGCCCTCTGCTGCAGGGGTTAAGACTTACAGCCTTTGAGCTTGAGAAGAATGGAATACCTTTTTCTGTTCTTAATGATTCAGCATCGGCATCGCTTTTAAGATCCGGCAAGGTGGATTTTGCAATAGTAGGAGCCGACCGTATAGCGCTGAATGGAGATACAGCTAACAAAATAGGTACATATAATCTTGCAGTAAATTGTTTTTATCACGATGTTCCTTTTTATGTAGCAGCACCGACCACTACAATTGACAGACAAATTGCCAGCGGGGATGAAATAATCATTGAATACCGGGACAAAAATGAAATCACCGAACCTAACGGAATTCCACTTTCTCCTGGGATTGAAGAAGCATACACCCCGGCTTTTGACGTTACTCCCGCACACCTGATAAAAGGTATAATTACCGAAGAAGGCGTATTTAGCTTCCCCTATAATTTTATAAAATGAGTGAAATAATAAAGACTGAAGCCATAGTTCTCAACAAGATAAACTATGGTGATACCAGCATGATTGCCTCTTTCTTCACAAGGGATTTCGGTAGAATCTCGGGCATCCTTAAGGGAGGGAGAAGCTCAAAAAGCCGGATTGGCTCGGCTGTTGATCCGCTCAACCATATTGAAATTATTTTTTATAAAAAGGATACAAGAGAGATACAGCTTGTGTCCGGGGCCTCAATTATTTCGCACTTCCCGGGAATCAAATCCGATATTGAAAAGCTTCAATATTCACTTGCAGTACTGGAATTGCTGAAAAAACTTACTCCCGAAGATGAAATTAACCACAGACTCTTTTCCGGTTCAGTCAGAATCCTGTCGCTCCTTGAGTCATCTAATGAGGAACCTTTGGTTTTATTCAGCAGATACTTTTTATTTTTCCTTACTGACACAGGGTATGCACTTCAGTTTGAAAAATGTATATCTTGCGGTAAATCAAATATGAAGAATGAAAATTTGGCTTACAATTTTGAATTAGGTATGTTTTGTGAACAATGCAGCCGGGATAATTTATATTCTTTTATTATCGAAATGGAACTTTTTGACTACCTTCTGTGTCTAAAATACAATAAACCGGTAGAAAGAATAAGTAAACCAGTAAAGGAAAAGGCAGTTGTTTTTCTTGAGCGTTATGCAAAACATCATATACCTGATTTCAAGGGCTTACAGTCAATTCAATTATTCAAATGAGGTTTTATAGATTGTTGATACAAATGCAGCAATGCAGGTCTAATTCTTAAAAAAATTGAATTTTTAATTGGAGGAATAGAACATGAAATCAAAAAGATTATTTGGTGCATTTGCATTGGTATTTGCCGGAATCCTTTTCGGAGCGCTGCTTGTTTCCGGTTTTGGATTGGTCAGGCCGGGACTTGCAGATATAAACCTTGGTGCCAGTAATCCACCAGTTAACCTTGATGCCGATGCTACTTCATTTAGCAAGGCTTTTATCGAAACGGCAGCAAAGGTTACACCCACCATTGTTCAGATAACGGTTGTTTCTGAAGCAGAAAATCCTCATAGCGACTTTTTCTTTTTCCCGTTTAAGGATATGCCCCAAGAGCAGAAAGGGACAGGAAGCGGCATCATAATATCTGATGATGGATATATACTAACAAATAACCACGTTGTTGAGCATGCAAATAAAGTCACAGTCGGGCTTTCAGATAAGAGAACGTATGATGCTACTGTTGTAGGAACGGATCCTTTAACAGACCTCGCAGTTATAAAAATTGATGCAAAGGATCTTCCTGTAGCATACCTTGGTGATTCAGATAACCTCAAAGTTGGGCAGTGGGTGATGGCAATTGGCAATCCACTTTCGCTGTCATCAACTGTTACAGCAGGAATTGTGAGTGCGATTGGAAGAGGACAGCTCGGGTTAATAAAGAACAGCTACGGTGTTGAAAATTTTATACAGACAGATGCAGCTATAAATCCCGGCAACAGCGGAGGTGCTCTTGTTGATCTTTCGGGAGCGGTAATAGGTGTAAACTCAGCGATTGCTGCCGGAAGAACGGGAACTTATATCGGTTATGGTTTTGCAATTCCTATCAACATGGCCAAATCAGTCGCAAAAGATCTGATAGCAAATGGAAAAATAAGCCGCGGATATATTGGCGTTAATATTGGTGAAGTCGATAACGCAATGGCTAAAGCTCTTGGTATGAGCAAACCTGAAGGTGTAATCGTCCAGGGACTTGTTGAAGGAGGATCTGCAAGCAAAGCCGATATTAAAGCCGGCGATGTAATACTCAAGGTTGATGACAAAGAAGTAAATGAACCAAATGCACTCCAGAGCTATATAGCCGGAAAGAGCGCCGGGTCCACAGTTAAGCTTACGCTTTACAGGGACGGTAAGGAAATTACAAGAGACGTCACTCTTAAGGCAAGGGAAACTGAACAAAATAATGAACCGGTGGTTAATAAAGAAGATAATGAAAATGAAAACAAAGGGAATAGTTCTACCACCGCATTTGATAATCTCGGACTAACTGTCAGGAACCTTAACTCACAGGAAAAATCGCAGTACAGCATAGATCATGGAGTAATGGTTACAGAAGTTAAACCTTACAGCAAAGCTGAAGATCAGAGGTTGTTTCAGGGATTGGTGATCCTAGAAGCTAATAAAAAGAAGGTCGATTCAGTTAATGACTTCAAGGGAATTGTTGATGATAATAAAGGAAAATCTGTAATGCTTAGGGTAGCTGATTCCCAGGGAAATAAACGGTTCATCGCACTTGAAATACCTGAATAAGGTTAAAAATCTTTAATTACAACGCCCGATATATTCGGGCGTTTTTTTTATATTATCTCCTCAACAATTTACAGGATATGAAATGATACGCTTCTTAACTGCAGGAGAATCTCATGGTAAAGCACTTACAGTTATAGTTGATGGAATTCCCTCCAACCTGATTATTGAACAAAACTATTTGAATTATCACCTTAAAAGAAGACAGGCAGGTTACGGAAGAGGCCACCGTATGAAGATTGAATCAGACACTGCTGAAATATTGGCCGGAATAAGGTTTCAGAAGACGATAGGCTCACCAATTTCGTTATTAATAAAAAACAGGGATTGGGAAAACTGGAAGTTACAAATGTCTTCCGAATCTGAAAAAGGAAAAGTTGAGAAGGTTACAGTTCCAAGACCAGGACATGCTGATCTTGTCGGCATTACCAAATTTAACTATAATGATATCAGAAACTCTATTGAAAGGTCGAGTGCAAGAGAAACCGCAGCCCGGGTCGCTGCGGGTTCAATAGTACGAAAACTGCTGGAGGAATTTAATATTTTTATCGGCAGTTTTGTTGAAAGTATCGGAGGCGAATATCCTGACTCTAATATGTTTAATGATTTAACTGGTAATAAAATCACCAAAGGGTTTTCAGCATGGGATCTTTCTGTTGAGGCAGATAAAAGTGATGTGAGAGTGTTTGATAAGGAACATGAAAGCCGGATAATAAACAAGATTAAGCAGGTTAAGAAGAAGGGAGATACACTTGGAGGAACTTTTATCACTGTTGCGTCAGGGGTGCCGGCCGGCCTGGGTAGCTTCATGCAGTATGATCTTAAGCTCGATGCTGATATAGCTGCAGCGGTAATGTCGATTAATGCAGTCAAAGCAGTATCCATCGGTACCGGGTTTGAGTCGGCTGAACTTACGGGTTCTGAATCTCACGACGAGATTGTTAAATCAGGAGAAAGATTAAAAAGGAAAACTAACAGGGCAGGCGGTATTGAAGGCGGAATATCGAATGGTATGCCGATAATAGTACGTTCTGCAATGAAACCGATAGCCACGCTAATGAGCCCTGTGGAAAGTGTCGACCTCAGAACAATGAAGAAGATCGAATCGAGAAGAGAACGAAGCGATTTTGTTGCTGTTCCGGCTTGTGCTGTTATTGCTGAATCGATGCTCGCCTGGGTAATTGCAAAACATTTTTTGTTAAAGTTCGGAGGAGATTCAATTGAGGAAACCAGGGATAATTATAATAACTACAATAAGAAACTATTTTCAAGAATAAAAAGAAACTTCAGATAATGGTAAAAATTAAAAAGTTTGTGTTTAATCCTTTTAATGAAAATACATTTATAGTTTGGGATGATCATTCGAAGGAATGTGCTGTAATAGATCCCGGCTGCTCGGATGAAGTGGAAGAAAATGAGCTTTCCGAGTTTATACAGAATAATGACCTTATTCCAAAATATTTAATAAATACACATTGTCATCTTGATCATATATGGGGGTGCAGATTTGTAAAAAAGAAGTTTAATCCGGAGTACCTGATCCCGGAAGATGATCTGATGCTATTGAAGAACGCCGGAACCCAGGCAGACATGTATAATGTTCAGTTTAATGAGCCTCCTCAACCTGATAATTTTCTTTCTGAAAAGTTAAAGCTCTCATTGGGTGAATCTGATTTAAAACTTTTATTCACACCGGGACATACACCAGGTGAGTTCTGCCTGTATTTTCCCAATGAAAATTTCTGTATAGTCGGTGATGTTCTTTTCAGGGACGGTATTGGGAGGACCGATCTATGGGGTGGAGATTATAATACGCTAATCGATTCTATTACCAGTAAACTTTTTTCGCTTGATGATGATGTCGTAATCTATCCAGGTCACGGTGAGGAGAGTACCATCGGCAGAGAGAGGGCCAAAAATCCATTCCTTAATGAAACATAATAAGTATAAAACTCACGGAAATTTTAACAAAAAAGGGATGCTGATAAGCATCCCTTCATAATTCATTTTGTGTTTTACTTAATTACCTACATTGTACCCAAAATATCTGAACCAGTTTGCTCCAGGGAAGCTTGTACTGGTGTTATCAATTGGATAGTTGAATGCCCAGGCAGTCTCAGAACCATTACAATTTCCTGGCACACAGTCAACCGGGACAATCATTCCCAGTACCTGTCTGATTGGAGAGCAGATATCGCCGGGACCGTAAACGATTACAAAAACATTATCTCCACAATCTGGAACAAATCCTTCTCCATTTTGTTGAGCCATCGAGACTATTTGTTCTCTGATTATAGGATCGTTAATCCAGTAATTAGCGCTATCGGGATACTGCCAGTTATCTAAATGACCTGAAGGATTTATGAGCTCCCAGATTGCAGCCTGGACAGTATTTCTGTTCCATGTCGATTGTCTGTTGTTTATAATCCAGTTTACCAGGTCGAGGTTTTCCGGATTTTCAATAAATGTATTGCATGATGGCATTTCATCATAACTGCATAAGAAGTGGACGGTTCTCGGGTGATTATTACTTATTGACCTGGTGTTATCAAGACAGAATCCATACGATGAATCTGGTGTAAAGTCAAATTTAAACTTAACTGTATACATCTGGTTTTCCGGGGTCCAGGTAGGTGTCAAAGTAGCTGATTCAGGATAAGTCCCGCAAATAAATTCTGAAACAATTCCTTCACAATCTCCTTCTACAACTGCATGAGCACCTATATAAACCATATTGTTTTGAATCCCTGAAGGAATTGGTACTGAGTAGGGACCTGCCTGGTTTGTGTTAAGTCCTGTCCCTCCGTATGGAAATTGTCCAACCTTGGGATTTCCACCATTATTAATTATAAAATCCTGTGGATGTGCCACTACCATAAGATGAGTTTCGGTAATTTTCCAGCCATCTGTATGATAAGTTATCAGCAGGTTATTTCCTGACCGTACAACATTAACATATCCGGCTACCATATTTTGTCCGGCAACAAGGTCAATGTTAGTTGACTGACCGGCTCCGGGAAGAGGGATATTTACTGCAGCGGGATCAGGACCCCATACAATAGGGGTTGGTTTGTCCAGCGAATCCGCCGGTGAAGTTACATCAGAACTATTCTGACAACTCATCAGGATAAGGCTGGAAAAGACCACAAAAGTGAACAGGACATATAGACTTCTCATATGAACCCTCAAAAAAGATTAAAAAATAGAAAATTTTGGTTTTTACTCGACGGATAGATATAGCAATTTATGGACCACATAACTGGATTGAAAATTGGTCAAAAATTCATACCTTATAAAAATTGATTTCTTAAAATGACACATAGAGATATTAACCAATCTCAAAGAAAGATTTATAATGGTTAATAGTATAAGGAAGGGAGATAATTGCTAATCATCAAAAGTTATATAATAGCATAAAATTGATTTTGAAAAGATAATAAATGAAAATATCTGGATTGATCATTATTTTATTCCTATTGATTTCGGGTTATGCAAGAAGTCAGTCAGAAGATTCTGCGGGAGTAATTGACGCAAAAGAAATCCCGGACTGGTTAAAGCAGAAGATCATTGAAATGTCCATCGATGAACATTACGCCCATACTAAAGTCTTCAGATATGAAAAGGAAGGTAACTTTGTTTTCTGGATTAATAATCCCTGGAGTTCTTGTTTGTATTGCGAGTTATATAATTATGATGGAACCAGGCTGAGCGATGAATCCTTAAGAGAATTTTTAAAGACAAAAGATGAACCTGTGCTTATTTGGGAAAATTACCCTGCTGTCCCTTACGATTCACTTAAAGAAAATTTAAATACAGCGAAAGGGAAAAAAGTTTTTATATAGGCAGACGGGTCGGGGGTCGTCGGCAGCTTTCCTTTAACTTAACATTTCTTTATTTTTTTATTTCAGAAATAACAAAAATTGTCATTTATGGTGAGCAGAACCAGTCTTCTGAAGAAACCTCTCTTCTACATCTTATTTTCGCTATTTATTATCTGGATAGTACTGTTTGAATTCATTCTTCCTGAAAATGGTTTTCTGCCAAAGCCGGGAATTGTTCTCTTAACCATCCCGGCTTTGTTCAAAGACTACCACCTTCTTGCAAATTTCTTCACCACGGTCTCGGCCATTTATCTTCCGCCACTCCTTGCTTATCTCTTTCTATTCCTGGTCCGCGGTAGATTTTTTGAAGAATCCGGGCTTTTAACAATTTTAATTGATTTTATCTCCAGGCTGTCTATCTTCTTTCCTGCAATCCTATTAGGAATATTTCTCATCTTCTGGTTCCCGCATTCATTTTTTAACGAATACTTGTTCTCATTTATCATAGCCTTACTGTGGTGGATAATTGAGTTGAGGGAAGCTTTCAGTGAAAGGAATAAAACTTATATATCATCATTCAGATCATTCGGAGCTGATGACAATTTTATTAATCAACACATTATATGGAATGATGTTAAGCCGCGGATATTCAATAACCTTTCCAGGTTTCATCTTCACCTCTGGGGATTAATTCTGGTCTTCGAGTTTATCTCAAACGGATACGGGCTGGGTGAAATTCTAAATCAGGCCCTCACATATCACGATCTTTCGGCCTTGTTTCTTATAACGGTAATAATTTCAATTATTACCCTGACCGGAAATCTATTTCTGAAGGCTGTTGAGGATAAGTTTATTTTCTGGAGTGCAGAATGAATATGTCGGGGAAAATTCTCGAATTAAGATCTGTGACGAAAACATTTTCTGATGATTATGGTACTAAGAAAAAGGTACTTGAGGACATTTCATTAAACATTTCCGGAGATTCACCAAAAATTACGTCAGTCCTTGCGACATTGGGAGGAGGGAAGAGTACTCTGCTCAGACTGATAGCCGGAATTGAGAAACCTGACTCAGGAGAAGTCATTCTTAATGGCGGGAAATATTTACAGCCGGAAGGTAAAATCGTTTTAATTCCCGAGAAATCTGCTTCTTTACCCTGGTTGAATGTCATTAAAAATATAGAGTTAGCATACAGGCTCGAAACTTGTGGAAAGAACGGAAGACGTTATGAGATAAATGATTTGATCTCACTTGTAGGTCTTTCCGGTTATGAAAATCATTATCCCCATAACGACAGCTTTGGTTTTCGATTCAGAATAAGCCTCGCCAGAGCATTACTCTTTAATCCAGTCGTTCTTTTACTTGATGATTGTTTCAAAAAGATGGATACTGTCTCCAGGGAGGAGATTTACTCGCTTGTTTATGATATATCCCGGAAGATTGATACATATTTCTTGATTGCAACTACAAATATCTCTGAAGCTGTACGTTTGTCCGGAAAGGTGCTGATGATGAGTAAAGACCCGGCTAAAATATATAGTGAAATTAACGTTCCGGAAGAATTTATTACTGATTATAAAAATGATATTTTCGCCGGATACCGCAGAAAAATTGAAGAGGCATTCAATAACGAAAATGTGTCCGGAATCATAAATTTTTCCATTTAATTCCTGATAATAGTTAGTTAAACTTAATTTTTATACAAAAATCATTTCATAGTTAAATGCAGGAAAAAATAGACGACCTACTTAAAAGCAAAGAACAAGCTAAACTAGGCGGTGGTTCCGATCGTATTGAAAGCCAGCATAAAAAAGGAAAGCTTACTGCCCGTGAACGAATCGAGCTTCTCGTAGATGAAGGAAGCTTTGAGGAAGTTGATACTTTTGTAAAACATCGTGCTGTTGAATTTGGACTTGATAAACAAAATTATCCCGGTGATGGAGTAGTTACCGGAACAGCAAGGATTGACGGACGGCCCGTAGCTTTGTACAGCCAGGATTTTACGGTTTTCGGCGGCTCTTTATCAGAGGCTCATGCTGAAAAAATCGTAAAAATGATGAACCTTGCTATGAAGGTAGGTATACCTGTTATAGGATTAAATGATTCCGGAGGTGCAAGGATACAGGAGGGTGTGGTTAGTCTCGGAGGTTATGCAGATATCTTTTTACTTAATACGCTTGCCTCGGGAGTAGTTCCACAAATCTCTGTGGTTTTAGGTCCATGCGCAGGCGGAGCAGTATATTCACCAGCAATTACTGATTTCGTTTTTATGGTAAAAAACACTAGCTATATGTTTGTAACAGGTCCAAACGTAGTTAAGACCGTCACCCACGAGGATGTAAGTTTTGAAGATCTTGGCGGTGCAGATACTCACGCATCAAAATCGGGGGTTGCTCACTTTACCAATGAGAATGAAATTGAGACTCTGCTTAACGTACGGAAACTTATGAGTTTCCTTCCCCTCAATTATTTGGATAGAACTCCTGAGAAAGAATTTGACCGTTCACAGTTACGACCAATTAAAGAGCTCGATGACATAATTCCTGAGAATCCAAACAAACCCTACGATATGAAAGAGGTCATCACACTATTAGTTGATGACGGCGACTTCTTCGAAGTTCACTCATCATATGCCGAAAATATAATTGTGGGATTTGCCAGGTTGGGCGGGATGTCAGTAGGAATTGTGGCAAACCAGCCCGCAGTTCTTGCAGGCGTTCTTGATATAAACTGTTCGGTCAAGGGTGCGCGTTTTGTGCGTTTTTGTGATTCATTTAATATTCCACTGCTGGTTTTGGAGGATGTCCCTGGATTTTTGCCCGGTACCGAGCAGGAATGGAACGGTATTATCAGGCACGGGGCTAAGCTGTTGTATGCCTTCTGTGAAGCTACCGTTCCAAAGGTTACTGTTATCACCAGGAAGGCGTATGGTGGAGCATACGATGTTATGAATTCCAAGCATATACGGGGCGACTACAACTTTGCATGGCCTTCAGCAGAGATTGCTGTTATGGGTCCCAAAGGAGCGGTTGAAATAATCTTTAAGAAAGAGATTGCATCAGCCGAGAACCCCGCAGCGGAGGCTGAGAAAAAGCTGGCTGAGTACATTGAGAAATTTGCTAATCCTTACAAAGCGGCTGAACGTGGTTACCTTGACGATATCATCTTGCCGCGGGACACCAAAATAAGGCTGTTTAAGGTATTTGAACTATTAAAAACTAAAGTGGATAAGAATCCAAAAAAGAAACATGGAAATATACCATTGTAAAAACTAAGATTAACCTTATATAAAAATTGAAGTTAACCCGATTATTTAACTATTTACTTGATAAAAAATGTTACTAAACTTATATTGCTCAACAAATAATTTATGGAGTGGTGCATGAAGCAGATAATTCTACCATTCATTGTTATTTCTTTCTTTGCTTTGCTGCTTAGTTCCTGCGGAGGAAATAAAGAAATAACAAGAAATGAATCTACCTCAGACAAAAGCGAAAGTGTTGTAAAAGGGGGGATCGTTTCAGAAATGATGGAACAGGCAAGACAGTATTATATTTCAGCGCTTGCAAAACAAGATATAAACAGTACTTCTGAAACTGTTACAAATTATGAATCATCCCTTCGGATAATAAATAACCTAAGTTATTATCCTGGGATCGAAGAAAATGAAGCCTACCTTGAACTTGAAAAATCCATTATTGAAGATTACAGGAAATATGTGGACGGCCTGCCGGAACTTCCTGTTGAGGTTTCATTTGCAGCCCTTGAGGAATGGATGGGCAAAAATATGCCTGATGAGCAGTTTGCTCTGAGGGATAAGGATAAAGAAACAAATTCGATTGTAATTCCCGCAGATGTTCCGCTGGAAGTCAACTCTTATGTTGAGCAGTGGGTGGAGTATTTCACTGGTAAAGGCCGCAAACATATGGAACTCTGGCTGGAACGTTCAGGCAGATATTTTCCTATGATGACCAGCATTTTCGACCAGGAAGGCGTTCCGAAACAGCTTGTGTACCTCAGTATGGTTGAAAGCGGATTGAATCCTGTTGCCAGGTCATGGGCAAGCGCAGTAGGACTGTGGCAATTCATCAAATCTACAGGAAGGATGTACGGACTGGAATCAGAGTTTTACTTTGATGAAAGACGTGACCCGGAAAAATCAACCCGCGCCGCAGCAAGACATCTGAAAGATCTTTATACTTCTTTGAATGACTGGTACCTTGCATTGGCAGCTTATAATGCCGGTGAAGGCAGAATAACAAGGGCAGTAAGACGTGCAGGTGAAAACAATTTTTGGGCAGCAAGACAATACCTTCCCAGAGAAACAAGAAGTTATGTTCCTCAATATATTGCCGTTTGTCTCATCGCAATGAATCCTGAGAAATACGGTTTTAGTAATATTCAGCTAGATAAGCCGATTGAGTATGAAACTTGTAAAGTAAATCAGGCTGTTGACCTGAATTATATCGCACAGAGTGTCGGAACCGATGTTCAGACTCTCCTCGATATGAATCCCGAACTTACACAGATGAGCACTCCCAGGAATTTTACCGGGGGTTATGATCTTAAAGTTCCCAAAGGCACTTCTTCAACACTGGTTGCAAGCCTTCAAAATATTCCAGAGTCAGCTAAAAGAAGCTATCTTGTTCACACAATCAAAAGGGGAGAAACCCTTTCCCGAATTGCTGCCAGGTACGGCGTTTCGAGTCACGATCTTGCAAATGCTAATAACATCTCCGTAAGATCACGAATATATCCAGGTGTAACTCTTAAGATACCTGTTAATAATGTATCCGGCAGGGATTTCGCTTACAATACCAATACCGAAGAAGCAGGTGAAACTGAGTCAGGTAATGAAGGCTATGTCTCTCCTTATGCCTCACTATTAAAAGACAATAGTATTGATACAGATACAACTTCTGGCGAGGAAATGATTGCAGCGCTTGATGAAGATACTAAGAACGATGTAACCCGGGATGACAGTGCCGTTACAGGTGAGGATGGTTCTACTATTGCAGTTATTCCTTCGGACAAAGCAGTTGTAACTTATACTGTTAAAAAAGGCGAAAGTCTTTTAGGTATAGCTGATTTGTTTAATTCCAGGGTGAGTGATATTAGAAACTGGAATAATATTCCGTATACACAGACAATCAGCATAGGTCAGAAACTTGTACTTTATGTACCCCAGGAGAAGAAGGATTTTTATGCCAGTCTTGATAACCAGACACCGGTAGAAAAATCTGTCACAAAAAACAATTCGTCCAATACTGCTTCATCCTATGTTTACCACCGGATAAGAAGAGGTGAAAACCTGTATTCAATAGCCAAAAGATACAGAGTATATGTAAGTGATATACGCAGCTGGAACGATATATCCGGGAACAGAATCTATGCAGGACAGAAATTAAAGATATATACAAGCAATACTTCAATTGCTGATAATACTACGGCTCCCGGCCGTTCAAGTCTGTACCGTTATAAAGTAAGGCGAGGTGATACAATCAGCGAACTGGCAGAAAGATTTAATGTTTCTACTGCTCAGATCAGGAACTGGAATTCACTCAGCACAAACAGGATTAATTATGGTCAGACTCTCAAGATATATTCCCATGATAGAGTTGAATCACTTGGAGATAATACAACCAAGAGTTCTGCTAACGTGAATTACTATAAGATTAAGCCGGGGGATTCAATTGGTCAGATTGCCGAGCTTTATAAGGTGTCAACTTCCAGTATAAGGAAGTGGAATGGACTGCGAAGTAATAAAATAATTGCCGGCAGCACAATAAAAATATACTCTGATTCGGATATCAACGATGTTCCTGAAACACCTCGAAGAAGCGCAAACGGAATACATACTGTAACACGCGGCGAATCTCTTTATTCTATTGCAAGGATGTATTCAACTTCTGTTGAAAACCTGAAACGGGTTAATAAACTTTCGAGTACAAAGATTGTTGTAGGTCAAAAGCTGAAGGTTGAATAGTAATTTTACTTTATTTTAAGAAATACTTGAACTAACTTTGTAAATATATTTGGAGGAAATCCAAACTTAAATATTGAAATTTTGAACGAACCGTTAGGGGTGTTGTCCCGCTTGCCGGGCGACTGAGAGCATACCCTAAAACCTGATCTGGGTAATACCAGCGTAGGGAAACGGGCTAAATAGCCTGCTTAGGGAATAATTAAGTATTTAGCCGTTTCTTGGAACGGCTATTTTTTTTATATGGAGGTAAATTGAAATACTTAGTTATTCTTTTTTGCATTTTAAACATTTCACTCTATTCACAAATCATTGTAATTAAAGGGAAGGTCCTTGATGCCGAAACACTCCAGCCCCTTCCCTCAGCTAACCTGGTAGTTGAAAATAAACAGCTTGGGACGGCTGCGGAAGAAGACGGAAGTTTTAGTCTTTCCGGAAATATCACTTCAGGTGATGTTCTTAAAGTTAGTTATGTAGGCTATAATTCCCGGGAAGTTATCCTTCAGGGCAGGGAAACCAGGGATCTTGTTATAAGGCTCTATCCCGAGATTATTCCTTCGCAGACTGTCTTTGTTGAAGGAAGTATCGGGAAGAAAGGTGTAACTCCAGTAACCTTCGATAAAGTTACGAGGAAAGAAATACGGGAGAATTATACTGTTCAGGATATTCCCAAATTCCTCAGCACACTTCCCTCAACCACCTTCTATTCAGAAAATGGAAATGGCATAGGTTATAACTATTTAAGTATAAGAGGTTTTGATCAAAGAAGGATATCAGTCTCTATTAATGGTATCCCGCAAAATGATCCGGAAGACCATAATGTTTATTGGCTGGATTTTCCTGACCTGCTTGCCAGCACCGATCTTATACAGGTGCAGAGAGGAGCGGGAAGCGGAGCCTCGGGTTATCCTGCAATAGGGGGCAGCATAAACATAATAACCTCAACGTTTACAAATGATCCTCAAACTAACTTCTCTGCCTCCTTCGGAAGTTATAATACCCGGAAATACAGTGCTTCTTTTTCCAGTGGACTCATTGATAAGAAATATTCTATCTATGCTAAGCTATCACAGATACTAAGCAGCGGCTATAGGTTTAGTTCATGGGTAAAGTTTAATTCATATCACCTTTCTGCAGTAAGATATGATGATAAACTTACCACACAGGTAAATTTTTACGGGGGTCCTGTGGCAGACGGACTAGCTTATACCGGACTGCCTAAGTTTGCTATTAAGAATAAAGAGTTAAGGAAGGCTAATTACTCATACTGGGAAGCAGATCAGAATGGATATACCTATACTCTGGAAAGGAGATCTTCAGAGATCGAAAATTTCTCGCAACCACATTATGAACTCTTGAATGAATACAGGTTTAGTGATAACCTGACTTTTAATTCGGCTTTATTTCTTGTAAAAGGAGACGGTTTCTTCGATTTCGATGGCTCCTGGGCAGATACCACGTATCTACGACTTACAGAGCAAAATGGTTTTAACCCGGCACAGAATCCTGGCAATGTGCTTATCCGTGCACAGGTTAACAATAATCAGTTTGGCTGGATACCGCGAATGAGTTTTAAGCATCAGAATGGAGAACTGATTGTCGGGGGGGAATTAAGGAAACATAGATCAGAACATTGGGGATCGGTGAATTACGGTGAAAATCTTCCTGTAGGAATTACAAAGGACTACCATTATTATTCTTACAATGGGGGAAAGGATATAATTAACGGGTTCATTCACGAAGAGTACAGACATTAGTCCTATGTTTAATCTTTTGGGTGAAATCCAGGCTGCCTATCATAAATACAGACTATATAATGAAAAATACCTTGGGCATGATTTTTCAGTAAGCAACTTATTCTTTAATCCGAGATTGGGAGTTAACACAAAATTCAACCACGAGTTTAATGTATATCTTTCCTACGCCAGGGTATCACGTGAACCTAGATTAACAAATTATTATGATGCAGCTGAATCAAGCGGAGGTGCCGTTCCTCAGTTCGCACAAAATACGGATGGTTCATATAACTATGACAAACCGCTCGTAAAACCGGAAACAATGAATGATTTTGAACTGGGCTCATCGTTCCAGAGTGAAGAACTTAATCTTACTCTTAATCTCTTCTATATGCTCTTCAACAATGAAATAGTTAAAAACGGTCAGGTCGACAGGTTCGGCCAGCCGATTACTGGAAATGTTAATAGTACGGTGCATACCGGGATTGAATTATCAGGTATGTTGAACCTTGTACAGGGCATTAAGTTGGTCGGTAATGCAACCTTCAGTAAAAATACTATTAAGGAAGGCCGGCAGTTCCTGAGTACAAATGAATACCTTGATCTCAGTGGAAACAGGATCAGCGGTTTTCCCGATTTTCTTGCTAACTTTGGAATAAGCTATAACAAATATGGAATATTTCTGCAGTTCACAGGCAGGTATGTAGGATCATTTTACTCGGATAACTATGATAAAAAAATAACGCAGTACCTTAATCAGTACCCGGGTTTTATTTCGTATGATGATAACAAAAACGATGCGTATTTCACTGCTGATTTTACCGGCAGCTATGAGATTAATTTTTTTAGTGCACTAAATAACACAAAGGTTTTCATCCAGGTTAATAATGTTTTTGACAACCTTTATTCAGCGAATGCAATTGGTCCCGATTTTTTCCCGGCAGCCGAACGGAATTTCCTTGCCGGTATACAGTTAGGCTTATAGGATCGTTGCCATCCCGGACGATACTCTCAATCTGATCTCCGGGACCCAAACCACAGCCTCCGGGAGGTTGAACTAGTCAGGGTATAAATTTGAATAAATACATAATCCTTGCTAATGGTAAACCCCCCTCAAAGAAGGTTATTCTTTACCTTCAGACGATGGGTTATCGATAACCTGGTCTGTGCAGACGGCGGTGCAGATACTGCCAGGAAGATGGGTCTTTATCCTGATTATATCATAGGAGATTTTGATTCAATTAAAGAAGAAACACTTCGTTTTTTCGGCACAAAATCTAAAATTATTAAAATAAAAAGACAAAATGATACCGATGTTGAGAAATGCCTGAAGTTTGCCGGCAGGAAGAAAGCTAAGGAAGCAATACTGCTTGGCGCTATAGGTGACCGGCTTGACCACAGTTTCTGCAACATGGGAATCGTCATCAAGTTTTTCGATAGGATTAAAGTCAGGATCATTTCGGATAAATCTATCCTTACTCCATATTCTGGTGATGTTGAATTAAGCACTTTCCCCGATGAAACAATTTCACTTTATGGATTTAATGATAAAACGAAGATAACCTCAAACGGACTAAAATATCCATTAAAGCAAACCTCGCTTCCTTTCGGACAACGGGAAAGTACCAGTAATGTTGCTGTTAGCCGGTAAAGTTAAGCTAAAAATAACAGGAGGAATTATTTTTGTGATAAGGGACTTTAATACACTTAAAAAGAATGATCTCATTTAATCCTCTCGACATAACCATAATTATCCTCTTCTTTGGAATTGTTATCCTTATCGGATTTATATCGGGCAGGTCTACAAAAGGGGATGCAGATGATTACCTGCTGTCGGGACGAAAAGTGGGACTGTTCCTTTTCATTCTAACGAATGTGTCAACCTGGTACGGCGGAATACTCGGTGTAGGGGAATTCACATACAGGTACGGGCTTGCCAGCTGGTTTACGCAGGGCTTTCCCTATTACATTTTCGCATTATTATTTGCAGTTTTTTTCGCTAAGAAAATTCGCTCAGCTTCTCTTTTTACGATTCCCGACAAAATATCCGAGACTTATGGAAAAACAGCGGGAATGATTTCTGCCATCCTTGTATTTGTGCTTGTTTCTCCCGCCCCTTATGTCTTAATGACGGCAAATCTTATCTCCCTCATCTTCAATACCGGGATCATTCTAAGTTTGTTCATATCTGTTCTTCTCTCAATGGTCTACCTCCTGCAGGGAGGTTTCCGTTCCAATGTATTTACAGATTCATTCCAGTTTTTTGTCATGTTCGGCGGATTTATTCTTATGCTTATCTTCTGCGGAATAAATTTCGGAGGTTATGATTACCTTTCCTCCACACTTCCGCAGACTCACCTTCAGCTTACCGGAGGGGCATCTCCCTTATTTATAACTATATGGTTTCTTATTGCTATGTGGACGTTTGCTGATCCAGGTTTTCATCAGCGATGTTATGCTGCAAAAGACAGCAGCGTTGCTGTAAAAGGTATAGTTATCTCTATAGTTTTTTGGGCACTCTTTGATTTTCTCACAACTTCAACAGGATTATTCGCAAGAGCCAGTTTGCCTGGCCTGGATCAACCGGTTCTTTCATATCCTCTCCTTGCGGAGAAGATATTGCCTGCAGGTATTAAAGGAATATTTTATGCAGGTCTGTTTGCAACTATTATGTCGACATCCAACAGTTTCCTCTTCCTCAGCGGAACCACAATTGGACGGGACTTCATATTCAGACTGAAAAAAGGGGGGAACGAGCAAAAATTAAAATCATACACTATTACGGGTCTCATAATCAGCGCGTTACTTTCCATATTACTCGCATATGAGATTCCGTCAGTAATCGAAATCTGGTACACACTGGGATCTCTATGCATTCCAGCTGTTATTCCCGCGGTAATTAGTTCATATTATCCTAAACTCAGAATCAGCAAAAGAATGATGGTGATTGAAATGATAACCGCTGTAATATTAAGTTCATGTTGGTATTTTTTAAGAGAATCAGGAATAATAACCGGTCAGCTTTATGAAATAGAACCGATGATCGTGGGATTAATATCGGCTTTTTTTGTTCACATGTATGGATTAAAAAAAACTGATTAGTCTTTCGTTCCCACCTTATTTCGATGAATCAAAGAAAGTATAATTGATCCGGCTAAAAGTGCTATTATTACTCCAAGAGAGACCGGGGTGGGGATGTGGTAGAAATCGGAGATCATCATTTTGACACCGACATAGAATAGGATTATTGCAACACCATATTTAAGGTAAACAAAAAGATCAACTATTCCTGCAAGAGAAAAGTATAACGCCCTCAATCCAAGTATAGCGAATATGTTAGAAGTTATTATTACAAAAGGATCTCTTGTTATTGCGATTATTGCGGGGATGGAATCTACAGCAAAAACGATATCTGATGATTCTATCAGAAGTAGCGTGAGGAAAATGGGGGTAGCATATATGGTACCGTTTTTCTTCGTGAAAAATTTCTTGCCTTTGTAATCAGGCAGAATATTGAAAAACCTCCTGATGAATTTTATTACTGGATGCTTCTCCCAGTCAATTTCTTTATCCTCTCCGAAGGCCATCTTATATGCGCCGTAAAGAAGAATGGCACCGAATATATAAATTATAGGCTGGAAAAGATTTATTAACCCTACACCGATAAGTATAAATATGATTCTTAGCACTACAGCACTCAAGATCCCCCATTTAAGTATATGAGGCTGGTTCTCATTACTTATTCCCATCGTCTTAAAGATCAGCAGGAAAACGAATAGATTATCTACTGAAAGAGAATATTCAATAAGATAGCCTGTGATGAATTCGAGACTACGCTGGGATCCTTTTTCAAGAAAAAAGTGTATGGCAATAAAAAAAAGAAGAGCGGTGCTTATCCAAACACCGCTCCAGATCAGACTTCTTTTTAACCCTATTTTACCATGTCTATGATCAGTTGCATATAAATCGATTATGATGATTATAAGCGCTATTATTACAAATATTATCCAGAAGGTAAATTCGTTAAACAAGTTTGTTCACTCAATTATGGTAAAAGAACTCCAATGGCAAGAACAGTCGTCCACAACCCGTTTTTATCACCTTCAGCGGATTGTGTAATATTAAACGACCTTACAATTTTTCCTGACATTTTGTATTGGTTTTCTCTTTCACTCCAATCAGTATCGGGATTAAATTCAACTCCCAGCGTTGTTGCAAGCATAGTTGCGGCAAGGTCTTCAGCATATTCACCTGCAACTTTTTCAGTTTCTCCGAAAGGATGATGCTCTGAAAGGTAGCCGTACTGCACCGGGTCAGCAGGAAGTGCTGCTCCAATAGAAGCTGCTATCAATCTGTTAGGTTCATTTGTTGAATTACGTGCCATTACCGCGAAGGTAATCTGACCGGGTGAGAGCTCCTTTAACCCATCTTCTTTACTAATCTTTTTACAGCCTACGGGATAAATACTGCTGACGGTTACTAAATTGCATATTTCAACCCCGGCACTCCTTAGCGCCAGTTCGAATGATGTTAAGTACTCTTTATGTCTGCCTACCCCTTTGGTAAAGAAAATTTTAGTTGGAACATACAATATATCATCTCCTTTCTAAGCTACGATGTGATTTTAATAAACTTTCGTTTTCCTACTTTAAGTACTCTGGGTTTTTCCAGGGTTATCTCTGCATTTATATCATTGATTTTCTCGCCGTCGATTGTTACGCCGCCCTGGGATACCAGCCTTCTTGCCTCCCCTTTAGAAGAAGCAAAATTCACCTTTAAGATGAGATCCAGTATGCCGATACCGGAATTCTCTTCTAATTTTATTTCAGGAATATCATCCGGGACTTCTTTCTGAATAAAGATCTTATCGAATTCTTTTTCAGCTGCCTCTGAAGCCTCAGTATTGTGGTACATTCTGATAAGAACTTTAGCCAGCTGCCTTTTAAGATCGCGTGGATTTACCGTTTGTCCGTCCAGCTGATTTTTTATCTCCGAAAGTTCCTGGTTTGGAATATCTGTTGCAAGTTCAAAATAAGTATATATTAATTCATCCGGGATTGAAAGGGTTTTTCCGAACATCTCTCCCGGGGTGTCTGAAATGCCAATGTAATTATTATATGATTTGCTCATTTTCTCTACACCGTCTGTACCCACTAGCAGAGGCATTGTGAGAATTACTTGTGGTTCAACACCGAACTCACGCTGTATATCTCTGCCAACCAGCAGATTGAACTTCTGGTCGGTACCGCCAAGCTCAACATCACTCTTAATCGCCACTGAGTCCATTGCCTGTGCAAGAGGGTAGAGCAGTTCGTGGAGACTGATTGGCTCGCCTCCCTTATATCTCTTTGTGAAATCATCTCTCTCAAGCATACGTGCCACAGTATATTTAGAGGCCAGGCGTATTACATCCTCAAAGCTCATTTTTCCGAGCCATTCAGAATTGTAAACAATTTTTGTCTGTTCTTTATGTAAAATCTTAGATGCCTGCTCAAAATATGTTAGTCCATTCTGCCTGGTCTCTTCAAGAGAAAGGGAAGGCCGGGTTACATTTCTTCCGGAAGGATCTCCAATCATTCCTGTAAAGTCACCAATTATAAGTATAGCCTGGTGTCCTAATTCCTGGAACTGGGCCAGTTTTCGCAGAACAACAGAATGACCTATGTGAAGGTCAGGTCTGCTCGGATCGCATCCCAGTTTAATATTTAAGGGAATATTTTTCTTAAGTGAACTATCTAATTTCTTAACTAATTCATCCTCGGGAATTATCTCAAACGCGCCCCTTTTTATAAGGTCCATTTGTTCATTTATAGCGGGAAAAGGCAATTTATCTCTCAGGTTATTGGTGAATTAACTAATAAATGTATGAATAAGATAGTAAATGATGAATGTGTAGTGTTATCCCGGTTAATATACATGCTCTCAGCCCTAATATTTTGCGTTTCTTTCCTGGTCGCGCTGCATATCTCGCTTGGCAATTGACTCACGTTTATCATATACCTTCTTACCTTTTGCAAGGGCTAGCTCAACTTTTACTTTTCCATTCTTGAAATATAACCGTAATGGAATTAATGTTAAGCCCTTTTCTTTAACTTTTCCTATTAATTTCTTGATTTCGCTCCGGTTGAGCAGCAGCTTCCGGGTTCTTGTGGGCTCATGATTATTAATATTACCCTGTTCGTAAACGCTAATATGAGCTCCGAAAAGAAATACTTCATTTTTAACCAGGTTAGCATAACTATCAACCAGGTTCGCCTTTCCCTGCCGGAGGGCTTTTACTTCAGTGCCCTGAAGCACTATTCCTGCTTCGT
Organism: uncultured Ignavibacteria bacterium; assembly: GCA_963800255.1. GTDB lineage: Bacteria > Bacteroidota > Ignavibacteria > Ignavibacteriales > Ignavibacteriaceae > DATFVA01. The sequence continues at coordinate 558,673 of CAWDAK010000009.1, read as the reverse complement.
ACGTCTGCAGAATAGCATACTCATGCCTGGCTTTTCTGTTTACGGTAATATTTTTCTCTTCAGTCTCTTTGGCCATAATTTCACAAAAAGGGCATAAAAATAGATTTTATACGCCATTAAATCCAAATAATGAATTCCAAATGTAACACTATTCACTATAAAATTATAGCGAAAGCGGGAGGTATGTATGTAAAAATAAAGAAATTCATGCTGTTACCGGAGGGAGCATCTAGAGAAGTTAAATCCTACTATATTTTAATAAAATCCAGGTTGACTTAACATCCACCAGGTTAGGCAGATATTACTAATAATTGTTCCAGAAACTTTGTTCTTTTAATAGTTATTTCACGCTCGTAATAATATTCCCCATTAATAATTTCCTCTTCTGCAAATCCAAACCAGATGGAAAATCTATTAATAAACCTTGTGTGAAATGCAGATTCCTTCATCGAATTATATTCATCCTCATATTCCATAAATGCCGGAAAAGCTAAAAAATATAAATTCGTATAAAATTTCAAATTCCTTTCCTCTTCCCCATATTTATTTAAAAGATATAAGCTGTACAAAAATCCTAATTGACCAAGATTTTCATCGATATACCCGTCATTATGCGCCCAATTAAATTCCAAGGTAAAGGTTTTTAGAAACATGTAAAATATCTCAGAATAATTCTTATTTGCCAGTAATGATTCACACTTTTTTGTAAGTAATAAATAGTTGTATCGCTTACTCACAAGTCCTGCAAGTTTTAAAACCAGTTTGGTATTGTGAATAATTATCCAATCTGTTTCCGTTCTAATTTTCACGAACCCTTTATCTATCCAACTATCAGGCAAGTATCTTTTGGAATATATATCTTTAATAAATTTAAGAGGAAGGTTCCCATTCTGCGTAAGTTTTATTTTCTTAACTCTCAAGGCAAATAAAAACTCTAGTATAATTTTATAAATCGGACTTCCATCAGACAGTATTTCATTATTTAATCTATTCATTGCTATTGGGCAATCTTCATCAAAAGGATAGTAAATTATTTTATGCATTTGCAAGGGTGTAAAGCCTTCACATTCCGGTAGAGGTGTGTTATTGTAATCTGGCATTTTAGTACCACTTGTTTTAATGAAAAAGGTATTATAGAAAAATCGATTATTCTACAAGTATAATTTTACTAAAATTTTAATAATTCTACTATTTATAAGCTATAGCAAAAAACGGGGTAATCTATCCTGTGCAAATATTTTTAATCATTGTATATTCTGGTTAATGAAAAAAACAGTCCGAAATATTAGTTTCGATGTATCGAAAAGCACGGGAAATGTGAGCGGAATAGTAGTTCTTCCTGAGGAGACCAGGTCGTTCCTGGTGCTGGCTCATGGGGCAGGTGCTGATATGAACCATTCTTTTATGGAAACGATTGCAGATTACCTGGCTGATGAACAGATTGCAACTTTGAGGTATAATTTCCCAGGTTCCCCCTCCACGCACCAGGCAAGCCGTCGGTTGAAAGGTCACAGCATTTATTCAAGGTTACAGTACCAATGTTGTTTTTGCAGGGGACAAGGGATAAACTTGCTGAGCCTGAACTATTAAATCCTGTAATAAAAAAACTGGGAAACAAAGCTTCTCACTATTGGATAGATGGGGGATCATTCCTTTCATATGCTTAAAAGTTCGGGAAAAAGTGATGAGGATATCCTGAAGGAACTTTCAGCCGCGGTGAGTGGGTGGACATCCCCTCACTTCTGATACTTTTATAAGCTTCACTTTCAACATTCTTCCCCTTTAACTATTTTTACCCAGCTATTTTTAGGTTATTAATGATCAAGCCGAAATATCTTTTCCTAAGCTTCATATTTATCGCTGCATTCCTCTCCGGATGTGCGCATGAAGAACCGGAAAACCAGATTGTCATCTGGCACAATATGCGCCCTGAGGAAAAGAATGTCCTTCAGAACCAGATCAATGAATATATGAAGCTGCACCAGGGTATTAGGGTAATTCAGCTTTATAAAGAAACTGAGGAAATGCGCTCAGGCTATATAGTAGCAGCAATAGGGGGACAGGGACCTGATCTTATATACGGTCCTTCAGACCAGGTGGGACCTTTTGCTGATATGGAGATTATTAAACCACTCGAAAATGTTTTTTCAAAAGAATATCTCTCTCATTTCAACGATAAAGCGCTGATTAATTACAAAGGTCATTTATGGCAGCTGGCAGATAAGCTGGGAAATCATCTTACCCTGGTTTATAATAAAGCCCTTGTTCCCGTCCCCCCTAAAACAGATAAAGAACTAATAGAAATAGGTAAGAAGCTTACCAAAGATCTGAATGGTGACGGCAGGATCGATCAATACGGATTAGTGTGGAATTATACGGAACCCTATTTCTTTATTCCTTTCCTCACTGGTTTCGGCGGCTGGGTACTTGATAGTACAGATGCTCCCACTCTCGATTCTCCTGCAATGGTGAATGCGCTTAATTTTATTGCAGATCTGCGTGATAAATATAAGATCATCCCCGGTGAAGCTGATTATGATATTGCCGATGTCCTTTTCAAAGAGGGGAAGGCGGGAATGATAATTAATGGCGACTGGTCCTGGTCCAGTTATGGCAACGCCGGAATAAATTACGGAATATCTGTTCTTCCCATTATTACTGAAACAGGAAAATATGCAACTCCCATGGTTGCTCCAAAAGGCTATTCCATAAATAAAAATGTTAACGCAAAAAAGTTAAGTGAAATTAAAGAGCTTCTGAAGTTTTTAATGAGTCCCGAAAAGCAGCTTGAAACAGCGCTTGAAGTTAAAACTTTTCCAAGCAGGAAGGAACTCTACACCAATCCGAAACTTACAAATGATGAGATATTTATAAATTCAAAGAACCAGATCGACCATGGGATCGCTCTTCCTATTGTTACCGAAATGCGGGCTATATGGGATGCCATGCGCCCTGCCTACCAGGCAGTCCTCGGAGGAGCAATTACACCGGAGAAAGCGGCAAAGCAGATGCAGGAAGAAGCCGTTAAAAAGATTAAAGAGCTACGGGAGGACTATGAAGATCCGGTCGGCAGAACTGTAGTTTTTGTAATATTTTTCCTTGCGGTTATCGTACTTTTATATTTTACAAGGAAAAACATTTCAGTTTTTTTTAAGAATTTTAAACGGGATAAGTTTGCTTACTACCTGCTTATGCCGGCAATGATCATAATGATCGCGGTGATCCTGTACCCATTCATTTATAATATCATTCTTTCGGTTTCCAATATGAGTCTTGCTCATATTAACGACTGGAGTATAGTAGGTTTTTATCAGTATGCCAAGGTGTTCGCCGAACCGCAGTTCTATGAATTCTTTTTGAAGACGATAATATGGACAGGCACAAACATTGTCTTTCACGTTGTACTTGGAGTTACGCTTGCACTTCTAATAAACCGCAGTCTTCCCGGTTCCGGCGTATTCAGAACCCTGCTGATTCTCCCTTGGGCAATCCCCCAGTATATAGTCGCTTTAACCTGGCGGGGGATGTTTAATTACGAATACGGTGCAATTAACCTGATCATTGTAAAATTCCTTTCGATGTCACCCGTTGAATGGTTGAAATCGCCCGCTGAAGCCTTTATGGCTGTAATAATAACCAACATCTGGCTGGGATTTCCATTTATGATGATAATCGCCCTGGGCGCTCTGCAGAGCATTCCTAAAGAATTATACGAAGCTGCTGATATAGACGGGGCAAGGTGGTACCAAAAGCTTAAATCGATTACCATACCACTGATCAAACCCGTAATGATACCCGCAATTACGCTCGGCGTTATATGGACTTTTAATAATATCAACGTGGTCTGGCTGGTCAGCAATGCCGGTGAACCTTCAGATAAAACACATATCCTTGTGTCGTTTGTATACAAGGCAGCATTCAATTTATACAGGTATGGCTACGCCGCTGCTTTTAGTGTCGTTATATTTTTAATCCTGCTTGCTTTCGGATTAACATTTCTGCGGAGAACAAAAGCGACAGAATCAATTTATTAACAAAAATGTTACATAAACCATGCTGCGTTTAGCAGTACGTTTGAAAAAAGAATGAATAGAAAAAAACTACTTGCTGACATTTTAACGTATTTATTTCTGATAATCTTTACACTGGTCGCCCTCTACCCGGTAATAAACGTTTTTACTATTTCAATACGTCCTAATGACAGATTGCTATCCACATCTCTTTCAATCATTCCTGATAAAGCAACATTTAAACAATATGTTGAACTCTTTACGAACCGGCCATTTCTAACCTGGGTATGGAACAGCACAATCGTATCGTTTGTTGTTACAATTACCGGTGTTGTTCTTGCATCCACTGCAGGTTATGCCTTATCAAGATTTCAGTTTATGGGAAAGCAGTTCAGCATGCTGGGTTTGCTTACAACCCAGATGTTTCCGGCTACAATGCTCCTTCTTCCTATGTACATTATGCTCATCAAGCTTGGACTAATCAACAGTTACCTTGGGATTATAATTGTTTATTCGGCAACGGCGCTTCCTTTTTGCGTATGGCAAATGAAAGGGTATTATGATACGATACCTTTAAGTCTTGAAGAAAGTGCAAGAATAGATGGATGCAACCGGTGGCAGGCATTTTATAAAATAATTTTTCCTCTCGCTGCACCAGCACTTGTAATTACTGCATTGTTCTCGTTTATGACTGCATGGTCTGAGTATATAGTAGCAGCACAGGTTCTACAGGATACATCTCTGTATACACTGCCTCTGGGACTTAAATCTTTTCAGTCGAATTTAACCACAGAGTGGGGTTTATACGCTGCAGCTGCCCTTATCGTCAGCATCCCCGTAGTAATTTTATTCATCGTATTAAGTAAATGGCTGGTTTCCGGTTTAACTTTAGGCAGCGTGAAAGGTTAAAAAAATCATAAATTATACATTAACTTCATCCACATCTTTAACAAACATTACCATAATCCCCGCCAGGATCATAGAGGCCCCTCCAAGCAGCAGAGCATAAATAGCTTCACCACCGAATGGAACTCTTACAAACCAGCCAAGAATAGCCGCGGCTGTTATCTGCGGAATTACTATAAAGAAATTAAATATCCCCATATAAACACCCATCTTTTCTGCAGGAATAGAACCCGCAAGAATAGCATATGGCATAGCGAGGATCGAGGCCCAGGCCAGTCCTATGCCCAGTTCTGATATAAGAAGCAGATCGGGATTTTGAATTACATAGAATGACGCAAAGGAAATTCCGCCTATAATAAGACTTATCATATGAACGCTTTTTCTGCTTGTCTTTTTAGCAAGCCAGACGAGTACGAACGCCATCACAGCTGCAAAACCATTGTAAACAGACATCAATACTCCTACCCAATCCGCACCTTTATTAAACAACTCAGAAGTTGGATCGGTTGCGCCAAATATATGATGTGTAACTGCAGGGGTGGTATATATCCACATTGCAAATAAAGCAAACCAGGAAAAAAACTGAACCACAGCAAGCTGCTTCATCGTCACCGGCATCTTGTACAAATCATTTGTTACTACTACAAACCCATTCTTAGCATTGCCTGATTTTGTCATAATCCCTGCTATCCATTGAACGAGACCAAAAGCGATTAGTCCAACGAACAGGACATATAAGCCGAAATCATTTTCATTCAGTACGAAAAATAATATAGCCGAACATGCTAATCCTGCTCCAAGCCAGTAGGTGCCGTTCCTGAAAAATTTTGAGGCTGAAACATCTGCCGGAACCTTATCCGCAGCTATTCTCCGGGATCCTGCTTCACTTTCAGAAAATCTTTTTAATTCCTCGGGCGGATATTCTTTGGAGGTGATAACTGTCCATAACACAGCAAGAAAGAAAACAGCCCCGCCGATATAAAATGAAAACTTGACAGAATCAGGAATTAGCCCGGCTGGGGCAGTGTTTGCAATATTAAACCAATTGGTAAGCATATACGGCAGTGCGGAGGCAACTACAGCGCCTATCCCGATAAAAAAGCTCTGTGTAGAATAACCAATCGTCCGCTGTTCTGAGGGGAGGTTATCGGCAACGAAGGCACGGAATGGTTCCATAGAAATGTTTATCGAGGCATCCATTATCCATAACATCCCTGCTGCAACCCAGAGAACAGGGGAATTGGGCATAAAAATAATAGCAGTGGAGGCAAGAATTGCTCCTCCAAAAAAGTAAGGTCTTCTTCTGCCAAGTCTCGTCCAGGTTTTATCGCTGAAATGTCCTATAATAGGCTGTATTATCAGTCCAGTTACCGGAGCCGCAATCCATAAAATAGGGATTGAATCAATATCAGCTCCCAATGTTTCAAAAATTCTGCTTACGTTCGCATTTTGAAGTGCAAATCCGAACTGGATACCAAGGAATCCGAAACTCATATTCCAGATTTGCCAGAAGCTTAACCGGGGTTTTTGCATCAGTTTTTCCTTAAAGAAAACTTAACTTAAACGGAAAAAACATAGTCTTTTTCCAAATCAAAACAAAAAGCTATTTGCTTGTTAGTGTATAAATTCGTCCATCACTACGATGAAATTGTCGATTTGATGAGTAATCTTGAAAAGTTATGAATGATTCTTCTCTATGTAACTTGCCGGGTTTTCTTAGGGAGTAAAATTTCTTCAATTTATGAGCTATTTTTATTTTGGTTTATTAAAAACGAAAATATTTAAAATGGGTGGAAGTGTATTATTTTTTAGAATAACTTGTATTAAATCCTTTTATAAATTCAGAAAAAACCCTGGAGGCATATTTATATGTTTAAGAAATTGACTATCCTGGCATCGATTATCTTTCTTTCATCTGTATTATCGCATGCTCAGATCCCTGATAAATTCACAAATCTGCAGGTGCTGCCCAAATTGATTTCTAAAGAAAAGCTGCTCGGTACGATGAGGTCTTTTTCTGATGCGCTTGGAGTTGACTGCGGATTCTGTCACGCCAACCAGGAAGGAACAGACAAGCTTGATTTTCCTTCCGACAAAAAAGATGAAAAAGAGGAAGCACGGGTTATGCTGAAGATGGTTATGGGAATTAACCAGGACTACCTCTCACAACTATCCAAATATACCGGTGATATAATGAGTGTTAAATGTGTAACCTGTCACCGCGGGAATAAAAAACCTTTAATGCTTGAGGATGTGCTGCTCACTACTATTAAAGAAAAAGGTCTACCCCAGGCCATTAGCACCTATCATCAGCTGCGCGATGAATATTACGGAGGTTTTACTTATAATTTTTCGCCTGAAACACTGGTTAAACTGGTCGAGATGCTGAATGATGAGAACAGATTTGATGATGCACTTGGCGTTGCCAATCTTAATATTGAAGTATATCCAAATTCAGGGATGGCTTATTACGGATTGGGAGAGGCTTACCAGGCAAAAGGTGAAAATGAAAAAGCTCTGGAAAGTTATAAGAAAGCCAAAGAAATGATGCCCGAAGGCTCGCGGTTCATTGACAGAAAAATTCAGGAACTAAAGGAATAATTCGTGCTGCTCTATGGAAATCGCACTTATTGACAATTATGATTCCTTCACATACAACATCGTTGAACTTGTCAGAAGGATTCCAGGAACCAGCCTGGAGGTGATACCATATGATCAGCTGAGGATCGGGAAACTTGATAGGTATAAAAGAATGATTATATCTCCGGGTCCCGGTCTGCCGGATGAATTTCCTCTTCTTGAGGATATGCTTAAGGTATACCATGCAAAGATCCCGACGCTGGGAATCTGCCTGGGACATGAGGCAATTGCCCGTTTTTTCGGTGCTGAACTAAGTCATCTTCCTTTTGTTATTCATGGTCAGCCAAAAGAAATCAATATAATCCGGCCATCACCGCTGTTTAGGGGAGTACCTTCCAGTTTTAAAGTGGGATTATATCATTCCTGGGTGATTGATAAAAGGAGCCTGCCCGACGAACTTGAGGTAACTGCCGTTTCAGAGGATGATAATATTATGTCGTTCCGGCATAAAGGGTTGAAGCTTTATGGTGTTCAATTCCATCCGGAATCAATTATTACGGAATTTGGCATAGAAATAATGACAAACTTCCTGAGTCAGGATGGATTTGAATGAATCGCTCTGAATTTATCGAACAAATAAATACCTGCAGCAGTAAGGATATCCCTTTTTTCTTTCTGACAGATTTTGAAATGAGGAAACCGTTTGTCTGCAAGCTGAATGAGACAGCTGCCAGGGGAATCTTATTCGATATAAAAGGGAATAATAATTTTGATACCTGTCAGCAGCCGAAGCCTACGCTGTTTAAGAAAACTCCTATCGAAAAAGAAATTTACGTTGAAGCCTTTGAAAAAGTTAAGAATCATCTCAATAGGGGAGATACTTACCTGGTCAATCTGACTTTTCCTACCCCCATCGAAACCGATCTTTCGCTAAAGGAAATATTCTTTGCTGCAAAAGCTCCTTATAAGCTTCTCTTTAAAAATGAATTCGTTGTTTTCTCACCTGAATGTTTTGTTAAGATTACCAATGGTGAAATGTTCTCCTACCCTATGAAGGGTACAATCGATGCATCACTGCCTGATGCAGAGGAAATTCTGCTGAACAGCAAAAAAGAGATATATGAACATAATACAATTGTTGACTTGATAAGGAATGATGTTTCGCTTTCGGCTGTTGATGTTAGCGTGACAAAGTTCAGGTACATTGATAAAATTCATACTAACCAGAAGAACCTGCTCCAGGTAAGCTCTGAAATTAAAGGAATACTTCAGAAGGACTGGAAAAAAAACCTGGGAGATACATTAGTGAGAATGCTTCCGGCCGGTTCCATAAGCGGAGCTCCTAAGCAGAAAACTGTAGAAGTCATTAAGGCTGCTGAGAAGCAGGATAGGGGATGGTTTACAGGGATCTTCGGAATATTCGACGGCAAAAACCTGGAGAGCGCGGTTAACATCCGGTATATCGAAAATACAATAAATGGATTGCAGTTCAGGAGCGGGGGTGGAATTACTGCACTCAGTGATCCGGAAACTGAATACCAGGAAATGATAAATAAAGTATATGTACCCGCTGGTTGAAACAATCAGAATTATGAATGGCGTGCCGCAGAACCTTAAATGGCACCAGGAAAGGTATCAAAGATCTTTCCGGATATTTTATGAAGAGGATCCAACGTTCATTCTTAAAGATGAAATCATAGTACCGGCAGCATTAATTCAGGGAACAGTTAAATGTAGATTTCTCTACAATAAAAGCTCCTGCAGGACTGAATTTCAAAACTACTCTCTAACCCGCATTAACTCACTTAAGCTTATTGAAGATGATACGATGGAGTATTCACACAAATTTACCGAGAGGGATTCAATTAATAATCTGCTGAAAAAGAGGGGGAACTGTGATGATATTCTGATAGTTAAAAATGGCTGCATTACTGACAGCTCGATAGCTAATATAGTCTTCTTTGACGGCGAAAAGTGGGTCACTCCAATAACTCCTCTGCTTAATGGTACAGCGCGTGAAAGACTTCTTCATGATGGAAAAATTACTGCCGGAATTATAAGGATGGAAGATTTGAAAATGTTTTCACATTTCAGATTGATAAATGCGATGATGGAATTTGAGGAGCAGGAGATGATTAGCATTTCGGCTTTAAAATAAAAAGAAGCCGTCTCAATTTGTCATTCCGCGTTATGTTGGAACTACATGTTTTTTGAGACGGTCTCCTAATATGAGGGGTTATTGTAAATTAAGCCCTTGCCTGGTCGTTTATTCCCTGCGTTGCGAGTCTTGTAAGTAGGGTATTTGCCTGGCCTTCTTCATTCAGAGTCGACTGCAGCTTATCCGCAACTCCGTCAATCTTCAGCTTTTCAGCAAATGTCCTTAATGAACCATATGAAGCTATTTCGTAATGCTCGACTTTCTGGGCTGCTGATATTAATGCGGCATCCAGAGCCGGGGATTTTGAAAAAGACTTCATCATCTGTTCTCCTTCGTGCACTAATCCTTTCATCGCATCACATGTTTTGCTTTCCTTTTTCTCATTGATCTGACTGAAGATTTCCTCAACCCTTTTTACATGATTTTTCGTCTGCTCAAGGTGTTCCCTGAAGGCATGCTTCAGTTCCTCTGAATGGGCATGCTCGGCCATTTTAGGGAGCGCTTTTACGAGCTGGTTTTCAGCATCATAAATGTCTCTAAGCTCATCCACAAACAGGTTTCTCAATGTTTTCTCTGGCATACGTATCTCCTTTTGTTATATATAGTAGTTTTTTTTGCCTGAACTAAAATAACGGAAATGGGGTTTAGCCATTATGAAATAATTCACTTAACGTTTTATATGTGATATTTTTCAGAAGAGAAAATTTTAACGCTTGAATCTGATCTTTATACCGGCGAGATACAGCAGCATTTAATAACAGGTATTTTTATCAAATTTTTGATATTTTGCTTCACCTAAAAAAATATGAATAAACTTTTAACTAATGAATCATAACCCGGGTGTTACTTCCAAAAGAAAAAAGGAGCATATTGAGCTGTGTCTGACAGACAAAGTTGCCTTTAAAAATAAGACAAACGGGTTTGAGTTCTATGACTTTATTCACTATGCAATTACTGAAGTTGACCTTGGTAATATAAACTTCAGCACAAGGTTTTTAGGAAAAAAAATCAGCTTTCCCTTTCTGATTTCATGTATGACCGGGGGAACGGCTGAGGCGGAAAACATCAATGCAAGACTTTCAGTGGCTGCTAATAACCTGAATATTCCATTGGGGGTTGGAAGTCAACGCCAGGCTCTAGAAAATAAAGATTATCACACTACATATAAAATAATCAGGAAGAATGCTCCTTCTATCCCAATACTCGGTAATATCGGTGCGGCACAGATTGTTAAGATGAACTCCCTGGATCCTATAAGTTTCCTGACGGATCTGATAGAGGCTGATGCTATGGTGGTGCATGTTAATCCACTGCAGGAGCTGATACAGAGAGGCGGTGAACCTGAGTTTACCGGGCTCCTGAAAAAATTGGAAAAGATGGTTAAGCTTGTGAAGGTACCGGTGATTGTTAAAGAAGTTGGAGCCGGTATATCTGCTAAAGCTGCAAAAAAGCTGCTTGACTGCGGAGTTAAAGGGATCGATACTGCAGGCGCAGGCGGAACAAGCTGGGCAGGAGTAGAGATATTAAGAAATAAAGATGGTAAAATGAACGATTTCTGGGACTGGGGACTTCCAACCTCCTACTGCATAAGAACCATTTCCGATCTGAAGAAGAAATATGATTTTATTCTCATTGGCTCCGGCGGGATAAATAGTCCCCTCGAAGCAGCTAAAGCACTCGCTCTTGGTTCAGATATAATTGCATCCGCCAGGATGATTCTACAGACATTAGATAAAAAAGAAACTGAAGGAGTTGAAAAACTGGTGAATGATTGGTTCGATTATATAAAGAAAATTATGTTTCTCACCGGTTCATCGTCACTTAAAGAGTTAAGAAAAAATAAATTGATAGAGAGGGGAAGTCTTTATTGAATACTGAAGTTAACCAGAAATTCAAATCGATTCTTGAGAGGGAGCAAAAGCAGGTTGAAAAGATATTAAGAAGTTCTCTTTCACGCAGAAAACCGGAGAATCTATATGCTCCTGCCTATTACATAATTGAAAGCGGTGGTAAACGTCTCAGACCGCTTCTTGTACTACTCTCAGCAAAAGCAGCCGGAGGCAAGTATTCCGATGCCTATTATACCGGAGCGGCTGTGGAACTGCTTCACAACTTCACCCTGGTACACGATGATATAATGGATAATGCAGAGAAAAGAAGAGGCAGACTAACCCTTCACGTTAAGTATGATGATCATACCGCAATACTTGCTGGTGATAGTCTGCTTGCCGTTGCATATGAAAACCTGCTGAAAGACGGTAATGGGAGAACCAAAGATATTTTTGCCGATTTTACAAAAGGACTTGTGGAGGTGTGTGAAGGTCAGAGTCTTGACAAAGAATACGAAACACGCCAGACACTTGAGCTTAAAGAATATATCGGGATGATACAGAAGAAAACAGCGGCGATGCTGGAAATGTGCTGTTCGCTTGGTGCAAGACTCGGGAACGGCTCTCCGGAAGTTGTTAAGGAATTGTCATCATTCGGCAGAAACATTGGAATTGCTTTCCAGGTACAGGATGACCTTCTCGATATAACTGCAGATGAGCTGGAGTTCGGTAAGAAGATAGGGGGAGATCTGATGGAAGGAAAAAAGACATATCTTCTGGTAAAGGCTCTTGAAAAAGCAAAGGGTAAGGATAAAGAACTTCTTAAAGCTCTCATCAGATCAAGAGGAGTAAAACAGGGAAAAGTGCCCGGATATAAAAAACTTTACGAAAAGCTTGGGGTGATTGATGACGCTAGAGAAGAAATAAAAAAATATACTGGCAGGGCTTTACGGTCTTTGAAGGCATTGAAAGACAGTGAAGATCGTGAAATATTTAAATGGCTGGCTGAAAGTCTCATTAAACGAATGAAATAATGATCGAAAAAACAGTAAAAATAATAAATAAGGCAGGGATGCATACCCGCCCTGCAGCAACAATAGTTAAAATGGCTTCGAAATATAAATGCGAGTTCTATATTTCCAAGAACGGCTTGAACATTAACGGGAAAAGTATAATCGGAGTAATGACTCTTGCTGCTGAAATGGGTTCTGAGGTAACGCTTTCCTTCGACGGTGAGGATGAGGAACAGGCTGCTAATGAAATAGTAGATTATTTTAACAGAGGATTTGACGAACTTTGAAATCATTCAGACAAATATTTCTCGAAGCGGACAAGAAGATTTCGGGGATAGCAGCTGCTCCGGGAATTGTTATTGGGAAAGCCTACCTTTTCATGAAAGAAAAGATAGATGTTAACAGGGGAGAAATAACAGATATAGATGAGGCAATTAGTAATCTTAAAGAGGCTTTGAATAAATCACGGAAGGAACTGAATAAAATTCTCGGTATCGCCCGTGAAAAAATGGGGGATGAAAGAGCCTCTATTTTTGAGGCCCAGATAATGATTCTTGACGATCCGGTTTTGTTAGCGAATATTCAGAAACGGATTGAAACTGAAAAGAAACAGCCTGAATTTATTGTTGACGATGAGATTTCAAAATACCAGGATCTTATGATGATCTCACACGAATCATATATGAAAGAGCGCGCTCACGATATAGAGGATATTAAGAACAGGATTGTAAGAAATCTTCAGAAGAAAAGATGGCAGTCGCGTATTAAGCATGACGTTGTTGTTGTAAGCGATTCCCTTTCCCCTGCTGATACAATACTACTGAGCCGCAGCAACGTTCAGGGGTTTATAACAGACCATGGCGGGTTGACCTCTCATGCAGCAATAGTTTCAAGATCATTGAATATACCTGCTGTTGTTGGTACGCATAATGCGACGCTGCATATACAGGACGATGATACTGTAATTGTTGATGGTTTTCATGGTTATATTATTATTAATCCGAACGAAGAACAGACTGAGTTTTTTAATCAGAAGCTGGAAAAGCTTAAACTGCTGCAGAAAGAACTTGAAGAACTTAAGGATAAACCGGCAGTTACAACAGACGGAAAGAAAATTACCCTGCAGGCAAATGTGGATGTAACAGGAGAAATTGACCTTGTGGTTACAAGCGGAGCCGAGGGAATAGGCCTCTACCGGACGGAACAGATCCTGGAGGAACTTGGAGAGTTTCCCTCAGAAGATGAGCAAACCAGGATTTATACAAATCTATCAAACAGAATATATCCGGAGACTTTTACGATCCGGGTTTTCGATATAGGCGGCGACAAATTCAAGCTGCTTGACTATAAAGAACCCAACCCTTTTCTCGGGTTAAGGGGAATCCGCCTGCTTCTCGAGAACCAGGGGATTTTCAGAATACAGTTAAAAGCCATCCTCAGGGCCAGCGTAAATAAAAATATACAGGTAATGCTTCCAATGGTCTCAACAATTAAGGAGATCCGGAGGACGAAACAGATTATAGAGGAATGCAGACAGGAGCTGAAAAAAAATAAAATTCCTTATGATAAAGATATGAGGGTAGGAATTATGGTGGAGGTACCCACTGCAGCTTTGATGGCAAAAGAATTTGCGGCCGAAGTCGATTTCCTCAGCATAGGTACGAACGACCTAATTCAATATCTGATGGCAGTTGACAGGGGTAACGACCTTGTGGCTGACCTGTTCCAGGAATTTAGTCCTGCCGTTGTAAGAACTATCCATCACATTGTGCAGGAAGCTAAAAAATCGCATAAGAGCGTTAGTCTCTGCGGTGAAATGGCTGCCGATACCCTTGCGATACCGTTGCTGGTGGGACTCGGACTGGAATCTCTTAGCATGTCACCATCAACAATAGCATATGCTAAAAGAATAATACGCAGCTGTTCTATGGAAAACCTGGAGAAGCTTGCAGAAGACTGCCTTACTTATGTCACCCAGGATGATATTTTGATTAGGATAGAGAAATTCTTTAAAGACAATCAAATCACACGTACCCGGAATATTATATAAGGAAATTTAATGAACTTGAAAGACTATACTGCTAAATACGATTCTCAAAATCAGTTTAACGTCCTGGTTGAAACCTATAAACAGGTGGATTCCGCATGGACTAACGAAATCGATGTTGAAAAACTGAAAATCAAAAAATTCAAAAATATCATCGTATCTGGTCTCGGAGGTTCTGCTATAAGCGGTGATCTTTTGGGAAATTTTTTGAAGGATGAATTAACCCTTCCTTATTTGGTAAACAGGAATTATTCTTTGCCAAAGTATGCAGATAAAAACACGCTCCTTATAATTTCATCTTATTCCGGGAATACCGAAGAAACCATTTCAGTGCTGGAAGAGGGAATCAAAAAGAAATGTTCCTTGGTTTGTGTTTCTACTGGTGGGAAGGTTCAGGAGATAGCCGAAAAAAAGAAAATCCCCCTCGTAAGAATGACGCCGGGTTTCCAGCCGCGATATGCCCTTGGTACAGGCTTCTTTTCACTCCTGAAGATCTTCGTTCAGCTTGGATTAGTACCCCCGCAGGATGAGGTTGTTGAAAAGATAAAAGAAGTCTGGCAGAAAAAAGGTAAGGAGTATTCAGAAGAAAACAATATTGCTTTTATTTGTGCTGAGCAGCTCATCGGGTTTATACCTGTTATTTATTCAGCAGCTGATCTGACTTCCGCAGCAGGGTACAGGTTTAAATGTCAACTGAACGAAAATTCCAAGCTGCATTCCTTCCATCATGTTATCCCGGAACTCAATCATAATGAGATAATCGGCTGGGAAAGTTTTAATTCAAACCAGTTCAATGCAAAGCTCATAAATATCCTTGATGAATCATATCATCCCCAGGTTAAAAAAAGATTTGAGATCACCACTGTACTAGCAGCTAAAAAGGGTTTGGAATATATGAACATTGAGAGCGAAGAGGATGAATTCAAGGTACGATTAATGGATTTGATTTATTTATTCGATTGGATATCTTATTACACCGCTGTACTCAGAGGATTTGATCCCTCTGAGATAGATAACATCCTTACTCTAAAAGAAAAATTATCTTAATGTAATCCTTTCAATACTTATAAGCGATGAAGGGATTTCTGAACTAAAATTTTAAGCCTGTGAAATTCCTTATACTAACTTTTATTATATTTTTAATTATTTCCTGCAGTGCTGATGCACAACTGTATTATTTCGGCAGGAATAAGGTTCAGTACCAGGGTTTTGAATGGAAGGTACTCCGGACCGAACATTTTAACATCTATTATTACGGTGAGTTTGAGGAAATTGCTGAAATAGGAGCCTCGTACGCTGAGGATGCCTATGATGAACTTAAAGTTAAGTTTGATAATCTTATAACCAGACCAATTCCGCTTATCTTCTATAACACTTCCCTTCATTTTCAACAGACTAACACAACCCCGGGACTTGTACCCGATGCTGTCGGTGGATTTTTTGAATTTCTGAAGGGCAGGGTAGTTATTCCCTATACCGGTTCAATTCACGATTTTAAACACGTTATTCGACACGAATTGGTTCATGTTTTTATGACTACAAAGGTACTGCATATTTTATCTGATCACAGGCTGACTGCTGATAGATTTCCGCCTCTCTGGTTTACAGAGGGTCTCGCAGAGTATATGTCTACTGATATCGATGCCCAGGCTGAGATGGTGATGCGCGATGCTGTTATAAATAACTATTTTGTTAACCTTGAAGATATGTATACCATATACGGATCTTTCCTGATGTATAAAGAAGGCCAGAACTTCCTGCATTTTGTAGAAGAGAACTATGGTCCCGAAAAGGTTATGCTTCTTATCGATAACATCTGGATGTACAGTGACTTTGCAAAAGTACTTGAGCATACACTGGGAAAAACTGTTGAGGAAATAGATTCTGATTGGCTGTTTTACCTCAAACGCAAGTATTATCCACTCCTTGCTGATAAAGCTCCGCTGGAGCACTCGGCTCAGCAGCTTACCGATTTCGGATTTAATTTTTCCCCTGTTCCCTATAAAATAAACGGTGATACCTGGCTATATTTTCCGGCTAACCGTGATGGTTATTCATCGCTTTACAGGATGAAGATAGATGTAAAAAAGAAGTCGGATCTGGAACCGGAATTGATCTTACGCGGGGAGAAAACGGCAGAGTTTGAGGCATTCCACCTTTTTCAGTCATCAATAGATATTTCGAAAGAAGGTCTCGTTGCCTTCGTTACAAAGTCGGGCGCTACTGATGCAATACATTTTTATTCAATTCCTGAAGAAGAAGTAATTGACAATTATCAGAATGAGAACCTCATCAATATTACCTCTCCAAAATTTTCTGAAGATGGAAAGGAAGTAGTATTCCAGGCAATTGATCAAAAGGGCTTCAGTGATCTCTTTGTACTTGATGTTGAAACAAAACAGCTTACAAGACTCACGAATGATTACTACGATGAAAGGGACCCTGTCTTTGGTATTACTGATTCACAGGTAATATTCTCATCCGACAGAACGGCGGGAAAATACGAAAGATATTATAACCTGTTTTCCTATGATCTTAATACTCACAAAATTGATTACATAACTTATCTGCCTGCTAACAATTCATCTCCGGTGCTTTCTCCCGATAAGAAAACCCTCCTCTTCACGTCGGATATGGATAAAGTGCAAAACATCTGGAGAATGAAATTCGGTAACCATACTTTCTCTGATTCGGTCTGGAAGGTGACACATTTTATTACGAGCGCTTTTCATCCAAGGTATATAGATTCAACAGAAATTACGTTTTCCGGATTCGAAAAATTCTCCTTTAACTTGTATAAAGATAAAGTTGACAGTATTCCATCTGATTCTTCCTTCCGGATGGTGATGAACTTCGACTCTACAGAAGGGAAATGGATAGAATCGAAGCTAAATATATATGCTGAAAAAGAAAAATATAAATATGAAAAGGAATATACGCTTGATTATGCACAGAGCGATGTAACAACAGATCCTGTATATGGAACCAGGGGTGGAGCTATTCTTTCTCTCAGCGATCTTTTTGGTGATGATAATTATTTTTTTCTGATCTATAATACGGCTAATGTTCAGAGTGACTTCCTGAAAAGCTTTAACATCATGATGGAAAGGATCGACCTAAGCAGGAGAACTAACTATGGATTCGGGGTCTTCCATTTCAGCGGCAACAGGTATGACATAAGGGAATCAGATGAATATTTTTATGAGAGAAGTTTCGGAGGATTCTTCCTTCTGAATTTCCCTTTATCGAAGTTCCAGAGGATAGAAACCGATGTATCTCTTTCAAGCAGCGATAAAGAGGTTATACAGGGAGTAATAGAAAGAAAAGCTCTCCTCTTAAGTAATACTATTTCTTATGTAGCTGATAATTCAATATGGGGACCAACAGGTCCTCTTGACGGCATTAGGGCAAGGCTGCTGCTTGGATATACCAGCGATGTTAAATACAGTAATGTGAATTTCTTTACGGTAATTGCCGATTACAGGCAATACTTCAGGATTGGTTATTCAACTGCCCTGGCTTTCCGTGGAGCAATGTTTTATAATGAAGGCAAAGAGGCAAGAAGATATTTTATGGGTGGGAGCTGGGACCTGAGAGGATGGCCGAGGTGGTCTATCCGGGGTGAAAAGCTATGGATATCTTCTCTTGAACTTCGTTTCCCGCTGATTGATCAGATAAATATCAGGTTTCCCTTCGTGAACCTTGGTTTCTGGGGCATTAGAGGCGCTGTCTTTTCTGATTTCGGCGGTGCATGGGATGAGGTGTATGATCAGACCCTTGGGAGCGTAGGATTCGGGTTCAGGATGAACCTGCTTGGAGCTATAGTTCTGCGCTATGATATCGGGAAAAAGATCGAAGATGATCTCTCAAGGTTTCAAACGGGATTATTTTACCAGTTTTTCTTTGGATGGGATTTTTGAGATACCTGAAAAATATATTTTATTTTGTTATCCTTCTATCGGCAGGATGTGCTACGTCCTTAATACGCACCGACGCCCACCGGGATAATAATGCGTATACCGGCTTTGGGAGAAATCCTTCAAGGGAATTTTATATAACTGAAAATATAACCGACTCGCTTTCATTAAAATGGGAGAGCAGTACAAACGGCGGCTTTACAAACTCTTCTGTGGTTATATATGATTCCCTTGTTTTTGTGAGTGATTTATCGGGACGTATTTATTGCTTCAATATGGTTACAGGTAAAAAAATAGGACAGCTTAAAAATGATGGATCAGTATTTACTTCACCCTTTATATATAAGTTCTACCTTATTTATGCTGATGCAGTGGATGATGAGAATATTACTCATTTAAGGTATTATGATTTTGTTATGGGTGAAATGAAATATGATGTGGAGGTAGAAGGAAGATGTGTAACTGAAATTATCGGTATGCCGGATGCCGTTATCTTTAATACTGAGGATGGAAATGTTTACCGTTATGATATGTATGGAAAAGAAGTATGGAAAACCTCAACAAATTCCGCGGTGCATAGCTCACCTTCAATGAATGACGGAGTGATAGTCTTCGGCAATGATGACGGGGAACTTATAGGTATAAGCAGCAAGGAGGGTAAAATCCTATACCATGAAAAAATAGGCAGCTCATTTTTCTGCGGAACCGCTGTCTCTGATGATGCGGCCTATGTGGGAAATGACAACGGAAATCTCTATGCTGTTGAATTGGCAACAGGGAAGGTTAAATGGCATTTTGAATCAGGTGCAAGAATAATGATGACGCCCTCTGTTACCGCCTCTGAAATTTACTTCGGGAATCTGAAAGGAGATCTTTTCTGTCTTGATAAAAATTCAGGGAAGCTGAAGTGGAGTACCTCCACAGGAGGAGTGCTGAAGGCTACACCCTATGCAGCTGAAAACCTTTTGGTGGTACCGGATCTCAACAAAAAATTCTATTTTGTTAACAGGAAAAACGGCGTAATTACCCGGACTTATTCAGTTGATGGCAGGAATGAATTGTCACCGGTTATATTCAGAAATATCCTTTTTACCGGGTTTGACCGTGGAGAGCTTCAGGCTTATGAATTTAAATAAAGTGATATTGCTTATACTTATTCTTTGTTCAGTATTAGATATTAATGCCCAATACTGCAAGGCCCGGGTACAGGTTAAAACGGATATTCCGTCTGCCAAAATCTATATAGATAACAATCTGGCAGGAAACGGTAATGCTGATATCAAACTGGAAGAAGGCAGTCATTTTATAATTGTTACCGAAGAAGCAGATCGTTGGAACTCAAAGTCATATGAAGATACCCTGATTGTAACAAACTGTAACGACACAATTCTAACTTATAAATTTAAATCTGAGGTGTACCTGGATACCGAACCCCAGGATGCTTATGTGTACAGTGATAGTTCACTTATCGGACATACCCCGTTATTTCTGCCAGTAAACCATGGAAGCATTATCCTTAGGAAACCGGGATTTGAAGAAAAAACTGTTGATGTTGATCGATTAAGGGACAACGTCAAAGTTAAACTTAATTTTACCGGTGAGAGGAGAGGAGAGAATTTCTTCGGGAAGAATATTTTTAAGATCCTTGTCGGAGGTATTATTGCACTCGGAGGGGTTTCAGCTTATTTCAAGCTGAAAGCTGATGATAATTTTGATGAATACCAGTTTTCGGGGAATCAATACTACCTGGATCAAACTCATAAGTATGATCTGATATCGGGTATCGCCTTTGGAGCTGTACAGGTCGGCTTCGGGTTTCTCATCTATTATTTCCTCTCTGATTAAGATTTTCTTATTCTCCTCATAAATAATTAAATTATAAATATTAATAGAATATTTTAATACGTATATATGCTTACCGTTCTTGAATCAATTAAACTATCTACTGAGTATCTTGAGAAAAAGGGTGTTGAATCTCCGCGTATAAATGCAGAACTGCTTCTTGCTCATATACTCAATTGTAAAAGACTTGATCTTTACCTGACATTTGATCGCCCCCTCAGCGAAGAAGAAGTTACTTTGTACAGAACTTTTCTCAAAAGAAGAGCCGGGTTTGAGCCGCTGCAGTATATTGTAGGTTCAGTTGAATTTTACGGATTTCCTTTTTATGTAAATTCCTCTGTACTTATCCCGAGGCAGGAAACAGAAATACTAGTAGAAGAGGTAATAGAGCATAATAAAAATAAGCCGGGCATAAAGATTCTTGATATCGGGACAGGAAGCGGTAATATTGCAATCTCCATTGCAAAAAATCTACCGGGATCAGAAGTGATTGGGACTGATATAAGTAAAGAAGCCCTCACCATTGCAGTGAAAAATTCTGTCCTGAACTGTATGGAAAACCAGGTAAGATTTATAGAAAACGATATACTTAACAGCTATCCCGAAGAAAAAAACTTCGATGTCATTGTATCCAATCCTCCCTATGTGTCCATAAACGATTTTGAGAAACTAAGACCAGAGCTGAAAGTATATGAACCCCGTCAGGCATTGACGGATAATGCAGACGGACTGATATACTTCAAGGAGATAAGTACCAGGGCTAAAAAACTTCTTATTCCCGGCGGCAGATTATACTTTGAGACGGGTGAAGGACAATCTGCGGCTGTTAAAAAAATCCTTGAAGAAAACAATTATAGTTCAATAAGGATTAAAAATGATTATCTTGATATCGAAAGAGTGATATCCGGAGTAATGGATTGAGAGTTGTAGTTCAGAGAGCCTCAAAAGGAGGCGTAAGCATTCCCGGAGAAAACTATATCCGTGATATAGGGAAGGGACTGGTGATTCTGCTCGGTATAAAGACAGGCGATACAGAAAAAGATGTGAATTTTCTTGCTGATAAATGCAGCAGCCTGAGAATATTTTCCTTAAGGGAATCAGAAGATGAAAAAATGAACTATTCAGTAAAAGATATTGATGGAGAGGTACTGGTAATTTCACAATTCACCCTTTACGGGGATGCATCAAGAGGGAACAGGCCCGGGTTTACAGATGCCGCAAAACAGGAAGAAGCTGTTCCTCTTTATGAAAAGTTTATCGAAAGGATGAAAATCAACCTCGGTGATGAGAAGGTGAAAACTGGCATCTTCGGTTCGATGATGGAAGTCAGGATATTTAATGATGGCCCTGTTACATTAATTATAGATTCAAAATAAAAGTAATTATGTGAATCCGGTTTTAATGATATTCCTCGATGGTATCGGGATAGGCAAAAAGGATTATGAATATAATCCCTTCTTCAAATACGGGTTTAATACTTTCACAGAACTGTTTGGGGAAATTCCAACGCTTAACAACCAGTATTTAAAGAAGGATGGTTTTTATCTTACCCCTGTTGATGCCACGCTGGGTATAGAAGGTTTGCCCCAGAGCGGAACAGGTCAAACGTCCATCTTCTGCGGGATGAATGCTGCTGAATATGTCGGCAAACACTTTGGTCCCTATCCGTATTCCACCCTCGTCCCCATTATAAAACAACAGAACATTTTTTCAGAATTCCTCTCCATGGGTCGAAAGCCTTTCTTTGCGAATGCCTATCCACGGGTCTTTTTTGATTACCTCAGGTCAGGCAAGTCGAGACTCAGTGTTACCTCCTTGAGTGCAAAGCTGAGCGGACTGAGGTTGAACCGGGTGTCTGACGTGAGAAGGGGGACTGCATTAACCGCAGAAATCACTAATGAAAGATGGAATAAAAAGCTGGGTTACACTCTTCCTGTTATCAGACCCGAAACAGCTGCAAAAAGATTGATCAGGACGGCCATGAAGCATGATTTTACTTTATATGAATATTTCCTTACAGATCACCTGGGACATGGAAGATATGACGAAGATATAAACCCGACTTTGCTGACATTGGATAAATTCCTTTATACAGTTTTGAATGAAGCGGATAAATCTGAATTCACTATTATTATATGCTCTGATCACGGGAACTTTGAAGATTTGTCAATTAAAACTCATACGTATAATCCCTCTCTGTTTATTACTGCAGGTAAAAATGCAGAGGAGATTTCCGCTGAAGTAAAAAACCTTACCCAGATTAAAGAAGCTATACTGAGGTCGTGTGGATGAAGGACTTTCCGGTAATAAGGGTTACGGTATTTTTTGCCGCCGGAATAATTCTGCAGTCTTTTTTCCCTCCGGCTTTTATTTATGATTTTATTTTCCTGTTAGTTTTCATTTCTTTCTATGTTATTTTCTATTTGCTCCGGAAAGTCCGTACATTACACGGAGCAGCGTCAGTTCTGATCCTCCTGATCCCGTCTTTCAGCCGGATATACTTCAGGTCAGCTTCAACGTACTAATCAGAAAGTAATTCCAGATTCAATTTATGTGGTCAGAGATTTTACTGCCTACGGGCATATCTCTGAAATCAGTCTGCCTTCGCAGAACGGGTTTTCGTTTCTTTTAAAGACCGATTCTCTCAGTGCAGGAAGCATTGTAAATGCTCGGGTTACTCTATTATGCAGATTCCGGGATGACAGCTGTGCGTCTTTATATGCCAGACTTGAACCGGGGAACAATATAAAAATTACCGGCACTTACAGAAAGGGCAGGGAGGAGCGAAACCCGGGAGAGTTTGACTATAATAAATATCTTCACTCACAGGATATAAGCGGAATACTAACCGTTTATGAGAAAAATGATCTTTCAGTAATATCACATGATGTGTATACGGTTAAATCGATAATTTTCTCAGCCCGGAAATATATAGATAAGATAATTACATCCATGCACACAGAGGAGACTGCAGCATTATTGAAAGGATTGCTCCTTGCCGACAGAAGCGATATAAGTTTCGAAACGAGGGATCAATTTGTTGATTCGGGTGTAGTGCATATACTGGCTGTTTCAGGACTGCATGCGGGATTCATAGCTTTAATCTTTTTTGCTCTGCTGGGAAGACTTAACCTGTACCTGCGATCCATCCTTACCATTACCGGTCTTATTATGTTTATGTTTCTTACAGGAATTCCGGCGTCGGTTTTTCGTGCCGTAGTAATGGCTGTAGTTATGATAACTGCCTTCCTTCTTAACCGGTCTACTAATATCTACAATTCACTTTCAATAGCTGCCTTGATTTTGCTTGTCATTAATCCCTTTGAAATTTTTAATCCAGGTTTCCAGCTTTCCTTCACAGCAGTCTTATCTATTGCTTACTTTTATCCGCGTTTTGAAAAACTTATAAACAGCTCCCTGACAAAAAACCGTCACCTTAAGTCGGTGCTGCTTTTTGGAGCTTTATCCCTGAGTGCCCAGGTGGGAACGTTTCCTATAACAGTATATTATTTTGGAAAATATTCCTTAGTGGCGCTTCTGGTAAACCTTGCTGTTATCCCACTTGCTGGAATCATTATTGGAACAGCTATTGCAACTCTTATTATTTATCCATGTTCCGTGTGGGCTGCATCAGTTTATGCCGCTGCAGGCAATTTGTTTTCCCGAATGTTATTTGGATTGGTTCAATCGGACAAGTTCATTTGAGTATTCGTCAATAGAAATTGTAAATTACTCTTTAACAGAAGCATTTATCTTTTGTGTATTTATTCTGGCCGGCATATTCTTAATCCGCTATCTAAGATCTCCTAAAGCTGTGTTAATATTTATCACCCTCATAGCCGCAAATATCTATATTTATTCCAGTTCAGTAGGGAAGGGAATATCCGGCAAAAATAAATTAAATATTTTTATGCTTGATGTGGGGCAGGGAGATTCATTCATTATTACATTCCCCGACGGCAGGTATGCTCTTATAGATGCAGGCAGCGCTTCGCCCTATTTTGATAATGGTGAAAGAATCATAATCCCTGCTATGAAAAAACTCGGAATAGAAAAATTCGATTATGGATTTGTATCTCATATAGATATTGACCATTACGGAGGGTTTATTTCACTTATAGCAGAAAAGAAAATAGGCAAAATCTTTAAGCCTTTCCCTGATACAGCGTCTGATAAAGACAAGAGGTTTGAACTATATCTGGAGAATCAAAATATTCCCGTAGATTATTATTCAAAGAAGGAAGCTTAGAATGGGAGGAGCAGAAGTTTTTATCCTGAATGATGAGTTAAGAAATTTTGCAGGCAGGAACTCCCTTAATAACAGCAGTGGAATAATAAAAATTGTCTATGGGAGAACCTCTTTCCTGTTCGGCGGGGATATAGATAAAAAAGGGGAGAGTTATTACCAGGCAAAGTATAAAAGATTCCTTGATGCTGATGTACTGAAAGTTAGTCACCACGGCAGCAGGACGGGCTCTTCATCGGCTTTTATACAAATGGTGTCTCCCGAAATCAGCCTGATTAGCTGCGGAATCAAAAATACCTTCGGTCATCCGTCAGCTGAAGTTGTACACAGGCTGAAGAAATCGGGTTCTCAAACATACAGAACTGACAGGGATGGCTGTGTTCTGCTTCAATCAGACGGGATGAAGATAGACAGAATTGATTGGAAAAATTATTATTAAATTAGTACAGCTGAATCACAGAATAAATCACAGGAAATATGGAAAAACGAATTCGCATAGGAATACTCGGAGGAGGGCAGCTTGCCAGGATGTCGGCTTACCAGGCATATAAGCTTGGATTTGAAATTGCCATTATAGATAAGATACCCCAATCACCGGCCGGGATGCTGACTAAATATGATTTTGCAGGAGGGGTTGATGATAAAAAGCTTGTCAGGAAATTTGTAAAAGACTGTGATGTAATAACCCTGGAAAATGAATTTATAGACTACAAAGACCTTGAGTTTATTGAGAAACTGGGAAAGAAAGTACTTCCTTCCTCTAGAACCATCTCCCTGATACAGGATAAATTTATTCAGAAGAAAACTCTCAGAAGGAATGGAATTCCCGTTCCGGAATTCTTAGAAGTTAAAAATTCAAGCACATATAATTCGATTGCCAAAAAACTGGGTGATAAGTTTATACTTAAATCCAGGAAAATGGGATATGATGGTTACGGCAATGCTTTTGTAAAAAATGAAAAAACTTTTAGTGAGGGGGTAAAGGTCCTCACCCGCCGTCATTCACAATTAATGGCAGAAGAACTGATCAGCTTCAGGAAAGAACTGGCTGTAATGATAGTTCGGACAAAGAAGGAAATTAAAGCCTATCCTGTAGTTGAAACAATTCAGAAGGATCATATATGTCATACCGTGATAGCTCCTGCGGATATTGATTCCAGGCTGCGTAAAACCGCTGAAGAGATTTCTGTAAAAGCAGTTGAAGCTGTAAAAGGTATAGGCATATTTGGAGTTGAGCTGTTTATTACCGAAGATAATAAAATCCTTGTTAATGAAATGGCTCCGCGTCCCCACAACTCAGGCCATTATACTATCGAAGCATGCGTAACTTCACAATTTGAAAATCATATACGTGCTGTTCTCGGGTTTCCGCTCGGATCAACTGAAATGGTAAAACCCGCTGCGGTGATGATCAACCTTCTTGGTAAAAAGGAGGGTCAGGGCATAGTTGATGATTACAGAGAAGCCTTAAAAGATGAAAATGTTCATCTGCATATTTACGGGAAGGAAAAATCGAGACATGGAAGGAAGATGGGACATATAACGATGCTTGGCACCGATTCAAAACGAGTTCTAAACAGCCTGAAAAAAATTGAACAAAAAATAATTATTTAGGAGCATCATGAAAGCAAAACCAATAGTCGGAATAATAATGGGGAGTGATTCTGATTTACCGGTTATGAACGAGGCTGCGAATATATTAAAGGAATTTGAGATTCCATTCGAAATAAAAATTGTTTCTGCCCATCGAACTCCTAAATTTATGGCTGAATACGGAGCTTCAGCTCATGAAAAAGGAATAAAAGTAATAATAGCCGGGGCAGGAGGGGCGGCGCACCTTCCGGGGATGACAGCGGCCCATTCACCTCTGCCCGTAATAGGCGTCCCTGTTAAATCAAAATCTTTAGATGGACTTGACTCCCTGCTTTCAATAGTACAGATGCCCGGGGGAGTTCCGGTAGCCACAGTCGGGATCAACCAGGCGAAGAATGCAGGACTCCTTGCCGTGCAGATCCTTGGAACTTCCAATCCAGATCTCTTGAACAGGATGGCAGAATATAAAAAGGACCTTGAAAAAACATCGCTCCTTAAAAATGAGAAGCTTGGTTATTGAATTATTTTACATTCGAACTAAAAGATACTCCCATCTCGCCTGTTAATTCAAATTTCTATTAAATTTATTGCGTTTATTAAGAATTTTATTTAGTTTGATTTCGAAAATAACCCCGTTAGCTTCTGAATCTATTTTTGGGGAGGGTTAATTTTAGATTAGTTAGTAGTTCATTACACTGGTTACTAATAATTTTACTTTCAGTTTAGATCTGAATTGATCGTACTACCTTTCTCTTCTCGATTATTCGGATCATAAAGATGTCTTTCTTTAAAAAATTACTCTATTTTTTTAATAAAATAAACTATAGGAGGTGCGCGGTTCTCTAATCTGGTTCCTTTTCCTGAGAGATGTTCTATTTAATTACAATTATTTAATTTTTACTAGGAGGAGTTAGTAATGAAGAAACATTTTCATTTACTTTTCTGGTGTCTCTCTCTAATCCTTGTCCTTCAGTTACCCGCCTTTGCGCAGGATATGTCACAGGACGCTGTCCCTACACAAACCAACGTTAAAACAGATCTTCAGCTTCAAACCCAGTACTTGGGTGATCGTCTGGATCTTCTATATGATAATGGCCCTATCGTAACCTTACCAGGTGGCGGATGCTCAGGCGGTGATGCTAGTATTGTTGAGACTGCCCTGCTTTTAACCCTGTATGGCTGGAATGCTAATGCAGGTGCCAATTATTATATGGCTGATGACTTTATAAGCGATGGCGACTGGTCAATAGATTCAATGATGTTCTATACATACCAGACAAGCGCTACAACTTCTACCATCACAGGCGTGTATGTTCAGATCTGGGATGGTTCTCCAATGGCTGGAGGTACAGTTGTTTGGGGTGATTTGACCACAAACGTATTACAAAGAACAGGTCTTTCAAATATCTATAGAGCATTAGATACGGCTCCAACCGACTGTGCGAGAAGGCAGCAGGAAGTTGTAGCTACTATCGGTACTACCTTACCAGCAGGTCATTACTGGGTTCAATGGGGATGTACCGGAACCTCGACTTCAGGACCCTGGTGTCCGGCTGTTACTATAGCAGGACAGACAACTACAGGTGACGCTCTGCAATATCAGGCAGGTGTCTGGGCTGTAGCTTTGAACGGTACTTTTGAAAATGGTGCCCCTTTTATGGTTTATGGAACAGGTGCTGGAACAACTGATTTCAGTGAAGACTTTGAACTTTTCACAGCAGGACAGCAGGTTGCATGTCAGGATCCAACGAACTGGACAACATGGAGTCAGGATCCCTGCAATGCAACTGAAGATCCACTTATTTCAAATGCATATGCATATAGTGGTTCAAATTCAGCTATGATCGTTCAAAACAATGACCTTGTTAAACCACTTGGCAGCCAGACCACAGGGACCTGGTATATGAGTATGATGGTTTATATTCCTTCTGGAAAAGCCGGATATTTCAATACAGTTGCTGAATTTTACGGAACTCCGCAGGTATGGGGAATGGAATGTTACTTTGACGTAGGCGGAGTTGGAAGACTGCTTGATGGAGCAACTGTTAATTTTACCTGGCAGGAAAATACCTGGCAGCAGGTAATGTTGATGGTAGACCTTGATGGAGATCTTGCTGAATTATTTATCGGTACTACTGATCCCCTTACATCAATAGCTTCCTGGCAGTGGTCACAGGGTGGAACTATACCGTTGAAACTTGATGTTAATGATTTCTTCGGTGCTACTGCTAATGATGAGATGTATTTTGATGATTACTATTTTGGTCAGACAATGCCTCCAATCGTTCCTGTTGAACTTAGTTCGTTCTCAGCTCATGCCAATAACGGAAATGTTCTCCTGAATTGGTCAACAGCAACAGAAACAAACAACAGAGGTTTCGAAGTTCAGAGAAGTAACGGTGCAGAATTCGCTACCATTGGGTACGTTGATGGTAATGGAACTTCAACTCAAGCTCACGCGTATTCTTATGCTGACAACTCTGTTGCTACGGGTCAGTATTCATACAGACTGAGACAGGTTGATTTTGATGGAACTTCATCATATTCACAGGTTGTTAATGTTAGTGTAGTAGCTCCAAGGGTATACTCCCTTGAACAAAACTATCCTAATCCTTTCAACCCGACAACTCAGATTAACTTCAGCCTTGCTTCAGATTCCAAAGTAACGCTGAGGATATTTGATGTTCTGGGACAGGAAGTTGCTACTTTATTGAACGGTAACCTGTTGGCAGGATCGCACAATGTTAACTTTGATGCTTCTCGTTTGACGAGTGGTGTTTATCTGTATAGAATAGATGCTGCTGGTGCAGACGGAAGTAACTTTAATTCTGTTAAGAAAATGCTCTTAACCAAGTAATAGTTTACTTTCTTATAAGCCCGGCTGTCTCAGCCGGGCTTTTTTTATAAGTTTTTTTTAATCTGTCGAAAAAAGGTGAACGGATCTTAAAAGCCGGGCTGCCGGAATAAGTTTTTTTCACCTGACTCGCCGTAAAAAGGAGGATAAATGAAATCATTTAAATTACTATTAACAATTATCATCATGTTAACTCCTGTTCTGTCTTTCTCCCAGGACAAGCCATTAATCAACTTTACCGACCTTACAATTTCTGCTGAGAGTAATTTTCAAATCATTACTGACGCAAGAGAACTGGCTGCCAGTAAGGACCTCCCATACGCAGTATATTTACCCCAGGGAATATTTATCGAAGCAAAAGGAATTGAGAATAACCAGGTTGTTTACAGCGTTATAAAGGATATGAGAAATATTTATAACAGTGGAGAAACAGCATTCTGGGAAGAG
Source organism: uncultured Ignavibacteria bacterium (assembly GCA_963800255.1). Taxonomy (GTDB): domain Bacteria; phylum Bacteroidota; class Ignavibacteria; order Ignavibacteriales; family Ignavibacteriaceae; genus DATFVA01. The sequence goes on along the minus strand of CAWDAK010000009.1, from coordinate 529,231 downwards.
ATCACTTCAGAATATGATCTTTCTGCTGCAAGGATTCACTGGAAGAACAAACCAACTCAAAATGCGCGGCTAGGATACAATGTTTCAGATGTTAAAGAGACACTTGCAGCTAATTTCTTGATGGTTATGGAATCTACAAATGATGCGTTAATGACATTTAATGCCGATGACGGTTCCCTGATTAATGCTGCTTTTTTCCCCGGAGGTGATCCTAATCTTTCAACTCCGATTGAAGCAATACTTACACCTAATGCTACGGTAATTATTTCAGATCAGATTACTGATCAGATTGTTGAGTTTGATACACTCGGTGCTTTCACCAGGATATTATTCGGAAATGATGTGACTGTTCTTGATAACTGCAGGGGAATAGAACTTCGTCCCGGAAATACTTCTGTTGTAGGTACAATCGGGAGCGGAACAAACCAGGATGCAATTCCTGAATTTGATCTTGCAACCGGCAGCTATCTTGGAAATTTTATCACTCCCAATACTGCTCAAATGGATGGACCGTTTGATATAATCTTCAGAACATCTGACTGCCTGGTAGCAGGGCAGGCAAGTAATAATATTGTCCAGTATGATCTTAGCGGCAACTATTTGGGAGCATTTGTAGGTACTATTGCTTTTCCTGAGCAGCTATATGAAACCAGCAGCGGGAATATTCTTGCAGCAGGATTTAGTGCTCCTTCGGGTTTATATATATATAATTCTTCCGGCAGCCAGCTTAACTATTTTAATTCTGTAACCGGGCTGAGAGGTGTATATCAGCTCGGTAATGGCAATTATCTTGTTACAACCGGTGCAGGAGTTTTCGTGCTTGATCAAAATACCGGAGCTATTTTATCGCAGCCTGTCTCGGGAGTTTCAGGCAGATTTATAACAGAATATGACCGGAGTATAATTCCGGTTGAGTTAACATCTTTTACTGCTGAAGTATCCGGAAGGGAAGTTGTACTGAACTGGTCAACAGCAACAGAAACAAACAACAAAGGTTTCGAAGTTCAGAGAAGTAATGGTGAAGAATATACTGCCATTGGATTTGTTAATGGTAATGGTACTTCAACTCAAGCTCACGCATATTCTTATGCTGACAACTCAGTTGCTTCCGGTCAGTATTCATACAGGCTGAGACAGGTTGATTTTGATGGAACCTCAGCTTACTCACAGGTTGTTAATGTTAGTATAGTAGCTCCTAGAGTATACTCTCTTGAACAGAACTATCCAAATCCTTTCAACCCGACAACTCAGATTAACTTCAGCCTTGCTGCGGACTCAAAAGTAACTCTGAGGATATTTGATATTCTCGGTCAGGAAGTTGCAACCCTGTTGAACGGAAACGTATTGGCAGGACCACATAATGTTAACTTTGATGCTTCACGTCTTACAAGCGGTGTCTATCTGTATAGAATAGATGCTGTAGGCGTAGACGGAAGCAAGTTTAATTCTGTTAAGAAAATGCTCTTAACGAAGTAATTGTATATTAATTACACAGACCCCGGCCCAAATGGCCGGGGTATTTTTTCCTTTTCTGGACCCAAAAAAAATATTTCTTTAATCGACCCCTCTCCTTGTAAATAAATTTCAACTTTTGTAGATTTATTCTAATTCATATTAACTAATGTATCCCAATGAATTTACGTGAACTTCTCTAATTATTTTCACTGTCATCTCGGGCAGTAATTGATTTGGGAAGAATCCATAATGAACTTATGGTTTCGCCTTAAATTCGTTTTTTAAGGAGGTGATTTTAGGAAACGAAAGTGCTTTTGCTACTAATTCTTCATTTTTCAAATAACTGGAGGTTCGTTTATGTACAAGATTACACTTCTGTGTGTACTAATGGGGTTTTTCCTTTCTGTAACTGCTCAAACTAAAGTAAAAGCTGATGAAACAGGTTTAGCTCCAAAAGTTTATACTACTCATATTACTGCCGCTCCGCAGGGTGACATGACAAGTGTTTATCCTCAGAGCGTTGATTATTGGACAGGTACAACTGATGGCGCAACAAAAACTGATGTCAGCGAAGTTCGTACAGTTGATCCTGAATTAGGCTGGATGGTTTTTGATGTTAGCGGTATTCCGTCAAATGCATTGATAACCGGAATTGTATTTAATGGATACGTTAATGCAAACAACTGGCCTTACTGGAGTGCTACTCCGATGGGAACAGTAAATCCTGTAAGTGATGATGCTGCTACTATCGCTGCCCAGGTTAGCGCTAATGCTGATCAGGGAGTTGCTTATATTTATTCAAACGAAGCCGGAACATTAACTCCTGGTTATTATTCCTACCCGTTGGAAAGCTTTGCATCAGCTGATCTTGAAGCCGCTCTGGCTCAGGGTTGGTTTGCAATGGGCTTCTTCGATCGTGACGGTACACCTTCATACTATATAAACTTTGATGGATGGAATCAGTCAAATCAGCCTTCCCTCGATGTTTCTTATATAGTTCCGTTAGCCGGCGATGTTGGAACCCAGTCGATTGATATGACTCCTGTTGTTGGAGTTGGAATGGTAACACCAAAAGCAACAGTATTTAATTACAGTGACGTTGCTGAAACTTTTGATGTAACAATGACAATCGGTTCTTACTCTTCAACCAAAACAGTTACAAGTCTTGCTTCTCTTACTTCTACTCAGGTTACCTTTGATGATTGGAATGCAACACTTGGTAACTATACCGTAGATGTCTGCACACAGTTAGGCGGAGATCCTAATTCAGCTAATGACTGCCTCAGCCAGCCGGTATCTGTACAGGATGTAGTTGTTGCAGGTGGTTATAATGCCTATGATCCTTCAGCAGTATTGCCGGAAGGTCCCGTTTCTTTCTATGAAAATGATCCTACTACTATGACATCTCTGGCTGCTACTACTTCTGCCGACTTCCTCTGCGCAGGTACAGCAGGTAATAATGGTGTATGGTATGCTCTTCAATATATAGCATCCGGCGGACATCAGCCGATGTATACAATTAACCCCGGTACGGGTGCATTAACCTCTTTAGGAACCACAAATTGTCCTGAGAGTATGAATGGAATGACCTGGGATCCTACAACTGATACATATTATGGAATCAGCGGAACAACTCTTTACACAATTGATGTGACTACAGGTGTCTGTACATCAATTGGTTCAGTTCCTGCTTCAACCTATATTACATTAGCTTGTTCCCCAACAGGTCAACTTTATACTATCGATATAACTAGTGGTAATTTTGATGCCGTTGATAAAACAAACGGTGCACTTACAGTTGTTGGTTCATTAGGATTTTCTGCTTCATACGCACAGGATATGGCTTTCGATCAGAATTCAGGTATCCTGTATTGGGCAGCTCTTAATGTAACCGCAGGTAATGCCGGTCAGTGGAGAATAATTGATCCTACCAATGGTTCTTCTACTTTAGTCGGTACGCTTGGAACAGGTACTGGTGCTGAACTTTGTGCACTGTATCTGCCATGGCAGGTTGTTCCTGTTGAGTTAACATCTTTCAATGCTGACGTTAATGCTGGAAATGTTAATCTTACATGGACGACTGCAACTGAGACAAATAACAAGGGATTTGAAGTTCAGAGAAATGCTGGTAACGGATTTGAAGCTGTTGCTTTTATACAGGGCAATGGAACTTCAACCCAATCACACAGCTATTCATTTACAGATAATAATGTTAATACCGGATCATATACTTACAGACTGAAACAGGTTGATTTTAACGGCTCTTTCGAATATTCTAATGCTGTTGAAGTTTCTGTTGAAATTCCTAATGTATTTGCTCTGGATCAGAACTATCCTAATCCGTTCAACCCAACAACCCAGATTAACTTTAGCCTGGCAACAGATTCTAAAGTTACATTGAAGGTATTTGATATCCTGGGACAGGAAGTGGCAACACTCCTTAACGGAAATATTACCTCTGGTGCACATTCATTTACGTTTGATGCATCAAAGCTGAACAGTGGTGTATATCTTTATAAGATAGAAGCTACCGGAGTTGATGGAAGTAACTTTACATCAGTTAAGAAAATGATCTTAACCAAGTAATTTAACTCCTGTTATTACGAAGAGCCGGACTGGAAACAGTCCGGCTTTTTTTTATGCGGCAGAATAATCAAGCTGCTCATGTAATCCCATTGATTTCCAATAGGTGAGATTAAACATCTGTTCTCAATTTTTACGAGGAATTAACAATCTATTAATCTTCAAGGGTTGCAATTAAAAAAATTATTGCTGAAATTTCTTAAACAAATAAACAGCTCTTCACTTTATTGGGAGAACTTACTCTAATCCACATTCTAAAAGGAGTAATTATGAAAAAACTCTATATCGTTTTTTTCATTTTAATAGGTTGTTCGATGATTTTTGGACAAATTCCAATTTCTCAGGCTATAGAAGATTTAAATAATGATTTTATACCTGATCACCTTGGCGAGACAGTAACTATCCAGGGTGTTGTATTTTCACCAAATTACCAGACTTCTAATAACTCTTTCTATATTTCTGATGGTACCGCCGGAACTGATATTTTTTCATACGCTCCGCCGTTGTATACCTGGAATATGGGAGATATGCTGCAGATTACAGGTGAAGTGAACCAGTATAACGGAATGACTGAAATTATTCCTGCTGACTCTACAGGATGGGTATTTATCAGTTCTGGTAATCCTACTCCCAATCCGACATTGCTTACTCTTGCTCAATTTCTCGCTAATGCTGAAATGTATGAGGGATCTCTTGTCGGTTTTCTGTCTTTAAACCTGGTCGGCGGAACCTGGCCTGCCTCAGGATCCAGTGCTAATCTTCAATTAAGCGACGGCGTGGATACTGTAACATTCAGAATTGATTCAGATACTGACATTGACGGACAACCTGAACCAGTCTGGCCGGTAGACGTTGTCGGTATCGGCAGCCAGTTTGATTCCAGTGTTCCTCCTGATGGGGGATACCAGGTATTCCCGAGATTTTATGCTTCAGATTTTCTGCCTGCCGGAACTTTGCCGGTTGAATTGACTTCATTTACTGCAGAAGCTAACCTGAACTCAGTTTCAATGAACTGGAATACTGCATCTGAAATCAATAATAGAGGATTTGAAATCCAGAGAAACTCAGGAAACGGGTTTGCTACCGTAGGATTCATCCAGGGACGTGGAACTTCAACACAAGCTCATTCATATTCATTTGTTGATCAGAATGTAGCTGCAGGACAATATGCCTACAGACTGAAACAGATCGATTTCCGCGGAACGTTTTCTTTTAGCTCCGAAATTTCGGTTAAAGTAAATCCTGTAACTTATTCTCTTGCACAGAATTACCCCAACCCATTTAACCCTACGACTATGATTAATTTCAATCTTAGGGTTGACTCAAAAATCTCTTTGAAGGTCTTTAATATCCTGGGACAGGAAGTTGTTCAGCTTGTTAACGGTTCAATGGTGGCAGGCAGCCATCAAATAAATTTTGATGCTTCAAAGCTCAATAGCGGTGTTTACTTATACCGCCTTGAAGCAGTTGGTATTGATGGTTCAACATTTTCTTCAGTAAAGAAAATGATGTTAACCAAATAAGGGTTCGTTTTAACTCTTAAAAAAGCCGGTTTTTCAGCCGGCTTTTTTATTTCCTTCCCATTCAGAACACCCCATTACTACATTGCTACTTCTGATCTATTTTAATAATTTTAACCCGGATTTTATTAAATATGAGTAAAAAAATGAAATACTTGATTCTCTCTTTTCTCTTCACCAGCATAATTTTCCTTAACGGCTGCAGCAGTAATTCGGCTGAAGATCATATGAAAACAGCTCAGGAAAATATTAAACAAAAAAACATTTCCGAAGCTGTAACTAATTATGAATCCGTTGTTAATGAATTCCCTGATAGTCCCCAGGCTCCCGAAGCTTTATTCCAGGTTGCAACCCTGTATCAGAATAAAATGGTAAAAAATGTCTCTGATATTGATTCATATAAAAAAGCTGAAGAGATGTTCCGCTCAGTCTATAACAAATATCCCCAGGCTAAAAAAGCTCCCATGGCTTTATTTTTATCAGGATTTATCCTGGCCAACGACCTTAGAAATTTCAAGAGCGCTACAAGTACTTACACCTTATTCCTCGAAAAATATCCGGAACATGAGCTTGCCTCATCTGCAAAGGAGGAGTTGAGTAACATGGGATTAAGCCCCGACCAGATACTTCAGAAGAAAACACAAAAAAATATATAGATGGCAAAGGCAGCCCGGGATTATAAAAATTTCCTGATCCCTTCGATTGTCTCAAAATTAAATTCACTTGAGTTAAAAGCTAGACTTGTAGTAGAAGGTTTTATGGTGGGACTGCATAAGAGTCCCTACCATGGCTTCAGTGTGGAGTTCACCGAACACCGTCCCTATATGCAGGGGGATAGTCTGAAGGACGTCGATTGGAAGGTGTACGGTAAGACAGATAGGTTCTTCATCAAGCAGTACGAAGAAGAAACCAACCTTAAAAGCTATATTCTTCTCGATTCAAGTAAATCAATGCAATTCAGTTCAGGAAAGAATATCTCCAAGCTTGAATACGGCATAACACTGGTTGCAGCTTTAAGTTACCTTATGGTTAAGCAGAAAGATGCGGTCGGGTTAACGGTTTATTCCGATCAGGTTAAAAGTTATTTCCCTCCCCGGGCATCAAAAGCATACCTTCAGGAAATATTAAAGAACCTGAGTAACCTTGAAGCATCAAGTAAAACTAATACAGCATCCTGCCTTAATTCAATAGCTGAAAAAATTAAAAGGAGGGGACTGGTAATTATTGTCTCGGACCTCTTTGATGATGTTGGTTCAATTCTGTCTGCGTTAAAGCATTTCAGGTATCAGAAAAACGAGGTTATTGTTTTCCAGCTGCTTGATCCTGTTGAGAGAAGTTTCTCGTTCGGTGCTGATGCTGTTTTCAGGGACCTTGAGACGGACGAGGAAATGACCACACGTCCTTACCAGATACAGAAGGCATACCAGCAGGCTATGCAGGAATTTGTGGATAAAATTAAGAAGGAGTGCCTGAATTCCAACATAGAATATAACCTCATTGACACTTCCATGCCTTTCGATAAAGCACTTTTCAGCTACATTCAGAAAAGAAGCATGCTTTATTGAGCGAGCTTTTTTATTTCCTCCACATAATTCTCTGCTAAATTTTCTGAATATGTTTTGTCTCCTGCTTCAGTTATAACTCTTATTATCGGCTCTGTATTAGATTTCCTGAGATGCACCCAGTGATCTTTAAAATCAATTCTTAATCCATCGTCAGTATTAATGTTTTCGCTGCTGTATTTTTTAATGAGAGCTGAGAGAATCAATTCGGGATTCAGATTTCCTGTATTTATTTTTTTCTTCGTGATATAATAAGACGGCAGCGACTGTTTCAGTTCGTCCATTGTTCCGCCGAATTCGAGAAGATGCTGCAGCGTTATCACGATGCCTGCCAGGGCATCTCTTCCGTAATGGAGGGCAGGGTAGATAACTCCGCCGCTTCCTTCTCCACCTATAACAGCATTAACTTCTTTCATTTTTTTTACAACGTTAGCTTCACCAACAGGTGAACGGTAAACCCTGCCGCCGGTTTGCGCAGCAACATCATCAACTCCGCGTGTTGTTGATAGATTAACTACCACATCACCTTTTTCTTTGGATAAGATAAACTTTACAGCCTGGGTAATAGTATTTTCTTCTCCGAAGGGAGTTCCTTTATCGGTTATCAATACAAGCCTGTCAACATCAGGGTCAACAACTACCCCAAGATCCGCTTTGTGTTTTTTAACTTCGGTCATAGTTTCAACAAGATTTTCAGGTATAGGCTCAGGCAGCCTGGGGAAAATACCCGTTTTTTCACAATTGTATTCTATTACTTCGCACCCTAGCTCACGAAGCAGCTCAGGGATTACATAAACTCCCGCTCCGTTTACGCAGTCAGCCAGAACTCTGAATTTTCTCTTCCGTATTGCCGCTATATCTATATGTTTCAGAGAAAGAGTGTCATTCATATGTCTCTTTATCCCATCAGAATAAAAACTTGTCTTGCCGATTTTATCCCAGCTCTGAAACTTATCCTGCTTTAGGTTCAGAATTTTTAGAAGTTCTGTATTCTCTTCGGGAGTCATAAACTGACCCGTTGAGTTCAATAATTTCAGTGCGTTCCACTCATTTGGATTATGGCTTGCAGAGATGGCAATCCCTCCCTGTGCATTCAAAGTCTTAACCGTATACTGAACTGTCGGGGTAGGGCATATGCCTATATCCAGAACGTCAATTCCTTTTGCGTTAAGGGTTGCTGTAACAATTGAATTTACCATTTCCCCGGTTATCCTTGCATCCCGTCCCACAACAATTTTTCCGCTGCCCGTAAAGTCAGCATAAGCTGAGGTGAAGTTCACCAGCACATTAGGATCCAATCCATCACCAACTATACCTCGTATTCCTGATATACTCACCATCAAAGTAGACATTAAACCTCCGCAATTTTCAATTCAAAAAACAAAAATAAGATAATTTCTGCTTTTTATTAGGCATTAAAAGAGCTTTAAACAAGCACATAACTACTACCTGAAAGCGTTCTGAAAACGCTCTGAAAACGTTGTGAAAGCGTTCTGAAAACGATGTGAATACGCTTTGAAAACGTTGTGAATACGCTATAAATACGCTATAACAGCATAATTATTACTTATAATCAGGCTATCCATAGCTCAGCATAACCATAATTTCTACATTCTTGTCTTGACGCGGCGACGATGAATACATCTCACCAGCATGTTAGGTGCATTCGCACCGTATATTAGGTGCATCTCAACAGCATATTAGGTACATTGTAACGGTATATTAGCTACAATGCGTCGCACTGGATATTAGGAACATCGCACCTGCATATTAGGTGTACTCTCCGTCTGTATCTCTCCAGCATATTATGTGCATCGCACCAGCATTTTAGGTGCATCGCACCGTCATATCCGTAGCTTCACGATATTCCTACCCCCCCTCCTAGCACCTGGATTAACTTAAACTTTAATTATATATTAAAGGTTTATGGAAACTTTGCCCGACAAAATTAAGCAGGTAGACAAGCTGCTTGTGAAACGATTCGGTATTCCTGAAAGGAATAAAATAGATCCTGATACTGTGGATCTTCTAATTGCTACAATTCTTTCACAGAATACGAATGACAGGAACTCATATAAGGCATATCGTAACCTCAAGGATAACTTCAAAGATTGGAACGAGGTGGAAAGACTTTCGGCTTCAGAAATAGAAAGATATATAAAGGCAGCCGGTCTGGGTAAGCAGAAATCAAACGCAATAAAAGGTTTTCTTAAGCAGCTGAAAAAACAAACTGGCAGAATTTCTCTACATCACCTGGATGAAAAAACAGATGATGAAGTTATAGAGTATCTCACGGGTTATAACGGTATAGGAGTAAAAACGGCAAGCTGTGTGCTTCTGTTTGCAATGGGCCGAAATGTTTGTCCTGTTGACACCCACGTTCACAGGACTGCGAATCGTATAGGCCTGGTTGATACAAAGAATCCTGACAAAACCTTTCTTCTCCTGAATAAGAATTTTCCTGAGGGGATTGCCCATTCTTTTCATACAAATCTGATTAAGCTGGGAAGAGAAATATGCAAGCCTGCAAAACCCTCGTGCTCTGCTTGCCCTCTCATTAACGTCTGCGTGTACCCTGATAAAAATTATGAATTGCCCGCTAAAACTGCAGCAGCGGGGTTTATGCTTCTTGATAATGTTTCCTGATTAACTGCATTTGTCCGTAAGTAATTGTGATATAGAAGATTATCCAAATTTACCGGATTAACTTTTCTTTCATTTCTGTATGAATTCAATTAAATTAGTTTACTATAATAATCCATCAAAAAAATCACAGGAGAAGATTAATGTCAGGACAATTAGGCATTATTGGTTACGATTATCTTGAATTTTATGTTGGTTCTGCCAAAATGTGGGCTTACTGGCACGCAAAAGCAATGGGATTTCAACTAAAAGGTTATTTGGGACCTGAAACGGGCGTTAGAGATCGTGTATCCTATTTTATGGTGAAGAACAATCTTCAATTTGTGCTTACATCGTTTGCCAGGCCAACTAATTTTGATGTAGCTAATTTTATTCATCAGCATGGTGATGGCGTAAAACGATGGTCATTAAAAGTGAAAGATGTTAAAAAAGCTTTTGAAACTGCAATTGAAAACGGCGGAATTCCTGTGAGACCTCCAAAAAAGCTCAGTGATGATAATGGATATGTTGAGGAAGCAGCAATTAAACTTTATGACGATGCCGAGATCGTATTCATCAACAGGGATAATTACAAAGGAATATTCAAACCCGGATATCAGGAACCCAGGATGAAGATTGAAGTAGAGGCAAAGGAGACAGGGCTGCTGGAGGTGGATCATATAGTAGGAAACGTCAGGACAAATGAAATGAACCTCTGGGAAAATTACATGAATAAAACTCTGAACTTTGAAACTTTCATTGAATTCGGCGCAGGTGACATTTCCACCCAGTACTCTGCTCTTCTTTCTAAAGTAGTAAGATCGAAAGAGGGAGCCCCCGTAAAAAATCCTTTAAATGAGCCTTATGAAGGCTTAAAAAAATCCCAGATTGAAGAATACATAGATGAGTATGTTGGTTCAGGGATACAGCATATCGCAATATCTACAAATGATATACTAACAACAATTGATAATATGAGAAAGAACGGGGTTGAGTTTTTAACTGTACCGGGAAGCTATTACGATATACTGAAAGAGAAAAAACTGAGCTACATCGAGGAGGATATAGAAGATCTGCGGAAGTACGGAATACTTTGCGATACGGAGGGAAAAGGATACCTGCTCCAGCTGTTTACCAAACCAATCGGTGACCGCCCGACTTTCTTCTACGAAATTATACAGAGAAAGCAGGGAGCTGAGGGATTCGGACAGGGCAACTTCCAGGCTTTATTTGAATCTATTGAAAGGGATCAGAAAGACAGGGGAAATTTTGACAGAGAAGAGTAGACTTATTTCTAAAGAAAATATTTTTCAGTAATTAAGACGGAGGTCAGAAGTGCCATACTATGTTAAAGTAGGAAAGGTTCCTCCTAAAAGACATATCACTTTTTATAAACCAGATGGTAAGTCGCTGTACCGTGAGGAGCTCTTCAGTACCAAAGGCTTCTCGGGGATATACTCAAACAAGTACCATCTGTATATGCCGCCCCAGGTTGAATCTATCAGGGAAATCGAAAAAGATGATTCGAATGAGTGGGGGAATGCCCCTCTGCAGTATTACCATTTTTTTACCGATTCAAAACAGACACAGGGAAATTTTCTTACGGCCAGGAACGTGTTCCTGAAAAATGAACATTGTACTATTGCAACAGCCCGGGTATCAGAAGATACAGGTCTGTTTTACAGAAACAGCTATAAGCATGAGCTTCTTTTTGTACACCATGGTGAAGGAGAATTCCTTTCCGAGTACGGGAGGATAGCGTTTGAACAGTGGGATTACATTGTTGTACCTAAGGGAACCACTTACCAGATGAACTTCAAGAACTTTGATAATGTGAAGCTGTTTGTGGTTGAGTCAGATACACCCTTTGATATCCCGTCTCACTTCAGAAATGAATACGGTCAGTTGAAGGAAGATGCTCCATATTATGAACGCGATTTCAGGGCTCCTGAATATATGGAGCCTGTTGATGAACAGGGTAAGTTTCCCTTAATACTTAAGGTATCTGACAGGACATTTGAATATCATCTTCCTCATCATCCCTTTGATGTGGTAGGATGGGACGGCTACCTGTATCCGTATGCATTTAACATTAAGGAGTATGCACCAAAGGTGGGGAAGATACATTTACCGCCGCCGATACACCTGATGTTCACAACTGAGCATTTTGTTGTGTGCAATTTTGTTCCGCGACTATTTGATTTTCATCCGCAGTCTATTCCTGCTCCTTATTATCATTCTAATGTAGACAGTGATGAAGTTCTGTATTACGTCTATGGCGACTTTATGTCGCGTACCGGTGTGAAAGAAGGATCAATCACACTTCATCCTATGGGCATACCCCATGGTCCGCAGCCAGGGAAAACTGAAGCCTCAATCGGAAAAAAAGAGACCGACGAGTATGCGATAATGATTGATACTTTTACTCCGCTTAAGGTTACAAAAAACGTTAAGGAAACGATGGTGGAGGATTATCATCATTCATGGCTTGAAAAATAAATTGTTAAATTAGATGGGGCTGTTTCTATTGTTATTGACATCCTGAAATAATTCCAGGTTCCGGAGATCTGCCGTATACTGAAGGAATTGATGGTGCGAAGACAGCCTTATTTAATAATAATAATCCTTAAAATATTATGATTAAAATTCCCGAACATATTCAAAAACTTCAGCCGTACAAAGCCGGCAAACCAATCGAAGAACTCGCCAGGGAGAAAGGGATCCGGAAAATTGTTAAACTGGCTTCGAATGAAAATCCCCTGGGCCCCTCACCTATGGCAGTTGAGGAGATAAAAAAACATATCAATGACCTTCATCGTTATACTAATCCTTCAGCGTATAAACTTGTAAATGCAATAGCTGAAAAGTATAATAAACGTCCCGGCCAGATCGTTACAGGCAGCGGCTCGGATTCGCTTCTTCAGTACCTTATTACAGCATTCAGCAGCGATGATGATGAGTTATTGACTTCAGCAGGAACCTTTATCGGGTGGTACGTTAATGCCGATAAATACGGAAGGAAGTCGAAGCTTGTCCCGCTGAAAAATTATCACTTAGACCTTCATAAAATAGCAGGTGAAATAAACAGTAAAACGAAAATAATATACCTCGCTAATCCTAATAACCCGACTGGAACGATGTTCACCCGTGCGGAATTTGAGCATTTTATGGGAAAAGTTCCTGATTCCGTACTTGTTGTGCTTGATGAAGCATATACTGTTTACGCAGAATCGAATCCTGAGTATCCCAATGGTCTTTCGTACGACCTTGACAATCTGCTGGTTCTCAGAACTCTATCCAAGGCATACGGACTGGCGGGAATAAGAATTGGCTTTGCATTCGGGAAGGAATATCTCATCAGCCAGATGTACAAGGTAAAACTTCCATTCGAACCAAATGAACTTGCACAGGATGCTGCAATAGCTGCAATTAAAGATGATGCTTTTCTGAGGGCAACCGTGGAGTTAAATGCCAGGTCGCTGCAGATGATGAAGAATAAATTTGATGACATTGGAATAGATTATATCCCTACAGCTGGTAATTTCTTTCTTATACTTTTTCCCGATGAAGAATTCACTGCGGAGTTTAATAATGAATGTCTTAACAGAGGATTAATCCTAAGACACGTAAATACATTCGGAATTCCGGAAGGAATAAGAATTAATTCCGGAACGATTGAGGAAACGGAATTTGCTCTGAAAGTACTGGAAGAAGTACTAAAAATGATGGAAGTAAAATATGGTCACCGCGCCGGAAACAAGGCCTAATAAAACAATCGTATTAACAAAAGGAGTTAGAAAATTATTCTATGAAATTTGTCAGCTTTCTACATAACAACTATGAAAAACTTGGATTATTCCACGAAAATAAGATTTATGATCTTAATAAGTCAGCGCGGTAAAATAAATATAACTCTGCCGGATAATATGCTTGAGTTTCTCTGGGGAGGGGAAAAGAATATGGAACTAGCCCGGAAAGTAAACGATGCGGTCAAGAGCGGGAACATTGAAGAGTATCTGAATGCAAAAGAGACTAATTTGCTTGCTCCTGTTCCTCACCCTACTTCGTGCCGTGATGCATATGCATTCCGCCAGCACGTTGCAACAGCAAGACGAAACAGGGGAGTTGAAATGATACCTGAATTCGATCAGTTTCCTGTATTTTATTTTACCAATCACAACGCAATCTTTGGTGAGGGAATCGTCCCGGTGGAGAAAGACCACCTGGAAAAACTCGACTTTGAGCTGGAAGTATCTATAGTACTTAACAGGCAGGGAATAAATATCAATGTTAAAGATGCTGATTCCTACATTGCAGGATATATGGTTATGAACGATCTCTCTGCCCGGAGACTTCAAATGGAGGAAATGAAGCTTAACCTTGGCCCGATGAAAGGGAAAGATTTTGCTACGGCGATAGGACCCTGGCTGGTAACTCCCGACGAGCTTGAATCCTATAAAAGTGATACTCCTCAGGGACAAAAATTTAATCTTGGTATGAAAGCTTATCATAATGGAAAACAGGTTTCTGAAGGATCGATGAAAGATATGGACTGGACCTTCGCAGAGATTATTGAAAGAGCATCGTATGGTGTAACTTTATATCCCGGTGATGTAATAGGGTCAGGAACTGTCGGCACAGGCTGTTATCTCGAATTAAATGGAACTCACGCGCTTGAAGCAAAAGAAAGAGGAGAAGAATTTACTCCTGTCTGGTTAAAGGAGGGAGACACAATCACCTGTGAAATAGACGGATTAGGGAAGCTGGAAAATAAAATAGCTAAGAAATCAGATTATTCCATCCTGGCAAAAAAGAAAAAGGTATAATGTTCCACATTGAACCAAAAAATGTTACTGTGCCTGAGGTCCACAGGCTGCTTCTGGGAGGGGTAGGACCAAGACCCATAGCCCTTGTTTCAACGCTCTCAAAAGACGGCATCCCAAACCTTACCCCGTTTTCATTCTTCAATGTCTTCGGTGCAAATCCTCCCATACTAGCTTTTTCACCTTCACGAAGAGGCAGAGATGCTACACTTAAAGATACATATTATAACCTGATGGATAATGGCGAGTGTGTAGTTCAGTCGGTAACTTATCCTATGGTAGAGCAGATCAGCCTTGCATCTACTGAATATGACCCGGATATAAATGAATTTGAAAAGAGCGGACTCACCCCGGTAGATTCCGACCTGGTAAAACCGAAGCGGGTTAAAGAATCGCCTTTCCAGATGGAGTGTAAACTTCGGGAGATGAGGAGTTTCGGGGAAGGCGGAGCTTCAGCAAATATGGCGATTTGTGAAGTATTAAAATTTCACATCGCTGAGGACATATTCCGGGATGGAATAATTCACCCCGATCTTATAGATCTTGCTGCAAGGATGTCTGCAAACTTTTACTGCCGTGCCAGCGGTAATGCAGTATTTGAGATTGAAAAACCCATTCTTAAAAAAGGAATAGGCTATGATATGCTTCCTGATTTTATTAAGAATTCAGATATTTACACAGGCAGCAACCTTGGTAAACTCGGTAACATTGAAGCAATTCCTTCTGAGAAAGATGTGGATGAGTTCATATCAAATTTTGAAAAGATGGAAATTCAATCGTTCGAACCGACAGCAGAGGCTTTTTACAGGTATGAAAGACACAATGATATTGAACGGATGCTGAAAGCTTCAATTGAATTAAAAAGACAGGGATATGCAAAATATAAATTGTTGTTCGAAATGACCGCCAGGTGTGCTTTGAGTAAAAATGATATACAGTTTGCCTGGAAAACAGCACTTTACGCCGGAAGAATAGCTTAGGAGAATATATTGGAAGTACCTCTGTGGATACCATCCGAAGAAAGAGTTTCGCAATCAAACCTGACTTCTTTTACCCGTTACGTTGAAGTATTACTGAATAGAAAAATATCTTCTTATCAGGAACTCTATGATTGGTCCGTCTCAGATTTAGCTGAATTCTGGAAGTCGATATGGATTATGTCGGGAGTAATTCATTCCAAACCATACATGTCCGTTCTAACCAATCCTGAAATGTTTGGAGCAAAGTGGTTTGAAGGAGCTGAATTGAACTTTGCTGAAAATTTGCTTCGTTACCGGGATGCCAATACAGCTCTTATTAGCTCAAGAGAAAATTCTCCCACCTTTCATCTGACCTATGAGGAACTTTACAAAGCAGTGGCATCTGTAGCTGCTTCTCTTAAAGAACTGGGAATAAAAAAAGGCGACCGGGTGGCAGGGTTTGTTAACAACGTCCCCGAATCTGTTATCGGCATGCTTGCCGTAACAAGTCTGGGAGCATTATGGTCATCCTGCTCCCCTGATTTTGGACATAAAGGAGTTCTGGACAGGTTTGGACAGATTCAACCTAAAATTCTTTTTGCAATCGAGAGTTATTACTACAATGATAAATTGATCTTGTGCAGAGAGAAAATAGAGGCGATCCATCAGAGCATCCCCTCTATTGAAAAGGTGATTTTAATAAAAAGGTTCAATGATTTTAAAGGAAACATATCTTCAGATAAATTATCCGGGGAAGTTTCTAAATCATTATATTTTAATGAGATGCTATTAAACAGTTCAAATGAAATAGAGTTTGAACATGTTCCTTTTGATCATCCTGTATATATTATGTATTCTTCCGGCACAACAGGCATTCCGAAGTGTATAGTGCATGGAGCAGGAGGTACCTTGCTCCAGCATTTTAAAGAATTATCCCTCCATACCAACTTGAAACGGGATGATATAATTACATATTACACAACCTGCGGATGGATGATGTGGAACTGGCTGGTAAGTTCATTATCAGTGGGAGCAGGTGTATATTTATATGATGGAAGCCCTGCTGCTCCCAATATAGGTGTATTATGGGAAAAAATAGAAGAGGACCGGATATCTATATTCGGCACTAGTCCCAAATACCTTACAATGATACAAAAATCAGGATTAATACCTGGGGGAAAGTATGATTTGTCCTCCCTGAAAACTATTCTTTCAACAGGTTCTCCCTTATCTGTTGAAAATTTTAAGTGGGTATATGAGAACGTTAAAAACGATCTTCAATTATCTTCCATATCAGGCGGTACAGACATTATATCATGCTTCATGCTTGGAAACCCAAACCTTCCTGTGCATGCAGGGGAAATACAATGCAAGGGACTGGGTATGAAGGTAGAAGCGTTCAATGAGA
Source organism: uncultured Ignavibacteria bacterium (assembly GCA_963800255.1). Lineage (GTDB taxonomy): Bacteria > Bacteroidota > Ignavibacteria > Ignavibacteriales > Ignavibacteriaceae > DATFVA01. The sequence goes on along the minus strand of CAWDAK010000009.1, from coordinate 512,299 downwards.
AGGGGGAATCTGTCACAGAAGACAAAGGTGAGCTTGTCTGCACAAAACCGTTTCCTTCGATGCCGGTTTACTTCTGGAATGATCCGGAGGGCATAAAGTACAGATCAGCCTATTTTGAACATTATCCGGGCGTGTGGAGACATGGAGATTATATAAAAGTAACTCGTAACGGGGGTATTGTAGTTTACGGCAGGTCTGATGCTACTCTCAATCCGGGAGGAGTAAGAATTGGTACAGCCGAAATATACAGGATTGTTGAAGCTCTTGATGAAATCACCGACAGTCTGGTCATTGGTCAGAACTGGAAAAATGATGTAAGGATTATCCTTTTCGTGGTCCTTAAGAAAAACACTGTATTAAATGATAAACTCATAGAAAAAATAAAATCTGCAATTAGGACGAATGCCTCACCGCGGCACGTTCCTTCCAGAATCGTACAGGTAATGGATGTTCCGAGAACGATCAGCGGGAAAAAAGTGGAACTTGCCGTCACGCGGATAATTCAAAAAGAAAATATTGAAAACCGGGATGCACTGGCAAATCCGGAATCACTGGATCAATTTAAAAACATTGCTTCATTTCTATCTGAGTAAATCAGATATAGAGCGCACTTCCGAAATCTCTTCTGTGCCTTAACGTTATTTCGTTTTCTTCGCCGAGATATTTGAAAATAGCTATGCAGGCTTTCCTTGCACCGTCATCGTCAAGAGTTCGATCTGTTTTAATCACTTCAATAAACTTTTCCAGCGCAGCATCAAAATTTTTATTTCTAAGTTCGCTGATTGCTGAAGTATATTCTGCTGCTGCATCGCTTCCATTTAGATTATTAAGAGAAAATAAATGTGAAAAAGTCTTTATTGAATCGATAAGTTCGGCATTTTCTACATCCACTTCAGACTCCATCACCAGCTTTTGGGCTTTCTCATAGTCTTTAAATAATATCGACCTCGCAAGCAGTACTTTAATTGTAGTATTATCAGGTTCTTTCTTGGTCAGTTTTTCAAGGAGAGAAGCAGCTTTCTCATCGGCACCCTGATTAAGAAATTCCCTGGCTTTTTCAATCTCTTCGGTATACTTACCCGGAATAACCTTATTAATCCATTGCTCTACAGAGTGTTCCGGCAATGCGCCTGTGAACTCATCAGCTACTTCTCCTTTAATAAATAACTTTACATTAGGTATGCCTCTTACGCCGTATTGTGCCGCGATCTCCTTATCCTCATCAGTATTAAGTTTTACCAGTGCAAATCTGTCATTATATTTATTTGCTAACCTTTCAAGTATAGGACCTAAAGTTCGGCAGGGTCCGCACCATTCAGCCCAAAAATCCACCAGTACGGGAATAACATGACTTCGCTCAAGTACGTCTTTATTAAAATCCTTCATTTCATAATCCATCGATAAACTCCGGTATTAGAGATATTTATGTTTTATTTAAAATAAAAATGAATCTGATTAAAAGAAATAAGGATACTTCTCCTTAAGATCTTCAACTGTGCCGACCTGGTTCTTAAACTCTGCCTAACAGCCGCCAAGGACCCTTTTGGTTTTCTTTACAGGGACTATATTCGTTTTATTTTTTTCGATCAGAATCGGAATTTCTTTACTGGCCTGTTTCCGGAAACGATTTGTATCAGTTTCATACCTGGTATTTATCTCAGCAGGTTCCTTATAATTTATTATCTCATCCTTAAACGTATTCCAGCCGCCCTTTAGATAGCTTACATTTTCGTATCCAAGCCTGTCAGCAATTATGGCCGCTTTCTTTGAAGAAAGTTCATCATTCCCCATAAATACGTATTTTATATGTTTTATGGCTAAAATTGACCTGGCATCCTTAAGGAAGAGGTTCTTCAGAGTCATAGTTTGCGAGTTCGGGAGACTTAACTTCTTATACTCCTCCAGGGGTCTGACATCTATAATCCTGAAAGAATTATCACTATCCATTAAGCGGAAAGCAAGCTCATCTGATGTAGTTTGTTTAATGTTATAATCATTCACATATTCTATATTTTCAACATCATTAAGGTATGACTCCCGGATTTCGGGCATAACAAATGCTGAAAGACCTATTACAAATGCAAGTCCTGTAAGTCCTACATACAGCCTTGCAGGTCTGAATTCAGGATTTGTTTTTCCGTTCACCTTATTCTCAACCAGAGTTGTGAACCAGAAAGCTCCAACGGCAGTTAAGGTAAGTAGAAAAGCAAATAAGGCTTGAGACATTCCAACTGTTTCAAATATCCTGACATAACCCCATGGGGCTGCTTTATATAATCCTTCAAAGAGAGGATATCCCTCTGCAAAAATAAGCACGCCTATGAAGGAACCTGCAACGAATATCATTGCGTCAATTTTTCCAATTGCAGCTGCGGTTATGCTGGTACCGGGACAAAAGCCTCCTATTACGAAACCCAGTCCCATTATGGCTCCGCCGACCAGAGCTGACCACAGGAACGTGGGATTTACATAGATTAAGCTCAGATCAAGAAGTCCGAAATGACCCAATAATATAACTCCTATCATAGCCGTGACCCCTGCGGTGAAGAAGACTCTCAACACAGTAAAATCATAACCGTAGAATAATCCAACCAGCTTCTTAGAAGTTGAAAAACCTGCCTGCTCGAGTATAAAGCCGAAGGCTATACCGATAAAAATAGCTACAATGAAATTTAATTCATTACCGATAATATCTGGTACTAATGGTCCCAATTTAGTTTCCTTTCAAATTTTTACTTTAAGCTTGTCTCAATTTCCCGAATGGTCTGCCCGGAGTTGATTCCAGGCTCCATTTCTATCCGCCCGGAGGCAGGCATTCTTGAAACAAGTCTATATCCAAAGCTTTCTAAAGAAATAAGCGAACATGTAAGCACCTCCGAAAATAGCCATCATTGTAAAGATGCCGCCTGTTGAGAGTACCGCCATTCCGCTTAATGCTGCGCCGCTGGTACATCCTCTCCCAAGCTGCGCTCCCAAACCGAAGAGCAGGCCGCCTGTAAGAGCGCCGACGATCCGGGTTCGCGATTTTATTTTGGGTGAATGTTCCAGTGTAAACTTCAATCTGTTCGAAATTAATCCTGACACAAAAGCTCCCAGGATTACACCAAGCACTTCAAAAACCAGCCAGTTCTTTAAAGGCATATTCTGGTGTTCCGTCAGGTATTCCTCATAAAATTTTGTATTTGCAGTATGCTGTGGGGCAACTGCCTGCATTGTTGCAACAACTGCGCTTTTTACTGATCCGCTTGCTCCTAAACCCCGGCCGGTTATATATATCGTTGATAATAAAAGCAGCCCCAGGAAAAATCCCGCCAGGTAAGGGTTCATAAATTTTTTAGGTTCCATGGTTTCCTCATTCACTTAAGGTTAATTCTTTTTTAAGTTCGTCAGATTTCTTCTCAGGCTGAATATCTACCTCATCTGTTTCTAATTCCTCGTATCCTGTTATCATTGCCTTCAGGTTCGATGTAATCGTTGTACCGGTTGTAATCAGGTAAACATGCACTATAATAAATGCAATAAGAAGAAAAGCACCCGCTGTATGCAATAGAGCGATCCCTTCAATGGAATGTATATTTAAAGGCTCAACCGAATTTCCCTGGGGATATCTGTAAAACATATACAGAAGACCTGATATTACCATAACAGGCAGTACAAGGATCTTCAGGCCAAGGTATACCAGTCTCTGAAGAGGATTTAATTTGCTCAGCACAGTTTTTTTTGTGGGATGGGGTGCATTCTTAAATATTCCGAAAAGATAAAAGCCGAGCTGCGCTTTCAGGTTAGTAAGGGTAGGGAGGTACTGTCTCCATTCACCGGTGGTAAAATGCCAGAAGATTGTGAATACTATAAGTATTATGAAAGCATAGGCAGCAATATTATGGTAGGCTACAGCATTCTGATAACCAAAAAATTTAATTGATCCATGGATCTCAAATCCTGTTAGAGCAAGAAATAAGATAAGGAAGGATTGTGTCCAATGCCAGAATCGTTCAAAGGATTTGTATATATAAATTTGTGTTTTCATCGTATACCTCACATCCTCGATTTTCTTGATGATACAATCCTCAGTGCTCCATGAGCAAGGATTCCAATAAGTGTAAGAAAGATAATCAGCGTTCCGCCTGTTTCTATAACCGAAGAATAATCTCTTGCCGGCATATAGAAATCTTTAAGAGAAGCAAGTCTGCTGTTATCCCGGGTATGGCATTCTGTACATTGTACAGCATGTTCCTTATCAGAGACCATATGATTGATAGGCCAGTACATTTCAGTATTAATGAAAGCTACCTGACCGCTGAAAGGAACTTTGATTTCATTCATTCCAACCTCGGAAGCTCTTCTCCAGTTGAAATCCTGCCAGAAAGCGCCCTCACCTTTTTTGTCTGCAAAAAGTTTTGGCTGAATGAGGTCCATCATTACCGGATCATAAGGCTGTTTTGACCGGTGAATTTTAACCGGAATTATTTTTGAATCTGCATCGGCATATGAACCGAACAGCGTATTGATCTGTAAGGGTTTAGTAGTATCAGCAATCTTATCCCCTATAAGGTAATGATCTGCTGTACCGTTAAACCAGGTATATTCGGGTTTAAGATTCTTGCCCCATGTAAAGCTGCCTTTGATTGACATGTAAGTATGGTTTCCGTCTGCATCATCTATTTCGAAGGGCTTGCCGTCTTTAAGCTTGCCAGCTGTCGACCAGTCCCAGAAAATTTTCGTTGCATTTGCTTTTGCATAGGTAGGAATATGGCATGTCTGACAGGCAACCTTAATTGTGTGCTCATTTAAAATTTCCGAAGTATGCGGACTTGATGTATGGCATTCCTCGCAAGTAGCTCGATTCCTGTTCATTGAAGATAACGAATACATTTTACCGGAAATATTATGATTTTTGGTTATATGACAATCAATACATTGTAAGTTATCACCCTCGACTGCCATGTGTACATCTATATCAGCTGATGGCTGAAACATTGACATCTCCAGATCTCCATGCTTCACATTATTTCCACCACCGCCGAAAAAGTGACAGACACCGCAGTTTGAGCGGGTTGGTTTACCGACGTGCTGCGAAATATTATTCAGGTTCAAAGTCGGGTCGGGCAGTCCGGCTTCCTCGTTTGCTTTCATGTATGAGTCCGTCTGATCGTGACAAACAAGGCAATCGATATTTTTGGGATCTGTAAAACTGAACATCGAACTTGTCATACCGTAGCCAATATGACACTTTGCGCAGCTTTGTTCATTTCCCTCAACCCCGATACAGAAGTTATTTATAGCATTCTTTTTACCGAGGTAAACTATACCGCGTCCTTCAACATATTCAGCGCTTTCCCAGTTCCAGTGATTTGAATTCATAACTTCAGAATCGCGCCCGTTATGGCATGAAATACATGCCTCAGTAACTTCCTGTGGAGAATTGAATTTCTTCTTAAGCTGAGCAAATTGAGAATGATCCACAGAAGATGAATCTTTATGCGAGTATTTCTCTTTAAGTACAGTTAAACCGGCTTCTTCCTGGCTTTTATCCTGTAAAATTGATATTGCCGAGATGAGTACCAGTCCTGTCATTACAAGAGTCAGAACTATTTTTTTCATAATGATATATTTTGATTTTAGCTTTATTATTAACCGTTAGTAGTCAATTTGACTATATTATCTTTAATTGCCTTACAATCCGAAAAATTTTTATAAACTATACACTCGCGGCAGTCAGAAACGCAAACATTATCTTTGTGATCATATGACCAGCAGGGATTTGAGTGATTTAAGAAGGCCTGACACGAATTTCTTTCTGCTTCCGGGCATTTTTTGATATTCCAGCAGGGAATGAGCGAATAAATCGTTTTTATTCCCTCAATACTTATTTTCTTATTATTAATTGATTCCCGGATACATCGTACTCTTTCAATATCGGCATTTGAATAGAGTCTATGTCCGGTATCTTTACGATGTGGTAGAATTAAGCCTTCTCTTTCATATAATCTTAAGGTATGAACTGAAACATTCAGCATCCTCGCAGCCGTCCCTATTGGATAAAGAGGCTCCTCGTTGATATAATAATTTTCTACCATTGCATCTTCCCGTCAATATGTGCTAACTAGAATTAGCAACTTTATTGCCAATTAAAAATATAGCCTAATTGTAGAATATTTAATCATTTTCCCGTGGTAAATTTTCACAGGAAAGAAAAAACGAACCGTCTTTTTCCTTGTTATGAGAAAAAGATGTTATTGGCAATAATTATAAACATTAATAAAGAGGGTTAGAAAATGAAGGTTTGCTAATCTTAATTATATTTAGTCTAAATAAATACTGTGATTATTTAGATTCATTTTATGAAAAACATCTTTATTTTAAGTCGGTTTAAATTTATTTACTTATTCCATTTGTGGAGACATTTATGAAAAAAAGTTTACTGATCGTTTTATTTATCTTTTCCTTGCTTCCGGGTATTCAATTTGCACAGGGCACCTTCGAGAAAGGTTCTGAATACTGCAGCCAGAAAAAAATAAATTCTACACTTAGCGATGCTCCTGTTGAGATAACAGCAGACATAAAACATTCCTATAATGTTTTGAACTACGAACTTAACCTGGATTTGTATAACTGTTTTGTAAGTCCCTACCTGAAATCATTCAAGGGATTTGAGATAATAACTTTCCAGGTTGACTCAACCCTTAATTATATAAAATTGAATGCCTTAACTTCATCACTTACAATTGATTCTGTATCAATGGCGGGAGTTTCATTCACGCACGCTTCTAATGTGCTTACTGTAAACCTTAACCGGAGCTATAATCCGGGAGAAACCACTGACGTAAAAATATATTACAGGCATAATAACGTAAGTGATGGAGCCTTTTATGTAAGCGGAGGATTTGTGTTTACCGATTGTGAGCCGGAGGGAGCCAGGAGGTGGTTTCCTTCATGGGATAGGCCTTCTGACAAGGCAACTTCTGATCTTACAGTTAAAGTACCGGCTTCTGTAAAACTGGGCTCGAACGGTGTATTGGCTGATTCGATTATGGACGGTGATACACTTTATTATCACTGGGTCAGTTCCCATCCTGTTGCTACCTACCTGATGGTAATGACCGGTAGAGTAAACTACAATCTTGATATAGTTTACTGGCATAAAATTTCCAATCCCAACGACAGTATTCCTATCAGGTTTTACTGGAACAGATGGTGAGAATCAGTCAAATCTTCATAATATGGAAACCAAGATCATTGATATGACCACCACTTATTCAGAATTATTTGGTGAACATCCTTTCGATAAAAACGGATTTGCCACCTTAAATAGTCAGTTTGTTTGGGGCGGAATGGAAAACCAGACTTTAACAAGCCTTTGCCCCAATTGCTGGTCAGAAAGTCTTATAGCGCATGAATTCGCTCACCAGTGGTTTGGTGATATGATCACCTGTGCCACCTGGGCAGATATCTGGCTAAACGAAGGATTTGCAACGTACATTGAAGCATTGTGGAAGGAGCACACATCAGGTTATGCCTCTTACAAGAATGAGATAAATTCAGATGCAAGTGTATACCTCAGCGGCAATCCAGGCTGGCCGATATCCGATCCGCAATGGGCAATCATTACACCCTCTGTTAATGTATTGTTTGATTATTCGATTACTTATATGAAGGGTGCCTGTGTTCACCACATGCTCAGGTATGTGATGGGTGATGCTGCTTACTTTACAGGATTAAATGACTATGCAAATGATCCCCAGCTAAAGTATCACAGCGCGGTTATACCCGATTTTCAGGAACATATGAGTTCAGCTTTTGGACAGGATCTTTCGTGGTTCTTTGATGAATGGATTTATCAGCCGAATCACCCTGTGTATGCGAACCAGTACTGGATAGACAGCCAGGGATCAGGATTGTGGCAGGTTGGCTTTGTGGCAAACCAGACACAGTCAAATACACCTTTTCATAAGATGCCCATTGAGATTAAGGTGCATTTCAACACCGGGTCTGATACAACAATGAGGGTGATGAATAATTCAAATAACCAGATATTTACTTTTAACTTTAATCGTCAACCATTAACGGTGAATTTTGATCCTGATAATAATATAGTTCTTAAAACAGCAACCCTTTCCCAGATACCTCCGCTGCCGGTTGAACTTACAAATTTCAGTGCAGACGTAAGAGGGAGCATTGCAACACTTAGCTGGACAACAGCTACTGAAAAGAACAACAGCGGCTTCGAGATACAGAAAAAAAATATTACCAGAGAAGGAGCCTGGGAAAAGATCGGCTTCGTTGAAGGAAACGGAACATCAACCTCGCCGAAGAACTATTCATATTCAGATCATCTTTCCGCTTACGGCGATGTTAGCTATAGGCTGAAACAAATAGATTATGATGGAAGCTATGAGTATAGTAATGAGATTATTGTTAAGGGCGGGATAAAGCCTGATCAATACAGCCTGGGACAAAATTATCCCAATCCTTTTAATCCTTCAACCATAATTAGTTTTGAACTTCCCGTAGCGGCAAAAGTTAAACTAGTTGTATATAATCTGCTTGGTCAGGTTGTAAGGACCCTGGCTGATGGAAATTATGAAGCGGGTTCGTATAAAAAGAATTTCGATGGTACAGATTTGAGCAGCGGTGTGTATATTTACGAGTTGAAGGCAAACGAAGTTGTACTTAAACACAAAATGGTTTTGATGAAATAAAACAGGGGGGGATAAATGCGCTCACAGGAGTAGGGACAGGGAGAGAAATTTCCCTATCCCTTTCCTGGGTTTTAATATTTATATCTTAGCCATCTTGCAACTTCAGACCATTTGGGTTTCTTACCACTCATTAGTATTCCTACTCTATAAACTTTACCAGCGAGTGGAAACAGAAGCAGCATAGTCCCGATGTTAACAAGGAAAGAAACAATGAACTGCCATACAGGTATTTCAGACAGCACCATCCTGGCCGGCATAACAATAATGGAGGCGAAAGGAAGCATTGAGGCTACTTTTGCAATATGGTTTTCAGAATTTTCCAGCATTGCTATGGCAATGAAGAAGGGAATCATTATAAGCATCATTATTGGCCACATTCCGGATTGTGTATCCTGTTCGTTATCAAAGATTGCACCTACGGCTGTAAATAAACCCATAAAAGTTACCAGTCCAATAAAATAATTCAGCAGGAAGTAGCCTACCTGCATCATATTAAGCTTAAGGGTAAAATCTGCAGGCAATGTGAACCAGGCTGTAGTGATGAGCAGGATAATCGGAAGGATCCATATTGCCATCTGAATTAAACCGGTAATACTTGTACCTAAAATCTTTCCCGCCATTAATTCATTGCTGTTTGCAGAGGATAAAAGGATTTCAACAATCCGGTTGGATTTTTCAGCTACAACCGATCTTAACATCATCTGACCAATAAAAATCAAACTGAAGTAAAGAAGGAAAGTAAAGAGAAATGCAACAATAATAGTCCCCGCGCCTTCTTCTTCAACTGCCTGATCGCTGCTAATCCTGAAGTTATTGAAATCGATATTCTGCCTGGCATAAGAAATATCCTGCTCTGAAATATCTTTCCCGTTGAAATATCTTGTGACGAGGACATTGTTAATTGTGGGTTTAACTTTCTCAAATAATGTTTTATTCGTAGGATTTTTCGAGAAGTATTCTACTTTTTTAGTGGTTACTGCTGAATCAGGAATAAAAATTAAACCTGTAAGCTTCTCAGAAAGGAGATCGGCTTTTTTCGAATTAATATAATTATCCAGTTCATTCTTTTGCATGGTTTCGAACTGGACAGAGTAGTATCCGCTTTCAACAAACGGAAGCGCACGGAATTCCTTTTCCATCTCTGCAGTAAGAGAGGTGGATTCGGTTACAATAATGAGTTTAGTATTGCTGTCGCCCTCATAAGAGTAAAGGAATGTCTGGAAGCCCAATATTCCTATCATAAACAGGGGAAGGAGAACAGTCATAATTATGAACGTTTTTGAGAATAATTTTTCTCTCAGCTCTCGTTTCAAAATAGCCAGTGTTCTTCTGTTAAACATTTGCTGCCTCCATTCTAAAATTATCGTTTGATTTTCTGCCGGCGGTTTCAACAAATATCTGGTGAAGAGAGATATCTTCTGCATCGAATTTTTTTATAATTATTTCTTTTTGAACGAGCAGTTTGAGCAGTTCCTGGATTTGTGAGGGTTGTTTAACCCTGATGCTGGTTACATTGCCGAAGCTCTCAAATTTTTCAATGAATGGATAGCTTTTAACAAATGTGATATCGCCTGCATGGGAAATAGTTACATTTTTCTGACCGAAAGTTTTTTTTATTTCTTCAAGGTTGCCGTGAAGAATAATTTTACCCTCATCAATCATTGCTATATGATCGCACATACGTTCGGCAAAATCCATAAGATGAGTAGAGAAAATAATAACTTTACCCTTTGCCTTAAGTTCAAGGATGATTTCTTTAAGAAGGTTCGTATTGATGGGGTCCAGCCCTGAGAAAGGCTCATCAAGAATAATGAATTCAGGATCGTGAAGTATTGTTGTTATAAACTGCACTTTCTGCTGATTGCCTTTGGATAGGTCCTCAAGTTTTGAATTCTTTCTGTCAGACAGTTCAAAACGGTCAAGATAATCATTGGCTTTTGCCTGTATATCTTTGCCCGTTTTGCCTTTAAGTTCTGCGAAGTAGAGCAGGGTTTCCATAACTTTCATTTTTTTATAAAGTCCTCGTTCTTCAGGCAGATAGCCAACCTTATCCTTAAATTCCTGACCTATTTTTGATCCCCGCAGGATAACCTCTCCTGAATCAGGAAGATAAATACTCATCATCATACGAATGGTTGTGGTTTTGCCCGCTCCGTTCCTTCCTATCAGTCCGAAAACAGATCCCTCCGGAACAGAGAAAGAGACATCATCCACTGCTTTAAGTGAATCGAATGATTTTGAAAGGTGCTGAACTTCTAATGCATACATTTAAGCCTCGGAAAAAATATTAAAGGGATAGTTAAACTTAAGGAAACTGATGATAGAATGACAAGGTAATCTAAGAATGAGACGATATATAAAATTCAAAGCTTTTCAGGTGATCGAATTATTTATACTTTCATCAATGAACGTTTTCCACTATAAAAGAATTTTTGAGTGTTAGTAAAATGTTAATTTCTTGCAAGATTCTGTTCAATTATCTATATTTACACGCTAAAATTGAATTTTTTAGCAGTTCTTAAAATTACTGGATAACGATGAATGCCGGGGTGGCGGAATTGGTAGACGCACAGGACTTAAAATCCTGTGGGTGTTTTCACCCGTGCCGGTTCGAGTCCGGCCCTCGGTACCAGGATCAATGTGCAATTAACAAAAGATCAAGTTATACGTGCAATGTTTGCAGCAGAATACGGCAGATAATTGATAATTGTGGATTGTTAATTACCTGATCCGGGCTCTTAGCTCAGTTGGTTAGAGCGTCTGCTTGACGTGCAGAAGGTCAGAGGTTCGACTCCTCTAGAGCCCACGTAGTAACTAAAAACTGAAAGCCCAACCCCCGCAAAGATCGGAGTCTTTCTCCGATTTTTCATTAAAGAATCAATATGGAAAAAATACAAATTACATTTCCCGACGGACGCTCTCAGGAGTTCGATAAGGACATTACCGCCTACCAGGTGGCTGAATCGATCTCTCCACGTCTAGCTCAGGATGCACTCGCCGCTGAAGTAAATGGAATGGTTAGAGATATCAGGACTCCCATCAGCGGTAATGCTGTGGTGAAATTTCTCTCCTTTGATGATGATAAGGGGAGGGAGGTTTACTGGCATTCCACTTCCCACTTGATGGCTCATGCTATACTGTCATTATATCCTGAAGCTAAATTCGGTGTAGGCCCTGCAATAGAAAACGGTTTTTATTATGATTTCGATATAAATAAAAAATTAAGTGAAGATGACCTTCGTATTATTGAAGAAAGAATGAATAAAATTTCGAAGGAAAATAATTCCTTCGAAAGGGTGGAACTTTCAAAAGATAAAGCTATTGAGTTTTTTCAGGATAAAGGTGATCAGTATAAAATTGAAATTCTCTCCGAGATTAATGAAAATGATGAGATCATTAGTCTGTATCACGAGGGTAACTTCACCGATTTATGCACAGGTCCCCATCTGCCTTCCGCAGGAAAAATAAAATACGTTAAGCTTTTAAGTGTGTCAGGATCCTACTGGCGGGGCGATGAGCATAACAAACAGCTTCAGAGAATCTACGGGATATCTTTCCCCAAGAAAAAGATGCTCGATGAGTATCTTGAAAAACTTGAGGAAGCCAAGAAAAGAGATCACCGTAAACTTGGTAAAGACCTTGAGCTCTTCCTGATTACGAATAGTGTTGGAAGCGGACTCCCTATCTGGCTCCCGAAGGGAACTATATTAAGAGAAACGCTTGAAAATTATCTTCGCTCGGAACAGCGTAAACGAGGATATGATCCTGTTATTACCCCTCATATTGGAAACATAAATCTTTATAAGACAAGCGGACATTATCCCTACTATAAAGACAGCCAGTTTCCGCCGATTCAGCTTGAGGAAGGTAAAGAAGAATATTTACTGAAACCTATGAATTGTCCTCACCACTTTATGATTTATGCCAGCAAACCTAGAAGCTACAGGGATCTTCCAATCAGGTATGCTGAGTTCGGTACTGTTTACAGGTATGAGCAGTCAGGTGAGCTTAACGGACTCACCCGTGTCCGTTCTTTCGCTGTAGATGATTCTCATATTTTCGTCCGTGAAGATCAGCTTAAGGATGAGGTCTGCAACGTTATAGAGCTTATCCAGGTAGTATTTGAGCAGATGGGATTTAAGGATTTCAGAACCCAGCTCTCTTTCAGGGATGATAACTTAGAAAAATACGGCGGCGATATAAAAATGTGGGAAAGAGCCCAGAAGGAAATTCAGGAAGCAGCCGATCAGATGGGACTTAAATATGATATTGAAGAAGGTGAAGCGGCTTTCTATGGTCCCAAAATAGATTTTATGGTTAAGGATGCTCTTGGAAGACAATGGCAGCTGGGAACCGTACAGATTGATTATATAATGCCGGAAAGATTCAATCTTGAATACACCGGAAGCGACGGTCAGAAACATAGACCGGTTGTAATACACCGTGCACCTTTCGGATCTCTCGAAAGGTTTATAGGCGTTTTGATAGAGCATTATGCCGGCGAATTCCCGCTTTGGCTGGCGCCAGTGCAGGTTGCAGTGCTGCCTGTATCCCAGAATTTCTTTGAGTTTGCAAAAGAAATAGCTTCAAAATTGAAAGAGGCTGATATACGAATAGAATTTGATGAAAGGAATGAGAAGCTAGGATATAAGATAAGGGACTGGGAGACTCAAAAGGTACCTTATATGCTTGTAATTGGAGAAAAGGAACAGGAATCAGGGAATGTGTCCGTTAGAAAACATAAAAAAGGTGACATTGGAACTTTTTCTTTGTCAGATTTTATTTATAATATTAAAGACGAAATTTTAAAAAAGAATCAATAACAAAAAGAGAGGTTGATAATCGCTCAAAAAGACAGCGTACGAGTAAACGAAGAGATCAAGGCCCCCAAAGTAAGGGTAATAGACGTTGATGGTTCCCAGTTAGGCATTTTTACAGTCCGTGATGCAATCAAGATCGCCCAGGATAGAACACTGGATCTTGTTGAAATTGCACCGCAGGCAAAACCACCCGTCTGTAAGGTAATTGATTTCGGAAAATTTAAATATGAACAGCAGAAACGTGAAAAGATCCAGAGAAAGAATCAACAGGTTTCTTTACTTAAAGAGATAAGACTGCACCCGAATACAGATATACATGATTTTGATTTTAAACTAAAACACGCTATAAACTTCCTCGAAGAAGGAAACAAAGTAAAAGCTGTGGTAATGTTCAAAGGTAGGGAGATGGCATACACCGAACAAGGCGAAGAACTGCTAAACCGGTTCGTAGAACAAACTGAAGACCTTGCCAAGGTAGAATCTCCTATAAAGATGGAAGGAAGGAACATGAGCGTGATCCTTGTTCCCACAGCAAAACCTAAAACCAAAAAAACCAAATAGGAAAAGCTATGCCAAAAATGAAAAGCAACCGCGGAGCTTCTAAATCGTTCAAGAAGACCGCATCCGGGAGGTATAAGAGGAAAAACGCTTACAAGAGCCATATCCTTACCTCCAAATCAACAAAACGGAAAAGAAATCTTCGCCATTCATCCATGGTTTCCGTTGCAGATGAAAAACGTGTTAAAACAATGCTTCAATAGAGAGGAGTGAAAAATGCCAAGATCAAAAAACAAAGTAGCTTCTCACCAGAGAAGGAAGAAAGTACTAAAACAGGCCAAAGGTTACTGGGGCGCCAGAAGCAAAGTTTACACTATTGCAAAAAACCATGTTGAAAAAGGTCTGGTACACGCATACAGGGATAGAAAACTAAAAAAGAGAACGTTCAGGAGTCTCTGGATTACCAGGATAAATGCTGCAGCCAGAGAAAACGGAACGACTTATTCCCGTCTTATTCATGCACTCGATACAAAGGGTGTTGAAATAAACAGGAAAGTTCTTGCCAGTCTTGCTGTTGAAAACCCGGCAGCATTCACTGAGCTGGTTAAGTTTTCTGCTAATTAATATTTACCCTTCCATATCGTTATATTTGTATATGGAAGGGTATTACTTTAAATAACCGGTATGATATGTTGAACGAAAAAATCGCTTCCCTAAGGGAAGAATTCAATAAAGAAATTTCACAAACCGACTCACCTGCAAAACTTGAAGACGTCAGGTTAAAATACTTAAGCCGCAACGGGCTCCTTTCAAAACTATTCGATGAACTTAAAAGTGCTTCTAAGCAAGAAAAACCTTTGCTGGGAAAAGAACTGAATCTTCTCCGTAATGAGGTTACCGGAAGGTTTAATTCATTAAAGGATGAAATGGAATCATCAAAGGAATCTGAAAAAGGAACCATCGACCTTACCCTGCCAGGGAAATTTAAACCTGCAGGCAGCCGGCATATTCTTACCCAGACGGTGGATGAAATTAAAAATATTTTTAAGGGACTTGGTTTCGCAGTTGCTCTTGGTCCTGAAATCGAATCAGATTACTATAATTTTGAAGCCTTGAATTTTCCTCCCGACCACCCTGCGAGAGATATGCAGGATACATATTTTGTAAGCAGCAGTTATGTTCTGCGCACCCACACCACTCCTGTTCAGATAAGAATTATGGAAAAGCATCAGCCACCCGTAAGGGCGATTATGCCTGGGCGTGTATACAGGAATGAGGCGGTAAGCGCCAGAAGCTATTGTATGTTTCACCAGGTCGACGGGATTTACGTAGATACTGATGTAACTTTTGCCGAGTTGAAAGGCACGCTTGTTTCATTTGCAAAACAGTTTTACGGGGAGGATATAAAGTATCGCTTCCGGCCGAGTTTCTTTCCTTTCACTGAACCGAGCGCCGAAATGGATATCACCTGTTTCCTCTGCCACGGTAAAGGCTGCCGCGTATGCAAATATTCCGGATGGCTTGAAGTGCTTGGATGCGGAATGGTTGACCCTAATGTTTTTAAGGCTGTAGGCTATGATCCTGAGAAATATACAGGATACGCTTTCGGAATGGGTATAGAACGGACTGCAATGCTTAAATATGGAATAGATGATATCAGGGTTTTCTTTGAGAATGATATTAGATTTCTTAAACAGTTTTGATCCGGAGAAATTAAATTGAGACTCTCTTTAAATTGGTTAAAAGAATTAGTTGATCTTCCTGAAATTTCTACTCCTGAAATTGTTCATCTGCTTACGATGAGTGGACTGGAAGTTGAAGAAGTAGTTGACCAGAATGAGATTTACAGGAATTTTGTTGTGGGGTATGTAAAAGAAAAGAAGAAGCACCCAAACGCTGATAAGCTCTCTTTATGCACAGTAAGCACCGGTAAACAGGATTACCAGGTTATATGCGGAGCCCCTAATGTTGATGCCGGCCAGAAGGTGGTGTTTGCACAGATTGGCGCGGTCGTTCCCAAAGGAAATTTTAAAATCTCGAAGGCTAAGATACGCGGGATTGAATCAAATGGGATGATTTGTTCCGAGGCTGAACTTGGAATAAGCGACAATCACGAGGGAATTATGGTTCTCGGGAATGGTTTGGAGGAAGGATCCACCATCTCCGAAGCCCTTCATCTTAACGATACAATTCTTGAAATAGCAATTACTCCTAACAGACCGGATGCACTTTCCCATATCGGCGTGGCCAGGGATCTTGCTGCAATATTTAAAGGAGAAGTTAAGAAACCCGCAGTAGAAATCGAAGAGAATGAAGAAGAAGCATCAGAGGCTGCTGCAGTAGAGATAAAGGATACAAAGAACTGTCCAAGGTATTCATCAAGGATCCTTAAGGGTGTTACTGTAAAAGAATCACCTTCGTGGCTGAAAAGAAGATTGAAGAATATAGGACTGAGACCGATAAACAATATAGTTGACGTTACCAATTATGTAATGTATGAAACGGGTCAGCCGCTACATGCTTTTGACCTTGAAAACCTTGCGGGACATAAAATTGTTGTACTCAGCACTGACTGTGAATCAGCATTCACAACACTGGATTCAAAAGAAAGAAAGCTTCCCCCCGGAACCATGATGATATGCGACGCTGAGAAACCGGTGGCTATTGCCGGAGTAATGGGAGGGGAAAATTCCGAGGTAACCTCATTAACAAAAAATTTACTTATTGAAAGCGCCTATTTTAATCCCTCCAGCATCAGGAATACATCGAAGGCATTAGCACTTAGTACAGACGCATCATACAGGTTTGAACGCACTACAGATCCGAATGGAACAGTATATGCAGCCGAAAGAGCTGCACAGCTTATTGCTGAATTAGCGGGTGGTGAAATCCTTAAAGGAGTGCTTGAATGTTACCCCGAACCAATCGAGCCGAAGGAAATAAGGTTAAGGTTTAAGAGAGTAGACCGGATACTGGGATATTATATTGAGAAAGAATCTATTTCAGAAATACTTTCTAAACTGGGTATCAGCATAATTTCAAGTACAGATGAAGAACTTCGTGTTTTGGTTCCGACTTTTCGCCCTGATATTGAGAGAGAGATAGACCTTATAGAGGAAATTGCCAGGATACATGGTTATGATAATATACCTACTGTAACAAAGATTTCTATTACATTGGGGGAAAAGAAAGATGAATCGCGATTTACCGACCTGGTGAAAGAAACAGCAGTAGAGCTTGGATTTTATGAAATGATAAACAACCCTCTTCAGAGTGAGGAAACAGCCTCCCTGACCGGTTATCCCGTAAAAGTACTTAATCCGCAGAGTACTGATATGGCATACCTGAGAACCTCGCTGCTTTCAGGGGCACTTCAGACAGTTGCTGCCAACCTTAATGTTGGGGAGAAAGACCTTCACCTTTTCGAAGTAGGGAACGTATTCCGTCTGAAAACAGCGAAAAAAATAACCGATTTCAGCGATTTTAATGAAATGGAGAATCTGATCTTTGTTATCTCCGGAAAATCGAGAAGAAAATCATGGTATTCAGAGGAAGAGAATTTGGACCTTTATGACTTAAAGGGATTTATTAAGTCATTTATCTCAAAATTTTCGCTTGACAATGTTTTGCAGTATTCATATAATCATGAAAGAAATTCATCGTACTCCGCAAAATTTTCACTTATGTTTGAAAATGATGAAATCGGGTACGGTGGATTAGTGGATAAAAAGCTTCTGAAGTATTTTGATATCGACCAGGATACCTACTGTTTTGAAATAGATCTGCAAAAGTTAAGTAAACTGCCGGTTTCAGACAAGAAATACAAAGAGCTTTTAAGGTTCCCAAAAGTTCTTAGAGACTTTGCTTTTATATTCGATAAATCAGTAACTTACGAGCAGGTCTCTGATTTTATACTTGAAGAAAGCACCGGGTTGCTGAAATCCGTAAACCTGTTTGATTTATTCGAAAGCGATACTCTTGGAGAAAATAAAAAAAGTATGGCTTTTACTTTAGAGTTTTTTGATAAACAGCGGACCTTAACCGATGAAGAGGTTGAAAGAGAATTTCTTCACCTTATATCATCGGTAACAGAAAAGTTTAATGCAAAATTGAGAGGAAATTAATTGTCTGACCTCACAAAGCACGAAGTACTTTTGAATGAACTTTCAGAAATTCATACTCTGGTTTCAGAATTAAAAAATAGGAACAAATCTATCCGGGAAGAGTATTCAAAACTGGAAAGATCATTTTCGGGAATCAGAGAAGAAAATAAGATGCTCCTTCAGAGAATAGAAGCACTTGAAAAACAACTTGAAGAGAACGGAGAAAATTCGTTAAATTCATTGTTCGGTTCGTTAGATGGTAGTGAGAAAGCAGAATTAAAGAATAAAATACAAAACCTGGTTAACAGGATCGATTTACATTTGAGTTCTTAAGTATATTGATGGTTGGATGGTAGAACCATGACAGATAAAAAGAAGCTTAAAATTAAAATATTTGATAAAGAATATTCTTTATTGGTCGAGAATGAAGAAATAGCCAAAGAACTGGCTGTTTATGTAAATAAAGTAATGGAAGAAACAAAAGAAGAACTTCCCGACCAGCCGGCTCAAACAATAGCGATAATAGCATGCTTAAATATTGCTTATGATCTGTTTCTTGAGAAAAATAAAAACAGAGAACTATTGATACAGGCCGCAGATAAAGTGAAAAAATTAAAGCTTCTTCTTAGCGATCCAAGTTTGGCTGAACCATCCTAAAAGAATTCCGCCCTGTCAGTCTCTTAATAAATGAAAAACTAACTTTCATAACATAGGGAGTTTGACTCAAAGCGCGTATTACAGGCCTCAATCCGTTTCGGCGGGTTCCGGTTTAATTACCGGACTGGAGGAAGCAAAAAGCGTTTTGGCAGGTTCCCACATTGTCTATATTAAAGTTTTTCTGATTAATGTGCACTGGCAGGAGCGGTTTAATTAAAATACCGCATTGGAGGAAAAATGGACACATTATTGCTCATTCCTATGGTGATTGTCCTCGTTGTGATATTTTTTTACTTCGGATGGTGGTTTAATTCCCGTATCGGCAAGAAAAGTCTCGTTTCCGCTGAAGAGAGAGCAAAACAACTTATTGCTGACGCACAGAAGGAAGCTACTAACCTGAAACGGGAGAAACTCCTTGAAGTAAAAGATGAATGGTATAAAAAGAAAGTTGAATTTGATCTGGAAGTAAATCAAAAACGACAGAAATTATCACACCTCGAGAAGCAATTAATTACCCGGGAGGAGAACATTGAGAAGAAATTTGACACAGTAATTAAAAAAGAGAAGGAAAATAAACAATTTGAAAAAGAGCTACATGATTTAAAGAAGAACGTTGAGATACGGCTTGCAGACGTTGATAGGATTGAAAAAGAACAGAATTTAAAACTTGAAAAGATCTCAGGATTAACATCTGAAGAAGCGAAGAATATCCTTATTCAGAATATGACCAACCAGGCAAGGGCTGATGCTTCCCACATTACAAGAGAATTGATTGAAAAAGCAAAATCTGAGGCTAAAAAAGAAGCTCAAAAGATAATTGTCCAGTCTATCCAGAGAACAGCGGCCGATCACTCTATCGAAACTACACTTTCAGTTGTACAGATCCAGAACGATGATATGAAAGGAAGGATCATCGGGAAGGAAGGACGCAATATCAGATCATTTGAAGCTGCTACCGGTGTTGATGTTATTGTTGATGACACTCCGGAGGCTGTTATCCTCTCTTCTTTCGACCAGTTCAGAAGGGAAGTAGCCCGCGTTTCACTTGAAAAACTCATTGCCGATGGCAGAATTCACCCCGCAAGGATTGAGGAAGTTGTTGAGAAAGTTAAGCTGGAGCTTGAAGAGGAAATGATAAAAGAGGGTGAAAATACTATCCTGCAGCTAGGACTTCATAATATGCATAATGAGCTTATCAAACATGTCGGTAAAATGAAATACCGTTCAAGCTATGGCCAGAATCTTCTTCAGCATAGTATTGAGGTTGGTTATCTTACCGGTATTATGGCAGCAGAGTTGGGACTTGATATTCAGCTTGCTAAGAGGGCAGGACTCCTTCACGATATAGGCAAAACCATCGACAAATCTGTTGAAGGTCCTCACGCTCTGCTCGGTTATGACCTTACCAAAAAGTACAAAGAAAATCCTATCGTGGTTAACGCGGTTGGTTCCCATCACGAAGATATTGAAATGGAAAGTCCTATTGCTGCCCTTGTACAGGCTGCCGATGCTATTAGCGGAGCCAGACCGGGTGCACGCAGAGAACCGCTTGAGGGTTACGTTAAAAGGCTGGAAACCCTTGAGGCTCTTGCAAAATCATTCGAGGGTGTGGCTAAAACTTATGCTATTCAGGCCGGCAGGGAGATTAGAGTAGTTGTTGAACAGGATAAGGTTGACGATGTTGTTGCAGATAAACTTGCACACGATATCGCCCAAAAGATTGAGGGAGAGATGGAATACCCCGGACAGATTAAAGTAACTGTGATTCGGGAAGTAAGAAAAATAGGTTATGCCAGGTAACAGTTTTTAATAGTAGAAAATTCTAAAGTTCTTAAGAAGAGGCTGTCTCATAAGTGTTATTCCGGATTTATTTCGGAATCTAATTATTCGATTTCTAATCGGAATTAGAACCTGAAACCAGATCAGGTTGACAAAATCAAACTTTTGAGACAACCTCTTTTTCATTTTAAAGAAACCCTTCTCCCAAAAAAATAATCAACCCCGCAACTTATGATATGCTGAACACTTCTGGTTTATAACTATAAAAAATATTACTCTATTGCTGAGGAGTCCTGTCGTATGTGTACATCTATGATAGAGTTCATTTTCGATATGAATTTGCAGAGATTCACGTTCCCCGGAGGTTTTCAAGTACTACCATTTTTGTCATACTATTGATTTTTTCAACAGCGCGAAATTGCGTTTTTTCGCTGTTTTCACAATGTCTCATTTTGAGAGCAAAAGGCGCATAAAAGGCGCATAGCAAGCATGTAAATACGGCATAAGTATGTGGTCTGCCATTTTGTCATACTTGTTGAATTACTCAGCAGTCTGTATTCCACAGTCAGCTTTTTTAGCTAGTATAAATTTATTTAACTTTAGCCCGTAGGAAACATAGAATAATTGGGTTTTTTCAATGAATACAAAAAAATTAAAAATAGCTATCACAGGAAGTATAGGATCAGGGAAATCAGCATTTGCAGGCTTTATAAGGGAGAAAGGATTCACCGTTCTGAATGCAGATGAAATATCAAAACAGATACTTGCGGGAAATGAGGAAGTAAAAAGAGAAGTAATCCAGGAATTCGGTGCTGATTCCTTTAACGGAGATGAAATAAATAAAAAATACCTCAGCGAAAAAGTATTTAATGACCCTGAAAACGTTATGATAATAAATTCAATTCTACACCCTCCTGTTATTGCGAGAGTAAACGAGTTGATGAAGAGGGAACTTGAGAAGAGTGATAAAGTTTTCACAGAAGCTGCGCTGATTTATGAAGCTGAAATGGAGGAGATGTTCGATTACATTGTGCTTATAACCGCCTCAAAAGAAGAACGTTACAACAGAAAGGCGGCGTTAATGATTCGAGAGGATTTTGATAATAGGGATTACAACCAGATACCTGATGAAGAAAAGAAAAAATGTGCTGATTTCATCTTCGAAAACGATGGCAGTTTGAATGATCTAAACCAAAAAGCCAGTCTTCTGCTCTCTCTTCTTTAACCCTGCTTAGCTGTTTTTATTCTAAGGTTATTACTTCCAGCAATTAAAAATTCTGCACTCAGAAGGTGAATAATAAGTATAGTAAAACAATTAAAAGTTAATTAAGTTTCAACCGCATTATTAAAAAATATTGGTAAAGCAGGGAGAATTTAAAATTGTCAATACTAAATAAAATTATTGTTGGAGCCGTTCAGCTGATGCCCGTTCCGGTTGTAGGCTTCTTTTCAAAAAAATATATTGCAGGGGATACGATAGAAAAGGCGGTTCAGTGCGTTAAGGTTCTTAATGACAGAGGGATTTATGCCACTATGGATGTGCTGGGTGAATCTATCACTCATAAGGAGGAAGCTATTGAGGCAAAAACCAAATGCCTGGAAGTGCTGGATACTATAGCAAAACATAATCTTAAGGCGAATCTCTCCTTAAAACCTACCCAGATGGGTTTAAATTTAGACGAAGAATTTGCATATCAGCAGATCCGTGAAATTGTTGATAAAGCAAAAAGTTTGAATAACTTCGTTCGGATAGATATGGAGGATTCTCCATTCACCGATAAAACAATTAAACTGTTTAAGAATCTCAAGGCAGATTACGATAACCTCGGTATTGTAGTTCAGGCATACCTGAAACGGACAACCAGTGATGTTATCACTCTTAACAAGCTTGGTACAAACTACCGGTTATGTAAAGGAATTTATATTGAACCTGCTTCCATTGCTTATAAAGACCGTCAGGAAATAAGGGATAATTATCTTAAATCACTTGAACTAATGCTTAAAAATGGTAATTATGTAGGCATTGCTACGCATGATGAATACCTGATTGAAGCGGCGTATAAAATGATTAAGGAAAAGAATATCCCGAAAGATAAATTTGAATTTCAGATGCTGTTAGGCGTTAGAGAGGACCTGAGAGAAAGAATAAATAATGACGGGTATAAAATCAGGATTTACGTTCCGTTCGGAAAAGACTGGTATCCTTATTCCATAAGAAGACTGAAAGAAAATCCGCAGATTGCAGGTCATATATTTAAGAATATTTTTTCATTTGAGAAATGAATGTATTAGGTATTGAAACATCCTGTGACGAAACGTCGGTTGCCGTTATTTCAAACGAAGTACTGAAAGCAAACCTCATTTCCTCACAGGATTTTCATTCACAATACGGCGGCGTTGTTCCTGAATTATCCAGCCGGGCTCACCTCCAGATAATTATCCCTCTATTAAAAGATGCACTTTCCAAAGCAGACCTGGAATTGAAGGATATCGATCTGGTTTGTGCAACTGCAGGTCCCGGTTTGATAGGAGCTTTACTCGTTGGGTTAACATTTGCTAAGGGACTGGCTTATTCATCAAATAAGATTTTCGTGCCTGTAAATCATATTGAGGGACATATATATTCCGGTTTCCTCATGAAGGATCAGCCTGAATTTCCCTACCTTGCACTTGTTGTATCGGGGGGCCATACCTTGCTGTTGCTTGTGGAAAGTTTTAAGAGCATCAAAAAGCTGGGAACCACGGTTGATGATGCTGCCGGTGAGGCTTTTGATAAAGTTTCAAAAATGCTTGGCATGGGTTATCCCGGGGGTCCTAAAATACAGAAAGCTGCCGCTGAGGGCGCTGAAGAAAAAATAAATTTTCCAGTTGCAGAACTGGCAGATAGGTATAATTTTTCATTCAGCGGATTAAAGACATCTGTACTAAGGTATATCCAAAAAACTTACGGTGACGGTGTAAAAGTTCCTGATAGAGATTTACCTGACATTGCAGCATCCTTTCAGAATGCAGTTATAAAAGCCCTTATGCGGAGTACCGAAAGAGCATTAAAAGAGTTTAAGGTTAATTCTATTTCACTTGTTGGCGGGGTTGCGGCTAATTCCGAACTCAGAAAAGCAGTTTCCAGTCTTGCAGACAAGTACGGTAAAAAAATTATTATTCCTGATTTGCAGTTCTGTGGTGATAATGCCGCGATGATTGCTTACAGAGGTTTGAAGGTATACCAGGCAGGAGAAAGATTCGATCTCAGTTATAGTCCTTATCCGGGTCTCCATGAAGAACATTTCACTCATACAAATTCGTAATTGCATTGGCAGAAAATATTTTAAATATAGTTAAAGCGGACCTTGATAAACTAAGCAGGGAAGACAAAGAAAAGATTCTTTTACGTTTGAGGGATGAAGTAGATAAAGTTGATGAGGAAATAACCCGCCTTCTTATTAACAGAATAAAAATATCATTGGACATAGGAGTCTTAAAAAAAACTATTGGATTGGCTGCATATGATGCCGGGAGGGAAAAAGAAATCGGTGAAAATATTCAGAAACTCTCCAGTGATCCGGAAATTAATAATACCTTGTTAAGAATTTATGAACGAATTATTGACGAATCACGGGCTATCCAGAAAGAGAGGGAAAAATAAACGGAAATAATTCAAATTCCGGGAATAGCCGAATTTCCTACAAAAGCCTGTTATCTAAAAAAGAATTATTACTGATATTCTTTTTTTTCGCTGCCATTCTTTTACTTTTATACTATACTTTTTTTACCCCCAATTATTACGAGGGAAATTCACCCAGAAGGTTCGAAATAAAGCAGGGTGAGGCCCTTAGCGCAATAGCCGATAGTCTTGACAACCAGGGGATCATTCCAAGCTCCACAAACTTCAGCGTAGCAGCATTTTTATATGGAGCTGAACGAAACATAAAGGCAGGCAGATATTATATTCCAAACGGACTGACGTACCTTGACCTTATCGATCTCTTCCTTCATGGGAAAGCTGATTACTTAAGGAAAGTTAAAATACGTGGAGGCTCAACTGTAAGGTATATAGGAGCTAAAGTTAAATATGAGCTGTTCGTTGATTCTGCTTCTTTTGTTCAGAAAGCATTTAATAAATCATTCGTTGACTCTCTCGGTATTAAGGCCGGAAGCATGGAAGGTTATCTTCTTCCTGATTCATATTATGTTTATGAAAGAAGTTCTCCTTCAGAAATTATTGGTATATTTTATAATAGATTTAAGAAATTTATGACGGATTCGCTCCGGTCAAAAGCTGACTCGATGGGCTTCTCAGTCCAAGAAATTTTAACAATTGCCTCTATCGTGGAAGGTGAGACGAACAAGACTAATGAGATGCCGGAGATAGCTTCGGTTTATTTGAATCGTTTGAAGAGAGGAATGAAACTGGAGGCTGATCCGACAATCCAGTACCTGCAGCCAAACGGGTGGAGAAGACTATTATATAAGGACCTGAAAATAGAATCGCCTTACAATACATATCTTTATTCTGGTTTACCTCCAGGACCAATAAACAATCCCGGCAGGGAGGCGATTTTGTCAGTGCTGTATCCTGCAGATACGGATTACCTGTTTTTTGTTGCCAGCGGCGATGGAGGACACAACTTCGCAAAAACATATTCACAACATCTTAGAAACGTAGCAAAGTACAGAAGATGGTTAAGACAACAGCAGAAAAAATAAAATATTATGGTTTAGGCTTGTTGGCTATATTTCTTGCCGGATGCGCTAACCAGCTGCCTCCTGGCGGAGGAGAGATAGATAAAATCCCCCCAAAAATAGTGGAAACATACCCTGAAAGTGGAACCACAAATTATAATGAAGATTATATTGAATTTACATTCTCAGAGTATGTTGATAAAAGAACTGTGAAGGACGCTCTGTTTATTTCTCCTGCTGTAGATGGGGAACTTGAACTTGATTGGAGTGGTAAATCAGTAAGGATATATTTCCCTGGTCCGCTACGGGATAGTTTAACTTACGTGGTTACCCTGGGTACAGATGTTGTAGATTATAACAATAAAAACCGAATGGCTGAATCGTATACGTTAACTTTTTCAACCGGACCCGAAATAGATAGAAGAGAAATATCAGGCAGGATATATGATAAGGAACCCAGCGGCACGATGATCTTTGCTTATAAACTACAGGCTGATACAGTGAATCCCTCTACCTCCAAACCTGATTATATTTCACAGGCAGGCGAGAATGGATTCTTCAAACTTGCTGGTCTGGCAGCAGGAACTTACAGGGTGTTTGCCGTTGCCGATCAATTCAGAGATCTCCTGTACCAGGTTGAACAGGATAAGATAGGAGTACCTTTTAAAGATATAATTCTGGCTCCTGAAGATACACTTTTCAGCGGATTGAACTTTTTCCTTACCGAAGAGGATACAACCTCACCCCGGATAATTAAAGCCCTCATGACAGACCGCTATCATATACTGGTAGAGATGAGTGAAGAAATTGATTCATCAATAATTTCTACAGATAACTTCTTAATAGTTGATTCAACTTCAGGTAACCCATTTAATCCGATCTATGCATTCGATAAAATATCAGATTCAAAGCAGATCGTACTTGTAATCGAAACCATCCTTGATAATACAAGGGACTATTATTTGAAAGCTTTAGATCTGAAAGATAAAAAGGGCAACACTTATCAGAATGAAATGTCGCAGATAACATTGAGTGATAATCCCGATACAACCCGTCCAAAGATTGCACGTGCAGTTCCGCAGGAGGGAGGAAGGATCGATTTTCAAAGTGATTCAGTAATTTTTTATTTTGATGATGCCTTTGATACTGTGCAGGCCAGGACAGGAATTGAGCTTACCGATACTTCACATAATAAAGTTAACTACACTGTTTACTTTCCGGATGATGCGTCGCTTATTTTGAAACCCTCAGTAAGGTTGAAAAGCGGTGAGATATACCTGGTGAAATTTGATTTATCTAAGTTTGAGGATGCGGCAGGAAATAAAGGTGATACAACTTATACATATAGGTATGTTACAATAAGCGAGATTGATTTTACAGGAGCCAGCGGGACCATCCAAAATGTTCAGCTTACTGAAAATCCTCTTGTGCTACTTCAAAGTACCGAAAATACTGGTAAAATATATTCTCAATACCTGCAGAGAGGGAGCAAATTTGAATTTAACAGGGTATTCCCCGGCAAATATCTGCTTTGGTGCTACCTTGATAGAGACAGCAGCAGAACCTATGATCGAGGAAATCCTTATCCCTTTAAACCCTCTGAAGATTTTTCATTCTATCCCGATACTATAAATCTTAGGGCCAGATGGGGTAAAATGGATATACTATTCAACTTCAAATGAAGTCGAATATAACTGGTTAAACCAGATCTACATTCAGCTTTTGAGTAATATCCCTGCTTATTTGGCTGCACTGCTGTTTAACTTCCTGAAGAATAATTTCATTCTTCTTCAATATTTCACCAGCCACAGTTTTGTTGGAAAGGGAAGAGCAGTTTATAAGAACATTCAGGAAAGCTCCTTCGGCCGCTGTTGATATCAATGCAGCAGCTACCCCTGCATCCGAAACAGAATTCTGATTTCCTTTTTCAGCCAGAGTCCGGAATAAAGGAATAATTTTGCCGCAGTACTTTAGTACTTCTGCCGGCGCTTCGGCTGCTTCAAGTGTAGCTGACTCAATGCTCTGACTTCTTTCTTTTTTTTGTTCGTCAGTGTCTTTCGGAAGTTTGAAGGACTGCATTACCTTTTCAAATGCCTGATTATCTTTTTCAGCAAGGGAAAGAAATTCTTCTTTTGCTACTGAGAGTTCAAATTTTATGTCCTTCATCTCCTCTTCAGCTTCCACATATTTCTTTTTCCCGATTGTAAGGTTGCAGACCATAATACCAAGGCTGCTTGCAACAGCACCGCTGAAAGCTGAAACATTACCTCCCCCAGGTGTAGGTGCACTGGAAGATATATCATCCAAATAATTTCTTATTG
The DNA here is from genome assembly GCA_963800255.1 of uncultured Ignavibacteria bacterium. GTDB lineage: Bacteria > Bacteroidota > Ignavibacteria > Ignavibacteriales > Ignavibacteriaceae > DATFVA01. The sequence continues at coordinate 484,742 of CAWDAK010000009.1, read as the reverse complement.
AATCGTCTATGTTCATTTTTCTCCTCCTATTTTAAGTTCAGTACTGCGAATGAAAAACGGATTTTGTTCTGAGAATTCGTTAATTCCCGATCATATAATCAATAATTTTTTCGTTTTTATTGAACGAATTTAGGGTATTAAGCCCAAGCTTTTCAATTGCCAGATCGACCAGTTCGCTTTCCTGCACATCCTTGCCATTGGCATAAAAACGTCCCGCCATGAGCAGCGCTTCCAGTGGTACAAGTCCTACAATTTCACTTCCATCCACTTCAACACCCAGGCGTTTTGCTTCTTTTTTCACTTCCTCAAACGCCACATGAATTGGAGTTACTTCATAGTTGGTTAGATTGATGGAAACCTGGGTTATATTATACTTCTCAAGAGATACTCCCATTCCCTTGAAGTCTTTCAATCTCCCGGGAATTTTAACTGTCTTCCCGTTTTCTTTTATAATATTACCCTGGTCATCTCTTTTAGGCCTGCCTGATTCACGCAGGACCTCAGCGATTTCCTTGGACTTGCTCACATCGGTTGATTTTATATTCACATTATAAGCGATCAGGAAAAAACGTGCGCCGGTGACAAGTGCTCCCAGTTTGGGATTAAACTCAGCTTTACCGAAATCAGGTTTCCACTCAGGATCTTTGAGTTTCTCGCTTAGCCCTTCGTATTCACCTTTACGGATAGAAGACAGGTTCTCCCTGTCAGGTTTTCTTGCAGCTTTTTCATAGAGGTAAACAGGAAGATCAAGTTCCTTTGAAATTCTTTCCCCGAATTGTTCGGCTATCTTCACACAGTCTGCCATCGTTGCATTTTTAACCGGGACGAACGGAACTACATCTATTGCTCCGAGCCTTGGATGTTCACCTTTATGTTTTGTCATATCAATATTTTCTGCTGCTGCCTTGCAGGCATTCACAGCAGCGTCGATGATTGCATTATCATCACCTGCCATTGTAACCACAACCCTATTATAATCAGCATCAGGTTCAAAATTCAGAAGCTTAACTCCCTTAACTGAATTTATCCCATCTGTTATAGCATCAAATGTCTGTTTATTATTTCCTTCACTGAAATTTGGTACACACTCAATTATTTTCAATTTGAACCTCCCTTTGCTTCATAAATTATTTTACCGTTTTTGATAGTCATGTAATTAATATTTTTACCCACCTGGTATATAATATCAGAATATTCTTCTGTATCAAATATTGCGAAGTCAGCCTTTTTACCTATTTCGATGCTGCCCGTTGCACCTTCTCTGCTTAATGCTTTTGCCGAATTTATTGTAACAGCAGAGATTGCCTCCTCAATGGTCATTTTCATCTTTAAACAGGCAAGACTCATGATAAAATTAAGGTTAGAAATATTTGAAGATCCCGGGTTATAATCTGTAGCCAGGGCAACAATTGCTCCGGCATCAATCAATTTTCTTGCAGGAGCATATCCATAGTTTAGAAAAAAGGATACTCCGGGAAGTAAAGTTGCAACAGTATCAGATTCTGCCAGCTTCCTGATATCTTCATCAGCAAGCACTTCCAGGTGATCAACGCTTACTGCTTGTCTTTGGAGAGCGGCATTAAGTCCCCCAATATTGTTGAATTGATCTGTATGCAGCTTTAAACCTAAACCCGACTCCATAGCTTTATCAAATATTTTACCTGTCTCCTCTGCAGTAAATGCTGTTTTCTCACAGAAAGCATCACAGAATACAGCCAGATTATTTTTGGCAATATGAGGAATCATTTTATTTATAAGGAGATCAATATAACCAGAATGATCTTCTTTAAATTCCGGCGGGAAAGTATGCGCTCCCAGGAAAGTAGGGATAATATCGATCTGCGTAGATTTCATTAAGATAATTAATGAGATGCAGCAGCTTTATTTCATTGTCAAAGTCCAATCCGTAACCACTCTTTATTTCCAGCGTTGTTATTCCCTGAGCAATAAAGTATTGTATCCTGGGAGATACTATTCTGGCCAGTTCCTCAAAAGATGTTGCTCTTACCGCGTTTACTGTTGAAAGGATTCCTCCGCCCTTTACCGCTATTTCCTCATAATGAACCCCGGCAATTTTCATCCTGAATTCATCCGCGCGGGAACCAGCAAATGCTGTATGAGTATGAGATTCGATGAGTCCGGGCAGAACAATTTTTCCGGTTAAATCGATAATTTCACTGTCGGCAGGATTCTTAAGCGAACTGGAAGGAAGGAGGTCTTTGATGGTGTCGTTTTCTATAACAACAGAATGATCTGTTACTATACCAAGACTTCCAGATTCAGAACCTCTTTTATAGTTCTTTCCGCCTGTATCAACAGTGACCACCTGGGATGGGTTAAATAAAATTTTACGCATTATTCAAAAATATTAATAGTTGAAGCTATTACGCGAGACTCAGTATAGCCCATCTGATTGAGTTTAAAATTCAAATCTTTTGCTTCACTCATAACTTCAAAATCTCCTACTTCAACCTTATAGAAAGGAGGATCGAAAATTACATATATACTTTTATTCGTTACTTTAAGAGAAAGCTCAGACTTTAGAGAATCAGCTTCCTCAAGGTTATCGGTGGCCAGAACCTGCACCCTGAATCCGTTTGTAGTACCTACAATAGATTTTTCCTGGATGGAACTTGTATCTTTTTGTTCGAAACCGTACCAGGGGTTTAATTCGGATGTTTGTGTTTCAGTCTGATCTTTTTCCTTTATATCAATGATGGTTCGGTATGGGATGATATTGAAGTCTTCCTTGAAGTTCTCTTCTTCGGAAGATTTTTTTTCTTTATTCTCTTTGTCTTTATCATATCGTACAGTACTGGAAGCGCTACATGAGGATAGAAGAAATGTCAGGAATATTGTACCTATAGATAAAGCAACGACAGCTTTTATATGTTTCATAAAATCACTGTATTATTGAAATTATTGATTATAAATTTAACAATCTTTTACTAAAATTTAAGTTTTGACAGAAAATCGGGGGTAATAAGAGATTAAGCAGCAAAACCTTCAAAATACTCTATATTCCTTACATTTTAGGACGTTATTTTTAGCAGCAATCTAAAAGTATTCCCTAATGTTTTTTTTGAGAAACATATGGAAATTTCGTAAATTACGACATTCATTTAAAATAAACTTACAAAATGCCCTCAAAAAAACTCAAAATCCTTTTCGTTTCATCGGAAGTGGTCCCCTTTGTTAAAACAGGCGGTTTGGCGGATGTTTCTGCTGCTTTACCTCAAATGTTATCGGAGATGGGACATGAAGTCCGGATAGTCGTACCAAAATATGGTGCAGTTGATGACAGGAAATTTAAGATTCATGAAGTAGTTCGGCTAAAGGATCTGTCTGTAAAAATTGGTGACAAAGACGTTGTCTTTTCACTCAAATCTTGTTTTCTACCGGGACAGAAAGTACGTGTACAAATTTATTTTCTGGATAACCAGGAATATTTTGGCAGCAGAAACAGCTTATACGTTGATCCTATGACCGGGGAAGATTATCCTGATAATGATGAAAGATTCATTTTACTGAGCAGATCAGTATTTGAATTGATATGTAAACTTGGATGGATACCGGATATCATTCATTGTAATGACTGGCAATGCGGATTGATACCTGCTTATTTAAAAACGGTATACAAAGATGAAGAACAATTTAAGAATTTCAAAACTTTGTTCACTATTCATAACCTTGCTTACCAGGGGACATTTCCAAAATCAGTTTTCAAAAAAATCGGTATCCCGGAAGAACTTAACTCCGAAAAAGGAATAGAAATCTACGGTAAGATAAATTTCATGAAGAGCGGACTACTCTTTGCTGATGCAATAAATACAGTAAGTGAGACATACGCTAATGAAATAAGAACAGATGAAGAACTTGGAGCCGGATTAAAGAATGTACTTGCTAAAAGAAAAAATGATCTTTACGGGATAATTAACGGCATTGATCCGAAGGTATGGTCTCCGGAAAAGGATAAGCATCTTCCCAAGAAATTCTCATCTAAGAACCTTGAGGCGAAGCTTGTTAATAAAAAGGAACTTGCTGATAAATTCCGTTTTGAATATAGCGAGACTGTTCCGATTATTGGTGTCATTGCACGTCTTTTTGATTCGAAGGGAATGGACCTGGTAAAAGATGCTTTTGCTGAATTAATGAAACTGGATATCCAGATGGTTCTCCTCGGAACCGGTGATAAAAAATATCATAAATTTTTTGAAAGCATGTCTTCAAAATATCCGGGTAAGTTTGCTACATACCTTGGTTTTAATGATGATCTTGCCCACCTGATAGAAGGAGGGTCTGATATCTTTCTGATGCCTTCCCGCTATGAACCCTGTGGACTCAACCAGATGTACAGCCTCATGTACGGTACGGTTCCTATAGTTCGTGAAACAGGAGGACTGGCAGATACCGTTACTAAATTTGACGAAAAATCCGGAGAAGGTAATGGCTTTGTCTTCAAACAATATGATTCCAAGGCTATGATCAAGGAGATAAAAAGAGCTCTTAAGATCTTCGAAGATAAAAAGGCATGGACAAAGATTATGAAGAACGGAATGAAGTCGGATTTCAGCTGGAATTCATCTGCCAAAAGATATATCGAGTTATACAAAACGATATTATCTAACGAAAACTGATGCCCCAATATGCTGTGTTTCTAGATAGAGACGGGACCTTAAATGAGGACCCGGGTTACCTGGGCGATCCTGCTCAGGTAAAGTTATTTCCCGGGACCGGTGAAGCTCTCTCTTTATTAAAAAGCAAATTAAATTTTAAACTAATTGTTGTATCCAATCAGTCAGGAATAGCCAGAGGATTGATCTCTGAAAAGGAAGTCGACGCTGTTAATTCCAGGATTAACGAATTGCTGAAAGCAGAAAATACTGCTATTGATGCTTTTTATTACTGTCCCCACCACCCAGACTTCAGCAGCAGGGAAGCGGCGGAATGCCGGAAACCTTCACCAGCCATGATTTTTAAAGCTTCCAAAGATCATAACATTGAGCTTAACGGTTCGTATTTTGTTGGTGATACACCTTCTGACATATTGTGTGGACAAAATGCAGGTCTTAAAACCGTGCTTGTAAAAACAGGTTATGGCACGGAGAGTATTTCTATATTGCAAAAACAAAATATATTTCCAAGCTTTGTAGCCGAAAATATACCCAGTGCGTGCAAATTCATTTTTGAAGATTTTACAGGTGAAATAATTGATAAATAAAAAAGTTCTTTTTATACCGGTGCTCTTAGTACTTGCTTTGGTTTATTCTTGCAGTGACTCTCCTACCTCAATTGGAAATAATCTTTTAACTTCTGATTTTTTAACCATAAACAAAATTGATTCGTACCAGGATTCAATTGGACAAACTTCCTCATATTATAAAACAGGGGTACAGTTAAGCGATTCCCCCAGGCTGCTGCTCGGGAAGTTTGAAAATGTTGAAGCTTCCTCTTTAATCAGATTTGCAGTTGTTCTGCCGGATACTATAAAAAGCGCCGTTAATAATTCAAGCCTTAATATCCTGAGTGCAAAGGTTCACCTTACTAAAGTATATAAAATAGGTGATGTCTCCACCCAGCTTAATTACTCTGTTCATTCCGTAACCAGCGGATGGACATCATTTGGATTTACAGCTGACAGTCTTCCAAACCTGCAGTTTGAAAGTAATGATATCAGTTCGAATAAAACTTATTCTGACACGCTTTATACTTTTGAAGTTGATGATCAAACAATAAACGCATGGTTTACAGCTGCTGCTGCAACTCCGATTCAGAAGAATAAAGGGATGTACCTTCAACCTGATCCCGCATCAACGGGTGTGATTGGATTTGAGGCGACAAATAACATCGAGTTCACAGGCATCCCTAGGTTAAATGTAATTGTTCAGACTGGAAGCCTGATTGATACTTTAAATTTCTACAGCCTTGAGGATGTTAGTGCTCTATTAGGAGACAAGCCTGCAGTTCCTGCTGGTGATATTGCTGTGCAGGGAGGGCTTGTAGTTAACTCAAGAGTTAAATTTGATCTTGCATCCGTACCTGATGGTTCAGTGATAAATAAGGCTCAGTTTACATTATATGTTGACAGCAGTGCTTCAAAAACCGGTGATAATTTCAGTAATTCTTTAGTTGCCTATTTTGCAAGAGATTCCATTGGAACATCCTATGATACAACCTCATCAATCACTCTTAATAGATCGGGTAATACTTTTACCGGGGATATTGCTAAATTTATTCAGAGTATTGTGAGTGGATATCACAGTAATAACGGTTTCATTCTGACCGCTGGAAGTCAAAACCTAGGATTAGAAATATTTGCCTTAAAAGGAAGCGATGCTTCCGATGCCTCTTTAAGACCACGATTGGTAATTACATACACAGGAAAAAAATGAAATTAAGTTATAAACCTATTACCCTTTCACTGTTCCTTGTATTACTGATAATGCCTGAGATTTTTTCACAATCCTCATCTCCCTATTCCCGAATTGGAGTAGGGGATATGATTTATGCACAGTCAGCCAGAAAACTGGGGATGGGTCAATTAGGCACTGCTGACGCGGAACAAAATTTTATCAGTTTTTATAACCCGGCTGCATTATATAATCTCAGAAGAACCCGGGTTGAATTCAACCTTACTTATCACGGTTCATTTCTGTCAGGTGATAATGTCTCAGCTTATTATGGTAAAGCCGACTTCGCTGGATTCAGTATTGCCTTCCCGATCAGTGAAAAATATGGTATCGGTGCGGTCGTTGGACTTGCTCCTTATTCTAATGTAAGTTATGATGTCGAGAGTTCTTCTCAGTCTTTAATAGGTAACTATAAAACAGCATATAAGGGAAAGGGCGGTTTATCAAAGTTGTTCTTTGGTTCCTCGTATAAGCTTCCTTTTGATGTGAGCATTGGAGCTACTCTGGATTATTATTTCGGAAATATTGATTACACCTCATCCATAACATTTCCTGATCAATCGAATGCTGATGCTCAGTATACGAACGAATACCGGCCCAAAGGTATTGGTTCAACTGTAGGCCTGCTTACGCCTGATGTGGCTGCGGCATTCGGCATGGACGGGATCACAAATTTCAGATTAGGCGTGTCATATAATTACATTTCTGATTTAAGAACTGATACTGTACTAACCTCCAGCACTACCCTTGGTACTGATACGGTGACTACGGGTATTGTAAATATGAAATTGCCTGGAAGGCTCTCCGCAGGATTAAGTTTTATAGTAAATAATAAATATTTACTAACTTTAGACTATGCTTTTCAGGCCTGGGAAAAGTACACTTTTAATGAAAAGACCCAGGGAAACCTGAGAAATTCTTCAAAAATAAGTGCCGGATTTGAATATATTCCGCAATTATCGCTGGGAACATCTTTCTGGGAACATATAATTTGGCGTGCTGGTTTAAGTTTTGAACAGACACAGTATTTAGTGAATAATGAAGGAGTTAATCAATATTCAGTTTCTGGAGGTTTTTCTCTGCCATTAAGTACAGCAAACACACTGGATCTGGGTCTTCAATATGCTATGCGAGGCACAAATGATCCTGGTCTCTATAAAGAAAATATATTAAAAGCATATTTAACCATAAGTCTCGGCGACATTTGGTTTATTCGAGAGGAAAAATAAAAATGAAAGAATCTAAACAAAATAAATTAGGCAAATTCTCCAGGTTAACAGCAGTGACAGTGTTATTTCTTTTGCTAAGTGCGTTTTCAGCTTTTCCGAAGAGCAGTATTACTACTGCAATTCCCGATGATTCAACTAAGGTTCTTGAACTCTATAGTCTATTCTCAGAATATTATAAAAATAAAGATTACCAGAGTGCCGTACCTTATGGCTGGCAGGTACTTGATATAAATCCCTCAAAATTTTCGAAGTATATTTTCTACAAAATGGAAGATGCTCTCTGGTATCTTCACGATTCTACCGATATTGCCCATGAACAGAAGCAGGCTATTGCGGATACCATAACGTACCTGTATAACATGGCTGAAAAATATAATCCGGACGCAAAAGGGTATTTCCAGGTTAGAAAAGCCTTTGTAGAAGAAACTTGGCTTAACACTCCTGTTGATAGTGTAATTGCCGACTATAAACTTGCCTTCGAATATAACCCGAATCTTGATGCTTATTATTATCATAAGTTAGGGCAACTCTATAAGAATAATGCATCTGAATCCAATGATTATAAAACCAAAGCTATAGACCTTTATACCAAACTCAGTGATAAATATCCTGATGATCCTCAATGGCCACAGGAACTTGAAGGCCTAGTTGAAAATATTGATGAACTTGTAGCATTAACAAAAAAGAACTGGGAGAATGATAAGGAGAACCCTGAGAAAGCCTGGAAATATGCCTCTACCGCTATGAAGGCAAATGATTACCAGGAGGCTATCATACCACTTGATTTCCTTGTTAAGCAATCGCCGGAATCTGTAAATTATTGGACTCAATTAGCGCAGGCTTATCAGAAAACTGATCAGCTTAATAAAGCTGAGGAAGCTTTTAAGAAACTCATTCAGATCGATCCTCAGAATAAGAATCATTATCTGAACCTGGGTCTGGTTTATAAGGATAAGGGGCAGCTTTCAGCAGCCAGATCACAATTCCAGAAGGCAAATGATGTCGGCAATGGCTGGGCACAGGCTGTTTATTATGAGGGACTTCTTTACGAACAGGCTGCCAGGAATTGCACCTTCGATTTTGATGCAAAGGTTGTGTACCAGATTGCAGTAGATACCTATAGAAAAGCATTGTCAGTTGATCCTAATTTTTCGCAGGCTCGTGAAAGAATCAATGCTCTCTCATCCTCAATCCCAACACAGGAAGATTATTTCTTCCGTAAATATAAGTCAGGTCAGACGGTAACACCTTCTGGTGACTGCTACTCATGGATTGGAAAAAGTGTAACTGTTCCGTAAGATTAGATTTTTTATAGATTTAAAGAAAAGGTTCCGCGGTTTACACCCGGAACCTTTTCTTTTTATTTGTTATATTTTCAAACTGAAAATTATTCAATATTTACAAGCTCAGTGAATTAAAATGAATTATACAAATATCCAAAAAGATCAGGAAATTTTTAATGTATTAACGCTGGAAACTCAGAGGCAGGAGGAAAAACTTGAACTTATAGCTTCTGAAAATTTTGTCAGCCCGGCCGTCCTTGAAGCCGCCGGATCGGTCCTTACGAATAAATATGCTGAGGGCTACCCTGCGAAAAGATATTATGGCGGGTGTGAATATGTAGATATGGCGGAAAACCTTGCCAGGGAGAGATTAAAGGAATTATTCGATGCTGAATATGTAAACGTTCAGCCACACAGCGGTTCCCAGGCAAATATGGCAGTTTATATGGCACTTCTTAATCCGGGAGACAAGATGCTAGGTCTTAGTCTGGCACATGGGGGCCATCTAACGCATGGTTCGCCTGTTAATTTTTCCGGACAACTTTATCAGCCAATCGGGTATACACTGAATAAGGAAACCAAAACTCTGGACTATGAGGTTATAGCCGATCTTGCAAAAAAGGAAAAACCTAAGATTATTGTTGCGGGTGCCAGTGCATATCCCAGGGAATGGGATTATAAAAAATTCAGAGAAATTGCTGACTCCGTAGGTGCATTCCTCATGTGCGATATGGCTCATCCTGCCGGACTTATTGCTAAAGGATTCCTTGATAATCCTCTTAAATACTGCGACGTTGTAACCTCTACAACTCATAAGACTTTACGCGGACCTAGAGGAGGCGTAATCCTTATGGGAAAAGACTATGAAAACCGCATGGGAAAAAAGACTCCGAAAGGAGATCGGGTTAAAATGATGTCGGAGATTTTAGATAGTATAGTTATGCCCGGTATACAGGGCGGCCCGCTTATGCATATTATAATGGCTAAAGCCGTTGCTTTCGGCGAAGCACTTCAGGATTCATTTAAAGTATACGCTGGTCAGGTCATTAAAAATGCTCAATCTCTTGCCCATGGACTTTCAAAATTTCAGTTCGACCTTATTTCGGGGGGCACGGATAATCACTTAATGCTTATTGATCTTTCAAATAAGAACATCACGGGTAAACAGGCTGAAAATGCTTTTGAAAAAGCGGGTATTACCGTAAATAAAAATATGGTTCCATTTGATACCAGGAGTCCTTTTGTTACGAGTGGTATAAGGGTAGGTACACCTGCGGTAACGACCAGGGGTATGAAAGAGAATGAGATGTCACTTATTGCTGGATTTATCGATTCAGCCGTAAGGAATATTGAAAATGAGCAAAAACTTGAAGAAATAAGAGTAGAGGTTAAAAATTTATGTGCAAAATTTCCTTTATATGCAGGACTAAGCTGAAATAGCAACCGTGGCAACGAAAGAACTTAACAGTCCCGACCTGATAGAAGAAGAATCTAAAGAAGTCGAAATGACGTTCCTTGACCATCTTGAGGAACTGAGATGGAGACTAATTTATTCAATTATTGGCGTTATTGTGGGGACTATAATCTGCTGGATATTTGCAGAATTTCTTGTTGTAGATATCCTTTTAAAACCAGCTAAAGATAATGGTCTGGCTTTACAAAACCTGAAACCCTTCGGTCAGCTTTTCCTCTACTTCCAGGTTGCCATGGTAGGTGGCATTATCCTGAGTCTTCCGAATATTTTTTATCAGCTCTGGAAGTTTATTGCGCCTGCAATGCGCAAAAAAGAACGAAAGTATATACTACTCATAGTTTTCTATAGTACAATAAGTTTCTTTATCGGGATAGTATTTGCTTATTATGTTATGATTCCACTCGCCTTTAAGTTCGTAAAAGAATTTGGCACAGATCTGATAAAGAATGAATTTGCTATTGATGAATATGTTTCAATAATTGTAAGCGTAATACTTGCAGCCGGTGTTGTTTTTGAATTACCCATGATTTCTTTTTTCCTCACAAAGCTCGGCATACTTACTCCCGCATTTATGAAAAAATACAGAAAGCATGCCATTGTTATAATAATGGTTCTTTCAGCGTTTTTAACTCCCGGAACGGATCCTGTCTCGCAGGTAGTCTTGGCTGTTCCATTGGTTTTATTATATGAAATCAGTATTTTCATTTCAAAATTAGCAGTAAAAAAACATTGATTAAAAAAGCTTTAAGTGAAATAAGCCAGCCCATAAAAACCGAGCTTGAAGATTTTGAACGTCTGTTTAAAAAATCAATGAAAAGCAGTGTAGGACTTGTAGATCTTATTGCGAAATATATTATCAGGCAAAAAGGGAAAAAGATCAGACCGCTGCTCGTCCTGCTTTCCGCAAAATTATCAGGTGGAGTTTCTGAAAGAAGCTACCGGGGAGCTGTGCTCGTTGAGCTGCTTCATACAGCAACATTGATTCATGATGATGTTGTGGATAATGCTGATAAGAGAAGAGGATTTTGGTCTATTAACGCCATATTTAAAAATAAAGCTGCTGTGCTTATGGGAGATTATCTGCTTTCCCGCGGTTTGATGATAGCTGTGGAGGGAAAAGATTTTGATTTTCTAGGCGTTATAACTAATGCTGTAAAAAGGATGTCGGAAGGTGAACTTCTTCAGATTCAAAAGACGCGTAAACTGGATATTGATGAAGAAACATATTTCAAGGTTATTTCGGATAAAACGGCATCACTGCTTGAGACTTGCTGTATGATAGGATCTATGAGTTCTTCTGACAACGCTGAATATCATCAGTCAATGAAAAATTTCGGAGAGTCAATTGGTATGGCGTTCCAGATAAGAGATGACATACTTGACTACGAAGGAAGCTCGAAGATAATCGGTAAACCTGTTGGCGGAGATATTAAAGAAAAAAAAATAACGCTTCCTCTTATCTATTCGCTTAAAAAAGTTTCAAAGGGTGAAGCAGATCAAATCAGGCGAATGATAAAAAATAATAACGGTCAGGACCATACACGCAGGATTATAGAATTCGTCAGAAGTAACGGGGGAATCGACTACGCACTAAAAACTGCACATGCATTTTCTGAAAAAGCTAAAGAATCCTTAAAGATATTCCCTGATTCCCCATCAAAAATTGCTCTTGAAGGGCTTGTTGATTTTGTGATCGACAGAAAAAACTAATCAGATCTTTTCCTTCTTTAATTCATCCTTAAATAAAAATCCTTTAATTGGTTCTCTAAGAGTTAGAACGGGGCACGGGGCTTTACGGACTACCTTTTCTGCTGTGCTTCCGAAAAGGATATGTTCCATCCCTGTATGACCGTGTGTAGCAATTATAATAAGATCCACATTCTCTTCGCCCGCAGTTTCTATAATTTCAACGAAGGGTTTCCCAGTCTTTACAATCGATTTAACTTTTATTGCTGAAGGAATTTCCTGCATTGCCAGTTTTTCTAACTCATCGATCGCTCTTTTATCCATATCCAGATCGGCTGAAGGAATTGCAATTTGTCCCATACTGAAATCCGGGGGATAGATCACCGGCTCAACAACATAAACCAAAATCAGCTCTGCCCCGAAGTATTTAACGAAGCTGACTGCATATTTTAATGCGCTTTTTGAGTAATCAGAAAAGTCAATTGGAACAAGTACTTTGGAAATTTCAGGTTCCATAAGTTGTCTCCACTTTTATTTCTAATTTATTTTGCAGGTTAAAGTTATCTTCATTTAATTTTCTTAACCTTGTAGCAATTATCTCAGAGATACCTCTGAGGACTTTAATACCGCTTTTGGGATAATTTTCAATGAATTCATCGAGATCGGGTTTAAATATTACAGCAAGCCGTGTATCTGAACTGCTTACTGCTGAAGCCGAACGCTTCTCCCCATCTATAAGTGCGAGTTCCCCAAAAAAATCTCCTTTTGTAAAGGAAGCGAGGGATACAACTTCCTCATCCTCTTTTTTCCTGTGGATCGTTACCTCTCCATCGCGGATGATATATAATCCAAGTCCAGGATCACCCTGATAAAAAATATATTCTCCGGAAACATAGATCCTGTTATGAATGATATTCATAAGCATAACAAGTTCTCTGCGTGTAAGCCGGCTGAAAATTGGTATGGAAAGCAGGGATTTTTGCAAATCTACTTTTTCAGTAGGAGATTTGAAGAAATTTGACCAGAAGCTGCTATGTACTGCTTTCTTTTGATTTTCCATTCTCACTCCTTTAGTTAAACAAACCTGCTTCCGCAACCCGCCATAATTTCTGACAAGGGAAGCGGTTTTCGTATAGAGCCCTACCTACAATAACAGAATCGACACCTTGCGGCATTAAGGCCTGAATATCCATTAATTCATCCTTATTCCTTACTCCACCGGAGACGGTAACTTTTTGATTCGTTGCGTTTGCTATTTTTTTTGAAAGTTCTAGATTTGGTCCGGACATTGTTCCGTTTCTTTCAACATCGGTAACAATAAATCTCTCTACACCCATTTCTGCCAATTTTTTTGCGTAATCCAAATAGTTTATCCCCGTCTTGATTTTTCTTCCTCTTACGATCATCTCATCATTAAGGACATCAAGCGAAATTACAATTTTGGCAGGTCCGTATTTCTCAAAAACGCTTTTGAATTCATTCGGATTTTCGTATGCCATAGTGTTTATGGCCAGACGGCTTACACCCAGATCAAACATTCTGTCGGCATCATCGATGGTTCTTATTCCTCCTGTATACTCGACTGGAATAATAACCGAATTGCAGATTTCGTGGATTATATCAACATTTCTTTTGGAATGCTCGAATGCGCCGTCAAAGTCAACTACATGAAGGAGCTTAGCATTTTCTGTGCGCCAAATCCTCGCCATTTCTACAGGGTCACTGCCATATTCCTTACAATCAAGTTCAGGGATTCCCTGGACAACCCTAACAGTTTTACCGTTTTTAATATCTATTGACGGAATAACGAGCAGATATCGCAATTTTACACTCCTAAACCTGATATTTACTTTAGAGAAAATAATTAAATGAAAAACAAAAAGAAATAAGGTTCGTGATGACGAATTGTGAAAAGTTTGATTTATGCCTCGTTTTCTTGACTTTTCTATCTTTAATGACCATATTTGATCCAATGAGCAAAGATTTTATACTTACCACTGATAAGCAGGACACTCTTAGGATTACTGCTTATGGGACAGAAAATCTTCGCCTGTCCCCATGCCTTATTTTTGTCCATGGTTTTAAAGGATTTAAAGATTGGGGATTCGGTCCTTATTTAGGAAATTATTTTTCTTCTAAAGGTTTTTTTGTTCTTAGTTTTAATTTTTCACACAATGGAATTGGTGAGAGCCTGACAGAATTCGATGAATTGGATCGTTTCGCTGAAAATACATTTACTTTGGAAATAGATGAACTATCTCAATTGATCGACGCATATTTCAGAGGATTTTTCGGTGGAACTTCTAATGATAAACTGGGTCTCCTCGGGCATAGTAGAGGTGGAGGCATATCGCTGTTAACTGGCAATCGAAAATCTGAAGTTAAAGCAGTTGCAGTATGGTCATCTGTTTCCACATTTGACAGATATTCTGACCGACAAAAGGAAGCCTGGAGGAAAAAAGGGGCATTTGAGGTTATGAATACAAGGACAAAGCAGAAAATGAAACTGAACGTTTCACTACTGGATGACCTTGAGGAAAACAAGAAGGATAAACTTAGTATAAAAAAAGCAGTGAGGGAATTGAGAAAACCATTATTGATTGTTCACGGAGAACAGGATCTTGCTGTTCCAGTAAACGAAGCTGAGGAACTTTATTTACTAGCAGATAAAGATCTGTCTGATTTATATATCGTTCCTGCAGCCGGACATACGTTCGACATGAAGCATCCTTTCGAAGGAACAAACAAAAAATTTGAATCAATCCTTGAAAAAACTTTCCAATTTTTTAATCAAAATCTTAATTGAGGAAATTTATGATTCCAAAGCAAAATGCTGTTGCTGGTTCCAAATTATTTGTCAGAGTAACCACTTCTGATTTATTCTGGATCTTTAGTTTTACGTTATTAACCGCTGTTGCCGCACAGATCAGCATACCTGTTAAACCTGTGCCGTTTACTTTGCAAACTTTAATGGTCGGTCTCGCTGGAGTTTTTTTGGGTGCTAGAAAAGGTGCCTACAGCCAGTTACTATACCTTGGATTAGGTGTTGCCGGTCTACCCGTATTTGCTGCAACACCTGATGGATACTTAGGCGCTGCTGCCCTATTTGGTCCTACAGGGGGTTACCTTTTAGCCTTCCCGATAGCTGCATTCGCTGCCGGTTATATTGTGGAAAAAAATAAGAGCAATTTTACTGTTGCAGCTGCGATGATCGTGACAGAAGTGATAATAATTCTGTCCGGTGTAGTTTTTCTGAACATGTTCTACCTGCATGATTGGACGGAATCCATGAAGGGTGGAGCAATAATATTTTCATTATGGACGGTAGTTAAAGTATTTACGGGTACGGCTATATACTCCGGTATACATAGAACCAGAGGTAAAAATTGAATTCTTCTTTAATAGTTCTAAGCTGTCATTAATATGGAATTAAAAAATATAATTTTTATCGTTTTTCTATTATTTGCTTTAAGTTTCTTTGCATGGAGCTGCAGAAAACTTATCTCTTACATGTTCCTTGCTAAGAAAAAAGATGACAGGTTTGATGAACCAGGAGAGAGGTTAAAAAGAGTCTGGACTGTAGCCTTTGCACAAACCAAACTGATGAGAGACCCTAAAGCAGGGCTTCTACACCTGACCATTTTCTGGGGATTTGTACTTTTTTTGTTCGCCGTTATTGAGGCGTTCATTCAAGGCTTCTATAGTCCGTTCAGTCTGCATTTTGCAGGTCCTTTTTATTCAGCGGTAACGATTGTTCAGGATTTCTTCTCAATCCTTGTTATTGCAGCGTGTCTTTATGCGCTTTACAGACGATTTGTGATTCATATTCCCAGGCTTGAAGTTGAAAAATCTGGTAAGCTTGATGCGGCCTTTATTCTGGTTCTTATTATGATGGTTTGTATTTCGATGCTGGGTGAAAATTCTGCTTTGGTTGCTGTACATAATTTTCAGCTTAATCCGTATGAGATAAGACCAATCTCTGCCACTCTCAGTCATTGGTTTTACGCCGGTGGAACCCAGAATGCTCATATATACCTTGAATTTTTCTGGTGGATGCATATCGTTGTGATTCTGGGATTTCTAAATTTTCTTCCATACTCCAAACATCTCCATGTTCTTACTTCGATCCCAAATACCTATTTTGCAAACCTTGATAATGTCAGAAACACCATAAAACCATTGAATCTCGAAGATGAAAGTGTTGAAGTTTTCGGGGCGCCTGATTTTGAATACTTATCCTGGAAGCAAGTTTTAGATGGGTATTCGTGTACTGAATGTGGGAGATGTACTGCTTCATGCCCAGCTGCTACCGTTGGCAAATCGCTTTCCCCTCGCAAAATCATTGTTGATATAAGGAGAAGAACGAAAGATAAAGCTCCTCTAATGGAGCAGGGAGTAAAAGAAGGAGCTATTTTTGAGAAGACACTAGTTCACGATTACATCTCAGATATTGAACTTTGGCAGTGTACGACCTGTATGGCATGTGTGCAGGAATGTCCTGTGATGATAGAACATCTTGATTCGATTATAGACATGAGAAGGGATCTTGTTTTAACTGAATCGCAATTTCCTTCAAATCTAAATCCGGTATTTAAAAGCCTTGAGACTAACTTTACGCCATGGGCTTTCAACCAGGCTGACCGGGCAAATTGGGCAGAGGGCTTAAATATCAAAACGATGGCTGAAGAATCTGAATGTGAAATCCTTTTCTGGGTCGGATGTGCTGGATCTTTTGACGAAAGGTATAAGAAGGTTTCCCGGGCATTTGCACAAATTATGCAAAAAGCCGGCATTGATTTCAGAATACTTGGAACGGAAGAAAAATGTAACGGCGATACCGCCAGAAGACTGGGCAATGAGTACCTTGCTCAGATGATGATGATGGAAAATATCGAAACTCTTAATAATTATAAGGTAAAAAAGATTGTAACAGCCTGTCCTCATTGTTTCCAATCGCTTGGAAGGGAATATAAACAATTTGGAGGGAATTATGAGGTTGTTCATCATTCACAGTTAATTGAACAACTGATTTCTGACGGCAGGGTAGAACTTAATAATAATCAGGAAAAAAATAAGGTAACTTATCATGATTCCTGTTATCTTGGACGGTATAATAATGTTTACGAATCCCCTAGAAACACTTTAAAGAGCATTAACGGACTTAATTTTGTTGAGATGGATAGAATTAAGTCCCGAGGATTCTGTTGCGGAGCAGGCGGCGGAAGGATGTTTCTTGAAGATGAAGAAGGAGGGCGTATAAACGTTGAAAGAACATCCGAAGCGTTAAAAACAAATTCTGATACAATTGCATCAGCCTGTCCTTTCTGCATGACTATGTTAACCGATGGGGTTAAACATTTCGAAAAAACAGAGGAAGTTGCAGTAAAAGATATTGCTGAGATAGTGCTAGAACATTCTAAATAACTTATTTCAAATTATTTCTTAGGAGGTTTCAATGAATAAATACGAAGAACTTATGCAGGCAGTACAAAATCTTCACACTGATTTTGAAAAGTTTTATGACAAAGGTCAGGCTGCAGCCGGGACTCGTCTTCGTAAAGGATTAAGCGAACTCAGAAAGATGGCTCAGGATGTTCGTAAGGATGTCCAGGAAGTCAAAGTACAAAGAAAAACTGAGAAACAAGGATAATTAATTTTAGTACAATAAAAGAAGGCTGACTATTAAAAAATAGTTCAGCCTTTTATTTTATGCTATGCGTTTTCTTCTATTTCCATTCGTAATTTCTCTTATTTTTTTCTCCGCAGAAAACAAGGTCCTTCAGGACTTATCGGATAGAAGGGTTCAGCCTGATTCCATTGTTACCGTTAAAATAAGTGTTGTCGGAGATATAATGTGTCATTCCGTACAATACAATTATGCCCGCGTAAGTGCAGACAGTTTCGATTTTAATCCTGCATTCTCTCATATAAAAGGTTACCTGAACGAATCTGATTTCCTGTTTGGAAACCTTGAAACTGTCACTGCTGGTGAAAAGGTCGGGTATTCAGGCTATCCATTTTTCAATACTCCCGACGAATTTATTATGGCGCTTAAAAATGCTGGTTTTGATTTATTGTCAACTGCTAATAACCATGCCCTTGATAGAGGAGAATCGGGTGTCAGAAGAACCATTGCACAGCTCAATCTAAACCATATAAGTTATAATGGAACCTTCCTCTCTCAAAAAGATCGGGATTCGATCAGAATTTTTAACATTAAAGGAATAAAAGCCGCTTTTCTTGCTTATACTTATGGAACAAATGGTAATCCTATACCTAAAGAAAAAGATTATCTAATTAATCTAATAGATACATCTATGATCAGAGAGGATATTGTTAGTGCCCGAGAAGAAGGAGCAGAAATTGTCATTGTTCACTTTCATTTCGGAGATGAATATCAGCGATACCCAAATAACTATCAGAAGGAAGTAGTTGATAAAACAATCAAATATGGTGCAGATATTATAATCGGGGGGCATACTCATGTACTTCAGCCTATCAGTTTTTTCAAAACAAGGAATACCCGGATCGATTCGGGATTTGTAATTTATTCAATGGGAAATTTTATTTCAAACCAGAGATGGCGTTATTCCGATGGAGGTACAATCCTAACTTTTACCCTGATTAAAGAACCCTCTAACGATTCAATCTACATTAAAAATATTGAATACCTTCCTATCTGGGTATTTAAGGGAGATATAGGAAAGAAAAGGGAATATACCATACTCCCTTCTGAGGTTTCATTCTCTGACAGTCTTTATTCTTTTCTATCTAAGGATGACAGACAGCTGGCAGCACAATCTTTTCACGATACTCAGTTTATACTCACTAAATACTCACATAAGCCCCAGCTTAAAAGCATTATCCCGTATTATATCTTTCCTGTGCAGCTCATTAAGTTCTAAACTATAATTTATACCCTCTCTTAACTTTTAGTACCTTATGACATTGCGACAACGAACCACTAATAATTTAGTAATTATTTATATATTTGTAAATCTAAATCATTCCAATATAAATAATACCGGATAACAGGATTTGGCACATCAGATTACGTTGATCCCAGGAGACGGCATAGGTCCCGAAATTACAAAGGCCGCTACCAAAGTTTTGGAGAATGCTGGTGTAAAAATAGACTGGGAAGTAGTTGAAGCAGGGATGACAGCTCTTGAGAAATACCGCGACCCTTTGCCTCAAGAAGTAATAAACTCAATAGATAAGAATTGCATTGTATTAAAAGGACCACTGACAACCCCTATCGGGAAAGGTTTCAGAAGCATTAATGTGGCATTGAGAAAAGAATTTGAACTTTATGTGAATCAACGTCCGGCTAAAACTTTCAAGGGTATTAAGACATTATACTTCGACCATATAGATCTACTGATCTTCAGAGAAAACCTTGAAGAATTTTATTCCGGAATAGAACATTATATTGACAGCAGTAAATCTGCTGCTGAAACAATCGGGATTATTACCCGCAAAGGTTCTGAAAGAATTATCAGATACGCTTTTGAATATGCAAAGAAGCATGGCAGAAAGAAATTGACAGTTGTGCATAAGGCTAACATCCTGAAGTTCACCGGAGGCTTATTCCTTGATATCGCAGAAGAAATAGCTCCTGAATATCCTGAGATTTTGTTTGATGATAAGATCGTAGATAATATGGCAATGCAGATGGTTATGAATCCATATCAGTTTGATTGTATTGTTACGACTAATTTATTCGGTGATATTTTGTCAGACCTTGCCTCTGGATTAGTTGGAGGACTGGGTATGGCACCCGGGGCGAATATTGGAGATGATGTGGCCATATTTGAAGCGGTTCACGGGTCTGCACCTGATATAGCGGGACAAAATATTGCTAATCCGTCTGCTTTAATTCTTGCTGCAGTCATGATGTTGCAATACATTGATGAACAGGAAGCAGCTAAGCGTATTGAACAGGCATTGGCAAAGGTGATTGAAAAGGGAGAAAAAGTTACAAAAGACATAAATCCTGATAAATTCTTAGGTACAGCAGAATTTGCTGATGCCGTAATTGAAGAAATGCAGTGAAAAACAGATCTGCTCTAACACTCATTTTTATAACTGTTTTTATCGACCTGCTCGGGTTTGGAATACTCATACCCATATTACCTACTTTCGCTACTAAAGAACTTCATGTGGATGAGACAGCAATAGGTATAGCCATTGCAGTATATTCTTTTGTGCAGTTTTTTTTCAATTCATTTTTCGGTGAATTATCTGATAAACATGGACGAAAACCAATTATAGTTGTCTGCCTGCTGATTAACGCTTTAGGCTATGTTATTTTTGCCTTTACTCATACCTATTTTGTATTAATTATATCAAGAGTTGTCGGCGGTATCGGAGGAAGCAGCATCGGTGTTGCGCAGGCGTATATCGCAGATATAACGACTAAAGAAGATCGGTCTAAGGGTATGGGGATGATAGGTGCAGCCTTCGGACTTGGATTTGTCTTCGGCCCTTTAATCGGCGGGCTGCTTTCAAAGTTCGGTTATGAGGTAACAGGCTTTGCAAGTGCAGGATTTTCTTTTCTTGCATTCCTTGTTACCATAGTACTGCTACCGGAATCTAATGTTAATCGTGACGCGATTGA
The DNA here is from genome assembly GCA_963800255.1 of uncultured Ignavibacteria bacterium. Lineage (GTDB taxonomy): Bacteria > Bacteroidota > Ignavibacteria > Ignavibacteriales > Ignavibacteriaceae > DATFVA01. The sequence continues at coordinate 464,040 of CAWDAK010000009.1, read as the reverse complement.
AGTACGAAAAAGAAAATTATTCGATGTAGAAGCTGTAAAGAAGGTTTTTAGGAAAAAGGATCTTGGTTTGTTGGTAACCCTCTTCTTTATCCTGACTTTTTCTGTAGCAAATATTTACGGAACCTTCGCACTACTTGGTTATGAAGCCTACCATTTTACTGATCTTCAAAACGGTTATATGTATGGAATTGTTGGTATTTCTGCAGCAATTGTGCAGGGTGGACTTATCCGTGTAGTAACAAAGTATCTTAAGGAGACTAAGATCATTGCAATCGGCGCATTCCTAATGATGGCCGGCCTCGCATTGTTGCCTTACGGTGGCAATTTCCTTGGCCTGGCTATAATCGTCATCATTATGTCGCTTGGAACAGGGTTCCTGCAACCAACTTTACTAAGTTTAATCTCCGAAGTAACTTCTGATAAAGAACAGGGATCTGTTTTAGGTCTAAATCAGTCATTCTCTGCATTCGCAAGGGTGCTTGGTCCCTTATGGGGCGGTTTTGCCTTTGAATTCCTTGGATATCCATTTCCGTTTCTCACCGGTGCATTTTTTACTCTTTTCATTGTTCTGCTTGCCATTTTCTATCTGCCTAAGGCAATTAAAGCGGATACAGGGGAAGAACTTTGACCTGAGTAATTCTTTTTCTGATTATTTTTTATATCATTATTTATATCTTTGATAAATTAAAAATGGTACGATTTATATGTTTAAAGTTGATAAGATAAGTATTAATAAAGCGATTTTACTGGCTCCGATGGAGGATGTAACAGATGTATCCTTCCGCCTGATTTGTCGGGAGCTGGGAGCAGACGTTGTTTACACGGAATTTGTAAATTCTGAGGGATTGGTAAGGTTAAATGCAAGAACCCATAAGAAGCTTGAAATCGTTGAAGAAGAGAGACCTGTAGGTATTCAGATCTATGGTGCTGATATAGAATCAATGGTAGAAGCTGCCAAATTTGCTGAAAAAGAAAACCCGGATATTATAGACATTAATGCTGGATGCTGGGTAAAGAATGTAGTAGGGCATGGGGCGGGATCAGCTTTGTTGAAAGATCCTGTGTATATGCAGAAAATGGTAAAAGAAATTGTTGATAATGTATCCCTCCCGGTTACTGTAAAAACACGGCTGGGGTGGGACCATAATAGTATAGAGATAATTGATGTTGCTAAAAGAGTTGAAGATGCAGGTGCTAAAGCTTTAACGGTTCACTGCCGGACCAGAGCGATGGGACATAAAGGAGAAGCTGAATGGCATTGGATACCAAAGATAAAAGAAGCTGTCAATATTCCTGTTGTATTAAATGGTAATGTATTGAGTGCTGCGGATGTAAAACAGGCTTTTGATGAGACTGGTGCGGACGGAGTTATGATAGCCAGAGGAGCGATAGGAAATCCCTGGATATTTACTGAAGCAAAAGAATTATTAAATGCCGGGACTATCATTACCAGAATAGATGCTGAAAAAAGAATCAGCATTTGTCTCCGGCATCTGCAGTTGGCAATAAAGGTTAAAGGAGAACGCCGAGCAGTCACAGAGCACAGGAAGTTTTATAGTGGTTATCTTAAAGGTTTGTACAATGCTTCGCAGGCAAGATTGGCATTAATGGCTGCAACTAATTACTCTTCAGTCCAGGATATACTATTCAACTTCCTCGAGCAGATTAAAGATTACGAAATACCGGTAAAAAGTTGAGTCGAGGAATCTCTATCAGGACGGCGCGAATTATATCTACACTCTTTGTCCCACCTTCCTTCACTATAATGATTTTTACCATGTTTGCATTCCTTTTTGAGGAATCAGCTTTCCATCGAATCATACTCATTACAACTGCCCTAATATTCGGTTTCGTCTTTCCGGTTATAATGTTTGCGGTTTTCCGGAAAAAAGGATTGATTGCAGATATAGATGCTAAAGTAAAAGAAGAAAGGACATTTCCTTTTTTGTTGTCAGCTCTGTTTTATGCTGCGGGATTGATGATTTTAATCCATTACAGAATAGATATAGTTTCTATAGCCTTCTGGTTTTGTTATATTTCGAATACTATGCTTCTTGTTTCGATAAATAAATTTTGGAAAATCAGTGCTCATATGATGGGAGCTTCAGGACCTTTTGCAGCTTTGGCTTACGTCTTCGGATTTGCGTCCATTCCATTCATCGTACTGCTTTATTTTATAGGACTAGCACGTATTAAGCTGGAATGCCATACACTGAACCAGGTGGCAGCAGGAACAATTGTTGCTTTCACTTCAACTTATGCACAAATATATCTAATCACAAAATATTTCGGATATGCCTGATAAGAAAGACACGATAGCCCTACTTGATCATATCGCTGACATTATGGATTTCAAAGGTGAGAATAAGTTTAAAGTCGGGGCTTACAGGAATGGTGCGATTTCCATACGAAAGTTTGAGGGGGATTTTGCTAAGGCGGTTGAACTTAAAGAACTTGATAAAATAAAAGGAATAGGCAAAGGACTTCAGGCGGTAATTTATGAATATTTTGATAAAGGTGAATCTCTTCTGTATAAACAGCTTAGGGAAGAAGTTCCTGAGGGCATCGAAGAGCTGCTTGGCATAAAAGGACTTGGTGCGAAAAAGATAAACTTACTCCACAGTGAGCTTGGGATATCGAGTGTAGGTGAGCTTGAGTACGCATGCAGGGAAAACCGGCTGACTCAGTTAAAGGGTTTTGGAGAGGCAGCTCAGAATAAAATTCTGGCTGAAATTGAAAGACTTAAATATCATAGTAAGTTTGTGCTTCTGAATACTGCGGAAGAATTCGTATCTGAAATTATAGCCAAGCTTAAATCTATATCCGAAATAGTGAAATTGGAGGTTTCCGGCGAGTTAAGAAGGGGATTGGAGGTTATATCAGCAATCAGCCTCGTATTACTAATCAACGATAAAAAGAAATTCCTGCAGGAATTGGCATCCAAACTTGAGTATGAGATTTCCGGGAATACTGCTGCGGTAAAGGAATATTTCTCAGTTCCTGTTAATCTTCATCTTACAAATTCGGAGGGGGAATATAACAGGACATTATTTGTTACCACCGGAGCGGATGCATTTCTCGCTATGCTTAACGCAGATCCAGTTAAGTTAAACAGCGATACCGAGGAGGAAATATTCAAATCGCTGAAATCTCCTTACATTATTCCTGAGATGCGTGAGGAGGAATATTTTAAAGCAAGACGGAAGTCATTAACAAATCCGTCCGATCTTGATGAGAATAAATTCAAGGGTCTCCTCCATTTCCATACGGTTTATTCCGACGGCAGGAATACACTTGATGAAATGATTGATAAAGCAATAGAAAAAGAATTTGAATATGCTGCGGTATGCGACCACAGTAAGGCAGCATTTTATGCCAATGGTTTGTCTGAAGAAAGGATATTGAGGCAGAAAGAGGAGGTAAAGAAGATGTCTGCCGTGAAGAATATTTATGTATTCCAGGGGATTGAATCTGATATTCTAGCCGATGGTAACCTCGATTACTCTGATGATTTTCTAAATATTTTTCACTTCGTAGTGGCTTCTATCCATTCAAGGTTTAGTATGGATGAAGCGCAGATGACAGCGAGGATACTAAAAGCGCTGGAAAATCCGTATACAGACCTGCTTGCCCATCCATCTGGAAGGCTTTTATTATCACGGGAACCTTATAAATTTGATGTTAGAAAAATAATTGACGCTTGTTCTGCTAATAATGTAGCTATTGAAATAAATTCTAATCCAAGGCGGCTGGATCTTGACTGGCGATGGATCTATTATGCAAGAGAAAAGGGATGCTTGTTTTCAATAAATCCTGACGCTCATTCAATTAAGGAAATTGATCTCATAAAGTATGGAATTATAATGGGAAGAAAGGGAGGACTAAAAAATTCTGAGGTTATTAACTGTTATGACCTCCCGGGGTTTAAAAAATATCTTAACAGGAAAGTTAACCGAAAATTTCATGGGGAATAAAGATATGATTGATTATAAAGTCAGCAATAAAATAGCCTTGATTAAATTAAACAGGCCGGAAAAACGAAATGCTCTTCATCCTGACCTGGTAAAGGAATTCAAGGAAAGGCTAAAAGAAGCTGAAAATGATGACGAAGTAAGTATAGTCATCATTACCGGCGAGGGAAAAAGCTTCTGTGCAGGAGCAGACCTTGGTTACATGAGCGATCTTGGTGCGTATTCATCTCTTGAAAATGAAGAGGATTCAAAGTCACTAGCCGAATTATTCCTTGCCGTTTATAATTTCCCTAAACCAACAATCGCAGCAGTCAATGGTGCCGCTATAGCAGGAGGCTGTGGACTGGCTAGTGTATGCGATATTATCGCCGCTGATCAGCAGCATGCAAAATTTGGATATTCGGAAGTGAAGATCGGATTTATCCCGGCTATAGTTTCAGTATTCCTGGTTCGTAAAATAGGTGAGGGAAGAGCAAAACACCTTTTACTTACAGGCGAAATTATAGATGCAGAAAAAGCATTCCAGCTCGGCTTTGTGAATTATCTTACAGATAATGTTCACGCATTTGCTTTTGAACTTGCGGGTGATCTCCTTAAAAATTCTGACTTTAGTATGCAGTTTACAAAGAAAATGATAAATGATATTTCGAAACTGCCGGTCGAGAGTGCGGTTGAGTATTGTATTGAACTTAATGCGATAAGCAGAACATCTGCAGATTTTAAAAAGGGTTTGTCATCATTCTTAAACAAAAAATAAGTTAAATGGATACAGATATAAAAAAATATATAAGATCAATAAAAGACTTTCCTAAGCCCGGAATTATGTTCCGCGATATTACCACCCTGCTTAAAGAACCTGAGGGGTTAAAAGCTTCATTTAACGCTCTAGTTAAATATACTGAAGGATTAAAAATCGACAAGGTGGTCGGAATTGAATCCCGCGGTTTTATGCTGGGTGCAATGATTGCAGAAAAAATTAACGCCGGATTTGTTCCTATCAGAAAACCCGGCAAGCTTCCTGCAGAGACCGTAAGAGAAGAGTATTCCCTGGAATACGGTACTGATGCTATTGAAGTACACAAAGATGCAATTGAACCGGGGGAGTCTGTTCTGCTGCATGATGATTTACTGGCTACAGGAGGCACAGCGTGTGCTGCCGTAAACCTTATCGAAAAGTTAGGCGGTAAGGTTGTGCAGATCTCATTTATCATTGAACTTAGTTTTCTCAACGCAAGGGCAAAACTTGAAGGATATGATGTTAGATCATTGGTCAAATATGAGGGAGAAGATTAGTCTCCAGGGTTCTTAGCTATTCTTCTTCGTCAAAAGAGGCGGGTGTACTAAAGTCTTGTGTCCATTCTATAGGAGCTATTACAATCGCGAATTCGCCTTTAGTGATTTTATTATCCAGGGATTTAAGCAAATCTCCCGGATATCCTCTCCATGTCTCCTCAAATTTTTTTGTCATCTCCCTGCATACAGCTATCCATCTTTCGGGCATATATTCATTCAATTCTTTAAGGAGTTTTTCTATCCTGTAGGTCGATTCATAAAGCACTATGGTTCTTTTCTCCTCAGCAAGTTCTTTAAGCTTTTTCTGTCTTCCTTTTTTCTGAGGAATGAAGCCCTCGAAAATAAATGAATTTGTCGGGAGTCCAGCCAGGGTGAGGGCAGCGGTTACTGCAGAAGGTCCAGGCACAGTAGCGATATTTATTCCCTTTTTTATTGCCGCGGAGATTATTCGGATTCCAGGGTCTGAAATAGAAGGAGTGCCTGCATCGGAAACGAGTGCACAACATTCGCCGTTTATTAACCTTCCAAGAATATATTCAGTTTTCTGACTTTCATTGGCGGCATTTAATGAAATAAGTTCTTTCTTTATTTCATAATGATTCAACAGAATTCCTGTAACCCGGGTATCCTCACAGGCAATAAAATCCACTTCATTTAGAATTTCCAGAGCCCGGAGTGTGATATCCTTCAGGTTGCCGATCGGTGTGCTGACGATGTAGAGTGAGTTCTCCAAAGTACTGTGTTTTGTGTTAAGAATATCCGAAATATAGGGAATTATTACGATAGTAGATGAAAACCCGGGCGGGGGAAGTAAGTGCTGCGGCAGAAGAATTGTTTAAAATGATAATCCCGCCGTTACCGGCGGGACATCATGCAAGTAGTTAAATTATTTTAGTTGTTTAACGTCAACAAATATAGAACTTTTTTAATAATTTTCAAGCCCTCATCCAGGTTCTGTTTACTTACATTCAATGGAGGTCTGAATCTGATTGCTTTTTCACCGCACCCAAGTATCAGTAATTTATGCTTATAGCATTCTTCACGGAATTTATTTCTTGTTTCTCTATCAGGCATATCAAACGAACACATCAGCCCGAGACCACGGGGATTAATTACGAGCGAAGGATATTCCCCGGCAAGGTTACGGAGCTGTGATAACAGGTATTCTCCTACTTCCGCAGCATTATCTACAAGATTCTCCTCGTCAATAATTTTCATTATATGTTTCGACCTCACCATATCGGTCAGGTTTGCTCCCCAGGTGGAATTTATCCTGCTCGATTTATGGAAGCAGTTATCCTTAACTTCATCCACTCTGTCTGATACCATAATTCCGCAGACCTGTGCTTTCTTTCCAAATGAAATAATATCAGGTTTAACATAATAATCAGATGCCCAGAATTTTCCAGTAAGTCCGAAACCTGACTGCACCTCGTCAAATATCAGAAGGATCTCATTTTCGTCAGCAATCTCTCTCAGTTTTTCAAAAAACTCTTTTCTGAAGAAATTATCTCCTCCTTCACCCTGGATTGGTTCAAGTATAATTGCGGCGATGTCATCAGGATTATTCTTTATTGCAGCATATATCTCATCCACAGCCTGTTTTTCAAGTTGAATTATTTCATTGAGGTGGTCCTCAATCGGGAACTTAACTTTCGGATTAACGATCCTTGGCCAGTTAAACTTAGGAAAATAATTTATTTTATCAGGTTCAGTATTTGTAAGAGAAAGCGTATACCCGCTCCTGCCATGAAACGCCTGGCGGAAATGAATTACCTGCTGTCCCTTTTCCTCTTTATAGCCTTTCATAAAGTTCTTCTGAACCTTCCAGTCGAAAGCGACCTTCAGTCCGTTCTCAACAGCAAGAGCTCCTCCGGCAATAAAAAACAAGTATTTCATATAATCCGGTTTAGCAATCCTTGCAAAGGTATCTACAAATTCGGCCATAAGGACGGTGTAGATATCGGAATTAGAAGGTTTATTTACCGAGGCATAGGCAAGTTCATCCATAACTTCCTTTGAGTGGAGTTTCGGGTGATTCAATCCTAACGGTGATGAAGCAAAAAAAGTAAATAAATCAAGATATGTATCTCCTGTAATTTCATCTACAAGATGCATTCCCTGACTTTTCTTTAAATCAAGTACAAACCCGAATCCATCAGCAAGCATATTTCTTGCGATAGTTTCGTGAACTTTATCCGGGGTTATTTTAATTAAGTCTTCCAATACCTGTCCTTCAGTTTTAATATCTGAATTATTCATAAATTCTCCTGTAAATAGAGTAATGAGTAGATGTAGAATTATTTAGAATGTAAGAAAGGGAGGAGGTATTAGAATACGTTCTCGAAGCGTGAGATAAAATAGCTTCTAAGGTTGTTAAAACCTGTTATTTCGCGGTATGTTAAAAACGTGAGCATAAATAAATATACTAATCATCTATCTAAAATTATGTAAAATGACCCGTATACGCAATAAGCAATGCTGGAAATCAACAAAAATCCCGGTTCTTCCGTAGAAAAACCGGGATTAGAGGGGTTGAAGGGACAAATGTCGTTATTTGATGAGCATCATCTTTTTAACAGATGAATAATCCTTTTTCCCGTCAACGGATTTAGCCTGGATTGTGTAGATATACATACCCGAGGACATGCTTAAGCCATTCCACTGAATGTCGTGATATCCTGTGGACCTGACTTCATCGAGCACAACATCAACAAGTTCTCCAAGAATATTGTAAACCGAGATTTTAACCCGGCTGTCAAAAGGCAGTGCAAATTTAATTTTGGTTGAAGGGTTGAAGGGGTTAGGATAATTCTGATACAGAGTATATTCCTTCGGAGTAAAGTCAACAGTTACGTTTAACTGGTTTGAATAAGAAAAGGTACCGTTAAGATCAACCTGTTTAAGTCTGTAGACAATTACACCCGCAACCGTCTGGTATTTGAAATTATCTGTATATGTATACTCAGATTTATCTGTGGTTGTACCCTTGCCTTTTATGAATACAACTTTTTCCCATTTATCTGAAAGTTTTCTTTGAATCTCGAATCCACTGTTGTTATGTTTCTGTCGCAGTAGTCCAGTTCAATCTGACGGAATTATCACTTAGCTTGGCCGTGAAATTCGTTAACTCTACCGGAACAGGTGTCGTAACCTGTACGATACTGCTGTAAGGAGATGCACCTTGATCATTATACGCATACAATCTGTACGTGTAAGTTGTCAACGGTTCCACATTGTAGTCAGTATAATCCTGAACATCAGCTGCTACTGAATCAATCGCTTCAAATAAATTAACGCTTGTAGTATCCCCGAGTCTTCTTTCTATAACAAATCCAAGTTCGTTGTTTGAATTATCAACCCACTGGAGATATACTACATTAGTATCCCCGACGGCGGTAAGATTAGAAGGAGCAGCAGGAAGTAAAATCAAAACATTCTCATAAGCACCAATCGTCGGTGTCGTTCCATCTCTTACATCTCCCAGAATATCTGTAGTAATGCCAGCAACCGGAACACCTGCATCAAGAAGTGGAGAATTCACTTCAGGACGCATATCTGTATCAGCCATAAACAGTGGATCAGCGGATATAGAATTAGCATCCTGACCTATTGCGGTCTGCCATTGAGCCAGGGTGGTATCTTCACCATTAAAGTAGCCCGTAAATGACGGGTTAGCGGAATTTATAAAGTAATCGTTATTATCTATTTCTGTAAATGGACTAGCTGCAGGACGAAGGTAAATACCAAATGCCTTATATAATCCAGTACCGGTCATTTCATTCTTTATAACATTGTCTTTAAAATTTATTTCTGTGCAGCTTAGATCTACAATAAGTCCTGCTGACCCTGTAGGAGCCGAATAAGAAGGACCAGCGCCATACAGGTGGATGGAATTATAGTAAATATTTACATTGGTAGAAAGGTTTGTTACAACTACACCGAATGGGTTATATACCCATGAAGTCGTTCCGATATTATCACCGGTTCCAAGGATGTTGTATATAACATTATTAACTATATCATCATTAGCTGGGCCGCCGGTTGATACCGTTATACCGTAAGCTCCGTATCCGCTTGTATTGGTGTTTATTATATCATGCACAATATTTCCTGCGATGGAACCATTAACTGCTCCGCCGCCAGAAGTGGAATTATAGCCAAGGAGGATGCCATAGTTGGCTCCGGATGTACTAACAATAATACCGAATACAGTATTATTGCTGATATCAAACCCATCGGTTCCTATCAGTACGATTCCGTAGCGTCCAAGTTGATCTTCTGTTATATCAGACCCAAGCAGGTTATTGGATATTACGATATTAGCCGAAGCTGCCTGCGACTGTATAGCAAGGCTTGCTTTATAAATCCAGTTATTTATTGCATACCCATTAGTGATATTACTAAAAATATACCCGTAAGGAGAAGTAGAGGAATTGGCATATCCAATAGTATTCATTATTGTGATATCAGAAGCTGCCGAGAAAAATGCCAATCCGCCAGTTCCTGTATTCTTAATCGTCAGGTCTCTGGAAGTACCGGCTTCAGTGTTTGAGCCATCAATTGTTATATAGCTATTATAGGCAATAAATACAGGATTTGCACTGTTAACATTGATTATGGAGTTAACCCCGGTATTGGGTTTGAACATTACCGAATTCACAGCGGTAGGCAGATTCTCGCTTGAAATATCTATGATAAGAGGTGCTGATTCGTTGAACTCAGCATCGTTCAGAAGGAACCTGACCGGACCGCTTACACCCCGCAGATTTAAATCTTCAACAGCTGTAAGGATCGTTGAATATACACCTCTTACATCATTAAGTCCAAAGGCCTTGCTTTCTTCCGGTGTGAGATAAACATAAGAAGGACCGTGGTAAATAAGATCCCCATCCATAAGAACGTAGTAATCTTCTGTTACCTGGGTTTTTATCGTCTTCGTTCCTGCTTTACCCCAGATTGACAATTCATCGGCCTGATCTTCTGAAGTTTTTTTCGTTGAACTCTTTTCTGCTGATGTTTCAACGGGGACTTCTTTCATAATCCTCCGGGTCATTTTCTGAAGGGTAAGTTCTTTGCCAATAACCTTATTGAACAAGGATAACCCTATAGTATAATCACCTGAAAGCGGCTGATCTACAATAATGTAGCTGCTTGGATTCGTCGGTGGAGTTGAAGCTGCGGGTGGATTTGCAGTAAAACCTCCTGCTCCGGTCGAAGGATAGGCCCCAACATTAGGGGTGCTTACAAGATCCTGCGCAACGATATAATACTCAACAACATCATTAAGTACCACTCCAGAGCCGAATGTGAAAGAAAATTGATCGCCGCTTACATAAACTGCCTGTACACCTGTATATGCACCTTCATTTATTTTCCAGTAAAGCATTGGAAGTCCTGTACCCGTTGTTGGTACTCCGCTCAGGTCGGTAATATCAGCGTAGAGAGTTCTTATTCCGGTTGAAGCAGTGTTTAATAACGGTGTATAGGATATTACGGGAGGTACCAGATCAAGCGGGAGTCCCGCGAACTCATCAGCGCCAACATCAGGAGTTGTAATACTTCTTACATCTCCATCAAAATCAGTAGTAATATTTGCTAGACTTGTACCAGCTGATTCCAGTTGTGTTGAAGTACCATTTGGTATATGAAGATCGTTTGCTGACGTGAAAAATGGAAGCTCAGAAAAGCTAGCATTATCGCCACCTATAGCAGCGCTCCAATCAGCTATTGTTGTGTAATCGGTTGTTCCTATTCTTCCGGTGAACCTTGTTCCTGAAGTAGTTCCAACATATAAATCATTATTATCCGAAGTTAAAGTGGTCTGGGCCTGTGTACCGTTTTTAAATATAGCCCAGGCAAGTCCGGTTGAGTAGAGACTCTGGTTGCTTAAAATATTATTCTTTAAGAAAAGCTTATGTCCTGTTGAAGTTGAAGTAAAGGCAAAAGCCGCAGAATTTCTGATACCATCCCCGGTTCCGGTTAAGCTAATGCTGTTGAATGCCACAGTATCGGGATAAGTATTAGGACTAGCGGCGGAGAACCATATTCCATAAACGGGAGCTGTTCCAGTCGCTGCTGTATAACTTACATCATAAATAAAGTTATTAAAAACTGCACCTGAACGCGGAGGTGTTCCGCCTGTAGATGTACTGGTTAAATAAATACCAGCAATTCCTGCCGTAGTTGAAGTTGATGTACTGTTTGATTTTATATTGTGGATAACATTATCATAAACCCTGAAATTTCCCTGGATAGATGACCCAAGCTGAATACCATAAGAAGATGTTCCTGTTCCTTCCGGTACTTGTACATTATTGTAGGCGATTATTGTATTTGAAGCATATAGAGCATAGATTCCAACCAGCCCTACGTTATCAATAACATTATTCGAAATAACATTATTTAATATGACGGAATTTCCCTCCATCCTGATCCCAATTCCTGCATTGGTTACTTGGTTATTGATGATCTTTGTTTCATTAGATTCTGAACCACTGTAATGAACCCTGATACCGATGCTTGATGTACTGTTCCTGTTTGCAGTAGTCCCGGCTCCAGCATCAACTATCAGGTTCGTAAATAGACAATTGGGATTATTTCCAAGAGCCGTTAATCCATACGTCGTACCAGGTATTGTATTAATTATTGTTAAGTCACGTGTACTACCTCCCACAGTGTTTGAACCATCAAGAGTAACATATGTAACACCTGCTGAGAGCTGCCAAACTATTCCCGTAGTCCCTGTACGTTCAACTATCACTGTAGCGCCAATATCAGGCTTAAAAATGATCGGGGCTGTAGCAGTTCCGGTAGTTGTAGTTATAGTGAGGGTATTAGAGCTGCTGTATGTGCCGCTTCTAATAAGAAAAGTTACACCCGGGTCAGTGACCCCCTGCGTATTAAGATCAGTAATAGCTGCCTCTACCGTTTCATAATCAGGTGTAGTGCCGCCGATATATTTTGTACCTGAAAGCTGGGCTGTTGCCGTACTTCCAAGAATGAGGAAAAGTAAAGATAACAACAGAGGAAAACTTTGCCTGATCAACGGCGTAAGTATATGATCTTTCATAGGTTTATCCCATAAAAATTAGATGAAAATGTGAGTTAGGTTTTGCTGCGTTCAACAATGGTTATTAGATAACCATGACCCGATTTTACGCAACCACCTTATCGGAATGTAATTAGAAATTTCCCCAGCAAGCTTATGATCTGTTACCCGTTGTATATATAATTTCTAAGGTCGACCTTAATTTATCCAGGCTTTCTGTCTAAGTCAAGGAAATTTCATTTTTAATTATATTGATTTTTAATCTTCTATTTGTTACACTTACCGTAACAAATAAATAAATTTATGTCAGCATCAACCAAACTTTCTGCAGCTGTTAAAGCACTTACCTTTCTGGCGAAGGATTATCCTTCTGCAAAAAACAGCGTGGAGATCTCGGATTATACGGGACTCAATGCTTCCAAGCTCAGAAAAATTCTTTCTATGCTAGTTAAAAATGGTATTGTTGAAAGTGCTTATGGTACTGCAGGAGGTTTCATGCTCAAGAAGAAGCCGTCCGCAATTGATCTCCAGGAAATCTACTGTGCAATAGAGGACAGGAAAGCCTTCCACATGGATGTTTCTAAAGCTAACGGCAGTTCTGCTTCCGATGTCTCTAAACTTAACGTATACTTCCTCAACCTTTTCGGTACTATCCAGGTAGATATAGAGGACAGGATGAGAGAAATTTCACTACAATCAATAATTGACAACATCAAATCTAAACCATAAAAGGAGTGTTTATGGATTTTCTTAAAGAATTAGGTATAAAGGATAAAAACTTTGCAGCATCAACCGGTACTGAATGGAATAACACCACTGACCAGGGAGAGCTGAAGATTTATTCGCCCACTAACGGTGAGTTTATTGCCTCGGTGTATCAGGCGTCCGAACAGGATTATGAAAACTTAATACAAAAGGCTTCGGAGTCTTTTTTAGCCTGGAGGAAAGTACCGGCTCCCGGGAGAGGGGAAATAGTCAGGCAGATAGGACTTAAACTTCGCGAGTTTAAGCAGCCTCTAGGAACTCTCGTTTCGTATGAGATGGGAAAGTCTCTGCAGGAGGGACTCGGTGAAGTTCAGGAAATGATTGATATATGTGATTTTGCGGTTGGTCAGTCACGACAGCTTTACGGTTTTACAATGCAGTCGGAACGTCCTGAACATAGAATGTACGATCAGTATCATCCTCTTGGTATAGTAGCTACCATTTCTGCATTTAATTTCCCCGTTGCTGTTTATTCATGGAATGCTATGCTTGCTGCTGTGTGCGGCGATGTAAATCTGTGGAAACCTTCCTCCAAGGTTCCTCTTTCAGCTATCGCAGTTCAAAATATTATCTCAAAAGTTATTAAGGAAAATAATCTTCCTGAAGGAATTTTCTCACTGATAATCGGCAAGGGCTCAACTATAGGTGAGCGTTTATTAAATGATAAAAGAATTCCGCTTATTTCAGTTACCGGTTCAACCAGGGTTGGTAGGCACGCCGGAGAAGTCATTCAGAAGAGGTTCGGAAGATCAATACTTGAACTCGGAGGAAACAATGGTATCATAATTACCCCCGATGCTGATCTTAAACTTGCTATCCCTGCTGTAGTATTCGGAGCGGTTGGAACATGCGGGCAGCGGTGTACTTCTACAAGAAGACTTATAATACACGATTCAATTTATGATAAGGTAAAAGATTCATTGCTTAAAGCTTATAAATCACTGAAAATAGGTGATCCTCTTGATCAGAATAATCACGTTGGTCCACTTATCGATAAAGATGCAGCTAAAATGTTTTCTGATGCACTGGAAGAAGTAAAGAAGGAAGGCGGAAAAATAATATACGGTGGAGATGTTCTGTCCGGAGAGGGATATGAAGCAGGAACGTATGTTACCCCGGCTCTTGTTGAAGCTGAAAATAAATACAAGATAGTTCAGGAAGAAACATTTGCCCCGATCCTTTACCTTATAAAGTACTCAGGAGATGTTAACAACGCAATAGAACTTCATAATGGTGTAGTACAGGGATTATCATCAGCCATCTTCACAAACAACCTTAAAGAAGCTGAAGCGTTCTTATCGGCAGGGGGATCTGATTGCGGTATTGCCAACGTTAACATTGGAACTTCCGGTGCGGAGATAGGCGGAGCATTCGGCGGAGAAAAGGAAACCGGCGGGGGACGTGAATCAGGCTCAGATTCCTGGAAAGCTTATATGAGAAGACAGACAAACACGATTAACTATGGATCTACACTTCCCCTGGCGCAGGGAATTAAATTTGAAATATAACTAGATGTTCGGTGAGGTTGTCTCATAAGTGTTATTCCGAATCGGAGATGGAACCTGAAAACAATTTAACTTGACAGTAACCGACTTTTGAGACAACCTCATTTTGGATGGTGTATATACCAGTGACCAGAGAAATCTGGAATTGAGAATATAAATTGCGGCCAATTAATTCACCCTTAGTCAGTAAGGAAAAAGTTTAATCCCCTCCATTAAACCCCTAATTTTTTAAGAAATATTTCACGTTGAAATATTAAACAGTATGACAGAAATGTCATACTCTTTAGGTATCTAGTATTTGTGTGCTTGTTATGGGCCTTTTATGCGCCTTTTGCTCTCAAAATGAGACAATGAGAAAACAGCGGAAAAACGCAATTTTCGGGTGTTGAAAAATTCACTGGTATGACAAAATTGGTTACCGCAAAACCCTTGCTTTTATCCAATTGATAGCAGGATGTAGTCAGCAAGAATATGTCCAGTCTCATCCAGCAGAGCATCATAATTTTTAGTTTTCTCTTTAGGAGTTTCACCTTTCTGAATCAACTTTAAACCCTGCTCCTTCCTGATTCTGTTCTCTTCTTCAAACTTCCTGTCTTCGTCTTCTTCTTTCTCTTTTTTCCTCTGATCATAATTCAGCGAAACATATTTCTTATCGTGAGATTGCTCTGCATCATTCACTGAAGCAATATAATTCTGAAACTCAGGATCGTTCTTAATTCTTTCTTTGTGCATACTTATCAACTGAGGAATGAATTTTGAAAAATCACCGTATGTTTCATAATCGGTTGGTGCTATCTGGTCCCATGGCAGAGCACTGGGTTCAGAACTTTCGCCGTATTCTTTTGAATTCCCAAAGGGAGTGGGATACTTAATATCCGGAACTACACCTTTATGCTGCGTGCTGCCTCCGTCAATCCTGTAATATTTTGCAATGGTAAGCTTCACCTGGCCGAATTTATTGTCTGAACCCGGCATAAGCCTGTTTAGGTCAATCAGGTTCTGCACAGTACCTTTTCCATAAGTTTGTTCACCGATTATTAACCCTCTGTGGTAATCCTGTATTGCCGCCGAGAAAATTTCGGAAGCCGAGGCGCTGAACCGGTTAACCAGCACAGCCAGGGGACCGTCATATTCAATGGAGGGATCAGGATCCCTGTCAACATCTATCGAACCGTCAGCATCACGTACCTGTACAACAGGACCCTTCTTAATAAATAGCCCTGTCATCTGTACAGCCTCCTGCAAAGATCCGCCGCCGTTATTTCTAAGGTCAATAATTACTCCGTCTACTTTCTCTTTCTTCAGCTGCTCAAGAAGTCTTTTAACATCCCTGCTGGTGCTTTTATAATCTTTTTCGCCTCTCTGCTGGGCTTCATAATCGCTGTAAAATGCGGGAACATCAATAATCCCTATCTTAAATGGTTTTTTCTGTTCATCAAGGTTTAATACAGAATCCTTCGAAGCCTGTTCCTCCAGCTTCACTTTATCACGGGTCAGCTGTATTTCGTGGGGAGTAGCATTAGGCCCGCCGTCGGCAGGTATTATTAAAAGTCTTACCAGGGTTCCCTTTTTTCCTCGTATTAACTGAACAACATCGGTAATTCTCCACCCTATAACATCCTCCATCTCACCCGTATCACCCTGTGCAACGCCAACAATTTTATCTTCGGGGTGAAGGAGTCCGCTCTTATAGGCAGGACCTCCGGGAATTATCTCTACTACCTTAGTATAATCATCCTCTGTTCTGAGTTGTGCTCCTATTCCTTCCAGGGAAAGGCTCATATTTATCTTAAAGTTATCAGAAGTTATCGGTGAAAAATAATTTGTGTGGGGATCAATTGATTCTGTATAGGCATTCATAAACTGCTGAAACACGTCTTCACTGTTATATTGATCGACCGCCTTACGGTAATTATCATAACGCTTTTTAAGCGTTTCAGATATCGAATCCCATTCCTTGCCCGTAAGTTTCAGGTTTAAAGCATCGCTTTTAACCCTCTTATACCAGATATCTTCTGCTTCTTTTTCAGTTTTGGGGAAAGGTTCATCCTCACGATTCATTTCCATACTGTCTTTTGCAGTATAGCTGAATTCCTTATCAAGTAATTTGTCAGCATAATCAAGCCGTTCGTGTACACGCTCTTTGAAGGTATTAAAAATCTCAAAAGCCGGCTCTATATCTCCGTCTTTAATCATATCATCAAGCTCTGTTCGGAACTCTTTAAACTTGTCGATATCTGAAGCAAGGAAATAGCTATGGCTGAAATCAAGAGTATTAATATATTTATCAAAAATAGCAGCTGATAAAGAATCGTTCAAATCCACTTTCTTGTAATGATAGCGTGAAATTATTGCATTCACCAGCTTATCAACCTGAGGCTGGTAAGAAGCAGGTTCAACAGTTCCGGTGCTGTCCTTATCCTGCACGTCTGAATATTCATTAGTTCCTGAATAAGCAAAATAAATATTGGCGGCTGCCAGTATTATAATTACTGCAAGTAGTCTTTTCATTTTTTTTGATAGGTTTATTGACATGATAATTCTTTGTTAACATTATAATTTAAGAATAGTTCCCGCCGGAACAAATCATAAAAATGGATATTCCTTAAAATGGAAATTCCGGTATTAATATATAATTATTAACTAATTTAAGCTGTTTAGGGATCATACAAGGGAGCCGCTTATCATATTTTACTGTGTTTACAGTCATTTTAATAGAGAGGGGAAAACTATATAATTTAGATATGAAGGTAGGTAAGAAGAAAATATTAATAGTGGAAGATCAAAAGATAATAGCGATCGATCTTAAAAAATCTCTGGTTAAGGCCGGATATATAGTCCTTGCCATTTGTGATAATGCAGAAGATGCTCTTAAGGTAGCCAATGAATGTAAGCCTGATCTTATTTTAATGGATATCATATTGAATGGAGAATTAAGCGGTATCGAAACTGCCGAATTAATTAAAAAAGAACGTGATATTCCTATAATTTACCTGACGGCGATGACAGACGTTGAAACCTACCTCAAAGCTGTAAAAACAGAACCTTATAAATATCTCATGAAACCCGTTGAAATTGAATCACTTGAAAGAGCGATAGGGGAAATAATCTAAATGCAGCTAGTTATCAGGATTAGTTCATAAATTAAAATCTTTTCATTATATATATAAATATAGTTTTCATTTTATTTGTAACAAGATACAATTCAGTACGGAGTGAAGGGTATGAAAAAAAGCGACGAGATTCTGAAGAAAAAAGCCGAAGAATCTGATTCTTTAAAGGAGATGCTTGACGAAGATAATCTGCCCTCTGGAGAAGTCTTGCAGCAGACGATAATTGATGAAGAAGGGAAGAAGATAAAAGTATTTGAAGATCCTCTTTATTCGCGTGAAAAGAGAAGCACGGTAAATTATTCTGTATTCAGGGGTAAATGGGAGTTTGAAAATATCGATGAAATTGACGGGCTGGAAGAACACTGTGCTGTTAAGTTCTTTCCTGTAAAAGATGAATCAAGTTTTATTATTGCCTTTAAATCCGTTAAAGACAGGGTTGAGTTTTTCGATTCAATCTACAGTGATAAAGAGATGAAACAGAGGGGCGGGGGAATGAATCTAGAGAAACTTGCTAATTCGCGTGTGCTTCAGACAACCGGCGGCATCCTTAGTCTTTCTATGGCTGGCTACGGAATTTATAAGATGCTTAAAAAGAAATAAATCTTTACACTAGTCTTTTTCTACACTTCGAGAGAATATATAATCTACGTTCTTAAGCATTTTTCGCGAATCAAAGATATCCTCAATTTCTTTTCCTGATAAATATTTTTGTATATCTGAAGATTTTTGCAGCTCATCTTTAAGATTTTTTGAATCATCAGCCCATACATCCATTGCAGGAGTCTGCACAAGTTTATACGCGTCCTCACGAGATACACCTTTGTTCACCAGTTTCAGCATAACCGATTGAGAGAATATCAATCCCCTCGTCATTCCCAGGTTCCTCAACATATGTTCCGGGTATACAAGCAGGTTGCTGATAAGCTTTGTCATCAGGTTAAGCATATAGTCAAGAGCTATACAGCTGTCCGGTACAATAATCCTTTCAACTGATGAATGAGATATGTCCCTCTCATGCCATAATGCTACATTTTCAATAGCGGCCATGGCGTTTCCCCTCAGCACCCTCGAAAGCCCGGTTATCCTTTCACTAACTATCGGGTTTCGTTTGTGGGGCATTGCTGAAGATCCTTTCTGACCTTTCGAAAAATATTCTTCTGCTTCCAGTACTTCCGTCCGTTGGAGATGACGGATCTCGATTGAGATCTTCTCAAGCGTTGCACCGATAACTGCAATTGTAGTAAGGAACTGGGCGTGCCTGTCGCGCTGAATTACCTGTGTGGATACAGGTGCGGGTTTTAATCCCATCTTCTCACAGACATATTCCTCCACTTTTGGGGAAAGATGTTCAAATGTACCTACAGCCCCTGATATTTGTCCCACACTTATTTCCTCAACGGCCTGTTCAAGCCGTTTTATGTCTCTTTTTATTTCTTCATACCAGAGAGCAAATTTCAAACCCATCGTTGTAGGTTCTGCATGAATGCCATGAGACCTCCCGACACACACTGTATTCTTATGCTCCAGCGCCCTGGTTTTTAAAGCCGATTTCAGATCCGTCAGTCTTTTCAGCAGCATTTCACCAGAGGTTTTCATCTGGTAGGAGAGGGTAGTGTCCAGGATATCTGAGGAGGTCATCCCGTAATGAATGTGCCGGGATTCGGGACCAACATATTCCGCCACATTCGTCAGAAATGCTATAACGTCATGCTTCGTTGTTTCTTCAATTTCAAGCACACGCTGAACATCAAAATCAGCTTTTGCTTTTATTACATCTACATCCTTTTCAGGTATCTCTCCCATTTTACTCCGTGCTTCACATGCAAGTATCTCAATCTTCAGCCAGGTATCCAGCTTAAATTTATCCTCCCAGATCTTTCCCATCTCAGGGAGAGTATAGCGTTCAATCATTTTTTATTCTCCAATTTCATTTGAACCGTCATTGGTTTATTATCCCTAACAATATTTAAAGTGATCGTCTGACCTTTCCTGAATTCCTGGAATACGCCGATAATTGTCTGATCATTATTTATCCTATAACTCTCAACCTGGGTGATGATATCACCTACTTGAATTCCGGCCTTTTTCGCAGGGGATCCTGGAAGTACCTGGGTAACAATAACGCCGCGGGTTTCATCCAGCTTATAATAATCGGCTATCTGCTGATCGATTGTCTGTATTCTCATACCCGGATCAAAATCGCGGTCAATTTTTCCATTTTTCTTCAACTCAGATATAATTCTCTTAATCTTGTCAATAGGAATGGCGAAACCCAGACCTATGCTTCCCTGGGAACCGTTCCCGCCAGTAAATATCAAAGTATTCATTCCAATTACTTGTCCCTCACTATTTACAAGAGGGCCGCCGCTGTTGCCGCCGTTTATAGCGGCATCTGTCTGGAGCATATTTATATAATACCTGTTATTTATAGGCTCAAGATTCATCCCCGTTGAACTGATAACACCAACTGTAACTGTAGGTTTGTCGTTTATCTCGAATAAACCGAAGGGATTACCCAGGGCAATTACCCATTCTCCTATCATAACATCACCGGAATTACCCAGTACCTCATAGGGGAGATCGGAAGCGTCTACTTTAATAAGGCAGATGTCAGTTATAGGGTCAGAACCTACCACGGTTGCTTTATAGTGTTTACCGTCAGTCATTGTTACAGTTATTTCGGTGGCATTACCTGCAACATGATCATTGGTTACAATATAGCCGTCGGGTGAAATTATGAAACCAGACCCCAATCCTTTTACTTTCTCATTATATGATCTGTTGTTAAAGAATTGTTTGAAAAAAGGATCGTCGAAAAATGAGCCGAAAGGATCCCGGTACTGCCTGATTTCCGTTACATTTATTCCCACAACCGCAGGACTAACTTTTTTTACCGTTTCAGTAATGATGTTGTTTCTGGAATTTGCAATATCAGAATTATGCTCGTCTTTTTGCGGATACTGTGCCAGGGAATAATTTCCATTCGTCGACACGTATAATGGTTCAGGCTTATCCGGTCTTATTATAAAGAAAGCTGCTGCAACAATAGCTAATACAGAACCAAATGTTATTAATCTTCTCTGAAAAGATGTCATTGTTTAACCTTCCTGATGAAATTTTTATTTTTAATAATTTCTTTAAATGGTTCAATATGTTTTACAAATATAATTATGATCAGGGCTATACTGAAAAGTATTAACTCACCCCTGGTTCCGGCACGTGGAAAAGTGTACTTTACTGCAATATCGGAAGTCGTAAGGATGATAATTAGAAGGGCAATAGTTGACCATACATTAGCCAGAAGAATATCCTTACGGAAAAGATAAATAGCCAGCCAGAGCACACCCCACACAATTAATGCATAAGGAAATAGCAATGATGCTCCGCCTGCTGCTGTAGCCAGGCCTCTTCCGCCTTTAAAACCCAGCCAGGGATTAAAGCAATGGGCAAATACAGCAAAGAACAGGGAAATTGCCGGGTAAATAAATAATACGGGAAAAAAGAGAAGAACCAGGTAGACGCTTAAGAGTCCCTTCAGAGCATCGATTACAAGAACGGCTTAGCCCTATCGCCTTTGAATTTGTGACTTCAAATGAATTCATCGCCCCTACGTTTCCTGAACCTTCCTCCGTGATGTCAATACCCCTGCTTTTTTTTAAAAGGATATACGCTGCCGGTATCGAACCAAGCAGATATCCTATTACAGAACTAATCAGATATTCCATTTTGGTGAAATTTTAAGAGATAATTATTAAATTTAATAAAATATGAATTATTAAATCGGGTTAAATGCATCAAAAAATTGATTAATGATCTGAAATTTATTGCAAGATATAAGTAATCCTTTTATATTTGTCACTCTTAAAATTAAGCTGGTTGTCAGTCTATTCTAATTGACTGGCAGAAATATAGTAATTGAAATTATGCGGGAATAGCTCAGTTGGTAGAGCGCAACCTTGCCAAGGTTGATGTCGCGGGTTCGAGTCCCGTTTCCCGCTCTGATAGAAATCCACTTCAGGTGGATTTCTTTTTTTTGGTTAACTTTGTATATATTTGGAATGTAAAAAGGGAAAATTAAGTTGGACCCCGGGGTGACCGGAGTTAAAAAACAAATTTAGTAACTATGTTTTAGCTGTTTATCTATAGGAATGACTAAGGCATAAGAATTGTTCGGAATATATTTACGGCGCTGTAGCCAAGCGGTCTAAGGCGAAGGTCTGCAAAACCTTTATTCGTCGGTTCGAATCCGACCGGCGCCTCAATCAAGCCTGAAAATTAACATTTTCGGGCTTTTTTTATTTCCTCCCTTTTCACAACCGGAAATCTTATATAAGATAAGGTCATCAGGAAAACATAAAATTACATATATTTCCAAAGTTCCGGTTTAATACGAAGGAAATAATTTCTATGAATCTGCAAAAATTACTAATCCTTTTTTTTATCACACTTTTATTTTGTAATGATTCAGTCCCTAAAATGTTTCTTTTATCAAGGGATTATAAGGGGGATAATGGAGGCTCCGTACAAAATGAAATTCCTCCCGGAGATACCACTAATGTATCCGGCAGCGAAAAGCACATCGAAAGATGGGAATTAGATCACTTTGCCCCCAAACCAGGAAAAATATTGGGTATCTGGACTCTGTTGGACTATACTGCAGCCAACCTGACTTATTTAAAAAATCACTGGGGCTATAGTTATCTTTTTGTTAAAAATGGAATGGATTATAAACAAGCAATTGAAGCGGAATTTGAACCGTCCAATCTTATGATGGATGTTCGTTTCCCAATAGGAACCGATAATTACCAGACGCTTATTTCAACTTATAACGCTAAATATTATTACCTGGGTGAAGCTGTAAATCACGACTGTTCAGGAAATGCAGGCAAAAGATTATATAATCCATCTGAACTAAAAACCGTTATGACATACGTCCATGAACATAGCTCCGGATCTTATCTGGTTAGTGATGGATATAAAAGATGCAGTCATTTTGATTCACTAGCATCCTTTGTTGATATCATAATGTATTCATCCTACAAGAACTGGTACGAAACTGTTTTCCCCTGCAGCGCTGGTTTGAAATGGGGGCCTGAAATAGAATTTTCCTGGCTGCCGGGATCTGAAGATCAAAGAGACAGCTGGACTTCGATGAAGTTGAAATACCCGAATTTTACGATGACATGGATCAATACTAAAGAGGGGGATGAATTTAATGATTTATTTCAGAAAGCCAGGGATCTTAAAATAGATGCGATTTGGGTTTATGGATTCACGGAAAATAATGGAATTCCTGTTCCTCATTATAATGATCATTTTCTTCCAATTAGTACCGCAGCATATAAGCAGGGTTATTTAAAAAAATTCGTCAGAAAAGTTTATGATGTATACATCTGTGAATGTCCGGATGGATGTATTTTATCCTCCCCTGATAGCTGCTGGAAATATATCAGGACGGAATTGACTGATATTGTAGTAGAAGAGAATCAGTCAAAGTAAAATCAATCCCTAAAACTGCCTCACAATTTCTTACCGAAAACCAACTCTTCATCTCTGTAAATAAATTATAATTGGAAAGGTGTTCTAGTATGAAACATTCTGAATTAAGAAAGATGGGAAAATCGCAAATAAATCACTGGCATTTGAATTGAATAGGGGTCAACAGGTCTGTAGAGGGCAGCCGATTAAAAGCTTAGTTCAATAAACTTAAACCAGCGAGGGTATGATGTTAGATTTCGAAAAAGAATACAGCAGTGATATAGTAGTTATTACTGTAAACATATCACGTGCAACCGTAAAAGAAGCACATGAGTTCAGAAAATTCATCGATGAAGAAATAAAGAAGAAAAAACTTAAGATCATCATCGATCTTAGTCCCTGTGATTTCATAGATTCAACATTTATAGGTGTTCTTGTAGTTACCCTGAAAAAACTTGCTGATATCGGGGGAGAATTAAGGATAATTGAACCGCCGTCAATTGCTCACACCATACTTACTGTTACAGGCACAATGAATATTTTCAATACACACAAAACTAAATCTGAAGCAATAATGAGTTTGATGGATCCAACCCAGATTTACGATTCAATGGCTTCATAAGCTAAAACTGAAGGGTTCTCCCTTCACCAAAGGATATTGTGATGGATATACAAGGACTTTTTCTCATAGTTTTTGGAATAATCTCTTTAAGTATCGCACTTGCCAGGCAAGCGGAACTTTTAGATTTACTTCCTGGATCCATGACGGTAGCCCCTATACGGTAAGGAATGGTTTATTGTAATGAATGACTTAGGATCTACTGATTCTATGAGGCTCACAATTTTTTTCTGAAATTTCCTTGGTGCAATAAGGACGATAATAGAAATTCCACCCGAACCTCCTTCGCCGGGTACTATAGTAACACCAAAACGTGACTTCCTTAATTCAGCTGCAATCTGGTCAGTAAAATGACGCGAAATTACATTTAGCTGTATAAATCCCAATCCTATTTTCTGCTCAATTGATATCCCTATTATATTTCCCAGCGCGAAACCAGCAGCATAACCGAACAGGTTCGGTATATGATCAAGGTGCTGCATTATAAATCTCATTGCAAAAATCCAGATGAGTACCTCAAAGAACCCCGTAACACCGGCTAAATATTTTTTCCCCTGAACCACGAAGATCGTCCGCATCGTACCTATGCTTACATCGCATATACGCATAACAGTAATCAGCAAAGCTCCACCTGCGGAGTTAAGTATTAAATCTATATCAATCATCGCAAAAACATTTTATCATTAAGTTTCAAAATTAAAGAATTAAAGATAATTATTTTATCTTTGTGTGACTTAACTTTTCCGGGTAATATGTACGAATCAGAGAAAAATGATCTATTAGATAAATTAAAGAAGAGGGGCATTACCGATGAAAGGGTTCTTCATTCGTTTTCTGCCGTTGAAAGGGACAAATTTGTTCCTGATGCACTGAAAATGCACGCATATAAAGATATTGCGCTGCCAATAGGATACGGACAGACGATTTCCCAGCCATACACTGTTGCATATATGACCCAGGTTCTGCAGCTGAACCCCGGTGATAAGGTGCTTGAGATAGGTACAGGCTCAGGCTACCAGGCCGCAGTACTTGAAAAGATGGGAATGAAGGTTTACAGCATCGAACGTCAATTCGAAATTTATATTAAAACACAAAAACTTTTTGATAACCTCGCCATCAGGGTGCATACGAAGTACGGTGACGGAACTATAGGCTGGGAGGAATACTCTCCGTATAATGGAATAATTGTAACTGCTGGTTCTCCATCAGTTCCCGTTTCCTTAAAGAAACAGCTTGCCCCAGGCGGCCGGCTGGTAATTCCTGTGGGAGATAAAAAATCACAGATCCTTAAAATTATTCAAAAGAAGGGTGAAGATGATTTTGATGTAAAGGATATTCCCGAGTTTGCATTTGTTCCTTTGATTGGCCGAGAAGGATGGAACAGGTAATCGTTATTGCCGGACCCACATGTTCCGGTAAGACCAGCCTTTCGCTTGAATTAGCTGACAAGCTCGGTTCAGAAATAATATCTGCCGACAGCCGCCAGGTGTATAAGTACCTCGATATCGGAACAGCCAAACCGTCTCCTTCTGAATTAAAAAAGGTTAAACATCATTTCGTCAGCTCACTTGAACCTGATGCGGATTTTAATGTAAGCGGCTTCGAAACAGAAGCTCTTGCTGTAATTCATCATCTTCATTCCGAAAATAAAATTCCCGTTGCAGCAGGTGGTTCGGGACTTTATATCAAAGCTCTCGTTGATGGTATTTTTAATACCGTTGATACGGATGATGCATTCCGGTCTCAGCTGATAGAGGAACGAAAAGAATATGGTAATGAATTCCTTTATGATAAATTAAAAAAAGTTGATCCCGTTAGTGCATCCGGGATGCTGCCTCAGAATTATAAAAGGGTGATACGGGCGCTTGAAGTATTCCACCTTACAGGCAAACCAATATGGCAGCTTCAGAAAGAATATAAGAGGGAAGCGGAGCTTCAATTTGAGCAGTACGGTTTGGAATGGGACAGAGAAAAACTATACCGGAATATAGAAAAACGCGTTGATGGAATGATGCGTGCTGGTCTGGTTGAAGAAGTAAGAAATGTTTTGGATAAAGGTTACAGCAAAGATCTCAACGCATTAAATACTGTAGGCTATAAAGAAATAATCTCCTTCATTGATAGAGAGTTTACCCTTCAGCGTGCAGCAGAACTTATCAAACGAAACACAAGAAGGTTCGCCAAACGTCAGTTAACCTGGTTTAAAAGGGACGAACGAATCAAGTGGATTAGAATAGAATCATACGAAGACATACAGACGGCTGCAAAAAAAA
Source organism: uncultured Ignavibacteria bacterium (assembly GCA_963800255.1). Classification (GTDB taxonomy): domain Bacteria; phylum Bacteroidota; class Ignavibacteria; order Ignavibacteriales; family Ignavibacteriaceae; genus DATFVA01. The sequence goes on along the minus strand of CAWDAK010000009.1, from coordinate 437,972 downwards.
TACTTGAAGAGATAAAGAAATAAATCCTGCTTTTAGATTTACACTTAAAGTAAAAGTTAATATATTGATTTCGGAATAAATTAGGGACAGGGGAGGATTTATTTTTAGCGGGAAAGTTCATCAAGTCATTACAACATTTCCCTTTATAAATAATCCTGATTGAATTTGATAGATATAGGTTATACATAATTAACTAATTAATCATCAAATATGCAGGGAGAATAATATGATTGGAATCGTCGGGTTTGGTTCTTATCTCCCACGATACAGGGTTAAAGTAGAGAACATTTCTAAAGAGTGGGGATCCGATCCGGAAGCAATTAAGCGAGGTTTGTTACTGTATGAAAAGACCGTTCCCGGTCTTGATGAGGATACTATAACAATCTCAGTTCAGGCAGCTAAGTATGCGCTGCAGAGATGCGGTATAAATCCTGCCGAAATCGGTGCTGTTTATATCGGATCTGAGTCGCATCCGTATGCTGTTAAACCAAGCGGCACGATAGTGATAGACGCCCTTGGTATTGGTCCAGATGTTCACGTTGCAAGTTATGAATTTGCATGCAAAGCCGGTACGGAGGCAATGTTTGTAGCGTACGGACTTGTTAAAGCAGGCGAGGTTAAATATGCCCTGGCGATAGGGGCTGATACTTCTCAGGGCGCCCCGGGAGATGCACTTGAATACTCCGCTTCAGCAGGCGGCTCTGCATTTATAATAGGAACAGAAAATGTCGTCGCCGAATATCTATTCACAAATTCCTATACTTCTGATACCCCCGACTTTTGGAGAAGAGAAGGCGAGTTTTATCCCAGGCATGCGGGACGTTTTACGGGTGAACCGGCTTACTTCAGGCATGTAGTAAATGCCGGCAAAAGACTTCTTGAAAAATCAGGAATGAAACCTGAAGATTTTAAGTATGCTGTGTTCCATATGCCTAATGGCAAATTTCCACAGATGGCCGGCAAACAATTGGGATTTACCAAAGAACAGCTTGAAACTGGTTGGATTGTTCCGTGGATGGGAAATACCTATTCCGGTTCATCACCTACAGGTTTATCTGCAGTTCTTGATGTTGCTAATCCGGGTGATAAGATCTTTATGGTCTCTTTTGGTTCGGGTGCCGGGAGCGACGGTTTTATATTCCAGGTTACCGATCAGATAAAAAGGGTTCAGGATAAAGCACCAAAGGTAAGGGATATGCTGAATAATGATAAGATCTACCTTGACTATGGTGAATATGCCAAATTCCGTCGTAAAATAATCTTGAATGAATAGAGGGAGGAGATTAAAATGAGAGAAGTAGCTGTAATTGGTGCAGGGATGACAAAGTTCGGCGAGCTTTGGAAAAAATCTATAAAAGATATTTTCGTTGAAGCCGCATTAAAGGCTATAGAGGATGCAGGAGTTGATCATATCGATTCAATGTATGTAGGCAGCATGTCGGGCGGTTTGTTTGTCGGACAGGAGCATCTTGGGGCTGTGATGGCTGATTACCTGGGAGTCACTCCTATTCCTGCAACACGAGTTGAGTCGGCCTGCGCCTCAGGCGGCGTTTCGTTCAGGCAGGCATATTTTGAGGTTGCATCTGGACAAAGCGATATAGTTCTGGCAGGCGGCGTGGAGAAAATGACCGACGGAGCCGACGTTACCGAAACGTTAGCTACGGCAGCCGATCAGGATTATGAAGTTTACCAGGGAATAACTTTTCCTGGTCTTTATGCGATGATTGCCAATGCACACATGCACCAGTACAAAACAAAAAGAGAACAGCTCGCGGCGGTTGCCGTGAAGAATCATCGCAACGGAGCAAAAAACCCTAATGCACAGTTCCGTTCTGAGATAACAATAGACCAGGTTCTTAAATCAACTCTAGTTGCCGATCCTCTGCGGCTGCTGGATTGTTCCCCTGTAAGCGACGGGGGAGCCGCTGTTATCCTATGTTCAATGGATATAGCCAGGAAGTTCACTGATTCACCCATCCGGGTAAAAGCTTCAGCCCAGGCATCGGATACCATAGCTCTCCACAGCAGAAGAAGTCTCACTACTCTTGATGCAGTCGTTAAAGCTGCTGAAAGAGCTTATAAACAGAGCGGTCTGAAGCCTGAGAATATCGATCTGGCCGAAGTTCACGATTGTTTCAGTATAGCCGAAATTGTGGTGAGTGAGGACCTCGGCTTCTTTGATAAGGGATGTGGAGGCCCTTCAGTTGAAGAAGGACTCACTTCTCTTGAGTCCGGGCATATTCCCATAAATACAAGCGGCGGCTTGAAGTCAAAAGGTCATCCTGTCGGAGCTACGGGTATTGCTCAGATTATTGAACTTTATGAACAGCTTCAGGGAAAAGCCGGTCAGCGGCAGGTAAAGAATGCTCATATCGGGATGGCGCAGAATATGGGCGGTTCCGGTGCAAGCTGTGTAATACATATATTGGAGGCAATATGATTAGTCCAGGATATTTTCGCGAAATACCCCAGCGCTACAGGCTGGAAGCAGGACGCTGCAAAAAGTGCGGTAAGGTTTATTTTCCTCCCCGAACTTATTGCGGTGAATGTAAATCGAAAGAATTTGAAACCATAATTCTTTCAGACAGAGGAAAAATTCTAACGTATACAGTAATCAGGGTGGGTCCTTCAAAATTTTCACAGGAAACTCCCTATGCTGTAGCAATCGTTGAAGTTAATGACGGCGTAAAGTTAACCATGCAGGTTGCCGATATCGACGTGAATAAAGTGGAAATAGGCCAGAACGTAAAGATTATTTTCAGGAAGATTCAGGATGAAGGAAAGTCAGGTCTTCATTGCTATGGCTACAAGGCGGTTGTAATTTAATTCCGCGTGATCTATATTTCTGAATCATATGAAGGTTTTTTAACCGTTTGATTTAGAATTTTGAAGAGACAAAGTTTTAAGTCGTATTTATACTGAAAATTTTGTCTCTTTTTATTTTAAAGATTCTATCCTTCCTGGTTGCCCCGAATATTGGTTAATCATAAAGGAATTCATAAAATTACATTATATTATGCAATAATAATTAACGGAGTGATATTAATTGAAAGATAAAATCAGAATCGCCTCCGGACAGGGTTTCTGGGGAGACCTTATTGACGCTCCCTACAACCAGGTTACTAAAGGTGAAGTTGACTACCTGGTGATGGACTACCTGGCAGAGGTAACGATGTCAATTCTTCAGAAACAAAAGATGCGAAATCCAAATCTCGGGTATGCCCGGGATCTACCCGACCTTATGAAGAGGATTCTGCCGATTTGTGTGGAAAAGGGAATTAAAGTAATTACAAATGGCGGCGGAGTTAATCCAATCGCCTGCGCTGATGCTATCCTTGAAATTGCCATGGGCCTTAATATCAAGAAACTGGATATCGCAGTGGTTATCGGTGATGATATCCGCGATAAAATTGATGAAATTATCTCAGCCGGCTGTGAACTGAATAATATGGATACCGGCGAATCCATTCTTCCATTTAAAGACAAGCTGGTTAGCGCGAATGTATATTTTGGAGCTATGCCTATAGTTGAGGCACTTAAACGCGGAGCTGATATAGTTATTACGGGAAGGACAACAGACACTGGACTAACCCTGGCCCCAATGATTTATGAATTTGGATGGGACGACAAAAACTATGATCTGATGGCAGCAGGAACTGTGGCGGGGCATATACTGGAGTGCGGTGCTCAGTCATCAGGAGGAAATTTCCTGGGCGACTGGAAATCAATTGAGAATATGGCCGAAATTGGCTTCCCGATTGCTGAGGCTTATCCGAACGGTGAGGTCATTATAACAAAACATTCCGGTACCGGTGGAAGAGTGTCATTTGAGACCGTTGCCGAACAGCTGGTCTACGAGATAGGCGATCCTGAGTCTTACATTACTCCTGATTGTGTAGCTGATTTTAAATCAATTAAACTCGAGGATCTTGGTAATGATCGTGTGCGAGTTTTCGAAGTGAAAGGAAAAGAGGCTACAGATTCTTATAAAGTTTCCTGTTCATATGCTGATGGATTTTCAGCTGCTGCTTCTCTTACATATTCCTGGCCTGAAGCCTTAACTAAAGCAAAAGCTGCTGACAAGATATTAAGAAAACGGCTTGAGAATCTGGGTTTAAAATTCGACGAGATCAGAACAGAGTTTATCGGTTATAATTCAACCCACGGACCTCTCGTGCCTGATATGGATGAAGACAAAATCAACGAGGTGATGCTGAGAGTGGCTGTACGCTCAAAGGATTATGAAGCGCTTAAAAGATTTGGAATGGAGATTGCGCCGCTTATACTTACAGGTCCCCCAAGTGTTACCGGATTTGCAGGAGGCAGACCGAGACCCAGCGAGGTAATAGCATACTGGCCGGCTTTAATTCCAAAGAAACTTGTTGAACCACAGGTTAAAATACTGGAGCTGAAATAATGAAGAAAAGAATTTTAGATATTGCCCATGGCAGAAGCGGTGACAAAGGGGATGCAGCTAATGTCGGTATTATTGCTTACGATGATAAAGGTTACGAAATTATTAAAAAAGTGTTAACAAGGGAGAGAGTGAAAGAGCATTTCAAAGGTATTTGTTTCGGAGAAGTTGAACGCTACGAACTTCCTAATATACGAGCACTTAACTTTATATTAAATAAAACTTTAGGCGGCGGCGGCACAGTCTCTTTGAAGCACGATGCCCAGGGTAAAACCCTTGCCGCAGCTCTGCTCCGTATGGAGATTGAAGCTGAGTAATAAATTAAATTTTCAGGAGATATAAATGTACCAGGATGAGTTAAAACAGCTTGAAGAATACAAAAGAAGGATCGAGATATTAAGAGGTTATCTTTGACGTCGATACAAAAGACTCAAAAATAAAAGAACTTCAGAACCGGACCACGCAGCCTGATTTCTGGAATGATCAAATGGGTGCTCAGAAGATCCTCCAGGAAATAAAAGCACTGGAGGGGTGGGTTACACTGTGGAAGGAACTCGATAAAAAGACTGCAGCTCTTAATGAGTTCATCCAGCTTGCAGAAATGGAGGATGACGAATCCTTCAGAAACGATATCGAAAGTGAGCTGGAAGTTATTAAGAAGAGCGTCGAGGAAGCTGAATTCAAGAATATGCTCAGCGGTCAGGATGACGATAAAAATTGTATCCTCTCAATCCATTCCGGCGCCGGTGGTACAGAAGCGCAGGATTGGGCTGAAATGCTTATGCGTATGTACCTTCGCTGGGGAGAACAGAACAATTACAAAATGACTATAGTTGATATTCTTGAAGGAGATGGAGCCGGTATTAAAAGTGTTTCTATTGAGGTTCAGGGGGAATTCTCATATGGATATTTAAAAGCCGAGAATGGTGTACACCGCCTGGTAAGAATCTCTCCTTTTGATGCAAATAAAAGAAGACATACTTCCTTCGCATCGGTATTCGTAATTCCTGAAATAGATGATACTATTGAGATTGAAATTAATCCCGCCGATCTACGCGTTGATACTTACAGGTCGGGAGGTAAGGGGGGGCAGAACGTAAATAAGGTTGAGACAGCCGTGCGTATAACACATATTCCAACAAATACAGTTGCTGCATGCCAAAGTGAAAGATCTCAGCTTCAGAACAGAACTAATGCAATGAAGCTATTGAAATCAAAATTATACCAGATTGAAAAAGAAAAACAGGAAGCAGAACTTGATGAAGTTGAAAAGAGTAAGATGAAGATAGAGTGGGGGAGCCAGATCCGTTCTTACGTCTTCCATCCCTACAATATGGTTAAAGACCATCGCACTGACGAAGAAACTTCCGATGTTCAGGCAGTAATGGACGGTGACATAAACCGGTTTATAAAAGCTTTTTTAATGAAGTTTAGTCAGAATTAAGTTTAATTTTCTCCGCCCGGCAGGAAATCCTTGATATAAAATAATTTATTACCCAAATTCGCATAGATGTTCCGGGATAGATTCTATCAGTAATACAGAGGAAGTGGTGTTCAAGGTAATTTTAAGGCTCATTCCTGTAATTCTCCTGGTATTGGGTACCGGCAGTGCTTCCTTTGCACAACATACCTCAGATTATAGTAGCAATCTCAAAAAATTGTTATTCCATGCAGATCCGGATTCCAGAGGTTTTTACCAATTTAACGGCCCTTTAAATTACCCGTATTCTATTGATTCAATCAATTCATTTAACACAGCCATGGATAACGGGAAAAAAGTCAGTTACGTTCGTCTGGGTATTGTTTCGGGAGCTTCGCTCGCAATCCTGGGAGGCATATACTACCGTTGGAAAACTGCCTGGTGGAATGACGGCACCGCTGGTTTTCATATGGATTATAATAATACTTATACAAATAATGTTGACAAAGTAGGGCATTTATATGGAGGAATTTTGTTCACAGAGTGTTTTAGTGAAGGTCTTCGATGGGCCGGATTGGACGAAGAATCTTCCCTGCTTTACGGCGCATTGTTCAGCACTCTGGTTTATACCGGCGTTGAAATAAAAGACGGGTATGCTCCAACCTGGGGGTTTGATCCTGTTGATCTTGCCGGCAGTGCTGTCGGTTCTATTTACCCTTATACACAGAAAAAAATTCCGTTCCTTCAGAATTTTAATTTTAAATACAGCTATTTTCCATCGAACAGCGCCTATTATAATAGGAACAAAAAGAACCAGTTCTTTAATGACGACTATGAGGGAGAGACATTCTGGTTAGCAGCTAATTTAAAGAATCTGCTGCCTTCAGGAAGTAATTCATTTATGCCCGATTTCCTGAATCTTGCACTCGGTGTATCAGTAGAACATCTCGATAACCCTATCGAAAGGCAAAGAGTCTTCATTCTTTCTCCCGATATCGACCTGGTGAAATTATTCAAACCCGAAAGTGAATTTCTCAAAGAGGTTTTGAGATTACTGGATTACATCCATCTACCGCTGCCTGCTATTCAGGTTTCTCCCGGTTTCAAAGGATACGGGATATATTTAAAACCATGAAATTAAATCGATAACAAAGGTAAATAATGTCGTATCCTAAAAAAAACCCGCCGAAGGGGAACCTCAGCGGGTCAGATTCATTTAAGATCAAGAGGCAGGGGTAACCTCTCGAAAGAACCTGCCCGAACTTGATAAGAAACAAAGTAATTGTCAACCAAAAAAATGAAATAGTGTAAATAAAAACTGTTTTTTAATCAGAATGCTCTACTTCTTCCTTATTTTTTGAACAATAGTGGTTAGCAAAATACCTACAGTCGCAAAAGTTGAAGTGTAACCGGCAATTTTCTTTAATTTCGCTAATTTCTTTTTCGTCTTCCGTGCGCGCATATCAGCCTTTCATTTTCCTGCCAAGATAGTTATTCATTCCGCATTACGCTGTTATTACGGTTCGTATTGGTGTCATAATTGATAACTAGCACAAAATGTGCAATTTTGCGCGATTTTTGTTATATTTGTATTACAAATTTCAATTAAAAAAAACATTTTGTTGTGCCCATTCTTTATCTGTTTAAAGCAGATGTCAGAATTATCCAGCTAAGATTACCTGATCTTACTCCCCGCAGGAATGTGCGGTGTTCCGGAGAGATAAACCTTATCCCGCTTAAGTATTCCTTCCTCAAATTATTTGTTTCGTTCAGGTATAACTAATACTATTTAATATTATTATCATTTCTGCAAACAGGAATGGGTGAGGATTATTAATTATTAATTCAGGAGAAAGTAATGTTAAGATTTAAAGAAATAAAAAATGAAAGTGACTTCGAAAAAGAACTTTCAAGAGAGATGTTTATAGATTTCCTTTTTCAGCATCTGGATAAGTTCGGTGATTCAAAGGAAGCTATAGGAAAATCCATCGATTATGCCTTCTCAGACGAAAAAGGCTGCGGGGGATTCCTTCTAGCGGCATACAATAATGATGAACTTATAGGAACATTGGTAATGAACAATACTGGTATGTCGGGTTACATTCCGGAGAATATACTGGTTTACGTGGCAGTTGATTCCAGGTTCAGGGGGAAAGGCTACGGCAGGGAAATAGTTGATAAAGCAATTTCTATGGCTGACGGCGATGTAAAACTTCATGTTGAATATGAGAACCCAGCAAAAAGGCTCTATGAGCGAATCGGCTTCACAACCAAGTATGCGGAAATGCGATACAAAAAAGAGAAATAAAATGGCAACTTTAATTGTAAATACAAATCGTATCAGGGAAAACATTATCAAGCTCAGTTCATACCTGGCGGAAAAAAATATAGAATGGTCCCTGGTAGCAAAGATTCTCGGCGGCAACAGACCTGTGCTTGAAAAAATTATCTGTGATGATTCAATTAAAGCAGTGCATTCGATAGGGGATTCAAGAATCTCCAATCTTAAAATCATAAAGGAAATAAAGCCTGATATCGTCACGATGTATATCAAGCCGCCTGCTCCTGTTCTTGCAAAGAGGATTGTACAGTATGCAGACATCTCACTTAATTCATCCTACACCACCATTGAAGCATTAGACAGGGAAGCTGAAAGACTCGGGAAAATTCACCGGGTTATTATTATGATAGAACTCGGCGAGCTAAGGGAAGGTATACTTCGTGATAATGTCCTTACTTTTTATGAAAAAATATTCGGTTTGAAGAATATCAAGATTGAAGGACTCGGAACTAACCTTGGATGCATGTACGGTGTTGAGCCGACTTATGATAAGATGGTTCAGCTTAGTCTCTATAAAATGCTGATAGAGCAGAAGTTTAATAAGAAGCTTAACCTGGTATCGGCGGGAAGCTCTATTACGCTCCCCCTTGTTATGCGCAACAGGCTTCCGGATGGTATAAACCATTTCAGGATTGGCGAAACTGCTTTCCTTGGAGTCTCTATAATCGATGGTAAAAAGTTTAAGAATCTTTCTACAAACGCATTTGATTTTTCAGCTGAAATACTTGAACTGGAAGAGAAGGACATGGTGCCTGACGGCAACCTTACCGATGCAGGGATAGGGATTACTGCTCATGATTTCCAGGGTGATATTGATCCTGATATAAACAAGAAGTCGTACCGGGCCATTGTTGATTTCGGCGAGATTGATGTTGATCCTTCTCATATAACTCCCAAAGATGATTCTATCAAGTTTATAGGGACAACATCCGATATGACCGTATATGATACGGGAGATAAAAAAGGGAAGTTCTCTGTTGGAAAGCAGCTTCATTTTAAGCCGAATTATATGGCTGTCGCCCGTCTTATGAATACAAAATATGTAACAAAGGAGATTTTGTAAATGCACTGGATAGACATCACCATTTTCTCTGTCTATATGATATCAATGCTTGGGATAGGTTTTTTCTTTCTTGGAAAGAATAAAGACGCCGATGATTATTATGTCGGCGGAAGAAGTATGGGAAGTTTGCACGTAGGACTCTCTGTCGTGGCAACCGATGTTGGCGGCGGCTTTTCAATTGGACTCGGAGGACTGGGTTTTGTTATGGGCATATCAGGTTCCTGGATGCTCTTCACGGGTTTGATTGGTGCGTGGCTTAGCGCGGTTCTGCTTATTCCGAAAGTTAACAGCATGAAGAATTTTAAAGAGCTGTACACTTTTCCTCAGATCTTTGAAAGTTTTTATAACAGGAAAGTAGCTATAATTGCAGGTTTCATTTCCGCGATAGGCTACATCGGCTTTACAAGCTCGCAGATACTTGCCGGGGCCAAACTTGCAGCCGCCTCATTTATATCCCTAAATATGGAAACTGCGCTTTTAATAATGGGAGCTATAGTTGTAATCTATACTTTTCTGGGCGGAATAAAGGCTGTTATTTATACTGACACCGTACAATGGATAATCCTTATGGTGGGTTTGATATTTATAGGCATACCTGTGGCTTATTTCGCTGTGGGTGGATATTCTGAGATTACGAAGGCTTTGCCTCCGGAGTATTTCTCATTAAGCAACCTGAGCTGGCAGACAGTTGTTAACTGGTTCGTAACTATAGTGCCTATATGGTTTGTGGGGATGACCCTTTACCAGAGAATTTATGCCTGTAAAAGCGAGAAAGAAACGAAAAAGGCCTGGTTTATTGCAGGATTGTTTGAGTGGCCCGCCATGGCCTTTATGGGTGTGCTCCTTGGACTCTTCGCCCGTGTGGCAGCTAATGACGGGATGTTTGAATATCTCGGTTATGCTACAGTTGCTAGTATGGATTCAGAGATGGGACTTCCGATGCTCCTTCGTTCAATTCTTCCTGTCGGCCTGATGGGTCTGATGATGTCGGCTTATTTTTCCGCAATTATGTCAACAGCTGACAGCTGCCTGATGGCTGCGTCAGGTAATGTTATGACGGATATTCTGGACAGGTTCTTCAACGTAAGCTCAGATCAGAAAAAGTTCCTGCGCTATTCACAGCTGATAACCCTGCTTATAGGGGCTCTGGCCCTCTTCCTTGCATCCTACATGCAGAATGTACTTCAGTTAATGCTTTACTCTTATGCTTTTATGGTGTCGGGATTATTCGTACCTGTAATAGGTGCTTTTTTCTGGAAACGAAGCAATTCAACTGCGGCTATCTGGTCGATGCTTCTAGGGGGTGGAACAACAATAACTCTTATTGCATCCGGCATCAACCTCCCCCTGGGACTGGATGCTAATATCTATGGAATTTCCATTTCTGCTATTACCTTTGTGGCGATAAGTTTATTAACTTCGCCTCCGCCGGAAAGTTTGTCTTATAGTAATGATACTGAAGTTAAATCGCGTATCGCCGAGGAAGAACCTGATTGAAATCAACTATAGATTATACCCGGGATTACTTATGAACCAGACACAATTTCTTGAAGCGCTAATTAAACTCCGAAAAACCATCCATTCCGAGCCAGAGTTAGCCGGAAGTGAAGTTAATACTGCTGCAAAAATAGAAAAATTTATATCTGCCTATTCTCCTGATGAAACCATTAAGGATTTGGGAGGAAAGGGTATGGCCTTTGTCTTTAAGGGTGGGGGTGATGGTCCTTCGATTTTGTTCAGAGCTGAACTCGATGCACTGCCCATAAATGAAACAAACGAATTTGATTATAAATCGAAGTATAAAGATAAGGGACATAAATGCGGGCACGACGGCCATATGACTGTGCTTGCGGGGCTAGCTGAGAAGCTCGCTGTTTCCAGAAAATTTGAAGGAAGGGTTATCTTATTATTTCAGCCGGCTGAAGAGACAGGAGAAGGTGCTGAACGTGTATTAAACGATGATAAGTTTTCAAAGCTGAAACCTGATTATGTATTTGCACTTCCACAACCTTCCCGGCTTTGAAACTGGTTCCATAATCATCAGGTCCGGGAGCTTCGCGTCTGCCTCAAAAGGTATGATTATTAAACTTACAGGCAGAACGTCTCATGCTGCAGAACCGGAAAATGGTATTAATCCCTCAATGGCAGTGGCTGAAATAATCAGGAAATTATCCTCGTTGCCCCGGGAGCTTAAAGACGCCGAAAATTTTGTGCTTACAACGATAGTTCATGTACGGATAGGAGAGAGAGCATTCGGAACGTCACCGGGATATGCAGAGCTGATGGCGACTCTGAGAGCTTACAGAAATGAAGATATGAATCTGCTGATTGAAGAGGCTGAAAAGCTAGCCGGGGTTATTGCGTCAGATCATAAGCTGAAAGTCGAAATAAGTTATACTGAAGAATTCCCGGCAACAGTTAATGATTCAGAATGCGTAGAAGCTGTCAAAGAGGCTGCAGATAAAAATGGTTACCCTGTAGATGAAGTTAGTAAACCTTTTCGATGGTCGGAAGACTTTGGTCATTTTACAGGAAAGTTCAGAGGAGCCTTATTCGGGATAGGTTCCGGAAAGAGCCACGCACAGCTTCACAATCCCGATTATGATTTTCCCGATGAAATAATCCCTGTGGGTATAAATATGTTTTTCACTATAATGCAGAAAATATTAAAATGGAAATAAGATGTTTCATACTTCAGTTCTAGAACTCAGTCAGTCTTCTCTCAATACAAACTTTACTTTCCTTAGAAAATTATTCGGGAGGAAAGTCAGAATATCCTCGGTGGTTAAAGGAAATGCTTACGGACATGGTATCGAACAATTCGTACCCATGGCTGAGAAAGCCGGTATCGACCATTTTTCTGTTTTCAGTACCGAGGAAGCCTACCGGGTGAGTTCTACGATGACAAGAGATTCAGAGATTATGATAATGGGAATGATTGATGACTCTGATATTAAATGGGCAATAACCGAAGGCATCCAATTCTGGGTATTTGACATTGCACGACTGGAATTCGCTCTTAAAACGGCTGAAGAAATTAGTATTCCTGCAAGAATACACATTGAGCTTGAAACCGGTTTCAACCGGACAGGATTCCAGGAAAAAGATTACCCCGCTCTGGTTGATCTGCTCAGGAAACATCAGGGTCACTTTGTGGTAGAGGGAATGTGCACCCATTACGCCGGTGCTGAAAGTATAGCAAATTATTACAGAATAAATCAGCAGATTAAGAAATTCAATAATTTTTATAAATGGTTTAATGAGCAGGGGATTCACCCATTAATAAGACACACTGCCTGCAGCGCAGCTTCGATTTCATATCCGCAGACAAGAATGGACCTGGTAAGGATTGGAATACTTCAATATGGTTTCTGGCCCAGCAGAGAAACTCTAATCTCATACCTGAACAAGCAGGAACAAAAAATAGACCCGCTTAATAGAATCATTTCCTGGAAAAGTAAAATTATGAGCGTGAAGCAGGTAGCAACGGGGGAGTTTGTCGGTTACGGCACCTCGTACCTTGCACAGCGTGATATGAAGATTGGAATAGTTCCTGTGGGTTACTCGCAGGGGTTCAGCCGTTCAATGAGCAATCACGGACGTGCCCTTGTAAACGGCTACAGAGTTGCAGTGATAGGTATCGTAAATATGAACCATCTCATAATAGATGTAACCGATGTGCCGGGTATAGAAAGGAATGATGAAGTAGTGCTCATCGGCTGCCAGGGTGACCTCTCCATTTCCGTATCTTCTTTCAGCGAATTAAGCGATCAGCTTAACTACGAATCCCTAAGCCGCTTGCCGCGCAACATCCCCCGGTATGTAATCACCTGAAGTTGGTTGATGTGGTGGGATGTTGGAGATTGTTAATGGCAAGGATCTATTAACATTCCGGTGCGCTGCACCTAAAGCAAGGAATGAATGGGTGCGATGCGGCAAGGAAATATGTTGGTCGATGTGGTGGGATGTTGGAGATTGTTAATGGCAAGGATCTATTAACATTCCTGTGCGCTGCACCTAAAACAAGGAATGAATGGGTGCGATGCGGCAAGGAAATATGTTGGTCCAGGCGGCGAGATGTTGGGGAGATTGTTAATGGCAAGGATCTATGAACATTCCGGTGCGCTGCACCTAAAACAAGGAATGAATAGGTGCGATGCGGCACGGAAATATGTTGGTCGAGGCGGCGAGATGTTGGGGAGATTGTTAATGGCAAGGATCTATGAACATTCCGGTGCGCTGCACCTAAAGCAAGGTCTTACTTCACATGATTCCCAGATCACCATAAAATTTGTGAAAGTTTAATACTTTTATTCACCAGGTAATAAAAACGATATAGGAGAGAACGAATGATCAATAGATACTCTTTTCTTTTATTTATTTTATTCAGTTTTACTTTAGCTAATGCCCAGACGGGTTGGTTTTCACTAAGTTCCGGCACAACAATCGGATTGAACGGTGTAGGTACTTTTACGTCTGATTACGTTATTGCTGCCGGAGACGCAGGAACTATACTCAGAACAACCGATGGCGGAACCACATGGGAGAACATCCCTTCAGGCACATCTGAGAGATTAAACAGCATTAGTGTCATAAATAACAGTACTGCTGTGATCTCTGGTGATGCGGGTACCATTCTTCGTACAACTGATGCCGGCTCATCGTGGGAAATTGTTGCCTCTAATGTTAGCGATAACCTTTTATCCGTCTCTTTTAATGATTTGAATGGAATAGCCGGCGGAACATCTCAGACAATTTTATATTCTACCGATGCGGGTGCCAGCTGGACAACTGCTCAAACCGGTTTCTTCGGAGGCGGGTTCTGGGGAGTTCAGATGCTCGACGCAGATAATGCTTTTGCTGCAGGGGAAAATTCGATCTTTCAACCAATGATAGGATGGTCAACCGACGGTGGTCAAAGCTGGGATTATACAGCTTTTTATCTTAACAGTAATGAAGGACGGTTATACGGTGTTCACTTCTTTGATCTGAATAATGGTGTGGCTGCGGCTTCTGTCTGGACAGGAGAAGGTGCCATTGCACTTACTTCCGACGGAGGCGCAAACTGGAATACACTGCCATTCGTTAATGATGCACTATACTCCCTTAGCTTTCCGGCCAACCAGTCAGATGTGGGATACGCTGCAGGTGCTGCAGGAATAATTGTTAAAACAACTGATGGCGGCGGCAGCTGGACCGGACAGGAAAGCGGTACTTCTGTAATTTTGTTAGGGATTACTTTTGCCGATGAGCTTAACGGATACGCTGTGGGCGAAAACGGAACCATTCTTAAAACCGTTTCCGGAGGCGTCATTCCTGTTGAACTTGCAGCTTTCAACGCTCAGCTTGAAGAAAATACTGTGAGACTATCATGGCGTACAGCGTCAGAAACGAATAATAGCGGATTTTTTGTCCAGAGGAGACTCGGTAATACATGGGAAAACCTTGATTTTGTCCAGGGATATGGTACAACTACGGAAGATCACAGTTACGATTTTATTGACAACCTTTCGGATCAGAATTATCGTGGTAAGGTCTATTACAGGTTGAAACAGGTAGATTATGACGGAACTACAGATTATTCTTCATCCGCCGAAATTAATTATGAACCTAAACCAAATGATTATGTGCTCGATCAGAATTACCCTAACCCTTTCAACCCTGTAACCTCAATTAAATATTCTATTCCAGAAGGATCTCAGGTTAAACTGACTATTTACGATCTGCTGGGAAACCAGGTACAGACATTGGTTGATGAATATAAACCTGCCGGTACGTATTCAGTGAAATTCAATGGCACTGACTTAACCAGCGGAATTTATATATACAGACTTCAAGCAGGTGAATTTGTTTCTACCAAACGGATGGCACTCATCAAATAGTTATTTACTTAACCGATCTGCTTCAATAGCCTAACCCCGGGATCTACATTCCGGGGTTTTTTATTTACAGCCATATGCCTTCTAAGAACTGATTTCACCTGCTACAATAATTTAACCTCTACGAGGTTTGGAATCATTTCAATATTCATAAGGCAGATGGAGAATAATACCTTCAATACGAAGATGGTGAATTTCGTGTAATGGTTGCTACAATAAATTAACCTCTACGAAGTTGAATACGGGTTTTTTGGGACACCGGATTATTGATTTCCGAAACTTCTCTGAGATTATGGGCGATTTCGCTGATTTGGTAGGTGTTAGATCGTATTCAGATCGTATTCAGAACGTTTTCAGATCGTATTCAGAACGATTTCAGGTGCCTGTTAGGTAGTAATTAGCCCGGACTAATCCTCAAATAGAGTTGGGGTGCGATGCACCAAATTTATTATCTATTAACGTTACGCCGCTATGCGGCTAAGGAGAAACACACACCTAATATGTTGGGAGCGATGCGGCTAAGGAGAACATACACGTAATGCGTTGCCGGGAGATGCGGGGAAGAAGGGTATATATATGGAATGAATTATCTATTAACGTTACGCCGCTATGCGGCTAAGGAGAAACACACACCTAATATGTTGGGAGCGATGCGGCTAAGGAGAACATACACGTAATGCATTGCCGGGAGATGCGGGGAAGAAGGGTGCATATAGGAACGGATATTATTAACGTTACGCCGCTATGCGGCTGAGGAGAAACACACACCTAATATGTTGGGAGTGATGCGGCTAAGGAGAGCATACGTCTGATGTGTAATTTGCAAACTCCCATAATTATTTTATATATAATGAATTACATCACCTTATGAGAACAGATTCCGAAATAGATTCGGAATGACAAAACAGAGTTTTACTAATTTATAACGGATTTTCATTTTATGGCAATTATAAGGAATAACGATGACCCGTTGTGGTATAAAGACGGGATCATGTACCAGGTACATATTAAATCCTTCATGGATAGCAATAATGACGGAATAGGAGATATAAGGGGAGTAACTTCAAAGCTGGATTATATCCAATCACTGGGAATAAATATCCTGTGGGTATTGCCGTTCTATCCTTCTCCGATGAAGGACGATGGCTATGATATTTCAGACTACTTTAATATAAATCCTGATTATGGAACGCTAGATGATTTTAAAGAATTTCTAAATGAGGCGCACAAAAGAAAAATACGGGTGATTACAGAGCTGGTTATGAACCACACTTCAGACCAGCATGAATGGTTTAAGAGAGCCAGGAAGAGCCCACCCGGTAGTCCCGAAAGAAATTTTTATGTTTGGAGTGAAGCGGGAGAGGAATACGAGGATGCAAGAATCATTTTCAGTGATTTTGAAACCTCAAACTGGACCTGGGATTCGGCTGCAAACGCATACTACTGGCACCGGTTTTATTCGCACCAGCCTGATCTTAATTTTGAAAACCCCGAGGTACATAAAGCAATTTTCAGAGCTGTCGATTTCTGGTTTGAAATGGGTGTTGACGGAATGCGGCTTGATGCAGTACCCTACCTGTATGAACGTGAGGGTACCAGCTGTGAAAATCTTCCGGAGACGCATGCATTTCTTAAAAAACTGAATACCCATCTCAGCGAAAAGTTTAAGAACAAAATGTTCCTGGCAGAAGCAAACCAGTGGCCTGAAGATGCAGTTGCATATTTTGGTAACGGGGATGAGTGCCAGATGGCATTTCATTTTCCGCTAATGCCGAGAATGTATATGGCAGTGCAGATGGAAACCAGGTATCCCATAATTGATATTCTTGAACAAACCCCGCCAATCCCTCCTAACTGCCAGTGGGCAATGTTCCTGCGAAACCATGATGAACTTACCCTTGAGATGGTTACAGATGAAGAACGCGATTATATGTACAGGTATTACGCAAAAGATAAACATGCCCGGCTCAACCTTGGAATAAGACGGCGGCTTGCACCTCTCGTAGAAAATAACCGGCGTAAAATTAAGCTTCTCAACATCCTGCTTTTTTCGTTTCCCGGTACGCCTATCATATACTATGGGGATGAAATAGGTATGGGAGATAATTATTATTTAGGCGACCGGAATGGAGTAAGAACACCTATGCAATGGAGTCCCGACCGCAATGCCGGTTTCTCCCGTGTAAATCCGCAGCAGCTTTTGCTTCCCGTAATAATAGATCCTGAATACCATTTTGAAAGTGTTAATGTCGAAGTGCAGGAAAGAACTCCTTCCTCGCTTCTCAGCTGGATGAAAAGGGCAATAGCTGTAAGGAAAAAATACCGGGCATTCGGCAGAGGGGAGATTGAATTCCTATCACCCTCCAATTCCAAGGTGCTGGCTTTCCTCAGGAAATTTAAAGATGAAACAATTCTCGTGGTTGCAAACCTTTCGCGATTCAGCCAGGTGGTAGAGCTTAACCTTTCCAACTTTACAGGAAGCACCCCGGTTGAATTGTTCAGCAGGAACAAATTCCCCGCTATAAAGGATGCTTACTATATGCTTACAATGAATGCATACGATTTTTACTGGTTCCAGCTGGTTCCCGTTGAGGCATCACAGATGAGTGCGGACCTCTACGAACCGCCTGAACTCGAACCTTTATCGGGTGAATTTTCTTTTTTCGGATATGACGATGAAAGTATCCTCAACACAGTTGCTATTCCTGATTTTATTAAAAGAAACCGCTGGATTGACGTGAGGGATAAAGAGATTGACGAGATTAACGTATACGATGAAATAGCTCTTTCCCAGGGTACGGAATACCAGTCGCTAGTACTGCTCGAAGTAAAATTTGTAGATGAAACGTCTCAGGGATTAATAATTCCCTGCTCAACAGTATTTTATAATAAAGAACAGCTGAACGATCCTGAGAGTCTCAGTTCTGTAATAGCCTACCTTGACAGAAAGGGAAGCGTAATATGTGAAAGTATAAATGATAATTCTTTCAGGACTTCCTTTATCTCCGCAATGCTCGGTTCCAGGCAGATCAAAGGCAAAAGAGGTGACCTTATTATTGAAAAAGAAACAGGTTTTAATGAAGCGGTAAAAGAAAATCTTGATTCAAAAATTTCTGATACCGATGATTCAAACCAGAAATTCATTGACCTGATATACGGCGGGGGAATTAAAATTCGTCTCTACCGGAAACTGGAAGAAGCAGGGCATCCCGGCATTGAGATGTACCGTGCGCTTTCACTTCAATCATCTTTTGAGCACATTCCTGAATATCTCGGAACCATTAAGTATAAAACATCAGAAGGAAATCAATATGTATTTGGTTTTATCGAAAAGGAAATTTCCAATGAGGGTAACTTCTGGAAGTATATGACAGATGCATCGATAAGCCATTATGAAAAAAGGATTCACCTTGAAAAATCCGGTATCTCTGATTTTAGCATAGGGAGCATTAGCCTCCTTTCTGAAAGTCTGAAAGATTATGATTTTACTACAAGCTGCGATGAGCTTGATGCTATGAACCTTGATCTGATGGGGCTGCTCGGCAAAAGGACAGGCGAACTTCATTCAACCCTGTCAACCCTGCCGGCAGAGGGGTTTGAGCCGGAGAACTTTAATTCCTTCTACCAGCGATCTATTTATCAATCAAATCGTTCACTTGCCAGGAACACATTCCGCCTGATGAAAAGTTATACCGGAGCTGAGAAGAAAAGCATGGAAGAAATAATCGACAGGGAGGATGTGATTATTAACTACCTGAAACCGCTGCTTGAAGAAAGATTCAACGCAAAGAAAATCCGTATACACGGAGATCTTAATCTGAAAAGAATCCTCCTTACTGGAAGAGATTTCCTGTTCATAAATTTCGAGGGACAGCCAGCAATTGCTACTAGTGCAAAACGGCTAAAAAGATCTCCCTTCAGGGATATAGCCGGGATTATCGGCTCCGTCTTTTTTGCTGCTCATACCTCTCTGCAGAAATTCGGTCACCTTTTAACTGAAGATGTGGCATCTTACAATGCCTTTGCGAACCGCTGGTGGTTCTGTACCAGCAACAGGTTTCTCCGGGGTTATCTCGATGCTGCGGGAGAGAGCGATTTTCTGCCGTCAGTTGAGAAACAGGTTAACTTCCTGGTGAATGTATACCTTGTTGAAAAAATGCTTTCAGAAATTGATAAGGGAATTACCCGCAATGCAAGCTGGCTGAATATACCTATTGAAGGTTTAAGAATAGTTACAAACCTTTTAACGGTTTAACGCGCTTTGTGTCTCTGATTACAGCAGATTTATTATTAATAATAAAAATTACAAATGTGACTGATAGTATAAACTAACTAGCCTTATACTAATATAATTGCATGATACGAATACATAACACTAAGGGATAAATGAAGAAAATAGGTGCGGTTTATACATCTGACGAATGTGAATTTATAGTCTGGTCCCCGTTCTCAAAGTCAATCGATTTATATTTAAGTGATGAAGATGAAAAGGTGCGGATGAAGAAGGATAGTGATGACTACTGGAAGGTTTCAGTTAAAGATATCAAAGCCGGCAAAAATTATTACTACCTGGTTAATGGTAATAAACGCGGTGATCCGGCCTCAAATTTCCAGCCTGATGGGATAAACGGTCCGTCCCGAATTATCGATCATACCTCTTTCAACTGGCAGGATAACGACTATACTCCTGTACAGTTAAAAGATTATATAATGTATGAATTTCATACCGGTACATTTACACCGGAGGGAACTTTTGAAGCCGCCGCAGGGAAGCTTGATTATCTTGAGGATCTCGGAATTACAGCTATTGAGATTATGCCTGTTGCGCAGTTTCCCGGCGATCGTAACTGGGGGTATGATGGAGTTTATCCTTTCGCACCCCAGAACAGTTATGGAGGTCCAGAAGGATTAAAAATGCTGGTTAACGAAGCGCATAAACGTGGAATGGCGGTGATCCTTGATGTAGTTTATAATCACCTTGGCCCTGAAGGAAACTACCTTCAGGAATTTGGTCCTTATTTTACTGATAAGTATAAATCCCTCTGGGGTAATTCAGTCAACTTCGACCAGGCATATTCTGACCATGTGAGAAATTATTTTATCTATAATGCTATCTACTGGCTTTCGAACTACCACATTGATGCGCTTCGGCTTGACGCAGTACATGCAATAAACGATTTTAGTGCCTACCCGTTCCTTGCAGAACTTGCATCGGAAGTTGAAAAGTTTTCTGAATCCAGCGGAAAGAAGCGTTACCTTATTGCCGAGAGCGATCTGAATGATGTTAAAGTAATAAGAACACGGGATGAATACGGCTTCGGCTGCAACGCGCAGTGGAGCGATGATTTCCATCATTCCATTCACACTTTGCTTACGCAGGAATCGGACGGATATTACAGCGACTTTGGAAGTCCCGAAAACCTTGCCAGGGCCATAAAAAACAATTTTGTTTATGACGGACAGTATTCTCCACACAGAAAACGGAAACATGGCAACTCACCGGCCGAGTATCCGTATTATAAGTTTGTGCACTTTATTCAGAATCACGACCAGGTAGGCAACAGGGCCTTTGGTGAAAGACTTTCGGAATTAATTCCCTTTGAAGGATTAAAACTTGCGGCTGGTGCATTAATCATTTCGCCTTCACTTCCAATGCTCTTTATGGGTGAGGAATACGGTGAGAATAATCCTTTTCTTTACTGCGTCAGTTTCATCGATGAAAACCTGAACCAGGCTGTTAAAAAAGGAAGGAGTGAAGAATTTACTTCATTCAACTGGGAAGGAGATATTCCCGATCCGCATATTGAAACAACTTTCACTAAATCTAAGCTTGACTGGGCAAAAATTAAAAGCAACAATCATAAAGCACTTCTTGCTTTCTATAAGGATATAATTAGAAAAAGAAAAACTATTCCGGCACTTGCCGATTATGACAGAAGAGATACGAATACAGATTCTTTCAAAGAATTGAAGATAGTAACCATGGAACGTCAGAAAAACAGCAGCAGGCTGTTTGCACTAATGAACTTCAGTGAAAAGCAATTAACAACAGAGTTTCGTTTTCCATCCGGCGTCTGGAAAAAGATACTTGATTCTTCCGAAAAAAAATGGAATGGACCCGGAGATATAACCCCGGAAATGGCGGATGATACTCTGCATGAATTAACTATACCCGGCTATAATTTTTCACTTTATGAATCGGAGCTTGGATGATGAACAGGTTTATATGTATACATGGACATTTTTACCAGCCGCCCCGTGAAAATCCCTGGCTTGAGGAAATCGAGGTACAGGATTCTGCTTATCCTTACAGGGACTGGAATGAACGCATTAATGCTGAATGCTATAATCCCAACACCGCTTCAAGGATACTAGGTCCCAATAAAAATATAATAGACATAATAAATAATTATTCGAAGATCAGCTTCAACTTCGGTCCTACATTGTTATCCTGGATTGAAGAGCATGCAACGGATGTTTACCATAAAATTCTCGAAGCTGATCTAATCAGCAGGAAACTCTACTCCGGTCACGGGTCAGCCATTGCACAGGTATACAATCATATAATAATGCCGCTGGCTAACGAAAGAGACAGGAGAACCGAGGTAATCTGGGGAATAGAAGATTTTAAGACAAGGTTCGGGCGGAATCCTGAAGGTATGTGGCTTTCAGAAACAGCCGTCGATACTCTTACTCTGGAAATCCTTGCAGAAAATGGTATTAAGTTTACTATACTGGCTCCGAGACAGGCTAAGGCAATTAAACCTCTAAGTGACGAAGGGTGGACAGACGTTTCCGAAGGTGCGATCGATCCGAAAAGAGTATACCTCTGCCGTCTTCCTTCCGGTAATTCAATAAACCTCTTTTTCTATGACGGCCCTATTTCCCAGGAAATTGCCTTTGGTGATCTTTTAGATAATGGTTCAAACCTTCTCAATAGAATGGAAGGTACATTCAGAAATGACGATGAGGTGCAGCTTGCGCATATAGCCACTGACGGAGAAACTTATGGTCACCATCAGAAACATGGAGATATGGCACTTGCATATTTTCTCCACCTGGTGGAAGAAAGAGAGGATCTTGGGTTAACAATTTACGGAGAGTTTCTAGAAAAAAATCCTCCCGTATGGGAAGTTCAAATTATCGATAATACTTCCTGGAGCTGTGTGCATGGAGTTGAAAGATGGAAATCAGATTGCGGCTGCAACACAGGTATGCATCAGGGCTGGAACCAGCAGTGGCGTAAGCCGTTAAGGGAAACGCTCGACTGGCTAAGGGATAAAATGATTGATGTGTATGAAGCGGAAGCCGGCAAGTTTACAAAAGATGCCTGGAAGCTAAGAGACTCATATATCAAAATAATCCTGCAAAGGGATTCTGAAATTATTCAGAAGGTTTTTGCTGAAAACGGAATAAAAAATCCTGGCAAAGAAGATACTATCCGCCTCCTTAAACTTCTCGAAATGCAGCGTCATGCTCTGCTGATGTACACTAGCTGCGGGTGGTTTTTTGATGAGATTTCAGGGATTGAGACAGTCCAGGTTATCCAGTACGCTGCAAGGGCAATGCAGATAGTTAATGAGCTGACCGGTGAGAACCTCGAGGAAGAATTTGTAAACAGGTTGAAAAATGCCCCCAGCAACATTGAAGGTGTTGAAGACGGAGCAGTGGTGTACCAAAGGCACGTGAAACCTGCGGTGATTGATCTGTTAAGGGTAGCTGCCCACTATGCAATCTCTTCCATGTTTGAGGATTATAGTGATGAATCGAAGATATTCTGTTACGAAGTCCTGAAAAATGATTACGAACTGATCACTGCCGGAAGAAATAAGCTTGCGCTGGGACACCCTACGATGCGCTCCAGGATAACCCTCGAAGAGCAGCAGATAAGCTTTGCTGTTTTATACCTGGGTGATCATCATTTCTACGGAGGCGTTAGGGAATGGCTGAGCGGTGAGGAATATAAAACGATGTGCTTTGAAATCAGGAGCGCATTCGACAGGCTCGACATTGCCGAGATGATACTTCTAATGGATAAACATTTCGGTACACACAGCTACAATCTTTGGTACCTTTTTAAGGATAAGAGCAGGGAAGTATTCGATAAAATTATGCACCAGACACTTGATGCAATAGAAATTTCCTTCAGGAATGTGTATAAAAATCATTTCGCTACCATGCAGGCAATGAAACGTACGGGTACTCCTCTCCCCAAGGCATTATCCACCGCCGTTGAATATGTAATTAACAGCGATCTGCAGCAGGTTTTTGAAGCTCCCGGCCGCATAGATCAGGATAAGCTGCAGAACCTGCTTCATGAAGTGCAGTATTGGTCAGTCGGGTTAGATAAATCAACCCTGGCATTCGTAGGAAGCAGACGTCTGAATTCCCTTATGGAAAAACTATGCGAGAATCCCGGAGATCTTAAAATAATCGATGAACTTATTGATTCGCTTAAGGTTCTCCAGTTATTGGAAATCGACCTTAACTTATGGAAGGCACAGAATATTCTTTTCTCAATAGTTAAGGAAAACTACAGGAACTTCAGAGATGAAGCACAG
Source organism: uncultured Ignavibacteria bacterium (assembly GCA_963800255.1). Taxonomy (GTDB): domain Bacteria; phylum Bacteroidota; class Ignavibacteria; order Ignavibacteriales; family Ignavibacteriaceae; genus DATFVA01. The sequence continues at coordinate 414,294 of CAWDAK010000009.1, read as the reverse complement.
GCTGACAATAAGAAGAGTACTGAGTGGATAGATAAGATCAATAAATTACAGAAAAAACTGGAGGTGAACATTCAAATTGACAAATTTACCGGGAACGACTTACAGGCTGCAGTTTAATAAAGACTTTAATTTCGAATCTGCCCGGAAGCTGCTGCCTTATCTTCAGGCATTAGGTATTACTCACATTTATGCCTCCCCTATATTTAAATCTTCAAAGGGAAGTATGCATGGTTATGATGTTGTTGACCCCACCCAGCTCAATCCGGAACTCGGCACCCCGGATGATTTCGATACTTTAATCAAAGAAGCTCACGAAAAAGGAATCTTCTGGCTGCAGGACATAGTGCCGAATCATATGGCATTTGACTTTGAAAACAGAATGCTGGTGGATCTGCTTGAGAATGGTCCCGATTCTATGTTTTTTAACTTCTTCGATGTAGAATGGAGTTATGTTCACTTCGGAGATAAGCCCAGAATGCTGGCACCCTTCCTTGGTAAATACTACCAGAAAGCGCTTGAAGACAAAGAGATTTCCTTAGGATATGACTCTGACGGGTTCAGTATTAACTACTATGATAATAAATTCCCGGTAAGGCTCAGCTCATACGCTGATATACTGTCATTGAGGTTTGAAAAACTGCAGAATAGGGTAGGAAGAAATTACCCTGCAGTAATAAGGCTGCTTGGACTTCTCCATATTGTTAAATTTTTAAATACTATAAACAATATTGAGGAAAGATATAACCAGATAACATTCATCAAAGACCTGCTGTGGGAATTGTATTCTGCCGATGACCAGGTTAAAATGTATATCAATGAAACCCTGAAGATATATAACGGAAGAAAGGAAAACCCTGAAAGTTTTGATCTGCTTGATAAGCTTTTGTCAGAACAATATTTCCGTCTCGCGTTCTGGAAAGTTGCTAACGAGGAAATAAACTACAGAAGGTTTTTTAATATCAGCAGCTTGATATCCCTTAAAGTTGAGAATGAGGAAGTTTTTAACCGCACACATTCACTAATTTTCAAACTACTTAAAGAAGATAAAATCGACGGCCTGCGTGTTGATCATATCGACGGGTTATACGATCCGGAAGAATACCTTCACAGAGTAAGAGATAGAATAGACGGAAAATACCTTATAGTGGAAAAGATCCTCGAACAGGATGAACAGCTTCCTGAAACCTGGCCTGTAGAAGGTACAACCGGATATGATTTTCTGAACTTTGTTAATGGTGTATTCTGTAATGTGAAAAATGAAAATAAAATTAACAGGATATATACTCAATTTACCCGGCGGGCATCAACCTTTGATGATATGGTGGTTGATAAAAAAAGACTCATTATAAATACAAGGATGGCCGGGGAACTGGAGAGGCTAAGCCTTATTGTGGAAGAAATCGCTAAACGCGACAGGTACGGAGCGGATATAACATTGAACGGAATTCAGACCGCATTGGAGGAAGTACTTGTGCATTTTCCTATTTACCGTACCTATGTGAACGGCAAAAAGATTTCTGACAGTGAAATAAATTATATAAATTATACCATTGGGGAACTTAGATACAATAACCCGAGATTAGAGTACGAAATAGGTTATATAGGGAAACTCCTTACAATGCAGCATAGCAGCCTTTCTGAAGAACTTTACGAGAAGTCAATTAATTTCATAATGAAATTCCAGCAGCTTACTGGTCCTCTTATGGCTAAAGGCTACGAGGATACCGCACTTTATGTGTATAACAGGTTTATCTCACTGAATGAAGTCGGCGGAAATCCTTCCGAATTCGGGCTGCCGTTAAACGAATTTCACAAAAAAATCAGGAGAAGAGGAATTAAGTGGAGGTACAGCTTAAACGCGACCTCCACACACGACACAAAACGGGGTGAGGACGTTAGGGCAAGAATGAATGTATTATCCGAAATTCCTGATGAGTGGAATACCAGGATCAGAAAATGGTATGATGTGAACCTTAAATACAAAAAGGAAGAGAATGGAAGGTTTTTACCGGATAAGAATGATGAATATTTTCTCTACCAGACATTGATAGGCGCCCTGCCGTTCGACGAAAAGCCTGATGAAGAATTTAAAAAAAGGATTAAAGAATACGCTATCAAAGTAGTAAGGGAGGCAAAAGTTTATACGGCATGGGTAAAACCTGATGAAGTTTATGAAAATGCGTTTCTCAATTTCATCGATAATATTCTTAAAGAATCGGATTCCAATCTTTTCCTTGAAGAGTTGCTTGATTTCCACAAGTTCACGTCATTCTACGGGATTTTTAATTCACTATCCCAGACCATAATCAAAATGACGGCTCCCGGTGTGCCTGATTTTTACCAGGGCACTGAGTTATGGGATTTCAACCTCGTAGACCCGGATAACCGGAGGCCTGTAGATTATTCATTCAGGGAGGAGATATTAAGAAAAATAAACGAGAAAGAATCGGAAGGACGGGAAGGATTGTTCAATTACCTGTATTCAGATTTACATTCCGGTGCATTGAAGCTTTTTGCAATTAAGAAATTACTGAAAGCGAGAAAGGAAATCCGTGAACCTTTCGAAGCAGGTAAATATTCAAAGCTTAAATCGTCAGGGATATATAAAAACAGCATTATTTCCTTCGCAAGGATTTTTGAAGATGAAGCACTGATAGTAGCTGTCCCAAGGTTTTTAACAGGAATTGTTAAGACTGGAGAGCTGCCTATAGGAAAAGAAATATGGAAGAATACAGCAATAAAAATTCCATTCGCGGTTAATAATGTAATAAATATTATTTCCGGCGAATCAATTGCAGCAAATAGCGATCTACAAATCGGCGATTTGATGGATAAATTTCCGGCTGCAATTCTCAGCTGTGAAGTAAAAGGGTAAAAATTTCGGGTAAAAGCTGTTAACAGAATCTTAACACCTATTTAATAATTACTTAACATTGCGCAACTATTCATTTTGTAATTTTAGACACAGCAGAATATCATTTTTATACATATAATATTTCTGAGTAAAATAATTACGAGTGGATGGCAACTATGAAAAGGGAAACAAAGAATTCTCCTGATAAGGAGAAAAAGACCGGCTTTAGCGAAAAAGAATTTTTAGAATACCTTGAAGAAAGGTTCAGAAAACTGAGACTTGATGAGCAGAAATTCAGGGAAGAGGTCCTGGCGAAAGGAACATATCTCAACGGCACTCAAAGGTCTTTCAAAAGCTAAGGGGTAACTTTTAACTGACTGGCGCGCTGTTTAATAATATAATGGTTTTATTTTCAGGGAAATACCTTTTCCCGACCAGATCGTATATTCCGTAAAGCATTTTCCCGAAGTAAATCCAATCAGCTAAGAAGCCTACTTTACCTCGGATTGCATCTATGAATGAAAGCAATTTATCATTTGATTTTGCGTAACCTCCGAAGTGATAATCAAAAAACAAATCGTAGTTTCTTAAACCGCCAGGCATAGATCCATTCAAGAGATTTTGGATATCTGTCTCTAAAAAGCCGGCGCCTTTAAGCACCGGAAAACCAAGAACTTTAACACGCTCAGTTACTCCGGATATTAATCCAGCCAGGGTACCTCCCGTACCTACTGCAGATGCGATATAATCATATTTTATACCTATAGATGCAGGAATTTCCGAACATCCTTTCACAGCAAAATGATTCGATCCTCCTTCCGGAAGCATGTAGAAATCTCCGTACACTATGTGAAGTTTTTCAATGAAATCTTTCTCTGTTTTTCGCCTGTAATCCGCTCTGCCTATGTAATTAAGCATCATACCATTTTCCCGGGCAAAACTGAGAATAGGATTCAATGGAAGATGTTCCTCACCTCGTATTATGCCTATCGTTTTAAATCCGAAAAGTCTACCTGCTGCTGCAGCTGCATAAATATGATTGGAATAAGCTCCTCCGAATGTCAGCAATGTTTTCTGGCTCTGGTTTTCAGCCTCAATCAGGTTATATTTAAGCTTGTACCATTTATTGCCGAAAATATATGGATGAATCAGGTCTTCTCTTTTTATTATGAGAGTAACTTTTTTATCTTCAAGAAACGGGTCGTTTATTTTGACCAGCGGGGCAGGTTTTACGGGAAAGGAACGAATTTTTTCAGCAATGTTCATAATCAGGAAGAATTTTTTTCGATGATCTCTGTACTGTTTTTTGTCCCCACAATAACCATATCCGCAATGTTTATGAACAGACCTGTTTCCACTACGCCAGTAAGAAGTTTAATTTCCCTGTTCATTTCTGCAGGCTCAGCTATCTTTCCGATGTGAAGATCAATGATAAAGTTGCCTGCATCCGTGACGTAAGGTTTTCCTTCTTTTAATCTCAAAACAGGGTTAAGTTTTCTTTTTTTTAATGTTTTCAAAAGATGATTCGAACCATACCTCACAACCTCAACTGGGAGGGGGAATTTACCCAGTTTTTGGACTCTTTTTCCCGAATCGACAACCCATATGACCTTACGTGATGCTTCTGCCACAAGTTTTTCATAAAGCAGAGCGCCGCCGCCGCCCTTTATACCGTTCAATGAAGGATCAAACTCATCTGCACCGTCGATGGTGAGGTCAACTTTTTCAATTTCTTCGAATGGAAGAATCCCGATACCCAGCGAAGCTGCCAGCTGAGAGGTAGCGGATGAAGTTGAGACCGCCTTTAATTTCATTCCCTCTTTTACAAATTCGCCGATCTTCCGGATTGTATAATATACAGTGGAACCTGTTCCCAGTCCCAGAAGCATTCCATCTTCAATAAAATCTACGGCCTTTTCCCCTGCATTCAGCTTTTCAATATTGTGCTCAGGCATATTCTTCTAATTAGTAATTATTTAAACTAAAATTACAAAAAAATCAAAAGAAATGATTTATCCAGTCTGCCGACTGGAAAATGAAGGGTAATAATTATATGAGAAGTAGTGGTTGATAAGTTCCAGAGAGGTAGTGATCAGTCTCCGGATACATAGGGGTAATCTCTTATTTTGGATTCAGTAAAAGCTTCATCTCTTAAATTTTGTGAATATAAAAGGCTGTTATAAAACATAGAATTGGCCCCGAAGAGGAGAGATTTAGCGTTATAGCCGAGAACCCTGAGGTAAGCAACTGCGAAAGCACTCAATTGACCATCGGTAGAATAAATCACGATGGTACTATCGGAGGGAATAAACTGCAGAGCGGAAGTACTTCTTAATTCTGAGCCGTTAGGAGGAGGATCATATAGGACTGTACCTGCAGGATGAGCAATGCCCGCAATAAAATCTTTGTAGAGTTCAGGATAGCCATAACAAATTGAATAATATCTCCGCAGATTGTGGATAAATTTTATGTAATCAATAGTGCAAGTGCCTTCACTCAGCGTTACATTGTCTTCATAGTCTGATTTGCTCACATCCCTGATTCTATTTTTGGCTTTTTCAGAAATTGAAGTACCCTGAAGTTCAACAGCAGGGAGGGGGGTTACATTTGATTTTGGAGATGGGAAGGCTGAATAAAAAACAAAGAAGCTGTCGTTTTGCTGCCGGGCCTGCAGCCACTCTTCTGAAAATACTGAATTCCATGCAGCCATTCCATAACTCATTGAGTAAACATTATTTAATCCATACAATCTTAACAGACATGTATAAAATGCAGAAGATTGTCCATTCCGGCTGATCAAAACCACTTTATCGAAAGATGAGGCACCTGCCGAATCGAGAAAACCTATGAGGTCGGAATGCTGAACATTAATTGCTTCATTTATATGTCCCGCACTGAATTCCTCTGCAGGTCGAATATCAAGCAGAAGATAATGACTGGTGTTTGCATAAATCATATCAACATTTATTAGCGAAGGCATCTGATCGGAATTAATATAATTTCCACTTTCTTCAAGATGATAAAGCAATTCGGCAGAATCGTTGAAAGTAAAAGAAGGAGGAGTAACTTCATTATCCGTAAGGCAGCCGTAAAAAAGGACTGAAAACTGTGCCAGGAAAATGAAAATTAAAAAATACTTTTTCATGGCTTCACTGCATCTCCTTTCGTTACACCGATAAACAACCCGATCACATCTTCGCCGTAAACATTCCATAAAACCGAACCACCGCCGGCAATAAACACATTATCAATCTGGCTTCCGCCGGGATTAGTAATAAAATAATCTTTAAAAGCTTTATCGAAAGCATAAACCTGGATAAAGAAATTACTGCTGTATTGAGGTGTATTATAGGGTTCAGGTATCTGAATCGTTCGTATCGAGAGTTCCTGTGGAAATGCATCGGCGGATTCAATTGTGAAAAAATAATCTGCACGTTTATCGGTATTCGCAATTATCCAGGCAGCTCCATATGCTTCGTCGGGTTTTGCGTCAATGCTGGCAAATAAATATTGGTCATCTGCATTGGATGCTACATTTATTACGGGCTTGTCAGGTACAACCGTTTTGCTATAGATGGTTTTTTCACCGACCCGGGCGAATAATTCATATTTGCTGTCGGGCGAAATTATAAAATCCCCATCCGCAAAATACATCCCGTCTGTGCTGTAATGAAGCGGATAAATCCGAATCCCGTTTTCAACGATGTAGGCAAATGCATCTTTTATTTCTGCTTTTTTTATATCATACGGTTCATCAAGAGGGAGAGTGTGAGTAATGCTCACACCCTGGAATATTTGATGTGCAGAAAGCTGTGCTTCAACTACTGTATATTCCTTGTACGGAAGATCAATTTCAACATCTGTGTTGTTTTCACAAGAGGATATCAGCAGAGATAAAACCGCAAGTAATATTAGCTTTCTAATCATATCAAAATTCCAGCTTAATTCCTGCCATGGGGATTACGGGAAACAAACTCACTTGTTTCAGTTTTGGTACATCATTGCCCGAGGAATTTTTTTCATAAGTTACATAACGGGCAAAAGCATTATTCCTGTTATATACATTGTAAATGTTCAGGAAGGCTTCCCAGTTTAGTCCAGCCCATCTAAACCTATATGAGGTGCTCAGGTCAAGTTTATGATACGCAGGAAGCTTGTAGCCGTTTCTCTCAGTATAATTATACTTGATACCGCTGGATTCACCCAGTCCGGCACCGTTAAAAAAATATTGTCCTATCGGAAGAGTATAACCCTGTCCTGAGGCATAAACCCACGTTGCTCCGAACGTCCAGTTGTCATCCGGTTCATAGGTAAGAACAACCGAAACATCATGCCTGCGGTCATACCTGGGATAGAATATCCTTCCAGCATTAAGCCTATCAAATTTTTCACGGGTCCATGAGAGCGTATAACCTATCCATCCGGCAAGGTCTCCTATTGTCCTATTTATAAAAAACTCCAGTCCGTAGGCCTCACCTTCACCGTTTACAAACTGGTCGTCTATATTGCTCCTGCGTGGATCAAGAGTAGGGTCAGTCCTGAATTCATAAAGGTTTTTAAGGCTTTTATAGTAGCCTTCAATAGAGAAGAAATAATCTGCCAGCGTATAATCAAATCCACCTACGTACTGAATGGATTTTCCGGGAGTGATGTTCTTCGTTGAGGGATACCAGAGGTCGGTAGGCAGTGCTATGTCATTTCTTACTACGAGGTGAAGAAACTGATGGGCGATAGCAAATGCACCCTTTATCCTGAAGCGTGAAAAAGGTGAGTAATCAACCGAAACCCTCGGTTCAAAGCTTAAATATTTTTGTTTATCAAAGTAATATACTCTTCCGCCGATATTAGCAAAAAGATCTTTAGTTATATGAGATTCATTCTGAAGGAATAAAGAGCCCTCCAGCGAATTTAGATCGAAACCCGCGAAGGGATCGCTTTCAATTACGGGATCATATATATCACTATAAAGCAGGTGGTAATTATGAAAAGCAAGATCAAATCCAACTTTTGATGTATTGTCTTCATTCCAATGAATCTCTACATTCTGTCTTACATCAAAGTCCCTCAGATCAGAAGAGGAAAAGTAGTTGGAAAGGGTGCCGGGAGTTAGACTATCTGTTATAATGGATTTGAACTTGTAATCTACATAGCTGATGAGGCTGTTCGTAAAAATTGAATTTGAGTTGATCTGTATCCAGTTAAGTCCGGCAGCAAAATTCCTCCAGGATATATCATAACTTGTATTTTCAGCGGGAGGACTGTAAACATTATCCTGACTGTACATTCCGCTTACAAAAAGTACGCTCTGCTCACTTAAATTCCCCGTCACCTTTCCACTTAAATCATAAAAGTTATATCGGGGTATTGTTGAACCCTTATCAAAATTTTCCTGGAAAAGATCATAGTACATTTTCCTCCCGGAGATCATGTAAGTGGCATTTTCTCCCAGCGGACCTTCAAAAGTAGCGTGAGAGTTAACAGCACCCACGCTCAGGATACCCTTGTTAGATTCTTTTGTACCGGAACGCAGCTTAACATCCAGTACACTTGAAAGCCTTCCGCCATACTCTGCAGGAAAGGCTCCTTTTATAAGCTTTACATCTTTAATTGCATCGGAGTTAAAAGTGCTCGCGAAATTCCCAAGATGCGAAGGGTTGTAAACAATGATCCCGTCAACCAGGGTAAGCGTTTGATCAGGTGACCCGCCGCGAACATAAAGTCCGTTTGAAATTTCTGAAGCAGCCGCAACACCAGGCAGCATCTGTAACGCCCTGAAGAGATCAACTTCGCCACTGAGGGAAGGAAGTTTTTTCAAAATCTCAGGTGAAACATCAACCGTACTTATATCAGGAGTTTTTTTCTTTTCACCCTTGATAACTACTTCTTCCAGCTTTAAATCCATTGGTTCCAGTTCAATATTAAAACTGTACGTAGTTTTTGAGCCTTCGATTTTCAATTCTCTTACGACAGTCTTGTATCCCAGATATCTTGCAATCAGGAAGTAATCGCCTGGCGGAACATCGGGTATAACATAAAATCCGAACTGGTTGGAAACAGCGCCCCGGAAAGGGGGAGTTTCAAGGGAAAGCGAGTCTTTGTAAAGCAGGATGTTTGTTCTTATCAACGCTTCGCCGGTTGAAGCATCAGTAATCAGTCCTGAAATCTTCACTACCGTACTCTGACCTTGTGTCGTGGACAAAAACGGGATAAAAAGCATGCAGGTCATTAAGACGAAAGTTTTCAACTATAAACTTTCAATAATTTCCTTAAAAATATAAAAGAATTCAGCCTTACTCAACCTGATAGGGTTATCTCCGAAAGTTTTTAATATTCTATTCTTTTTTTTAATCCTTCACAAATCTAATACCCATGGTGAAAATTAGCCGGCAATGGTGAATCTCCGCCATGCGGTTCCTTCCCCCGTCTTTAATTAATTGATATTTAGCAAGTAATCCGAATGGCATATTCTTTGGAACCTTGATCCGTTGGGCTTAACTACATTAGCTATACGCATATTAAATCCTGGATATGAGCGGGAAGACAGAGGGAATTTTGAAGTCGGCAGTTTCGGGTATGTTTTGTTGTTACGAATCAGAATATCAGATTTTACAGAAAGATAACTGTGAAATCGACATTAATCAACTAAATCAAATAAGGAGGTCTTATGTCAGAGATTACTCATGTCGCTGAAACAGCTTCAAAATCTTCTTCGCTGGATTTGCTAACTTCAGCTTCAACAAAAATCACCGATACAACCGCAAACCCTGCTCCGCTCGGTCTGCTTGGATTTGGTATGACTACAGTACTTTTAAATCTTCACAATGCAGGGATATTCGGTATGAGCAGTATGATCCTTGCTATGGGAATTTTCTACGGTGGTGCGGCCCAGATTTTTGCAGGATGGATGGAGTGGAAAAAAGGCAATACGTTCGGTACTACAGCTTTTACGTCATACGGACTATTCTGGCTGACGCTTGTATTTCTCATTTTAATGCCGAACTGGGGCGGTGTAGCAGCAGCCGATGCATCCGGAATGACCGCTTACCTGTTTATGTGGGGTTTATTTACTTTCGTTATGTGGATCGCCACATTAAAACACAACAAGGCATTACAGGTTGTATTTTTTACTCTGTTTATATTATTTTGGCTCCTGGCGCTTGGTGACGCCACAGGAAATGCAGCTATAAAAACATTCGCAGGCTGGGAAGGTATTTTCTGCGGACTTTCTGCAGTTTATCTTGCCCTCGCACAGGTACTGAACGAAACTTACGGAAAAACAGTACTGCCCATAGGCTAAGAGTCAATCAAATAATAAATTACAGGAGTTAAATAATGCCAATAACAACTAATGATGAAGTATCCGAATCCCAGATAGCCGTGCATTGGAAAGAAGAGGAATGTTACCCGCCTACTAAAGAATTTGCTCAGCAGGCAAATGTTAAGGATGAAAAGATCCTGGATAGATTCTCAATGGAAAACTTCCCCGACTGCTTTAAAGAATATGCGGATATGCTCGACTGGTATAAACCTTACGATAAAGTACTCGATTCAAGCAATCCTCCTTTCTTTAAATGGTTTACTGGAGGAAAGTTAAATGCATCTTATAACTGCATAGACAGACACCTTGATAAATATAAAAACAAAACTGCTATACATTTTGTACCTGAACCTGAAGATGAAGCAATTCAACATATAACTTTTCAGGAGCTTTATGTGAGGGTTAATGAATTTGCAGCACTGCTGAAGGATTTTTGTGGTGTTAAACCCGGAGATACTGTAACCCTTCATATGCCCATGATTCCTGAGATTGCAGTGGCTATGCTTGCCTGTGCCCGTATTGGTGCTATTCACTCACAGGTTTTCTCAGGGTTTTCGGGAAAAGCCTGCGGTGAAAGAGTTGCTGATGCGAAGAGTAAAGTACTCGTTACCGCTGATTCCTACTACCGGGCAGGAACCTTAATCGATCATAAAGAAAAAGCAGATATTGCATATAACGAAGCTTTAAAAGAAGGACAGGAAATAGAAAAGGTTCTGATCTTTGAACGCTACCCGGGTAAATATTCTGCACAAACACCGCTTGTAGATGGACGTGACTTTTTGGTTAATGATGTAATAAAAAAATATTATCATCAAAAAGTTGAACCGGAGCAGCTTTCTTCCGAAGATACTCTTTTTATAATGTATACCTCGGGCTCGACCGGTAAACCGAAAGGCGCCCAGCATTCAATCGGCGGTTATATGTCATACGTTACCGGGACATCAAAATACATACAGGATATCCATCCTGAAGATGTGTACTGGTGTATGGCAGATATAGGATGGATCACGGGCCATTCATATATAATTTACGGACCGCTTGCACTGGCCGCATCTTCAGTAATATTCGAAGGAGTACCAACTCATCCTGATGCAGGAAGGCCATGGCGTGTTGCTGAAGAACTTGATGTGAATATATTCCATACCTCACCTACGGCAATACGTGCACTCCGCCGTGTGGGTCCTGATGAACCCTCAAAGTATAATTACCACTTCAAACATATGACAACGGTAGGTGAACCTATCGAACCTGAAGTATGGAGATGGTATTATAATACAGTTGGAAAAAAAGAAGCTGCAATAGTTGACACCTGGTGGCAGACAGAAACAGGAGGTTTCCTGTGCTCAACCATTCCGGGTGTGCATAAAATGAAACCAGGCAGTGCTGGTCCCGGCGTACCTGGAATATACCCCATTATTTTTGACGAAGAAGGTAAACCCCTTCCGGCAGGCAGCGGCAAAGCCGGCAATATCTGTATACAGAATCCATGGCCGGGAAGAATGCTTACTATCTGGGGAGATGATGACAGGTTTGTGAAACAGTATTACCAGCGGTATAATAAGGATCCTGAAAGCAAAAAGTGGCAGGACTGGCCATACTTTGCCGGAGACGGAGCCGTTGAAGCACCTGATGGATACTTCAGAATATTGGGAAGAATTGATGATGTAATCAACGTTGCGGGGCACCGGCTAGGAACAAAAGAACTTGAATCAGCAGCGCTGATGTGCGAAGAAGTTGGAGAAGCTGCTGTTGTTCCTGTTGCTGATCCCATCAAAGGAAAAATTCCTCATATATTTGTTTCCTTAAAACCTGGAATCCAGCCAAGTGCTGAAATTGAAAAGAAGGTCTCTGCTACACTGGCTACTGAAATAGGACCTATAGCCAAACCTGGCAGAGTTTGGATTGTTTCCGACATGCCAAAGACGAGATCGGGAAAAATTATGCGCCGTATTCTTTCGGCAATTGCGAACAAACAGGACACTGGTGATATTACTACCCTGGCTAATCCCCAGGTTGTTGAAGAAATAAAAAATATGTCCTGATTATATTTTATGGAGGTTCCGGAACTTGGAACCTCCATTATTTTTATATATTATTCCCGTCGTGAATAATGGGAAATAATAACCAATGTTCAGAATTATACCAGAAGGTCTCACCTACAAAGAACACGTCTTACTAAAAAACGGACAGGGACTGATATTCAGACCTGCAGATCTGAGCGATATTCCTAAAGTAGAATCATTTATGACACGGGTCTCCCGGGAAAGCCTTAGAATGCGGTTTATGGCTTCTATCTCCCAGGTATCGGCCGACGTAATCACCCAGCTCTGCAGCGGCAACTTCAAGATGAGCGGCTGCCTTCTCGCCCTTACAGGCGAAGGGGATGAATCCAAAGTTGTGGGACTGGGAAACTATATTGCCGGAGGGAACAGCACTTCAGCTGAAGTTGCTTTTCTTATTGAGGATGGATACCAGGGAAAAGGCATCGGCACTTTGCTTCTGGAGAGGCTGGCGGGTCTGGCCGCTGCAAATGGTTTTGTAGAATTTGAGGCCGAGGTTCTTCCTGATAACCAGCCTATGATTAACGTGTTTAAGAGTTCAGGTTTTGAGAGGCACCAGGTCTGGAATTCTGATACCGTGCACATAGAACTTCCTGTAGGAAGTGCGGCTGCATTATGGGAGATTGCAGGACTAAGGGATAGGATTGCCGTGGCTAATTCTCTTATTCCTCTTCTACGTCCGCGGGTTGTAGCTGTTATAGGTGCCTCACGAGATCCTTCATCTATTGGTAACATTATTTTCAAGAATATCCTTTCTGCTCATTTTACCGGTACAATTTATCCTGTAAATCCTCAGACAAATTCGGTAAACGGAATTAAAGCTTATCCTTCAATAAATGATATCCCTGAAACAGCCGACCTTGCTGTAATAGCAGTTAACGCGGAAAAGGTGTATGATGTAGCACTAAGGGCAATAAAGGCAGGAACAAAAGGACTTGTAGTTGTTTCAGCTGGATTTGCGGATGCCGGGGCAGAGGGACTTGAGCGTCAGAAAAAGCTGGCTGAACTCGTGAGGGCGCATGGTGTCCGTCTTCTTGGTCCCAGCTGTCTGGGTGTAATGAATACCGATCCAAAGGTAAGATTAAATGCGAGTATGGCTCCCGCTATTATGCCGCCGGGTCAAACAGGATTCTTTTCACACTCAGCCGCGTTAGGACTTGTAATCCTTGATTACGCTCTGGAAAAAGGCGTTACCTTCACCACTTTTGTTTCTGCAGGCAACCGTGCGGATGTTTCCGGCAATGATCTTCTTCAGTACTGGGAAGAGGATCCGAATACCAGAATGGCTATTCTTTATCTTGAAACCTTCGGCAACCCGCGCAGGTTCGTCAGGATTGCAAGGCGGATGACTAATAAGAAACCAATCCTCTGTATTAAAAGCGGCAAAAGTATAGCGGGCAGGAAAACCACTGAATTAAAAAGCGGCGCAATGAGAGCGGGGGAAAGGGAAGTGGAAGCTTTATTTCAGCAGACGGGAATTATCCTAGCCCCAACCCTTGAGGATCTTTTCGATGTGGCTGTTGTGCTTGTCCATCAGCCGCTGCCAAAAGGAAACCGTGTAAGCATAATTGCCAATTCATCAGGAGTGGCAACTTTGTTTGCTGATTCCTGTGAGATAAATTATCTGAATGTAAGTGGTCCGGGTGTAATTGATCTCGGCGCATTTACATCACCCGATAAATATGAAGAAGCAGTGAAACTGGCATTATCCAGTGACGATGTTGATGCGTTGCTGGTAGGTTTTGCCTGTGTGGGAAAATGCTCAACAAAACCGATTGAGGCGGCCATAAGAAGAGGAGTAAAGTTTGCAGAAGAGAAAACAGGAATTCAGAAGACGGTGCTTCTCTGTATAATGGGTGCTGAAGGTACAATTTCAATTGAAGATGAATCAGGAACCGGAAACAAACCTATCCAGTTTCCTGCCTTTCGTTTCCCTGAATCTGCTGTTAGTGCTCTCGGTCGGGTTGTTAAATATGTGGAGTACCGGAAAAAGCCGGGCGGGAAGCTTGTCTGGTTCAAAGATATAAATGCGGGTGAAGCACGTGCAATTGTACAGAAGGAACTTGAGAAAATACCTGAACAGCAGGAAATAAGAAAAGTTGATAAGGAAGCTACGACCGCCTTAATGCGATGCTTCGGAATCGAATCAGCTGCTACTCAGCCCTGGGGTACGCCGGTTATAAGTGTGCGTATCAAACCTGATCCATTATTCGGACCGTTGATTGAGGTAAATATTTCTGAAATAAAATCAATTCTCCGGATTACCCCGCTTACTGATATTGATCTTGAAGAAACATTGCTTGAAATGAATCTGCCTGAAAAGAAAGGTATTGGCGAACTTATAGGCAGACTTTCGCAAATGATTGAGGAAATTCCATGGCTCTGGGAATTTGAGGCAAAAGCAGCCGGAGTTAGCAGCCCAATGTTAATTGGTGAAGTTCTACTTAACCTTAAGTCGGGCGGCGCTGTACGACCATCTTATTAAATTTTTTAACTTGAGGAAAATAAAATGTTAATCCGTGAAGTTATGCATCCTGATCCGGTAACCATATCGCCGGATACCCCTTTGAAGGAAGCATATAAAATTATGGAAGAAAAAAACATAAGGCACCTTCCCGTTGTTGATAAAGAGAAAATAATCGGGATAGTTACTGACAGGGATTTAAGATTAGCAACAAGCCTGCTTTCTAAGTATCCTTTTGATACTAACTCGGCGGTTGAAAAGGTTATGAGTCATCCTGTACAGACTGCACATCCTTCCGATCCAATTGAAATAGCAACGCGCACAATGCGGGAACTAAAGATCGGCTGTCTTCCGGTTGAGGATGATGGTCAGCTTGTAGGTATAGTGACCGGTATGGATATGCTTGATGCGCTGCTGTTGTTAACAGGGATCCATCAGCCTTCCGGGCGTTTGGATATCAGGCTTCCCGACAGATCGGGAGAACTGGCAAGACTAACGGCCCTGATCGCAGAAAGGAAAGTAAACATTCATTCAATATTAACTTATCCCGATAAAAATCATAACATAAGGCTTGTAATCCGCGTCGGTACTATCGAAATGAAGTTGCTGGCTGAAGCGATTTGCAACGCGGGATTTGAAGTTATCTGGCCGGTTCATATAGCATGTGCGAAATAATATATCATCCTGCCTATAGTAAATATAACCTGGGTGAAGGTCATCCTTTTGATCCTCTCAGGATCCAGATTGCACTTGATCTTCTGGACGATCTGAACCTGTTAAAGGAACCCTTACGACCGGAACCTCTTCCTGCTGAAAAAATGTATGAAATACATAACAGTAATTATGTGGATGATGTGGAAAGACTGAGTGCCGGTGATAATTCAGTTGATGCTGAGTCGTATGGACTCGGTACCCTCGACAATCCCATAGTTCCCGGAATGGCTGAGGCTGCACGTCTGCAGGCGGGAGGAACACTCCTCGGTGCTAAACTTCTGCTTCAGGAAAAAACAGATAAAGTCCTTCAGATGGGGGGAGGATTTCATCATGCCCACAGTTCGCTCGCTTCAGGATTCTGCATTTACAATGATATTGCCCTCGCTATAAGAGAAATGACAAGGAAGGGTTGGCATGTTGTATACCTGGATCTCGACGTTCACCATGGCGACGGTGTTCAGGAAATATTTTATACAGATGAAAAAGTAATGACAGTCTCGTTTCATGAATCCGGTGAATATTTATTTCCAGGAACAGGGTGGCCATACGAACTGGGGAAAGGAATGGGCCGGTCGCTTAAACTGAATATACCTCTTGAACCTTTTACTGAAGGAGAGTCATATTTTGAAGTAATGAATAAGGTGCTTGAACCTGCACTAAGCTGGTTTAAGCCTGATGCACTTATTGTTCAGGCAGGTGCAGATGCACACTATACTGATCCGCTTGCAGATTTACTGCTTACCACACACGATTACAGGAAAATCTATAAAAGAGTTATAGAACTGGCTGACGAGAAATGTAAAGGTAAGATTTTGTTCACACTTGGCGGGGGATATTCCATAACAGCAGCGTTCAGGATATGGACTATCCTGTATCTTACCTTGTTTGGTAAGGAATTCTCCGGAAAACTTCCGGAAGAATGGAGAAAGAAATGGAGTGAAAGGACGGGTAAGGAAATTCCTGAAACTCTTGATGATAATCTACCTGCATTCGAGCCTATTCCGCGGAAATCAGAAATAGAAAAACATAACAAGGAAACCGCCAGACGCCTGCTCGATGCCGTTGCCCCCGATTGGATATAACCTAACCTCGCCGAGGGATACAATAATAGAACATCTACGATGGTCAGGGTAACCTCGTTTGCATTATGTTATGGGATATTTTATTATGATATTGACCCGTGGGTCACATTTCATTTTGAATTGAGCTAAAAGTGCCTCACGAAGTTTTTATTTATGTGACGGCTTCTTTATATTTGAGCATCCACTAAACAAATGTAAGGCAGCCGGATTATGGCTAAAAACTATGAAATTGCAGTTCTTGGAGGTGGCCCTGGCGGTTATGTGGCAGCTATACGCGCTGGTCAACTCGGTTATAAAACTGTAGTTATTGACCCTCAGAACCTTGGCGGAATCTGTCTGAACTGGGGTTGTATTCCTACCAAATCTCTTCTTAAAAACGCTGAAATGTACGATCAGATAAAGAACCATAACGAAGACTTCGGCATAAAATATAAAGAACTTTCATTCGATTTTTCAAGAATAATTAAGAGAAGCCGGGAGATATCCGACAGGATAACTAAAAATGTTGAGATGCTTGTAAAGAAAAATAAAGTCGACAGGATACGCGGCTATGGAAAATTTGTAAATAAAAAACAGATAGATATTTACGATGATGACGGCAAACGGATGGATTCAATCACCGCCGACAGGATTATAATTTCTACGGGAGCCAGACCGAGAACAGTACCTGCCATACCGGTTGACCGTAAAATGATTATTACCAGCACAGAAGCGATGCTTTTGGAAAAACTCCCGGAGGAATTTGTTGTAATAGGTGCCGGAGCGATCGGTATTGAATTCGCGTATTTCTATAATGCACTCGGCTCAAAAGTTACAGTTATTGAAATGCTTGATAATATTCTTCCTATAGAGGATAAAGAAGTATCCCAGACGCTGCAGAGAAGTCTAAAGAAAAAAGGTATGTCTATCTTCACCAAAGCAACGGTGGAAAAAGCTGAGGTTAAGGGTAAAAAGGTTGAAGTAACTTTCACTGTAAACGGCGAGAAGAAAACGATAAAGGCTGATAAGGTGTTAAACGCTATCGGTGTTACCGGGAATGTAGAAGGATTCGGCCTTGAAGAACTTGGAATTGAATTGTTTAAGAATCATATAAAAGTTGACAAATCAGATTACAGCACGAATATTCCTGGCTTATATGCTATTGGTGATGTTATTGGTCCCCCCTGGCTTGCACACGTTGCGTCTGCTGAGGGAATTCACTGCATTGAAACTATAAAAGGATTGAATCCGCCGGAGATAAATTATCTGAATATTCCGGGCTGCACGTATTGTCAGCCCCAGGTAGCAAGTGTTGGACTAACTGAAGATAAGGCCAAAGAGGCAGGCTATGATATTAAAATTGGTAAGTTTCCTTTTATGGCAAGCGGTAAAGCATTTGCCATTGGAGAACGGGAAGGTTTTGTGAAGTTCATTTTTGATGCTAAATACGGAGAGATACTTGGCGTACATATTATAGGTTCTGAAGCTACCGAAATGATAGCAGAGGTAACCCTTGCAAAATCCCTGGAAGCAACCGCCGAATCAATAATTAAAACCATACACGCTCATCCGACTTTGAGCGAATCGGTAATGGAAGCAGCTGCACAGGCATACGGAGAAGCGATACATATTTAAGATGAAAAGTGATGATGTGAATAATGGATGAAGTGAGAAAATTATTTTACTGCAACCTTGGCTTTATTGATTACAAGGAAGCGTGGGATCTGCAGAGAGAGACTTTTGAGCTTAGAGTAAAGAATAAGATACCTGATATATTATACCTTCTCGAACATCCGAATACTTATACCCTTGGAAAGACAGCTGATCATAACAACCTTGTTGGATCGGAGGAATATCTTTCAACAAATAAGATCTCTGTTTATGATATAGACAGGGGAGGAGACATAACTTATCACGGCCCGGGACAGATAGTCGGTTACCCGATCATAAATTTAACCGGCTGGAAACAGGACACGCATAAATACCTTCGTGCCCTGGAGGAAACGATTATTAAAACCTGTTCTGAATATGGCATAACCGGTGGAAGAGAGCCGAAATATACGGGGGTATGGGTGGAGGACAGGAAGATAGCAGCAATAGGAATAAAAGTCAGCCGTTGGGTTACAATGCATGGCTTTGCTTTTAATGTGAATACCGATCTCTCATTCTTTTCAGGTATTATCCCATGCGGGATATCAGATAAGGATGTAACTTCAATAAAAAGAGAGCTTCAAAGTGAAGTTCTCATAGATGAAGTGAAAACGAAAACTGTGAAGAATTTTGCTGAAATTTTCGGTTATACAGATGTCACACAGGTAACAAAGGAAGAAATTTTTTCTGTTAATTTATCTACAGTAAAGTGAAAGGTTTGTAAATGGCTAAGAGAAACTCAAACAAGAATGACTCTGCAACCAAAAAAAGAACAAGTAAAAGCAGTTCAGGTAATGAAAACCATTCGAATGGTAATGGCAAGGATAATGTAAAAACCGGATCAGCTAAATCTACGCAAATATCTAAAGAAGAAGCACTTAAGGCTCTTCGCTTAATGCAGCTTGGAAGGGCAATAGATAATAAAGCAATGAACCTCTTGAGGCAGGGACGGACATTCTTTCATATTGCGGGATCCGGGCATGAGGCTATTCAGGTAGCTGCAGGACTGGCTCTTAATCCGAATAAAGACTGGTTCTTCCCGTATTACCGCGATCTTGCGCTAAGTTTGTCTCTTGGTGTTAAGCCATACGATTTTTTCCTTCAGAGTTTTGCCAAAAATGATGATCCCTCGAGCGGAGGAAGACAACTTCCCTGCCACTGGGGGCATCCGGATATAAATCTTCCGGGACAATCAAGTCCGACCGGCACCCAGTTCCTGCAGGCAGTTGGAGCAGCTTTAGCGCAGGTAAGAAAAGGCGAAAGAAACATCGCTTATGTCAGCAGCGGTGAAGGAACATCAAGTCAGGGTGAATTTCACGAAGCTGTGAACTGGGCAAGCAGAGAAAAACTTCCTGTCCTTTTTGTTATAGAAAATAACAAATACGCCATCTCCGTCCCGGTGTATCTCCAGAGCGGAGGAAGGGGGGCTTCAGTATCTGAGATGATGGCAGGGTTTGCTAACCTTCATCGTGTAAAAATAGACGGCACAGATTATTTTGAATGTGTCGACAAAGTTGCAGAGGCTATAGAGTATATAAAGAGCGGTAAGGGTCCGGCCCTGATTGAAGCGGAGGTTGTAAGACTCCTATCCCACTCATCTTCTGATGATCAGAAGAAATACAGAACCCCGGAGGATCTTGAGAAAGATCTTCAAAAAGACCCGATACAGCTGTTCGTTAAGAAACTGACATCCATGAAGCTTATAACAGAAGATGAATTTCAGAAACTCAGAAAAGATGTTGAAAAAGAAGTTAATGATGCAGCCGACCATGCATTGAAAGCCGCTGACCCTAAACCTGAAACTGCAACAAGCTTCATCTTCGATGAAAGCGGTCATAAAGACAATTTGGAATATGAAAAGACAAAACCTGCCGGAAATAAAGTAGTAATGGTTGATTCACTTAACCATGCCCTGGCCGAAGAGATGGAAAGGGATGATCGTATATTCATGTTTGGAGAGGATATTGCCGATAACAAAGGCGGGGTGTTCACTGTTACTAAAGGATTATCCAATAAGTTCGGATTCGACAGAGTTTTTAATTCTCCGCTTGCTGAAGCCAGCATTATGGGTGTGGCAATAGGAATGGCTGTTACAGGATTAAAACCTGTGGTGGAGATCCAGTTCGGTGATTATATCTGGCCCGCCTTCATGCAGATGAAAAATGAGCTGGCAACGATGAGATATCGTACAAATAACACGTGGCAGGCTCCTGTGGTAGTTCGTGTTGCGGTAGGCGGATATATACACGGAGGATTGTACCACAGTCAGAATATAGAATCAATCTTTGCTCATATACCCGGAATATATATTGCATTTCCTTCCAACGCTGCTGATGCAAAAGGTTTACTGAAAACAGCAATCAGGTTAAATGACCCTGTCCTTTTCTGCGAGCATAAAGGATTATACAGGCAGAGTTCAGCAATGTCTCCGGAACCGGATTCTGATTATCTCGTCCCGTTCGGACAGGCCAAAGTTGTAAGAGAAGGTACTGACGCCACCGTAATTTCATATGGCGTATCTCTGTGGGATTCAGTACTTGCCGCCAAAAAACTTGAGGATGAAGGTTATTCTGTTGAAGTGATTGACCTGCGTACCATAATACCTCTTGATGAAGAGACAATATTTAACTCTGTTAAGAAAACGAATAAAGCCATAGTGATTCATGAGGATACTTTAACAGGCGGATTTGGAGGTGAAATTGCCTCCCGGATTGCAGACAACTGCTTCCAGTATCTTGATGGACCGGTTAGACGGGTAGCTGCCCTGGATTCACATATTCCATATTCGCCGATTCTTGAAAATGAAATACTGCCTAACCGCAGCAGGGTTTACAATGGTATTAAAGAATTATTAGAATTTTAAAAGAAAACCAGGAGTTTTAAAATGGAAGTCGTAATGCCTAAAATGGGTGAAAGCGTAAGCGAAGGAACCATAATCAAATGGCATAAGAAGGAAGGTGATAAAGTTGAAAGAGATGAAATAATCTTTGAGATCAGCACCGATAAAGTTGACACAGAAATTCCCTCTCCGGCAGACGGAGTTCTTCAGCAGATTAAAGTCCCTGAAGGCGATACAGTTGAAGTCGGCACCGTTGTTGCCATAATCAGCGAAAACGGCGAATCGGCCGGTACAGCTGCTCCTGCGAAAGAGGAAGCTCCAAGACAGGTCGCGGTAACTGAGAATAAAACAGAAACCAAGAAACAGGAAGAAGAAGAGATCCGGGAGGAGACCGAAACCAGGCAACCTGAGGTTCAGGAAAATTCCCCGGCACCTTCAGGAAATTCCGGTGAAATTATCGATATCGCTATGCCTAAGATGGGTGAGTCAGTTATGGAAGGTACTGTACTAAAATGGCATAAGAAGGTTGGTGAAAAGGTAGAGAAAGATGAAACGATTTTTGAAATAAGTACAGATAAAGTAGATACTGAGGTGCCTTCTCCCTCTGCCGGAACCATGGCTGAAATACTGGTTGCAGAACAGGAAACTGTTGAGGTAGGGACGATAGTAGCAAGACTCTCAACCGGTGATGGTGTACCTGCAGCCGGATCAGGGAAAGAAGAGAAACCCATGATTACAAAAGCAGAAAAATCTTCACAGGAACAACCTGCCGAACGTGCTGCTGTTCAGGAGAAGCAGGAAACACCCCGACAGATGCATGAAGCATTTTCAGCCGGAACTACTAAAAGAGCCGAATCGGTTGAAGGACAAAACAGTGGATTTTATTCACCGTTAGTACTTAACATTGCCAGGAAAGAAAATGTAAGTTTCGATGAACTCTCACGTATTAAAGGAACAGGGCTGGAAGAGCGTTTGACCAAAAAGGATGTCCTTTCCTATATCGAATCAAGAGGCGAAACAAAAGCAGCCCCTGCTAAACCAGCAGAGTCACAAGCTGCAAAAGCACAGCCCGCAGAAAAAGAAAAAGTAAAACCTGTGCAGGCGCAGCCAGCTTTTACCGGACAGGTTTCTGGTGATATTGAACGCATACCGATGGATAATATACGTCAGAAGATTATGCAGCATATGGTGAACAGCCGGGATACATCTGTTCATGTTACTACTATGCTTGAAGTTGATATGACACGAATCTACAACTTTATAAAAAAGAATAAAGAAGAGTACCTTCAGAGTGAAGGTGTTAAACTTACTTATATGGCTTTCATCGCAAATGCTTCTGTAAAAGCTCTAAAAGAATTTCCTCTTGTGAATTCGACTATTGACGGAACAACAATACTTCAAAAAAGATTTATAAACCTCGGGATAGCAGTGGCTGTAGAACCCACCGGACTAATTGTACCTAATATTAAATCGGCTGGCGAAAGAAATATAACCGGACTAGCTAAGGCAATAAACGACGTGGCTACCAGGGCAAGGAACAAAAAACTCACACCTGATGATATCACCGGCGGAACATTCACAATTACGAATTATGGCATATTCGGTGCTATATTTGGAACGCCGATTATAAATCAGCCGGAAGTTGCTATACTCGGTGTCGGTACCGTTGCAAAGAAACCCGTAGTGATTGAGGTTGACGGTGCGGATACAATTGCAATTAGGCCGGTTATGGCATTAACGCTTGCACACGATCACAGGTTAATCGACGGAATGCTCGGCGGAAAATTCCTGAAGTATGTTAAAGATACCTTGGAAAATTTTGATCCTTCAGTAATGTAAAACAGAATATGAGATTATGAGAACTATAAACGCATATCAAAGAGCAGCTAAAGAAAAGCTTGAAGAAGAAAAACAGTCGCCCGGTAAAAGACCCGATTGGCTGAAAGTTAAACTTCCGACCGGTGAGAATTATGCAAATGTAAGAACGTTGATGAGAAAGCAGCACCTTCATACAGTATGCGAGGAAGCCCGCTGTCCCAATATGGCAGAATGCTGGAATAACAAGAGCGCAACTTTTATGATCCTGGGTGATACATGCACCAGGAGCTGCGGCTTCTGCAATATTAAAGTCGGTATGCCGAATGAACTGGATTTAAACGAGCCGGGAAGGGTAGCCGAGTCTGTTAAAGAACTTGACTTAAGACATGTAGTTATAACCTCAGTTAACAGGGATGAACTGAAAGACGGGGGTGCTTCAATCTTTAAAGAATGTGTAAGATTGATAAATGAGGAAATGTACGATACCACCGTTGAAATACTGATACCTGATTTTCGTGGAGTGATTGATGCATTTGAGATTATAATGCAGAACCCTCCTGATATCCTGAACCATAACCTTGAAACTGTTCCCCGACTTTATCCTGTTGTGAGGCCGCAGGCGAAATATGAAAGAAGCCTTAATCTCATAAAATGGTTTAAGGAAAGGGGATTAAGAACCAAGAGCGGGATTATGGTGGGAATAGGAGAGAAAACTGATGAGGTACTTGTTCTAATGAAAGATCTTGTTGCACACGGCTGCGATATTTTAACAATAGGACAGTATCTGCAGCCGACAAAAAACCACTTACCGGTTGACAGGTTTGTAACTCCTGATGAATTCGGGATGTATAAAGAAGAAGGGCTTAAGATGGGATTTAAGATAGTTGAATCATCACCCCTGGTGAGAAGCTCATACCATGCCGACAGGCATGCACGCGCGCTGTTTTGAGGGGATTTGTCATTTAGAATGGCACTTAAATTTATTTAAAATGGGTAAAAATTTTTCCTCCCGTTTTTCCTCCATTTAACAATAAAATAATATATGAAGTCTGTTTTGTATTTGTTCCTAACCTTAAACTGCTTATTTTTGGCTCGTAATTTTGATATAGATAAATCCGCAAGATTCTTCTTGTATTATTTCCTTAAATAAAATTTTGTAGATGAAATATAAGTTACTGTTTGTTTCCACAATCCTGCTTTTCTGCGCCTTCACATATAACGGGGGAGATGATAAGAAGGTAAAAAAAACTATTGAAGACGATGATTCGCACTATACTAATGTGGGGAATATCGGCTTAACCGTCACAAATTTCGGCACATATGGGAATGGCTTTATTACCTGGCCCGATCAGCCGTCCTGCGAATACCCTTTAGGAAGCGGCATAGAGCATATCTTCGACGGGGGACTCTGGATCGGCGGCTTCATAGCGAATGATTCTTTAGGGAATGGCAGAACAGGTCCTTATGTTACAACAGGAGCCGTAGATGCCGCATCTGTCTCATCAAGGGGCGGTGGGTTTGAGTACACTAACTCTCCTGGAAGTTTTGTAGCTGAAAGATCCTCGTTAATTGAGTCACGCTTCTACTCACCTGATGCTATTTCACACCAGGATTTTTTAATGGATTACGTGGACACAAATGTTGTTTACTCAAATGGAGAACCTATTGTAAACCACGACCCGCTGGGATTAAGTATCCATGAAGAAACGTATGCCTGGAATTTTCCCTTTGCTAATTTCTTTGTAATCCAGAACTATACAATTAAAAATGTAACCAACAAATATATTGACAGTGTATACGTAGGACTCTGGACGGATGCTGTTGTAAGGAATACAAAAATTACAGGACGCCATTTTGATGGAGCATTTTTTAATAAGGGAGGGGACGGCTATAGTGATTCATTGAAGATAGCTTATGAATTTGATGCAACCGGAGATATAGGGTATACAGATAGTTATGTCGGTATTCAGCAGCTGGGTTCTACACCAGCACTTCCCCAAAAAATACAGGCAGGGAATGATTCATTACCAACTGTAAATTTTGTAAGCTGGCAGTTCAGGAACGCAGTTGATCCGAATTTTTTCTCTCCAATTGATGATATCCAGAGATACAGAAAGATGCAGGGATACTTCGGCGGAAACAACCGGTATGGAAGCGGAGTTAATCCAGCCGATCTTAAGACACCTTCAAACAGGTCGATACTTATTACTAAAGGTCCTTTTCATAAGATTGCTCCCGGTGACTCTCTTAATGTAGTTTACGCAGTAGTATGTGCAAAGAAATATGGTAATGACCCGGCTGCAATTGATAATGAAGAACAGAAAACAAACCTATATTCTAATGCAGATTGGGCTCTAAGGGCTTATTTTGGTGAGGACAGGAACCGTAATGGTGTACTTGATGCCGGTGAGGATCTTAACGGCGATGGAAAAATAACACGGTATGTTCTGCCATCTCCTCCAGTTTTACCACACGTTAAAGTAATTCCGGGAAATCAGAAGGCTACAATTTATTGGGATAAAAGATCTGAAAGTTCTGTAGATCCTATCTCTGCCTTAAAAGATTTTGAAGGATACCGTATTTACAGGACAGAATCAGGATTTGATCTATCACAAAAGCAGGATATTCTTTCTTCTCTTGTTCTTCTTGCTGAATTTGACAGCTCAAACAATAACTATAGTTATAATACTGGTTTTTCGGCAGTAAAACTGGATCAGCCGGTAGCTTTTCCAAATGATCCTACACAATATTATTATAAGTATGAGTTAAATAACCTTCTAAACGGCTGGCAGTATTTATTTGCTGTAACGGCGTTTGATAAAGGTGACCCCTCAAATAACCTTGAAAGCCTGGAATCAAGTTCCCTATCTACTCTTAACAGGATAATACCCGGTACTCCTCCTGCTGAAGCTCCGTCAGTTGAAGTTGGTGTTTATCCAAATCCTTACTATTCAAATGCTGTATGGGACGGTGGTTCGGAACGGCTTAGAAAGATTTATTTCTATAACCTGCCCGCTGAGTGTGAAATAACCATTTACACTTTGTCAGGTGATGTCGTTAAAAGGATAACTCATAATGAACAGAGCAATGGCTCCGATTTGAGGTGGTTTGAAAATTATTCAAGCGGTGGAAAGCAGAAAATGTCCGGAGGAGAGCATGCCTGGGATCTTATAACAGATAACGATCAGGCAATAGCAACAGGTATGTATTTGTTCACGGTAAAAAATAACCGGAATGGTGATATTAAAACCGGCAAGTTTTTAATTGTAAAATAAAATTAAAGGAGAGCGTACTATGAAAAGAAGTTTACTGTTAGCAATGTTT
Organism: uncultured Ignavibacteria bacterium; assembly: GCA_963800255.1. Taxonomy (GTDB): domain Bacteria; phylum Bacteroidota; class Ignavibacteria; order Ignavibacteriales; family Ignavibacteriaceae; genus DATFVA01. The sequence goes on along the minus strand of CAWDAK010000009.1, from coordinate 388,192 downwards.
TTGCTTTGCGGCGGCCTGATCTTCGCGCAGCAGTATCCATTGGTTACAATCCAGGATATCCAGTTTGTTGCAGATACAACCATTGATCCTCCTTCACCATTAACAGGTGATACGGTAGAAGTTAGAGGAACCGTTATGGTCTCCCCGCTGGTTGACCCGAGTACTGACAGACGTCCTATTATTGCAGCCGGTCCACGCTGGGTGACTTATATTGAAGATAAGGATGGTAATGTATACGGAGGACTGAATATTCTTCAGACAGATACTTCTGCAGCTACCGGTCAGCAGACATTTTTCGATATTATTGATACTGCACAAATTGTAAAGTTCACAGGTGTGGTTACAGAATATTATACGTCTACAGAATTGATACAGCTGGTTACACCGACAACTCCGGTGAGTATTGACAGTATGCTGTCTAAAAGACCGGATCCCATTGAACTCCAGGTTTCAGATTTTGATAATAACGGGCAGTACAATTTTGCCTCAGAGAAATATGAAAATATGTACGTCATTATAAGGAACGTAATAACCAGCGACAGGAATACTTCCTCGGGCGTATTCAACTTCCATGATGCAGATGGCAATACGATGCATATGTATGATCAGTCGGGTTATTTTACACTTAGGACTCACAGACTGACAGGTTTAACCACTTATGATCCGCCCCAGGATGGTTCGATATTAACATACATCCGTGGTATTATAAACACCAGGGCCGATGGTTATTATATTGTCCCTGTATATCCCGGAGATATCGGTCCGATACAGCAGTCTCCTCCTTCAATCACAACCATACGCAGAAACACTAACGAAATTGCTCCAAACCAGGCGGTTGAAATTTCTGCGAAGATAAAGGACCTTGACGGAACGGTTCAGGAAAGCAGGCTTTATTACAGGGTTGACGGCGGACAGCGTATGATGCTTCCAATGACATTTAACGGGTCAGATACCACATACAGGGCAACTATACCCGGCGTTAACAGTGATTCTTCAGTAGTAGATTTTTATCTCTGGTCACAGGACAATGACGGGTTGATAAGTGTAAATCCTGTTGATACCCTTCATGACGATTATTTTTATCTCGTGCTGAACAGACCTGTTGGAATAAGGGATGTGCAGTACAGTCCATTCGGCGGCGGCTACAGCGGATATACCAATTACAATGTAACCCTGCAGGGAGTTGTAACGTCTGATACTTCCGATATTAAAGGATATGGTACAACCTCATTCTTGAGAAGCTATATTCAGGATGGGTCAGGTCCATGGAGCGGTATTGAATTCAGTTTTGGCGGCTCCCTCGGTACTGAACTTCTTAATCTTAAACGAGGCGATCTCGTTACCCTTACCGGTACTGTTCAGGAATCATTCGGCGTAACTGTTATAAATAACATTACTGCTTATAACGTAGTATCATCCAACAACCCGCTCCCTGATGCCCAGGTAATTACAACAGGAGAGATGGGACTCCTCGGCGACGGTGAGGTTGAAAAAGAGAAATGGGAAAGCGTTCTGGTTGAATTTGATGATGTGACTATTACAAACATCAATGCAGACGGCGGCAGCAATTTCGGTGAAATACTTGTAAGTGACGGCACCGGCGATACCCGCGCGGAGCTTGAGGACGGCAGCAATTCATATCATAATGGTTCGGGTGAACCAGGGACTATTCTGATCCAGCTTGGTGCAACTTTCCAGAAGCTGAAAGGCATAATGTATTACTCTTACAGCAACTACAAACTTGTTCCCAGGAAAGATGATGATTTCGTTGGGTATTCAACCGCTATAAAACAGGAAAATACATCACCTAAGACATTCAGTGTTGAGCAGAATTATCCTAATCCTTTCAATCCCTCAACAAAGATTGTCTATTCCATACCTCACATCAGCAACGTTACATTAAAGGTATTCAATATACTCGGACAGCAGGTTAAAACTCTGGTTAATCAAACTCAGAGTCAGGGTACTTATACTGTAACCTTCAATGCTTCTTCATTGCCTTCAGGTATATATTTCTACAGCCTGGAAGCAGGGGATTATACCCAGGTTAAGAAAATGATACTTCTTAAGTAAAGAAAAATTTACGGGCTGATTCATCCATTGATGAATCAGTCCTTATTTAATCAAGGAACTGAATAAATTATTTGTTACTGACTTTAATGAAAAAACTTTCTGTGTTCTTCCTGGTATTATTTATTATATCGGGACTCTATTCCTGTTATGATAACCCGGCCGATAATCCGGCCGCAAATAAACCTCCTGAAACAGGGTTATCTCTGATTCCGGACTCAACTATAACTCCACAGCCTACAAAATTGACAGTTTCATGGTGGGGCGATGATTCCGATGGAAATATTGTTGGGTTCTACTTCTCATGGAATGGAACCAACTGGTCATTCACCGCTTCGAATGACAGCACATTTGCTTTGCAGATAGGCGCTGCTGATACTACTTACCTTTTCCAGGTTTCAGCCGTTGATAACGGTGGAAACGGAACATACGATAATGATATTAAACAAAATGGTATCGACTTTGGACCTGAACCATTCATAGATGCAAACAATAACGGCACCCATGACCCGGGTGAAAAATTTTATGATGTTGGATTAATTGACCCGACACCAGCAGAATTGAACTTCCCGTTGCGTAACACGTCTCCCACAATCAGCTGGAATTCGCTCAGTACTCTGCCTGATACTTCCTTCCCGGTAATGTCTTTTGGATGGAACGCAGGAGATCTTGATGGTGATAACACAATTCAAAAAATAAATATTGTTCTGAATGACTCCTCCGATTCAGGTAATACTGTTTCTCTGTATGGTAATATCAGGAACATAACTTTGAGGACGAATGATTTTCAGTCGGGTAATCCCGGAATGGATATATTAATAGAAGGACAGGAAAATAATGTCTTCCCGGAGAAACTGTACGGACTGGAATATAACAGCAATAATAAAATATACATAGAGGCTGTTGACATTTCCGGAGCCAGTTCAGGATTTATTTCATTACCTGATTCGGGTAAAACCTGGTATGTGAAAAAACCTAAGGGAAAGCTGTTGATTGTTGATGACTATGCTCTACCTGATAATGCTCCACAATTCTACGCTTCTATGATGGATAGTCTGGGCCTGGCAGATAAATACGATGTACTTGATCTTATTCAAAATCCACTTCCTTACAGAAATGTAACTTTTCTGCAGACAATGAGATTATTCAAATACGCTTTCTGGTATGCTGACAATAATCCATCTCTTGACCTGATGGCATCAACTACTCAAAAATTTTTAGATGCCGGCGGTAAAATAGCATTCAGCATGCAGTTCCTTCAGAACATTGATCTTGCTGTAATCAGCAGTTTTTTACCCGTTAACACAGATACTCTCTATACAGCAAATTCAATATTTGCCGGAACCCGGCTTTCAACAGACTTAACGGATCCTTCTTATCCGGGACTGGCAACAACGGCAGCGCTTTACAGGATTAAATCATTTTCCTTGAGTTCATATGGTTCTGTGCCTCTATATTATTTTCCGAATAATGAGCTGCCCGGGTACATAGGATTTTTTAACAATCCCAAAAGCCTGTTCTTCATAGGACTCCCGCTTAATAAATGCAACGGAACCGGGAATGTGAAGGATTTGCTGCAAAAAGTTTTGATTGAAGATTTCGGAGTTACGCAATGAGCAGAATAATAGCGGTCATCATACTTGGTCTTGCTTTGACAGCAGCTGCATCAGCTCAATCAGGTACATTGATAGGAAATGTAAACGATGCCGGGACAGGCGAAGCACTTCCCGGGGTTAATGTAATCTTAAAGGGTACTTATTACGGTGCAGCCACGGACATCAACGGTAAATTCAAAATCGGCGGGATTTCACCTGGAAATTACAATGTTGATATCTCCCTTATCGGATATAAAACGGTACGGTTTACCGGGATTGAGATTGTATCAGGCAAGACAAAGGAACTTGATGTAAAACTTGAAGAAACAGTATTAACGCTGGACCAGGATGTAGTTGTAGTAGGCGAGAAACCTTTAATGGATGTTGAAGAAACCCAGAGCAAGAAAGATATTTCGAAAGAGGATATAGAGAATTCAATAGTTGAAAATATTACTGACGTAGTAACCCAGCAGGCGGGTATTGTTAAAACAGATAATACAATCCATATCCGCGGAGGCAGGTCGTATGAGAATGCATTCCTCTTAGATGGTGTAAACGTTCAGGACCCACTGTCAGGGACAGGCTTTGGACTGCAGCTGAGTGCAAACGCAATCGAAGAAGTTGAGGTGATAACCGGAGGATTTAATGCCGAATATGGCCAGGCTACTTCAGGAATTGTAAACGTTAAAACACGCGAAGGCGGAGAAAAATACAGCGGCTATGTATCGTATAAACGGGATAATCTTGGAAATCTTTCATCGCCTCATGTTTTCAATATCAACATTATGGAAGCCAATTTAAGCGGACCGGAACCCATTACATCAAAATTGCTTCCGGCAATCGGGCTTCAGATTCCCGGAGAGTTGTCTTTTTTTGGAAGTTTTCACGCAGGATTCAGCGATGGAATTACACAAGGATATTCCAAGTTAACAGCTAATCAGCTTTATTCATCTACATTCGGTGGAACCAGGTTTGCTCCCGAAGCTGAGAACAGCTGGTTCTGGCTTGGAAAGCTTTCATATAAATATTCTCCCACATTGAAATTTGTTTACTCATACAATCAGTCTGTTGATATTAATCAGAATTCACAGTCGCTTCAGACTAACCTTGAGTATGTTGAACCTAGTCCGGGCTACCAGTACGAATTTCAGAATATACTCGACCAGGCTAATACATTCACCCACAACAATGAGTATCATTCCTTTACGGTTACTCATACGTTGAATGCAAATACGTATTACGAACTAAAATTAAGTCATTTCTACACAAACCTGAGGGCTGATGCCAACGGAAGAAACTGGTATGACTATTCTGAACCGAAGGATATAGTCAACTTTCCTATAGAGTATTACAATACAAATCGTGATACAATTGGAGTAATTCCTGGTGATGGTTTCTGGGATGTTGGTAATCCAAGTACCTGGCGTGACCACTTTTTCAGTGAGTCGGCTTTACGGGGAGATATAACCAGTTTCTTTGACGAAAAAAATAAATTTAAAGCAGGCTTTAATCTTCAGTTCCAGGAAATGCAGGTTGTTGAGATAGTTAAACCCTGGGTCGGGGCATTAGGGTTAAATAATGATATCTACCATGTCTTCCCCGCACAGGGAGCATTTTATGCTCAGGATAATATAAACTTCAGCGGAATGATACTGAATTTCGGGATGCGTATGGATTACTGGTTCCCTGGCAAATATGTTGATGAGGCTGTTAAGAACCCTGATGTAGTCACGATACCTGACGAAATAAGGACCCGCTACGCTGAAGATACATTCAGCTGGTTCGGGGGAAGGAGATTTAAAGCCAGGCTTAGCCCGAGGCTTGGTATCTCACATCCGGTATCCGATAATCAGACTTTATTCTTTTCTTACGGTCACTTCAGCAAATGGCCGAACCCTCAGTTCGTGTATGCAAAACTTAATCCTTTAAATGCACAGTCATCTTTTCAAAAGTTCGGAAATCCCGACCTGAATCCGGAAACAACTGTTGCCTATGAGCTTGGACTGAAAACACAATTTACAAATGATGATGTCCTTAAAGTAACCGCATACTATAAGGATATATTCGATTATGTGACAACCCGTTCTGCGAAGATAAGCTCAGCCCGGTTTGCCACACAGAGTTTTATTACTTACGTCAATTCAGATTATGCAAGGTCGCGCGGGTTAGAACTTGAGTACAAGAAAAGAATTGATAAGTGGTTTACGGGTGATGCTTCAGTATCTTACGCAATCATAACTACAAAAAGTTCATCTCCGGATGAAGGAGTTCTTATTGCAAGGGGTGACCTTAATGAAACAATAACCGAGGATTACGCTAATTGGGACAGACCGCTTACGATAAACCTGACGACCAATTTTTATGTTGAGAAGGATAACGCTTTATTCGGATTTGGAAACGGCATACTGGATAATTACAATTTATATCTCAGGTTTTTCTTCGAATCAGGAAAAAGATATACTCCGGCTGTATTTACAGGAAGTTATACAACCGACGGACGGGCTGAGTATAATACAATCCCGAATGAGCGGAATACCAAAATTGGAGACAACTGGTTCTGGGTAGATCTGAACTTCGAGCGTTATTTTGATATAAATAACCTGAAGTTTTCTGTTTTTGTTGAGGTTAATAATCTGCTGGATACAAAAAATTCAGCAATTATAAATCCTGTTACCGGGGAGGCATATGAATACGGCGATAATATTCCGGTTACGTGGAACGATCCCAGGTATCCTGATCTCCAGGCTCCTATCTCACCGTACCCTCTTAATCCGGCCAGATATCTTACAAGACGTAATGTGAAACTAGGAGTTAGTTTAAGGTTTTAATGATGAAAAAAGTTATACTCATAATATTCTTACTTACCGGTATTTTTGAAACCAGGGCTCAGCTCTTTCCGGTGCTGGGAGGACAGAGAGCCGGAATTTCAACTGCACAGTTTCTAAAGATCGGGGTAGGCGGCAGAGCAAGCGCCCTGGGTGATGCATTTGTGGCATTATCAAATGATGCTTCTGCACTCTACTGGAACCCGGCTGGGCTCTCGCAATTTTCAACCAACGAAGTTTTCTTCTCACACAATAAATGGGTTGCTGATATTAACCATGATTTCCTCGGAATAGTCTATCACATGGATGAAAATAATTCATTCGGTGTTGCCCTGACATCTCTATCTATGGCTGATATGCCTGTAACTACCGAATATGCTCCTTTCGGAACAGGTGAATATTTCGGATTCGGTGACCTTGCCCTTGCGGTTACATATTCACGGCGTATGACAGATCAGTTCAGCTTTGGAGGTACTGTCCGGTATATGGAGGAGACTCTTGATAAGCTTAAGATGCGGGGAGTAATGATAGATCTGGGTACCTATTACTGGACCGGGCTTGGATCGACAAGGTTCGCTGTTACTGTTTCAAATTTCGGGAATCAGCTTGCCCCTGACGGCGATGTTGTGCTTGTAGGCAAGAGGAAGGTGTCGGAATGGCAGTCATTTTCACCCCCGACAATATTTCGTATTGGTTTTGCATTTGAACCCTATGAGGACGATTTAAATAAAATTACTACAGCAATTCAGCTTAACCATCCTAATGATAATAGTGAGAATGTTTCTACCGGAATGGAGTATTCATGGAAACATATGTTCTTCCTTAGAGGCGGTTATAAATTCAACGTTGAAGAACAGAACTATACATTCGGAGCCGGAGTAAAAGTTCCGATATCGATTGCTGAATTTACTTTTGATTATGCTTACTCTAACTTTTCCAGATTAGGGTCAGCTCACAGGTTTTCAATTATACTCGGCTTATGACAATGAAAAGAATCTCTCTGCTTTTAATATCAATATTCATCCTTTTTCAGGGATGCGACCGGAAGTTTAACACAGAAAATCTTGTAGCCCCGAATTCAGGAAATGGAAATATAGGGGGAGATACTGTTTATGTGCAGCTGAATCCTGTATGGGGAGGCTTTAATAACCCGCAGGATGTTTATATCGGTCGTGATCAGTTCATATACGTGGCAGACACAGACAACGACCGCGTGGTAATGATGAACGTTGCAGGCCAGGTGCTCGGTTCTTTAGCACTTCAAAAACCAATTGCTATTGCACAGGATTTCAGGCTGAATCTGTTCGTGTGTGCTGAATTCGATACCCTGGGGCAAACTTTCAGTGCAGTTTACAGGATAGACATGTTCGTAGTGGGAAACCGGATTTCGGAAGCGGTGCCTGTACGCTTACTGCCTCGCGCGTCTGATCTTAGTAAACCGGATAGAAAATACACAGCAGTAACTACTTTTTATAATAATATGGTTTATGTTGCCAGAACAGGGCCTGATAATAGCAGTTACTTTGATCCCGATAATTCCATCCTTATGTTTGTTCCAAAATCGAGGTACGGAGGTGGTGAGGGTGACACCCTCATTGGAAGGGTTCCCAATATTGAAGCCGTAAGCTCGGGATTTGTAACTGCTAACGGAATTAGTTCGCTGGCATCATTCGATAAACGAAACATAGATGTTGTTGTAACGCTGACTGGAACTACCAACTTCAGAGCACAGCAGTGGAATTATGTAGTTACCAACCTGGATGAAAAATATGTAACCAAATTTGAGCCGGGGGATAGCGTTGCATTCGCCAGGCCAAACAGGTTTGTTCAGCCGGAAGGATGTACAATTGATGCTTCGGGAAATATTTTTATAGTAGATGCAGCTAAGGATAGTGTTTATAAGTTTAATGCGTTCGGAAACGAACTACAGTCATTTGGCGGCACGGATATTTTTAACCAGCCGCATGGAGTAGCATTCTTTGACAGAACTTTATACGTAGCGGATTCGGGGAATAACAGAATATTGAGATTCATATTATCAACGGATATACAATGATCAAAAATGCGGTTACTTTTTCATTACTATTTTTTACAACTTTCCTTTATTCCCAGGTGCCCATTTCAGATATAAGGATTAACGATTCAAATGGATCACCTCAGTTGCTGGGACAATCAGTTACGGTTTCAGGCGTTGTTACCTCCTCCAGCCAGTTTGGAACTACCGGAGCGGCCTCTATACAGGACAACACGGCAGGAATGTGTGTGTATGGACCGGGTTTCCCAACGGGCGTTAATATTGGTGATTCGGTAATAGTAACAGCGGTACTTACTCAGTACAATGGTCTTGCAGAAATGAGTTTTTCTGAACCCGGAGCCTCATTTAATATTATTTCATCCGTCAACCAGGTAGAGCCAGAGGTAATCACCGTAAATGATGTTTTAACACAGGAATGGAATGGTATTGAGGCATACGAAGGCAAACTTATTCGTTTAAACAATGTTACAATTTCAGGAACAGGAAATTTTGCAGGCGGTACAAATTACCCTATTACCGACGCTACAGGAACTTCTGAACTCCGGATAGACAATGACGTGACAACTATTATAGGCACAGCTATCCCCTCGGGCGAAGTTGATATCATTGGTGTGCTGGAGCAGTATGATAATTCTCCTCCTTACAGCACCGGCTACCAGCTGCTTCCTCGTTTCATTGGAGACATTGTTGATGACGGAGCACCATTAATACTTAACCCCGTCTTTGCCTCAAATATTGATACCTCTTCTTTTACAGTGTACTTCAATACCGCGAGGAACGGCAACAGCCAGGTAAAATATGGTTTGACACCTGCTCTTGAAATGGATTCTGTTGTCATCAATGATGATTCTACTTCTCATGTAGTTCCGGTTACGGGTTTGCAGCCTTTTACACAATATTATTTCAAGGCCGTATCAGATAATGCTGCGGGCAGAAGTGAAAGTTCACTCCAGAATGTAACTACTGCATCAAACGATACAAGTATTGGTGCTATGCACGTATATTTTAATTTCCCGGTTGATACTACTGTGGCTCTTCCCGGAAATTCCGCACAAGGAGATAGGGACTTTAAAGCCCTCCTTATTCACAGAATAAATGAGGCAAACTATTCAATAGATCTTGCATTATACAGTTTCTTTGGTATGCAGGAAGTTGCAGATGCCCTGATTCTTGCTAAGAGCCGCGGTGTTAAAGTAAGAGTAGTTTATGATAACAGGACGATACAAAACAGTATGCAGGCTCTGCTTAATGCAGGAATTTTGATGAGCCAGCGTCCTTCCAATCTAAACGGCATTATGCACAATAAGTTTTTCATATTTGATGCGCGTGATACGGTAGCTACCAATGACTGGCTATGGACGGGTTCGTGGAATGTAACTTCTACAGAACTAACCTGGAAGAACAACGTAGTTGAAATAAATGACCCTGCCATAACTGCAGCATACCAGACAGAGTTTGAAGAGATGTGGGGCAGTAATAATGATATTCCCGATCCTTTCAATGCTAAATTCGGAAGCCAGAAAACAGATAACACTCCGCACTTTTTTAATATAGGCGGACGCGATATCCAGCTCTACTTCAGTCCTTCTGACGGAACAACAGGAAAAATAATAAGCACAATTAACTCTGCTGATCAGAGTATTTATATGGCGCTTTACGTCATTACAAGAGATGATATCGAATCGGCGATTCATTCCCGCTACAATGCCGGGATAACAGATATTAAGGGCGTTGTTGATCAGATTAATACTACGGGATCAGAATTTGATAACCTTGCTGCTTATGCAGATATGTGGCATAATCCATCTCCTACTCTTCACCACAAATACGGAATAGTGGATGCATCACTGCCCGAAAGTTCACCTTCTGTAATAACCGGTTCGCATAACTGGTCTTCAGCTGCGGAGAATGATAATGATGAGAATACCCTGATTATACAGGACCTCAATATAGCCAACCAGTACATGCAGGAATTTAAGAAAAGATATAATGATGCTGGCGGCACAGGTGAATTTATAGTTCCTGTTTCTGTTGAAGATAACAGTATAAAGAACATAAACTTTTCACTATACCAGAATTATCCTAATCCCTTTAATCCGGTTACTACAATTAGATTCCAGGTTCCTGTAACTGAGAAGGTTGAGCTGAAGGTATATGATATGCTGGGAAGGGAAGTAATGACCCTGTTTGACAGGGTGGCACCTGCAGGTATTGTAGATGTCGATTTTAATGCAGGGAACCTTGCCAGCGGTATTTATATCTACCGCATAAAGGCCGGAGGCTTAATCGCTGCCAAAAAACTGATGCTGCTTAAATAATACGGAATTTTTATAAAAAGAGGCTGTCTCATAAGTGTCATTCCGAATTTATTTCGGAATCTGATTATTCGATTTTGAATCGGGATTAGAATCTGAAACCAGTTCAGGTTGACAATATTGAACCTTTGAGACAGCCTCTTTTTAGTTTACAAGCTGATTTCTGTATACAGTTTTTATTTGTAAAATCTTGGTCAAATCCTTAAATTTGTAGACTAAATTTCTAAGAATAAGGAATAATAATGAGTGAAGCTATAGGCAAAATCATACAGGTTATTGGTCCTGTTATCGATGTTGAATTTGAAAACGGTCATCTCCCCAGCATTTATAATTCTATCAGAATTCCCCGAACTACTACCGAAGGTGAAGAAAACAATCTTATTGCTGAAGTTCAGCAGCATCTCGGCGAGGACAGGGTACGGGCGGTTGCAATGGATTCCACTGACGGCCTGGTCAGGGGAATGGAGGCATATGATACAGGTGAGCCTATTTCTGTACCGGTAGGGCCTGCCACTCTGGGCAGACTAATAAATGTTATAGGTAAAGCAATTGATGCTGAAGGTGAGATTAAAGCTGAAAAAAAATATCCTATCCATCGTCCTGCTCCCGCATTCAAAGACCTTACTACTCAACAGGAAATTTTTGAGACCGGTATTAAGGTTATTGACCTGATCGAACCTTATTCAAAGGGCGGAAAGACAGGATTATTCGGCGGTGCCGGTGTGGGAAAAACAGTTATTATTCAGGAACTCATTCACAATATCGCCCAGGAACATGGCGGTTATTCTGTATTTGCGGGTGTTGGTGAACGTACCCGTGAAGGAAATGACCTGTGGCGTGAAATGAAAGAATCAGGAGTACTTGAAAAAACTTCACTCGTATTTGGACAGATGAATGAACCCCCGGGAGCAAGATTAAGAGTAGCACTTACAGCTTTAACGGTTTCTGAATATTTCAGGGACGAAGAGGGAAGAGACGTACTCCTCTTTATCGATAATATATTCCGTTTTACTCAGGCAGGTTCAGAGGTATCAGCACTTCTTGGTCGTATGCCTTCTGCTGTAGGATACCAGCCGAACCTTGCGACTGAGATGGGTGCACTTCAGGAGAGAATTACTTCTACCAATAAAGGATCTATTACTTCAATTCAGGCTATTTACGTTCCTGCTGACGATTTAACCGATCCCGCTCCTGCAGCTGCGTTTGCTCACCTTGATGCAACAACAACATTAAGCCGCCAGATATCTGAGCTTGGAATCTATCCTGCTGTAGATCCCCTTGATTCAACTTCCAGAATTATGGATCCGGGTATTCTTGGAAATGAGCATTACGATGTTGCACGTCTATGTAAAGAGATCCTTCAGCAGTATAAGGACCTTCAGGATATTATTAACATTCTTGGAATGGACGAACTTTCTGACGAAGATAAAATTACGGTTAGAAGAGCCAGAAGAATCCAGAGATTCTTCAGCCAGCCTTTCCACGTTGCAGAGCAGTTCACCGGATTCAAAGGCAAATACGTTAAGCTTGAGGATACTATAAGGAGCTTTAGAGAAATTATTGATGGAAAGCATGATGATCTTCCTGAATCGGCTTTTATGTACGTTGGAACGATTGAAGAAGCCGTAGAAAAAGCGAAGAAAATGAGCTAATTATGGCATCTTTGACCCTTGAAATAATAACCCCGAATAAAATTAAATTTAATGGCGAGGTGCAGTCGGTTACGGTGCCGGGTACGGAAGGAAGCTTCCAGGTGCTTAAGAACCACGCTCCGCTGATGAGTGCGTTTGAAGTCGGTGAGGTTAAAGTTGTTCTTCCGGATAGCAGCCAGACAACCTATGCCACAGGCGGGGGTACTGTTGAAGTGCTCGATAATCATGTTCTCGTTCTTGCCGATTCACTCGAGGAGATAAAGGATATTGATGTGGAAAGAGCCAGGAGCGCAAAAGAAAGGGCGGAAGACAGACTTACTCATAAGACTGATACTACGGATGTTGAGAGAGCTGAGAATGCCTTAAAACGCGCCATTAACAGGCTCAGACTTGTGGAAAAATATATAAGAGCGGGAGCCTGACAGCCTCTTAATTCTTTAAGTTAAATTTTCAATTGTTAATGTATCCGTCGCTCATTATGATGCTACGGATTGTTGTGGATTCTGAGATTTGTTTCTCAAGATTTTCATAATGTTCAATCAGGTAACTCACCCTTTCATTTTCATCCCGTAACGTTAAGAGCGATTGCTGCTGCTGGAGTGAGAGGCCCGACTTTTCAGCAAGTTTAAATGATTTCAAACCTGTTTCTTCATAGTTTCTCCAGAATGCTTCCTCCAACTGGAAATTAGTTTTTTCTATGATCCTTTCGAAGGACTGCTGGAGTTGTTCCAAAAGTGAGGGACTTACCTCAGATGTAAAATCTTCGTACTCTGAAACGTCCGCAACAAGGTACTTGTCAGCGTGAGACGAAACATTGTCGATGAAAAAACGTCCTTTGCCCACGACAGAGATATCCATCTCTCCGTTATCAAATTTCTGGAGTATGTCATCTATTGCTACATAACTGCCGATTTTTGCCAGTTCATTATCGATTTTGGTAACTATTCCGAAGCCTGTTTTTTCTGAGAGACACCTATTAATCATTTTTTTATACTTCTCCTCAAAGATATGAAGAGGGTATTTGGAAGCCGGAAATACTACAATATTTAACGGAAATAAAGAAATTCTTTTTAGCATATACATTTATAAAAAAAGAGGCGGAATTTCTTCCGCCTCAGTTAACTTTCTTATTTTGCTTCTTTAAATCTTCTGACAACTTCATCCCAGTTAATAACGTTCCACCAGTTATCAATATATTCGGGACGACGGTTCTGATATTTCAAATAGTATGCATGCTCCCACACATCGAGTCCCAATATTGGTGTTCCTTTTTCTTCGGCCACATCCATAATCGGATTGTCCTGGTTGGCAGTTGATGTTATAGCCAGCTTGCCATCCTGCACGATGAGCCATGCCCAGCCTGAGCCGAACCTTGTAGCTGCAGCATTTGAAAACTTGTTCTTAAATTCCTCAAACGATCCGAACGAAGAATTTATCGCACTCTCGAGATCTCCCTTCGGAAAACCTCCTCCGTCTTTTTTCATAATAGTCCAGAATAAGGAATGGTTATAATGTCCGCCTCCGTTATTCCTTACACCCACCGGGTGTTTTGATGCGTTTTTCAGAATATCTTCCAGAGATTTGTTCTCCAGATCTGTTCCTGCAACAGCATCATTCAGCTTTGTTACGTAGCCATTGTGATGCTTTGTGTAATGGATCTCCATCGTTGTTTTGTCAATATAGGGTTCAAGTGCGTCATAGCCATAAGGTAACTTCGGCAATTCAAATTTTCCCATGTATTTAACCTCCAGGTTTATTTAATGAATGTAGATTTAAATATCTTAATGTTAAACCCCGAAGGATTCTCCGCATCCGCAGGTTTTCGTCGCATTCGGGTTATTGAAAACAAATCCTTTACCATTCAGACCGTCAGAAAAGTCGAGTACAGTTCCTGACAGGTAGAATAGACTCTTACCGTCAATGAACAGTTTTATCCCCTTATCTTCTATAACGGTATCTCCTTCTTTAGCTTCAGCATCAAATCCCAGAGTATAGGTCAATCCGGAGCATCCTCCACCTTTAACCCCGACCCTTAATCCATAACCTAAAGGGATATTATTCTCATTTCTTATCTGAGCTACTTCTTTAGCTGCTTTTTCAGTTATATTTATATCGTTTTCAATTTTAATATCTGACATCTTTAATTCCCATTGAATTTACTAAAATGAATTTTTTAATTTAGTATTTAAATTTAGGATACCTATAATGGATCACCTGGGGTAGTCGTCACAAATTCCGGGTAATTCACGGTCCAACCCTGGTTGCCAACCGGTATGAAAATATCCTGCTTCTCAAAGTGTCCCGCTAATTCTTTTGCTAATTTATCTCCGTCAGCATAGGATACATCTTTTCCTTTAAGTTCAAGATATTTTCTTATTCCATACTGGAAGTCCCTGTAAAAAAAGTTCGATCTGTGGAACAGAGGGTACCTGGCTTTAAGAAAGCTTAGAAACTGTTTGTCTTCAATTTTAAGCAGGCTGAAATATTCGTTTAATTTTCCCCGGAGCATTATATTAATCCTTTGTTTAGTGTTTAGTATTTTCCTGTAAGTTATAGACAGAATTTTCTCTCAGTCTGTTAACTGTTTTAATAACTTCGTCAATAACATACTCAATTTCCTCGTCTGTATTAAATCTTCCGGGTCCGAATCTCACGGAAGACTTAGCAAGATCATCGCTGAGCCCTATTGCACTGAGTACGTGACTGGGTTTTAGCGATGCAGATGTACATGCCGACCCGGTACTTACTGCTATATTCCTCATGTTCATTATAAATTTGTCTGACCTTACACCTTCAAAACATATATTTAAATTGTTTGGGATATGGTTATCAGGATCACCATTCAACCTGACGTTTCCGATATCGTCTGTAAACCGTTTAAGCATTCTTGATCTATATGATGCAATTCTGGTGTAATCCGTTTCAAATTTCTTAGCAGCAATTTCCAGGGCTTTACCAAAACCAACTATCCCGGGTACATTCAAAGTACCTGACCGTAGTCCGTTTTCATGTCCTCCTCCCAAAATTATAGGTGTTAACCTTGTTTTTGGAACTTTGTTTCTGATGTAGAGCGCACCTATTCCTTTAGGTCCATAAATCTTATGAGCAGAAAAAGACACAAGATCAGCATTTCCCGCACTAAAAGAAATTTTACCAATTGCCTGAGATGCATCAGTATGGAATATAACTCCATGATCTTTGCAAATTTTTCCTATATTTTCAACATCGTATATATTTCCAATTTCATTATTGGCACTCATTATAGAAACAAGAATAGTATCCTTCCTGATAGCTTTTTCCACGTTTCGCGGTTGAATCCTTCCGCAGCTGTCAACCGGAAGCACTGTTATCTCAAAACCTTTTTTCTCGAGGGAATTCAGGGAATCTAGTACAGCGTTATGTTCAACCGGGGAGGTGATTATATGACCGCCCCGCGATCCATAGCTTTCTGCAATACCGAAATGTGCAAGGTTAATTGATTCTGTAGCTCCGCTTGTAAACACTATTTCAGCGGGTTCTGCGCCTATAAATTCAGCTATTTTCTTTCTGGAAAGTTTCACGGCACTTTCAGCTTCCCATCCGTATGAATGGTCACGGCTTGCCGCATTTCCGAATTTATCTGTTAACCAGGGGAGCATGGCTTCCAGAACTTCCGGATCAAGAGGGGTAGTGGCCTGGTTGTCCAAATAAATAGGAAATTTCATTCTTTATTCTGCTTTATAAGATCTGGTTAATCTTCATATTTTGAAATACTTTATCGATTTCTCTTTGAACCTTAATCAAAGGATCTCTTATCATACAGCAGTCAAAATGGCTGCAGTCTTTTTCAGAACTGGTCTCGTTCATACAGTTGGTAATCTGATAGCTATCTTCAATAGCAGCTATAATTTCCATCAATGAAATCTGGTCAGGGGTCTTAACGAGTAGATATCCACCTCTCACACCCTGGTATGATGAAATAATATTCTTTTTTACCAGCTGCTGCAGAACCTTGGCTACCAATTCATAAGGAATATCATAATGCTGTGAAATATCACGGGCAGTTGAATGATTTCCGTTAGAATTAATGGCTAAATACCTTACCGCCATCAAAGCATATTCGCTTTTTTTAGATAATTTGAGCATTCTGAAATAAGACTAATATGGTCGGATATAAACCTAAGAAAATTGGCAGGAAAAATCAAATACAGATCTTAGAATCCTACCAATGAAATGGAATATTTAGCCAGGTTTACTAAAGGAGTAAAATAAATACCAAGAATAAGTATAGGAGCCAGTAGAATAAGAAGCATCACTATATTAGCAAATGATACGTTTATTAACGGCTTTTCAATCTCAACTTTAACGAGGTACATATTCTTAAGTACTTTTATATAGTAGTAAAGTGATACAACTGAATTCAGAAGGGCAATAACTGCCACAACAATCATCTTAGCATCAACAAGTGCGATGAAAAGATAGAGTTTACCAATAAATCCGGCTGTCGGGGGAAGTCCTGTTAAGGATACAAGGAAAATGGCGAGGGAAATTCCCAGCCAGGGTGACGCGTAGCCAAGTCCTTTATAGTCGTCAATCTCTTCAGAGCCTATTTTGTTTGCTATGAGCATAACAACGAAGAAAGCTCCAAGAGTCATAAAGGCATAAACACCGAAGTAAATGAGAATCGCCGTCAATCCCTGATCGGACAGAACAGCAAGACCAAGAAGGAGGTAACCTGCATGGGCTATACTGGAGTATGCCAGCATTCTCTTCATATTGTTCTGCCACAGGGCAGCAAAATTGCCAAGAGTCATAGTGAGGATTGAGATGACAATGAAAAATGATTTCCAGTCGATCAGGTTAATAAGATGCCAGTAGCCGTTCTGGTCAACGCCTATTACAAAGGTTACTCTGATAAATCGTATCAGCAATGCAAAACCTGCAGCTTTACTGGCTATTGATAAATAGGCCGTTATAGTTACAGGGGCTCCTTCGTATACATCCGGAGTCCAGAAGTGAAATGGAGCTGCAGAGATTTTGTAGCCTATTCCGGTGAATATCAGCAGTCCCGAGATTAGCATGGTGAGTGTATTGTAGCTGCCGTTCTGAAGGATCAGGTTTATTTCGTACATATTAGTAGAACCTGTCATTCCGTACAGAAGGGAGATTCCGAACAGCATTATTCCGCTTGCTACACTTCCATATATAATATATTTCAGTGAAGCTTCACTATTTCTCATTGAAGTTTTGGTAAATCCTGCAAGCACGTAAGAAGATAATGAAACAAGTTCCAGCGAAAGATAAATCAGGATCAGGTCAGCTGCAGTTACCATAAAGAACATACCCAGAACCATACCAAAGATAAGGCTGTAATATTCTCCATGCCTGTCCATACTCTGCTTAACCTCATCTGAATTAACTGAGAAGTAAACGATGAAGAGTGAAGAAAGGATTACTATCAGCTTGAAAAAAGCTCCGAAGGAATCTACAGCAATCAACCCGAAACCGTCGTGCGGTTTGCTGGCAAAGGTGCTAAGTCCAAACTGACCTATCACGAAGTAGCCTGTTACTACTAATCCCGTCAGTGCAATGTAGGGGAGAAATTTCTTATTCTTATCCATTATCAGATCAGCAACGACAAGGATGACGAGAAAAGCTGAAATAGCAAGTTCAGGCTTAATCAGGTAAAGACTTTTAGTTATATAACTGAGATCCATCATTTTTCAAATTCCGTTTAATATCTTAGAATGATGCAAACTGACTGTAGACAGTCTGTGCATGTGCCATAAATTTAACCATAGCATTTACAGAAGCATTCATCAGGTTCAGCATAGCTGCAGGGTAAATACCAAGGAATATAACTATTACCGCTAATGGTACCAACATTGCATATTCCCTGAAATCAAGATCTTTAAGGGAAGACCATTTTTCTTTAACATTGCCCAGGTAAACACGCTGGAATGCCCAGAGCATATAGCCTGCACCAAGTAAAATACCCAGGGTTGAGATAATTGTAATTACACGTATGCTTTCGGTACCGAAAGCTCCAAGGAATACGAAAGCCTCAGAAACAAATCCGCTTAATCCGGGCAAACCGATAGCAGCAAAGAAAGCCAGGGTGGTAAATCCTGAATAGATAGGCATCTGGCTAGCGAGTCCTCCAAAATCATCAAGACCTCTTGTATGAGCACGGTCGTAAACAACGCCCACAATAAGGAAGAGCATTGCTGTTATGGTACCGTGGTTGAACATCTGCAGGATAGCACCTGACAAACCAAGGGTATTAAGCGAAGCCAGACCAAGCATCACAAATCCCATATGCGAAACGGATGAATATGCGATCATCTTTTTGAAATCTTTCTGTGCCATTGCGCAAAGGGCTCCGTAAATGATATTTATCATTCCGAATAAGGCAATATACCAGACAAGCTGATTAGTTATTTCAGGAAATATCGGGAAGCAGATTCTGATAATTCCGTATGTTCCCATTTTGAGAAGGACACCTGCAAGTATCACGCTAATTGCTGTCGGGGCTTCAACGTGAGCATCAGGGAGCCAGGTATGGAACGGGAACATAGGAATCTTAATAGCGAATCCAATAAACAGGGCAATGTAAGCAATAAACCGCAGGTTTGATGGATTCAGAGGGGATAGTATTCCCCCGGTGGTGAAATTTCCGGGATCCATCATTGAAAGCATATTAAATGTAAAAACTCTTGTACCATCTACCATAGTTTCCATGGTGCTGAAATATAATCCTATCATCACAAGCAGGATGAACACACTCCCAAGCAGAGTATAAAGGAAGAACTTGATAGCTGCATATTCTCTCCTTGGACCTCCCCAGATACCGATAAGGAAGTACATCGGGAGAAGCATAAGTTCCCAGAATATGTAGAAGAGGAAGAAATCAAGTGCTACGAAAACTCCCATCATACCTGTATCAAGCAGCAGGAATAAAGCAAAGTAACCCTTTACAGATTTATCAATCTTCCAGGACGACAGTGTAGCCACAAAAGTGATGATAGCCGTCAAAAGCACCATCGGGACACTAAGACCGTCGATTCCGAGAAAATAATCTATTTTGATTTTGCCTATCCAGGAAAATCCGCTTATATCAATCCATCTGAATCTCTCCATAAACTGGAATGATGAAGCATCGTTTATCCCCCCCGCAGCGTAATTATAATTGGCAAGTATTACTACTGCCAACACTAACTGGATGCCGGTCACCAAAAGCGTGAGACTTTTTATTACCTGTGTTTGTGCCTTGGGAAGGAACATTATGATAACCATACCCAAAACAGGGAGGAACGTTATTAGCGAAAGAATAGGGAAGTTTTCCATCATATTACCTGATAAATTTCTACCTTAAAATGACTTAAATAAAAACATTAAAATAACTAATGAGAATATCACCAATACTATATATGTCTGGACTTTACCCGTCTGGAACCGCCGAAAGATCAATCCAACGAATCCCGAGAGATAAGCCATAAAGTTTACAAGTCCGTCAACCACAACACTGTCGAATTTTCCGCTGAACCTTGACAACCCTTTAGTGACGGAAGCAGAGCCGTTAACAATTCCATCGATAAAGAACAAATCAAACCATGCCAGAAACCTGCTAAGAGCCATTGTCCCGGCAATAAAAGTAGCATCGTACAGCTCATCGAAATACCACTTATTTAGTGAGAGCAGGTAGAGCGGCTTGAGTTTTTCAGCAAGTTTATCAGCACTGATCTTCCGCCACTGATACATTGCAAAAGCGAGCAGTATTCCAAAACCGGCAAGAAATAATGAGAGGAACATTGCGGGGTAGTGAACATGATGCATTGCCTCAGTATATGCTGAAGAAAAGATTACTTCAGGTTCTTTAACTTCTACTTCCTGCCCGACATCCGCTTTCGCGTCTGTTTTCATAAAATCGTACCGTGCATTGTCGGGAACAGAAAGTTCAGGAACCTTAACCCACTTAGATAAAAACGCACCGGCTTCCGGGTTAAAAGGATTCGGAGTGTACCAGATGAATATTGAAAGCATTGAAAGAACAACCAGGGGCATTGCCATTGAGAATTTTGATTCGTGTGCGTGATCGTATTTCTCCTGGTTGCGAGGTTTACCATGAAAAGTAAGGATCAAGAGTCTGAACATATAGAAAGCAGTTAAAGCTGCAACAAAAAATCCTACTACCGGGAAGAACCAGTACCCGGTTAATGAGCCAAAGGCATAAGTTCCTGCCAGGATCCCGTCCTTACTCAAAAATCCAGAGGTTAACGGAATACCCGAAATCGCAAGCGATGAAATAAGGAATGAAGCATATGTAATAGGCATCTTCTTCCGGAGTCCGCCCATCTCCTTTATATCCTGTTCGTGATGCATTGCGTGGATAACCGAACCTGAATCAAGGAAGAGACAGGCCTTGAAGAAAGCGTGTGTAATAAGGTGAAAAAATGCAAACTGGTATGCTCCTACTCCGAGCGCCATTATCATATATCCGAGCTGACTAACTGTAGAGTATGCTAGAACTTTTTTAATATCAGTCTGTGTGAGGGCTATTGTAGCAGGTATCAGGGCACTCAGTGCGCCAATTATAGCGATGAATAAAAGGGCATCTCCTGTCAGCATCGTAAAGACTCTGGTAACAAAGAACACACCTGCCGCAACCATTGTTGCCGCATGGATAAGAGCGCTAACCGGCGTAGGGCCTTCCATCGCATCGGGCAGCCAAACGTGAAGTGGGAACTGCGCTGATTTTCCAATTGCCCCGCAGAAGATCAAGATTCCGGTCACCGTCAGCCAGAATTCACTGTTAAAAGGAAGCTGTCCGTTAGAGATAGCAAGGAATATTTTATCAAAAGTAAATGTGTGGTAAGTAGTATATATTATCAGGATACCTGCCAGCATTCCTATATCACCTATCCTGTTAGCGAGGAAGGCTTTTTTAGCAGCATTTGAGGCGGATTTCTTCTCATACCAGAACCCGATCAGCAAATAAGAGGAAATTCCTACCAGTTCCCAGAAGATATACATCATAAAGAAATTATGAGTAAGAACAATTCCGCTCATAGAGAAAGTAAATAGTCCAAGGTATGCGTAGTAGCGGCTGAACCTTTTATCTCCTTCCATATAAATGAAAGAGAAACTATGTACCAGGATGCTTATAAGGAATACCACCGTTATCATTATTGCAGAAATGTTATCTATCAGCAGCCCGAGTTCAATCTTAATATCACCTATCAAGGGAAGGTTGCCTAGATTAATCCAGGTGAACTCTGCGGTAACCGGACCACCGGAAGATGATAACTTTGCTGCTGCAATAATTATTGTAAATATAAATGCAAGAAGTACGGTGAAAATTTCAAACCAGTACGCAGCTTTTATTTTCTTCCCGAAGAACAGGGCAACTGTGAACCCCAGTAAGGGAAGAAATAGAACCGCGGTTGCAAGCTGTATTAAAGTTGAGTCTGCCATACCATTCAATCTTTCAGTCTGTCTATTTCATCAACATTAACAGTTGAGAAGGTTTTGTAAATATTGAGTACAATTGCCAGAGCGATTGCCGCTTCAGCTGCAGCCAGCACGATAATAAACAGGGCCATCACCTGTCCGTTATAACCGAAGTTTCCGTACCTGGCAAAAGCAATAAAGTTTATATTAGCTGCATTCAGTATAAGTTCAACCCCCATCAATACCATAACGGCATTCCTCCTGGTAACTATACCGAAGATGCCCATTGAAAAGAGCAGAACACTTATTATCAAAAAATGATTTAGACCTATGTTTTCCATGTTTTACCTGCGAGCTATTGAAGCTGCTCCTAATAATGCTATTAAAAGAATAATTCCCAGAAGTTCGAAGATGATTACGTATTCCTGCAGAAGTAAAGTGCCGATAGTTCCAGCATCGGGCAGGGGAACATTGGCCGGGAGGACTTTCCAGGTTGTACTTAAGGCGGCCGACAATAGTAGTCCCGCCAATAGTCCCACTCCTATTGCTGAGGGAAGCATCTGCATCGTTCCGGTTTTTATCTGAACATTCGTAATTTTGTTCGTAAGCATCACGCCGAATATCAGAAGTATAAGGATTCCGCCTACATATACTATAAGTTGTACTATTGCTACAAAATCTGCTCCCAGCAGGACGTAGATTCCGGCTACACCGAAAAAGGTGAACAACAAGAAGAAAGCTGAATGAACAATATTCCTTGTTGTTACAACGAAGAATGCAGAACCCAATGTTACTGCTGCGAAGAGATAAAAGATTATGTCGTAAATATTCATCTTAAAATATCTTTATTTAATTAGCACTTCCGGAATTATCCGGTGGTTTGTTTTCTGTTTTATTTTCGTCTTTTGACTCAGCCTTCGGTTCAGTACCTGAAACGGGGTTCGATCCGGATTTAGGTTCAGCCTTAGTTTCAGCTCCTGCTGTTTTAGGGGCTGCTTTGGGCTCAGTCTTCGGGGCAGCTTTAGCGGCTGCGGCTTTTTCTGCTGCTGCAGCTGCTTTTTGTGCAGCTTTTTCTGCTTCAAGCTTTGCGAAATTATCTTTCTTTTCCTCAATCTCCTGCGGGGTGAGGGTTACGAAGTTATAAACAAGTTTATTCCTGTCGTATTCAGAAAATTCATATACATCAGTCATATATATGCATTCAGTTGGACAGGGAAATACGCAGAGCTGACAGTAGCAGCATTTAGCTATATCAATATTAAACCTGGTCACCCACAGAGCTTTTTTCTTACCGTTGGATGTCTTGCCCAGATCCTCTGAGGGTAGACTCTTAACGGTTTCAATTTCTATACAGTTAACGGGACAAGCTCTTGCACACTGGTCACAGCCGATGCAGTCATCCATATTTACATAAAGACGGTTGCGTTCTCTTTCGGGCAGTTCAGGACGTACATCAGGATACTGTATCGTTACCGCAGGAACGAACATATGCTTAAATGTTACCTTCATTCCTATCAGGACAGTAACAAGTCCCATATAGATATTTTCAAAATATTGTTTCATATTATTAGAGTACTGTTATTAAGCCTACAATTAAAAGATCAACAAAAGCGATCGGGATTAAATATTTCCAGCATAAAGCCATCAGCTGGTCTACACGCAGTCTGGGTAATGTCCATCTCAGCCACATCTGCACAAACACAAAGAATATACCTTTTGCGGTGAACCAGAAGAATTGTTCAAAGGGAACCAGCCAGTGGATGCCGAGGGTGTTCCCGAGGTAGCCGAAAGGAGACTGAAATCCGCCGAAAAATATTGCCGAAACAATTGCTGAAACAGCGAACATATTAGCATACTCAGCCAGGAAGAACATCGCGAACTTCATACCTGAATACTCTGTATGGTAGCCGGCAACTAATTCCGATTCAGCTTCGGGTATATCAAAAGGAGTTCTGTTTACTTCAGCGAGTGTGGATATGTATATAACCACAAAGGCTACAATCATTAGGGGAATGAAAATAAACTTGCTGATACCAAGATCAGGACCTCCGAATATCATCCAGTTCCAGAAGTAGCCTGTCTGCATTTCACTTAATGTGTACAGATTAAGTGTACCTGTTATCATTACTATTGTAAGTACAACAAGCATTGTGGGAATCTCATAGCTGATTATCTGGGCTGCGGATCTCATTGCACCGAGCAGAGAGTATTTATTATTCGATGCCCAGCCTGCCATAAGAATACCTGCTACTACCAACCCTGATACAGCTACTATATAGAATAGTCCTAAATCAATGTTAGCCCCGATAAAAGCTCCTGAGAAGGGGATTGCGGCAAACACCGCATAGCTGCCTGCAAAAACGAGAGCGGGTGCTATGTTGAACAAAGGTTTATCAGTTCCTTCCGGCACGATATCCTCTTTCTGCACCAGTTTCAATATATCTGCTACAGTTTGAAGTATTCCGTGGTAACCTACTCTCATAGGTCCAAGTCTGTCCTGCATATGTGCCGAAACTTTTCTTTCAAGCAGCACTGCGAATAGTGCAAACGGGAGGATAAAAACAAACAAAGGCAGAAGGCTCATTATAAATGCAGATAAAGGCGCACTTCCTGTCCAGTTATAGAGGTAATCGTAAATCATCTGTCGACCTCTCCTAATACAATATCAATACTTCCTAGAATTGCAATTACATCAGCAATCATATGTCCCTTGCACAGTTCGTTCATAATTCCAAGGTGTATAAATGACGGCCCTCTTACTTTAATCCTGAAAGGGTTCACGGTACCATTGCTGATAATAAAATATCCTAATTCGCCGCGCGGGTTTTCAACCCGGGCATAAACCTGACCGATCGGGGGTTTAATTCTTTTGGGGATAGCCGAAGTTACGTCTCCCTCGGGAATCTGTTCGAGTGCCTGTTCAATTATCTTGAGACTTTCTTCCATCTCTAGAACTCTCATATAATACCTGTCCCAGCAGTCGCCAATAGTGCCCATTTCACCTTTGCCCACAGGGATATCAAAATCAAACTTATGATAAACTGAATAAGGATCGTCTTTCCTGAGATCCCATTTCATACCGCTTGCTCTCAGGTTAGGACCCGAAATACCGAAGTTAACTGCGGTATCAAGAGGCAGCACTCCTACGTTGGCAGTTCTTTCAACAAAGATCCTGTTACCCGTAAGCAGATCGTTAAGCTCTTTTATCTTTGGTCTGAAGTATGGAATAAATTCTTTTGCCAGCCTTACAAAATCGGGATGAAGATCATGTGAAAGTCCGCCGGGCCAAATATAATTGTAAAGAAGTCTTGCACCTGAAACCAGTTCAAAAAGACTAAGTATTTTTTCACGGTCCCTGAAGCAGAATAGGAAAGGAGTCATTGCGCCTATATCTGCACCGTATGTTCCAAGAGCTACAAGGTGGGATGCTATTCTCTGAAATTCTCCCATAATAACACGGATATACTCAACTCTCTCCGGAACTTCTATCCCTAACAACCTCTCAACTCCCAAAGCGTAGCCGAATTCATTGTACATCGAAGCGAGGTAGTCCATTCTATCTGTATAGGGTACAACCTGGGGGTATGTCATTGCCTCTGCATGTTTCTCAAAACAACGGTGGAGGTAGCCGATATGGGGCTGGCATTGCTCTATTATTTCCCCGTTAAGTGTAAGCTCAAGGCGCAGAACACCGTGAGTAGAAGGATGCTGAGGTCCCATATTAAGAACCATCTCTTCAGTTCTTACCCCGTTAGGGTTTATATTTTTTTGTGCTTCAACAATCATTATTCAGATTCCAAAAACAATTATTTCGTTATAATAATTTCTTAGTAGGGAACTTTCATACCCTTGTAGAATTCAGGATTCTTATAGTCTTTTCTTAAGGGATGTCCGGCTTCCCAGTCGTAAGGCATTAGGATTCTCCTTAAGTCGGGGTGATTAAGGAAATTAAAACCCACCAGGTCGTATGCTTCTCTCTCGTGCCAGTCAGCGCATCTCCAGACTTCTGCAACAGACTCCAGGTCGGGATTTTCTCTCGGTACTGAAACTTTGAGGACAAGCTTATGCTTCAGTGAAGTTGATTCCAGGTGATAGAATACGCTTAATGTTCCGCCGCTAATCATAAAACTGCCATCTTCAGCAGTTTTCTTTTCGCCGTTAGCATCATCAACACCTGACAGGTTCATGAGATTATCAAAGAGCAGCTCCTCTGTATCTCTAAGGAAAAAACAGATGTTATTTATTTCGCCCGGGGCGACTGAAAAATAAGATTCAACGGGCTGATCAGTGACCAGGTCACTTACAGCATCATTAAATCTTAACTTCAGAATTTCGAAAATTTCTTCTGTGGATTTCATGCTGATTTCTTTACTATAGATTCATTGCGGATTTTTTCCTGCAGCTTTAATAGTCCCTCTAATAAAGCTTCAGGACGGGGAGGACAACCCGGGACATAAACATCAACCGGAATAACTCTGTCAACCCCTTTCAAAACGTGGTAACCATGTTCCCAGTATGGTCCGCCGCAGTTTGAGCAGCTGCCCATTGAGATAACATATTTGGGATCAGGCATTTGCTCATACAATCTTTTCACACGCAGAGCCATCTTAAGAGTTACCGTTCCGGAAATGATTATTACATCTGACTGACGGGGAGAAGGGCGGGGGATAACTCCGAACCTGTCGAAATCATAATGTGAAGCTGAGGTAGCCATCATTTCAATTGCACAGCAGGCAAGTCCAAAACCAACCTGCCAGACGGATGACAGCCTTGCCCAGTTCAGAAGATCCTCAACTTTGGTTATTACTATATTACCATCGTTTAATTGTTTGTCTAGTAGTCCCATTTTCGTTTTCTATTAATAGTGTTAAACAACTTCCTCGGTTACAATTTCCCGCTTTAGTTCAGCCTTCTTTTTCAGAACAGGGGGAACAGGTTTGGGGCGTGCCCATTCAAGGTCACCTTTGCGCCATTCGTAGGCCATTCCGAGTCCAAGGAGGATAAGGAAAATTGCACCTACAAGGTATCCACCCATCCCGAAGTTTTTGTACACAAGTGCCCAGGGCACAAGCAGTACAACTTCAACATCGAAGATGAGAAAGATTAAGGCAACAACATAAAACCGTATATTAAATTTAACCCAGGGGGAACCCTCTATATTCTCGCCGCACTCATAGGTCATTAGCTTTTCTTTGGTTGGGCGCGCAGGACGGATTAGCTTCGAAGCAAAAATGGCAACAATAACAAAGAGAATTGCTGTGAGAATAAAAACGAATATCTTACCGAATTCTGTTATCATAAAATTAAATTTTTGGTCAAAATTAACACTACGGGTAAGTAATGTCAATAAATTCAACAGTTACAAATTTGCTATCTGTGGGCAGCAAATATTTTCAATGCCATAGCATTTTCAATATATATGCCACTTAAAATGGGGTGAATAGTTATAGAAATGCATTTGAGGCCTGCAATATTATCAATATTAAGATGATTGGAATTTTTTCTTTTCTCAATTGGGAGAAAAAGAATGGAAAGACAAGAATTGAAAAGCTCCCGGCCTGTAAACAGATCACGATAATTAACTACTGATGGTATTTGCGTACTATTAATTGATTATAAATCGAATTACCGGTATATTTTCACTCTAAAAATTATAATCATAGCTCAGCCGGTCTGCCTGTTTTATTCTTTCCTTACGAGATGGCATTATATAGGAAAGTTTTAACAAACTCCGGAAAAAAAAGGGTTTGATGGATTTAATTAAACAATACATAATACAGTCAATCACCAGCGCGGCCAACAGTCTTCGTTTGAGTACCCAAAAGATTGAAGTAGTGGGTTTGCTCAAAGAACTGATCACTAAATCAGATGATCTTGAAACTGATATCAAAAAAATGAAAAAGATCACTCAGTTCTCAACCCTTGCCATAAGGCTCAATGACATATATAATTTCCTTACCCAGGCACAGGTAGATATGAATAAGCTTTCAGAAAAATTCAGAGAGCACAGCCAGCACCTGATTAAAGACCTTAATAATATGCTTGAGAATGTAGGACCTGCTAACTTTAAGGAGGCAGTTGATGCCCTGTATGCCGGCGATAAACCAGCCAGTGAAGAAATAAATGTTGATCTATCTAAAAGAACCGGCGATGAGGTTGCCTTTGAATCAGATGACAGGGAATCTATCAAGGAAAAGATTATAATGGATGAGGAGAAGGAAGATGACGTCTTTTTCCAGAATTATGAATCTACTGTCCTGAAGCCTATTAAACCCCTCGATATAATGCTTAAGACCCTCGCGGAAGGCGAAGCCGACCGGGCAGATATTATCAGCTTTGCAGATACACTCTCTAAGAATGCCGAAGTTTCTTCGCGGGCAGGTTTCGAGATTATTGCAAATATGCACAGGATAACCGCCAAAGCTTTGAGATTAATTAACAGCAAAGACCTTAACCCCGATAAAGAAACTGTTGAATCGATGCGTGCCTGTCTTATTGTAATAGTAGCAGTAGTTAGAGGGAAAGAAGTTGATATAACAAACTACCTTAATCGTGCAGAGGAGTTCGGTGAAAGGATTGAAACAATAACAATGAAGGAAAACACTCAGAAATGAATTTATATGCGGTGATTATGGCCGGCGGGGTCGGCTCAAGATTCTGGCCAAGAAGTAAGAAGAAAACACCAAAACAGCTGCTCAATATTTTTGGAACGAATACGATGATCCAGGAAACCGTTGAACGCCTTAACGGTATAGTTCCTTTAGAAAATATTTTTGTTATTACTAATAAGGTTCAGCGTGACGAGATCTTAAACCAGCTTCCTGATATACCTAAAGAAAATGTGATTGAGGAACCGTTTGGACGGAATACCGCGGCCTGCATAGGTCTGGCTTCTGTGATAGTGAAATCTAAATGCCCCGACGCCGTAACTCTCATCCTTCCTGCCGATCATATAATAAAAGATATAGAGGAGTATCACCGAACGCTTAAAGAGGCAGCTGAATTTGCTGACGAATCGAAAGGACTTGTAACCATAGGCATCAAGCCGATAAGACCGGAAACGGGTTATGGTTATATCCAGATGGAAGAAAAAGAAGCAGCTGACCATATTCATAAAGTTTATACTTTTGCCGAGAAACCTAATTATGCTACCGCCGTAAGATTCCTTGAGAGCGGCGATTTTTACTGGAACAGCGGTATGTTTATCTGGCGTGTAGATGCCATTTTGAACGAAATTGAAAAATATATGCCCGATCTGCATGAAGGACTCGGGGAACTTAGACCTTCAATTAATTCTCCTCAATTCGACGATACACTCGCAAACGTCTATGGTAAGCTTCGGAATATTTCCATCGATTATGGTATTATGGAAAAGTCGCAGAATGTTTACCTTATAAAAGGAGAATTTACCTGGAGTGATGTGGGAAGCTGGGAGGAAGTTTACCAGCTTACAAAGAAAGATGAAAACGGGAATGCCGTAGTAGGTAATATTTTTACGGAAATGACCGTGGATTCGTATATCTATTCACCTGATAAGTTTACATCGGTTATCGGGGTTGATAACCTTATTATTATAAATACAGATGATGCTCTGCTTGTTTGTAGAAGAGATAAGAGTCAGGATGTAAAAAAGGTTGTTGATCATCTTAAAATAAATAAGCTTACAGAATATTTGTAAGACCCTGTCTACCTGAAGTCTGGCCAATGAAAAAACTCATAACGGAGAAAGACATATATAACTCAGCGAAGGAAAGCGAGATCATCCTTATCGGAAAGGATGATATACTCACCCCTTCTGCTAAGGATAAGATTAAAGAGCTGAGACTAAAGGTGGTTGACAAGGATGAGGCTGAAAAGCTCGGGGATGAATCCCGCAACCTCTACAAAACAACCAGGCAGAACAAGATCGTTATAGGAAGCGATCACACAGGTTTCAAAACTAAGAATATGCTCACAAGGGTGCTTACGGAAAAAGGCTTTCAGTTGATAGATGTAGGTACTTATGATGAAAAATCATGTGACTATCCTGATTTTGCATTCGCAGCCGCAAAGAAGGTTCAGGAAGCTGAGGCGGATTTCGGAATATTAATAGATGCAACCGGCATCCCGTCAGCCATTACTGCCAATAAGCTTAATGGGATAAGAGCTGCAACCTGTTATAACGAATTCTCTGCCCGAAGTGCCAGGGAGCATAATGATGCTAACGTCCTTGTAATGGGGGCAAAGACGCTCGGTGAAGAAACAATGAAATCGATCCTTGAAGTCTGGCTTATTACAAAATTCGGGGGCGGGAGACACCAGAAGAGGCTCGATAAAATCGCAGGTATTGAAAAAAAATACAGGTGAATGTCCTGTGCCACTATTCCTCGACTATTTATTTATATTTCTGTAAATTTGTTATGTAATTATTGATATATTTTTAATTACGGCTAACATCGGCCTTCCATATTTACCATCATTCAACTTTTACTCTTATTTGATGGAAAACCTTAAGGAAAAAATGTGCTTGTAACTTACGCACCCGTTGCTGAAACTTTGGAGCTTGAAAACCAGATATTTCTGCTGAAAATATATTCTCCTGAGATTGCATCTGTAATAAAACCGGGACAATTTCTTAACATCCGTGTTTCTGTGTCCCATTATCCTCTTCTTCGCCGTCCTTTTAGTGTCTGCGACGTTAAAGACGATCATTTCTTTATTATGTTTAACGTGTACGGAGAGGGTACTAAGCTGCTTGCGCGGAAACGCCCTGGTGAAATGATCGATATTCTTGGCCCCCTGGGAAACGGGTTTAATATTTCAGGTGATTATAATACTGCTGTTATAGCAGCAGGCGGACTGGGTGCCGCACCTTTCCCTTATCTAACCAGGATGATTCCGGAAGGCAAAAGCATTTTAACCTTTGTCGGGGGAAGGTCTCACTCTGATCTTATTAAATACGGGTTGGTAAATATCAGCATGTCTACTGATGATGGTTCTGCAGGTTTTAAAGGAACTGTTGTAGAAATGCTGGCCTCCAGACTTCCGGAACTAAAAGGTAAAAAGATAAAAATTTTCGGCTGCGGACCCAATGCAATGCTGAGAGCATTAAAAGAACTGGCTATTACAAACGAATTAAACTGTGAAGTATCTACCGAGTGTGCCATGGCCTGCGGATTTGGTATCTGCCAGGGATGTCCTATTGAATCTGCAGAGCAAAAAGACAGGTTTCTCCTGGTATGTAAAGACGGACCTGTTTTTAACGTAAAGGATGTGGTTATATGAGCAAGCCGGATCTATCTGTTAAAGTGGGACCAATGACGTTCAGGAACCCGGTTCTGCTTGCTTCAGGAACAGTTGGATACGGAAATGAGATTTCTGAATTTATTGACCTGAATAAAATTGGCGGCATTGTAACCAAATCATTAAGTTTAAGATCCAGAAAAGGAAATCCTCCGCAGCGTATTGTTGAAACTTCTTCGGGAATGTTAAATGCAATAGGTCTCGCTAATGTCGGTGTTGAAGAATATATTAAAACAAAAATTCCCTTTATTGAGAAATATGATGTTCCGCTTATCTGCAACATTGCTGCCGGAACTATTGAAGAATATGTTGAATGTACAAGGATACTTACTGAACAGGAAACTGTGGATGCTTTCGAGATAAACGTTTCCTGTCCTAATGTTAAAGAGGGAGGTCTTCAGTTCGGGAATGATGTAAGTGCTGTTGCAAAGATTACTGACCGGGTGAAAGCAGTTACAAACAAACCCGTAATAATAAAATTGTCTCCCAATGTTTCTTACATATCAGAATTTGCTAAAGCAGTTAAAGACTCAGGCGGAGATGCCGTATCAGCTATAAATACACTTGTAGGAACAGCATTTAACATTTTTACAAAAAAACCGAAAATAAAGAATGTAACCGGAGGACTGTCGGGTCCGGCTATCAAACCTGTTGCACTTGCAAAGGTTTTTGAAATTAAACAGAAGGTGGATATCCCTATAATAGGAATAGGCGGAATAATGAGCTGGAAGGATGTAGTTGAGTTTATGATTGTGGGCTCTTCAGCAATCCAGATAGGGACATTGAATTTTATTGATCCCACCGCCCCGATAGAAATAATAAGGGAGCTTGAAGAATATTGTGAGGATTCAGGTATAACTAAGTTGTCAGAACTAACCGGTTCGTATATTATTTAAAAAATGGAAATCAATTCAGCTTTAGAAAAATTATATTCTCTTCACCAGTTTAATATTAAACTCGGTCTTGATAACATCACTTCGTTCCTTAATCTTATAGGAAATCCCCAGGAAAAGCTGAAATCTTTTCATATCGCAGGATCGAACGGGAAAGGAAGCACTGCCGCATTTACCGCTAGTATGCTTCAGGAGATGGGTTATAAGGTGGGTCTCTATACTTCACCTCATTTCGTCAGGTTTAATGAGCGGGTTAAGATAAACGGAAGCGAAATACCTGATGATTTTATTGCAGGCTTTATCTCTGCTTATGAAAAGGAAATTGATGAAAAAGGGCTTACGTTTTTTGAGATTACAACTGCTATTGCATTCCAGTATTTTGTTTCACACAAAATAGATTATGCGGTTATTGAAACAGGACTGGGAGGAAGGCTTGATGCAACTAATGTACTTAAACCGCAGGCTGTGATCATAACCTCAATAAGCCTTGAACATACGCAGATCCTTGGTGATACTATCGAAAAGATTGCTTCTGAAAAAGCCGGGATAATAAAAAAGAATTCGAAGGTGTTCACGGGGAAGCTTGATGAAAGGGCTATGGACGTTATACGGGAAAAGTGCGGTGAATATAACAATGAACTTTTTGAAATAAATGATTATATCCTCGAAAAAGGAGATATGCTTGAACTCTATACTGAGGAGATTGAGCTGGATGACTGGCGGATGCCGCTTAAAGGCAGTTACCAGAAATTTAATGCGGCACTTGCTGCCCTTGCGGTTATTAAGACTATGGACGTGACAAACTTTCATCCAATTGATCATGGTATAAAGCATGTAATTTCTAACACAGGAATTCAGGGGCGTTATGAGTATTATCGAAACACGCCGGATATTATTTTCGATTCGGCGCACAACCCCGAAAGTTTCAATAAATTTATCTCAGAATTCAGGAAAGAAAAAAACAAATACAGTAAAAGAGTATTGCTATTTGGAGTGATGAAAGATAAAGCCGTAGACGAAATGCTTGAACTTGCTTCCGGTATCTTTGATGAGATTCACTTATGCAGAGCAAGGTATGAAAGGGCGCTGCCAGCTGAAGAATTAGCCTCAATTGCTGAAAAACACAATTTAAAAGGAATCATTGAAAATAATCCTTCCGAATTCGTGAAGGAATTTGAAAGAAGGGAACAAAATGAGTGTCTTGTAGTAACAGGCAGCATGTATCTCCTAGGGGATATTAAATCTGACCTGATTTTATCAGATACTGCTTGACATTTTTTTTAATTAGCGCTAATTTTCATATCAGCCTCTTGTTCCTTTCAAAAGACAAATTAAAAGAGTAAAAAATATAACCCCTAAACATTTCCGTTAATTGTATTTAAGCACGCAAAAAATAATAAAGATATTTATATAACTAACTTTTTAAGGTCTCATTATGCCAATGGATATATCCGAACTAAAATCCAAAAAAATCGTTGAACTGAATCAGATAGCAAAGGATCTGAATATTTCAGGCTATTCTGATTTAAGAAAACAAGAACTGATTTTCAAAATTCTGGAAGGACAGACTGCAAAAGATGGTCTCACATTCTCCAGAGGTGTTCTTGAAGTTCTTCCTGATGGTTATGGATTTCTACGTTCGGCTGATTATAATTATTTGCCGTCACCCGATGATATATACGTTTCACCATCACAGATCAAGAAATTTTCTTTAAGAACAGGAGACTTTGTAAGCGGCCAGGTAAGACCTCCAAAAGAAGGTGAAAGATTTTTTGCTTTGCTAAGGGTTGAAGCTGTTAATGGTCAGGATCCTGAAGCTATAAGGGAACGAACCCTGTTTGACAACCTTACCCCTGTTTACCCGACCAGAAGAATGGTGCTTGAATCTGCTCCAGGTGAGTACTCCATGAGAATAATGGATCTTCTTTCCCCGATTGGAAAAGGGCAGAGAGGTCTTATTGTATCTCCCCCAAAGAGCGGTAAGACAATTATCCTGCAGAAAATTGCTAACTCTATAACAAGAAACCACCCTGAAGTAAAATTACTTATTCTTTTAATCGATGAGCGTCCTGAAGAAGTTACTGATATGGAACGTTCAGTTAAAGGTGAAGTTATTTCATCAACATTTGATGAACCTGCCGAAAGACACGTACAGGTTGCCGATATGGTAATCGAAAAAGCAAAAAGACTTGTTGAGGCTAAGGAAGATGTTGTTATCCTGCTTGATAGTATTACAAGACTTGCCCGTGCGCATAATATTGTTGTCCCTCACTCAGGAAGGATCCTTTCCGGAGGTGTTGACTCTAATGCTCTTCACAAACCGAAAAGATTCTTTGGTGCCGCAAGAAATACAGAAGACGGCGGCAGCCTTACTATCCTTGCAACGGCCTTAATTGACACCGGCAGCAGGATGGATGATGTTATCTTTGAGGAGTTCAAAGGTACTGGTAATATGGAAATTGTTCTTAACCGTGACTTAAGTGATAGAAGAATATTCCCGGCTATCGATGTGAACCGTTCCGGAACCAGGAGGGAAGACCTTCTTATGAAAGAAGATGAACTTGCTAAGATCTGGATACTTAGAAAACTGCTAAGTGACTTCAGTCCGGTTGAAGCAATGGAGTTTTTACTGGATAAGATGAGAGGAACCAAGAACAATAAAGAATTCCTCACAAATATGAATACTTAATAGGCAGAGTCCTTTCTTTGCATTCCGGCTTCTTCACTATTGATGCAAAATTATAGTATTGAAAAGGTTGACCCGGGATATTAGGTTTCAGAAAAAAAAGAGATTCTGTGTCAAAACTTTCCTTTTTACTCTCGCTGTTATTTTTAACTGGACTGATCTATGGTCAGTCCGGCGTTCCTCATATTCTGTATTCCAACTTCGTTCAGCTTCCTTCGGAAGACTCCGGAGATGTGTACTACACTTATAAACTTCCGCTTAACAGACTGGTCTTTGAAAAAGGTTCTGACCTCTTCCTTGCCCAGTACAGGATTTCAGTTGAAGTCTTCGACTCCACAGGACAGAAATTCTTCACCCGTGCAATAAAAGAAAAAAGTATCCAGGTCTCTGAATATGAACAGACAATGTCCCCTGTTATTTATTCAGAAGGACTGCTTAAGCTTAATCTCTCACCGGGAACATATTCTGCTATGGAGATTCTTTATGATTATAAATCAGGCAGGGAGCTGAAGCTGCCTTCTACAATCATGAAAATTGAACCTCTGAAAAACATTCTTCCACCTCTTATTGCTAAAGAAAGCGTCACTCAATGCAATAGCCGGTACGTACTTGCCAACTATGGAGGAAAACTTCCTTTCGATGAGAATAAATACTCTTTTATTATTCCGGTGAAAAATCCAAACTCGGATTCGCTTTCCATAATTATTATTCAGAAAAAAGATACACTGTTTAATGAAACCTTAACAAAACCTGTAAATGAGAAAATTGCCTTGAGTGAATGCGGAGGGAAAGTTATTGTTGAAGATAACGATGAAGGAAGTCCCTGTTCTGTATACAGAATTGACGGCATAAGCAATATAATTAAAGAGGGGGGATTTCAGGTTATAGCCTCAGAGAATAATGATGCCGGTGAAGAGCAGAAGTTTCAGATTGGATGCAGCTGGATTGATAAACCTCATTCCCTGAAAAATCCTGAAATGGCTATTAACGCTCTGAAATTTATTGAGAAAGATTCGGTTATAAGCGGACTCCTGAAAGGTGATGATGAGGAATATGCTGAAAATCTTGCTGAGTACTGGAAAAAAATTGACCCTACTCCCGAAACAGAATTTAATCCTCTTATGCAGGAATTTTATACAAGGCTTGACTATGCTGCTAAGAATTTTGCCACTATATCCGGCGCCAGCGGTGTAAATACTGACCGTGGAAAATTGTATATAAGGTTCGGGAAGCCTGTTGATGTAGACAGAACTTCTGATAATTATGGGAATATAATTGAAACATGGACATATAATAATCCGCAGCGAAAGTTCGTATTTGTTGATAAAAAAGGAACGGGAGATTTTTCATTAATAAACGGATGACCAGAACATTTATATTTACCTGCGGGGATATAAACGGTATAGGGCCTGAAATCGTTATAAAAGCTCTTAACCGCATCGGCAATAAAAAGGGGAAAAAGTTTATTGTTATCTGTCCCGGAAATGTATTCAGGGAAATCTCATCTGAAATCAAACCTGTTTTTAACTTTACCACAATTAACAAATTAGATGCTGACCGGGGGGGAAAAGTAATCCTTTTTGATACCGGCACATTCAAAGTTAATACAGGAAAACCTACAAAGGTATCAGGAAAAGCAGCCTACCTGGCACTGGAAATAGCTTCTGAATTATTAAAAAGAAAATCAGCTGACGCACTTATTACAGCTCCGATTTCTAAAGAGGCACTTAACGCGGCGGGGTATAATTATCCCGGCCATACAGAAATGCTGGCGGACTGGTTTGACACCAGGAAATTTGTAATGATGTTTCTTTCTAAAAAATTAAAGGCTGCCCTGGCAACAATTCATAAGCCTCTTTCAATGGTTCCGTCGATGGTAACAAGGGAACTGCTTCAGTCGGTCAGCGATGTGGTTATTCAAAGTTTGAAAAATGATTTTAAGGTTTCTTCACCTTCGGTAGGAGTGCTTGGTCTTAATCCCCATGCCGGGGAAGCCGGGTTAATTGGAAATGAGGAAGTTGATGTTATTACTCCATTTTTAAAGAAGTACAAACAAAGGAAATATCTTAAAGGACCTTTCTCTCCGGATGCCTTTTGGGGGAATGGCGCTTATAAAAATTTTGATCTTACTCTAGGGATGTATCACGACCAGGTATTAATTCCATTTAAGTTATTGAACTTTTCAAGTGGTGTGAATTTTACAGCCGGTTTGCCGATTGTAAGAACATCTCCTGATCACGGAACCGGGTTCGATATTGCCGGAAAAAATTTAGCCAATGAAAACAGCATTCTGGAAGCATTTTATTTTGCTGATAATATTTTAGAAAATCGTTATGATAGAAATTCAGAATAATAAAATTTATGATAAAGTTGCCGATATTTACCCCTACCTTATGCGTACGATCAGGTACGATAAGTGGGCTGAGTATCTGTATGAGGTTGTTAAATCTTCTGTGAAACAAAACGATCTGATTCTTGAACTTGGAGCCGGCAACGGAAGACTTGCTGATCATTTCAGTCATTATTACCCGGAAATTATTATTACTGATTTGTCATTCAATATGCTCAGTCAGGACGGCATCAGATATATTCCAAAGGTGTGCTGTGATATGACTGAGATACCGTTTGGTAAGGGTTTCAAGCTTGTTTATTCGGCATTCGACAGTGTGAATTACCTTACAAGTAAAAAAAAGCTGCTGGTATTTTTTAAGGAAGTTAAAAGAATACTGGTGGAAGGCGGAATATTTACTTTTGATGTTAGTCTTGAACGAAACAGTATTAAACATACAAAAGAGCCTTTGAGGAAGGGAAAGTATAAAGGTATAAGTTTCGTCCAGAAGAGCTGGTATTGCTCCAGAAGCCGTATCCATAAGAATACTTTTGATATAAAATATAAAGACTTGAAATTCCATGAACAGCATAGACAAAAAATATACCCTTTCGAGGAATATTTTATGCTGATTGAAAAAGCGGGGATGTATGTTTCCGAATGTTTTGAGGCATTTACCTTTAGAAACGGGAATGCTGAATGTGAACGGGTTCAATTTGTTGTGAGGAACTGATGCTGTCATTTACAAACGTAGTTTACCATTATCCTTCACAGCCTGTATTCGAAGACCTCAACCTTGAGCTTCGAAGCGGGGAATTTATTTTCCTGATAGGGAAGAGCGGCTCCGGCAAAAGTACGCTTCTTCAAATGATTTATATGAACATACTGCCTCAATCAGGAATTGTGCAGGTTGCCGAATATGATAGTAAGTCAATTAAACCCCGGAACCTGCCTTACTTAAGGCGTAAAGTGGGTGTTGTATTTCAGGACTTTAAGCTTCTGAAGGATAGAAATATTTATGAGAATTTGTCCTTCGTTCTTGCGGTGACGGGAACGAACCGCAGGGAAATTAAAAGAAGAGTGAATAATGTTTTAACTGATGTGGGTCTGCTGCACAGGCGCTATAGTATGCCGCACGAGCTATCAGGAGGGGAAAAACAGCGGGTGGCCATTGCCAGGGCTATCATAAATGATCCACTGCTTATACTAGCTGATGAACCAACAGGCAACCTTGATCCCGATACTTCTTCAGAAATCCTCGATCTATTTGAAAAGATACATGCTAAGGGAACAGCTATAATTTTCGCAACACACAATTATGAAATTGTGAAAAGATTTAATCACCGCATAATAAAACTTGAAAACGGTAAAGCTTTTAAAGCTGTTATAAAGCAGAAAGTATGATTTTCTTTCCCGCTTTTTCCTCCAGTCCTTTAAGTATCTCGGCAGTTACATCTTCCACCCGGCCTATACCGTCAGCAGTTATAACAGCGCCCTTATTTTCATAAAATTCCAGAACAGGCTTTGTATTTTCTTCATATACGCTAAGTCTCCTTCTAATCACATCCTCCTTGTCATCTGCCCTCTGGTAAAAGCTGTTTTCAGAACCGCATTTAGGACAAACTGACTTACCTTTTACTTCAGAATATGAAAAAATATTTTTGCAGGATTTGCACGCCCGGCGGTTTGTAAGTCTGCTTACAATTTCTTCATTATTAGCAAAAACGTTAACCAGGTATACATTTGTGATATGAAGTTCATCAAGGAGCAAGTCCAACTCTTTAGCCTGAGCCAGGGTTCTTGGGAACCCATCGAGAATGAAGCCCGTTCTGCATCTTTGCTGTGTGAGTGTATCTCTGATGATGCCAACCATGATATCGTCAGAGACAAGATCTCCGGAATTCATTATTTCCTGGGCTTTAATTCCAAGAGGAGTTTTATCGTGAACAGCCAGTCTTAGAATATCGCCAGTTGATATATGAGGTATATTTAATTTATCAGAAAGAATTTTTGCCTGAGTCCCTTTCCCAACCCCGGGAGCACCAAATAATATTAGACGCATATTACTTCCCTAATTTTGTGTATCACAATTTAATTTTATTGAACTTTTTAAGCAAGCTAGCTATTATTGTTCCGTAATCTCAGCTTGTTGAAAAACTGTGTCATCAACCCCCGGCTCTCCTCTGAATATACACCGGATATAACTTCAATCCTGTGATTATACCGCCCCTCTTCTACAAGGTTGTATAGAGAACCGCAGGCACCAAACTTGGGATCGAAAGTTGAGAAATATAAACGTTTAATCCTGGATGCGAGCATTGCCCCTGCACACATGATGCAGGGTTCCAGGGTAACATATATGTCGCATTCGTTCAGCCGCCAGTTGTCCAGATGAGATGAAGCCGCAGTTAAGGCAATCATTTCAGCATGAGCTGTGGCATCTCTCAGCTTTTCCACCTGGTTGTAACCCCTGCCGATTATCCTGTTGTCTTTAACAACCACAGCTCCAACAGGGACTTCATCCTCTTCTAGGGCTTTTTCTGCTTCCTGCAGAGCGGCAAACATAAATTTATACACATCTTCTGAAAACATATGAGTCAAAAATAATAATAATTCAATGAGTATGACTAATTATTGAGGGACCCTATTATTTCTTTGTCGTATCAGGTTTTATAGTTACCTGGGTTGTATCGGGGAGGTTATTTCCTACCTTCACAGAATCCTGCAGCTTTTCTCCCGTTTGTTCGGGGGCCGTGTTTGTTAAAACCAGTAAAAATATAATTAAGGGAATAATTATTATCAGAGCTATAACGAGGGCGGGATTTGTTCTCTTTCTCGGTCTTCGGGTCTGCATAATAACTCCATCTCTTCTAAAATTACGCCGAAAGATATATATTATGATTCACTTATGGGGTTAAATGGTGCACATCCCATAAGCGCACTTTATAACCGAAAAGGGGATGACTGAGCCAAATAGAAAAACAAAATCATTTATCTTTCTACTACCATTTTTGTCATACTGTAGTAATATTCAACAGCCACATATTGCGTTTTTTCGCTGTTTTCACACTGTCTCATTTTGAGTCCACCAGGCGCACAAAAGGCGCATAAAAGGCAACCAAATACCACCTAAATAAAATGTCTGCCATTCTGTCACACTTGTTGATTATTTCTACAGTAAGGGGTTTCATTAAAAAACCAATATTTTCAGAATGACAGACAATAAGCATAATTATTTGCTCTTATCCAGTTCGCTTTGAGTACGCTGAGCAAGCTTCAGGTGTTGTTTCAAGGTAGGCACGGTTTTCTTCGCCCAGTCACGTATTTCCTGGTTGTCGGCATTCTTTGATGCATCCTCAAATTCTTCTATATCTTCTTTATGATCTTCTACCATCTTATCCATATAATTTTTATCGAAATCACGGCCACTGTATTTACTTAAATCATTATAGAGGTCCTGATTTTTTGAGAGCATGGAATCTGGCAGTTCGATATTATTTTTCTCTGCAATTTTTTTAAGTTCTTCATTACCTTTTGAATGATCAGCTATCATCCTCTCACCAAATTGCTTTACTTTCTCAGAAGATGCCTTCTGCTGAGCCAGTTTTCCTAATTTAACTTCCATCATCCCGCCGCTATAGGCTTTCTGAGGGAAATTTATATCCATATTTTTATCTGATTTGTTCATATCCTGTCCCCGAACGTTCAGGGAGATACATAGAACAGAAAACATAGTAATAATTGATATCCTGAGTAATAACTTCATTACAGGTCCTTTCATATTTTAGTTTTACACAACTAAAATAGGGACAGCATAAGGATGCAGTTGTTTTATCAGACACAGTGAGTGTGTACGTGAGGATTAAATCACGAGCTCTGTACGTTCACGATTGAAAACTTCAGTTCTGGAAGTTCTTAGGGAACGTTCTTAGATTCATACCGAAATTTAATTGCTCCTCCATTCTGCACGACCAAACAAGTTCGCCGTTCCAAACAGTGATGTCGGGACATCCGTCACACATATTCTGTCTGCCGTCTTTCAGGAAATCTACAGGCTGAATAATCATAACAGACTGATAGTGCAATTTTCTAAAAAGATTGAGCGGGTTTCTCAGATATTTTGAAGCTGTCTTCCGGAGACCTTTATCAAACGGGCTGAGCAGCAACATCGATCTTCCTTTGGCTGTATCCTTCGGAGCGGCATAAGCAAGGTACCGGTTATAAATCAAATGATTGAACGTCTGCATAATCTCAATCCCTTTGCTTCCCATATAACCATAAATCCTGTTCTTCCGGCCAAGTCTCCCGGTTAAGAGCCATTTAAATGAATCCGGTTTTTCGGAACCATTCAGGTAGCCGCAAGGCTCAAAGTCCGGGTATTCAGTCCTGATCAACTCAACAATTTCATTTGCCTGAATATCGGTCCTTTCAGTACTTTCTTCATTATAAACCAGTTTATTCATATCTATTTTTTTCGAACCCAGATAAAAATCAACTTTATTATTATTAACGGCGCGGTATAGAATAAATACCATTACCTGTACAATATCGATATGTTTCTCAGCCCATCTAACCATTTCGGGAACATACTGCATTGTATCTTCATAAACAGTAGAGTTGAAAGAACAGGAGATGTTTCCGGCCTCCGCAAGCATCCTGGCATAATGAAGTCTTAATTCATTAAGCTCCAGTTCAGTTCTGTTTTTCCATCCGGGACGTCCTTGTTTGCTGTCAATGTGAAATGTAAACCCGAACACGCCTGCCTCCTTAAGTTTAAGGAGAAGTTCTTCAGTCAGCGCAAGTCCATTTGTATTTATTATTGGTTTAAGATTTCTCTTTTTTACCTCGCTCACAATTTCTACTATCTGTGGATGTAGAAGCGGATCACCTCCTGCGATTGACACCCCATCACTTTTTCTTAAAGAAGTGAATACATCCAGGTCGCTGCGTATCTGTTCAAGCGATTTATGACTATTTTCATTTTTCCTATAGCATCCATCGCAAGCAAGGTTGCATTTTACGGTAGGTTCAAGCCAGGATATAGAATTATCAGTAAGCGTCCATGGTAGGCGGTAATAATTAAGGTGATTCAGTTTGAGCATATGCTCCCCTCCTAATTGATTAAAAGTACGGCTAAATTTAATTCACACACTGTTTATTTCAATATCTGTTTATTCTGCCTCTTCTGCTTTGAGAAATGAAATTTTAATGCTGCTAATATTTTCATCTGACCAGGGTGAAACTTTAATAACAGCCTTCAGATGTTTCCCTGGAAAATCATAATAAAACCATTCCGCATTCCAGTCATCCGGCTTATACAAATCTGGATCCCCGTAATCCTCTGTTAATTTATGAACTGTTTCTGAAAACACAGCGCCTAATGGTCTGCCGCTATTTTTTATTACAAGGTCAGTTTCCTCTAGTCCCTTCTCATCAAAGAAATATACCCATAAGAATATATCCTGCCCCAGGTAACTTCCTCCCTGGTAGCCTATAGCATCGTTCCTTTCATATCCAGGGACCTTATCAAATTTATTCTTCATATAATCTTTTACCTGTTCACGGGAACTTCCCCAATCAAGGCCCTCAAATCCAAAAAGCTGTTTTTCCTGTGGCTTTATCACATTAATTGATGCTGTCAAAAGGAACCAAAAAAGTATTAATACTGGTTTCATAATAGTATTGTTTGTTTTTCTAAATATAGGCAGTTCGATTACCATATCATAAGTCCGGATCTGCTTCTTTGGATTCGGAACTATGAGATAAAGCACAACTTTAAAACTATTATATCGATTAGTTTACCAGGATTTAATATTAAACAAATATGAAAAAAATTCTGGTTGTTGAAGACGAAGGACTTGTTGCACTCTACCTTAAAAAAGTACTTAAAGAACATGGCTTCGGAGAAATACTGGTCGCACGCAATGGAGAAGAAGCCGTACGCAAAGCCGAGCAGGCAGTGCCTGATCTCATGCTTATGGATATCCGGCTTGGGAAAGGAATAAATGGTATAGATGCAGTTAAACTTATAAATACATCAAGGAAGATACCTGTAATATACATTACGGCGTCGACTGATGAGCATACCCATAAAGAGGCACTCGGTACAGATCCTCTTGCTATACTTTCAAAACCCATCGAACCTGAAGAACTCAACGAAATGATCGATAATTATTTCGATAACTATAAAAACTGAGATTAACGTCACCCAAAATTTAATTGGATGCTTTGTATTTAATTAAAGAAGATTATAATTTAAGGTCA
This sequence comes from uncultured Ignavibacteria bacterium, assembly GCA_963800255.1. Lineage (GTDB taxonomy): Bacteria > Bacteroidota > Ignavibacteria > Ignavibacteriales > Ignavibacteriaceae > DATFVA01. The sequence continues at coordinate 344,817 of CAWDAK010000009.1, read as the reverse complement.
CCTTAAAAAATTCTCTCAATCTTCTGATCTCTGGAAGGAGGCTTTTACCGGCAAAGAACATTTCTCAACCCCACACTAATAACAAATCATTTTAAATATTGCGGAGGTAATATGAATTCTCGGTTACGTACTGGATTCTTCTTTTTATTGGCAACTATTGTTTTACTCCTGAATGCCGAATCATTCGGCCAGCAGAAAAGCACTGCTGGCACGAAAACACTCAAAGAAGGGTGACAAGACCGCAGTTCAAACTATTCCTGAATTAAACACATCCGAAAATAATTATAAGCCGCATCAGCAGGTGAAAAGTTCTAATGCTGAAGGCTTCAGGTATGTACTCGGAGGCAGTGAGCTATGGTCCGCATTTGACGGGGCAGCTATCGCGAATTTCACAGAGCTTAATTCTGACGGAACAATACCTGTAATTGGCTGGGGTTTGAATGATATGAGGGTATCACGGTATACCGAAGCAAATAATACACCTCAATGGGAATATCCAACGGTGCCTAATGATCCGTCTGTGGATGTGGCAGATAACGTTACTGTTGTAACGAGAGGAACTGAATTCGATGTTCTGGATAATGCGACCGGTACTGTATTATATCAGAATATAATGCCTGACAGCTTGTATGCCAGTTACGCTGCCGTTTCCCGTGATGGAAACCAGGCTATTTTTCTTGCACAGGCTGCAGGGAATGGAAATACTTCGGTGGTTTATTCTGTTGACCTCTCTGGAACACCAGTGGTTAATTGGACAAAAGAAGTTCCGGCTGCTGAAATAGGTAACTGGGCCGGAGCAAACATTTCTGTCGACGGTTCTACCGTAGTGGTAAATGGACGCTACCATCTATACGTACTTCACAGTGCTGATGGTTCGCCCATATGGGATAATTTTGTGAGTAATACCGAATCTCCGGCGGCTATAAGCGGGGATGGATCGGTTATTGCAACCGCTGATAACAGTGGGTTTGTACAAACCTGGATTTATGATTCGGGCAGCAGCTCATACTCCCTGCTTTGGCAGTATAGAGTTCCTGCCGGGATTTATACTAACTGGGCTTCATCAGTAGCTGTTTCTGCCGATGGAAGTACGATTGCAGCTGGTACGCTTATGTTTCTTTCCTCATCATCTTATGATGGAACCGTTATTGCATTTGATACGTATGGTGACGGAACACCAAAATGGGTGTATAGCGGGTTGGGGGATCTGGTAGATGATGTTTCTTTATCCGATGATGGAAAGGTTGCCGCAGCCGCGAGCTGGGGTGATTATTATAGTGCCAACAGGACCAGCCTTATTGTATTTGATGTTGCCACGGGCGATCCTACTTATACAGTTACTACCCCGGGGTCATTTTTCTCTGTTGATCTTTCGCCAGACGGCAGCAGGGTAATGGCCGGCGGTAAAGCTGTCCACGCAAGGGAATTCGGAAGCGGCGGCAGGGCATCTTATTCTGAAGTAAACCTTGGCGGCGGAGCAATAAGCGGGACAATTGATCTGACGGATACTAACGACGACAGCGGAGTTACCGTATCGGCTCAGGGCACAGTGAGGACAGCCATTACCGATGCTTCAGGTAATTATACTATTCAAAATGTTCCCGCAGGTACTTATACTGTAAGAGCCGAAAAACCCGGCTATAATTTTGGCGAGACATCCGGCGTAAATGTTACGGAGGGAAACACAACTTCTGGAATCAACTTCCAGCTGGATCCTTCGGGTATCTCAGCCCCGGTTCTTAGCGCTACTACAGGAGAAATTGGAGCAATTAATCTTACCTGGTCACTCGCTGCTTTGTATCCTGATCGTATTAAGGAGATACAGAAGGCAAAAGCTGTCGGTGATGAATATGATGCTGTAAATGAATCAGAAAACTTGTCAGCAGTTGGCAGTAAAAGCGGTTCAGGCTATGAACCTGCAGGTATGCAAATGCTGCTGGTTGATAGCGTTTACATTTACAGGAGTCCTGTTTCGGGAGGACCATATAGTAAAATTGCAAGTGTTGCTGCGGCGCAGGCCGGTTACACTGATACTGACGTATATCCTCTTAAAGAGTATTATTATGTTGCCAGCGTTGTTACTGACCTGGGACAGAGTGAGTATTCCAACGAGGCCTTTGGTCAGGTAAATGATTCATTGTTTACATTCAGTTTTGCAGCTCCGCAGGGAAGTGATCCTGTAATCGATGGAGTACTGTCTGCAGGTGAATGGGATGATGCTTTCAAAGTAGATGTTTCTGATGTCCTTGGTTATTCAGGCAGTCCTGCAATCCCGCAGGGATCTGTTTTCATGTATTTCAAATTCGATGATCAGAATGATATGCTTTATGTAGCAGGCGAGGATTTTCTTAATACTACCCTGGATGATAATGAGGGATTCGGATTATATTTTGACGACAACCATAATAAAACCTTTGAGCCGAATGATGCACCCCCGATTTACCAGGAAGGTAATTTCTGGGCATACTGGCATCCGTCCGGTGCAGATCTTAGGTTCAGGGAAATATTCACCAATGGCGGAGTAGGCAATGTTATAACTCTTACAGATGGACAGGTGGCTTTCAGTGATGGTGCCGGACATCTTCAGGGTGAAGTTGCTATTCCGATGGGATTTATGGAAGGCTACCAGCTGCAGGTTTACGGACCTGATAAAGTTGTCGGTCTTGGAGGCTTCCTTATCGCCAGAGACGCCGGCGCTGCTATATTCCATGGCTGGTGGCCGCAAACGATGAATTCAGTTTTTGAACCTCACTATTTCGGTGATGTTAATATTGACGTCACACTCAATGCTCCTCCTCAGATACCCGGCAATATCGATGTTGCACGGCAGGGTCAGAACCTGGTATTAACCTGGGATGATCCACAGCTTGGTCTTAATAACGATCCATTGCCTGTTCCACCTCAGATCAGGGTGATGAAAAACGGACAATTCTTCGCTAACGTTGGTCCCGGTGTGGAAAGCATTGTGGATACTAATGTTGGCTGTATGCAGTGGTATGAATATACACTTCAGGCATACATCATTGTTAATAACGATACGCTGACAGGTCCCGCCAGTCAGCCTGCCGGTGCCTTTGCCTGCCAGGATCCTGCTCTAACAGAGCTTAAATACGATGATGGTTCATGGGAAGCTTTTTACGTAGTCGACTTTACATTTGACAAAAATAAGTTCGCTGTAAGATTCACACCAACTTATTATCCTGTAAGAGTACTGAGAATGAAAACCATCGGAAACGGCAAAGATGCATTCGACTTTACAATAAATGAGGATAGTTCAGGATTCCCGGGCAGACCTCTTGCCGGACCATACCGCGTTGAAGGTACGGGTACCGGTACCGTGAAAAACTTTACCGTTACTGTTCCCGGCAGTGAACCTCCTGAAATTGAATCAGGCGACTTCTGGGTACTTATTAATTATCTGCCTGACAGTCCTGGTGCTCCGGGCATAGGCGTCGATTCCAATCCGCCAAATGCTGGAAGAGGTAAGTTTTATCTTGGCAGTACAGGGTGGCAGGATTTCCCGGCAGGCAACCTGATGGTTTCTGCATTCATTTCAGATACCGTAACAGTAGTCCCGGTTGAACTCACATCATTCACAGCTGAAGCAGAAGGAAATAGTGTAAAGCTAAACTGGACTGCAGCTACACAGCTTAATAACCAGGGATTCGAAATTCAGAGAAAAGCCGAAGGCCTGGAATTCCGAACTGTCGGGTTTGTAAAAGGTGATGGCACAACATCTGAACAAAAATCCTACTCGTTTGCAGATAAAAACCTGGAGGATGGAAGTTATACATACAGGCTGAAGCAGGTAGACTTTAATGGTGCCTTTGCATTTTCATCCTCAATAAATGTTTCAGTTGTATTACCGAGGGTCTACAGTCTATCGCAGAATTATCCTAATCCTTTCAATCCTACAACGATTATTAAATACTCTCTCCCTGAAGCTCAGCATGTAAGGCTTGAGATTTATAATTCACTTGGTGAGAGGATCCGAACACTCGTTGATGATGCTAAGGAAGTTGGAAATCATACCATTCAATGGGATGGATTGAACAGTTCAGGCCGGTCAGCAGCAAGCGGAATGTACTTGTACAAAATTACAGCAGGTAAGTTTACTTCTGTTAAGAAAATGCTTCTGATTCGATAACCCCCAATTACAGGTTAAAATACAAACGGCGTACAGAGTGTGCGCCGTTTTTTTTATGCCTCCGGTGAATTGATGTAAGGCTTTTGTCAACGGAAGATATTGGTCTGCGGTTATGGTAATAAATCACAAAATCACGTCTGAACTGATATTGTCTTTCAACGCACATTTATTTTAAAATAGAAATTTAAATTGCCAACTATTAAGTAATAATAAATGTAAAGTGTTGATTAAATGCTTGAATCCAAAATCGTTCTGAAATATGTTCCCATTTTCTCTGAACTTGATGATAATATTCTCGGCAGGATCGAGGAACTTGGGGTTACGCGCAGTTATAAAAAAGATATGCTGATTATGGATGAGAATAATGAAAATCCTTCAGGATTATTCATTATCACCAAAGGTTCAGTTAAAGTAACCAGGAATGATACCGAAGGGAGAGAAATAATTCTAACAATACTGGGTGAATACGAGTACTTCGGAGAAATGTCGCTTCTTGACGGCGAAAACCCTTCCGCCAATGTTGCAGCTATGGAAGATACTGAATTATTTTACCTTGGCAGAGAACAATTTATGCAATTGATAGAATATAACCCGAAAATAACTTATGCAATCCTTGAAGGGCTTATCAAAAGACTGAGAGCAGCTGACGATAAAATAAAATCTCTTTCCCTTTAAAAGCTGAGGGAAAAATAGTATCAGCCATCATACAGCTTGCTGAGTTATCAGGGGTAATGAAACAGGGACTGGTCGAGGTAGATCTCCCGTTTCAGCATGATATTGCTAATATTGCCGGAACATCAAGGGAAACAGTTTCCAGGGTACTGCATTCATTGGAAAAAAAAGGATTGATACAGCTCGATGGCTCGAAAATAAGAATACCCGATTATAATACATTCAAAAAATCATTCGGCTGATCCAATCGTTTTTGTCAGTAAATTCAATAAAAATAATACTATACTTTTATCCCGGCAGGAATGCAGATAGTCCCTATTTTAAATAGTTTTAATCAACCGCCGGGACGTCTTTTCTTAATAAAAATTGAAAGATTGATTTGAATGAGAAATATTTTTTCAGGATTCTTAGCAGGAATCTTAATTCTGATATCTATAATCCTCCTTGCTGCCACAGTATATTCCCTGTATGTTATTTTTTTAGATCCGCTTCCTGTTTTTGAAATGAATCAAACGGGTTTGTATGAGTGGCTTAGATACTTTGAATTTCCGCTGCTTGCATTGGGTGCGTTTCTTTATGTTGTAACTTTATTATTCACTACTCTGAGGATTCAGCAGGTGAATGATTCATTCAGGATCATTAGAAAGGAGGTTTTTGAAGCCGATAAACCAAGATTATTTCTTAAACCGCTTAATATTAATTTCATCACCGACGCAGGATTGGGAAAACTTTCTTTTAAATTTAATGAACGCAGTTCACCTGCTATACAGATTATAAATGCGGGCAAAGAGCCGGCACTTGAAGTAAGAAGTAAATTTTCCTTTGATCTTAAAAGTTCTATTAAGCTCATAAAAACCAATGATTTATTCCATTTATTCATAATCGAAGAGAATGATAATATCGTGACCATTAAATCTGAGAAGCTTGCTTATTCTTCTTCAAAGGAAACTGTTCTTCTTAATAACTGGCAGAAAAATGATTTTATTCTTCCATCCCGTCACAACCCTTTATCATCTGAAGTAATTGTGCCGGAAATTTATACTGAATTATTTTTCTGGTATAATGAGATTACAAATGGCGACAGGATTAATGAATTTCCGGAGCTGAGATGTAATATTGAATATAGAAGGATAAATAGTTCGGTTACAAATCAGACATTCGGAATAAAACTCGCTGAAGCCGACTATTCACCGGGACTAAGAGGGGATAAGCTCTATGATTCCTCTTCAATGTTCATTACAGAACTTAAATTAATTTAGAAAGCTGGAAAGCCTGATATTATTAATTTTTTCAATTGTGAGCACTTTTTGAACCATTGTGAGAACTTCATTGAGGTTCACAGGTTTTAAGAAAACTGCAGCGGGTTTAAGTTTTGATACAGCCAGCTGATGATTCGGGTTTGATAAAGCAGACACGAATATAAATGGGATTGTGAGCCGGTTTAATTCTTCTGCAATGTCTATTCCTGATATACTACCATGAAGTATCACGTCAAGAATAACAAGGTCAGGTTTTACGGATTGGATAGCCAGAAAAGCATCCTCCCCGTTAAGATAATAGCTTGTATCCTTATAACCCTTGCTTATTAAAAATCTCATTATATCAAGAGCAATAATTGCTTTGTCTTCAACCACCATTATTCTCGGACTTTTCATAATTATGGTCCTTTTTATTTTCTTTAAGATCTGACAAAATCACGAAAATAAATGTGTTAATTTTCAACCTTGTATTCCAAAATACAAATCCCTGGCGCATGATATTTACTATTAGATTAAATGAAAGTATTCAGGATTTGTGGACAGGCTTTTGCTCACAGGCATACTCAAAAGGAAATTATATGTTTAATCAAATAATTTTTCCGTAAGGAGTTTATTATGTGGACTGCATGGATCAACCTGGTAATTGGTTTGTGGCTGATAGTCAGCGGATTCGTCGGTGATTTTAGAAATCCGACACTAATGATAACTGCCGGTATAGTCGTTATTATTTCAGGCGTGATAGGTTTTATAAGTATAAAAAGCTGGGAGGGAATATTAAACCTATTCGTTGGGATATGGCTGGTTCTCTGCGCAAGCTGGTTTAATTTTTTGATGCCCTGGAATTTCTTTGTAACGGGAGGTATTGTCTTTGTTTTTGCTTTGTGGAATCTTGCTGAACGTCCTCATACAACCGCTTTACCTGATTCTAGGTAAGGATATTACCCTGAACTGCTCAATTACCCCTGTTTAAAGTAATGTTATTAATAAGTTTAACTTGTACGCCCGGAAGGATTCGAACCCTCAACCTTTTGATCCGTAGTCAAACGCTCTATCCAGTTGAGCTACGGGCGCATTTTAATTTCAAGAAGCAAATATAATTATTAACGTTTTTATATCCAATCAGTAAACTACTCGTTCCTTCATCACAACTTTTTCTCTTCTAGCTGGAGGCGATGAAGAGAATGATAATAGACACAGCATTAAAATTTAATTTTAATCATTTTGATACCAGTTGAGTGGGCAGTGAATAAATTTAAATTGAGGAGCTATCAAAGATGGAAGAAATTTATTTAATCGCGGGCTTCATTCTGCTATACCTTATTTATAACCTGTTCGTTCCCCCGCAGTATAAACGGTCACATTTATTTGATAAAACAGATCTAAGGTCCTTATTCAGGAGCTAGATTACGATTTTTTTCCCAATAATGAAATTTAATACGGGGGTCTTTCCCATTTTTTCAAAACCTAAGCGGATTAATACCCTAGAAAAACCTGTAATACAGCTAAATTCATATCTGGTATATACTTTGTTTATTAATAATTGTGTCTCATTATCAACAGGGAGGATAAAATGAGCTGGCTTAAGATGAAAAACTGGTTTATTGAATATAATGCTCTACTTTTTATTCTGTTTATTGCCCTGGGATGGCTGATCTCATGGGTAGGGGTAATAATTTTTATGGCCCTGGTTCTGAATTAAAATATTTGAAGAAATAAATCTGAATAGGGGTTAGTGGAAATTCTTCCTCTTTCTTTCATATTACAACCTTTCCGGTTATTTTTATAAAATATATTTCCACGTTTATTAATTAGAAGGAATGACCGATGTTTAAAGGAACCGGAACTGCTCTAATTACTCCTTTCAATGAAGACCTTAGTGTTGATTATGATTCACTTGGCAAAATAACTCAACATCAGTTAAAGGGTGGAATAGACGCCCTAATTGTACTTGGAACCACAGGTGAATCACCCGTAATAAATGACGATGAAAGAAAAAAAATTATCAGTACCGTTCTGGAAACAGTCAAAGGAAAAGTCCCTGTCATCGTAGGCACCGGAACAAATAATACTACTCATGTTGTTGAGCTTAACAGGATGGCTGAAGATCTTGCAGTAGATGGACTCCTCATCGTTAATCCTTATTATAACAAAGGAACCCAGTCAAGTTTAATTGAACATTATAGGTATATTTCAGAAAAAACTACTCTGCCAATAATTTTGTACAACGTCCCCTCACGTACCGGTATGAACATCCTTCCTGAAACTGCGGTAAGGATATTTGAAACATGCAAAAATGTTATCGGTATTAAGGAAGCAAGCGGAAATATCAGCCAGATTGCCGAACTTATTGCCTCAAAACCTTCGGCTATGCTGGTTTATTCAGGTAATGACGACCAGACCCTGCCGATCATATCCCTTGGCGGTGCAGGTGTGGTTTCTGTATTCTCAAATCCCTATCCTCACTTAATGAAAAAACTTACCAATGCATTACTTAAGAATGAAATAGATAAAGCCCGGCAGATGAACGATAAGTATAATGATATGATGAATAAATTGTTTATTGAAGCTAGTCCTGCCCCTGTAAAGTATGTGATGAGCAGAATGGGACATTGTAAAAATGTTCTTCGTCTGCCTTTAAACAGACTGACTGAGAAAAATAGTCCTGTCCTTGATGCTGCAATGAATTCACTGGGAGAGTGAATATGGAGAAAAAACTTGATTACGGACTGATTGGTTACAATGGGAGACTGGGAAATGAAGTTAAAAGTTTATTTTCAGAAATAGGACATAACCTGGTTTATACATCCGACATTGAAGGTGAAAATCAAACCTCTGAGCCCCGGGTAATTATTGACTGTTCTCTGCCTGATGCATTTGAGGAGAATATCAAAATTGTAAAAAGGTTGAAAAAACCTCTCATTATTGCTGTAACAGGACTATCAGACGAACAGTTGAATACGCTAAAAAAAATATCTGAAACCCTGCCCGTAGTACAGAGCTATAACTTTTCGGTTGGTATCCAGGTTTTACTTAACCTTACCAGAACAGCGGCTTCTCTGCTCAGCAGCTGGGATGTGGAAATCAGCGAGACTCATCACAGGAACAAAAAAGATAAACCCTCGGGAACAGCAAAGATGATTAAAGATCTCTTTGAAGGAAGAAATATAAATGTGTCCTCAATTAGACTCGGAGGTATCCCGGGCGACCATTCAGTTGAATTCGGAGGGATGGGGGAAACCTTGAAGATATCTCATCATGCAATTTCAAGAAGAACTTTCGCTGAAGGAATCCTCAAGTCAGCTGAATTTATAATTAAAAAGAAAAAAGGCTTCTATTCTTTTACTGACGTAGTATTTGAAAATTCAGACAAAATATAAACGAGGTTGAAATTGGATTCATATGAAGTTATAAACTATATCTCTAATGCCGAAAAAAAGACACCTGCAAAAATATATCTTCAGGGCAATCTTAACAAGATTGACTTCGGAACTCTCGATTTTTACGGTTCTGATAAATCTGGAATACTTTTCTGTGAATTTAAAGAATTCACAGAATTTCTCGAAAAAAACAAACAGCATATTGCCAAACACAGGATTGAGATTGACAGGAGGAATTCGGCAATTCCGCTGGCTGATTTATCTAAATACAACTGCCGTATAGAGCCCGGTGCTATAATCAGAGATCTTTCGGAGATCGGCGACAACTGTGTTATAATGATGGGTGCAGTAATAAATATTGGTGCTGTAATCGGCAGAAAAACCATGATTGATATGAATGTAGTCGTAGGAGGAAGAGCTGTTGTGGGAGATAACTGTCATATTGGTGCAGGCACCGTGCTTGCAGGTGTAATTGAGCCGCCAAGTGCTGATCCCGTTGTTATCGAAGATGATGTATTAATTGGTGCAAATGTCGTTGTACTGGAAGGAGTTAGGGTAGGAAAGGGCGCCGTTGTAGCTGCAGGCTCCATTGTAGTGAGAGATGTTGAGCCTTATACAGTAGTTGCAGGAGTACCCGCAAAGGTTATCAAAAAAGTAGATGAAAAAACAAAAAGCAAAACCCAGCTTATGGAAACCCTGAGGAATCTCTGATGCCTGTTATTGTACAAAAATACGGTGGGAGCAGCGTTGCTGATGCTGATAAAATAAAAAAAATAGCTTCGCTTATAGCGGCGGTGAAAAGAAACGGGAACGAAGTTGTTGCAGTAGTTTCAGCAATGGGTAAAACAACTAATCAGCTGCTAGAAATGGCTCAGTCTTTATCAGCCGATCCTGAAAAAAGAGAACTTGATATGCTGCTCAGCACGGGTGAGAGGATAACAATGGCTCTGCTCTGTATAGCATTGAATGACCTTGGAATAAAAGCAATTTCCCTTACCGGTTCGCAGTCAGGAATAATAACCAACGATCGTTATAATGACGCGCGGGTTATTGAGGTTAGGCCTTTCCGGGTTCAGGATGAACTCGCAAAGGGACAGGTAGTAGTAATAGGCGGCTTCCAGGGCGTTAGTTATAAAAGAGATATCACTACCCTTGGGCGGGGCGGATCGGATACTTCCGCGGTTGCTATGGCAGCGGCATTGAATGCTGAGAGGTGTGAGATTTATTCTGATGTTGACGGCGTTTATACTGCCGATCCCAATATTGTAAAAGAAGCAAAGCATCTTCCGGAGATGTCCTTCCAGCAGCTGCAGGAAATGTCGGAAGCAGGTGCAAAAGTACTTAACGCTCAGGCTGTTCAGTTTGCTAAGGAAGCTAAGATTGCCATCTATGCAAGGAGTACTTTTAATCCCGGCAGGGAGACAGTAATAAGGGAGGCCCAGCCACCTGACAAAACAAAAGTTATTGCGGTTGTGCACGAAACTGATATAATCAGGATTGTTCTTGAGGGTGGAAACATTAAAGAACTACTTTCCTTTCTGGAATCACGGGGGGTCGCCGTGAAGGAATTAAACTACCTTAATCCATATAATAATGTTACTTCCAGAACCTCTTTCGTAATTTCCAGGAAGAATGTTCATTCATGGAATAAAACAGCAAATGAACTCACTCAAATATATAAGGATAGAATATTTATTGATGATACCCTGGGGGCTGTTTCGATAATCGGAGAGGGATTCAGCAGGGATAACAAAATTGTAATGGGAACAATTGGGGTGTTGAATGAGAACCAGATTCTGCTTTACGGGGCTGCGACTACTTCATTCAGACTGTCAGTCCTCATTGAAAAAGAAAAAGTTGAAAAAGCTTCAATTCTGCTTCATAAGTTCTGGCTGGATGCTGAGAACTAATATCACGCGGAGCCATATATTTAACATTTTTTGCCTAAATTTACTTCCTCAAAAAAATATTTATTATATAATTAGAATATCATCAATCCTGGTTTATAACTTAAAAATGAAAACTAAACTTTCTCTTATACTGTTATCATTAATATTAATTCCTTTAAGTATAAGTGCCCAGCAAAGGCAGCAGGGAAACGGAAGGGAGATGGGCGGCGGTGCTGTTTCCGGTACCGTGATCGATTCGATTTCAAAAGCTCCAATCGAGTATGCAAATATTGTCGTTTTGTCAATAAAGGATACAAGTGTAATAACGGGAACGGTTACCAATTCTGCAGGTAAATTTTATATGCAGAAAGTACCTTTCGGCAGACATTTACTTGACGTAAGATTCATTGGTTTTCAAAACCAGAGATTCACTGTTGAATTATCCCCTCAAAAGAAGAGTATCGACCTTGGAACTATTAAACTGAGTTCAAGCACCGTCAACCTTGAGAATGTTGTTGTTGAAGGAACCAGGAATCCTGTTACTTATCAGATCGATAAGAAAGTCATTGATGTTGACCAGCTGGGAACAACAATTTCCGGTAATGCTGCGGAAGTATTGGAGAATGTCCCTTCTGTAAGCGTTGATATAGAAGGAAATGTTAGTCTGCGCGGCAGTACAAATTTTACAGTCCTTATTGACGGCAGACCTTCGGTGATGGATGCCCAGGATATTCTTCAGCAGATTCCGGCAACTTCGATTCAATCAATTGAAATTATCACAAATCCTTCAGCAAAATATGATCCTGAAGGAACGGCAGGCATCATAAATATCATACTAAAGAAGAGACAGAACCTTGGTTTGAGCGGTGTTGTTAATGCTAATGCCGGGTTCCACGATAAGTACGGCGGAGACTTCCTTTTTGAATATAAAACCAGCGTCGTTAATTATAATTTTGGATTGGATTATAACCGGAGAATCTTTCCGGGAACAAGGAGGCAGGAGAATATATATAAACTTCCATCCGGCTCAAATTTCCTTAATTCAGATGGCTCTATGCTGTGGGGAAGAACATCATACGGCATTAGAGGTGGTCTCGATTTTAATTTGAGCGAAAAGGATCAGCTCAGTTTCGGAAGCCGCTATGGAAACGGTGAGCACCAGAGAAATTCAAGCCTGTCATATACGCAATGGTCAGATAATACCCCTGGCATTGACAGCTATAGGAGTCTTATCGACAGTAAAAGAAAAGGCGAGTACTTCGCTCTAAATTCGAATTACCGGCATAAGTTTGAAAGGGAAGGTCACGAACTTTCGGCTGAACTTTTCTACGGACATCATAGCGGAGATGAAAATTCTATCACAAGCCGCATTGAGTCCGGCATAATTACAGATGGAACCAAAACCACCGAATCAGGACCGGAAAATGAGTATAGAGGGAAGCTTGATTATGTTCTGCCGATCGGCGAAAAAAATAAGTTTGAAGCCGGCTACCAGGGCGAAGCAGAGCTTTCCACGGATATAAACGGACTTTATACTTATGATTCTGCTGCAGAGAATTTTATTTTTGAACCCTTATTCAGTAATTCGAATAAGTATAACAGAACTGAACAGGCTGTTTATTCAATCTATTCTGATGAATTTGGTGATTTTGGATTTCAGGGAGGTGTTCGCGGAGAATACACCTACCAGACTACAGATGTGAAAGAACGTAACCAGTTCTTCAAAATTGATAGATGGGATATTTTCCCGACGCTGCACAGCTCCTATAAGTTCGGAGGTGGTTCTCAGCTTATGGCAAGTTATACAAGGAGAATCGACCGGCCCCATGGATGGAACCTGGAGCCATTCATAACATGGGTTGATGCTAATAATGTCAGACGGGGTAATCCATCACTCCAGCCCGAGTTTATTGATTCATATGACGCCGGTATCCAGACTTTTATCGGTAAGGTGAATTTCTCCACTGATTTTTACTATAGGATTACCCGCAATAAAATTGAAGATATACGTTCTCTTTATCCGGATGCGGAAAATGTAACATTAACAACTTTCGAAAATATCGGGAAGGATTTTTCGCTCGGAACTGAATTTATGCTGATCTATGATCCCCTGGAATTCTGGGATATGAACCTGATGGGCAATTTATATGACTACCGAGTGAATGGTAATCTATTAGGCGAATCTTTCGATCGTAAAAGTTTCAACTGGAATCTCAGGATGAATAATGTTTTTCGTGTAACAAAAACAACATCTTTCCAGGTAAATGGAAGGTATAATAGTCCATCGGTATCCTCCCAGGGAAGGGCAGAAGGATTTTTCTCAGCTGATCTAGCTGTGAAGCAGGAATTTATGGAAAAGCAGCTGTCGCTGACACTGCAGGTGAGAGATATTTTAGGTACTGCAAAACACGAGTTTACATCAACCAGTCCCGATTTATACTCCTACCAGTATTTCAACAGGGAATCTCCTATTATAATGCTTAATATTAAGTTCAACTTTAATAATTACAAACAAAAGAACCGGGATGATCAGCCTGACAATGGAATGGGTCAGGAACCGGAAGATTTCTAGTATAATTAAGCAAGAACCAGCAAAAAAAATAATTCGAAGGTATTATGAATAGCCTTACACCGGTAGAACTCAGGCACAAACTCCACATGAATCCGGAGATTGCATACCAGGAATTTGAAACCACGGAAACCATTATTAATTCTGTAAAATCCCTTGATGGTTCTGCAGCGCTGAAGATTCATACTCCTTTCAAAACCGGTGTGCTGTTCGAATATAAGGTGAATGATAACCCCTGGCTTTTATTCAGGGCTGATATTGACGCACTTCCCATCAGGGAGGCGAATGATATCGAATTCAAATCAACAAATGATTATATGCATGCCTGCGGTCATGATATCCATACTTCAATATTATATGCTTTTATTGCACTTATCCTGAAAGAAAAACCGGAACAAAACATTCTTTTTCTATTCCAGCCGGCTGAAGAAAGCGGCGGGGGAGCGATGAAGTTCTATGATACAGGAATTTTTAAGGGATATAATATAAGGAATGCGTTTGCACTCCATGTAACAGATGAATACCCGTTCGGAACAATTGCCTCAACCCCCGGGGTATTGTTTGCTTCCGCCCTTGAAATGGATATTGAATTTATCGGTGAAAGTTCTCACGTTGCTTTTCCATACGAAGGCAGAAATGCTTTTAATGCTCTAAGAACTTTTCTTGATTCGGTTGATAAGCTGCCGAGGAATGTAACTGAACCATTTATATTTGGTGTTGGTAAGATCGAATCCGGCTTCGTAAGAAACATAGCTCCCGGCAGAGCACGGCTGGAAGGATCTATCAGAGGTTTGAAGAAAGGGCTTGTTCTGGATTTTGCTGACTCGCTGAGGAAACTGCTGGAAGGAATAAAAACAGTGACCGGCGTTAACTATATTATTACGAAAGGAGCCCATTATCCTGAAGTAGTGGTGAATGGAAACCTTTATACGGAAATGGAAATGGTGCTGGGTCAAAAATTCAGATTTATCAACTGCGGGTATAAAATGACCGGTGAAGATTTCGGTTTCTTTTCAGGTAAATATCCATCTTTTATGTTTTGGCTCGGAACCTCAGAAGGGGAACGTTTCGGACTGCATAACCCGAGGTTCCTTCCTCCTGATAAAATCATAGATCAGGGTAAATCCATTCTTCTGGAAATTCTTCATAAGGTTATAACCCGCTAGCTTAATGAAGATAATAGGTATTACTACTTTAACTTTTACAGGTTTAGCCTTAACTATTCCAGGTGTAAAATTAGTTTTTTGAATTGCAGCTGTTGAATTCACCCGGATAAGTCTGACGAGTTTCAGGGCAGATACTCCTGCATAATCTGTCTGATTTTTTTATATTCAATAATCGGGGAAGTATAAGGAACCGCCGCAATTTTCCCTCCAAATCCCATATACCGGTGAACGAACATATTCAAAGAACCTGTATTTATGTTATGCAGTACCTGCGGATTTGTTTGTACATGATATTTCGGCAATAATTCTTTAATATTTTCCGTTAGTTTGCCTGCCATCCTTTTATAGATGAGCTCCTGCCGTATCCCGTCTTTTAAGGATTCAAATTTTTTCATTAGCGAGTCGGTAGTCTCTTTAACATCAACTAGCTGGAATACTTCATACCTGTTTAATCTTTTTAGGGGACCGTAGACTTCACCTATTTTCATTTTATCAGCGGTTCTTCCGATTTCGTTAGCAGTAACAGGAAAATAACCGGATTCTGTTAATTCAGCTTCGCTTCCCGCAGGGTTAAATTCGCTTATAATTTCCCTGAAATTCCTGCCTTTTTCCATCTCATCGAATATTTTTTCAAAAAAGGCCAGACTGTCGGTTTTGAATTCCAATACCTTTACCTGCTTAATCCCGCTTTCGCTTTTCAATGATTCCAGGTAATATTCATATACATCATCATCACTTACACTCACAGAATCAAGGAACTGGTTCTTATACATCTGGGCCAGGTAATTACTTTTCCACATTTCCAGCTGATTTTTTACCGCAGATGAGTTCTGAAGATTCTGCCTGTATCCCTCCATTGTTATTACCGAAAGCTGAATGAATGTCTTCAATGCATTATTCAACTTTGAATATATATTTTGTTTTTCAAGGTTATTTACCATGAAATCATTCAATGTAAAGAAAGACAGGAAATCCGAGAGCAGTACAGGTTTTTTATTAATTTCAAAAAAAGTACTGTTCAATGCCTTACTTCCCAAACGTTCCCTTATTTTATATATCGCAGTTTCATCTATATAAAACTTTTCAGGGGCAGCACCTTCTTTTTCAATCTGTTCTTTTTGTTCAATTAGTGCTTTTAAAGTTTCATCGGCAAACTTATAAAACAGTTTGTCATCCGGCTTAACAGTTATGCCCGAAAGTAATTCCTCCAGGTAAAAATTATATTGTCTTTCTGTTCTACGGTTGCTTATTATCTTTTTTACTTCTTCTTCAATATCCTGTCTGGTTTTGGATGTTTCCTTTTTATCTTTTCCCTTGAGGTAAAATACCGCGTATGAACCATCAGATTTTACGGGAGTTGTAATCATTCCCGGCAGAAGATCGTACAATTTGTTCTCGAGTTCCTCATCTTTAAGCTCGCCGAAATTAATTTTTTGCTGAGAGATTTGAATATTATTTATCCGGGGTTCAAGTGAATCAGGATCAGTTCCGGCCGACAGCAGGCTGTAAATGCTGTCCATAGTAATTTTATCGCCCGCTGAAATTATTGTCATATTTAAGGTGGAAAGATACTTCCCAACACCGTTTAAGATATCCGCAGACGAAACATTTATCTTTGATTTTATTTCCTTCTGAAAAAGGGCATCCCTCACATACATATCCTGAAGCGGGGAAAAAAAGAACAGGAACCTTTTATTATCGGCGTAACCCATTTTATCGGCTTCATCAGCCCAGATTTTCTCGGCAATAATTGAATAAAGAAAATCAAGTTTCATTGAATCAATATCAGTCTCATCTTCCGGAAAAATGTGGGGTGAAAGCTCAAACCTGTATTTGAATTCATCGGATGATATATAATTGCTGCCAACCCTGGCAGCGGCGTCGCCCTGCTGGGGGAAAAGTAAGCAAACCGGTAAAAGTGAAACGATAATTAATAAGTAGGAAAAATAAACTTTCATTTCAGGAAGTTGTTTATTTGTTAAACATCAAATATAAAAAGGATGCGCTTCTGGAAGAAGAGCAATATTAAGGCGCTTAACCGGTAAGCCGTGCCTTAAAATGAAGTCCCAGTGCCTTTAGATAGCCTTCGTTAACTGTGCAGTTCTTGAATAAGATATTTTTTAGGTATGAGTGTAAGATGTCAACTGATTTTTCAAGAGGCAGTCTGTTTTCACGAATTTCTTTGAATGTGTTTCTTGGAAGTTCGGTAAATTCAATTACTTTATTATATTCGTCAGGTTCAGTTACTGAAAGGATACTTCTATCTGTATCCAAACGTTTCAGCGGCCAAAAACACCATCCTATATTATTATTATCCATTAGTCTCCGCCATGCTGATATCCATTCATATGTGTTTTCACCGGATTCACCCATCCATATAGGGACATTAAATTTATCTCTGAAATCAACATATTCCTGTATCTCAGCCTGTGTAGTGTCGCACCAGTACTTGTGAAATTCGTAAATCAGGTTAGTATCAAAAGGTTTGGAGAATATCGAAAAATCGGTATTCCATCTTGCACCGCCCAGGATTATAATATGGTTGGAATCTACTTTGCGTATAGCCGAGGTTATTTTTTTATATAAAGGTTCAAGGTTAACCCCAAGATTTTCATCTTCGAAATAGTGAGCTATTGGTTCGTTCATCAGGTCATAGCCAAGTACAATCTTTCTGTCTTTATACCGTTCAGCAATTCTTTCCCAGATCCGGGTTATTAAGTCCTGCGCATAGTCATCCACCATCAGGAAAGGGTAGCCGAAGCTGTCATCTATATTATCTCCCGTTTGTCCTCCGGGTGCGCAGTGCATATCCAGGATGACATATATATTTTCTTTTTCACACCATTCTATAACTCTATCCAGCATTTCAAAGCCTGTATTAATCCATTTATTTTCCGGTCCTTCCAGAACAAATAACCGGTAGTTAAAAGGTACTCTTACCGAGTTAAAACCGCAGTCTTTTACAAACTTGATGTCTTCATACGTATAGTAATTATCCCTGAATTCTTTCCAGAAAGATCTGGCTCTTCCGGGACCAACAAGTTCATTCACTACTTTATCAATGAGCATGGGAGAGTTTGTATTCTTAAACTTAAACATATATCCTTCAGGCACCAGCCAATTGCCCAGGTTTATCCCTTTAAGAGCTATTGTACTTCCATTTCCGTCAACAATATTTTTTCCTTCGGTATGTATAAACTCCTGGGAGTGTAAATCTGCCGGATTTATAAACAAAGTAAGAGAGAGATAGAGAAGAATTTTGAATTTCATAATATTTTCTGTTATGCTGGTTCCGAAATTTACTGCCACATCTGCTTGAACATATAGTAAACCTTTCGGGGAGTCCAGTCATCCATACCATCTCCATTACTATCCAGGTTTACCCTTATTAACCCCCACCATTCTTCGTTTGAATATCCATCCGGATGAGCACCTGTCTGATAGCCTCCGAAATCTTTGCTGTACGGGTTACCTGCTTTCCACCATTCGTCAGTAAACTCGAAAACGGTTCCGCCTAGCACAATATCACTATTGTTCATTATCTGAACCCAGTTCAAACTGTCATGCTCCGCCTGTATGAGTTCATATTCAGTTTTAGTGCGGTTATCAAGTGCATCTATACCAAATTCTGTAAATACAATAGGCTTATCCGATTTAGTCCTGTATGAATTCAGAGTGTTTGTAAAGTTTATTTCGTAAATATTGGATGCCCAGGCATCAATGTATTTAAGGGATTCATCATCGGCATTTTTTGAGGCGCTGCCGATATTATAAATATTTCCGTTGCTGATGCAGACAGGATGAAAATTTTCTCCCTCAATATTAAAAGCTATTACCGCAAGTTCCTGGCAAAGTGAGTACCAGTAGAGGTTGTCTCCATTTACATAATTCTGTTCATTGCCAAGATTCCAGAATAGAATTCCCGGTGCATCTTTGTATTCAGTTACAAATCGAATAAAATTATTCCTGATTATATCCCTGTTTTCTTCAAGTGAAAGATCTGTATTATCCACCCAGAACCCTAGAATAGTATAGATGCCTACCGAAGATAATTTTTGAAGCAGGACCCTGGAAGCGCCGTTGTATGTTCTTATCGTATTTGCATTGAGCTCTTTCAGATATTGTATGCTCCTGTTTTCCTGTTCTTCTGTTATTGGTTGATTTCCTATGGGGACGGGTGAGTATGCAGCGCCTTTTACATAAAATGAAGAGTAAGTACCATCGCCGTCCGGATCGATCTCCAGTTTTTTATTAAAAATCCTTACAGAACCTTTACTTAACGGTTTTTCAGCAGGAACATTATAGGTTTTGCTTCTAAGTACAGGATTAACAGTTGAATATCCGTTATATGGTTTTGGTACCTCTGCAGTAAAGTCTTCATAACCGTAAAGCTCCGCTTTTAAAGTATGCTTTCCCGCAGGAAACCCTTCCATCTGGAAAACTCCTGCAGAACTGGTGAATACACCTTCGTAAGAGGGTGCGGTAGTCAAGGTTACTTTTGCATTTTCCAAAGGCAAACCGCTCGTATTCTTTACTGTTCCGGATATTACATCAGGACTAACATATTCCTCATTCGCTGTGTCATTTACGCAGCCTGTCAGCAGCAGCAGTGATGTAAATAATACTAATAATAAACCCTTCATCTTTACTCCCCGTAAAATCAATTAATTATAAATTTTGTCAGTTCATTCCAGATTAATGCGCCGGCCCCCAGAACGGCTGAGTTGCCTTCCGGCAGCCCGGAAGGAATAAGTCTAACTTTATTTTTGAAAATGTTGAGTAGATTTTCTTCCATATATTTTTTTGTGGGTTTAAAAATCAGATCTCCGGAAGATGCGAGTCCACCAAATAGGATAATAGCTTCAGGACTAGTGTGTGCAACCGAATCTGCCAGTTTCAATCCAAGTATTCTTGCAGTATAATCAAATGCCTCCAACGCAATTTCATCACCTGCAGAAGCGGCATCGTAAATCATCCTGGACGTTAGTTCATCAAAGCTGATTGATCTAAGTATGCTTTTTTTCGTTGATTGTGCCAATATTTCAAATACTGTCCTTCTAATGCCCGAAGCCGAAGCATATGTTTCAAGACATCCTTTCCTTCCACATCCGCATTGTCTCCCATCAGGAAAAACAATTGTATGTCCTATTTCACCTGCAAAGCCGTCATGTCCGTAAATTAGTTCTCCGTTTGCAACTATGCCGCTTCCCAGTCCTGTCCCAAGGGTTATTACAATAAAGTTTTTCATCTTCCTTGCTGCTCCGAACTGAAGCTCACCTATTGCAGCGGCATTAGCATCATTGGTAATTGCTGAGGGCAGATCTGAATATTTCTTTACTATCTCAAGTACATTGACGGTTCCCCATCTTAGGTTAGGCGGTTCTTCAACCGTTCCCCTATAGTAATTTGCGTTCGGCGCACCGATACCAATTCCAGCCAGGGTATAAGCAGCATTTAAATCTTTAAATTTCCATTCAACTTCTTTGAATAACCTTTCAAATAGATCGGCAGGACCTGCATCCGGGCAGGTCGGTATAGATGACTGATAGACAGCGTTGCCGTTTTTATCAACAAAACCAAAAGCAGTATTAGTTCCGCCTATATCTATCCCCAGTGTAACTTCAGTCTTTTCCATTTTAAGCAGCTTCCGCTTTTTTGTATTCTGGAACATGTCCTTTATAACCGTAATATGCAATATACATGTAGCAAAGTACAGGAAGGAAGAACGCATGGTGTATCCCGATTGAATCTGCAAAAATTCCCTGGATAACCGGGATAATGGCACCTCCCACAATAGCCATACATAAAATTCCGGAACCCTTACCGGTATGTTTTCCAAGTCCTGCAACTCCCAGCGTAAATATTGTAGGGAACATAATAGAATTGAATAATCCTACAAGGAGGATTGACCACATCGCCACCTGGCCATTCGTTAACATCGTGGTAATTACCAGCAGAGCAGCTACAATGGCATTAAAGCCGAGTACAACACCCGGTTTGATTTTCCTCATAACAGCTGATCCTATAAATCTACCTACCATAGCTCCCCCCCAGTAAAACGATACAAACTTTCCTGCTTCAGTAATTGACAAGTTCCCGATGTTTCCTTCACTAATATAATTTACAAGAAAGCTTCCTATAGCAACTTCAGCACCAACATATACGAAAATCGCAGCAGCACCAAGAAGCAGATGAGGGTATTTCCACGCACTGTTGTGAACGTTCTCGTAATTCTCGCTGTATTCGAGGTTATCACCTGAATCAGATGTTACAGTTGGTAGTTTGAAGAAAAATATGACTGCAGCCAGGGCAAATAATGCTGCTGCTAATCCCAGGTAGGGAACCTGAACAGCTGAAGCCTCAGCCAGCTGGTATGCCGTAAATTCTGCAGGATTTAGTTTGCTGATTTCCTCTGTACTTTTAATAGCAACTGACAGAATAAGAATTGAACCAAAATATGGGGCTACTGTGGTTCCAAGGGAATTAAAGGCCTGGGTAAGGTTAAGACGGCTTGAAGCGGTCGATGGCTTTCCAAGAATCGTTACGTAAGGATTTGCTGCAACCTGGAGAAGAGTGATTCCGGAAGCGAGAATGAAAAAAGCAGCAAGAAACAATGGATATGACCGGAAAGCTGCAGCGGGGTAAAATGCTATGCAGGCAAGTGCCGCCGTTATTAACCCTACGACGATTCCTTTCTTGTAACCGATTTTTTCCACTATCGTACCTGATGGCAGAGAAACAATGAAATAGGCAGCAAAAAAAACAAACTGCACAAGCATTGCTTCTGTGTAATTAAGCGTAAATATTGCTTTTAAATGTGGAATAAGGATATCATTCAGTGCGGTTAAAAATCCCCACATAAAAAAGAGGGAAGTCAATACGGTTAAGGGAAGAGTATAATTGGGACCTGTTTTGATAGCCACAGGTTCCTTCTCAATCGCGCTGTTAATAACACTCATCTGTTTCTCCTTGGATTCAAAGTTGCAAAATGGGTAAATGCCATTCTAATTATAGCCGCTGATTCAATTATTATGCCCCGATAATTGTACTGATTTATTGATTCTAACAATAGGTTAGCATTTTTGGTCTGGTGGAAGGGCACAACTTTTTATTATTTTAATAATTGATAATTATTAAATTGATAATTATTTAAGGGTCTGCCTCCAGCAGGAGGAATATTAAGGAGAAACTTATTGAAGTTTGGTAAGATTTTTTATTCAATCATCGGGGCAATACTTGTAATTGTATTATTAATCCTGAGCCAGTTATTTCTTTCTATTGACCTTGGTAAAACAGCTGTTCCAGTTGAAAAGAAAATATATTTTGCTGATAATATCAGTAAGGCACATCTGAAGGTAATCGAGAAATTTAATAAAAGGTATAAGGGACTAATAAGGGTAATCCCGATTAACCTGCCTTTTGAAAAGTTCAGTACTAATGAGAGAAAGGAGCTCTTTGCAAGATATTTCAGGAGTAAGAGCGACCGTATTGATGTCTTTGCAGTAGATCAGATATGGGTGCCAAGGTTTGCCAAGATGGGTATAAACCTCGAAAAGTACATCAGCCCTGAGCAGATAGGTGAAGTGCTTCCACAGGCACTTAAATCGTGTTCTTATCACGATAGTCTGGTCGCTCTTCCCCTGTACATTGATATTTCTGTTATGTATTATAGAAATGACCTGCTTAAGAAGTATTACAACTATGATGATATCACCAAAAAGCTGAATAATTCAATAACCTGGAATGACTTTATCAAACTTTACCAGGAAAATAATTCTTCAAATCCTTTTTATACCTTTCAGGCTGATTCGTATGAAGGCCTTATCTGCATTTTTACAGAAATGATTGCAGGCCAGAACAGCGGTTTTGTTGAAGGCGAGAAGATAAATCTTAATACTCCCGCAGCAAAGAAAAGCCTTCAGCTTCTTGTAGATCTTGTCCATAAATATAAACTCACTCCTTCTGTGGTAACACGTTTTAAGGAGAATCAAAGTTATGATTACTTCCTTGCGAATAATGGAGTTTTTTTAAGGGGGTGGCCCGGTTTTCAGGATAATTACAACGACTATCCAGAATTTAAAGATGTTCTTAATGAAATCAGGATGGTCCCTAATCCCCATTTCAATGGATTTAAGCCTGTATCTGTTTATGGCGGCTGGAACCTGATGATCTCAAAATTTTCTACGAAGGT
The DNA here is from genome assembly GCA_963800255.1 of uncultured Ignavibacteria bacterium. Taxonomy (GTDB): domain Bacteria; phylum Bacteroidota; class Ignavibacteria; order Ignavibacteriales; family Ignavibacteriaceae; genus DATFVA01. The sequence continues at coordinate 321,547 of CAWDAK010000009.1, read as the reverse complement.
TCCGGAAGCTGTCAGGTTCTTAAAGTTTGTAGAAAGCGAAGAAGCACAGAAAATAATGTTTGAAGATGGCGGCTACCTTCCGGTTAATGAAAAGATCTATTCTGACAGCAGCTACCTGGAAACCCATCCTCTCCTGAAGTACTGCCGGACCCTGTTTGAAACTGGAATTTACCGACCCTTTACTGAAAGGTATACAAATATTTCTGACATACTGTCATTTTACCTGAACCAGGCCATACGCCAGGAAATATCTGTTGATGACGCACTTAAAAGAGCATCGGAAAAAATAAACTCTGAAACATTTTTACTAAAATAACCGGCAGATTATTATGGCAAGGAAATCGATACTTGACAAATTCAGGAAATACCACTTTGAATTTAAACACATAACTATAATTTTTATTATCCTTCTCTGCTTCCAGGTATTTGTATCCTTAATTAACAATTCCTCTATCAAGAACCTGCTGGGACAGACACAGGAATGGTACCAGAAAGATTCGGCTGAAAAAATGGCGAATCTTACTACAACTTCACTCGAACTGATCCTGGAAACGCTTGACAGACAAGCCCGGTTAACGGAAGAGGATAAAAACAGGCTCATCGAATCTTTTAACATCATTTTTAGTCAGCAGCTTCTTCAACACAATATCCAGGAAATGTGTCTTTTGGTTGACGGAAGCGGCCACATTACAGCGATAGACGACGGAAGACAGCTGTTTAACTATTTGTTCTCAGGTTTTCGCTCTTCTCAGAATTCTGATTCCTACCACACGGCAGCTATTAAATATTACCAGAGCTACCAGGAGAACATAAAAAATACCGAGCAGATCCTCAGCGTTAAAGCTGATGAGAATACGTTTTACACTTTCGTTCCTTTTATACTGAGAGGTGAATATAAGGGAGCGGTCTATGTTAAGAATACAGCTGATTTTTCCTTCATAACTTCACAAATTATATCAAGCTTCGATGAAACTTTCCTGATATACCTATCGCTTATTTCGTTGGGACTTCTGTCGATGTATTTTGTTTCTACCTATACCGTCAGGGAGCGCGACGAAGCCCAGAAGTTATTCCTTATAGAACAGGAAAATCATATTAAAAAGCAGATAAATTATGAAAAGGAACTGGTGTTTACCAAGCGTATATATCATACTCATCATAAAGCCGAAAAAGTTATGGGCTTTATTAAAGGAGACCTGGCTACACTTTCGCCCGATAATATTAAAAACGTAAAATACAGGGTAACTAAATATGCTAATTTTATCAGCAGGATCATTTATGATATGAAATGGTTCGACCCGCCCATCCAGACAATCAGGAACCAGATTTTCAAAACGAATATAAATGATGTTATAAAATTCATTGTTGAACATATATTTTTAAGGTCATATGCTAAAAGCATCAGTTATAATATCAACCTTGACCTTGATGAAACAATTCCGGTGCTGGGAATAAATGAGTTTGTCATTTGGGAGATAATTGAGCCCCTCATACAAAACAGTATCGATCACTCAAATAATCCTGATACGGAAATCGTTATTTCTACAAAATTTGACCCTGACCGGAAAAAAATAATACTAAAGATAATAGATAACGGTCAGGGAATAATGCCTGCACTCCTTGCAGAAAATGATAGAGGTGTCAGGAAAATTTTCGAGGAAAATATAAGTACTAAGAAAGAAACTCTCAAAAATACAGGTTACGGTTGTTATATCTCCAGCGAAATATCACGGCGGTGCGGATGGAAACTCGATGCTGCAAATCTGCCCGAGGGCGGTTGTGAATTTATTATTAATATTGATCTATAGGGAAAAAGCATGCTTATAAGTGATACAATTTCAGTTCTTCTGATTGAGGATGAGGATTATGATGTAATCAGGGTTAAAAACACAATTGCTCCATTTGAAGATAAAATAATAATTAAAGATATCGTCTCTGATGGAAATGCAGCCCTGAAGCTGTTCCATCAAGGTGAGAAAAATTATGATGTTGTGATAATGGATTATCATCTAACGGGCGGAGTAATGGGGGAGGAACTGATCAGGAATATTAAGGAGATTGACTCTTCAATTCAGATCATAGTAATAACAAAAATGACAATAAATATTACTGATTATGACTTCGCACATAAGCTTATTAAAGCCGGCGCATTCTGGTATTGCACAAAATACCCCGGGGATATAGAAGAATTCATTTACCAGCCTACCGATTTTATAATGGCAATAATAAATGCTAAACAGAAATGCGTACTTGAAAGGGAATGGAAAAAATCCAATAAAAAACTCGTTAAAAATGTTGAAGACATACTTGGATCTAAAAGGATTATTGGTCAGTCGGATGCTATAAAAGGACTAAAAAATGAAATTGAAAAATATTCTCAGAGTGACTTCAATATACTAATACATGGAGCATCCGGTACCGGCAAGGAACTGGTTGCTTACAATATTCACTATAATAGTTCAAGAAAATTTGAAAATTTTGTCCCGATTAACTGCGGAAGTATTCCATACGATCTTGTTGAGAGCGAACTATTCGGTTATGAAAAGGGTGCATTCACCGGGGCTGAAAAAAAGAAACAGGGACTTTTCGAAACAGCTAATAAAGGCACAGTCTTTCTTGATGAGGTGACCGAACTTCCCTTAAATATGCAGGTTAAATTATTACGGGTTATCCAGGAGGGCGAGATTGATAAAATCGGAAGGACGAATAAAGTAAGGGTCGATGTCCGGATAATAGCCGCATCCAATAAGAATATTGAGGAGGAGGTTAAGGCTGGTAGATTCAGAGAAGATTTTTATTACAGGCTTAATGTGATCAGGATAGAAGTCCCTGAATTAAAATATCGGAGGAACGACATCCCAACTTTGATGGAGCATTTTCTCATTCAATACAGTAATCAAATGGGGAAGGAAAAACCCGCTATCGAGGAAGAGGCTATGAAAATTTTCACCGAATACGATTGGCCGGGAAACGTTAGGGAATTGAAAAATGTAGCCCAGCGGCTGCTGTTTATCGAAGGCGGGCTTACGAAAAATAATGCGAAACAGGCTCTCGGCTCCTTGTACCCGGCAGGAGCAAAGGATCTGAATCTTTTTGAATCGCTCTTTGAATCTAATCCTCTGCCGCTTGCCCAATTTGAAAGAATGATAAGGGAGAAATACCTTGTGTATGTCAGGGAAAATTCTTCTTCCGATACTGAAGCAGCGAAAAAACTTGGACTGGCGCCTTCTAATTACTACCGGATGGCAAAGAGCCTGGGATTAAAATATTAGCATCCTGAAATTATTAAATTGATAAAAATAGTTTTATCAGTTGGATAAATCAGCATGGTTATTTTTAAGAATCCTTTCCTTAACGTCTTTTCTTTTAGATATTAATTCTGGTTTGATAATTGTACTAAGCAGGCAGCTTTGTTTCAGTAAAAAAAATGATGCTGATTAAGTAATTAATAGTGATTTTTTACAGACTGCCTTTCTGAATTGAGGCAGACTTCTTTATTGTTATTGGAGAAAATGTGAGACCCATATTTAAAAATATTGTATTCAGCTTACTGATTCTTATTTCTTCATCAGCCTTTGCCCAGGGATTTCTGCACACCTCAGGCAGAAAGATAGTAGATGGAAACGGGCAGGATTTTTATCTGCAGGGAATAGGCCTTGGAGGATGGATACTGCAGGAAGGCTATATGCTCCAGATGTCCAATTTCGCCAATGCTGCCCATGAAATAAGAGCAAAGATCGTGGATCTTGTTGGTGAAGCTAATGCCGATATTTTTTATGAAGCTTACAGGACAAATTATGTGAACAGGGCTGATATAAATGCTATCGGAAACTGGGGTTTTAATTCCATCCGGCTTCCTCTCCATTATAACCTCCTTACTCCTCCTGACCAGCCTGGTGTTTACCTTGAAGAAGGATTTGCAGTGATTGACTCTCTCCTTCAATGGTGTGAAGAAAACCAGATTTACCTCATCATTGATTTACATGCAGCGCCGGGCGGACAAAGCGACGAACCTATAAGCGATTACGACCCGAATGTATCCTCACTCTGGGAGGATCCTGCAAAACAGGATCGTACCGTTGAAATCTGGAGAAAAATAGCTGAAAGATACCACGACAAAGTATGGGTAGGGGGTTACGATCTGCTGAATGAACCTAAATGGAACCTGCCGCCGAATAATCAGCCGTTAAGAAATTTATACGAAAGGATTACAGATACAATCAGGACGGTGGATAACAACCATATTCTTTTTATAGAAGGGAATTGGTTTGCAACTGATTTTTCAGGCCTTACTCCCCCCTGGGACGATAATATGGCTTATAGTTTTCATAAATACTGGAACGGCAATAACCAGTCTGCTATTCAATACCTGGTTGATATAAGGAACCAGTATAACGTACCCCTCTGGCTGGGTGAGTCAGGCGAGAATTCCAATGTCTGGTTTACTGACTGTATTGAACTCATGCAGTTTAATGACATCGGATTCTGCTGGTGGCCTCATAAAAAGGTCAGTTCCATTTCAGGCCCTCTTTCGGCGCTCATACCAAATGGTTACCAGGCATGCCTTAATTACTGGAACGGCAATGGTTCCCGCCCTACACAGCAGCAGGCATTTGAAGGGCTTATGAATCTTGCTGATAATCTTAAAATTGAAAATTGTGTATATCATAAAGATGTCATTGATGCAATGTTCAGGCAAACTGCAACTACTGCAACCATTCCGTTTGCCGCAAATAATGTCCCGGGTATCGTCTATGCACCTGATTATGATATGGGCAGGATTACCCAGGCCTATAATGACAACGATTATCAGAATACAGGCGGAGAGAACTGGAATAATGGCTGGGCATACCGTAATGACGGAGTGGATATTGAAACCTGTACAGATTTCTTCTCTAATGGTTATAACGTAGGCTGGATAGAGAACGGCGAATGGCTGGGTTATACCATTAATGCACCTCAGGGCGGTATCTATAATATGTATATGGGTTTTGCCTCTCCTCAAACAGGGGGACAGGTTCTTTTGAAAATGGATGGTCATAATATTACTTCGATGCTCCCGGTTCCAAATACAGGGGGATATCAGAGCTGGGGTACACTTGAAATAGACAGCATAGCACTTTCAACAGGAACGCATTTTCTCCAGGTTAAATTTTTCGGAGGCAATTTTAATTTCAGTGCCATGGAGTTCACGCTGGAATCCACGGCAGTTATTGAAGATGATCAGCAGATAAAAACTTTCGAAATCTCACAAAATTACCCTAACCCTTTTAACCCTGTTACTACAGTCAGGTACCAGGTTCCCGAGGCCGGAAATCTCTCAATAAAACTTTATGATGTAGCAGGGCGCGAGGCTGCAGCGTTTGTGAACGAGGTGAGATCAAACGGCACTTATTATCTTCAGATAGATGCGCAAGAATTGAATTTATCAAGCGGAATATATTTTTTGAAAGCGGAATATAAGGGCACCACCGCCTTAACACGGAAACTGGTTCTTATTAAATAAAAGAACAAGTTCTTATTCTCAAGAACCATCCTTTTTATTTATTTGATAAAATCCTTTTTATCAATTTAATAAATCAACCTCCGGGATACGTTATTATCACCCTGCAGAGGCTCGATTTTCAAACAACAGATAAAGAATTTACTGGCATTGTTTATGACCTTTTACAGAAAATTATTGCAAGGATAGCGTGGTATCTGGGTTTACATTTCTCGATGGTGTGGTCATAATAATTTTTCTTGCTGCGGTAACAGGACTAGGATTTTACTATGCAGGCAGGGGAGAGAAAAATTTTTCTGAATATTTCCTTTCGGGCAGAAATGTCGGCTGGGTAGCAATAGGTTTCTCTATTTTCGCTACTAATATTTCAAGTGAACATTTTATAGGTCTTGCAGGTTCAGGAGCTTCACGCGGACTTGCAGGGGGGCAGTTTGAACTTATCGCTGTCTTCATCCTTATTATTCTCGGGTGGCTCATCGCACCTATCTATTTAAAATCCGGTGTGGTTACTATGCCGGAATTCCTTGAAAAACGGTATGACAGAACTAACAGAAAACTGTTCGCCTACTTCTCCATTTTTATTTACGTCTTTACAAAAATTTCCTTCTCACTTATTGCCGGCGGACTGCTCTTCTATAAAATTTTCGGTATGGGTGTTTATACATCTGCAATTTTAATTGTTCTGCTTACTGGAATATATAGTATAATAGGCGGGGCTGCAGCCGTTATAAGAACAAATGTATTTAATGCGGTTGTGCTTCTTCTGGGTGCGGTGGTTTTAACTGTTTTTGGTTTATATGCAGTTGGCGGCTTCAGCGGACTTGAAGCAAAACTTCCCGCAAGTTATTTCAACATGTTCAAAGGGATTTCTGATCCCGACTTCCCATGGACAGGCATCCTGATAGGAGCGCCCATCCTGGCTTTCTGGTATTGGTGCACCGATCAATATATAATGCAGAACATAATGAGTGCAAAAAGTATTGGTGATGCCAGGCGTGGAACCCTGCTGGCTGCCCTGTTAAAAGTCACCCCCTTATTCATTCTCGTGCTTCCGGGTTTAATAGCCGCTGCTCTGTTTCCTGAAATAAACGGCGATGAAGCTTTTCCTGTCCTCATAACCAGCAGTATTCTCCCGACAGGAGTTAAAGGGCTGGTTGTGGCGGGTTTGCTTGCGGCGATAATGTCTTCACTTGCCAGTGTATTTAATGTAACTGCAACTTTATTTACAAACGATTTTTATAAAGTAAGACACCCTGAAGCATCTGATAGAGAACTGGTTCTGGTAGGACGACTTGCAACTACCGTAATCGTATTTACCGCTATACTTTCAATTCCAATGATTAGAATAATAAGTCCGCAAATGTATGTATACCTGCAGGGACTTCAGGCTTTCATCAGCCCTCCTATAGTTGTGATTTTTTTAATGGGACTTCTGTTAAAGAAAGCATCTCCTAAGGCCGCGCTATGGACATTCATTATAGGTGAAGCCATCGGAGTATCAAGGTTAGGTCTCGAAATGCTTGTGAATAATGGAATGCTTACCCATCCGGTTTTCCTGGCTATTGCGAATTTTAATTTTCTTCATTTTGCAATTATTCTTTTCGTGTTCAGTCTGCTCTTATTTTCCAGTATTAATTTTGCGGCAGGAGTTGCTCCTGTTAAAGAACCCGGACTTCAGTACTCGTTTGCAGAAAGTTTCCAGGATCTGAAATTAGATTTTATAAATGTCAAAAATTTAACCAGTCACAAATTCAACCTGTTATTCTCCGCTTTTATCGTCCTCATAATAATAGGATTGTGGAGTTTGTGGTACTAAGTATAATTAATCAACTAAAACAGTAACAAGGAGATAGAGGAATGAGAAACTTAATTTTTACAGTTATCCTTTTCCTTTTGGCTGGCTTAACGGTCAGCAATGCCCAGATGATCGATAATTTCGATTCGTCTGTGGCCGATTCTGTCTATGATGTTAACAGTGAGGGTGTTCCTACCATTGTAACCCTGGCTGATAACCATACGGATAAAGTCGAGGGCACAGGTTCTATGGATTTTAATGCCGTCATCGGCGCTTTCCACGATTGGGGAAGCTTTGCAGAATTAGTTCATCATGCTCCTGAAGGAACATTCCTGGATTGGAGCGTTAACGATACTCTTAGTCTCTGGATAAAAGTTCGTCAGGCTGCAGTTCATCCTGAATCAATGGACTTCAGGCTCCAGATAACCGATCAGCCTAACCCGGGCGGCGATCTTGAAATTTATGTTTACCAGAATGCAACTACATTGGACGCAGTCACAGGCTGGTACGAATTAAAAGTTCCGCTGCATCAGATTCCGTCAGACGGCAGCGTTAACCCGAGTGATTCCGGTTTTACAGTTATGCCGTTCAGCTGGGGTCAGCCTCATAACGATTTAGTCCTTAATCTTGATAAGATTACTTCTTACAGCATTGTCGCTGTTACAGCAGTTAATGCTGCCGATTCTGTAAAAGTCGGTTTCGATGCTTATACCAGAACCGGTTCAAGAGCTATTCCTTTTGTATTCTTCAATGGAAAAACCTGGTCAAGTGATTTTTCAGTATTTGCCTGGGGTCAGTCTGCAATAGAGATTGAGCAAGGTACTGGGGCCACCCCGGGTACCAACTCTGTCAAGTGGACTCAGGGCGATGAATGGGCAAACGGATGGACAGGCTGGGGCGGTGATATTACCGGCGGCTATAATATGTCGGCAGCCTGGCTTGTAGACAGTCTTAAGTTCAAAATGAAAGCTCCTGCAGGTACTGGTCCTTGCAGAGCTCAGTTTGAGTCAGGTCCCTCAGGTTCAACCAGTAAGGTCGGAATGGTATTTCAGCCCATAGATGACGATGCCTGGCACCAATATGCTCTTCCTCTAATTGATTTTGTCCCTCAGGATGGGACAACAGGGTTTGATTCAACAGCTGTAACCGTTTTTGGTATAATGGCTGAAGCTTCAGCCCAGGCAGGAAGAGTAATTTATATGGATGATATATGGACAGGTAATCCTGTCATTGATGTTGTAGCTCCTGAAGCACCTACAGATGTTGCCGCCGGTCCTGCTGGTGATTATTTAAATACGATTACCTGGTCAGATGTTCCCGGTGAGCAGAATGAAACATATAATGTTTATTACAGCAGACAGCCGATTACGAATGTTGAAGCTTCAAACGTTGAAGTCGTTGAAATGGGTGTAGCTGAAGGTTCAGAAACAGTTGATCATTTACTGCGCGCACCCGTTTCAGATCAGAATGTAACATATTATTATGCAATTGTGTGTATGGATGAGGCTGGAAACTTCAGTGAAGTTAGTGCAAATACTCCCGCGGTAACAAACCTTGCAAAAGGTGTTGTTACTATCAGCCCTACTGCACCTGCCGGTTTTGCAGCAGACGGTGATCTTAGCGAATGGGCTTCAATTACACCTATCAGGCTGTTCCCGTCAGAAGGAGCACATATCGTTACTAATACCGTTGTGGACGGTGACGCCGATCTTTCGGTGCTCGCCTATATAGCAATGGATGCATCGAATATGTACGTAGCTTTTGATGTAACAGACGACCTGGTAGTTTTTGATTCTACACAGAATTCATACCTGAATGATTGCCCCGATATTTTTATCGGCCTCTATGACTGGCATGGACCTTCACATACCTCATACCAGAGAGGATCTGAACCTGATTACCAGTTCAGGTTTGCCCGCAATAAAGCGATGATTGCAAGCGCTGGTGAACACGCTCTTTTGTGGCCTGTCTCTTCTGATTATTATTGGGATGAAAAATTTGAGCCCGGTTATATTATTGAAGCTAAAATACCGTTTACTGCTATAGCTGCTGTTTCCGGCGATGATGTCTTCAATCCCGTGATCGGTACAAGAGTTCCTTTCGATCTTGCTATCAATGATGCTGATGCAACAGGTGAAAGAGAAGGTATAATGACCTACTCTCCATTCAATGAAGATAATTCCTACAATAACGTTTCAAAATGGTTATATACCTGGGTTGGAAACGAATGGTATGTGGGAGTTGAAGATGAGGAAGTCCCTGTTGTGAAAGAATATGCTCTTATGCAGAACTATCCTAACCCGTTCAACCCTTCAACGGTTATCAAGTATAATCTTAAAGAAACAGGACTTGTAACTGTTAAGGTTTATGATGTATTAGGACGCGAAGTTGCTCAAATCGTAAATGAAGTTCAGAATGCAGGACTGCATTCGTTCAACTTCAATGCTTCAAATTTATCAAGCGGTGTGTACCTGTATCAGATACATACAGGCGATTTCACTGCAGTCAAAAAAATGATGTTAGTTAAATAACGATCTCCTGTGGAGGGTACGGTTTAATCAGCCGTACCTTCCCTTTATATCAGATGGAAATAAATTCATGTTAAATCGGGAAATGATTATGAGTAAATACTACAGACTGAAAAAGATGATTATGAGGAATAAAATGAAGGCATCTGTTTTATTCTTTTTGATCCTCATTTCCTTTTCATCAGCCTCTCAAGCGGGTACAACCGGGAAACTCGCCGGATATGTTAAGGACAAAGATTCGGGCGAACCATTATTCGGCGCTAATGTGGTTATTGAAGGTACCTACCTTGGAGCAGCTACAGATGTGGATGGGTATTTTTATATAAATAATATTCCACCCGGAAAATATAACGTTATAATAAGCTCTATCGGATATCAGAAGGTCACATATCAAGCTGTTTCTATCAGGATTGACCTTACAACCGAACTTGAGATTGAACTTAGCAGTACTGCCATAAGTCTCGGACAGGAAGTGGTTGTTACATCGGAAAGACCGCTTGTTCAGAAAGATCTTACCTCAACTTCAGTAACGGTATCAGCAGAAGATATTAAGATGATGCCTGTAGAAAGTATCGGGCAGATCATCAACCTCCAGGCCGGTGTTGTCGGCGGTCACTTCAGAGGCGGCAGATCAAATGACGTTGCCTACCTTGTAGACGGAGTGTCCGTCACCGATGCTTTTAACGGGGGACTCAGTCTTGCCGTTGAAAATTCCACTATCAGGCAGATGGAAGTTGTCAGCGGTACATTCAACGCTGAATACGGTCAGGCTCTGTCGGGTGTTGTTAATATCGTAACCCAGAGCGGAAGTGATAAGTACGAAGGAAATGTTTCTGCCTACGGCGGCGGTTTTTTTACTACTCATGATAATATTTTCAGAAATCTCGATAAAGTAAGCGACCTGAATTCTAAAGATGTTCAGGTTTCAATCAGCGGTCCCGTTAAAGTAATTCCTGATCTGTCATTTTTCTTAACCGGAAGATATTTCCAGACAAATGGCCATCTATACGGACAACGTATTTATAATATTACAGATGATATTATTTTCCCTATACCAAATAATAACAGGTTCTGGTTTCCGGGGAATACCGGAGACGGGGAATATGTTGCAATGGATCCTTCAAGAAAGTATTCATTTAACGGCAAGCTTACTTATTCACTCCCTTCATTTAAATTTTCATACGGTGTTTTCTGGGATGATAACTGGAATAAATATTATGACCATAATTTTTCATGGACGCCTGACGGTATAATGAATCACTACAGGATCAACCAGGTTCATAGTTTTCAGATATCCAATGTACTTTCACAAAGTACTTTTCAAAGCTTAAAAATCTCTGCCAACTTTTTTAAGTATAAAGGATATCTCTATGCAGAGCCTTTTGATCCAAGGTATGTCGATCCAAGGCAGGGAATTGCTAGAACTGACTATACATTCAGAACAGGCGGCAACCAGGGCGGCAGGTATAACAGGCATACAAACACCTATATTGCACAGTATACACTTACCTCACAGATCTCCAAAGAACATAAAATAGGTTTCGGTATAGAAGGAAGGATGAATGAATTATACAATAGCAGCACTGATCTTATAAACCTTACGCCCGATGCTGATCCTGAAACCAATTTAGTTACTTTTACCCCGGGTTATCCTAACATCGGTACTATTACAGATATTGGCTCCAGCATAATGTATACACGTCATCCTTATGAGGGATCTGCGTATATCCAGGATAAGATGGAATATGACATAATGATTATTAATGCCGGTGTTCGTATTGATTATTTTAATCCCAACGCAAACCTTCCAGTCGATCTGAAGAACCCGAATGGTCTGACTTCTTTTCCGGGAGCTAATCAGTTCAGGAAGGCAGATCCTAAATACCAGGTTAGTCCCAGGCTTGGAGCATCTTTCCCAATAACCGACGAAGGGATAATACGATTTTCATACGGGCATTTCTTTAAAATACCTAATTATGAAAACCTGTACACAAATCCTGATTTTATTGTAAGGCCCGGCTCCGGATCTACATTACAGTCTGTTACCGGTAATCCTGATCTGGATGCTGAGAAAACAATTATGTATGAGATCGGCCTGCAGCAGGTTCTGTTCCCTAATGTAGCGCTTGACGTTACTGTTTATTACAGGGATATAAGAAACTGGCTGGGAATGGAAATAATAAACACCTATAACGGGTTTAAATACGCAAGGTTTATTAACAGGGATTATGCAAACGTTAGAGGTTTTATATTAACCCTTGATAAACGTTTTGCCGATTATTTTTCTGCCAAAATTGATTATACGTTCCAGATAGCGGAAGGCAACGCTTCCGATCCTTACGCAGTTTATAACAACAACCAGACTGATCCCCCTATTGAGGAAACTAAGGCAGTTGTTCCGCTCGATTGGGACCAGAGACATACATTCAATGCTTCAGTTAACTTCGGCATACAAGGCGACTGGACTGTCGGATTTATATTCCAGTACGGTTCGGGATGGCCTTTTACTGAAGATGTTAAGTCGTCTAAAGGAGTCAGGTTTGAGAATGGCGGAATAAAACCTTCTACTCTTAACCTGGATCTCCGCGCAGAAAAAACTTTCAGCATTGGCAGAATAAACGTCAACGCGTACCTGCTTGTTTATAATCTGCTTGATATCAAAAACGAATACGGCGTTTATGCAACAACGGGCAGGGCAAATTCGGACCTCAATACCCAGTACGCTGGCGATATTGTAGGTATAAATACAATTGAACAATATATAAACAATCCTTCTATGTATTCAGCTCCGAGAGAAATCCGGGTTGGATTTGGATTCGGATTTTAGTGATTCTTTTGGGAGAAAACAAATGATTATGAATTCCAGGATTTTATTATTGATTATTCTTTTCTCTGCCGCTGCCTTTCCGCAGAGTCAGACTGAGAGATACAGAAATGATCAGCAGGGCGATATCGAGAACCGGAGAGAAGGAACAATGGACGGCAATCTGGTCCGTACATTATTCTATAACAACGGTGAAGTTGGTCAATGGCCCTTTCAACCTTCCGGTGAATGGCCGAAAGGATCGGGACAGACTTACCTCGATGGTGTGGCTGTGCTTATTGCTTCCGAGGTTACTTCACCCGGAAATCAGCAGGTTATTCACCCCCTCGAAACTTCATATAGAGAATGGATGGATAAGGATCCTGTAACAGGATTAATATGGGGTCTTGAACCACTGCCGGGTTACTTCGCTCCGGATTCTAAAAAACCCGCATTTAACACCGACCCTCTTTCATGGCCTGAACACTGGCCGCTTGCACTGGGTCTGACTCCCGAATGGGACGGTTACTGGTTCGGGTATTTCGGAAGAGGCGTAACCAACTCTGACTTTGAAACATTTTTTGTAATGGATGATTCCAAAGACGGTGAATTTAAAAAACCTCCTTATAGTTATTTCCCTATCGCAAGCGATCATTCCAGGGGAGGTCTTGGATTAAGGGTTGAGATAAGAGGATTTCAGTGGTCGCATGTTCTGGCAGAAGATATAATTTTCTGGCACTACGATATCGTCAACCTTTCTGATTTTAATTATCCTACCACACTGTTCGGATTCTATACCGACTGCGGTGTGGGCGGTCCCGATGATTCAGAAGACGATAATGCTTCCTTTGATACAAAGCTTGATCTCACCTATTGCTACGATAGCGACGGTATAGGACTGCCTTCCGGTTGGAAAACAGGTTATTATGGCTATGCCTATCTTGAGAGTCCCGGTAATGCCTTCAATCAAGTTGATGATGATGAAGACGGATTGGTTGATGAAAGAAGAGATGACGGGATAGATAATGACGGCGATTGGCTTCCATATAGCGATCTCAATAATAATGGCAAGTGGGATCCTGAAGAAAACGAACCGCTGAATAATGACGTTGGAAAAGACGGCGTAGGTCCTTTTGACAGACAGTATGTTGGTCCTGATGAAGGTGAAGGCGATGGTATACCCACTGCAGGTGAACCTAATTTCGATCAGACGGATAAAGATGAATCAGACCAGATCGGTTTGACGGCAGTATCCATCTACAGGCTTGGCCAGGGCGGAACAGGCGGAGGATGGCCGAAGGACGATGAATATATGTGGCAGAAGATGAACTACGCTAACTTCGATACCTCACTGCAGAATGCTAACATCAGTATGGTCTTCGCTTCCGGTCCTTTTCCGCTTAACGAAGGACTGAGGGAGCGTTTTTCAATGGCTCTTGTTTTTGGAAATGACCTTGAAGATATATCCTTCAATAAGGAAACCGTACAGCAGATTTATAACGCAAATTATAATTTCTCAAAACCTCCGTTAAAACCGAAGGTAACAACTGTTGCCGGTGATAAAACAGTTACTCTCTACTGGGATACAATTGCGGAAGAATCAAGGGATCCGTTCCTTGGATTCGAGAACAATGATCCCACCCAGGGTTATAAGAAAGATTTCGAAGGGTATATGGTTTACCGTAGTACCGAAGCTGAGTTTAATGATATAAAGGTAATTACAGATTCGAGAGGCGAGCCAAAATACTGGAAGCCTATAGCCCAGTTTGACCTGGTAGATTCTATAAAAGGTCCTGATCCTATAGGAATAAACGGTGCAAGTTTCTGGAGGGGCACCAATTCAGGTCTCCAGCATTCTTATGTTGACCGTGATATTGTTAATGGTCAGAAATACTATTATGCTGTTGTTTCCTACGACATGGGTGATCCGGCTTTCGGCACCGCAGGACTTCAGCCTTCAGAATGCACAAAGATCATTTCCGAGGATTATTCAGGCACACTTAAATTTGTCGATCTGAACTGTGCCGTCGTTACCCCGAATGCACCGGTAGCAGGCTACGTTCCTCCGCAGATCGTGGGTGATCTTTCACAGGTTAAAGAGGGTCTCGGTACCGGTTCTATGCTGGTTAACCTTCTTAACGCAGATGAAATTAAAAACAATGCAGTTTATAAAATTGCACTGAATTCTTCGGGAGATTATCCGAGGTACAGAACATCTTCATTTGATATCATCAGAACTTTCAACGGGGTGACCGATACGATCAGTTCAAATAACGACAGTACAAGTATTGGTGAAGACAGGTACAGCCTGCCGTTCGACGGACTTAATCTTTCAATATTAAATGATACAATGGTTACGGTAATCGACTCTGCCACGGGATGGCTTACAGGTTCAAGTAACCTGCTCACAAATGTGGAAGCAAACACAAATGATATTGCAAGGGATCTTGCCTGGCCGGCAGATTATACAATTACTTTTTCCGATACCCCGCAGGATACCACATATAACACTCATTTTCCTGTAAACTTTAAAGTTTATAATGAAACGTTACAGAAGTATTCAAAAATAGCTGTTTATGATTATGACAACTCCCATTCACTCTCAATTGGAGATCTTATTCAGATCATCGAATTTGAAGGAGCTCCAATAACAGCAAATTTCAGGAAGACCTGGAACTTGACTTATGCACCTTTTGATTCCACCGCAGCGCCGGTTGAACCGCAGGCCGGTGATAAGTTTATTATAAGAACAAAAAAACCGTTCAGGGAAGGGGATTATTTCTCATTTTCAACCAAACAGCTGAAAGTGGATAATTCACTCGCAAAAGATGAACTATCAAAGATCAGTGTGGTCCCTAATCCATATCTTGGTGCGGCTTCATGGGAAAGAAGAAATCTTAATTCTACCGGTAGAGGCGAACGGAAGATCGACTTCATTCATCTGCCTTCTGCTTGTACGATCAGGATTTATACAATCACAGGCGCACTGGTTAAAACACTTAATAAGGATTCAGGACCTTCTGACGGAACAATGTCGTGGAACCTCGTTACAGAGGATGGTATGGACGCTGCATATGGGCTGTATATATATCATATAGACGCACCGGGTATTGGTGAGCATATCGGCAAATTTGCATTAATTAAATAGCGGAGAGATTAAAATGAAAATACCAGGATTAATTATAACAATATTGATTTCATTTGCCGTGAATTCTTTTGCACAGGATTTTGTATCCGATGTATCGAAGAAGGGTACTACAGCGGCTCCGTTCCTTACAATCGGGCAGGGCGCAAGAGCCGCCGGTATGGGAAGTGCTTATGTAGGCGCGGTTCAAGATGCAAGTGCAATTTACTGGAACCCGGCGGGACTGGCAAAGATAGAGGGTACCAGCGTAATGTTTGATCATACCAACTGGCTTGCTGATATCAAGTATAATTTCGTCAGTGCAGCATATGGTCTGGGCGGACTGGGCACAATAGGTGTAAGTTTTACTGCATCCGATATCGGCGATATGAAGGTCACCACAGTCGATAAACCTGAAGGCACAGGTGAAACTTTTACAGCGAAGGACGTAGTCTTCAGTCTTGCTTATGCCGTAAACCTGACGGATAATTTCTCTATAGGATTTAATCCCAAGATGATCTATCAAAGCATATGGCAGATGGACGCTACTGCCTTTGCCCTTGATATGGGTGTTCAGTACAGAACCCCCTTTGACGGGATGATACTCGCAATGTCTATCTCCAACTTCGGAACTAAAATGCAGCTGTCTGGAAACTCCAACCTGATCCTGTACGATTCAGATCCTGAAAGTTCAGGAAATAATGGAAAGATTCCTGCGTACCTTGAAACAAAAGCATGGACGCTTCCGCTGTATTTCAGGGTAGGTGTAGCTTATCACCCTGTGTATACTGAAACTCATAAGATAACAGTGGCTGTTGACGCTCTTCATCCTAATGATAATTATGAAAGTCTCAACGCCGGCGCTGAATATACTTATAATGATTTTATATCTATCCGCGGAGGTTATAAATCATTATTTCTGCAGGACTCAGAAGAAACCTTCAGCCTGGGCTTCGGTGTTCAGCAGCAGCTTCTGGATAATATTGCCGTAAGGGTGGATTATGCATACCAGGACTTCGGCAGACTGAATAACATTCAGAAATTTACTATTGGAATTTCTTTTTAATCAAATAAATATGAATTGAATTTATACAGTAAAAAATGAGAAAAATATACCTTCTGTTAACCGTAATTCTTATCGCATCCTTATCTTTCGGGTGGCACAATGGTGAACCCTCCAAAAAAGATGAAGCCCATATAACTAAGAAAGTCGAATCCCTTCTCTCTGAAATGACCATTGAAGAGAAAGTCGGTCAGATGACGGAGGTTACCCTTGAGGCTGTCTCCGCTAAACAGGGAACAAAAGATCAGAAACATGTACTTGATGAGAATAAGCTGAGAGAAGCTATACTTAAATATCATGTCGGGTCAATCCTTAATGTTTACGATGCAGCTCATGATGTGGATTACTGGCATACTATCATTACTAAAATTCAGGACCTTGCAACCAAAGAAACAAGGTTAAAGATTCCAATTATTTATGGAATCGATGCAATCCATGGTGCAACTTATACTAAAGGAGCCACTTTATTTCCACAGGCACTCGGGATGGCATCTACATGGAACACTGAGCTGAGTAAAGAAGAAGGTGCTGTTACCGCGCTTGAAGTAAGAGCTTCGGGTATTCCGTGGAACTATTACCCAGTTATGGATATAGGAAGACAGCCCCTATGGCCGCGCCTCTGGGAGACGTACGGTGAAGATGTATTCCTTGCGGTGAATATGGGTAAAAATTATATTGAAGGCGCGCAGGGCGATGACATAAGCAGAAATGATAAGGTTGCCACCTGTCTTAAACATTATGTCGGTTATAGTTATCCTCTTAATGGAAAAGACAGAACTCCTGCCTGGATCTCAGATAGAATGCTCCGTGAGTATTTCCTTCCTACATTTGAAGCTGGTATTAAAGCCGGCGCCCCTACGGTTATGGTTAATTCATCGGAAGTTGATGGTATTCCTGTACACTCCGATTATCATTTATTGACGGAAGTTTTGCGGGGAGAATTAAAGTTCAAAGGGTTTACCGTATCTGACTGGGAGGATATAAAAAGATTATATACAAGAGACAGGGTTGCTGATTCACCCAAAGAAGCCGTAAGGATGGCTGTAATGGCAGGGATTGACATGAGTATGGTTCCCCTTGATTTCAGCTTCTACAATTACCTGCTGGAACTTGTGCAGGAGGGTAAAGTACCTGTGTCGCGTATCGATGAGGCAGTCGGCAGGATCTTAAAGGTTAAAATGGAATTGGGACTTTTTGACAATCCTTATCCTGACAAATCTCTTGAAGGAAAATTTGCAGGGAAGGAAGCTTCTGAAACAAACCTTCAGGCAGCACAGGAATCAATTGTGATGACTAAAAATCAAAACAGTCTTCTGCCGCTGAAGAAAGGAACCAAAGTACTTGTAACGGGTCCTACTGCCAATATGCTGTCAGTGCTTAACGGCGGATGGACTATCACCTGGCAGGGCAGTGAGGAAAGTCTTTATCCCCAGGAAAAGAAAACGATCCTCGAGGCTATACAGGATAAAAACGGAAATGTGAACACAGCATTTATAGAGGGCACCGATTTCAATTCTGAAAAAAATGTTAGTGCTGCTATTGATAAAGCAAAAGAGAGTGATATAGTTATCCTTTGTCTGGGTGAACCTGCTTACTGTGAATCTCCCGGAAATATAAATGACCTTGAACTGAATGAAACACAGCTTAATTTTGCCTCAAGACTCGCAGAGGCAGGGAAACCTGTGGTACTGCTGATGATAGAAGGCAGACCAAGGTTGATAAATAAAATTGAACCCGAAGTCAATTCTATACTGGTAGGTTTTCTGCCTGGTATGGAAGGCGGGAGGGCTATTGCTGATATTTTATTCGGTGATGCCAATCCAAGCGGAAAACTGCCTGTTACATATCCCAAAGCTCCCAACGGCAATACAAATTATGATTACAAACCGCTGGAACATTTTGACAGCAACAACTATGATCCTCAATGGTCCTTCGGTTACGGTTTGAGTTATACTACATTTGAATACTCAAATCTTAAACTGGATAAGAAGTCAATTAAAAACGGTGAAAATGTAACCGTTACAGTGGATGTAAAAAACAGCGGACAGGTTGAAGGCAAAGAGGTTGTTCAGCTTTACCTCTGCGATGAATATGGATCCGTGTCAAGACCTGACCGGCAGATCAAAGGCTTTGATAAAGTGAATCTTAAACCGGGTGAAAAGCAAACTGTTTCTTTCACAATTACTCCTGATGAACTCTCCTTTATAGGACGGGATAATAAAAGGATAATTGAACCTGGAAAGTTTAAGGCTATGGTAAATAATTTGTCGGCTGAATTTGAATTGGAGTAAGAGTAGCGGGATTGTCATCCCGAACTTGTTTCGGGATCTCAAACGATGTGTCATCCCGAACTTGTTTCGGGATCTCAACAATATGTCATCCCGAACTTGTTTCGGGATCTGGAATTAGTTAATTATAGTTGAAAAAAAATAGGTTACACAATGTTTTTCAAGTTTTCTAAATATACCTGTCTTTTAACAATCCTGATAAGCGCGGTTTCCTTTGCGCAGACATGGAATATGGTCTGGGACGATGAATTTAATGGCACTGAAATCGATTTGTCAAAGTGGGAGCATGAGGTAAACGGACAGGGAGGCGGTAACAATGAACTGCAGTATTATACCGCCAGGGATACAAATTCTTTTATCCAGGATGGTAAACTTGTCATCCGCGCCTTGAAGGAAACGTATACTGGTCCTGATGGAACACGGCAGTATACCTCGGCAAGGTTAAGAACTCTTCATATGGGCGATTGGAAATATGGCAGATTCAGGATAAAAGCTAAACTGCCTTACGGACAGGGATTATGGCCGGCAATCTGGATGCTGCCAAGCGATTGGATCTACGGCGGATGGGCTGCAAGCGGTGAAATTGATATTATGGAATTGCTCGGGCAGGATGTCACCAAAGTTTACGGAACGCTGCACTATGGCGGAACATGGCCGAATAATACTCATACGGGGAGTTACTATGTCCTTCCTTCAGGTAATTTCAGCGACGATTTTCATGTCTTTGAACTGACCTGGCTTCCTACAGGAAACGGAGATTCGGTGGAAATGAAATGGTATGTTGACGATGTTCTATACCTTACTCAAAATGAGTGGTGGAGCAGCGGCGGAGCTTACCCCGCACCTTTTGATCAGCTTTTCCATATGCTCTTAAACGTTGCTGTTGGTGGAAACTGGCCGGGTCCGCCAAACGGGACCACAACTTTCCCTCAAACAATGGAAGTTGATTATGTCAGAATATATGAACTTGATCCTACAGATGTAAAAGATGATAAATCTTCAATACCAGAAAATTTCGAACTAAAACAGAATTATCCAAATCCATTTAATCCGGCTACAAAAATTACTTATGGACTTCCGACACCAAGTGATGTTAAAATTAACATTTATAATATTCTCGGCCAGGTTGTAAAAGAATATAGTTTTACTTCTATGAGTGCCGGCGGGCATACCATAAATTTTAATGCATCAGGTTTGAGTTCGGGTGTGTATGTCTACGAGATACAGGCAAACTCAACGGAAGATTACAGCCGGTATTATTCTTCGAAGAAGATGCTCTACCTGCAGTGAAACCTGCTCCGGAAGAGCTAAGATCAATAGAAATCATGTTGAACTCCCCGCCCCGGTTTTTTAGCGGGGTTTCAGCTTCTTAAATGAGTATCAGCATCCCGAACCAGGCCGTCTGGCAGGCTCGTGAGGACCATAAATAAATCCAATCCTGAAAAAACCTGAGGAAAAAGTGGGAAATTTCAAAGACCATCCGCGTGTAGTATCGGTTTTTATCATCATAATTCTATTAACTGCACCCCGTACGTTTTCACAGACTCTCAATGACAAAGTGAATTCCATTCTATCACAAATGACGCTTGAAGAAAAAATACTCCAGCTCCATGAAGAGGGAGGTTTTAACACCGCAGATAATACGAGGCTTGGAATCCCGGGATTTTATATGGCTGACGGACCTCACGGAGTGAGAGACGATAGTCCTGCTACAAGTTTTCCCGTAGGAATCGGGATGGCTGCAACCTGGAATCCTGATATGATTACAATCGTTGGTGAAGCTATGGGCAGGGAATTCCTGGCTAAGGCTCATAACCAGGCTCTTGGTCCTTGTATGGATTTAAACCGCGATCCCCGGAATGGACGGTCTGCTGAAAGCGGAGGAGAAGATCCATATTTAATTTCAAAAATAACCTCAGCCCTGATAAAGGGTATCCAGAACACGGGCGTTATTGCTACCGCAAAGCACTTTAACTGTGTAAACAGGCAGGAGAACCGTACTAACAATAATGTGACCATTTCTCAGAGGTTTTTAATGGAACATTACGGTTTGAATTTCAGAAGTGCTGTACAGGATGGCGGAGCATTCTCTGTTATGAATGCGTATAACCTGATTAACAATCAGAAATGTGCGGAAAATCCAAACCTGCTTACGGGTATTCTTCGTGATTACTGGGGATTCCCTTATTATGTTGTATCCGACTGGAATTCAATCTGGAACAGTGAGAACGCCATTGAGGCAGGATGTAATATCTGTATGGGTTCTGATATGTATGAAAATGATTTGCTCAATCTTGTACAGTCAGGTGCAGTTTCTGAAGATACTATTAATGATGCCGTAAGAAAAGTTCTTAAAACAAAGATGCTTGCAGGAATGCTTGATAACTATCCTGTGGGGAATCCGGATGATTTAAACAGCACGGTGAACCGTGAGGCTGCGCTCGAATCAGGACGACAGAGTCTTGTGCTTCTGAAGAACGAAGACAATATTCTTCCCCTGGATAAAAACAATATTACCAGCATTGCCCTGATAGGACCCAGTGCTGACGTTTGTCAGCTCGATGGCTGCGGAAGCAGTTATGTTACGCCTTTCTACACTATAACTCCAAAGCAGGGGATTGAAGAAATTGCCGGTCCGGAAATGGTTCACTATACAAAAGGCTGCGACATAAACAGTACCGATATCTCTGATCTCCCGAACGCTTTAAATCTTGCAGCCGCTGCAGATATAGTTATATACGTTGGGGGATTGGACAATACCCAGGAGGGGGAGGGACTTGACCGCGTTGGAAATTCAGTAATGCTTCCGGGAAAACAAATTGATGTAATCAATGCCCTTGCAGGTGTAAATCAAAACCTTATTGTTGTCCTTGAAAGCGGCGGTATTGTTGCTGTTAGTCCGGCTATCGCTAATATCAAAGGTTTAATTTATGGTTTCTATCCGGGACAGGAAGGCGGCCGGGCAATAGCCGACGTGCTTTTCGGAAATTATAATCCCGGGGGAAAACTACCCGTTACTATGCCTGTTGCTAATTACCAGCTTCCAGAAAGGAATGATGATTTTACAGATGATTTTTTATGCGGTTACCGCTGGTACGATGAACAGAATTATATTCCGCAGTTCTCCTTCGGTTTTGGTTTGAGTTATACAACTTTTGAATACAGCAGTCTGGCGGTTCCATCAAGCAGTCCGGCCGGACAGATTGTCCCTATTTCGGTTGATGTTAAAAATACCGGGTCCCTGAAAGGTGATGAGGTTGTACAATTATACATTTCTGATAATGAATCATCCGTATGGATGCCGGAGAAGCAGCTAAAGGGTTTTAAGCGTATTACACTTGAGCCTGGAGAACAAAAAACGGTCACATTTAACCTTACCGCTGAAGAGTTTTATTATTTTGATGAAACAGAAAACAACTATAAGATTGAACCCGGAACGTTTACGATAAAAGCCGGAGGATCTTCTGATAACCTGCCGCTTACTGCTTCCCTAAATATTACAGATGCGGCTCCCCAACCTGATCTGATGATTGCAAATATTTCTTCATTTCCAAAATACCCTGCCGAAGGTGACAGTGTTGTTTTTCTTGCCGCTATTCTGAACCGGGGAACGCAGGCAAGCAGCAGTGGAACCGTGCATGAAGTAATATTTAAAGTAAATGGGGCTGAAGTAAGCAGGTCATCTGAATTTTCCGGATCTATAAAACCCGGAGGAATGATGCAGGTAAGCGCCACCATATATAATAATACTAACTGGTGGATAGCCGGAGAACCCGGCACATATACAGTTGAAGCAGTAGTTGATCCGGATAACAACATAAGCGAGTGCATAGAAAATAATAATAGTATCTCACAATCCTTTACGGTGGTTATACCCCCGCCCGAAAATATTGCCCTGCATAAAGAGGTTACTGTTTCATCAATAGAATCTCAGCAATATGCCGGCGAATATGCTGTTGACGGGAACAGAGGGACGCGCTGGTCGTCCCAATTCAGCGACCCTCAATTCATTTATGTCGACCTGGGCTCTCTTAAGCATATAGCGCAGGTTAACCTTACCTGGGAAACCGCCTATGGAAAAGAATATAGTATCGAAACTTCAAACGATGCGGTCAGCTGGAATGAGGTATACCATCAGACGGAAGGAGACGGAGGTATCGATCGTATTTATTTTTCTGCCGACTGCAGGTATGTTCGTATGTACGGTATACATCGCGGTACCGTATACGGTTATTCTTTGTATGAGTTTGAAATATTCTCCGTTTCAGATAACAGCAGCGACGTTGAAGAAGCTGCAGATAATGTTTTTCCTTCAAGCTATAATCTTTTTCAAAACTATCCCAATCCATTTAATCCTTCAACCACTTTTCGTTTTTCTGTAATGGAATATGAAGGTGTTGTTTTTAACATCTACAATTCACTTGGCGAGCTTGTTGACCAGCTTGTTAACAAAGAGCTCGCTCCGGGGACTTATGAGCTTAATTGGGATGCCTCTTACTTTGCCAGCGGCATTTATTTCTACAGCCTTCGGGCAGGCTCCTTCTTTCAAACACGAAAAATGAACCTCCTCAAATAATCCTACTTTCCCAGGTGCATAGCACCGAAACATTCGTAGGTTCTCAGATCCTGAGAAATAATTTCTTGCTACTTTAATTATTATGTAATAAATTTGAATGAAAACAATAAAATAGACCTCAAACAGAGGGGGAAAATGTGGTTATCACTCTGCTATAATTTGTCATTTCTTTGAAAAAATAAGTTCTTCTGAAATAAACTGTTTTGCCAGCACGAAGGTGGATATCCATTAAACCAGGGAGTTATTATGTCCAGATCACTTATCTCATTCCTTTTCATTTTAATCATTTCCGTATCAGTAAAAGCGCAGGATTCTCCGATTGAATGGGGAGAAGTTCCGATGGAGGACCTTCTTATGACAACTTTCCCCGGTGATTCCAACGCATCTGCCGTTATCCTCTGTGATTTCGGTGAGTCGAGACTCAACAACGATATTAATATAGAATTTACAAGACTTCTTAGGATCAAGATCCTGAATGAGAAAGGATACGATCTTGCAACACATTCTATCAGTCTTTATACTGAGGATGATGAAGAGGCTCTCGAAGACATTGAAGCCGTGACCTACAAGCTTGACGAGAATGGTGAGATAACTGAGAATGAACTTGATGATGATAATATTTTTGAAGAAGAAGTCTCTGATACCAGGACGAATTATAAATTTACTATGCCGGCCTTGTCACCGGGATGTATTATAGATATTAAATATTCTATCAAAGCATCTAATCTTACCTTTCTTCGCGACTGGACCTTCCAGTGGGAGGAACCCGTAGTATGGAGTGAATACAGGGTTATTATGCCGCGTACGATTGCTTATGCTTTCGTTTCTATGGGTTATGAACAATGGGCGATAAAAGAGAATACAGAAACCACACAGGCATTTATGGGGAATGCAGCAGCCTACTTTGGAGGCAACATCGTTAACTGCAATCAGTATAGATGGGTTGTAAAGAATATCCCTGCATTGCGGGATGTACCCTACATTACGACTTTAAGTGATTATCAGAACAGGGTTCAGGCTCAGCTTGCCGGTTATGCTGTAAGGGGAGTAGGGATGAAAAGAGTACTGCAGAGCTGGGATACGGTTGTTGAGGAATTGCGAGAACATCATGATTTTGGCGATAAGATTGATGTAACCGGTGATGTAGAAGACCTTACTGCAGAAATCACTAAAGGGCTTCAGACCCCTAAGGAAAAACTTGAAGCTGTTTATAACTGGGTCACTAAATCAATTGTATGGGACGGCAGGCAGCGGGTATTTGCGAATGATGAAGCTGACGATGTCCTTGAATATAAAAAAGGGAACTCTGCAGATATAACTTTTCTGCTTCTATCTATGCTCAGGAGTGCAGGCATTGAAGGGGAACCAATGATTCTAAGTACAAGAGGGAATGGTAAGATTCAGAGTCTCTACCCTATAATTTCACAGTTTAACCTTACAATTGCCAGGGTTAAGGTCGGATCTGAAACATTTTTCATTGATGCAACCAGTCCCTTAAGACCACTGAGTCAGCTGCCCGAAAAAATTCTTAATGTAAGGGCGCTGGTTATTAAGGAAGGCCCGCTTGAATGGCAGGATATCCGGTCAAGTGAAACTGATGATGAAAAAGGCGTGGTAAACGTTCATATAAACGAAGACGGAACTCTTACTGCTGATGCCGAAATGATGTATGGAATTTATACCGGTTTATCGCTTAGAGATGATCTTAAAGATGAAACCGACGTAGATCTTGCCAAAGATTTATTTGATACTGAATCGACAGGATTGGAGATAGATTCTGTTCAGATCAGTAATAAAGAAGACATAGTTTCACCCTTAATTGTAAGAGCATGGTTCTCATCTCCCGGTTATATCCAGAAGGGCGGTGATATGATGTACTTTAATCCAATTCTTGTCGACCGGACGAAAGATAATCCTTTTAAGGCAGAGAAAAGGGATTTCCCTATTGACTACAGTTATCCCAGGAGTGAGACCGTTGTAACCAACGTCTATTTTCCTGTTTCATATGAATTAAAGGAAAAATATGAGTCCAAAAACTTCGGGTCGAGCGATTTTACATATAAAAGGGAACTGGTAGACACGGATGGCGGGGTACAGATTATATCAAAATTCAACATCAAAAAACCAGAGATAAAATCTCTTCATTATGAAAGGCTGAAAGAATTTTACGGTCGTAAAATTTCGTCTGATGCCGCTATGATGGTGCTTGGACTCAAGACCGCTGAAATTGAAAAAAGTACTATGGGAATGAATGAGAAGGGGAATTAATGAAATCCTTTTTAATAGTCGTTTTCTTCTTACTCCTGCCTGGAGTCCTTCATTCTTCAGAAGCCTATGCTGATGGGACTAATGAATATGATATCCGCAACATCCCGGCTGACCTGCTGCCGGCAAAGGCTGTTATTAGAAATAATACTGTCAGCTTCGAAGTATTAAACCCTGAGCACGGGAGGAAGAAAGTCAGATTTGCTGTTACAATATTTAGTAAAGACGAACAGGAATACGGGGTGCTTGTTCTCAATTACAACAAATTTATTGAGGTAGCTGACCTTGACGGAGTTTTGTATGATGCCTCCGGTGAGGAAATAAGGGGCCTTGAAAGCAGGGATATAAAGGATTATAGTGACTTTACCAGTTATGCATTGCTTGATGATAACAGGGTAAGATTAGCTGAGCTTTATTATGACAAATTTCCATATACGGTGGAGTTTACATACGAACTTGAATACAATAGTTACCTGAACTGGCCCTCATGGATCAGCAGGAAATCTTCTGATCCTGTGCAGCATTCCGAATTCAGTGTTCTGACACCTTCGGATTACAATTTAAGATGGTGGTGCAGCGCGGATTCCGTACAACCGGCAGTAAGTAAGGAGGGAGGAAGTACAACTTATTACTGGAGTGCGGAGAACCTGTCTAAACTACCTGATGATCAGGAAAACGAGGACTTAGCTGATTACGCGGTAATTGTAAGGACAGCCCCGTTAGAATTTAATATAGAAGGCTTCCCCGGCAGTATGGGCAGCTGGAAGGATTTTGGTAAATGGTATTTTCAACTCGCCGGGGGTAGAGATATTCTCCCGGAAAAGGCTCTTCAGGATATTGAAGATATTGTTCAGAAGTGTCAAGACCGGCGCGAGAAGATTAATAAACTTTATAATTATATGCAGTCGCGTACACGTTACGTAAGTATTCAGCTTGGTATCGGAAGCTGGCAGCCTTTTGAAGCTTCTTATGTTCATAATAACGGTTACGGCGACTGCAAGGCTCTGTCAAATTATATGATTTCGATATTAAAGGCTGCAGGAATTAGAGCATACCCCGTTCTAATAGAATCAGGGGAACAGGAAATCCCGCTTATTACTGGGTTCCCCTGCAATCAATTCAATCATGTTATTGTGGTAGTTCCGGATGACAAGGATACTGTCTGGCTGGAATGCACCAGCCAGGATCTTCCCGCTGGCAGCCTTTCCTCCAGCTGTGAAAACAGGAAGGCACTTCTTATAACCCCCAACGGCGGTGAACTATTAAGCGCTCCTCTTTCTACTGCTGAAGAAAATATTCAGAAACGAACAGCGGTAATCCGTTTAACCATTACCGGCAATGCTGAAGCCACGGTTCATACAAAATGGACAGGAGATCAGCATCATACTGCATTATACCTTTCAAAGAATACCACTTTCGAAGAGCAGGAAAAATGGATTAAAAAAAACTTCAAGGTTCCGGATATTAAACTGAATAAATTCTCATTTATTGATGAAGACAGAAGTAGTAACGAGATCAGCCTGGATATATCAGCAGAATTGCCGAGGTATGGTTCTGTAACAGGCAGCAGGATCTTTTTTAATCCCAATATAACTGACCGCCGCACAAATATTCCAAATGCTGTTACTGAAAAATTATCACCGGTGAAATACAGTTTTCCTTACCTCGACATTGATTCTGTAAAGTTCATCTTACCCGAAAGATATATGGTTGAAGCTATGCCTTCACCTGTGAATATCGAGACTTCTTTCGGAAAATTCTTTTCACAGACGATAAAGAATGAGGATAACTCCCTTACCTTCATCCGTCAGCTCGAGATAAAAAATTATTCCATCCCTCCGGGAGAGTACGCGGATTACAGGAACTTCTTTTCAGAAATAGTAAAAGCAGATAGGGGGCAGGTAGTATTATCAAAGAAAAAGTAAGCTCAATTAACTTGGTGGATTAAAGAAGCTATTGTAGAATTGTCAGGAAGTAATCAAATCTGAAGAACTGATTAGAGAACAGAACTTATAATTAATTATAATGCCGCCTTTTGCCGTTTTTTTTAATTGTTATTTTGAACTCTGTGTTGTCCTTTGTGTTAATGGAAAGCTTTCCCCTATGCTGTTCAATAAGCGAATCAACCAATTCAAGACCAAGCGAGTTTGTTTTTTTAAGATCAAAATCTGCCGGCAGTCCCACCCCATTATCTGAGATAATCAATTCGAGATTTGAATCTTCCTCCTTGAGTGACACTTTAAGTTTCCCATCCCTGTTATCCGGGAAAGCATGCTTCAGAGAATTTGTAAGCAGTTCGTTAAGGATCAGGCCAAGGCTGATCGAGAGGTTTATATCCAGAATTACATCCTTCAAATCTAGTTCAAGGCGCAGGTTGCCGATTTTATTCCTGTATGCATTAAACAGGTAGGTTGTGAATTCTTTTGTATATTCGGCAAAGTTTATATTTGACAGCTCTTTCGTTTTATAAAGCTTTTCGTGGATCATAGCCATGGATCTTATACGGGACTGACTGGACTTCAGGAGTTCAATTATTTCTTCATTATCCAGGTAATTTAACTGAAGGTTAAGAAGGCTGGAAATTATCTGCAGGTTGTTTTTTATCCTGTGATGTATCTCTTTAAGTAATACCTCTTTTTCCTTCAGGGAAGCTTCCAGCTCGTGTTTTACATTTATTTTATCGGTGATATCAATCTCGGTGCCTGTAAAACCTATCATTTTACCATTTGGCAGTTTCCTGGGAGCTGCTGAAATTATAATCCACCTGTAGCCGTTATCTTTGCAGTCTATCCGCAGGTCGGTTGAGAAACTTCCCTCAGTATCGTATGCTTCCTGCAATAAAGCCAATAACCGTTCCCTGTCTTCCGGATGGATTAAATCTATCCACTTTTTCTTTCCAACATCATCAAAGGATCTTTTCAAAAAATCGAGCTTGGTTTTGTTTGCATACGTTATGTTATACTCCATATCGCTAATCCATATCATCACAGGCGAATACTCAGCCATTGAGCGGAAACGCTCTTCACTTTCTTTCAGCCTGTCTTCAATTATTTTTCTTTCGGTAATGTCAGTCATCGAAACCCGGAAGCCCATTCCCCTCTGTTTGTAATCCCTTAGAGGGGTTATAACCAGGTGAACAAACAAGGCTTCTTTATTTTTCTGGTTTATCTTGAATTCTTCTATCACCTGGGTATTCTCAGTGCGTGCTTTCCTCATCAAACCAAGGAATTTCTGAAATTCATCTTTTCCCAGGAAGTTTATAAAAGGAAGACCGACAAGGATCCTTTTATTTATTCCCAGCAGTTGAGCGCCGGTGTAGTTTATTTCCTTAATTAAACCATTCGCATCTACCGTCAAATAACCATTCGGAGCAAAATCATAAAGATCTGCATATCTGTCACGTGACACTTCCAGAGCAATCTGCTTCTCAGAGAGTTCAGATCTCTGCAGTTCTATCTGCATTTCTTTTTCCCTGAGCTCCTCAGTTAAATGCCTTATTTTTTCTGACCCCGCTCTCTTAATATCCTTCATAATCTTCCCGTTGTGGTTTTCATTTTCTAACGGTTCTCTTTTAACATCATTAATATATATTCTTTTTCACTTCCCGGAACCTGGAATATGCGGGTGCTGATCAGGAAATTTATCCGGCTGTCATCTTTTTTTCTTATTTCAAAATTATAATTCTCAAGTACCTTTTTCTCAGGGAGTACAGTGTCCAGCAGCGTTTTCAAGTCTGACTGTTCCCATTCTCCTTTCAATGCCTCGTATATTTTTTTACCAATTGATTTTTGAGGATCGATTCCAAATAATTCATAAAAGGCTTTGGTTGCGTCAATCAGCTTAAGTTTACTGTCTAGAATAATTATTGGTCCCTCAACATTGCTGAAAACTTCTTTCGCAAAATTCAGTCCGTAAATAGCATCATCAAAGCTTCGTTTAAGAGTATCTACATCATAAAGTGAGATAACAACACCATCAATTCTATCATCCTCCGTACGGTACGGTCTGATTTTAACAGAGTACCAGTTATGGCTGTTGTCCCTGATCTGGAATTCCCTGGATTCAAGGGTATCAAGAACTTCAAAAATATGCCGCTTCAGATCTGGTATTAAAATATTCGGATTTATATTTCCTATCGGCCTGCCTATATCGCCTGCAATCAGGTTCCATATCTTTTCCGCCCTGGGACTGTAACGCCTTATCTTCAGATTTTTGTCGAGCATTATAACAGGAATACTCAGGCTGGAAATCAAATTCTGAAGATCGTTGTTAATTGAATTTAATTGTTCATTTCTGTTTCCCAGTTCATCATTAACAGTCTCTAACTCCTCATTGGTTGATTGAAGTTCTTC
This sequence comes from uncultured Ignavibacteria bacterium, assembly GCA_963800255.1. Classification (GTDB taxonomy): domain Bacteria; phylum Bacteroidota; class Ignavibacteria; order Ignavibacteriales; family Ignavibacteriaceae; genus DATFVA01. Next base: position 291,250 of record CAWDAK010000009.1, on the reverse strand, counting down.
ACGTGCTGTTTCCATCTCTTCATTAGTGCTTTGAAGTTCTTCATTGCTTGACTGAAGTTCCTCGAGCGCGGAACGAAGCTCTTCATTCGTAGCGTCTCTTTCTTCAATTATTGACTGCAGATGTTCTTTTGTTACAATCAGTTCTTTCCTAAGCCTGTCATTTTCGGGATCCTGATCCGCCGTATCCTTGCTGCTATGAGGTTTACCGTTGTTCTGGTTTTTATGAATTGCTCCTTTACTTTCTCCTGATTCTTGTTCTCTGAAAAGAATAAGATACGAGAAGTCACCACTACGGGGATTTCCCAATATGGGGATAACTTCGAGATCGACCTGTTTCGGTGTTCCATTAGATTCAACACGTATATTTTCAATGAACACAGGAGTCTTACTCTGGCTGCATTTTCTTATTGCTGTCCTCAGGTCAAGGTTGAGAATTTCCTTCAGCATTTTAAACACATTCAGGCTTGCGTCTCCGAAACTTGGATCAAGGTATTGCCCGATCTTACCCCTGAACTGAATTATATCCATTGATGAATTTACAAGGATACCCGGTGGAGAGAATTTGCTTAGCACCACCCGGTCAGCCTCTTTTTGAATATCCATTTTGTCTGAAGTGAATTCAGGAAATTTATCCTTTTCGGTATGATCATGAATAGAATAAGAAAAACTCAGGCCCGGCAGCCTCCCCGATTCTTTCTTGTTATAGAGTTTATATTTTCTGTCGCTAAGGATAAATAGATCACCAAAACTCCCGACGGATTCTGAAGTGCCAAGAAGCAAATATCCGTTTGTTTTAAGGGCGTAATGGAATACGGGGATAACCTTTTTTTGAAGGTCAGAAGAAAAATATATCAGCAGATTCCTGCAGCTTATAAAATCTAATCTGGAAAATGGGGGATCTTTTGATATATCCTGCCGTGCAAAAATACACACATCCCTGACCGGTTTGTTTACCTGGAAACCGTTGTTAAATTTGCTAAAATATTTTACGCGGTATTTTTCAGGCAAATCCTTTATCTCGGACTCCAGGTAAACTCCCGCCCTTGCTTTTTTAATTGCCTGGTCGCTTATATCAGTTGCAAAAACCTGGATAGCCTTAATCTCATTGTTCTCCTCGAGGTATTCAAAAAGAGAAATAACGATGGAGTATACTTCTTCTCCTGTAGAACAACCCGGAACCCATATCCTCAGCGGTTTTTCAAAGGAGATACCCCGTGTAATTTCGGGGAAAACTTTGGTTTTCAGCATCACGAAAGCCTCAGGGTCTCTGAAAAAATTCGTGACATTTATTAATAAATCTTTATAAAGCTCAAAAACTTCGCTGTCTGAGTCTTTTATTATCTGTGCATAATCTGAGATATCCTCGGTTCGGTGCAGCACCATACGGCGGGTAATTCGTCTTCTGATGGTATTAATTTTATAGTTTGAAAAGTCGACACCCGTTGACGATCTTAGTTTTCTGAAAATTTTAGCATAATCATCATTCTTTTCATACATCTCCTCATTTTTATCCTGTGGAGGAGAAAAAGCTATATATGGGTGTGAAGATATCCGTACAAGTTCACCTGCAATAATTTCAGGGGGTAAAACTATATCAACATTTCCGGAATCTATAGCACTCACAGGCATCCCCGGGTATTTGGCTGACTTCTCATCCTGGGCAAACGTCACTCCACCCTCGCCTTTAATAGCTCTTAAACCTTCCGTTCCGTCTGAACCGGTGCCTGACATCACTATACCAATAGCTCTGTTCTTTTTTTCTTTTGCCAGTGATTTAAAAAAATAGTCGATCGGAAGATATACTCCATCAGATTTTTTCCTCGCTGACAAATGAAGTTCACCTTTTTCAATGGAAAGGTATTTATCAGGCGGGATAGCATAGATATTATCTCTTTTTATGCTTGTCTTCTCTTTAACCTGCTGAACCGGCATAATGGTGTATTTCGAAAAAATTTCCGACAATCTGCTTTCATGTGTGGGTTCAAGATGCAGAACAAAAATGAAGGCCATGCCGGTATCATTCGGCAAAGCTTTAATCAGTTCTGTGAAAGCCTCAAGGCCGCCTGCAGAGGCACCTATGCCCACTACAGCAGCTGGTTCATCGTCTGGTTTTCGTTTTACGGCATTAGGTTTTTTACCTGCTGCATCCTTAGGAGCCAAATTACCCTCGCTTTTAGGTGTTTTTTAGAAACAGGCTAAAATATAAGTCGGTTTTGGCACAATGTAAATAAGAAGCTCCTTCATCCTGCCTCTATACTCCATATTGTGAGATTGGTACGCTTAATCACATCCTGATATAAATAACGGTAATTGTATTTCAGGCAATTGCGATTTTAGACGGCATTTATATTTTATAATGTTCCCGTTACTCTCAATGAGACTATGATTATTTGCTTTATGTTTTCTTTTATATAATTGCAGGCCAAGTATGAAGGTTATAGTTATAGGTACTTCTGCCGGAGGTGCTGAAGCGTTGTCACGTCTTATGAATGATCTTCCAAAAGATTTTCTCATACCCATCTTTATTGTCTGGCATATTTCACCGGTAAGCTCAAATTATCTTCCAAAGATGCTGGCTAAAAGCACAAATCTTGGTGTGAAAAGTGCCGAAAACGGTGAAAAAATAGTACCGGGACAAATATATATTGCTCCGCCCGATCATCATCTTATTATAGACGATGGTAAAATGAGAGTGGTTTACGGACCGAAAGAAAACAGGTTCAGGCCTGCAATTGATCCTTTATTTCGTTCAGCCGCAGACGCGCACGGACCTAATGCGATTGGAATTTTACTTACCGGGATGCTGAATGACGGAACTTCCGGATTATGGGCAATTAAAGACAGGGGGGGTACTACTATTGTCCAGGATCCTGATGATGCACAGTTTCCTGATATGCCTATGAATGCACTAAATAATGTGGAAATAGATTACCGGGTACCTTTAACGGAAATGGCAAAAATTCTTCTGAAGCTTGCTGCTGAACCGGATAAAAAAGATGATGGCTTTAAACCTGAAGAAATGGGAATTGAGGTGAGGATGACAACAGATAGAAAAGTCTCTGATACCGACGTTAAAAAAATCGGTGAGGTCTCTGAATTTACCTGTCCTGAATGTCACGGCACCCTCTGGAAAATCCAGGAAGGAAACATTATACGGTTCCGCTGTAGAACAGGACATGCATATTCCGTTGAAGCTCTGCTTGATGAACTTTCAAAACTCATAGAGAATTTAGTGTGGGAATCCATTAAGGGTCTTGAAGAATATACTTCCTTAATAAAATACCTTGCAGAACATTTTCACGATGAACCACTTAAACAAAAAAAAGGTATTTATCTGGAAAAGGCGGAGGTATCTCAAAAATTTGCGGACGCATTAAGGGATATACTTACTAAACATATTCTTGCCGCCGTTTGATGGATTCCCGACAGGGTTTTTAATTGCCAAGATATTTCTCTATTGCTTCAAGCAATTCTGTTTTATCGAATGGTTTACTTAGATGGGTACACGGACTTAAAATTAGGGCCAGTTCTTCAAGCTTGTTTTTTGAAGAACTTGATAGAAGGATAATGGGCGTGTTAGCAATGCTGCGGATTTCCCTTAATGCATCTTCATTTGAATATTTCCCGAGAAAAAGATCGGCAATTACAAGAGAGGGTTGATGTGATTTATGAAGAATAATTAAATCTTCTGCTGATTTTGCTAAAACAGACTCAGAATTGGTTCCCCTCAGTAAAAATTGTAAGTCCAGAGAAATGATTCCGTCATTCTCTAATATCAGAACGGTTCTTTTTAACATTTTTTTGACCCTAATAAAATATAAAAGACCGTACTTAAGTAAACATTATAGGGGAACTTACTTCACTTGACCATATTTGTCAATAGTTGTTTAATAATAAGTGCAAAACCTAAAATTGAAAGCCGGAAGTAATATGCCCCGGGGTTGAATGCTTTTGATCAATAACATAAGCCGGAAGACTACAATATTAAGTATTGTGATAATCAAACTTGTGTATATACCGCTAATATCTTACGTTCGTTAAAAAAAAGATCAGATTATGCTGGGAATATTAATCGCCGAAGATGAAGGTATAATTGCTTTTGATATGAAACGAACGCTGAGAAGTTTTGGGTTCGAGAATATTATTATGGCGAGGAATGGGAGAGAAGCAATTGAAAAGAATAGATCCGGTGACCCTGACTTAATTATTATGGACATTATGATGGATCATGGCTTGGATGGAATAGATGCAGCCAGGACTATTAACAGCTCTGGAAAGGTAAAGAAACCCATAATTTTTGTTACAGCTTCAACGGATGAAAAAACTTTCAATGAAGCAAAAAAAATTAATCCGATCGAAATAATCAGGAAACCCTTCTCCGAACTCCAGCTGAAAAATGCAATCTTAAAAGCGGCTTCAGCATTCTACAGGGGAAAATTCAAAGGCGCCTCTGAAACTGACAAAGGCTCTTTCCATTAGATTAAGTTAAGCAGCTTAGCTTATAGCATGAACAATTCTCCCTTAATGTGCTTTCAATCATTTAAAATGCATAACCTCTGTAATTTTTGACACAATTAAATAATTGCCAAATGATAAATTGCACTTTAAAAAAACCAGGTGAGGACTATGATAGATTCAAATGTGACAATTAAATATGTTCCTATCTTCTCTGAACTCAACGAGGAGTATATCTCGAAAATTGAGCAGATGGGTATAATGAGGGATTATAAAAAAGACACAACTATTCTCAGTAAATCATATGATGGTACCGGGCTTTATGTAATCACTAAAGGACAAGTGAAAATAGCTGAGAATGATACAGAGGGACGGGAGATTATTCTTGAACTGCTCGGAGAGCATGACTATTTTGGTGAAATGTCGCTTATTGATAATAAGAAACCCTCAGCAGATGTAATCGCGATGGAAGATACAGAGCTATTCTTTCTTGCACGTGAAGAATTTATCAAACTGTTAAAAGACAACCCTAATATAGGGATAGCCTTGCTGGAAGAAATGACCAGACGGCTTCGTATGACAGACACCAAAATAAAGTCACTCTCAATTTCCAACGCTGAGGGAAGAATAGCCTCAGCTATCCTACAGATCGCAGAAAGTACCGGAACTATCCGCCAGGGTTCAGTACAGGTTACCCTCCCGTACCAGCACGATATTGCAAATCTGGCAGGAACTTCCAGGGAAACAGTTTCAAGGGTTCTTCACTCACTCGAGAAAAAAGGATTAATAGAATTTGACGGCTCAAGGATCAGGATCCCTGATTACAACAATTTCAGAAAAAGTTATAGCTAAAGCATTGCCGCATTTTCTTAGGTGCTATTTGCCTTGCCGCATCGCACCGGCATATTTGCGTCCTTGTCTTAGGTGCAGCGCACCGGCATATTCGTAGCCATTCGCACACCCGAACCCATCCCCTATCCTTGCCTTAGGTGCATCGCACCGCAATGTTATTAGGTGATTCGTATATCCTGGATTTTTTGGTGCATCGCACCGGAATGTTAATAGAATGGCCTATGTATTCCAACCCCTGTCTTAGGTGCAGCGCACCGGCATATTATTAACGCAACGTATTCACAAACCCCCACCTCACCACCTCACCGTATTTCCCCTGTGTTATTTGCATCCTTGCCTTAGGTGCATCGCACCGCAATGTTATTAGGTGATTGTATATCCTGGATTTCCCCGGTGCATGCGCACCGGAATGTTAATAGAATGGCCTACGTATTCCAACCCCTGTCTTAGGTGCAGCGCACCGTCATATTATTAGCGCAACATATTCACAAACCCCCACCTCACCACCTCACCAAATTTCCCCTGTGTTATTTGCATCCTTGCCTTAGGTGCATCGCACCGCAATGTTATTAGGTGATTGTATATCCTGGATTTCCCCGGTGCAGCGCACCGGAATGTTAATAGAATGGCCTACGTATTCCAACTCCTGTCTTAGGTGCAGCGCACCGTCATATTATTAGCGCAACATATTCACAAACCCCCACCTCACCACCTCACCAAATTTCCCCTGTGTTATTTGCATCCTTGCCTTAGGTGCATCGCACCGCAGCCTTATTAGGTGATTCGTATATCCTGGATTTCCCCGGTGCAGCGCACCGGAATGTTAATAGAATGGCCTACGTATTCCAACTCCTGTCTTAGGTGCAGCGCACCGTCATATTATTAGCGCAACATATTCACAAACCCCCACCTCACCACCTCACCAAATTTCCCCTGTGTTATTTGCATCTTTGCCTTAGGTGCATCGCACCGCAGCCTTATTAGGTGATTCGTATATCCTGGATTTTTTGGTGCATCGCACCGAAACATTATTGGTGGTTCACATACCCCGAATATCCCCTTGCCTTGCCGCATTCGCGGCAAGACATAAATAGATATTCCATTCCCTGGCTAAACTGCCCGTCTACCTGAAAATAGATTTATCAGTAGAATAATGACCATCGCCACATTATTGGTGGTTCACATACCCCGAATATCCCCTTGCCTTGCCGCATTCGCGGCAAGACATAAATAGATATTCCATTCCCTGGCTAAACTGCCCGTCTACCTGAAAATAGATTTATCAGTAGAATAATGACCGCTGCCACTAGCAGTATATGGATAAAACCTCCCAGGGTATATGAGGTAACTAAACCCACCAGCCATAAAACCAGCAGAATCACAAAAATAGTCCACAGCATATTATTTTCTCCTAATGTTTTTATAAGTGTCGATTTGAAGATATCCCGAACTAAGTCTATTCCATATTATTACAGTCACATATGCAAATTGTAACACACTATACACATACTACACTTAACCCCCACAAGTCCGCTACGGAATATGTATAAATCCATGCCTTTGTCTGATATCATTGGAACATAACCTGTGTATTGTACCTTAAACATAATAGTATGGCTGAAGAAGGAAGATAGTAATGAAAAATTCAAAAAATATTCTTATTGTTGAAGATCAGCTGCTGGTTGCACTCGATATTAAGAGACAGCTGGAGTCTTCAGGTTATTCTGCTGAAAACAACGCTACAACTTTTGCCCAGGCATTTAAAAAAATAAATGATACTCATCCGGATCTCATCCTGCTGGATATCATCCTGAAAGACGGACCTACCGGATTCCGTATTGCCAAAGTCGCGAACGAAAGAAACATTCCCGTTATATTTGTGACGGCTTCAACCCAGGAGGCTTATTTCAGGCGGGCGAAGAAATATAATCCCAAAGCAATTCTGCATAAACCGCTGGATGAAAACAAACTGAAAGAGGCAGTAAAACAAATCATATCATGAGCAGCTGAGCCGAAGGCAAGGGCCCACCCTGCGGGATTAAACTGAACTTGATTAGAGATTGTCTCATAAGTATGACACCTATGAGACAGCCTCTTCTTAATATTCAGGTTGATGGATTTCCAGGTTCAGACCACTATTTTTTTAACTCTTTCAGACCTCTGTTTTGCTATTCCAACTCTCGTCAAATTAATTAATTCCTCCCGCTGTGCTGTGTTAAAAAGCATCGATTTCAGTGCAGAAAAAAATCCTGTGATTATTAATTTCTTAAATGAAATCGTATACTGAAATCACCAGACCTGTCGCTGCTTTTTACTTTATTATAAGTGTTAAATGGATAGTAAAAAAGAGAGGGCCTGGTGCCAAAAAAAATAATAATAACTGTTTCAATACTTTCTGTGCTGATTTTTCTTCCGGCTCTCAGCTGGTATCTGGTTCTTGCGAACCTGGTGTTCCTTTGTGTGTTTATGGGACTCCAGCTTCTCATAACCTTATTCCCGTTGAACAAGCCGTCGGGGCTGAAAGAACTGCATTACACAGAGTTTGTTTCGATTCACATTGCAATACATAACGAACCTCCCGGACTCGTTATCAAGACCCTTAAGGCTCTGTCGCTTATGGATTACCCTTACTATGAAGTACTCGTGCTCGACAATAATACCACGGATAAGAACGTCTGGCTGCCTGTAAAACGTTTTTGCGATTCGATGGGAGGCAGGTTCAGGTTCTGGCACGAAGATAATGTAAAGGGTTATAAGGCGGGTGCGCTTAATATGCTTATGGACAGAACTTCCGCCGCCGCCGAATATATCGCCGTTGTTGATGCCGATTATATTGTTGAACCGGATTTTATATACCAGGCTCTTAAGCATTTTGAAGATGAAACAACAGGACTTGTTCAGTTTCCCCAGGCTTATTATAACGTGGCTGATAAGAACAGGGGAATGGACCTGGAGTATAATTATTTCTTTTCTCTTTTTATGAACAGCGGCAATAGGTTTAAGTCGGTTACTTCCACAGGAACAATGAGTATTTACAGGAAGCAGGCCATACACGATGCCGGAAGATGGAACGGTGACTGTATCACAGAAGATAGTGAACTCGGTGTACGTATCATCCTGGCAGGCTATAGGACAAAGTATGTTGATATGGTTATGGGCCGCGGTCTCCTTCCTTTCGATTTTCAATCATATACCAGGCAGCGTAAACGCTGGATAGTGGGCAACACATACATCCTGAAAAACTATTTCAGAAAAATCCTGCTGGCCCCGTTAAGTTTTATAAGAAAGATAAATATATTTCTGCAGGTAAGTGCATGGCATAATTTTATTCTTCTCCCTTTTGTTGTATTTGCGGCTTATCCTTTCACATTACTTACGGGCAATCCCATTACCCAATCGCTAGAGCTTTCTTCGTTAACAATTTTCGTCTTTTTTATTATGAAAACTCTGATATTCTTCAGCGGCTTTCTGCGTAAAAAAGAAAAGAATAAACTTATATTTAAAGCACTGCTTACTCATTTCGGTTTCCTCTGGGAGAGCACCGCAGGCTGGCTTTTCTCACTGCCCGGGTGTAAAATTCCGTTCAACAGGACGAACAAGAGTATTATTTCCGGAGAAGATGATCCTGCCGGCTGGATACCCGTTTTTATGATACTGCTATTGTTTGTTTTCCTTCTGATGGCAAACGAGCTGATCCCTGCTGTAACATTTATCGTATTTACATCGATACTAATTATCTCAAGAAAATTTAATATGAAACAGGTCGGTTTTACCGCTCTTATCTCCCAATCATATCTATCAGAATTTTAATCCTATGAAAATCACTATAGTAATACCGACATATAACAGGGCCAGTAATATCAAAAGAATTATTGAAAATTCGCTGTCGCAATATTCTGAGCAGGTCAGCGTTTGTGTAATAGATGATGGTTCAACTGATGATACCTATAACAAAGTGAAGCCGTATTTTGATTCGGCAGAACTAACATATATAAAACTCGCGGCAAATTGCGGAACCGCAAACGCAAAAAACCTGGGACTCCTACTGGCTGATTACGAAGCGGTAACCTTTCACGATTCGGATGACCTTTATGATCCTAACAAAATTGAACTGCAGAAAAGAGCATTGGCAGGGGATACCGGGATCAGAGACCCTGATTCTGTATGGGATGGTAAACGAAGCGGTGCGAATGATGTGGTTTATGTACAGCATAAGTTTGTGAGACTTGACGGAAAAATATTTACGGTGGGATGGCCTGTAAGTCTTGTTGACGATTTTTTCCCTAATATCCAGACCACAACTTTCAGCGGAGGCAAATTTCTGCTTCCCAATCCGGGTTTGTTCAGGAAAAAAGTTTTCGAAGAAATGGGGGGATTTCTTAATGTTATTGAAGAGGACAGGGAATTAAGAGACAGACTGATAGCAGCGGGTTATCAGCACAGTTTTATAAATGAACCGTTGATTACGAAATATGAGGAAACAGATTCGCTCACAATGAACCACCTCTCAGGATTCAAGTCGGAGAAAAGGATATCGAACCGGAATGACATAAAGCGGAGAGCCAGGGAGATGATGAAATGTGAGCCTGAAGAAGTTAAAAAGTTATTCAGGGTTACTATAAATCTTGAGCAGATTGAAATTGAATTTATGAGCAGCACCCAGAATCTTACGCTTAATAAAACTATACCTATGACGGAGAAAACGATTAAACGGCTGGAAGAACAATTGATGAGAGAATCTGTATGAAGATACTTATGGTAAGTCCTCCCGGTATCCCCATTCCCCCTTACTCCGGCTACGGGGGCGTTGAACGCGTTGTATTTGACCTGGCTACAGGCCTGGCGGAAAAAGGACACACAATAGACCTGATAGCCAACTGCAAATCGAAAATAAGGCACAGCGGCATTACGTTAAAAGGAACCGAAGATGATATTAAAAATGGACTTAAAGATTTTATTCTCTGCAATGCCGGTGAAAAGGATTATGATGTAATAAATCTTCATCTTGTTGATTTCGTCCTTTACAAAGAGTTAATAAACAGGGACTTAAATAAAAAATGTGTTGTGAACCTTCACTATACACCCAATAAAGAAGAACAGCAATTTATACTCTCACATTTTACTTCGCTTGCTCAGTCAAAATCCCATAAAGATCAATTTATCGACAGTGAAAACCTTCACTATGTTCTGCAGGGGATCAGGATAGACCACATTCCATTCTACAAAAATTCACTTTGCGGAAATAATACCAAGATCGACATTGATCTGCTGAAGTCATTAAGGCAGGAATGCAGGAACTATCTCGTTATGCTTTCGCGAATCGACCGCAGAAAGGGACAGCTTACCGCCATAAAGATTGCAAAGAAGGCAGGTATGCCCGTCATCCTGGCAGGTGAACCTTACGTCGATCATTCTAATGCTGAGTCAAGTTCACTGAAATATTTTTATGAAAAAGTTAAACCCCTTATAGATAATAAAACCGTTTTTTATTTCGGCAATGCTGATGAAACCATAAAATATAAACTCCTCGGCAACGCTGCCGCTTCAATATTTCCCTCGGGTTTTGAAGACGAAAACTGGTCAGAACCTTTCGGCAGAGTGATAGCTGAAAGTCTGGCTGCCGGAACCCCGGTAATCGGGTTCGGACGAGGCGCGGTTAAAGAACAGGTAGTGCACGGTAAAAATGGATTTGTTTTTAAATCTGTTGATGAAGCAGCCGGTTATGTGAAAAAAACTGGTTCTATATCCCGTGAATTCTGTTCAATGGATGCCAGGGAACGATTGAACGCAAAAAGGTTTATAAATGATATTGAAAAGTTCTTTACCGGCTTTGTCGACGGAAGCCTGATGAGTAAAACAAACGGAAAGTCTGATGCATGATAAAAAAGAATTGAACAGGGATGAATCCACATTCTTTGAAAATGAAGTTGATGAAAGTGTTTTCGTGTTAAATGATTCAGACACCTTCGGCATCTTCAACGGACGGGGAAGCATAACTTCAGAAGCAGGGAGTAAAAACGGCATCTACCACAATGACACACGCTTTGTATCACGCTACGAAATTGAAATAAATAATAAAAAACCGCTGCTGCTTGGCGCATCTATGAACGAAGATATGGAAATTCTGGGCATCGATATGACCAACCCCGATATATCGGCGGGAGAAAACGTTATAAAAGAGGGTTCGGTTTACCTGCATAGTAAAAGATATATATACAGGGACACTTTTTATGAAATGCTCACTCTGCACAGCTACAGCAAAAAAATCAATAAGCTTGAGATTAAATTTTCTTTTGACTCTGACTTCAAGGATATCTTTGAGGTAAAGAAGTTTGTCAGGCTTACAAGAAAAAGAGTACCGGAAATTAAAGTATTAAAAGAGGGTGTAAGTTACAGATACATGGGAATTGATTCGAAAGAACGTACTGCCGAGTATCAGTTCGCCGGGGATCCCGATACAATAGGGAAGAATAGCTGCAGTTATAAAATTTCACTGGAACAGGATGAAGAAGTTGTACTTAGTCTGAACATCGTAATGCGTACCGGTCAGGGCGGTAACAAAGAACGTGACAATAACGCGGCGCTTAAAAAGCTGAAGAAAGAAAGAATCAAAAAACAGAACTATACAGCTTCAATTAAAACATCCGGTACACAGTTCAATCACTGGGTAAACAGATCAACCACTGATTTAATTTCACTCATTGCCGACACGGGCAGCGGAATGTACCCGTATGCCGGCATTCCGTGGTTTGCATCGCCTTTCGGACGTGATGCCATTATCACTTCACTTGAAACACTTTGGGCCTTTCCGGAGCTGTCAAGAAACGTATTGCTGTATCTTGCCGCAAACCAGGCAAAGGAAGTTAACCCCTTTAACGAAGCCGAACCCGGAAAGATTTTCCATGAAAAAAGACACGGTGAAATCGTATCTGCCGGTGAGCTGCCATTCGGAATGTATTTTGGTTCTATCGATGTTACCCCCTTATTCATCATCCTTGCACGAAGGTACTACAAAAGGACGGCGGATCTGAAGACAATATCAGACATCTGGCAGAACCTGAAGCTCGCCTTAAAATGGATTGATGATTATGGTGATATAGACGGTGATGGATTTGTAGAATATAAGTATAAGAATGAGAAAGGATTGTATAACCAGGGCTGGAAGGATTCTCCCGATGCTGTTTTTCACAGCAGCGGCAAAATAGCTGAATCGCCCATAGCGCTGTGTGAAGTTCAGTCGTATGTATATGAAGCAAAACTTTCAGGTTCATACCTGGCAGAAGTATTCGGTGAAAAAGACCTTTCTGATAGTCTTTTTAAGAGCGCAAATGAGCTTAAAAAAAAGTTCAATAAAAAATTCTGGGACGGTAACCTCAACAATTACGTAATTGCCCTGGATGCTGATAAAAAACCATGCCGCATAAATTCATCAAATGGTGGACACTGCCTTCTATCAGGAATTGCGGATGAGAAGAAAGTACATGAGCTGGTAGATAATCTTACCTCTGACAAATTTTTCTCCGGGTGGGGGATAAGAACAATTGCAGAGGGGAGCGTTTGCTATAATCCACTTTCATACCATAACGGTTCAATATGGCCCCACGATACAACCCTTATAACTTATGGCATCTCAAGGTACGGGTATAAATCAAAAGTAACAGAATTGTTTTCGGGAATGTATGCCGCGGCAAAGTATTCAGGTTTTTTCAGGCTGCCGGAATTATTCTGCGGATTTAGGCGGAAGGAAAATGAGGGTCCCGTTACCTATCCCGTAGCTTGTTCCCCGCAGGCGTGGGCGGCCGGCGCTGTTTATATGCTGCTCCAGGCATCGCTGGGAATGGAAATAAACGCGGTATCTAAAAGAATCTTTTTCAATAATCCCGTGCTCCCGCCATGGATAAATGAACTTACCATCTCAAACATCGACCTTGGCACCGGCACAGCAGAGATCAGGTTCGAAACATTTCAAAATCACGTAGGTATAAATGTATTAAAGCGCGAGAAAGGCTGGGAGGTTATAAGCGTTAAATGATGTTCTGCGCTTTAGTTAACTAACCTTCGCTAAGGAAAAACCTGTCAAAAAGCTTACCCACACTAACCATGAACTCACCGGGTTCAGTAATCCTTTTCATATCCCTCCCGATAAACGAAAGATCATCAGCTGTAATATTAAAAGACACACTCTTTGATTCCCCCGGAGCAAGCTCAATCTTGCTGAAACCCTTAAGCTGTCTCGACGGCCTTGAAACAGATCCGTAAAGGTCGGTAATAAACAGGAGCACGCTTTCTTTACCCTTCAGACTGCCGGTGTTGGTAACTGTAACACCTATTTCAAGAGTATCATCAATACCGATTATTTTTGACGAGAGCTTAAGTCCGCTGTATTTAAAATCAGTATAACTTAAACCATACCCGAATTGCCACTGAGGGTTTACATAATTAAGGTCATACACTTCCATCGGTTTAAAATCGTAATGAGAAACCTCACCGGGGTTCCGGGGATAAGTAAAGGGGAGCTTCCCGCTGGGAACAGCATCGCCGAACAGGATATCCGCTATAGCTCTGCCTCCTTCCATTCCGGGGAGCATTCCAATAATAACCGCTTCAGTTTTATTTTCAATGCGGCTTATTGTCCGGGGCCTTCCCTGCAGCATAACCAGCACCACAGGCTTCCTTGTTTTATACAACTCATCCACAAGGCTTAACTGCAACTCGAATAAGGTAAGGTCATCAATATTGCCAGCGGTTTCGCAGTAGGCAGGTTCACCCAGGCAGGCTAAAATAATATCCGCTTTCCCGGCGGCCTCAGCTGTGCTGCTTATGTTATAATCCCTGTTGAAGTTGGTACCCTTATGATATATTACATTATCATCACCAACAATTTCCTTTACCGCTTCCAGTATCGTCAGCTTATTTTCAGGGTAGAGCGACTCTTCATTACCCTGCCAGGTTACCGTCCATCCGCCGTTCAGAGAAGAGAGAAGGTCCGCAGTCGGTCCCGTTACCAGTATCTTCCTGTTCTTCGGCAGAGGCAGAATATTACCCCTGTTTTTTACCAGCACTATCGATTCCACTGCCGCTTCATAATTTATCCGGCAGGATTCCTCGCGGGCAATTGCGGCATCGGTAACCTTATTCATATAGGGATCATCAAACAGACCCAGTTCAAATTTTAAAGTTAGAATTCTGCTTACAGCCTCATCAATTCTGCTAAGAGGAACCTCCTCATCGTGCACAAGCTCAAGCAGGAGGTCAGAGAAACTATAATCCCACGGCACCATACTCATGTCTACACCCGCCATAACCGCCATCTTCACAGCCTCCTTAGGCGTTGCGGCAACCCTGTCCCGCAGGTGAAGCCTTATTATATCCTCCCAATCTGACACAGCAACGCCAGTAAAGCCAAGCTCGCCCCTGAGAACATCGGTAAGCAGATACTTATCTGAATGAGTAGGAATACCGTCAATCTCCCCTGAACTTATCATCACCGTTTTAACACCAGCCTCAGCAGCCTCTTTAAACCCGGGCAGGAAGAACTCGCGCAGCGTTCTTTCGCCTATCCAGGCGGGCGTACGGTCGCGCCCATTAAGAGGATAGCTGTAACCTATAAAATGCTTCATGCAAAGGGCAGTGCTGCGGCCATCGATACTTTTTGTCTGTCCCCCCTCAACATATTCCCGGCCCATTTCCTTCAGCAAATACACGTCCTCTCCAAAAGTTTCCCAGAAGCGGGGCCAGAGAGGCTGCCTCGCAATATCAAGCACGGGATTAAAATTCCAGGGTATATGAGCAGCAGAAATTTCTTCAGAAGTAATACGGGCGGCTTTCCTTACAAGCTCACGATTAAAAGAAGCAGCCATGTTTATACTTTGGGGGAAGAGCGTTGCACCCAGCACATAGCTGGCGCCGTGAATAGCATCAATACCGAATATCACCGGAATTTTATTTGCGGTAGTGAGGGCAAAATCCTGAATCTGCTGAATAATATAATGCCAGTACTCAACACTGTGGGCAACCTCAAAAATATTAAGAATAGAACCCACGTGATGGGTGGTTACGGCATCCTTCAGCTTAACAAGATCGATCTCATGATCAAGATCCCTCGTACTTTTCCTGAGTGAAACAGCTTCAAGAGTAATCTGCGTCATCTGACCGATTTTTTCCTCAAGCGTCATTTTTGAAAGAAGTTCATTTACTTTATTTACTAACAGGTCTTCTTTATTCATTATGCTGAAGATTTATTCCAGGGAAAGAGCAGTATTACGCAGCCTTCAGAAGCAGAATACTTTTAAGAATACGCATCACCTTTTGTTCAGTAAGAGGTTTGAACAAGATCAGATCAGCGCCGAACTTTTTAAGAATATCGCTGCTGAAGAAAGGGGAGTCGTCTGCTATTAAAATAGCGGGAATCCCTGCAAACCTGGGACTGCTTTTAAGCTCACGCAGGATGCGGATTCCGTTATCCTTAGTATGCAGCATAGAATCAATCATCACAGCCAGGAAAGAATCGTTCAGCTTTTCCCTGAACTCATTCATGTCAGCGCAGAAAACAAAATTATCCTGCCTGTCGCTCCCGGAAATTACGCTGCACCATTTATCATCATTCTCCAGAACCAGGATTTTGTTATTATTCATTAGTCTCGCGGGCCACTTCATACAATCCTCCACAAAAAATCATTAATTTCCTCAGTCAATTATCCCAAAAAATCCAATAACCCACTGTGACAATTACAAACGCTATGATTGTGGTTACAGATGCTCTTTACTGCCTTTTTGCATTGCCGCATTTTCTCGAGGTGCATCGCACCGCTACTGCAATGCCCCGAAACGTCTGCCTTTCCAAGGTGCAGAGCACCTACATATTATTAGCTCAACATATTCGTAAACCCGCTCCCGCTTCTAGGTGCAGAGCACCGAAATACACGTAGACCACCGCAACCCCCTAAACCCACCCCGCTCCCGCCGCATCGCGCCTCTGGATGTATTGTGATCTGGATAGGGAAATTAAAAAGGCAATAATTATATATTATAATCACTTTTGGACCTCGCCTTTTATGGTTGAAAAAAAATAAGTGCAATTGGGAGAATAATGCTTATAGACGATCCGGTACTTGATATCTTCTTACGCGGGATGGTTCTCACCATACTGGGAATGTTTTGGGTGGTTATTCTCGTCCGCATTAACGGACTGAGATCTTTCTCCAAAATGACCAACTTCGACTTCGTAATGACCATCGCTGTTGGTTCACTGCTTTCCGGGGCGATACAATCCACGAAATGGGAAACCTTTGCACAGGCTCTCACAGCCATGGTGGGTTTGTTTATAGTTCAATACCTAACCGCGCGTATGCGAAAAGCATTTAATAAATTCGAGAGAATTGTACAGAGTAAGCCGGTAATTTTAATGCGTGACGGCATAATACTGGAAAAGGCTCTTACTGAAACGCGAGTAGAGAAGAGCGATCTTTTTGCCAAACTTCGGGAAGCTAACGTTCTTAAGCTCTCCGATGTCCGCGCGGTAATTCTTGAAACCACGGGTGACATATCTGTTCTCCACGGTGACGATTATTCCGAGGAACTATTATATGGAACCAGATCCATCGATAGTTAAATTAGTTAGGGCTTGCTTTTACCGGTACTATCGCATATGGAGCGTCTGAAGGATCTGTGGGGTCATAATAGCATAACATCGGCTTGTTCCTTCCGATACAGATCTAATTCCTTTTTCATCCTTTTGATCGATTGAACATTCCTGGAGATCTCGCTATTATTAAAACATCACCGGGTTTTTCGAATACTTTAATGTCCTCATCTTTGACTTATGGATGCGCTCCTTATTAAAAAGTCATTGGAGGAAAGAAAGAAAAATGGAGATAAACCCTAATGCAGGGAAACCTGCCGAATCAGCAATGCTGGTTAACGTTGCAAAGCTCATAAGGGCTTATTATGCCCATGTGCCTGATCCATCGGGTCCTTCACAACGGAATATGTTCGGCACTTCGGGTCACCATGCTTCATCTCTTGACAAGGCATTTAACGAACGGCATAACGGCGGTGCCGGCTGTCGCTACGCAGTCGTCGTCTTACACGTCCACCTGAAAAAAATTATCTGCAATCGGAACAAAGATTATCGACTAAAGAAGGAGAAAGATTATGCGTTATTTTTTTGTAATAATCGCAGCGTTGTTCTTTTTGAGCGCTTTAAGTGCACAATACAAAGTACAATCATCAGAAAAAGGAAGGAGGGAAGATTTCGGTACCAGGAGATAATTTAAAAAATCCTTTTACAGATAAAGTAAGCTCTGCTTTTGATGGGAAAATAATATTTATTCAGAATTGTGCTTCATGCCATGGTAATGAAGGATTGGGCGATGGGCCTGCAGGCAAAAGTTTAATCCCTCAACCTGATAATCTTACGAGCGATGAGATAAATAAAAGGTCTGATGGTGAGATATTCCTGAATATAAGTGACGGTGCAACCGGTGTCATGATTCCCTGGAAGTTTATACTTTCTGAAAATCAAAGATGGCACCTGGTTGATTATATAAGAGAGCTAAGGAAAAAATCAAAATAATGGAGTACTGTAATGAAAAAAAATAAACTCAGAAAAATAATTATCTGCGGAATCACGATTGTGATATTAATAATATCTTCCAATGAAAGCATGGCAATTCCGAGTTTTGCACGTCAAACAAATCTGCCTTGCAGTTCCTGCCACACGATATTCCCGGAGCTAAATACATTCGGAAGATTTTTCAAGTTGAATGGATACACTTTGGTTGGTGTAAATACAATAGAAGTTAATGATTCAACTGATATAAATGAAGATGTGGATTTCAATCTTTTACAAATCCCGCCGGTATCGGTAATGCTGCAGGCTGCGTATACATATAAAACAAAAGAACAACCGGGAACTCAGAATAATAATGTATCGCTCCCGCAGCAATTAAGTATATTCTTTGGCGGAGAAATTTCGCCGCATTTAGGTAGTTTCATTCAGGTTTCCTATGATGATCAGGGGGCTGCCTTTGGTGTAGATAACATAGATCTCAGGTACGCTAATCAAACAGAACTTGGGGTTGAAAATTTGTTATACGGTGTTACTTTAAATAACAACCCTTCTGTTCAGGATATCTGGAACAGCACTCCGGCATGGGGATTTCCCTACGCGTCTTCTTCAGTTACAGCTTCTCCCTTAGCTTCAACACTAATAGAGGGTGGATTAGCTCAAAGCGTGGCGGGATTGGGAGCTTATGCTTTATTAAATAGTCTGCTTTACTGTGAATTTAGTGTTTACAAATCAGCTCAACAGGGAGGTGCTCATCCACCTAACAGCACAAGCTTTGGGATTATCAAATCATTAGCTCCCTACTGGCGGCTCGCGCTTCAAAAGCAGTTTAATGATCAGTATCTTGAAATCGGGACTTATGGTATGTCAACAGAAATGTACCCTGCAGGAATCACCGGATTAACGGATAAGTATACTGATTTTGGTTTTGATTTGAATTATGAAAAATCTCTGGGTGATAACCAGTTGACGGCTCACACAAACTTTATACTTGAAAAAAGAAACCTTGATGCAACATTTAATTCAAGTGGATCATTAAATCAATCTTTGAATTTAAATTCATTTAAAATTGTCGGGGACTATTACATAGCTCAACAGATTGGTTTTTCATTAGGTTATTTTGCAGTCTATGGGGATGGAGATGCAATATTGTACGCTCCGGCTGCATTTTCAGGAAGTTCTACAGGATTGCCTGACAGCCGGGGATTAATTGCGGAATTTGATTTTCTGCCCTGGCTTAATACAAAATTTTCAGCTCAGTATGTAGCATATAATAAATTTAATGGTTCCGGTGATAATTATGACGGAACCGGAAGAAATGCATCGGATAATAATTCAATTTATGCATTAGCCTGGTTAGCTTTTTAATGAAATACAAAACCCTGGTTTAAGTATCCGGAATTATTAACTGTTGAAAAGGTATTAATAAGACATAGTGAAGGTGTGTTAAAGAGGAAACTTTTTGCACTCTTTCTAAATATTTAAAATGAAATAGAAATTATCCATGAAACCAACCGGCAAAAACATTCTAACAATCAACGGGGGCTCCTCGAGCATCAAATTCGCTTTGTATAAAACAGGCGAACAGCTTGAGCGAATATTATATGGAGTGATTGATAGAATAGGTTTGCACGGTACAAATCTGTCGTTCAATAGTTTAAATCAAAATGAACAGGGCAGCCAAAGTATAGAAGCCTCTGATCACAAGTCAGCGGTAAATTCCTTGATTGATTGGCTCCAAGAACAGAAGGAATTCTCTTCAGTCAGAGCTGTGGGACACCGTGTAGTACACGGTATGAATCATATCGAACCTGAAACTATCACACATGTATTGTTGGATGAACTTCATCGCATTTCTCCTTACGACCCGGACCATCTGCCAAGAGAAATAGAATTGATAGAGGTTTTTCGTAAGCGTCACCCTAAGCTTCCCCAGATTGCATGTTTCGACACTTCATTTCATTGCACTATGCCGCGCGTAGCTAAATTGCTTCCTATCCCCCGTCACTTTGATGAGAAAGGAATACAACGATACGGTTTCCATGGTTTGTCCTATTCTTATCTCATCGAAGAACTCTCTCGTATGGCGGGTATAAAAGCAGCACAAGGCCGTGTGATTCTGGCTCATCTCGGGAGCGGTGCTAGTTTAGCTGCCGTTCGCAATGGTAAGAGTATTGATACAAGCATGGGCTTTACGCCCGTTGGCGGAATTCCAATGGGTACACGGCCAGGTGATTTAGATCCCGGAGTTGCATGGTACATAATGAAGTCGGATAATCTCACACCTGCACAGTTCAATAAACTTATCAATCATGAATCGGGTCTCCTGGGTATTTCTGAAACCAGTTCAGACATGCAGGATTTACTGGCAAAAGAAAATGATGATGTCAGGGCGTCGGAAGCCGTGGAGTTTTTCTGTTACCAGGTGAAGAAATGGATAGGAAGTTTTGCTGCTGCACTAAGTGGATTAGACACGCTGGTTTTTTCCGGCGGTATTGGTGAAAACTCTCCGGTTGTCCGATCCCGTATTTGTGAAGGACTGGGTTTTCTTGGAATTGAGCTTGAAGAAAAACGAAACATTACAAATGCACCGGTTATTTCCACAAATAACGGGAAGGCCGTTGTGCGTGTGATTCATACGGACGAGGAATTGATGATAGCGAAAATAGTAAATCAAATTTTAATATCTTAATAAAAACGTAACATGATTATGAAAACAAAAAAAGTGAGCGAAAGAAAATTAATCAGGGAAGTGAAAAAAGGATTTGAAGAGAATATTGATCCTAATCTGAAAAAATCAGATGTAAAGCGTAAACCTTTATCGCAGGAACTTCTGCGAAAGATGAACGCCTATTGGCGTGCAGCCAACTACCTTTCGGTAGGACAGATTTATCTGTACGACAATCCTTTACTAAAAAAACCACTGAAATTGGAACACATAAAACCGCGGCTGCTGGGTCATTTTGGCACTACACCCGGACTTAATTTTATCTATGTCCACCTCAATCGTATCATCAAGAATCACGACCTGAATATGATATATGTTATTGGCCCGGGTCACGGTGCGCCAGGGATAGTTGCTAACACGTATCTGGAAGGAACGTATAGTGAGGTTTATCCTGATATCACCCGGGATGAAGAAGGTATAAAAAAACTGTTCACGCAGTTTTCCTTTCCTGGCGGTATTCCCAGTCATGTAGCGCCGGAAACTCCGGGTTCTATTCACGAGGGAGGAGAACTTGGCTACTCCCTCTCGCATGCCTACGGGGCCGCATTCGATAACCCTGATTTAATAGTTACGTGTATCGTAGGTGACGGCGAATCGGAAACCGGCCCGTTAGCCACAAGCTGGCATTCCAACAAATTTCTTAACCCGGTTATCGACGGAGCCGTACTTCCCATCCTTCATTTGAACGGCTACAAAATAGCCGGACCCACCGTGCTGGGGCGTATCAGTCACGAAGAGCTGGACCAGTTATTCCGCGGTTACGGTTACAATCCATATTTTGTGGAAGGAGACGATCCTGACAAACTTCATCAAATCATGGCAGCCACGCTTGATACAGTAATTGCCGGGATAAAGGAAATACAAACGAACGCCCGCAGCAAGGGCTTTAAGGAACGACCGAAGTGGCCCATGATTATTTTCCGTACTCCTAAAGGATGGACCTGCCCGAAGGTTGTGGATGGTCTCCCTGTTGAAGGCACATTCAGGGCACACCAGGTACCGGTTACAGATTTTGTGAAGAAACCTGAACATTTAAAAATCCTTGAACAATGGATGAGAAGCTATAATGCAAAAGAATTATTTGATAAAAACCGCAGTCTCAATCCCGAACTTGCGGAATTGGCACCTAAGGGCGAGCGGCGTATGGGGGCCAACCCGAATGCCAATGGAGGACTTCTTCTAAAAGAATTGAAAATTCCTGACTTCCGTAACTATGCGTTAAAAGTAGTTAATCCGGGTAGTATAGAAGGAGAAGCCACACGTGTGCAGGGCCAGTTTATCCGCGACGTATTGAAACAAAACACTAACAACTTTCGTGTGTTCAGCCCTGACGAAACGGCATCGAACCGATGGGGAGATGTGTTCGAGGCAACGAACAGATGTTCAACTGCGGAAATAATTCCTATAGACGATCACGTTGCCTACGATGGTCGTGTGATGGAAATGTTGAGTGAGCATCAGTGTGAAGGATGGCTCGAGGGCTATTTACTTACAGGCAGGCATGGCTTTTTTTCATGTTATGAAGCTTTCACCCACATCATTGATTCTATGTTTAACCAGCATGCTAAGTGGCTCAAGGTTGCTCAGCAAATCCCCTGGCGTAAACAAATTGCTTCATTAAATTATCTGCTTTCGTCCCACGTTTGGCGGCAGGATCATAATGGTTTCAGTCATCAGGATCCCGGTTTTATTGACCATGTAGTCAACAAGAAGGCGGACATTATCCGGGTTTATCTGCCTCCGGATGCTAATACACTGCTTTCTGTTACCGATCATTGCTTGCGCAGCCGCGACTATGTTAATGTTATCGTCGCAGGCAAACAGCCGGCTCTGCAATGGATGGATATAGATTCCGCTGTTAAACACTGCACTGCCGGGCTCGGCATATGGGAATGGGCCAGTAACGACAAAGGTGAAGAACCTGATGTGGTTATGGCCTGCTGCGGTGATGTTCCTACACTGGAAACATTGGCTGCCGTTGAAATACTGAGGCAGAACTTCCCGGATCTTAAAGTAAGGGTAATAAATGTGGTGGATCTAATGACGCTTCAGCCGAAAAGCGAGCACCCCCATGGATTAAGTGATAAGGATTTTGATACACTCTTTACGAAGGACAAGCATGTTATCTTCGCCTTCCATGGTTATCCACTGTTAATTCATCGTTTAACATATCGAAGGTCTAACCAGGAACGGTTTCACGTGCGCGGGTATAAGGAGGAAGGAACGACCACTACTCCATTCGATATGGTAGTACTGAATGATTTGGATCGTTTCCATCTTGTCGGTGATGTAATTGACCGCGTGCCGGGCTTAGGTTCGAGGGCGGCTTATGTTAAACAGTTCCTCCGCGATAAGCTTCTGGATCACAAAAAGTATATCGATAAATATGGAGAGGATATGCCCGAAATCCGCAACTGGAAATGGAGCAGTCCGAAATGAAAGATAAAGCACTAATGGAACCGGAAACAAATAAGGCCAATGTTAATACCGGACCGAAGGACGATTTAAAATCACTTCCAATGCCGGAATTACTAAAGAAATTAGAATCATCGCCGGATGGCCTGAGTCAGGCTGAAGCGCAGAAACGGCTTACTCAATTTGGACCCAACGAAATTGAAGAAAAGAAAGTCAATCCGTTTCTTAAATTCCTCTCTTATTATTGGGGTCCCATTCCGTGGATGATCGAAGCGGCTGTAATTCTGTCCGGAGTTGTAAGACACTGGCCGGATTTTTTCATCATATTTCTTTTGCTTGCCGCCAATGGTGTGGTTGGATTATGGGAAGAACGCGAAGCAGGTAACGCCATCGCTGCCCTGAAAGCCAAACTGGCCGTCAATGCCCGTGTAAAACGTGATGGCAAATGGGTTACCCCGGCCTCACGTGAGTTAGTGCCGGGAGATGTTATACGATTGCGTTTGGGGGATATTGTCCCGGCAGATGCCCGCCTGCTTGACGGCGGCCCGGTAGAGGTTGATCAATCAGCACTTACGGGTGAATCGCTGCCTGCAGAGCGCAAATCCGGAGAGGCAGTGTTTTCAGGTTCAATAATTCGTCAGGGTGAAATTGGCGCAATGGTCTACGCCACGGGAAGTAAAACCTACTTCGGCAAGACGGCACAACTCGTACAGGAGGCACATACTGTAAGCCACTTTCAACGTGCTGTACTGAAAATCGGCAATTACCTGATAGTGCTTGCGGTGGTTCTTGTGGCAATAATTATTGCTTTCGCAATCCTGCACGGGGATCCTATCTTTACCACGCTGCAATTCGCCCTGGTCCTTACAGTTGCAGCCATTCCCGTGGCCATGCCTACGGTGTTGTCGGTAACAATGGCCGTCGGTGCACGCCTGCTTGCCAGGAAAAAGGCAATAGTAAGCAAGCTGGTAGCTATAGAAGAATTGGCAGGTGTTGACATATTATGCGCCGATAAAACCGGTACACTGACCCAGAATAAACTGACACTGGGCGATCCATTCAGCCTAAACAATATCCCGCCTGAGCAGGTTATTCTTTATGCCGCCCTGGCATCACGCTCTGATAATAATGACACAATTGACCTGGCTGTTCTAGCCGGACTAAAAAACAAGGACCTGCTGAACACCTATAAGGTGATTCATTTCCAGCCATTCGACCCTGTTCACAAACGTACCGAAGCCTCAGTTAAAGACAGTGATAATAAGGAGTTCAAAGTTACCAAGGGTGCCCCGCAGGTGATTTTGGAACTATCGGCCAATGCCGGGCAGGTTAAATCCGATGTTGAAAAAGCAGTAAACGAATTCGCAAGGAGGGGCTTTCGTTCATTAGGCGTTGCCAGTGCTGGAAAGGATGGACAATGGCAGATGATGAGGATATTGCCTCTGTTCGATCCGCCCCGCGAAGACGCTAAGGCAACCATCGCAACAGCACTTTCGATGGGTGTTAAAATAAAGATGGTCACGGGGGATGCATTGGCCATCGCGCAGGAAACAGCCAAAAAGCTGGATATGGGATCAAATATTTTAGATGCCGGCGGTTTTGGAGATATGAAGCATTAAAGAAACAGCAGCCATTTCTGAATCAATTGAAAATGCCGATGGCTTTGCCCAGGTATTTCCTGAACATAAATTCCATATTGTGGATGTTCTCCAAAAAAACGGCCACATTGTCGGTATGACTGGTGACGGGGTGAACGATGCCCCGGCACTAAAGAAAGCTGATTGCGGAATCGCTGTTTCAGATGCTACCGATGCTGCGCGGGCAGCGGCTGCTATAGTGCTGATGTCCTCCGGTCTGTCGGTTATTATAGATGCGATCAAGGAGAGCCGGAAAATTTTCCAGCGGATAAATAGTTACGCAATCTACCGTATAGCTGAAACATTGCGTGTGCTGTTCTTTATGACATTGGCTATCCTGATTTTTAATTTTTACCCATTGACGGCTGTAATGATAGTGATGCTGGCGCTGCTGAATGATGGCGCCATCCTGTCTATTGCATATGACAACGTTCATTACAAAGATCAGCCGGAGGCATGGAACATGCGTATGGTTCTTGGAATCTCTACAGCTTTAGGAATCATCGGAGTCATCTCAGCATTCGGTTTGTTTTATCTTGGCGAACGTGCATTTCATCTTGATCGTATGCATATACAAACACTAATGTATCTAAAACTTTCAGTGGCAGGCCACCTGACTATATTCCTTACAAGAACGCGCGGTCCATTCTGGTCAATACGTCCCGCCAAAATTTTGTGGATAGCTGTTCTTGGTACGCAGATTATAGCCACAATAATAGCCGTTTACGGATTCTTTCTGACACCCCTCGGGTGAGGTTGGGCAGGGTTCGTCTGGGGCTATGCGCTGATATGGTTCCTGGTAAACGACAGAATTAAACTGCTCGCGTATAAGATTTTTGATCCTACTAAACCCGCGACCCCCTCCGGATTGAAAAATCAAATTTCCAGGCCCGCATATGACCTCTACGAGAATGGCGGCCGTAAGGACGGTCGGGCAATGTTCAGGACTGGGAGAAGGCGGAGCGGGAAATCCGGAAAAAATAAACAAAGACACTGCTTCCCGAAACTTCCTCCGCATTTATCCGGCTTGGTTTCAACCCGATTACTATCCTTCCATTTTGAAAATATGCCCTGCCAATTTGAAATACTTAAAAAGTATTTCATCCCGCATTATTCTTATTAAGCAGCTAAAAAGCAGGTCCTGCCCTTTTGGCATCTTATTGGAACCCCATACCCAAAAATCTTAAGGCTTAAAATGATTTCAATAGCAATGATCCTGTTAGGGGCTGTTTGCTTCTATATATTTTTTAAATCGATTCATTTTTTTGACAAACAATAAGGATAATGAAATGATTCTGTTACTAATAATCTGTGCACTTGTTTTTGCTTATCTCTTTTATGCGTTAATTAAACCCGAAAAATTTTAAGGTGAGATAATGAATACGGAACTAAATGGTGTAGTATTAATTATTCTGCTGGTTTTTATTCTTGCCTATCCGTTGGGTAAATATATAAGCAGAGTATTTAAAGGCGAAAAAACCTGGAGCGATTTTCTATTGCCGCTGGAAAATTTCATTTTTAAAATTGTATCGATTAATCCTGAAGAGCCGATGGACTGGAAACAGAATATGAAGGCACTGCTAAGGCTGAATCTGGTATTCTTTCTCTGGTCTATTATTATCTTGATGATTCAGGGTCGAATATCAGTCTGGAACCCGGTAAAAATTATTTCAATGGAAGCAACTCTTGCATATAATACAGCAACAAGCTTTACATCCAACACAAATCTCCAGTTATTCGGGTGAAACAGGCTTATCATATTTCTCACAATTGCTTGTAATGTGTTTTCTTCAATTTGTAAGTGCCGCGACCGGTATTGCCGCACTGGCGTTATTATTTAAAGGAATTGTTCGAAAGAAAAACAGTAATTGGGAAACTTTTACAATCTATTGCTAAAAAGCGCCACAAGGATATTACTTCCACTATCGATTGTAGTTGCTGTAATTCTTTTGTTGAACGGTACTCCGACAACCTTCCACGGGCTTTATAGTGTGCATACTATAGAAGGAGATACTGTACATGTCGCCACAGGTCCCGTAGCTCCCATGGTTACAATTAAACAGCTCGGAACAAATGGGGGCGGATTCTTTGGTCCCAATTCTTCACACCCGTTTGAAAACCCGAACTATTTTACAAACATTGTTGAGAACTTTTCAATCTTAATTATACCCGTTGCTCTTGTATTTGCTTTCGGATTTTACCTGAACAAGAAAAAACTGGCATGGATTCTCTTTGGAGTGATGACTATAGTTTTTCTCACTTTCGCTTTCAGTGCAGTAAGCCTGGAGTCATCAGGCAATCCCGATATTGCAAAGCTTGGCATTTCGCAGCCAATGGGAAGCATGGAAGGTAAAGAAGTACGTTTCGGTCCGGAAGCTTCTGCATTATGGGGGGTATCAACAACTTCTACATCAAACGGTTCTTTTAATTCTATGCACGACAGCCAGACTCCCTTGTCAGGCGGAATTTTTCTTGTTGATATGATGATAAATTCTATTTACGGCGGGGTGGGAGTGGGCTTTATCAACTTTTTTATGTTCGTGGTAATAGCGGTGTTCATAGGCGGACTGATGATTGGAAGAACACCGGAATTTCTCGGTAAAAAAATCGAATCACGAGAAGTGAAAATAGCCGCCCTTATAATACTTCTTCACCCGTTTTTAATCTTGGTCGGTACTTCCATTTCAGCATTTATTGCTGCCGTACATCCTCATATTGGGTGGCTCAACAATCCGTCGTACCACGGGTTTTCAGAAATGCTTTATGAATTTACATCCGCATCGGCAAATAACGGTTCAGGATTTGAAGGGCTTGGTGATAATACTGCCTTCTGAATATAGCAACAGGAACTGTGATGCTTATCGGCAGGTATTTGCCAATTATTGGTCCGGTAGCGATAGCAGGCTCTCTTGCTTCTAAAAAGACAATCCCTGAATCTGAAGGCACTTTAAAGGTTGATACAATAGCATTTGGCATTGTGCTTCTCGGTGTAATAGTGGTTGTTGCAGCATTGTCGTTCTTCCCGGCATTATCGCTTGGGCCGATTTCAGAATTTTTCAGTATATAATCAAAGGATAAGATCCAAAATGAAACGTCAAAGAAACATAAAATTATTCGAACCTAAGTTGGTCAAAGAATCCATCGTTGAGTCTTTCGTAAAGCTTAATCCCAGTCTGATGATGAAGAACCCGGTGATGTTTACTGTGGAAATAGGAACAGTAATAATGATTGTAATTACAATTATTTCTTTGTCAGCAAATAGTGGGCAAGGTTCATTTATCTACAATTTAATTATTACAATCTTACTTCTGCTTACAGTCCTCTTTGCAAATTTTGCAGAAGCTATTGCAGAAGCCAGAGGGAAGGCGCAAGCCGCTTCATTAAGAAAAACAAGAGAGGATACGGAAGCAAAGCTTGTGCAGGATGATGGAACAGTTAAAATAATAAACTCATCCCAGTTAAATAAAGGCGATATTTATATTGCCGAAGCAGGTGATACAATACCTACCGACGGAGAAATTATTGATGGTATTGCGTCTATTGATGAGTCGGCAATTACGGGAGAATCTGCACCTGTAATCAGAGAGGCAGGGACAGACCATTCCGGTGTTATCGGCGGTACAGTAGTTCGTTCCGATAAAATAAAAGTTCAGGTAACAACCCAGCCGGGTGAAACTTTCCTGGACAAAATGATAGACCTTGTTGAAGGTGCAAGCCGTCAAAAAACTCCGAATGAAATTGCATTGACAATCCTTCTAGCCAGCTTTACCATTATATTTCTTTTAGTAACTGTTACACTAAAGCCTTTCAGCGATTATTCAAACACAACGGTAACTGTTGTCGCACTTATATCATTATTTGTCTGTTTAATTCCTACTACAATCGGCGGATTGCTATCCGCAATCGGTATTGCAGGAATGGACAGGGCGCTTCGTGCAAATGTAATTGCAAAATCCGGCAAAGCTGTGGAAAATGCGGGAGATATCGATACTGTCCTCCTGGATAAAACCGGGACAATCACAATCGGTAATCGTAAAGCCACTAATTTTTTTGAAGTAAATAGCACTAATAAAGAAGAGTTAATTAATTATAGTTTACTCAGCTCCCTTGCCGACCCGACTCCCGAAGGCAAATCCATTGTTGAGCTTGCTAAAAAACTGCAGCCGGATTTGACTTCAGTAAAATCAGAGGATGGGACATTTATAAATTTCACTGCCGAAACAAAAATGAGCGGGATTGATTTAAAGGATGGTACCGAAATACGTAAAGGCGCATGGGACGCTATGAAAAACTGGACAGGTCAATCCAACGGTTCGGCTACTGAAATTGAGAAGATTATAACCGAAATAGCCTCAAACGGAGGAACGCCCCTGGTTGTTGGTGTTAATAAGAAAGCGGTCGGCGTGGTGCAGCTAGAAGATATTGTCAAACCCGGTATACAGGAGAGATTTGCGCGCCTGAGAAAAATGGGCGTTAAAACCGTGATGGTAACCGGTGATAATCCTTTAACCGCGAAATACATTGCCAACCAGGCTGGTGTGGATGACTTTATTGCGGAAGCCAAACCAGAAGATAAAATGAATTACATTCTTAAGGAGCAGCAGGAAGGAAAGCTTATTGCAATGATGGGAGATGGAACAAACGACGCGCCCGCTCTTGCCCAGGCGGATGTAGGTGTTGCAATGAATTCAGGTACGCAGGCGGCAAAAGAAGCTTCAAACATGGTTGATCTTGACAGCGATCCAACGAAATTGCTTGAAGTAATTGAGATCGGAAAACAGATGTTAATTACTCGCGGAAACGTGACAACTTTTTCAATTGTTAATGATGTTGCCAAATACTTTGCGATTGTCCCTGCAATATTTGCTGCAAGTATCCCGGGATTAAGTGCTTTGAACATTATGAAACTTGCAAGTCCCGAATCGGCAATTTTATCCGCAGTAATTTTTAATGCACTGATTATTCCTGCATTAATTCCTCTTGCACTAAAAGGTGTAAAATATAAGCCCATTGGTGCAACTGCATTGTTGGTCAGAAACCTGTGGATATATGGTTTAGGTGGATTGATAATTCCGTTTATTGGAATAAAAGCAATCGATTTAATAGTTTCAATATTCTTTCATTAATTATGCAAACCTTGAAGGTTACAGCAATAAAAAGGAATTTAAAATGAAAAACATATTTAAAGATATAAAGCTGCATTTCTCAGCCTTAATTTTATTCGGGTTGTTATTCCCTTTGATAATTTGGGCTATCGGATTAATATTCCCTAATCAATCAAACGGTTTACCGATATATAAAGACGGACAATTGGTCGGTTTTGAAAACATCGGGCAGAAATTTTATTCCGGAAAATATTTCTGGGGCAGGCCTTCTGCTGTTGATTATAACGCCGCTTCTACCGGCGGTTCAAATAAAGGACCATCAAACCCGAAATATCTGAACGAAGTTGAAATGAGAATCGAGGAATTCCTGCAGAAAAATCCTGGAGTAAAGAGAAGTGAGATACCTTCCGATTTAGTTACCGCATCGGGCGGCGGACTTGATCCAGATATTAGCCCGCAGGCGGCTTTTATCCAGGTCCAGAGAGTTGCGAAGGCAAGAAATCTTGATAAAGAAACCATACGAAAGTTAGTGGAAGGAAATATTGAATCACCGTTTCTTGGGTTGTTCGGAACAGAAAGAGTAAATGTTCTTCAGCTCAATCTTGCTCTGGATGAGATAAAAAGTTAAATGATTATCCTGTAATGACAAAGAGAGTATTCTTTTATGAAAACAGTATTTAAACTTTTATTAACAACTATGGTAATCCTGGCATTTAGTACACCAATAATTTCCCAGGCTAGTGTTAGCGTTAGTGCTGATATATACAGCAGGTACAATTGGAGAGGACTTGATTTTGGAGATGCGGCGAGTTTTCAACCGACTTTAAGTCTTGGCATAGGACATTTTTCCGTCGGAGCTTGGGGTGCATATAGTTTCTTTTCAGGTAGTACACCGGCTTATAACGAAAATGATCTCTTTGCTAACTACGTAATTGAAACAGAATCCAACGGTAGTTTTACTATTATTTATACAGACTATTATTATCCTTATTCAGGAGCAAGCTTCTTTAAATATAATGTGAGTTTTTCACACGTTCTGGAAGGAGGGCTAAGTTATTCGGGACCTGAGAAATTTCCAATAGAATTAGCGGCTTATTATAATTTTAAGAACGATCCCGATAAATCTGCATATATACAGGTGGGTTACCCTGCCACTCTCGGTGATATAACTCTTTCCTTCTATGCAGGTTGCACGCCTGACGCAAGCGGATGGTATGCTACAACAAAAGCCGGCTTTATAAATCTCGGTGTAACCGCAACAAAAAAAGTTGTGATAACCGAAAAGTTCAGCTTACCGGTTCATGTAGCATATATATTAAATCCATATGCCGAACAAAATAAAATTTTAGTTGGCTTATCATTATAAAATATCAGTTATTTCATTATTAATATAACAATTAATATTACGCGTAGGAAGACAATTTTTTAATTGCTTAAAACAAATATTGGACAGTTCATTTAAATTATAGCAATTTGATATTATGTAATTTTGTAATTGTAAATCATGGAACCTCAAATATCCATATCGGCAGAAAGATTTCTTAATCTTATCCGTACTTCCAAACAGGGTAAGCTAAAAGTATATCTGGGTATGGCGGCAGGCGTTGGAAAAACTTACAGAATGCTTCTTGAAGCCAAAGAAATTTTAAATAATAATATTGATGTTGTAATCGGTTACATAGAAACTCATGGAAGAAAAGAAACAGAAAAGCTGCTTGAAGGAATCCCCGCGCTAAAAAGAAAAGAAATATTCTACAAAGGGAAAATGCTTGAAGAAATGGATGTAGATTCAATCCTTCTTCAAAAACCGGAAATTGTTTTGGTAGATGAACTTGCGCATACAAATATACCAGGTTCTAAAAATGAAAAACGCTGGCAGGACGTAAAGGAGTTACTCCAGGCAGGAATAAATGTAATCACTACGATTAATATCCAGCATATTGAAAGCATAAACGAACAAGTTGAAAAGATCACTGGAATAGTAATTACAGAAAGGGTACCGGATAATATAATTCATTCCGCTGACGAAGTGGTTAATGTTGATTTAACTATTGATGAGCTGTTAGACCGGCTTAAAGAAGGAAAAATATACGACTTGAAAAAAGTATCAGTCGCACTGCAGAATTTTTTCCAGGAAGATAAACTTTTACAGCTAAGGGATCTTGCATTAAAAGAAGTATCAAGGCAGGTGGAAAGAAAAATCATAAAGGAAATACCCCGACCCTCACGCGATAAGATCCATACTATTGTTACTGCATTAAGTACAAATTATGAATCCGGTAAAAGACTTATTAGAAGATCATCAAGGCTTGCTTCAATATACAATTCCAAATGGTATGTGGTTTATATCCAGACAGAAAAAGAAAATATGGAAAAGATAGACCCGAAGATTCAAAGGTACTTGCTGAATAATTTTAAACTCGCTGCGGAGCTGGGCGCCGAGGTTAAAGAAATAAACAGCAATGAAAAAGCCAAATCAATAGTCGAATTCGCAAAGGAAAAAGAAGCCTCCTTAATCGTAATCGGCAAACCTGTTTTTTCAATATTTTACAGATTAAAGCCTAGAAATTTTTTCAGGGAATTAGCTTCTTTAACTTCAGATGAAAATATGGACATTTTATTAGTGACGTCAATTGAAACCAATAAAAAGTAAAATAAGCGCCGGCGGAATATTTCTTTTTTCCGTTTTACTGCTTGATAGTGTACTCGGAATAATTTTTATAAACCGGCTTGCACAGCAGTCGAAAGGCACCATTGTAGAAAATTATTCTTCGGTAGAGTATACAATGAATATGCTGAAATCGTTGGAGGATATGAATAAATATTCTCTTACGAAATTAAACAGCAGTAACTATATCAGTTCCAGAAATGTTTTTGAAAAAAACCTTAGCCTGGAATCAAATATTATAACCGAGAAAGGCTAAAGAAAAAACTTGTTAATAAACTTCACTCTTATTATGAAAAGTATTTGAATCACTTAAAAAACAAGGATCAGGAGGGAAAAGTTATACCACAAGCCGGTGAAGAATATTTTTCTCTCAGAAATACTATTATCGCCATTTATCACTTGAATATGTCCGCAATTAAAAACAAATCAAATAAATTGCAAACAATCGCCGATGAAGTAATAATCTATACGCTCGGCATTACTGCATTAAGTATCATAATTACATTGGTATTTATCTTTACATTCCCGTCAAAAATAGTTAAACCGATAAAAGAACTTACTGCAAAAATTAAATCGATTAGTGAAAGAGATTATGAACAAAAACTGGAATTAAATTCAAAGGACGAACTGGGTGAACTTGCAATCGCTTTTAATATAATGGCTTCCAGGTTAAAAAATTATGAAGCCAAGCAGATTGACCAACTAATATTTGAACAAAAACGACTGGAAGCAGTAGTCCAAAATATTGAAGACGGGAATACTATTCATTGATGAGAGCCGGAAAATTGTCTTAATAAATGATACTGTAACCAATATTACCGGATTAAAAGAGGAAGAAATATTATATAAATATATTACCGAGGTTGCCGGGCAAAACGATTTGATAAAGAACTATATACAATTCTCTTAAAGTGAAAACCACTCAGGGTAATACGGAATTAAAACCCATTAGAATTGCCAGCGGCGGTAAAGAGATATTTTACAACATAACATCAGAAGAAATCATTACCTATTCTGAAGCGGAAAAGAAAGAAACATTTATAGGTAATCTTATACTTTTGAAAAACATCACCAAATATCAAGAGCGGGATAAAGCGAAAACTAACTTACTCGCTACAGCTTCACACGAATTAAAAACACCCTTATCATCCATAAAGTTAAGCCTAAGACTTTTGGATGATAAACGTCTCGGAGAACTTAATCCCGAACAGAAGGATGTTATAAATTCACTAAAAAACAGCAAAGCGGCAGATTATCAAGCGTAATAAAGGAATTGCTCGAATATTCACAAATAGAAACTGGCAACATAAAATTGAAATTTACCGTAATAAAGCCCGATGTAATTTTAGACATAGGCATAACAGCATTAGCGATGCAGCTATCAGAAAATAATATTGATCTAAACACTAATATTGAAGAAGGATTACCCTAAATATTGGCTGATGTTGAAAAACTTGTATTCGTATTTATTAACATTTTAAATAATGCAATCAGGTATTCAAAAAAAGGAGATGAAATAAAGTTAGATGTTAGAAAACTTAATGATTATGTTGAATATTCAATAAAAGATAACGGACCGGGAATATCAAAAGAGGATCGTGAAAAATTATTTCAAAAATTTACTCAAGTCGGTAATAAAACCACACAGGGATGGGGTCTTGGACTTGCAATATCCAAAGAATTTATGGGAGGCTCAGAACGGTAAAATTTGGGTTGAGAGCGAAATAGGAAAAGGGGGAGCAAATTTACATTCACCATTCCAACGTCAAATAAAATCTAATCGCATTATTATCTAAATTTGCAGTTTCTGAGAATCAAACGCGCAAACAGACCATATTCAACCGAGACTCTCAATTAAGCCTGCAAGAATTTAAGAAAGCTTGTCATTACCAAATTCTATCATCCACTCAATGCCATATTTGTCTCTAAACATTGCAAAGTATGTACCCCAGGGACTGTCGTTGATAGGCACTTCGATATTCCCACCTGCTGAAAGTCCACTAAATAATCTGTCAGCTTCTTCACGACTTTCTGCGCTGACAAATATCTTCGACCGGTTTTCATTTTCATTTACAACTCCCAAACTTGCAATACGTCATTGGCCATTAAAAAGTTCTTGCCAAATGACAAAGCAATGTGCATTATCTTTTCAGCATCATTATCTGAGACGGAAATTCAGAACCGGAAACATCTTTAAAGCGGATAATCTTTGTAAACTGTCCGCCCAAAACCGATTTATAAAAATTGAATGCTTCTTCGGCATTTCCGTTAAAGTTAATATGTGGATTTATTAGTGCCATAACTTTATTCAACCTCCTGCTAATTTATTGATTCTCGATTGTTTAAATATTACAAACAAAAAGCAGAAATTAGCGGTATGATTGCGACAAAATCAGTGGCTGAATACGACAAATTCAAGGTGCAGAGCACCTTTTTGCCTTATGTGCATCGCATGCAACTTTTTTGCCTTAGGTGCAGAGCACCGTGACGCCAATATAAATTGCGGTAGAAAACCTGTTCCCTCACCATATTCCCGCACCCCGGCATTACATTCCTCGCCGCATCGCCCGTTAAATTCGCAGATTCACTTCTGGCCTCAGGTGCATTGCACCGAAACGTCAATATAACATTGGTATACAACCCACCCTCTACACCATATCTTAAAGATAACTAAAATAAAAACAATGATGATGCTTCCTACTGCCTTAAGGTGAGCCCGGA
Source organism: uncultured Ignavibacteria bacterium (assembly GCA_963800255.1). GTDB lineage: Bacteria > Bacteroidota > Ignavibacteria > Ignavibacteriales > Ignavibacteriaceae > DATFVA01. The sequence goes on along the minus strand of CAWDAK010000009.1, from coordinate 256,101 downwards.
GAATAAAATTTCTATGGCTATTTGTCCCTTTGTAATGACTTAAATCACTAGGATCCTTAAGTCAGTTTAATCACTGCCCGCTCTAAACAAAGGTGAGAATAAGAAAGATCAGAGGAAATTATGTATCTAATACCAAAAACCAGGGAAAGTTTTAAACAGGAATACCTCACTTCGCTAAAAAGATGGCGGTTATTCACTTATATGATAATTCTGCTGACATCTGCCGCGCCCGCTCAATGGAACACCCGGAGTCCTATCCCTACTCAGCTCGATATCCGGGGTATTGGCTCACCCTCGGCTCAAAAAGTTTTTATAGCTACTGATGATAACTCGTTTGATAACGGAGGTTCACTTTTCGAATCTCCCGACGGTGGAGTTAACTGGATTCAAAGGAATATTCCGTTTAGTTTAAGTGATCCGTTCTATGGACTCTTTTTCCTTGACGGGCAGTACGGCTGGGCATACGGAAATGATAATTATCGAACGAGTGACGGCGGGATAACCTGGATCCAGCTTCCATTCCTTGGCTCAACTTACTTTATGAAATTTTATTCGCCAAACTTCGGACTGGCAGCAGGCAACTTTGGTCAATATATCAGCCGTGATGGGGGACTTTCATGGAATCCTTCGCCGAATGATATCAGGCAATTTGATTTTATTGATGCGCAGACAGGCCTCGGTGCTTCAAACAACGGAATTTATAAAACGATGGATGGCGGCACCACGTTCTTTTCTGTACTTACCGGTACGGCGGAAACCGTTGTGTTCCTCTCACCATCAGTAGCAGTAGGCATTGTTGACAGTATATTCGTACGCTCTGGTGACGGTGGTGAATCCTGGTCAACAGTTGCTAATGCAGAAGGCATGAACCGTCTTACGTCAGTATCAACCGATGTTATCCTTGCCTGGGGTCAATCAGGAAATTTTCCAAATTTAGATGACAGAGTTTTCCGTTCCACTGATGGCGGACAATGATGGTCAGATCTGGGTGCAGTGATAAATGCGGGCATCTTCGCCATATCAGTTGCTGATCAGCAGTCCGTGATCGCGGCCGATTTCGAAGGAAATATGTTCCATTCCGCCAACGCGGGGCTGGACTGGACGCAGTCATTTATCTCCCCGGGGCAGCGGCCGGGCTTTCTTAGTAGTGCGGCACCAGTCTTCCCAACTGCACTGACCGGTTATTTTGGTTATGGTACCGGTTTCGTAATTAAAACAACAGATGGCGGTACTTCCTGGTCACAAATTTCAAGCGGTACAGGCGAATCGCTGAATGATATCGATCGATTTGCTAACGGTAATTTAATCGCAGTCGGAGATAATGGAACTATTTTAACAAATATTGGGGGTACATCACAGTGGATCCTGCAGCCCCGGGTAACTCAATACAAGATCAATGCTGTTCAAACACTGAGCGCGAACGAATCAGTTATGCTTGATGAATTAGGTCAGGTTTTCATAAGTACAGATGGAGGTGCTGACTGGACAGCGGCCGGCACCGTACCTCCGGGTCTTTCTCCGGCTGAAGATCTTCACTTCAGCACAATGCAGGACGGCTGGGTAATTGGCCAGGGAGGAACAAGTTTATACCATACAACCGACGGAGGTAATTCCTGGATACCGGTAAATGATTTCGGAGGTGCTTATGTATCTGTCGACGCGGAAGGAGCGAACATCTGGGCAAATAATGTTACAGGGATATTTTACAGAAGTTCTGACAACGGTAATACATGGATCCAGGGATCGCTTCCGGACTTTCCATCGCAGATCCTGGACATGGATTTTTATGATGAGAACATCGGTTATGCTGTAGGCTGGGAGGGCAAAGCTTACAGGAGCTCTGACGGCGGCGTTACCTGGCAGATCTTACCCACCCCGAACGGTGACGATCAGCTGACTGATATTTATCTTGTTGGCCCCGACGAACTTTGGGTCTGCACAAATTCTAACACGGCTTACTACACCGCCAATGGCGGACAGGGTTGGGCTGCTCTGGATATCGGCTCATCCGGCTTTGGAAATTTTACTGCTATTGCTGCAAACTCTTTGGGTGATGCGTGGACCGTAGGATTTCAGGGTTATATTGAACACTTTTCCGGACCCCCGCCTCCTCCATTAAATCAACCTCCAACAGCATCTTTTACTTATGATGTAGACGGTCTCACCGTAAACTGTACCGATACCAGTACTGATCTTGATGGTACTATTATATCCTGGTCGTGGAATTTTGGTGATGGCACAATTTCATCACTGCAAAATCCGTCCCACACCTATCAAAATGCAGATACATACATAGTACAGCTTACGGTGACGGATAATGATGGGGCCAGCAGTTCAACCGTCCATTTTATCACCGTGCAGCCGAATCCGGGTGGTACATTCGGAGATTTTACTGAGGTAACACCTCACGATTCAGTTTTTATTACACCACAAAATGAAGATTTCTGGGTGATAACCACAGCACCGGCAGACTATGATGCCGACGGTGATCTTGATGTAGCCGTCCTTGGTTATTACGTAGTTTATAATGAGAGTGCGGAAGATAAACTTCTCCTCCTTCGTAATGACGGTCCTGCCGATTCATCTCAATGGCACTTTTCATATTTTGATATACCCCTTGGTTCCCTTACTTCGGGCGCTTCGGATCTGGCATGGGGCGATGTAGACGGCGATGCTGATCTCGATCTTGCGGTTGGAACAGACGGAGCAACAGTGATCTACCGGAATGATGCCGGTACACTTTTATTGAGCGACACGCAGCTTCCTGAATACTGGGAAGATAACGCTCAGGCGTATTTCGATCTTCGCTCAATCACCTGGGCTGATTATGATAACGACGGTGACCTTGATTTACTTATACCCTCAGTCTTTGATGATAATACATTTTCTTATCGAACCGCATTAATGAGAAATGATGGACCTAACGGATCCGGCGGATGGATCTTTTCTGAGGCCGATTCAGCTTTCGCCCCAACAAGGCATGCGCAAAGTTCATGGGGGGACTTCGACGGTGATCAGGACCTGGATCTTCTCCTTATAAATGTTGCACCATTCACTGAAGAGGGATTTATACGCAGGTATAGGAATGACGGGAACGGATCGTTTACCGCGGAAAACATACTCGGAGATCTTAGCATAGCAAGTGGTGAAGCTCAATGGGGCGACTACGACGGTGATGGTGATCTTGATATACTGGTAGTTGGAAATATCAGGGAAATTGACAGTACCTACACCTCGATGGCACTTCGGATTTACAGAAATGATTCTGAAAATTATACCCGGGTGGATGTTATTGATTGTATTCCCTGCGAGGGCTGGTTTGATCTTACCGCAGCAACCTGGGCTGATTATGATTCTGATGGTGATATGGATATTCTTCTTGCCGGTAATTACAACTCCGGATCAGAGATTGAAGGAAGAGCCAGGATTTATACAAACTCGGGCGGAATCTTCACTGCTGACACGGCTAATACTCTGCCTGCACCCCGGGCCTCGGGCGACCGCGGCGGTACCTTCTCCTGGTTTGATTTGGACGGTGAAGGCGATCTTGATTATTTTATTGCGGGGCAGTACTTCGTACCCGGCGGTAATGGTCTTGTAGAAGCACAGATGCACGTGTATCGTAATGATGTCCTTGCTCAGAATGAAGCCCCCACAATACCGACAGGTCTGTCTGCAGAAATACAATCCGAAAATAGCGTATTATTTTCATGGACTCCTTCAACTGACGATCATACGGCTGGACCTGCTATTACTTACGATCTCGTAGTTGTAAGGGTTGGGACCCATACACCTATGAATGGAAGTAGCAATACTTTTCTTGCTCGTCTCCCTGAACCTGGAAATATTAGTGCTGTGACGGAGTGGTCGTTAACAGGACTCGAAAATGGTGAGTATCAATGGAACCTTCGGGCCGTTGATGCTGCTTATGCCGGCAGTGAGACTGCAGCCGGTGTGTTTAGTATTGGCCCTGTTTCGTTAGGTGAAACTGAGGATAATTTACCTCATGAGTACGGCATTGAGCAAAACTATCCTAATCCGTTTAACCCCTCAACTGCAATCAGGTATTCAATACCTGAAGCAGGACTCGTTTCGCTAAAGATATATAATCTGCTTGGTGAAGAAGTTAATACATTGGTAAATGAGATTAAGCAGCCTGGTTATTACACTGCAATATTTGAAGGAAGCAGTCTTTCTAGCGGCGTATATTTCTACAGAATTCAGGCCGGCTCGTTCATTGAAACAAGGAAAATGATCATTTTAAAATAACGAAAAATCGCCTTAGGTGCATCGCACCTTTTTGCCTTAGGTCATCGCCCCGAAACGTTTTTGCTTTAGGTGCATCGCACCGAAACGTCAATAGACCTTCGCGGTATACAACCCCCACCGTATCTCACGTTTTGCCCTAGGTGCATAGTACCGAAACGTTAATAGAACATCGGTATAAAACCCGTCCCCTCACCATTCCTCGGTGCAGAGCACCGAAATTTCAGCAGACCATCGATATCAAACCCGCCCCCTCACCACGTTCCCGCACCCCTGCCAACATACCTCGTCGCATCGCACCTTTCTCCTTAGGTGCATCGCCCCGAAACGTCAATAGAACTTCACGATATAAACCCACCCCCTCCGCATCTCACGTTTTGCCTTAGGTGCAGAGCACCGAAACGTCAATAGAACTTCACGATATAAACCCACCCCCTCCGCATCTCACGTTTTGCCTTAGGTGCAGAGCACCGAAACGTTAAGTGTGCCGGGCATGTAGTATAACTAAAAGGTGAGTGTAATAACACAAGTCCTAAGAGAGCCGTAATGACCGGAATCTCATAGCGAAAGCAAGGGCGTCTACCGCGAGGTAGAGTCTGAAGGAAGCTCAAAGCAAAAGTTTGCTGCGACGAACAGAAATCGGATAAAAGGCTTGTCTTTCCGGGTAACTGACCTTTGAATCAGGAAGCCCGATAGTCATTCGAAGGAAAGAGGAGTAAATCCGGCGCGGCAAACGGAAAGATATACTACTTACCCCGGGAGATCTCCACGTTCTCTCAAGGCCAAGGGTTGAAAGAAACCGGCAGAAAAAGAGATAAGTCATCAGGAAACTGGTGATCAAGGGCGTGGAGAAGTCAGCAGAGGACATAGTAATCCCGGAGCAGAAGGGATGAAGGTCTGAATTCAATAACAATAAGGTAAGTCTCGAAAGTGCGTAAAAACAGAAAGCATCAGACAAACAAAGAACAAATGGAAATGTTCGGCAGAAACCTGTCCGGCTCACCAGACGATGGAATCGACCAGGGAGAAGGATCAGGAGATGAACTGTTATCGCTATTGGAGAGGGAGCGAACCTTAACATCAAAAATAATGGAAAGGGTAGCAGAGTATGTAAATCTGAACAGAGCGTATCAGCAGGTAGTGAGCAACGGCGGAAGCAGCGGCGTTGACGGAATGGATATAGAAGGTCTGAAACAGTGGTATGGGAGAAAGATCAAAGAGCTTCAGGAGTCGTTACTGAATGAAAGCTATGAGGTAAGCGAAGTACTGAAGGTGGAGATACCCAAACCGGCAGGAGGAGTACGAATGCTGGGAATACCAACAGTCAAAGACCGGCTTGTTCAGCAGGCAATCCATCAGGAGCTGAACAAGCACTATGAGCCATACTTCAGTCAAAGCAGTTTCGGGTTCCGTCCGGGGCGCAGTGCACATCAGGCAATAGAGCAGGCAGTCAGGTACATCAAAGAAGGCAAAGAATGGGTAGTGGATTTAGACTTGGAGAAGTTCTTCGATAAGATAAACCACGACCGGTTAATGCAAAGGTTAAGCAAAAGAGTAGGAGATAAAAGACTACTTCACTTAATCAGGGCATTCCTGAAAGCCGGAATGATGGCAGACGGACTAAGTGAGCAGAGAACAGCAGGAACACCGCAGGGTGGGCCGCTCTCACCACTGTTATCGAACATAGTTCTGGATGAGTTAGACAGAGAACTGGAAAGAAGAGGACACAGCTTCTGCCGGTATGCCGATGACTGTAATATATACGTCAGAAGCAGGAAGGCGGGACAGCGGGTGATGGAGACTATAATCAGGTTTATTGAGAAGAAGCTTAAGTTAAAGGTGAATCGTTCGAAAAGTGGAGTAAGACACTGCTCAGACGTAAAGTTCCTCGGATATACCATAATGTCCGGCGGCGGAATAAGGGTTGCAGATAAAAGCATAGACCGCCTGAAGGACAAGGTAAGAATGATAACAAAGAGAAACAGAGGGGTAAGGTTCGAACAGGTTATCAGGGAACTGAATCAGGCAATAACAGGATGGAGAAATTACTTCAGACTGGCAAACTGTTGGCTGAATAATCTAAAGCATATGGATGGCTGGATACGCAGAAAACTAAGATGCTATAGACTAAAGCAATGTGGAAGGAAATATACAATAGTAAAGTTCCTGCAAAGTCTGGGATGTCCAGAAACAAAGAGCTGGAACGTAGCTATGTATTCACAGGGATGGTGGAATATGTCGAAGAAAGTTGCAGTAGGACAGACGATGGGTATAAAATGGTTTGTTCAGATTGGTCTGGAGCCCTTAACTAAATAGATGAGGAGTAAAAAGGTTATTGGAAACCGCCCTGGTACGTGAGTATGCCGGGTGGTGTGGGGGGACGGCGGCATTGCCGCCTCCTACCCGATTAGAACATCGCAATATAAACACATCCCCTCACCACATTCCCGCACCCGCAGCAGTCTATTCCTCGCCGAGAATCTTCTTAGGTTCTTTGTAACGGGACAGGCTCTACTGATATAACGCCGCTATGCGGCTATGAATATAATGCTGCCGCTATAGAGGATTGAAGATAATGCTGCACAGAGCGGGATATATTTCTGAATCCGGTTAATACAGCAAGTTAAAGGGGGGCGAATAAACCTATTGACAAAATAATCTTATTATCCGATTATTGGGCAGGGAAAATAAAAAAGGCTTTACAATGAAAAAGATCATTCTGTTCTTCAGCATTGTCTTAATCGCCGCTTTGGGTACAATTTCAGCGCAGGATTACAATTCATTACAGGTAAATGGCGGAATAATTCTACCCAGATCCTCCTCAAACGGATTCACCTTATCCGTCCAGTATAACTATTCCTTAAACGATGCAGTCCATTTCTATGTATATTCAGGATATTCCTACTGGGATAAATTCAAAGTTCGTTACCTGGAGGATTATACCAGCCTTCAAAATACCAATCATTTTGAAACATATTCAGCCGATGAGCATAGCCTGGTACCGGTTTATGTCGGCGGCAGCATTAACCTTCACAACAACAAAATCTTCACCGCTTTCGCAACTGTTGAAGGCGGCTTCAGTCATTTAAGCTACAACAGATATAAAATTGATAAAATAGTGGATTCTGAAACCGGCGTTGTAACGACATATAAACCGGACTTAAGTACCGGGCAGAAGATAAATGAAAATCTATGGGGCATAGGTTTGGGGTTTGGTCTGTTCCATCAGATTGCCGATGACATGAACCTTGTTTTTACATTCAAGGTAAACAGCAGCCTCAATTCAAGCTACTATAAGTTTTTAAGCAATCATGCCACCTATACGGCTTACAACCTTGGTGTCAATTTCAAAATATAACAGATTGCCTTAGGTGCATCGCACCGAAACGTCAAGATTATTTTTGCCTTAGGTGCAGAGCACCGAAACGTTAATAGAACATCGGTATAAAACCCGTTCCCTCACCATTCCTCGGTGCAGAGCACCGAAATGTCAGCAGACCATCGATACAAAACCCGCCCCTCACTATATTCCCGCACCCCGGCATTACATTCCTTATTCCGGTTAATTTATTAATTCACTCAAAATCTATCATCCACTCAATACCATACTTGTCTCTAAACATTCCAAAATATGTACCCCAGGGACTGTCGCTGATAGGAACTTCAACACTTCCGCCTGCTGAAAGTCCATTAAATAATCTGTCGGCTTCTTCACGACTTTCTGCTCTAACAAATATCTTCGACCTGTTTTCATTTTCATCTACAACCCCCATACTTGCAGGTACGTCATTAGCCATTAAAAAGTTCTTGCCAAATGACAAAGCAATGTGCATTATCTTTTCCGCATCATCTTCTGAGCCCGGAAATTCAGAACCGGAAACATCTTTAAAGCGGATAATCTTTGTAAACTCTCCGCCAAAAACCGATTTATAAAAATTGAATGCCTCTTCGGCATTTCCGTTAAAGTTAATATGTGGATTTATTAGTGCCATAACTTTATTCATCCTTTCGTTAATTTATTGATTCTCTATTGTCTAAATATCACTAACAAAGAGCAGAAATTAGCGGTATGAATGCGACAAAATCAGTGGCCGAATACGACAAATTCCAGGTGCATCGCACCCAAACATTAAGGATTATTTTTGCCTTATGTGCATCGCACCGAAGTTAATAGATTATTTTCACCTTATTTGCATCGCACCGCAATGTAATTGATTATATTTGCCTTATGTGTATCGCACCGGAATGTAATTGATTGTTTTTGCCTTAGGTGCAGAGCACCGAAACGTCAATAGAACATCTCGATATATAAAATCCACCCGCTCACCAGTTTATCTTATTGGTACTCAATAAAGAAATGAATTATAGTGAATATTCCATCCCAGTCTAAATCTTAAATTCACCTTCTCATATTCAGAGGTCGTATTTAATCGGACAGCAGAGGTGTATGTCCAGAAGTCATTCTCGTCGGAAGGGGAGGGGCGGGGGATATCCGTGATGGCCATTAACATATCGGTGCGATGCACCTAAAAGAAAATAACAATACCCCTGCAAGAAATGCAGGGGTATTGGCGCATTGTACCACCTAACTTTTATCTACCAATATATTTTTGCATTATAATGATTATAAATATCTGTCATATAATTATAATCCGGCGTTTTAGGCCAATTGTCTTTATCAAAACCCGGTGCATTTTCCAGGGTTCCCTTAGACACGTTCAGCAAAAATTGTTCATTCACTGTATCCAGCTGTAACTTCTCCCATGGTACAGCAAAATATTTTCCACCTATTCCTAAGAAACTACCAAAAGAAACAACTGCGTATGCAATTCTTCCTTTTTCTACATCAAGCATAATCTCCTCTATCTTACCGAGATCCTCACCAGCTGAATTAGTTACGTCATCCCCTATCATCGTTGTTGCCGATAGAACATTCATCTAGTCCTCCATAATTTTTTTTTAATTGAATTGATTATAACCAGGAGGAAGACGAAAAAAAATGTAAAATATCACTCATCAGCGTGCACGTGTATCCCGCACATTGTAGTCGGAAGTGGAGGGGTGTGTGAATATCCGTGAGAGCTATTAACATACCGGTGGATGCACCTAAGAGAAAATATGGATATGGGAGATCTACGGAGGCTATTAACATATCGGGGCGATGCACATAAAGCAAGAAGTACACTGCACCTGAGGGGAAAGGTGCGATGCGGTGGAGCTGGGTTGTATACCGGTAATCTATTAACGTTTCGGTGCTCTGCACCTTAGGGGAACTGATATCGGTAGCTACTGACATACCGGTGCGCTGCACCTAAACCAAGTACGGTGCGATGCACCATCAGATGGGGAGGTAAAAGCTGAATTCGCTGCCTTCGTGGAGATTGCTTTTTACAGCTATTGAGCCTCCCTGGGCCTGGACGAACTCTTTTGAGATGGCTAGCCCCAGCCCCCAGCCGCGCTCTGTTCTTTGTCCTACCTGGCTGAACCTGCTGAAGAGCTTTTTTTGATCTTCCGGGGAAATGCCGGGTCCATAATCTTTCACAGAGAAACAGATATTTGCATCCTTCCTGGCAGCTGATAAAATTATCCTGCTCCCGTGATCAGAGTACCGGATGGCATTGTTCAACAGGTTGACCAGGACCCAGACTGTCTTCTCAACGTCAATATTCAACAATGGTAAATTGTCATCTACCTTTGTTTCAAGCTGAATATCTTTTTCGGACAGAAGCATCATTAAAGCAGTGACCGTGTAATCAATAATATCTTCGGGTTTCGCCGGAGAGATATTCATCTTTACGTTACCTGATTCTATCTGCGCATAGTTCAGTATCTCATTTATTACTTTGCTTAACCTGTTGCTCTGGTCTTTAATCGTCTGAAGCAGCTCTTTTTGCTCTTTGTTCAGTTGCCCTACACGCATATCTTCCAGCAGTTTTATGGATAGGTTTATTGAAGAAACCGGGGTTTTCATTTCATGGGACACATTCGATATTAGCTTGGTTCTTGCTTCATCCCGATCCTCAAGAGGCTTAACGATACGTGAGGGAAAAGTAAGCACAAAAAAGAGTGTAATTAAAACACTAATTCCGCCCGCTATAACAGCATAGATTATAATTTTGCGGGCGTTATCTTCAACTTTTGAATTTTTCCTGAGGATAGAAGTCATATTAAGAGAATAGATTTCTCTGATTATATTTTTCGTACGGCCATATGAGTTTTCCATTTTGAGCAGGGCAGCGGGGTTTACAGCGCTGCTAGATACTGCGTGGTTTAGAAATGTGTTATAAGTCGATTCTAAACTATCAACCAGGTCTTGCTCTCCCGGCTCGGTTATATTTGAGGATTCGTCCCTGAGCTCTGATTCGAAATCGTTCCTGGCTGTTAGGAATTCTGATTGAATTAGGGGAAGTGTTTCCTGAGAGGTATTTGTAATGATTTTAATAGCCGAATTGTGCATTTCATCAAGCGAGACAAGCATCCCTGTGGTATAATTTATTGTGCGGTAATTATCGGTTATGGTGCCTCTGGAATTTTTGGCAAGCTGATTTATAAAAATTATTGCTGCCGTGCTCAGGGCTATGATTATCAATAGAAGAAAAATTATTCCTGAAAGGATTTTACCTCTTATTGTATTCATACGCCAGTCAGTTAATTTCAATCAAGTTCTTTAATCTGGATATTCAGCTTATCCAGGAATGGATGGTCTCATCAAACGAGTAATAATTATTTTCGTAATTGAACCCGCCTCTGCCTTCCGGAGTATATATAAAAAGTGTAAACGCTCAGATGAAATCTCCTCAGGTTATTTTCAGATGTCTTCAGTTTAATTTCACATCGGTAAACTATTCTTGTCCTCGCTCATCGGATCCTGACTCTGGAAATATCCACAAAGGTTTCATCAATATCAAAAAAGCGGGTAAGGCTTTCTTTAAGAAAATTTATCCTGGTGTCTGAAAATAGTTCGGCCATCATTCACCTATACTTTAAATTTTTCTATATCTTCCTGACGGCCCATTATTACAAGGAGACAGTCAGGCATCAGCTTGAATTCTGCTTCGGGCATTAAAAAGAATCTCTCCTGCAATACATCTTTAACTGCTATTACAAGCAGGTTAAACCGCGACCGGAGTTTGAGCTGCTTTAACGTTTTGCCGATAAAATCTTCAGGAGCCGAGATCTCTACGATGCTGAATTCGGAGGTAAGTGGTATATGCTCAAGCAGGTTGTCAGATGATAGTCTCCTGGCCAGCGTAAATGCTATATCTTTTTCCGGAAGTATTACTTCATCCGCTCCCATAAGCTCAAGGATTTTTGCGTGATTCTCGTTAATTGCTTTTACGATTATCTGTTTGATTTTCCGCTCTTTCAGGTAATGAGTCGCGAGGATGCTTGCCTCCATATTTTCACCGATGCTGATTATTACTGCATCTACTGAGCTGGTGACAAATTCATTAAGTACTCTTATGTTTTTTGCATCAGCAATAATTGCATCGGATACGTAGTCCTTTATCTCGTCGATCCTGTCATTGTCGATGTCTATTGCAAGCACCTGGTTGTTTTTTTTAGCAAGTGCTTTGGCAACATTGAAGCCGAAGTTGCCGAGTCCTATTACTACAAATTGTTTCACATCATCCTTCTTTTTTAACCAATTAATATTTCTTCTTCGGGATACTTGTACCCGTTGTTTCCTTTTCCTTTAAGCAATGAGAATCCCAGCGCAAGAGGACCCACTCTGCCGAGGAACATTGTAAGTGTTATAAGCAGCTTACCGCTCAGAGATAGGGAAGAGGTAATTCCGGTTGAAAGCCCTACAGTACCGAATGCTGAAACCGTTTCAAACAAAATCCTGATGAACGCGCGTTTTCTGTATAGTTAAGTACGAGAACTACTAAGGTTATCCAGATTAAACTGATCCCACTAAGTACTGTTACATTCGTAATAACATCATTACTTATCTTCCTTCTGAAAAGTACAGTATCTTTTGCGCCGCGCAGTACGCTATAAAAATTTTTAACAAGTACTGAAAAGGAAGTTGTCTTTATTCCGCCTCCGGTGCTGCCCGGGGAAGCCCCGATGAACATCAGGATGATTATTATTAAGAGACTTGAGCCCGCTTAATGCTCCAACGTCAATTGTATTAAAGCCCGTGGTTGTTGAGGCCGAAATTACCTGGAATGTCTGCATCGAGAGTTTTGTTCCCAAAAGACGTCGAAAATTTCGATCCTTCAAAGAAAAACACCAGTATGGTACCGCTTATAATGAGTAACGCTGTTGCAGTTAACACTATTTTGCTATGAAGAGATAAACCTGCAGGACTAACTTTTTTATACTTCTTTAAATAGTATTTGTATATATCATAAAGGACAAAAAAACCTGCCGCCCCGGCTATACAGACAATGTCAATTATTACGTTTAGGATATAGACTGTGGCCGTATTTCGTTATACTATCGCTGAAAAGTCCGAACCCTGCCGTACAGAAGCCGGATACTGAATGGAAAAAACTAACGTAAAGTGCACGGGCTGGTGGAAAGAAATGCGACCAGTAAATGTACATACCCGCGGTTCCCAATAATTCTATTATAACAGTGAAAGCAAAAACTACACTGGTGAAGCGGTTCATATCTATACGCAATGGCCGGCTAAGTGATTCTCGCAGTATTTTTCTTCCCTGCAGCGATATATCTTTCTTGCGGGTGAGGAATATCATAACGATGAATACCATATATCCCAATCCGCCTATCTGTATGAGAGTAAGTATAACCCATTGTCCGAATAATGTGTAATAGCTGCCTGTATCAACAACTATTAACCCGGTTGTGGAGACTCCGGAAACTGCCGTAAACAGTGCGTCTACAAAAGGCTGGGAGGTTCCGTTCATACTTGCCTCCGGAAGCATCAGCAGTCCTGTGCCGATCATTGTTATGATAATAAAACCTAATAACAGGGTCCGCAAGGGAGAAATATTCTTATAAAGCCACTTTGCAAGTGTCATTTTAATTTCCGTTTTGAGCCTGTTAATTACACACCGTATTTAAACAGGCATTCTGTATCTTTTATTCCATGTTCTGTATTCAAGGAGCATACCACATCAAAACCAGTCAAAAAAACGGGAATTCATTGAGCATCTTAAATTTCTTAATGAAACATCTTTTCATTATGGAAGGGCAGCTTTTCAAAATGGAAGGGTCGATTTAGAAATTTGCCTGATACAAAGGATATTAGCATAGGTACAGGTTTTGCATATTGGTTATAACTTACAGGCAAAGGTGAATGATATGAAAAAGTTAAGCATAGGAAAGCAATATTTTTTCTCAACAGTAATATTATTTTTCTTTATTACGTTGCTTTACAGCATCCAGGACATTATAGGGTATGAAACAGTTTCTATGATCCTGCTGCTTATAATATTTATGCTGCCGCTGTTTAACTTCAGCAGGGGTCCTATAATATTGTCGGCAGTAATAAGCGCCCTTGGATGGGATTATTACTTTATTCCTCCGCATTTCACAATGTACATAGCGAAGCCTGAAGATGTTATGATGCTGCTGATGTTTCTTATTGTTGCATTAACTAACGGGGTTCTTGCGGCAAGATTAAATATATATAAGTATGATCTGCTTAAGGTTGAGCGGCGATGGAAATCATTATACTACCTTGTTAAAGATCTAGCAGTTTCTACAGATATGAATGAAGTGCTGATAAATGCTGTTCAGAATATAGAAAAAATATTCCAGCTTGAAACAGTGGTTTTTCTCAATGATGGAGACATGAAGTTATCACGAATACCTCATCCTTCAAGCAGTTTTCATCCTGATGAAATGGAAATGCTGGCAGCAGAGGCTGCTTTCAGACTTAAAACACCGGGAGGAAACACAACAGATCTGGTGGGAAATGCAGATGCATTATATTATCCGGTTATTGATAAAAAAGGCATTGTAATTTGTATAATAGGAGTAAAATTAAACGATGAAATTAAGGGGGATAGCAGAGAGATGCACTATTTAAAAGATTTTATTGAAGAGATAACCCCTTTTCTTGAAAAGACCCGGGCTTACTCTAATCCGTAGGTCTGAAGTTTCCTGTACAGGGTTGTTAATCCTATACCAAGTATTTCTGCTGTTTTAGTTTTGTTTCCTCCCATTTCGGCAAGGATTTTAAGTATATGATTCTTCTCTACTTCATCCAGCTTTTCTGAAGGAAGAGCTTCCTTTTGCGATTTGGTGACATCTTTAGGCAGAAGTTCGGGGGTCAATTCACCATCAGATAGGATAACCGAGCGTTCAATTATATTCTTTAATTCCCTGATATTCCCCGGAAATGAGTAATTAGTAAGAGCAGAAACGAAATCGTTAGAAATTTTCCTGATGTTTTTGTTCAGCTTCTTTGAAAAAAATGCAATAAAATAATCTATGAGCTCCCTCGTATCTTCTTTTCTTTCACGGAGCGGCGGAATATCTATTTTGACTACAGAAATTCTGTAATAGAGATCCTCCCGGAAATTTCCCTTACTAATCTCTTCCTCAAGGTTCCGGTTTGTAGCTCCGATGATGCGCACATCTACTCTGGTCTCTTTTGTATCTCCTGCTTTTATAAAGCTATTTGTTTCAATTGCCCTCAGGAACTTGGCCTGAAGTGAAAAATCAAGTTCCCCGATTTCGTCAAGGAATAAGGTCCCCTTGTCTGCTTCTTCAAACAATCCTTTTTTGTTCTTACTCGCACCTGTGAATGCACCTGCTATGTATCCGAACATTTCAGACTCAAGAAGATCTTTAGCAAACGCGCTGCAGTTAATTGCAACAAAAGCATGTCTTTTCCTTTCGCCTGCATAATGAATCGCCTGTGCAAAAATTTCTTTCCCTGTGCCGGTTTCCCCCGTCAACAGTACCGGTGTATCTGTAAGGGCAACTCTTCTGGAAATATCAATTGTTTGTAATATTGCCGGCGAGCTGCCGGTAATATTATCAAAACTGAACTTTTGTCCCACTTGCTTCTCAAGGTGTTCAATACGTCTGCTGAGAGCAGATTTATTGAGGGCATTCTTCACCACGGGAAGAATTTTATTATCTTCATCTCCCTTTGTAATGTAATCAAATGCTCCTGCCCGGATAGCTGTAACCCCGTCTTCGATGGTTCCGTACGCAGTCAGAACGATTATTTCTATAGCCGGGTTTATCCCTTTAATCTCAGAAATAAGGTTAAGTCCGTTTATATCAGGGAGTCTAACGTCTGTTATAGCCACCTGGTAATCCTCTTTTTTTAAGAGTCGTAACCCCTCTTCACCCGTTCCTGCAGTGTCAACCTTATATCCCTCAAGAGATAGCAGCCTGGCAAGCAGACTCCTTAAATCCGGTTCGTCATCAATTATTAGAATATTTATCATTTTGGCTGTTTACCGATGTTTTCAATTTTGTCTGACGTAAATATAAAGGTATTCATCCAAACTGTAACAGGCATGCTTCAGGCTCATATCAACTACCTGAAAGCGTTCTGAAAGCGTTCTGAAAACGTTCTGAATACGTTCTGAATACGATCTGAAAACGTTGCAAAAGGCTTGCTCGTCTTGCCCTAAAATGATATATTTGAATGTAAAATTTAAAGGAGGTTAGTATGGCGTTGGTTCAGGGAAGTGTTATCGGGGAGGTTAAAGGGAAGATGGGGACGAAGGTATTCCGGGAAATGAACGGAAAAACTTTTGTTTCGGATCGGCCTTTACATTATAAACCCACTAAAAGCCCTGCTGCTAAAAAGGTAAGAAGCAGTTTCAGAACTTCAGTTAAGCTGTCGCAAAAGCTTATAAGTAGTCCTGCACTGAAAGAAGTATGGGCAAATGCAAAGATAGAAGGCACAGATGCTTATCGGAAAGTTATCAAGCATAATAGGAAATCAATTTATTCAGGATCATTAACTGAACGAAACATAATAACTCCCGACGGGTTGTTCCTTAAGGTTGAATCGGCTGGCTTACAAAATGAGGTCATTCATTTAACTCTTAATTGTCCCGCTGAGAATAAACTGGTCTTTCCGGCAAAGTTATCATTGCTTTATTATTTCGGAAGTCAAAATAATTCTCTGGTTTTAACAGATACTGCTATTCCTGAAAGTACTGAAGACGGAATTTATGAGCTTGACCTTAAACCCGCAAAAAGCATTATACGCTTATTAAACGAAAATCCTGATGCGATGCTCTTTGTTGCGCTGGTAAGCGGAACGGCTCAAAAAAAGAAGGTTTACTGGACAAATACAGAATGCTTCAGGCTTTCATAAGCATTAAACTCTGATCAGCTGTTCCTGTTAACGAGTTTTACGAAACGGCTTTCTTCTCCGCTCTTTAGATTATCCTGGTAAAGGAAAGCAAGATTTTCTTTCTCGAACTTATCAAAGAATTCTTCCCAGGTGATGTGCTTTAGACTGTGTTCTCCTGAGTAACCCGGGAAATCTATCCGCAGTATTCCGGTTTCGTCTTTGGAGCTGGTGGCTTTAACGGCGGCGGGACTCCCGTTCCTCTCTTCCACCCATTTTTTAATTGTATCATGGTCTGTCGTCTTTTTTGCTTGGTCACTCATCTTATTTCCTTTTTATTTCTAAGGAATCATTTCCTGCTTAAATGTCAGTGACTGATTTCATCCTTATAACTTCAGAACGCAGGCTGTGCATCTTACGGTGACATTTTTAACAATTCCAATAAACAATTCGAGATGATGCCTGGAATCATTTTCAGTGGATTGCCAAATCATTACTATTGTGCTGCATTTTTATGACTCCATGATTGTTGTGGTGTTCCGAGATCTATTAACGTGCTGCCGTGCTGCGGCAAGAGAGGAAGTGGAAGATGTTTAGGTGCATAGCACCGGAATATTGGTAGAACATGCATCAGCCTCTACCCCCAGCGATGCGGCGAATGAGGGTGGGGAATGTACGCGATGGATTCTATAAACGTGCCGGTGCTCTGCACCTGGAATGAGAGTAAGGGATTTGATTTGATGTTATATGAACAAACAATCCACTTTTAATCCGAAATAAAAAAAGAAGAAAGGAATTGTATGCCTGAAACGAAAACGAAAAAAAAGGAATTCCCGCAGCAGCAGCAGAAGCAGCCGGGAAGAGAGTATAAAATGACCCCGCAGCCGGAAGTAATAAGAGAAAGTTATAAAGGCAGCGGAAAGCTTAAAGGTAAAACGGCATTAATCACGGGGGGAGATTCAGGTATAGGAAGATCTGTAGCCGTCCATTTTGCAAGGGAGGGCGCCGATGTTGCGATTGTTTACCTTGAAGAGGATAGGGACGCTGAAGCAACTAAAGAACATGATAGAAAAGGAAGGGCGTAAGTGCCTTATGATTAAGGGTGACGTTGGTGATGCTGATTTCTGCAGGGAGGCAGTGCAGAAGGTGATGACTGAGTTTAATAAGTTAAATATTCTCGTTAATAATGCGGGTGAACAGCATCCTCATAACGGCCTGGAGGAAATTGATCTGGATCTTATGGAGAGAACGTTCAGGACAAACATTTTTGCTATGTTCTATATTACTAAAGCTGCATTGGAACATATGAACGACGGCGATTCGATTATAAATACAACGAGCGTAACCAGCTACCGGGGAAGTGATCACCTGATTGATTATTCTTCAACTAAGGGTGCGATAACTTCGTTTACCAGATCTCTGGGGAAAAATCTGTCATCTAAAAATATTAGGGTGAATGGGGTTGCTCCGGGACCAATATGGACGCCCCTGATTCCCTCAACCTTTGATGATGTTACTGAGTTTGGCTCTAATACTCCGCTTGGCCGGGCGGGTCAGCCTAGTGAGGTAGCACCGGCTTATGTATTTCTTGCTTCTGAGGAGGCATCTTATATAACCAGCCAGATTATTCATATAAACGGCGGCGACTTTACCAGCTCTTAGTTGTGTCTTTCCGGGTTGTTTGTCATTCCGAATTTATTTCGGAATCTATTCGCGTGATTATTTAGAACCTGAAACCAGTCGGGTTTATGTCGTGGAGCGTGACTTCGCCTTCGACTCAGCTGAATACCGTTTCAGAATTTTAAGGACGGCCGCTTCTGTTTTATCCAGTTCTTTTTTGTTCTTAGCGGAGCTGCGGCTTTTCATTGCCCTGGAAAGATACCCGTCTTCCCAGGCCCTGATGATATCAGGGTGAATATAATATTCGCGGCAGACGGCGGGAGTGTTATTTAATTCTTCTGCCGTCTTTTTTATTATGTCTGAGATTATTTTTTTATTCTTTTTGTCATCTTCTTCAGGGGTAACTTTGCTGAAATTTTCCGCGGCTAGAACGGTTGCTCCCCAGGTCCGGAATACTTTTGCGGTGAAGTCTTTTTTCACAATGCTGTTTAGATACTCGTTAACTTCAGATGAATCGGCAGGCTGCCTTTTGCCGTCTTCGTCAAGGTACTGAAATAGATGCTGACCGGGCAGGTCCTGGCACATCGATACAACTTTGGCAAGTGTTCTGTCTTTTATATCGAGTTCGAAGGTTTTGCCGCTTTTACCGTTGAAGTGGAAATAGATATTGATGCCTTTTACTTCTACATGCTTATCTTTAAGTGTGGTTAGTCCGTATGAATCATTCTCCTCGGCATATACTTCGTTACCTACGCGTATAAGGGTTTCTTCAAGCAGTCTTACGATTACGGCAAGGACTTTCCGGCGCAGCAGACTCCTTTTTCTTAAATCTTTGTTTACTTGTTTCCTTATCTTAGGCAGCGCTTTTCCAAATTCCGCTAACCGGTCAAACTTTTTATTGTTTCTGAATTCCTCCCACTTTTCATGGTAGATGTACTGCTTCCTTCCTTTGCTGTCTCTTCCAACGGCCTGGATGTGCCCTTTTAAATTGCTGCAGATTAACACGTCATCCCAGGCGGGCGGAATGACAAGGGATTTAATTCTTTCAAGAACTGCTTCATCCCGTATGGTATTGCCATCCTGATCAAGGTACTGAAATCCTTTGCCGCGCCGCCTCCTTTTAATACAGAGATCTTGTTCTCCGGTATAACGAAGGCTGTATTCTCTCAATGAATTTAGGCTATCGGCAGTCAATATATTTTCACCCGTAATCCCTCCCTAGTGCTAAACTTAAGGGTGTCATTCCGAATTTATTTCGGAATCTCTGCCCTAGTCCTGGGTGCAGCGCACCGACATATTGATAGATCATCGCACTCGTAATCCCTCCTTAGGTGCTAAACTTAAGGGTGTCATTCCGAATTCATTTCGGAATCTCTGCCTATCCTGGGTGCAGCGCACCGGCATATTGATAGATCATCGCACTCGTTAATTAATAAAATATGTCTTCATTAGAGTCAGTACTTCCAACCGGCTGGGCAGACTTTACCACACTTTCTTTGCGAAAGTGTTTTCGGCTACGGTTTTCCGCCCGTGCTTTTCTGCTATTTCTTTAAGACGGTGAGGGAAGTCGGATTGGATGCCATCTAACCCAAGTTTAACGAGACAATCAAGCTCTTCATATTTATTAACTGTTGCCGCAATCAGTTTTTCAACTTTTCTTTCCGGGTGGCGCTTATTATAAATGGATTTTAATCTCGCATCATATTTCATTATTCTTCTGAAGGTGGTCCAGTTGGCAATGGTAACTTTACGGGGACGAAGGGCAACGGCCGCTTTATTACCGTATTTTATTGCTTTCTTTACAGCGCTGAACTGGCGGGGTAAAAGTATGAGGCCGGCCCGCGGTTCTATATCAAGACTTATTGTCATAGCCGGGAACTTCGACCTGATCAGCTTGAAAACTTTCTTCTGGTTCGTTTCCATCACAATCTTAAAAGGGGGTGCAAACTTATCTATAAGTCTGCCAATCTCTTCAACTATTGGTATTGCTGATTCTTTTTCTTCATCGGGCGTTTTGATATCAAGGAAGATATAGCTCAACCTGGTTTGTTCTATACACCATTCAAAAAACTCACTTAGCTTGGGCTTTACTGGATATACAACCCCGGCTTTGTCGTGTCTTCCTTTATATGTAAAATGCTCCCTGAACTCAGCAAGCGTAAGTTCGCTTATCTTTTTCCTGTACTTATTGCCTAAGGATGGCGGATGCGGTTTATATTTAACAAATGGTTCAAAACCGCCTTCACGAAGCAGGGCTTTTGTGGAATCGGGATCCCAGTCGTGCCACAGTACTACTTCCAGGTCTTTCGTAATACACACATCAACCTCAAGAGAGTTAGCCCCGTCATTAACGGCTTTTTCAAATGAAGAAAATGTATTTTCAGGTTCAAAAACCGGCGATCCCCGGTGTCCAGCTATAAGGAACAGTTCGTCATTATCTTCATACGTCTTTTTTAGATTGCATTTGCTGAAATATTCTGTAATCCAGCTCTTTATCAACTTTATACTTCCAGGCAAGTTTTCTCCTCACTTTTATTAAGAATTTAGTTAATTTAATATTTGAAGGACGTGAGGTAGAAACATATAAAGATGGGCAAAAGTAAGGTGGTGAGACGTAAATCAAACAAGGATTTTTTTGACAGGGTGTACGCTGTGGTGAAGAAGATACCCTATGGGAAGGTAACAACATACGGCCATATAGCCGAAGCCTGCGGAATTAAATCAGCCGCAAGAACAGTAGGCTGGGCTATCAACGGGACTAAGGAAAACGGCCTCCCATGCCATAGAGTAGTTAACCGTTTCGGTGCTCTTACCGGTAGAATGCACTTCGGGGATCCCGATATTATGGAAGATTTGCTGAGATCAGAAGGTGTGGAATTTAATGAGGATGGCTGCGTAAATCTTGATAAATATCTTTGGATCCCGCCTAAAAAAAGGTGAGACCATCGCACCCGTAATCCCTCCTTAGTGCTAAACTTGAGGGAGTCATTCCGAATTCATTTCGGAATCTCTGCTCCAGGTGCAGCGCACCGGCATATTGATAGATCCGTAATCCCACCGGCATATTGATAGACCATCGCACCCATATACCTCCTTAGGTGCAGCGCACCGGCACATTGTAGTGATATTATTTGCTTCCGCCTTAAAACTGGCTGAGTATATTGAATTAGAGCCTGATCCTTACCATATCTTGCTGTACCGGTTTACTTCCAGCGACGACACTCCTGAATCAATCCTTATATAAATTTTATTTGCCGATGAATCAAAATTGCTTGTGCGGTATAGATCTGAATTTATCTTCTTGAACCCTCTGAACTTTTCTGAATTTAATGCTCCGTCAGTCCTTATTTCGCATCCGGCACTTTCCGGAACATTTAGATCCACATCTGAAGCGCCTGTCTCTATATTAACATCTGTACGTGCTGTATTACCTCCGAGCTTCACCTTAAATGATGCTGCACCCATTCGTATTTTAAGGCTGCTTACTTTAACAGGGGATAGATCAAGATTAACTGATGATGCACCTACGTCGAAGTTCATGTCCCAGACAGGTTGAGGATTAAAGTACATCTCAACACGGTTTCGTATAGAATGTCGTCCTACTCTTATACTCTTTTTTTTCATCGTCATTTCCAGTGAAGCTTTATCACCGTCAACAAGGTTTGTCAGCTCATAATTATTCTTTACACCTTCACTACGAGCATGAAAAAGATCGGCTGCGCTGTCTGAAATCGAGGTAAAAGATCCTGCTCCGGCCTTGAAATGAAATTCGGCAGTTTTTATAGAATCTGTGTATGGCTCAGTATAATCAGTGAAATCATATTTATAAGCTGAGTCAGAACCAGTATCAAAAACTATATCAAAATCGCCGGTTGTAAGGTAAACGATCGTTTTGAATGAGGCATACAGGCTGACAGCAAAGACAATACCTGCCAGGCCTGCAACCACGACTTTTACAGCATTATTCTTCAGCATAATCCCGACGCCCCAGAGTATAAATACAAGAGGCCATAACTTCCATAGTCCTTCCCAATCCCAGTTGAGACTTGAAAAGTTATTGACGAGTATCAGAATACCGAGCGTTATGAATAATAGTCCCCAGAATAAATGTTTTGCTTTCATTTTAATTTCCTTTTAGTTTATTTCCTGGCATTAAGAAGCAGACCAACACCCACTGCCACAAGAAGCAGCGGCCAGAAATCACCAAAATGGATTCTTGGAATGAAATTATCCAGTAAGAAGAGTAGTCCTACAGCAACTAAAATAAATCCGAATATTGAAGATCTTTTTTGTTTCTGTTCAGCCATCGCCTGGTAGTAACGCTGGTAACCTGTCTGCGCGCCTCCTTCTTCGTGAGCCCCGGTACCGGTTCCGCTGCTTTCAGCGCCGGAAGCATTTTCTGTGGTGCCGGTATCTCCCATCCCTGCATTAGGGGTGGCAAAGGCGTAAGGTTCTTCAGGCACTACAATCCACAGGATTATGTAGGCCAGCACACCTGCACCTCCGGCGAAAAGACTGACAACAAATATGATTCTAACCAGTGTGGGATCGATAGAGAAATAATCTGCAAGTCCTCCTGCAACTCCTCCCAGCATTTTATCTTTGTTTGAGCGATATAATTTCTTGTTCATTTGAGCCTCCCGGAATATCAATATTATTAACCACTCAAATAATAAAAAAATACGCGGTGAGATGTGGAAGTATATTATTAACGGTTCTTTTTAAGTAGAACCGGTTTATACAGTGTATCGTGGAATATCCTTTGAGCAGCGCCTTCCTTGGTTTTTCCCCTTTAATGCCCAAAGTCAGCAAATCAGCTTCCTGAAAAAATAGCACAATTTTCTTCTGCCCGGGACGTGTATGCAGAGGCTGTTCTGAGAAGCCCCCGACAGAGCACTATGAATTAACATTGTTTAATGACTGCTGCTTTTTTATTTTTGTTTTTATTTTGTTTTGAATTATGAAAATAGCAGTCTGCCAGTCAAATAATATTATAGGTGATATCCAGGGGAATAAGGCCAGGATTCTTGCCGGTTACGGCAGGGGAGTAGATGATGGCGCAGACCTGGTTATCTTTCCTGAGTTAACTCTTACCGGCTACCCCCCGCTTGACCTTGTGGAAAAAAAGGAGTTCAGACAGGCAGTAATTCAGGCCGCCGGTGAAATAGCTGCACAGACAGGGAGTACCGGACTCCTCTTCGGCTCGATCACCGAGGATGATGATAAGATCGGCACGGATATACATAACTCGGCTGTATTATGCCACGACGGGAAGATTCAGTTCGTTCAGCACAAATCACTTATTCCCAATTATGATGTGTTCGATGAGATGAGGTATTTCGATGCCGCAAAGGAGAATCATGTATATGATTTTAAGGGTGAGAAGCTTGGAATCTCTATCTGCGAGGATATCTGGAATGACGCTGATTACTGGCACATCCGGCGATACAACATAGACCCCATTGAAAACCTTATAAAAGAAGGCGCTACACTTCTGCTGAACATTTCCGCTAGTCCTTATTCATACGGAAAGAGGGAAGACAGGAGAAAAATGCTTTCGGTGCTTACCAGGCAGAATAATATTCCTCTTGTTTATACATGCTTTGTTGGCGCACAGACAGAACTAATTTTTGACGGATCGAGCATGTGCATGGATAAAGAAGGCAACCTTGTCCTGATGGGTGAAGCCTTCAGTGAAGATTATTTCATTTATGAAACAAAGGATTCACTCACCCCGCTGCATAACGCTGAAAGGAGTTTTGAGGAGGAGATTCATGATGCCCTGGTATTCGGACTGAGGGAATACTGCACCAAGCTTGGCTTCAAGAAAGTCGTGCTCGGTTTAAGCGGAGGTATTGATTCCGCTATTGTTGCCTATTTGGCCGTTAAAGCACTTGGCCGGGATAATGTTCACGTTCTGCTTATGCCTTCTAAATATTCTTCTTCCGGTAGTATAACAGACGCGAGGAAACTTGCAGAGAACCTGGGAATCTCATCTACAAAGATTACAATTCATTCTGTGATCACCAGGATGGAAGAGAAACTTACACATGCGTTTCAGCAGGATATAGCGGGTGTAACCGAAGAAAACCTTCAGGCAAGGATTCGCGGGATGTACCTGATGGCATATTCAAACAAATTTGGTAATTTGCTGTTGACGACGGGAAATAAATCAGAAATAGCCGTGGGATATGCAACACTTTACGGTGATATGGCGGGAGGACTTGCCGTTATAGGCGACTTGTATAAAACAGAAGTATACAGGCTTGCCGAATACATCAACAGGAAAGAAAATATTATCCCGGTTGAAATTATTAAAAAGGCACCCTCAGCAGAATTGAGAGAAGGTCAGAAGGACCAGGATACTCTTCCTGAATATGAACTGCTTGATAAAATTTTGAGGATGTATCTTGAGGAGAACAAAGAATATAATGAAATCAGCAATATTATAGGCGATGAGAATACCGTAATAAAAGTTCTTAGAATGGTCGATCATAATGAATTCAAGAGAAAGCAATCAGCTCCGGTGTTACGGGTTTCTAAAAAAGCATTCGGTTATGGACGAAGATATCCAATTGTTCAGGGGTGGAGAAAATAAATTATTGTTAAACCAGTAGGGAATTATCAATGAAAAAATCCAGCATTTTCCTGGCAGTATTGTTCTTTGCCTTTAGTACAGGCTGCAGATTGACGTTTGCCCAATTAGGCGGTGATGTTAAACCTGTACATATCTTAACGTACCAGTCATTTGATAAAGTCTACCCCGGCTCTGAATTTAAGGTTGCGGTTAAAGTAAAGGTTGATAGCGGATGGCATATCAATTCCGACAAACCGCATGAAGATTTTTTAATTCCCTCGCAGTTTTCAATGGATACCTCCTTATTTAAGGTTGAAAAAGTAGCCTATCCGAAAGCAATGGACCTTAAGCTTGAAATATCAGAAACTCCGCTCTCAGTATGGGAGAGCGAAGTTTACGTAGCCGCTCTTGTGAAGGCTCCTGAAAACCTGTCTCCCGGAAAGTATACTTTACCAGTATACCTTGATTACCAGGCTTGCAACAATATGACGTGTATGCCCCCCAATACAGTTAAGGATTCAATAGTTGTTGAGATAGCTGATAAACAATCGGTTGTGAACCAGATAAACACAGAAGTTTTTGATAAGGTTAACCTTGAGGCCGGTACGGGAATAGCAGCACCTGAAAAATCAGATGATACGATTTCATCCATGCTTGAAGGAAACGGGTTGATAATCGGATTGTTTTTTGTATTCCTGGGAGGACTTGCATTAAACCTCACTCCCTGTGTTTATCCGTTGATTCCGATAACAATAGGATTCTTTGGTGGTCAGAGTGAAGGGAAAACAAGCAGGCTTGTCGGGATGGGACTCCTTTTTGTTGTAGGTATGGCCGTTACATACTCGGTTATTGGAGTAATTACGGCTCTAACAGGATCAGTATTCGGAGCCCTGCTTCAAAACCCGATAGTAATAATCCTGATCGCCCTTATTTTTATAGTTCTATCGCTAAGCATGTTTGGCGTTTACGAATTCAAGCTGCCTGATTCCTGGGTAGCTAAGGCCGGTGGTGCAAAGGGCGGTATGTTCGGAGCTTTCTTCATGGGGTTAACAATGGGTATTGTTGCTGCTCCATGTATTGGGCCATTTGTGCTTGGTCTTGTTACCTATACAGCCGCTAAGGCAGATCCTTTTTTCGGGTTTCTGTTATTCTTTGTTCTGGCTGTGGGATTAGGAACACCGTACCTCTTCCTGGCAATTTTTTCAGGCAAAATTAAAAAGCTTCCCCGGGCGGGAGAGTGGATGGACGCCGTAAAACATATTTTCGGTTTAATCCTTATTGGAATGGCTATCTATTTTCTGCTTCCCCTGCTGCCCAAAACCATTACTCCATTTCTGCTTCCGGTTTTTATGGTGATCTCAGCAATTTATCTCCTGTTCTTTGATAAGAACGCAAATTCGGTTAAGGGTTTCAGGATGTTTAAAATAATTATCTCCATCATCCTGGTTGTTACTGCAGTCTATTGGATGATTCCTTCAAACAAACAGTCAATTGACTGGGAGCCCTACACTTCGAATGTTATTGAAGCTTCAAACAAAGCAAAGATAATTGATTTTTATGCTGACTGGTGCATACCCTGCAAAGAGCTTGATGCTATGACATTCTCTGATCCGAAGGTGATAAGCGAAGCTAAGCGGTTTGCTGCTTATAAGGCTGACATGACCAAATCCCTCTCGGATGAAGTATCTATGTTAAGGAATAAGTATAAGATAGTGGGTGTGCCTACGGTCCTTATTATTAACTCGAGGGGAGAGGAAGTTCAGAGGATTACAGGCTTCGTAAATTCAGACGAGTTCCTTAAGGTAATCCAGAATGTAGATTAATGTCATTCTGAATTCCTTTCAGAAACTATTGGGATGACATCCTTCACTGTCATCCCGCACTGTCATTCTGATTGTCATTCTGAATTTATTTCAGAATCCCTCGGAATGTCATCCCGTACTGTCATTCTGAATTCATTTCAGAATCTATATGGAATTTCATCCTTTATCTGTCATTCTGAATTCATTTCAGAATCTATAGGAATGTCACCCTTCACTGTCATTCTGAATTCATTTCAGAATCCCTCAAAAAACCGCAAATTCATTCTTACAACTAAAAAATTTTTTCCATTACTGAGAATTATAAATATAGTTCGTATGGAGCTTAAATGACTTTTATTATCCATATAAAGTCTATTTATTCAAAAATAGGGATTTCCAGGCAGGCGGGCCTACCACTCTGATGGCACGGATTATGGATAAGCATATACATTATAAATAATTCCATATCATCAAAAAATTTAAGATGAGAAGATGTTAAAAGAAAAAGAAGTCCAGAGTCTTACTGAGGTGACTGTAAGGTTTGCAGGCGATTCCGGTGACGGTATGCAGCTGACAGGCAGCCAGTTCAGTGATACTACAGCTATAGTAGGAAATGATTTAAGCACACTGCCGGATTATCCTGCAGAAATACGTGCGCCGCAGGGAACTGTTTACGGAGTGAGCGGTTTTCAGCTTCATTTTGGGAGCACCGACATTTATACTCCGGGCGACAGACCTGATATACTTGTTGCAATGAATCCCGCCGCCATCAAAAAGAATTTAGAAGAATTAAAACCAGGCGGAATCATTATAGCAAATACTGATTCGTTCGATAAAAAGAATCTTCAGCTTGCGAAATATGATGCTAATCCCCTTGAAGACCACAGCCTGGATGGCTACCAGGTGCATCCCGTTCCTATTGCCACTTTAACCACCAAGGCGCTTGAAGGAACCTCACTTACTCAGAAAGAAATTTCCCGCTGTAAGAACTTTTTTGCTCTTGGACTAATGTACTGGCTATATAACAGACCCATAGAGCCTACCGTTGAATGGATAAAGAATAAATTTAAAAAATCACCGCAGTTTATAGAAGCAAATGAAAAGGCGTTAAAGGCCGGTTATAACTTCGGTGAAATGACAGAATTATTTACAACAAGATACAGTGTTGAAGCTGCTAAACTTCCCAAAGGAACTTACAGGAGCATCTCAGGAAATGAAGCTACAGCTCTCGGTTTCCTTGCCGCGTCCGTAAAGGCAAAAGTTCCTTTATTCCTCGGCTCTTATCCTATTACACCTGCTTCGGAAATTCTGCAGTACCTTAGTACCTACAAAAGTTTCGGAGTGAAAACTTTCCAGGCAGAGGATGAAATTGCGGGTATTACTTCTGCAATAGGTGCTTCGTTTGCCGGCTATCTTGCGCTAACTACAACTAGCGGTCCCGGCCTTGCACTTAAGACAGAAGCAATCGGCCTGGCTATTATGACCGAGCTGCCGCTGGTAATTGTTAACGTGCAGCGTGGTGGTCCCAGTACAGGACTCCCTACAAAGACTGAACAGGCTGATTTGCTCCAGGCAGTCTATGGAAGAAATGGTGAGGCTCCTGTTGCTGTTATTGCGGCTCAAAGTCCAAGCGACTGTTTCTATATGGCAATTGAAGCTTCAAGACTTGCAGTAAAATATATGACCCCTGTAATTCTTCTTACTGACGGATATATAGCAAATGGTACTGAACCATGGCGCGTTCCGAAATCAAGCGAACTTCCTTCATTTGAAGTAGAGTTCAGAACTGAAAAAGAAGGCTTTGCTCCTTACCTTCGTGATTCAAATCTTTCAAGACCATGGGTTAAACCTGGTACTCCCGGATTGGAACACAGGATAGGCGGACTTGAAAAAGCTAATATTTCCGGAAATGTAAGCTATGATCCTGATAACCACGACCGGATGGTAAAGCTTCGTGAACAAAAAATTAAAAACATGGTTAATGATATTCCTGATCTGGCTGTTGACGGCGATGAAAGCGGTGATCTTCTTGTACTTGGCTGGGGAGGAACATATGGAGCTATTACAGAAGCTGTGGTTAAAGCCAGGCAGAATGGCTACAAGGTTTCACAGGCTCACCTGAAATATATATTCCCGTTCCCCAAAAATACCGCCGAAGTTCTGAAAAATTTCAAGAATGTTTTAATCCCTGAAATTAACCTTGGACAGCTGGCTAAAATAATTAGAAGCGAATTCCTGCTTCCTGTTAAACAGTTCAATGTTGTAAGGGGACTCCCTTTCAGGACATCGGACATTCAGGATAAAATAATTGAGATACTTGGAGGAAAAGAATAATGGCTGAAACTATTGAAACCAAAGAAATAAAGTTAACGGCAAAGGATTTTTCCAGCGGACAGGATGTAAGATGGTGTCCCGGCTGCGGAGATTATTCAATCCTTGCCCAGGTTCAGAGAACTTTTCCCGAAATCGTTGGTGATAAAAAAGAAAATATAGTCTGGATTTCAGGAATTGGATGTTCATCCCGCTTTCCATACTATATGGAAACTTACGGAATGCATGGAATTCACGGCAGAGCCCCTGCAATTGCATCGGGCGTTAAGATAGCCAGACCTGATCTTTCAGTATGGGTTGCTACGGGTGATGGTGATCTTCTCAGTATCGGCGGCAATCACTTCATTCATGCCTGCAGAAAAAATATCGACCTGAAAATACTGTTATTTAATAACCGGATATACGGATTAACAAAAGGGCAGTATTCACCAACCTCTGAAAAAGGAAAAGTAACCAAGACAACCCCGTTTGGAAGTGTTGATTATCCTTTCAATCCTATCTCTCTTGCTGTCGGTTCTGATGCTACATTTGTTGCCCGCGCGATGGATAGAGATGCCAAACATCTGCAGGAAATGATTAGACGTGCGGCAGACCATAAAGGATTGGCATTTATTGAAATCTTCCAGAACTGTGTTATCTATAATGATGGTGCATTCGACCAGGTTACTAAAAAAGATACAAGAGATGATAATGTTTTAGTGCTTCAGCATGGCCAGCCGATGATATTCGGCAAGAATAAAGATAAGGGAATTAAGATGGACGGATATAAACCCGTCATTGTGGATCTTAATCAGAACGGAAATAGTATAAACGATGTAATAGTGCATGATGAGTTCGATGAGAGTCCTTTAAGGGCGATCTTCCTTGCTCATTTGACAGACTACGATGGATTCCCAACGCCGGTGGGTGTATTCCGGCAGATCAAGAAAGAAACGTATGATCATGGTATAGAAGAGCAGATATCAGGTATAATAAAGATAAAAGGGGAAGGCGATCTCGATAAAATCCTCTTTAGCGGAAATACCTGGGAAGTTAATTGATTTAGAACCTCCGTTAACTTTGAATTATAAAATAGCTCTTGATTACCTCGCCGCGGACTCATCAATGATGAGTCCGTTTTTTTTTACCCCGATGCTTTTCAATTCCTCCCGATGCTTTTCAATTCTGAATATTTGACAATCAACAACAGCTTTTTTAAGTTATAGAAAAGAATTTGAATTGGAAAAAACTCTCAATTGAGAACTGACAAAAAGCCGTTCCGTAATCAGAATATTTCCCCGCGAAATTCCCCTTTATTATTTTCTCTTACCAGCTGCAGCAAATATTCCTGTGTGAGTTTATTCGGAAACATTAGGTGTGATTCCGGAGTAAAGGATATGAGGGAAATATAGATAGATTTTGGTGATTTGATTTACGGAATATTTCGTTATTTTCTAAACAGATACTAATCGGATTAAATAATTTTTATTCACAATCCTTGGTGCAAGATGCAAAAAGGCGTATTAGATCTCTCTGACGTTACCGTCAGATTTGCAGGAGATTCAGGGGACGGAATGCAGTTAACGGGCAGCCAGTTTACCAATACAACTGCCCTGGTTGGCAATGACCTTAGTACACTTCCTGATTACCCGGCAGAAATTCGTGCCCCCGCCGGAACTACTTACGGCGTTAGCGGCTTTCAGCTTCATTTCAGCAGTGATGATATTCATACTCCCGGAGATTCCCCGGACATACTTGTAGCTATGAATCCCGCTGCTCTGAAAACAAATATAAAAGATTTGAAAACGGGCGGAACTATTATCGTTAATATAAATTCCTTTGATCAGAGGAACTTTAAGCTTGCAGGCTACGATAGCAATCCTCTTGAAGACGGAACTGTTGAAGGTTATAATGTAGTTCAGGTTCCGCTTACCCAGCTGACTAAAACTGCGCTTGAGGATACCGGGCTTTCAGCCAAGGAGATTGATAGATGCAAAAACTTTTTTGCCCTTGGAATGATGTACTGGCTTTACAGCAGGCCCATTGAGCCTACAATAAAATGGATCCATTCAAAGTTTAAATCAAGAGAAGATATTGCGGCTGCAAATGAGAAAGCATTGAAGTCAGGCTACTACTTCGGTGAGAACACTGAGCTTTTTACCACCCGCTACACAGTTCAGCCTGCTAAGCTGATTAAGGGAAGGTACCGGAATATTTCTGGCAACGAGGCCCTTGCAATCGGGTTTGTTACTGCTTCGGTAAAAGCTGGACTCCCGTTATTCCTCGGTTCATACCCTATAACCCCGGCTTCTGATATCTTGCATGAACTTAGTAAACATAAAAATTTCGGTGTAAGAACCTTCCAGGCGGAGGACGAAATAGCGGCGGTAAGTGCGGCTATTGGTGCTTCTTTTTCCGGAGCCCTTGGCATAACCACTACCAGCGGTCCCGGTGTGGCCCTTAAGACCGAAGCAATTGGTCTGGCTGTAATGACCGAACTTCCGCTGATTATTATAGATATACAGCGCGGTGGACCAAGCACAGGTTTGCCTACGAAAACTGAACAGGCTGATCTTCTCCAGGCTATGTATGGCAGGAACAGCGAGGCGCCGGTTGTTATTATTGCGCCTTCTACTCCGGCCGACTGTTTTGCAATGGCACTGGAAGCCGCCCGTATAGCTGTTCAGTACATGGTGCCTGTTATGTATTTATCAGACGGCTATCTTGCTAATGGATCTGAGCCCTGGAAAATACCTGATCCGGATACGATCCCTGAAATAGAAGTTAAGTTCAGAACCAATCCCGATAATTTCCAGCCGTATAAACGGGATGAAAAACTGGCAAGACCCTGGGCTGTTCCCGGAACACCGGGACTTGAGCACAGAATAGGAGGCCTGGAAAAAGCCAATGTTACCGGTGACGTTAGTTATGATCCTGAGAACCATGAGTTTATGGTAAGGCTGCGTGCTCAAAAAGTTAAGAACATTGAAAATGATATACCTGATCTTGAAGTTGAAGGTGATAAGGATGCGGATCTGCTGATAGCAGGGTGGGGAAGTACTTATGGGTCCATCCGGGAAGCAGTTAATCGTGCGAGAGGAAGAGGACTGAAGGTAGCTCATGCCCATTTCCGGTATCTTAATCCCTTTCCTAAAAATACTGCCGATGTTCTTAAGAAGTATAAGCACATTGTTTGCCCCGAGATTAACATGGGTCAGCTTGCAAAATTATTAAGACAGGAATTCCTGCTGGATGTAGAACCTTTCAATAAGATACAGGGATTACCCTTCAAGTCATCTGAAATAGAATCGAAGATTGAATCCATTTTAGGAGGAAATGAAAATGGAAAATAAAGATATGACGCAGGAGAAAAAGTACACAGCCAAAGATTTTGCTACATCTCAGGATGTAAGATGGTGTCCCGGCTGCGGCGATTATTCCATCCTTGCCCAGATGCAGAGGATTTCACCTGACCTGAATATTAAAAAAGAAAATATTGTATGGGTCTCCGGTATAGGATGCGCTGCACGCTTTCCCTATTATATGGATACTTATGGAATTCATGGTATTCATGGCAGAGCCTCAGCAATTGCTTCCGGTATTAAGATTAACAAACCCGAACTCTCTGTGTGGGTAGCCTCAGGCGATGGTGATCTTTTAAGTATAGGCGGTAATCATTTTATTCACGCCTGTAGAAGAAATATCGATATCAAAATCCTTCTTTTTAATAATAGGATATACGGACTAACAAAAGGTCAGTATTCTCCTACGTCCGAGAAGGGCAAGAAGACGAAGAGCTCGCCTTTCGGAAGTATCGATTATCCGTTTAATCCTTTAAGCCTTGCCGTTGGTTCAGGCGCGACATTCATAGCAAGGAGTCTTGACCGCGATCCCAAACATCTTAAAGATATGCTGACACGGGCGGGTAAACATAAGGGTACTGCTTTCATAGAAGTATTTCAGAACTGCAATATCTTTAACGACGGAGCTTACGCACTGTACACTGACAAGGAAACAAAACCGGACAATGTACTGTTCCTTGAACACGGAAAACCCATGATCTTCGGAAAGGAAAGTAATAAAGGCATAAAGCTCAACGGTCTTACCCCCGAGGTAATAGACGTTAATGAAGGAGACGGATCCATCAACGATGTGTGGGTTCATGATGAGTTTGATAAGAGTACAGCACGTGCGCATATTATTTCCCACTTTGCTGAAACTGAAGGAATGCCGGTGCCCGTTGGTGTAATAAGACAGGAGAATAAAGAAACGTATGAAGAGTCGCTTCATAACCAGCTTGACGCGTTAACAGAAGCTAAGGGAAAGGGCGACTTAAAGAAACTGCTCTTCAGCGGTAATATGTGGGATGTGAATTAAGATTTATGGTTTTAAGACATATTTTTTCTATTTTTACTGATTAAACATTCATGGGCTTGAGCAATCGAGCCCTTTTATATTTAGTGGACACTATATGATCGATTTTAATCAGTTAAAAAATATTCTTCTCGAAAATAATTCCTTCCTGATCACCACACATGTTAATCCGGATGCAGATGCTATAGGCTCTGAAATAGCGCTTTACGATATCCTGAAAGAAACAGGAAAAAGTATAAGAATTGTTAATCATAGTATTACTCCATATAATCTTCTCTTCCTGGATACGGAGAACATAATAGAACATTACTCTCCCGAGAAGCACCGGAATATATTTGAAGAAGCCGACCTGCTGGTGGCTCTTGATTTTAACCGATCAGACAGAATTGTGAGAATGGAGGAGGGTTTTGTAAAGTCGAAGAAGCTGAAAATTTGTATTGATCATCATCAGGATCATCAGAATATTTTTGATTATGTTTTTATAGATACAGATTACAGTGCAACGGGACAAATAATATATGACTTTATAAAAGAAACGGGTATAGTTAAGTTAAGTTATGAAACAGCACAGCCTATATATGCGGCCATAATGACAGACACAGGTTCATTCCGCTTTGAAAGAACCACTCCAGGTATTCATAAAATATCTGCCGAACTCCTTGAAACCGGCGTAGTGCCAGGTGATGTTTACGATAAAATTTATGACCAGAGTAAATTCAGCAAGATCAAACTCCTGGGGCGTGCCGTAAACTCAATGACATTATACGGAGACAGGCGGGAGGTTAGCTATATGCGGCTTACCAGGAAGGATTTCGAGGAGACGAAAGCAATAGAATCAGATACAGACGGTTTTGTAAATGTTTCGCTATCGGTTGAAAATGTAAAAGTGGGACTCCTTTTTATCGAACTTATAGAAGGCTTTAAAGTAAGCTTCCGGTCAAAAGGTCTTATTCCTGTTAACAAGCTTGCATCAGAATTCGGAGGCGGCGGTCATGTTAATGCAGCCGGACTTCGTATAAGGGATGGAAATATTGAAGAATACATTCCTAAAATATTAATTCGCGCATCAGAATACATAAAACAATTTGGGTAATAAAATGTTCAATTTGAGTATAAAATCAGGCGGTAAAAAAATCTCTTACGGCTCTTTATCAACCAGCCTGAAATATATGATTGATGAGAAAAAACTTGAAACCAGTTTTTTAAACCTTGAAACTATTTTTAACATAAGATTTTCTGCTCTTCAGAAGAAAAATTTCCTTTCAAACGAGGGGAACCAGGTTCGGGTGTCAAAAAAAGACGGGAAACCGGATTCTGTAATCATCTCAAAGGTAAGGGTGAATGATAAATTCTCTGCAGACTATTTCAGAAATCATATGGCGGGTTTTCTTCCTTCTCTGGCTTCCGAAAAGTTGAAGAGCCTTCATATTTTTATTCCCAAGTATGACATCTTTAAAAAGTATTTTACAAGCGAGCTGTACTATTACCAGACCTTCATAGAAGGGATACTGCTCGGCAACTATTCCTTTGATAAGTATAAGGCTGATAAAAAGAAACCTGTTAACCTGGCGGTATTTTTCTATGCCGACAACCAGAAGGTTCTTAACCAGGCTATAACAGCCGGAATAAATGTAATGGAAGGGGTAAACTTTACAAAAGAACTTCAGAATGAGCCCGGCTCTATGCTGACTCCTGACGTTCTTGCAAAAAGAATAAAGAAAACTTTACCTGAGTTCGGAGTTAAGGTTACTGTATTTAATGAAAAGGAAATTAAAAAAAGAAAGATGGGGGGACTCCTGGCGGTAGGCTCGGGCAGTGTTAATACTCCCCGGTTTATAATTATGGAATACAATGCGGCAATCAAAAACAAAAAAATAAGAACCGTTGCCCTTGTAGGAAAAGGAGTTACTTTTGATTCCGGAGGTATTTCGATAAAGCCCGCAAGTAATATGGGAGAAATGAAAGCTGATATGTCGGGTGCTGCCGTAGTTGCAGGCACAGTGCTGGCTGCCGCAAAAGCCAAATTGCCGGTTAACATTGTTGGAATTATTCCTTCAGCTGAAAATATGCCCTCCGGTTCGTCTATGCGTCCCGGTGATATTGTTATTACTGCTTCCGGAAAAAGCATAGAGGTCGATAATACTGATGCTGAAGGCAGGATGATTCTTTCCGACGCCCTGAATTATGCTTCGAAGCTTAAACCCGATGTTATAATTGACCTTGCTACTCTTACCGGGGCCTGCGTTGTAGCTTTGGGTGAATTTGTTGCAGGACTTTTTACTAAGGATGATAAGCTTGCTGAAGAGCTCTATAATAAAGGATTAAAGACGTATGACAGGTTATGGCGGCTGCCTATGTGGGACGATTACAATGAGCTGATAGTAAGTGATGTTGCAGATGTAAAGAACGTTGGCGGAAGATGGGGCGGTGCTATTACCGCAGCTAAATTCCTGGAGAAATTTGTGGATCCTAAGATATCCTGGGCTCACCTTGATATTGCTGGTCCCGCAATGGCTAATAGCCATAATAATTACACAAAAAAATATATGACGGGGTTTGGCGTCAGGCTTCTGTTCGATTTCCTGGCGTATCCTTCTGATAAAAAAAGTTAGCTGACAATTTTTCCATCTTTCATTTCGTAAACCCGGTCTGCAAGACTCACAAGTCCGGGATTATGGGTTACAATTATAAATGTTTTCCCCATCCTATCTCTTAAATCAATTAAGATCTGGTGCACGGCCTCGCTGTTTTCCGAATCAAGATTTCCGGTCGGTTCGTCTGCCAGTATGATGTCAGGATCATTTGCAAGCGCCCTTGCCACTGCAACCCTTTGCTGTTCACCTCCGGATAATTCAGCTGGTTTATGATTCATTCTTTCCTTCATTCCTACAGCTTCAAGTAGATTAACAGCAGCCTTTGAAGCTTCTGTAAAAGATTTTCCTGTAATCATCCTGGGAATAGAGACATTTTCCAGAGCTGTAAATTCAGGCAGCAGATGATGAAACTGAAATACGAAACCGATGTTTTTATTTCTGAACCTGGCCAATTTGTCGTCCGACAATTCGAACAGGTTCTGATCATTAAAAAATACTTCACCGGAATCAGGCCTGTCTAAACCGCCCATAATATGGAGCAGGGTACTCTTTCCGGCTCCTGATGCTCCCACTATAACGGAAATCTTATTGATTTCAATTTCAATATCCACAGACCTTAGGACTTCCAGTCTTACTTTCTTTGTATTCTGGTAGCTCTTAATAATATTTTTTGTATGTAGAATCACTTTATCTCTATAAAATAGTTTTGGTAAAGGTTATAAACACTTAATATCTATGTAATTAAAGGCATATAATTAAACTCTATTATTCCCATTTGATTGCTTCAATAGTATTTATTTTTGCCGCACTTTTAGCAGGGAAGAGGGAAGCGAGGAAGGTAAGCAGCAGGGATGCTCCGCTTACGTAGAAAAAGTCGCTTAACCTAAGCTGCAAAGGCAGAGAATCAATTTTATACTGGGTCGGGTCCAGGGGATATATATTAAACTTCAGCTGAAGGAAGCATATAAAATAGCCTAGCAGCAGTCCGGCCGCCGTACCCACGATACCTATGAGTATTCCCTCATACATAAATATTTTTAATATAGACCGGGGCTGTGCTCCCATCGAATTAAGTACTCCTATATCCCGCCTTTTTTCAATAACAGACATAGAAAGAGAACCAAGAATATTAAAAGATGCCACCGCAATTATAAGGCATAGGATGATGTAGGCTGTCCATCTTTCAATCTGCATTACTGAATAAAGATCCCTATGGAAATCATACCAGGTTTCAACTTTATAATCCTTTGCCGGCAATACTTTTTGGAGCCCGGCCTGAACATCGAAAGAATCATCAATATCATTTAGTCTTATATCATACCCTTGTATATGATTTTTATACCCGAGAAGGTTCTGGGCAAAATTCAGAGAAGTAAAAATGTAGGAATCATCATACTCATTATTCGTTGTGCTGTAGATGCCGGAAAGAATAAACTGTTCAGTTTCCGGAGAGGAAAACTGAGTTACTGCCTTCTGGATGCCTGCCGGAGAAAGCAGGGTAAGGGTATCACCTATCAGCGTCTGCAGTTTATCGGCAAGGTGAAGTCCGAGGACCATCTCAGGATAACCACCTTTTTTTGCAAGGGAATATTTTCCGTAAAGCATGCTTTCTTCAATGCCGTATATACTTTCACCTGAACGGGTATCTATTCCTTTAAGGTTTACAACCTGGAATATTCCCGCCCTGTAAACCAGCACTTTTCCGCTTACGTATGGTGAATATTTCACAACCTCGGGACTTTGCTTTAATACAGAATCAAGCCTTACCGCGGCCTGGCCGTTATCAGGATTAAGGATTTCAACTCTTACATGGGGATCGAAATTTATAAGGAATGAGGTAACAAGACTTCCAAAACCATTAAAGACTGAAAGAACAACAATAAGCGCTGCAACACCTATGGTTATACCGAAGATTGAAAGGACCGAGATTATGGTAATAAAATTAATCTTGTGCTTGGATACCAGGTAACGGCGTGCTATAAAGTTTTCAAATTTCATTATCCGAACCTCAAACTGTTAACCGGCCGTATACGCGATGCAACAAATCCGGGTATTAACGAGGCGGTGATACAGAGTAAAAATGTAAGCAAAGATACACCGGCAAACGTATACCATTTTAACAATATCGGAACTGTAGATACAAAGTAAACAGAAGAGGGGAGCGAAATAATATTAAATTCCAGTTGTATCCCCATCACTAAAAGAGCAAGCAGATTTCCAAGGATGATTCCGATTATGGCCAGGAATATTCCCTGATAAATAAAAACCGAGGTAATCTGTCGGCTTGTTGCACCGAGAGATTTCAGCATTCCAACATCGCGTGTTTTTTCAAGCACAATCATCAGCAAAGTACCGATAATATTAAAAACAGCAACAATAATAATTAGTCCAAGCACAATAGGTATCGGCTTTTTCTGCAGATCAATCCAGGTGAAAATGTTTCTGTGCGTCTGGTAAATAGAAGCAACCTTATGCGGGTAGTGTAAATTCTCAGCCAGATATTTGGTGAGACTATCTATCTTGGAGATATCATTAAGCTTTATGTCGTAGCCGTTAACATTATCACCAAGCGAGAAAAGATTTTGTGCAGCCTTCAAGTTTACGTAAGCAAAGAGATCATCATACTCGGCCATGCCGCTCTCGAAGATGCCGGTCACCCTGAACTGTTCAATATTGGGAAGCGTTCCGGGCTCGGGTATTTTATCATTCTTAAGGGCAAAAACGGTAACCTTATCGCCCAGACCTGCGTGAAGCTTATCCGCCAGCTTTCTGCCAATAACAATAGAAGAAGTATCAGTAAGATCAAAGTCACCTTTAACAATGCTGTTTCTAACCCTTAGGGCTTTATTCCCCGGGGTAATGCCTTTTATGTTAACTCCGTCCTTCACCTTTCCGCCGCTTATAATTGCCAGCTTCGAGATATATGGATTTACCTCCTCACCATAAGGTGTAATCATTTCTCTGATCCGTGGAAGCATTTCCTTGTA
Organism: uncultured Ignavibacteria bacterium; assembly: GCA_963800255.1. Classification (GTDB taxonomy): domain Bacteria; phylum Bacteroidota; class Ignavibacteria; order Ignavibacteriales; family Ignavibacteriaceae; genus DATFVA01. Next base: position 217,330 of record CAWDAK010000009.1, on the reverse strand, counting down.
TTCAGGAACAATTGTTCTGTAGGAGGAAATTGAGATATGGGAATCGAAATCTATTATCTTGTTTGTAAGGGTATCAGCAAAACCCGTGAGAATGCTGAGCGCGATAATAAGGGTGGCCACACCCAGAGCAATACCGGTAATGGAGATTGAAGAAATGAATGTAATAAACTTAGAACCTTTTTTTGAAAGGATAAATTTTTTTGAAACAAAAAAGGGAAATGACATCAAACAAATTCCGATATTACTTTTACAATTTAATCAAGATTAAGAACAGTTGAAAATTGGTCATATTTAAGGGATTAATTAAGAAGCATAAAATTTATCCTCCAAATACATTGTTTTTTTAGAAGATATGGAAGAAGAATTGGAACCCCTTTTTAATCAATTCAACATCAGCAGAAGCTGAAGTCCATCAGACTTGTTGGTTACGAGTTCTCTGAAAGATTAGCGGTTGTACTCAAAGATGACAAACAGCTTACAGATTCTATTGCAAGGATTATTTCCTGGATCTTCTTACACGGTAAATAGTTGGTAGCTCTGGAAGTTCAACACCATCAAGATCCATGACGATTCTCAATCCTTTGGACAATTCATTAATCCTCTCGTTATTGAGTTTGCCTATTTTATGTCCGATTCTCTCCTTATCGATAGCTCTTACCTGCCCGCAATGTATAACGCTTTCTTTCTCAAGACCGGCTTCTTTAACCTCAGCTCCAGAGATACGGATGTGCATTGGAGAGAATTTTCCGTAGCTATCTGTTATCGGACAGATTATAACCACAGAACCATTTGCGTTTATTATATCATTAGAGACTATTATACAAGGCCGGGCCTTTTGCATTTCACTACCACGAGTAGGATTCAGATCAACATTGTAGATCTCCCCACGAAAATATCTAATCATTTATACTTTGCCTTCCGTTTCTCTCCATTCTTCTGCTATCTCCTTATCAATATCGTAATAGAATTGACATGCTTCTGCAACTTCTCTATTTATTCTCTCCTGTTCATTGTTTTTGATATATAATTTTAGTGCTCGTCTAACTAACTCACTAAAATTTATTCCGGAATCCTTCAAAATCTTATTCGCTTCGATGTCCAGTGCTTCCGATATATTGAAGTATTTCCTCCGGGTTAATTTTTCATCTGATTCAACCATTTTGTACTCCTAATAATGCTACAAATATATACATTTCAAATCGTGCAACATATTGTGTAAAAAATATACGTCTATTATACCCATAATGTCAAGTTAAAAATTCCCTGCAAAGAAACAATCACAACCCTCTGTTCTCCATAAGTTGTTAAATTAAGACAATATAAACACCATGCAACCCCGAGACTATTATGTTCAAAGTTGCACCCGGAGCAATTTAACCTTCCACGGTATTTATTTACTTTTCATATCTTTAACTTCAAATTACTTATCAACATAAACTGTATCCATAGTTCTGATTTCCTTAGTTTTTATCTTATTACTCTTAAACACAAAGGCTGACACCAACTTTTATTTTCAGTTTAACCGACCTAAAACCCTTAACATGACACCGCCGGAGGGGTTACTTTTGTTAAAATGACCCCTGAAAGGGGGGCTGATAGATTTTTTACTCTTTTAGTTGTTGGAAAATTGTACAATTTTTCCAATCTTTGTTATCTATGATTTTATGGGCTTTGTGCCTGTTCTTTGAGAGTATTGTTGGTAGTATTAAATACCTTATAACCTTTTCCAATTCGGATGGATGGTATAAGATTTAAATAAAAATTCGTTTTTAAGCCAAAAACGAAGAGCAATTCGGGGCGTAGCGTAGCCCGGTTCATCGCGCCTGCTTTGGGAGCAGGAGGTCGCAGGTTCGAATCCTGCCGCCCCGACTATTGCAGTTAACAAGAAATTGTTAGTTCTTACTGGTCATTGCTATTGAACTGCGCCCGTAGCTCAATGGATAGAGCATCAGCCTTCTAAGCTGAGGGTTAGTGGTTCGAATCCACTCGGGCGTACCAAATGGTGAGCGTAGCTCAGTTGGTTAGAGCACCAGGTTGTGGCCCTGGGGGTCGTGGGTTCAATTCCCATCGCTCACCCGAACAGTTCTTAAAATAATGTGATTTTCCAGGCCCCATCGTCTAGTGGTTAGGACATCGCCCTTTCACGGCGGTAACAGGGGTTCAAATCCCCTTGGGGTCACTAAAGCTCCGGCATTTCACCGGGGCTTTTTCATTTTAAACCCTATCAGGTGCATCGCACCCCCGAACCATCCCCAATCCTCTCCATAAATATATACGACGTTGTTCGTTTATTTCCCTAATACGAAGACGGGGGTGTTGTAGCAGGCTGTGTATTTATTAACGTTACGCAGCGCTGCGGCTAATGCAAATCATTTCCAATCCTTGTGATTAGGTGCAGCGCACCGGCATATCCGTAGGTATTGCACCCCCGAACCATTCCCGTGAATTAAACTAACCGGTTTTATGTATTGTCCAATCCTTGTAAAAAGACATTATGAGAATATTAAATGAAAAAGAAATTATTAATCCCCTCAGCAATTGTGATTCTTGCAGTGGTTATCTACTTTGTATTTTTCAACAGCAGCAATGCCGGCACACAGAAATTTACATTTTCGCAAATTGCTAAAGGGAATCTCAGCACAACAATTACAAGCACAGGAACTCTTCAGGCTGTTACAACGGTGGACGTCGGTACACAGGTATCAGGAAAGATTGATAAAATCCTGGTGGATTTTAATTCAAATGTGAAGAAGGGGCAGCTTCTTGCGATACTTGATACCACTAACCTTGCTCTGCAGGTAAGTAATGCCCGCAATGGTCTTGAGAAGGCGGTGGCACAATACGATCTATCCAAAGCGCAGTTTGACAGGGACCAGACACTGTTCGATAAAAAATTCATTTCGGAATTGGATTATGTGACTTCAAAATCAAACTTTACAACTTCTAAAGCCAATCTTGCTTCTGCACAAACATCGCTCGACCAGTCAAAAACTAACCTCGGTTATGCATATATATATTCTCCCATAAAAGGGAAAATAATAAACCGGAACATTGAGGAGGGGCAAACGGTAGCGGCCAGCCTTTCTTCTCCTACGCTTTTTACTATTGCTGAGGACCTTTCGAAGATGCAGATACTTGCCAGTGTGGATGAGAGTGATATAGGACAGATTAAGGTGGGACAGGAAGCTAAGTTTAATGTACAGGCATTCCCCGACAAACAATTTACCGGCAAGGTAATACAGATAAGGCTTGGTTCAACTGTGGTTTCCAATGTGGTAAATTATGTGGTGGTAGTGAATGCGGATAATACTGAAGGGCTCCTGCTGCCCGGAATGACGGCGACAATCGATTTTTATGTTGATCAAAGAAACAATGTTCTTATGATACCAAATGCCGCGCTCAGGTTCCAGCCTACCGAAGAGATGAAATCAGAATACATTGCCATGATGCAGAAAGAGAAGAAACTGCCTGATAGTTTGAATAGGGGTTCCCGTAGTTCCGGAAATTCACAAAGAACAAATAATGTGGCGGCTAACGGAAAGTTAAAAAGCGGTTCAAGGGGTACGTTCTGGTATATGAGTGAAAATGGAAAACCTAAAATGGGATTTGCCGTACTTGGTTTAAGCGACGGAAAGAATACAGAAGTTGTGAACAGCAAAGAGGCCAGGGAAGGGCAGCAGGTAATAACAGGATTAGAGACACAGGATCAAGCGCAATCAACAAACTCTAATATCCTTAGTCCAACTAACAACATGCAGCGCGGGCTGAGGAGAGGATTTTAATGGTAGCAACTGAAAGAAAGAGTATTATAAGAATACAGGGACTAACCAAAACATATACAGTTGGAGAAGTTGAGGTACACGCCCTCAAATCCGTTGATCTCAGTATTGTTGAAGGTGAATTTGTGGCCATTATGGGTTCATCAGGATCCGGAAAATCAACCTTAATGAACCTGATTGGATGCCTTGATACTCCGACTTCAGGTGAATATCTGCTTGACGGTGTTAATACAGGAACACTTTCAAAAAATGATTATTCAAGGATAAGAAACCAGAAAATCGGATTCGTATTCCAGGGATTTAATTTACTACCAAGAACATCTGCACTTGAAAATGTTGAACTGCCTTTGATGTATGATCGATATGAGCGCATTAAAGAACCTGCAAAAAAGGCTCTTGAAGTTCTGCAGAGAGTAGGCCTTGCTGAAAGAATACACCACGTACCAAACCAGTTATCCGGGGGACAACAGCAGCGTGTTGCCATTGCACGGGCACTTGTTAATGAACCCTCACTCATACTTGCAGATGAACCAACCGGTAACCTCGACAGCAGAATGTCAGTTGAAGTGTTTGCTCTTTTTCAGCAGCTTAATAATGAGGGTATTACCATTGTGCTGGTAACACACGAAAGAGATTTTGCCAGGTTTGCAAAAAGAGTAGTTGAACTAAAAGATGGAAGAATAATACGGGATACGAATATTAAAGACCGGCTGATTGGTGCGGAAGAACTAAAGAAAATTGAAGAAACAGTTCTTGATGAATATTAGGACTTGAAATGCATATAAAAAATTTATTAAAAGTTGCTTTTAAGAGCATAATAAAATCAAGGATGAGGAGTCTGCTTACCGCCCTCGGAATTATTATAGGCGTTGCCGCAGTTGTTGTTATGGTTGCTTTGGGAGATGGCGCGCAGATACAGGTTGAAAAGCAGATTTCATCTCTTGGTTCAAATCTCATAATTATTTTCCCGGGATCTATGTCATCAGGCGGAATAAGGATGGGCGCCGGAAGCATAAACCGTTTCACAATGGAAGATGTTAAGAAAATACAGGATGAGTCAACACTTATAAAAGCAGTGAGTCCTATTGTAAGGACCGGAGGCCAGGTGATAGGGGGCTCAGGCAATTGGGGTACTCAGATCCAGGGAGTGGCGCCTAATTTCCTGCAGATAAGAGATTGGGCATTAGCTTCAGGCGATTTCTTTACAGATAAAGATATGATCTCCAGGTCAAAAGTTGCAGTCCTTGGGCAAACCGTGGTTAAACAATTATTCCCTGGTGAAGATCCGATAGGACAGAAAATCAGAATCCGTAATGTGCCGTTCCGGGTGATCGGGGTGCTTACGGCCAAGGGACAAAGCGCCGGAGGTTCTGACCAGGATGATATAATTTTTGCTCCTGCAACAACAGTACTTGACAGGCTTGTAGGCGGAATATATATAAACTTTATCCAGGCCAGTGCTTTATCTACTGACCAGATAGATGATGCCCAGCTGCAGCTTACAAGTATAATGAGAGAGGCTCATCACCTTAATCCCGGTGAGGAGGATGACTTCACCGTAAGGAACCAGGCAGAAATAACGCAGGCTGCAACCGAGACTTCAAAAATATTGACAATTCTCCTGGCATCTGTAGCAGGAGTTTCACTGGTTGTGGGAGGGATAGGAATTATGAATATTATGCTCGTCTCTGTTACTGAACGTACCCGTGAAATAGGGATCCGTTTATCTGTTGGAGCAAGAACATCAGACATCCTTATACAGTTCCTTACGGAAGCCATTGTGCTTAGTTTTGCGGGGGGACTAATCGGGGTTCTGCTTTCAATTTTGGTGGTTTTTATATTAAATGATTATACAGGTATGATTGCGGTTATAAGTCCCTCAATTGTAGCAATCGCTGTTACCTTTTCGGCTGTCATTGGAGTCTTTTTCGGCTTCTATCCGGCCAGGAAAGCAGCTAACCTTAATCCTATAGATGCGCTTCGATATGAATAATAATCAATCTAAATATTACAAAAATGAAAAATATATTTTTAATCCTTATAGCCGCTTGTTTTTTTTATGCTTCCGGTAATACGTATGCCCAGGAAAAACTTTCGTTAAACGATGCAATTACAAAAGCGCTTAACAGTAATACCAGCGTTGTTGAAAACTCCAATTTGATAGTTGTATATCAGTCGAATGTTAAAAGCGCCTACGGAAACCTGCTTCCGAACCTTAGCCTTGGAGGAAATTTTAACTGGCAGCGAGTTACGGATAACGGAGGGACGAAACAAATTGATTACTTTGGCAATCTTCAGGCAATAGGTCCATCGCAGATAGATTCAAGGAGCTGGTCGGTTTCGGCTGGCGGTAATGTTACGCTATTTGACGGATTATCAAATATTGCGGGTATTAACCAAAGTAAAAACAACCTTGAAGCTGCAAGGTCAACACTTGAAAAGCTGAGGCAGGATGTGGTTCTGCAGACAGTTAACATGTATACTCAAATAATAAGTAATCAGAAGCTGCTTAATTTCCAGGAAGAGGATCTGAAATACAATAATGGTCTGCTTGACAGGGTAAAGCAGATGTTTGATCTTAAAATGAATTCTCAAAGCGATGTGTATTCGCAGCAGGCTCAAACAGCGAACTCCCGGGTTTCGTATCTTCAGGCCAAGAACAACCTGGAAAAATCAAAAGTGAATCTACTTACTTTCCTTTCAATTGATCCATCAAAAGAATTTCAATTTGATTCAACCGCTTCTGCTGTTAATGATAGTTCACTTTTAAGCAAAGATCTTACAAATCTTTTCGACTTTGCTCTTAATAACAGGCAGGATTATCAAAGTATGATGTATAAACAGGGAAGTGTGCGTGACCAGCTGACAATTGCACGTAGCGGATTTCTGCCAAAATTATCAGCTAATTATGGCTTTTCTTCAAGTGCACTTCAGCCTTCTGATTTGTTCAATCGGAAAGTATACAGCGTTGGCCTCTCTTTAAATATACCGGTTTTTTCAAACTGGAATACTGAAAATGCCGTGCAGACAGCTGAGGTTCAGGTAGAAAATAGTAATGAGGACCTTAAGTTGCTTGAGCTGAATATTAAAAGTGAAGTTAAAACGGCAGGACTTGATCTTCAAACGGCCAGGGAACAGCTTGAGGCTTCAGACGCCGCGTTGAATGCATCCAGGGAAAGCTGGAAAATCAAGAAGGAAACTTATAGTCTTGGCTCTGCCACATTTCTTGACCTTCAGCAGGCTTACAATAATTATCTCCAGGCCGGGTATAATAAGATCAATAATGAATATAAGTATATCATAGCGCAATATACCTTACTGAATGCGGTTGGAAAATATTAGTCCTTAGTACAACCTATGTTGGTGCATCACACCGGCATATCCGTAGCAATTGCACCCCGAACCATATATAAGAATAGGCTAAATACAATTCGCCCGGCTCATAACCACTTCTGAACCCGTATTAAATACTATCTAAATCCCTTTGATGAAAAGAGCAGTTATTTACTGTTTAAATCCTCTTGCAGCTGTGCAAGGGGATTTTGTTTGTTTGTTCGAACACTTTAGAAGAATTAGTTCAAAGGTATGCAGCCGGCTTAACGGGAAAGCACGTTGTTATCCAGGTAATGAACAAGTTCACCATAAGATAACCTTGCTCCTGCTTTGTCTTTAGGTTTAAACTTTTTAGAACAGGAAGGGCAGCAGAAGATTCCTTCATCCAGCTCAAAATTATGGTGGTATGTACATACTGCTTCACATTGAGGACAATATGCATTGTATTTGTGGTCCCAAAGAAGTCCGTAAGCTTCTTTGAATTTATGCCTGAACTGAAAACGAAAAATAAGAAGAAGGGAGATGATTAAGGCTATTAATATTATATATATTAGACTCATTGAAATCAATATAATACTTTATTTATATAATAAGGATAAATAATTTTAAAATGCTTTTTTTATCCTGCTATAATTCTTAGTGATAATTTCAGGGTAACGGGGACATACGCGAAGTATCTGGAATAATTGCTAAAAAAACAACAGCTAGGTGGTGCGCTTGTGCTTGTTGAACACGGTAGTACTGTTATCACACTGGCTTCTACTTGGGCGGGTCAGTAGCAGGTGTGGTCAGAACGGCGCACTTCAGGGCGGGATATATCCATGCTAGTTTATTTAATTCCCTGTATCATATAAATTGATGCTAAACACAAAACTAAAGTCAGCAAGCCGTTAGTATTGTAAGTAATGGGAAGAATACAATACGGTTCGGATATTCATTTTACGGACCGCGAATATCCATTGTACACCATTAAGAATTATTATCTAAAAAATAAGGAGAAATAATATGTCTGAATTTCACGAGCCGCCCGAAGATTTGAGTCCGGAAACAAGAGATTTCAGAAGGGCGTTGAATTCACTAAAAGAAGAGATAGAGGCTATTGATTGGTATCAGCAGCGAATAGATTCAACCCGGGACGATCAGCTTAAAAGAATTATTGAGCATAATAAACTTGAAGAGATGGAACATGCAATGATGGCCCTTGAATGGCTTCGCCGGAATATGGCGGGTTGGGACGAAAAGATGAAACAGTATCTGTTCAAGGAAAAAGATATTCTGGAACTTGAAGATGACTAGATGAAGCCGGATGCGGATGAATAATTTACCTTTTTCTTCCGTGCTTCAGGTAAATTCTTACCAGGATTGCTTGCTCTCATTTTCAAAAACAGGCTCTAATTTGAGTTATTGTTAAGTAACTGCGTGGTATTTGTTTTGATGTATGCTTAAAAGAACAAAACAAATACCGGCGGTAGTATGATCAAAAATAAAAGCGTTGAGATCAGGTATATGTATAATTTGAAAAGACCTGTGACAACCTCTAATAACTGGTTCTTATTTAAGTACTTAATAGTTGCTGCATAAACAAAATAATAAGGGGTTATGCAAAAGTTAAATTCCACAGGGAACATTTTTTAAGCAGGATAATTATTCCAAACTAAAAAAACACTCCGATGAGGAATTTTATTTATTAACTCTGAACCCGCCTATAAGTAGACAGGTTCAGAATAACGAATTCAAACAGCTTATTTCATCAGGATCATCTTCTTCGAATCAACGTAATTTCCGGATTTCAAAACGTAGAAGTAAACACCGCTTGTTAAAGCAGATGCATCAAAATGAACTTCATGATTTCCGGAAGGGATCACCTGGTTAAGCAAAGTTCCGACCTCTTCACCGAGGGTATTAAAAATCTTCAGTGAGGTAAACGAATTATCTTTCGGTATTGAGAAGTTAATCGTTGTTGTCGGATTGAACGGGTTAGGAAAATTCTGATCGAGATTAAACCTTGTTACACCAGCCAAAACATCTGAAGCAGCTTTGGGATGAGTTTTTGGGATAACTTCGAACGGACGCATCATTTCGTGATCCTCGTGGGAAAGAATGTGGCAGTGCCAAACATACCTGCCGACACGGTTGAAGTGCGCAATAACCCTCGTTACTTCACCGGGCAGCATTACGGCTGTATCTTTCCAGCCTTTTTCATTTTCAGCCGGTTCTCTTGCATCACCAACCAGATCATTAACCGTTAAGAGTCCACCGGTTATTTCTTCTCCATTATGTCCATATTGAGTTTTATCAGCAACGGATCCGTTAAATGATTGACGATTGATTATCTGGAAAGCAACAAGGTGGAGATGTACCGGGTGGGCATCGCCGGTTGCATTGTATACCTCCCATACTTCGGTATCGTTCATCATTGGGTTTTCCGTAATGGCGTCGCTCCAGGTTAATGACCCTTCATCAAGAGTTCCTAACATAGGCATTAATCTACCATACTCGTCACTGCCTTCAAACAATACAAGACTTCTTGCAGCACCTTCCTGTATGAGCGGCATTATGTTCCGGCTAAGTCTACTCATTTCTTTAACCCTGGCGTTTGGAACATTCTCATTAAAAGGCTCAGTAACGTCAAATCTCATCATCTGACCCGTAGACGATTGATCCGCCACATCAAAATCATCATCCGGTTCACCGCCTCCGTAAGGTTCATCGGGACCAAAGTTTCTCAGATACAGACTTTCCCCATCAAAGCCGGTAAAATCAACAACAAGATCCATCCTTTCTCCCGGAGCAATCAGAAGCTGGTTCAAGGCTACAGGTCTGGCGAGTAATCCATCGTCAGTTCCAATTTGCAGGAAGCTGTGTCCCGTTCCCTCATCATATTCCTCGTCATCAGAATTTCTGAATTCAAGCACATAAAAACGTGAATCGGAACCATTCAGAAGACGGAAACGGTATTTACGGGGTTCAACTTCAAGTTTCGGCCACGCCTTTCCGTTTACAAGAATGACATTTCCAAAAAATTCTGCTAATGCGGTAGGTCCTCCTCCATCAGGTGCCGGATAGGGAAAATCTTCAAAGGGTAATACAGCTCCTTCACCCGTGATGAAGTCATCATAAGCAGGATCACCGGGATAGGCAGGCCAGAACAGTTCTCCATTCTGGTTAAACATTCTATCCTGAATTACAATTTCAATTTCATAATCACCTCCCGGCAGAACATTCTGGCTAATAAGTTTTTCTTCATTATCATCCCTCAAAAGATAAAATCCTGCCAGACCTGCGTATACATTAAGTCTTGTAATACCAAGGGCGTGATCGTGATACCACAAAGTGCCTGATTCCTGATCATTATCATATAAATATCTCTGTTTAACAAAATAGTCTCCTACTTCAGCAAAATTTCAATTTTGAATAGTCTTTTCCATTAAGTTTCGGATCTTAAGATCTGCTTACATCTAATCCCATATGTTTTAATAGACGATTGGTTTTAAATTTGCACATGTTCCCTCCATAAAATAAAAATTTGACCTGGTTAATAAATACTAAGGAGTAGATAAACTAAGGAGGGATATCGTCGTAAATTAGATATGAATGCACACCCGTAATCAATCCTGAGGAAAACAAACTTACCGTTATTGCAAAGTCGGCAAGGGCATAAGATGATGTATAAAAAATGGAGATAACCGTTCCCTCGTTTCTGTTTTTTATAGATGGATTATGTCCGAAATGTCCTCAGAATTTCTTAGAGTGGGTGAGGTGCTCCGCTGTTAAAAAAATGGTAATTAAATAATTGCATAGTAGCAAGTAATAAATGCCATCATTTAATAATTGTTAAAACAAACACAAATATATTTTAGCAAGGATTCAGGATTATGCGAGATAGTGTTTAATTAATCAACATATTTCAGTGGAAATTTGATAATCGATAGTTTATAAGAATTGGTTCGACTTCAAAAAGCCATAAGAAATGTTGATAAAAATATGATCATGGTTAATTGATATTTGCTCAAAATGCTTTAATTTTAATAGCGATATCATTTGAAATTTTACGTTGAAATGCGAAACAATAAAAACCACTCTCCTGAAGTCAATCTTAATTTAAATGTCCGCGGTATTCCCCAATCAGCAACTCTCGCTATAAATGAAGAAAGCAACGCGCTTAAAGCTAATGGCAGAAGGATCTATAAATTAGGACTAGGGCAATCACCTTTCCCGGTTCCACAGTCTGTTGTAGATGCCCTTAAAGCAAATGCTTTTCAAAAAGATTACCTTGCCGTAAAAGGACTCTATCAGCTCAGGGAAGCTGTCGCTCAGTATTATTGCCGTAAGCAAAATATTTGTCATACTCCCGAAGATGTCCTGATAGGTCCGGGCTCAAAAGAATTGATGTTTCTTCTGCAGTTTGTTTATTACGGAGATCTTGTTATTCCTACCCCTAGCTGGGTTTCCTACGCTCCCCAGGCTCAGGTTATAGGCAGACATGTAAGATGGATACCAACGTCGGGTGAAAATGGATGGAAATTAATGCCGGATGATCTTACAGCCCATTGCAAGGATGATCCGCTCCGGCCCAGACTCGTTATCCTGAATTATCCTGCAAACCCAAGCGGAGTATCATATTCAAAAGATGAATTGAAAGAGATAGCCAGAGTTGCGGAGAAGCATAGGATAATCCTACTTTCCGATGAGATTTATGGTGAACTGCATTTTAAGGGAAAACATACTTCTATTGCCAAGTATTATCCTGAAGGTACCATCATAAGCGGAGGTTTAAGCAAATGGTGCGGTGCCGGTGGATGGAGACTCGGGACCTTCACCTTTCCACCTTCTCTCAGATGGCTCCTTGATGCAATGTCGGCCGTAGCAAGCGAGACTTTTACAGCTACCAGCGCCCCTATTCAGTATGCTGCGGTAAGAGCGTTCCAGGGAGGATTAAAAATTGAAAGATATCTCTGGAACACCAGGTGGATTCTGGAGAGACTCAGCAACAGGATTATTTCAAAGCTGAGGGATGCAGGACTAATAATAGCTCAGCCTGACGGAGCTTTCTATCTTTTCCCTGATTTTTCTCCCTTTAAAGAAGTACTTGCATCAAAGGGCATTAAAACAAGCAAAGAATTATGTGAAATGATTTTGAGGGATACAGGGGTTGCAATGCTTCCCGGATCTGTTTTCGGCCGGCCTCCCGAAGAGCTCACTACCAGGATAGCTTATGTGGATTTTGACGGTACAAGTGCATTAGCTGCTGTTGAGCAATTAAAGTCAGAAAAGGAAATCAACGGTGAATTCCTCGATACATATTGCGTAAGCACAATTGAAGCTATCGATCTCTTATGCGACTGGCTGAGAGCTAAAAAATGATAAATTACCTTTTAGTTTCTCTGGGAGCAGCCCTGGGTGGAGGTTTGCGTTACTGGCTAAGCAGCTTTACCTACAAATTTCTGCCGTCCACATTTCCGTACGGAACTCTTGCTGTTAATGTTATAGGAAGTTTCATCCTGGGTGTTATAATCTTTATGTTCGATGATAAGGAACTTATCACGCCCGGACTAAGATTATTCCTTGCGGTGGGATTCTGTGGAGGCTTTACTACGTTCTCTACCTTCTCGCTTGAAACAATTAACCTATTGAAAGACTCACAGTTAATTCCCGGTCTCTTAAATATTCTGCTTAACCTTTTTCTTTGCCTTGCAGGTGTTGCACTGGCTTACTTCATCTCAAAAGTCTGGAGTTAAATATGCACATTAACGGTGATGCAAAGCTGCTCAGAATCTTCGTCGGTGAAAGTGATAAATCAGGCAGCATCCCTGTCTATGAAAAGATAGTGCTGGAAGCAAGGAAAGACGGACTTGCAGGCGCTACTGTCTTTAAGGGAATTATGGGCTTTGGCGGAAGCAGTCGTATACACACTACCAAGATACTTCGCCTATCGGAAGACCTTCCATTAATAATAGAGATTGTTGATGAGGTCTCAAAAATAGAAGAATTTCTTCCCAAACTTGATGACATCTTTGAAGAAGCTAACAGCGGCGGACTGATAACCATCGAAAAAGTTGATATAATTAAATATACCGCGAACAAAAAATAGCGGTTTACAGTAAATCATCATCTTCGTAGACCTCGATGATTATGTGGTAATCATTTTTATCCCTCCGGGCCGGCTCTCATCAGGACATTTTCATTTACACCATTTTACGATCAAACTATACACATTAACAAAAATTTAATCTTGCGTTAACAGTATCTTAACATTGAATTATTATGTTCGATTATAAATATGAGGTGATAAAAATATGTATGAAAAAATCATGTACGGCGGCACAGGTAAGTTTTTTGAACTGCTTGAAATCATTTTTCCCGGAAGCAGTAATATGGAAAATGGTTCGAACAGTTTAAGTTCCATCGAAGGTTCTGAGTCAGATGATGGTAATGAATGGATGCAGGAATATTACCTTATTTATAATTCCTACGTGCTGGAAGGCAGAGACTCGGATCATTGATAATTTAATTATTCATTCGCCATATATTCACAATTCTTCGGTATCTCCGGTTTAACAAGCAGTACTTCTTCTTTTAGCAACGCTACCTTTCCGGGTTCCATCCCTTTTTTCTTTGTTACATATTTTTTGAAGGTATATGATACCGGGGCTACTCCGCTTGTTTTTGCTTTACTATGATATGCTGCTATTGATGCTGTGCTTTTCAGAATGTTCTTTGGAACCGGATCTTTAGTATTTATTACCCTTAGAACAACATGCGACCCCGGAACACTCCTTGCGTGGAACCAGTAATCATTCTGTTTTGCAAATTTCATTGTCAGCAGATCATTGTTCACGCTGTCTTTTCCTACAAAGACGTCGTACTTGCCTTCAATGACATAATGTTTGAATTTAGATTTGATGTCATCTACAGATTCTTTCTTTTCGCCCGATTTGATATGAAGCTCCTTCATAATATTATTTATATCTTCAAGTGATTCGGAATTAAGGAACCGCTGTTTAAGCTGCAGCAGCCTTTTATAATTTTCGGAAACACTAAGGAATAATTCCTTTGATTTCTTAAAGGCTGTCTTTTCGTTCCCTGCCTTGTTAAAGTAAAATTCAGCATTCTTTTGAGGTGATAACTTGGGGTCAAGTTTAATTTGAAGCGGTTTATTGTTATCGTAAATATCTTCTACTTCTGTCAGTTTACTTTTTGGCTGCACATTGTTCAGGTTTATGAGAAGGAGATTGCCCATTTTGTTGTATTCTTCCTCCCGGCTTCCACGGTCAATCCTTCCCTTGAGATCGTTCATCTTTGATGATAATTTTGATAACTCCCTCTCAATGTATTTTTCTATTATTTTCCTTTTGGAAGAAAATGCTTCCAGCTGATATTTCCTGGCGAGGAAGTAATTTACCGCTTCCGTCATAACATCAAAGGTTTTTATTTCATCGGAAGGGAATATATGGAATGTGCTGACAGCCAGAAATACCTCACCTGTACCGGATGATAGATAAACAGCAGGTTTCTCAATTAATAATTCCCGGATTATATCTTCCAGGTAACCAGCCTTATTTTCTCCGGGATTTTCATCAAAGCGGTATTTTGCCTCCGTTATTATTTCTTTGCCGATAAATGGGTATTTCTTCCTGTAGTCATCAAACTCAAGAAATGTGTTTTTAAAATCGATTCTCTTTGGTTCATCTGTAAATGAATGGCCCACTATTTCTTTACCAAATTCTTCAAGGTAGGTATCGCTTTCATTTTTAAAAGAAGATATGCTTTTCCCCTGATCCTGTATAAACATATTTGTGTGCTTGCCCCTTACCGCAAAGAAAAAATTAACCTTTTCACCTGATATCCTTACAAGCCTGTCATGATCTGAAATTTCAAACTTGATTATTTTTATTGGAAGGTATTCGCTGAAGAAGTCAATACTGTTTTTCCTGGCACGGTGAAGTTCATCTTTTAGAGTAATGTAGGGATCACCGGGATTCACAGAAATTTCAATAAATTTATCAGTACTGTTCTCACATTTTAAGATAAGCTTATCTTTTTCCTGGGAGTATATCTCAGTAATTTCAGAACTCTGCAGAAGAGAATTCAACTCCAGTATCAGGCGGTTAAGAATAAAATAATTTTTATACATATAATCAAAAATAAACCCCCGCATCCTTAATAGAAAACGGGGGATTATAAAAATAACTTATTTTGTTTTATCAGGTTACGCCGTGCATCAGCTTAAGCAGCAGCTTATAAAGCATAAATAATATAAGAGATGCTGCGGCTGCCATAATTACAAATATTAAAAAGAAATCTGCAAGGTTCTGAATAGCAAAACCAAATAAATATGTTGTTTGTCCGGCTTCAGGGTATAATGTGCTCAGCTTGCCTGCCAAAAGATTGGCTGCAGCGTTTGCAAGAAACCAGACACCCATAAGCAGGGAAGAGAATTTAATAGGTGAAAGCTTGGTCACCATCGATAAACCGATAGGCGATAAGCTAAGTTCTCCGAATGTATGTAGTGTGTACGCACCCACCAGCCAGAGAGGACTAACCTTTACCCCTGTATCAGCTATCCTGGCACCGATTACAAGGAGTACAAATCCAAGGGCAAGAAGCATTAATCCAATAGCCATCTTAAGAGGAGACGATGGTTCTTTTCCTCTATCTCCGAGTTTCGTCCATATGCCGGCGAAAATCGGTGCGAAAACAATGATGGCAAGCGGGTTAACAGATTGGAAGAAACTGGCCGGTATAACAAAGTCATTCAGCCAGGTAATTACCCTGTTTGTCTGCTCCTCTGCAAAGAATGTTAAAGACACACCTGCCTGTTCAAACGCCGACCAAAAGAATATTACGAAAAATGAGAGGATGTAAATGACTGCTATCCTCTGTTTTTCTACTTTTGTTAAAGATTTATCAATTATGATCAAGGTCGGTACAGCTATCATCGAAGAGAATATGAAAGCACTTATTACGTCAGCATTGAATGCGAAAAGAATAATGCAGAAGAGCGCGGCGAATAAACCGACAGCAAAGATAATCTGTCCCGTTGTAAAATCGGGTGCTTCTGCCTTTTTCTCTTCCCTTGTTTTCTTTGCAGGGGGAAGTCCTATTTGCTCTCCCTCAGGAGTTACCAGGAATTTATTTTTTCCCCAGTAGAAAGTAATTAATCCTACCATCATACCAATACCGGCTGACAAAAATCCCCATTTAAAATCAGCGGGGTTACCGGTATCTCCAAGTCCACCTGCCACCAGGGGAGAAAATAAAGCTCCCAGGTTAATACCCATATAAAAAATAGTAAACGCTGAATCTCTCATCCTAACCGAGCTGGCAGGATAAAGCTGACCCACCATGGTAGAGATATTTGGTTTGAAGAATCCGTTTCCAATAATCAGCAGGGTTAAGCCGATTACAAATGTTATTTGCTGAGCGTTAAAAGTTAGTGCTGAATAAGTAATACTCGGATCAACGGGGGGATGATATAAAAATCCGCTGAAGGAAAGTGCAAACTGACCAAGGGCCATTACTATTCCACCCCATATTATGGATCTTCTGTTTCCCCAGTACTTATCTGCCACATACCCGCCAAGAAGGGGAGTAAGGTAAACCAGTCCTGTATAATATCCATAAATAGAAGAAGTGAAGGCTTTGTCGTACATGAGGGCGTTAATCATATAAAGAGAAAGAATTGCCCTCATACCGTAATAGCTGAATCTTTCCCACATTTCGGTGAAGAATAGCACGTACAAACCTTTGGGGTGCTGTTTAAACATTAGTACCTCATAAGAAAATTTGAATAAAAAAGCAGAATAATTTTAATGGTAAGCGAATACCAAAAATACAGATTTTTCTGTTCATTCTTAATTACGGCCAAATATATAGTAATTTTATTTTTATTCATAGCTAAAAACCCGGTTAACATCCTTATTTAAGTACATCCTTTATAGTTTGTTTAAAATAGGCTCATTTGATATATTTCGAACGATGAAAAAATATCTTCAAAAACCTGTCGTTAAAAAAATCCTCTGGATCCTTTTTGGTTTATTTGCTATCGCACTCCTGATGGATAATGTTATCCTGCCATGGTATGTAAGTTCACCAATTGAAAAGGTGCCCGATGTAGTGGGTAAGACCGAGATCGATGCTGTAAAGCTGCTGGAATCCCAGGACCTTGATCCTATAATTGGTGATACTACTTTTGATGAGAAGTTTCCGGAGGGCTCAATTATCTTCCAGAGACCCCGAGCCGGTGAAACGGTAAAGGAGGGAAGAAGGGTTTACCTCTTTGTCAGCGGCGGAGAGCCGGTTGTCCATGTTCCCCAACTTACCGGTAAATCTATAAGAGATGCTAAGTTCTCGCTGGAGAGACTGGGCCTAAAACTTGGTGATATTGACCAGGAGGCTTCAGGATACCCGAAGGATATGATTTATGATCAGCAGTTTGCTGAAGGAACCCCGATTAAAAAAGGTGAGAGCGTTAATGTAACGGTGAGTCTTGGACAGGTTCAGACAGGCAGTATTGAAATACCTGACCTGATCGGAAAGTCTCTTACAGAAGCCGAGAAAATTCTGGCCGATAGTTCACTTAAAGTTGGTAAAATAAATTACCAGCCTTCTTTTTCCCTGCTTCCTAATACAATCCTTGATCAGTATCCAAGTAAAGGGAATAAGGTTAATGCAGGAGATAAAGTCGATCTTTTTGTAACTAAATCCGCAAATGAAAACGAGATTAAGGAGGAATAAATGGCCTTAATTGCTCCTTCAATTTTGTCAGCCGATATGGCGCGGCTTGAACAGCAGATCAGGCTTGTGGAAATGGGCGGAGCTGACTGGATTCACTGCGATATAATGGATGGACACTTCGTACCTAATATTACTTTCGGTCCTGTTCTTGTTAAGGCTGTTAGAAAGATAACGAAGCTTCCTGTTGATGTTCACCTGATGATCGAAAATCCTGACAGGTATCTGGAGGATTTTAAGAGAGCTGGTGCTGATCACCTCCTGGTTCACCAGGAAGGAGTGATTCATTTAAATAGGACTATTACCAAAATTAAAGAATTAGGGATGAAAGCAGGTGTGGTTATTAACCCTGCTACCCCTGTCCACACTCTTAAAGATATTGCAGAATATATCGATATACTCCTTATTATGTCGGTAAATCCGGGTTTCGGTGGCCAGTCATTCATTCCCGGCTCAATCCGCAAAATCAGGGAAGCAGTAGAATTAAGAAAAGAGTTTAATGCGGATTTTAAGATTGAAATAGATGGAGGTATTGACAGGGAAACTATCCTGCCTGCTTTTAATGCGGGAGTTGATGTTTTCGTTTCAGGCTCTTCGATTTTTAAAGCGGATAACGCCGCTGCAGCCTGCACTGAGTTGAAGAACCTTGTGACTAACTAAAGCCGCGGGGATGAACTAAGCCGCAGAGCGGTGATACGTTGATAGATATTGCATACTCAACCAATCTTCCCCCCGCCACGTCGCCCTATCTCACATATAAACCTTGAACTGAGCCGCAGAGCGGTGATACGTTGATAGATATTGCATACTCAACCAATCTTCCCCTCGCCACGTCGCCCTATCTCACATATAAACCTTGAACTAAGCCGCAGAGCGGTGATACGTTGATAGATATTGCATACTCAACCAATCTTCCCCCCACTCCTCACTTTTTATTTTAAATCATCATTAGAATTTTGCAAAGACTTAAAAGAGAGATTATATTTAGTTATAATATTCTTTCAAATTCCCTTTTAATTATGTCCGGCAGACAGATTCCAGATGCATTCAGATAAACTTTTGAAAATGAATAAACAAAAAAAGAATTCTTCAGGCAATAAATCATATGAGATTGCCGGAAGGAGTTTTTCATTTGACGGGGTTTATATTATGGGAATCCTTAATGTTACTCCCGATTCATTTTCTGACGGAGGCAGGTACTTTGACCGCAGGGATGCTGTAAGTCATGGTATATCCATGCTTGATACGGGCGCCGACATAATAGACATCGGCGGAGAATCAACAAGACCGGGATCTGAAGGTATTTCTGCTTTTGAAGAGATGAACAGGGTAATTCCCGTGCTTGAAGGAATACTTGATAAAAAGCCCGGAGCGGTTATTTCAGTTGATACAACTAAGAGCAGAGTTGCAGCGGAGGCCCTGAAAAGAGGCGCCTCAATAATAAATGATATAAGCGGGGGAACATTCGACCCTGAATTAAATGACGTGATTAAAGAATATCAAGCTGCGCTAATAATAATGCATATAAAAGGAACCCCTAAAGATATGCAGTTAAACCCGGTTTATAACAACCTGGTTGAAGATATTTTTGCATTTCTAATGAAGCAGGCAGAGAAGGCTGAAAAACATGGAATTAATAAAATTATTATTGATCCTGGAATCGGGTTCGGGAAGACCTTCGAGCATAATTTGACAATAATAAAAGAATTGGGGAGGTTTAAGACTTCAGGCTACCCGGTAATGATAGGAGTTTCCAGGAAAGGATTTATAAAAAACATTGTTGGGGATCTGACGGAAGACAGGGATTTAGCCACTGCTGTTATCAATACGCTGGCGGTAAAAAACGGAGCGGCATTTATCCGTACCCATAACGTACTTTACGGTCTGCAGGTAAGCAGAATATTAAATAAACTTAAAACTTAATGTTTGAACTTTTCAAAATCGGTTTCCTTTCAGTTTCCTTTGCGGATCTGATAGACATTGCCATTGTTTCCTTTATTATTTACAAGCTCTATAATCTGCTTAAAGGAACAATTGCCGCCCAGATCTTTATGGGATTAATGATTGTATTCCTGCTTTCGTTTGTCTCCACGGCTGCTGAATTAAGGGCCCTTAGCTGGCTGTTGAAACTTATAAGGGATATCTGGGTAATCGCATTTCTTATTCTCTTCCAGCCGGAAATAAGGAGGCTGCTTGTTATGGTTGCAAGGAACCCCTTCTTCAGGATGTTTGTGAATGATGAATCACCCGAAGCAGCAACTATAATAGCCGATGCAGCATTTGAACTATCTCAGCACCAGCACGGTGCCTTGATAGTAATAATTAAGTCGACAGGGATCAGGGGTTATGCAGAAACAGGTGAGCCCCTTAATGCCAAGCTCAGCAGTTCTCTGCTTCGCTCAATCTTTTTCCCCAGGTCGCCTCTGCACGACGGAGCCGTAATTGTAAATAATAACGGGATTGAAGCTGCAAGATGTACTCTCCCTCTCTCCACAACCACCCAGGTTAACGGAGAATCGCTGGGAATGAGGCATAGGGCGGGATTAGGTATAACTGAACAGGCAGACGTGCTCAGCGTAATTGTTTCAGAGGAGACAGGCGGCATCTCGCTGGCCGAAGACGGACAGCTTACCAGGGGACTTTCAAGGGAGGCATTAAGGAAACGACTCGAGAAGGCTTTTAAATCTCCCGCTGCCAAAGGATGGAGAGGGATCTTTGAGCATTATGTCCAGAAAACCTAGGATAGCAGCAGGCATTCCTTTTTTTAATGAAGAAAATTCTCAACAGGATATGAGATCTTTTCAGGTCTTCATCGATTTATTACACATGGGTTTTAAGAAAGATAAATATGCAAAAAAAGAAATGGCAGATTGACAATCTGGATAATAATCTTGCATTCAGCAGTGCCGCTGATATAATATTAAAAAACCGTCTTGATCAGGTAATGGACGATATAAAAAATTACTTTGAATCAGAGTCTGCTGAAGGTCTCCACCGGATAAGAATATCGTTGAGGCGATTTCGATATTCCATGGAGTTATTTGTATCATGCTATGACAGCAAAATATTTATGATATTATATAAGAAAGTAACAAAGCTGCAGGATTTATCCGGTCAGGTGAGAGATTTCGATGTAATGGAGGAGAACATAAACTCGATGGCAAACCACCAGGATATTAAGATTCCTAAAAAGGTATTCCGGAAGCTTGAAGAACTTCGTAACGAATATAAAGTTAAACTAAAACAGGAGTTAAAAAAGTTTACTGCCGGTAAAGCTGTTAAAAATCTTGAGCAGCTCCTGTAATTATTTTAGATAAAAGGAGGAATAAATGAAATTAAAGTATTTTTCACATTCTGCCTTCCAGGTAACGACAGATTCAGGCACTAAAATTCTGATTGATCCATTCCTTGACGATAATCCTACCTCTCCTGTTAAGTCAGATGATGTTGAAACTGATTATATAATCCTGTCACATGCTCACAACGATCACCTTGGCGATGCAATGAAAATTGCAAAAAAGGGTAAGGTTATGTTCATCTGTGTTAACGAACTTGGAAATTACCTCTCATCCAAAGGATTTGAAACACATAATATGCATATAGGGGGAGGTTACAATTTTGACTTCGGCAGGGTGAAGTTTACTATTGCCCATCATGGTTCCCAAACGCCGGATGGAAACTATGCCGGGGAACCAGCAGGGATTATACTCCAGGCTGATGGCAAGACCCTGTATCATACCGGTGATACAGCCTTATTTCTTGATATGAAACTGATCGGGGAAATGAACGGACCGGTTGACTATATGCTGCTCCCTATAGGTGATAATTTTACAATGGATATTACTGATGCAGTAAGGGCAGCTGAACTGGTTAAACCAAAAACGGCTATCCCCATTCATTATAATACTTTTGATCTTATTAAGGCTGACCCGCAGGAGTTTAAACGTAAAGTTGAAGCGGTTGGAATAGATTCAAGGGTACTTGATTACGGTGAAGAAATTAAGCTTTAGGTTCATTTGGAAAAAATACGATGTAAAGCTATTTTAGTCGAAACTATTAATTAAATTACGTTCATCGTATTATTGAATGGCAAAAGTAATAGCTATAGCTAACCAGAAGGGCGGAGTGGGTAAAACCACTACGGCAATAAATCTGTCCTCTCTCCTGGCAGCCGCTGAAAAACGCACACTTCTTATTGATATTGATCCCCAGGCTAATTCCTCCTCAGGATTGAGCGTTAATGATCATTCTCCCTCGGTTTACGAAGTTCTGATCGGCACACGTCCTGCGGATGAAGTTATAATAAATACTTATATGCCTTTTCTTGACCTGCTTCCTTCAAATATAAATCTTGTTGGTGCTGAAATCGAGATGGTTGATATAGAAAACCGGGAAAGACTGCTGAGAAGAGCCATGCAGAAAATAGACAGCAGTTATGATTTTGTGCTGATTGATTGTCCTCCATCACTTGGTTTGTTAACGTTGAATGCGCTTACTTCTGCGAATTCCGTTTTGATTCCTGTGCAGTGCGAATATTTTGCATTAGAAGGCCTCGGTCAGCTGCTTAATACTATCAATATTGTTAAAAAGCATTTTAATAAGGACTTGACTATTGAGGGCGTGTTGCTTACTATGTTTGATACACGGCTCAGGTTATCCCACCAGGTTGCCGAAGAAGTAAGAAAGTATTTTGGTGAGAAGGTTTTTGATACTATTATTCACAGGAATGTACGGATATCCGAAGCTCCCAGTTACGGCAAACCGGTGATTTTATATGATGCTATTTCATCAGGAGCAAAAAACTATATGGCTCTTGCGGCCGAGGTAATAAAAAGAAACACAGATGGAAAAATCTCAATATAAATTATGACTAAACTAAAACCTGGATTAGGAAGAGGACTTGACGCACTTATAAAACCTCAAAATCTTCCAACGGAGAATGAGGAAGCGCCGGACTATACAAAAGTTAAAAAAGACGACGGGAAGGAAAATGACATCCTCGCAAAAATACCTGTTGATGTTATAAGCTCTAATCCATACCAGCCGCGAAAGAACTTTGAACCTGAAGCCCTGGATGAACTTAAAAGGTCTATACTTTCAAACGGTCTTATTCAGCCGATCACTGTAAGGAGAATGACGGGCGGTACATACCAGTTGATCTCCGGTGAAAGAAGACTAAAAGCATGTATAGATATTGGCTACAGGGAAATTCCTGCCTATATAATCCGGGTGGATAATGAAGAAACCATGCTTGCCCTGGCATTGATAGAGAATATCCAGAGAGAAAAGCTTAATCCTATTGAGATTGGTCTGGCTTACAAGAGGCTGATGGAGGAATGCGATCTTACCCAGGAGGAAATTGCCGACAGGGTAGGGAAGGACCGTACAACTATTGCGAATACTATTCGCCTGCTTAAACTTCCTGATGAAATCCAGGTTTCACTTATAAAAGAAGATATTACCTCCGGACATGCCCGGGCGCTGATAAATCTTCCCACTGAATCTCTTCAGCTTGAAATGCTTGGCAAAATAAGGGATGGGAATTTATCTGTTAGGAAAGTTGAACAGCTGGTTAAGCAATATCTTACCGGCATAAGCGGAAAAGGAAAAACTAAACGAGCAACTCATTCCACAGCACGTTCAGCTAATTTAAATGATGTTGAAGATCGTTTAAGAAAACTATTCGCTACCAAAGTTAGCTGCAGGCAAAAACAGGATGGTTCAGGTGAAATTACAATTGAATTTTATTCCAACGATGAACTTGAAAGATTGTTTGAACTGTTTGACGCTATCGATAAGTCATATAGTTAAGATTTTTGCTTTCCTTGCTATTATCTCTTTCAGCGGCTTTTCGCAGCAGATTTCTCCAAATGACACAACTTCGCAGCAGGAAGATTCTGTTTACGTAATGTCAAAATCTCCCTGGGGTGCTGTATTAAGGAGCGCTGTAATTCCCGGCTGGGGCCAGTTCTATAATGAATCATATTTGAAAATTCCTGTAATATGGGGATTAGGCATCTGGTTCGGTTATGAATGGCAGCAGTATAATGACCTTTATGTTGCGTATCGCAACAGGTTTAACCGTTCAGGTAGTGCTAATGATAGAAGCAATCAAATATTTTACCGCGACCAGAGAGATCTTTTTACAATTTACATGGTGATTGTTTATCTTGCCAACCTTATAGATGCTTACGTCGATGCAAACCTTTTTGATTTCGATGTTTCAGAAAATCCTTATACTAAAACACCGATGTTGAATATGAGGGTTAACTTTTAATATGAAAAATGTTGTCGTTTGTCCTAACTGCGGAACGGAAAATCCTTTTTATAAATATACCTGCATTAAATGCAAAGCATATCTGAGAGAAAGAGTCTTCAACCTCGACCTGTGGCAGATAACAGGAATGCTTATCGAAAGTCCTGTTAAAGCTTTCAACAGGATAATTCAATCAGAACATAAAAATTTTATTCTTCTTATACTGCTTCTTTTTGCTGTTAAGGCTTATATCAATTCGCAGTTCTTTGCAGTACTGCTGTCCGGTGAGAGCATGCTGAGGCTTGGTTTGCTTCCGGCCATTCTTATTTCAGCAGCGGGTGGATACCTGGTTGTCTGGCTGTATACTTTTGCTTTATTCCTTGTTAATAAATTTTCGGGATTAAAGCTGAGACTGAGAGATTACAATGCCGTCCTTGTATATTCCCTTATACCGTACGTGTTCGCCCTGGCAATTTTATTCCCAATTGAACTGATCACTTTCGGGCATTACCTGTTTACTGATAATCCCTCGCCATTCATGCTGAAACCTGTTATTGCATATGCTCTGCTTGCTTTCGAAGGGTTACTTATTTTGTGGGGCATATTTCTATCTGTATCAGGCATCTATTCAATATCCCGAAGTATACCGTATGCTCTTGTTTCGGGAATTATCTTCAACGTTTTCCTGTTCGGTTATATGTTATTATTATCAATCATTTTATTTATCTGAATTATATGGATCAATCAATCGCACAGCTGGAAAAAAAACTGTTCCTGCATACCTATAACCGCCTTCCAATAAATATTTCCCATGGAAGCGGGGTCCATCTCTTCGATGCTGATGGCAATAGGTATCTTGATTTTTTCTCGGGACTTGCAGTAAATGCTCTGGGATATGCTCACCCGGCAATAGTTGGGGCTGTCTCATCCCAGGTGCAGTTGTTTGCACATCTGTCAAACAATTATATAACGCCGGTTCAGATTGAGTTTACAAATCTTTTGCTTAAATATTCCGGTATGTCAAAAGCCTTCTTAACAAACAGTGGTACAGAATCTGTAGAAGGAGCAATAAAACTGCTGAGGAAATATTATGGTCCCGACAAAAAAATATTTTCTCTCACCGGATCATTTCACGGAAGAACTTACGGGGCTGTTACTCTTAACGGGAAAGGAAAAGTATACAAAGGGATTTGAACCTCTCCTGCCGGGAATTGATCATATAAGCTTTAATGATATAAACGATTTGAAGCAGAAGGCAGGGAAGGATACTGCCGCAGTTTTTATTGAGTTCATTCAGGGGGAGGGCGGAATAAATGTAGTTACCCCTGAATTTGCTGAAGAACTAATGAAGCTGCGTGATCAGTTTGGATTTGCAATAGCGGCGGATGAAATACAGACTGGTATAGGCAGAACTGGAAAACCGTTTGCATACAATCATTACAATCTTGAACCTGATATAGTACTGACCGCTAAAGCTATAGGCGGAGGGCTTCCACTCGGAGCTTTCCTGGTATCCGAAAAGTTTGAAGATGTCTTTACTCCTGGAATTCATGGAACTACTTTCGGCGGAAATCCTGTTTGCTGTGCTGCCGGTAAAGTCGTACTTCAGGAAGTATTTGAAAAAGGACTGATGGAGAAGGTGAACGAGCTCGGTGTTTACCTGGCTGAACAGCTTGAAGAAATAAAACAGATGTTTCCGGATGATATTAAGGAGATCCGGGGAAAAGGTTTTATGATGGGAATTGAAATGAAATATCCCGGCAGTAACCTGGTTGCCAGGATGAGAGAAAGAAAAGTGCTGACTAATTGTACTAATGTTAATGTGCTGCGGCTTCTTCCGCCGCTTATATGTACAAAAACTGATATAGACTTCTTCCTTTATAATTTACATGAGGTTTTAAAATATAAATAATGCATACTGATGTATTGATTATAGGCAGCGGCATTGCGGGATTATTTGCGGCATTGCAGATATCTGAATTTGCAGACGTTATAATTGCCACCAAAAAGAATAAATCGGAGTCGAATACAAACTACGCACAGGGGGGGATTGCCAGCGTAATGGATACACATGATAGTTTTGAAAAGCACATTGAGGATACGCTGATTGCCGGCGCAGGGCTCTGTGATAAAAAGGCTGTTGAAATAACAGTTACCGAAGGTCCCGACCGTATATACGACCTCGTCGATATAGGAACGAGCTTCACAAAGAAACACGGGCAGTTTGATCTTGCAAAAGAAGGTGGGCATTCTATGGCGCGGATCCTACATGCGAAGGATCTTACAGGGGCCGAGATTGAAAGAGCCCTTATTGATGCGGTTAATGAAAAAGCTAATATCAGGATAATGGAGAATGCTGTAGCAATTGATTTGATTACTGAGCATAACCTCCTTCAACTTAAAAATAAAACTCTTGCTAACCGGAACTGCTGGGGGGCATACATTCTTGATTGTGAAACAAACCAGGTGTTCCGTGTAACCTCAAAGGCTACCGTAATTGCTACCGGGGGATTAGGGCAGGTGTACCTTCATACTACTAATCCTCTTATAGCCACGGGCGACGGATTTGCTATGGCCTACAGGGCCGGTGCTAAAATGGCTAATATGGAGTTTATTCAGTTTCACCCTACTTCATTATACCTACAGGAATTAGGTGCTCAGCCCGGAAAACCATCATTCCTCGTTTCAGAAGCGGTACGCGGATTCGGTGCTAAGCTCAGGTTAAAATCAGGCGAAGCATTTATGAAACAATACGACCCGAGAGAAGAACTGGCCCCAAGGGATATTGTGGCAAGAGCGATAGATAATGAACTTAAAAAAAGCGGTGCCGATTTTGTTTACCTGGATATTACCCACAAAAACAGCGATGAAGTAATTGATCACTTCCCTCATATTTATAAAACCTGCCTTGATTACGGTATTGATATTACTAAAGATTATATCCCTGTGGTTCCGGCAGCGCATTATGCCTGCGGTGGAATTGCTGTGGATGAGTTTTCCAGGACATCATTAAATGGACTTTATGCATGCGGCGAAGTATCGATGACCGGGCTGCATGGGGCAAACCGTCTGGCGAGCAACTCACTACTTGAAGCTGTTGTATTTGCTTACCGGGCGTCAAAAGATTTGAAAGAATTTCTCGGGAGCTATAAAAGTCTGATCCCCGATGTGCCTGATTGGGATGACTCCGGTACTCTATCAGCCGATGAGAAGGTTTTAATTACTCATTCTCTCAGGGAAGTAAAGGAGATAATGTGGAATTATGTGGGTATTGTTCGCTCCGATCTCAGGCTCGAGAGAGCTAAGAAAAGAATTCATACCCTGTTTGAAGAAACTGAGGCATTTTATAAGAAGACGAAAGTGTTTGAAGAAATACTCGAACTAAGGAATGTTGTAACGTGCTCCCATATCATAATAAAATCTGCAGGTATGAGGAAAGAGAGCAGGGGACTGCACTATACTCTTAATTATCCGGAACCTGACAACTCTAAAAAACCTGAAAATACTTATCTCCAGAACAGACATATTTAAGTTAAATCATATTTTTTCTTAATGAACCGTATCTTATTCCTTTAGTACTAACTATAACTTTATCTATATCTAATAAATTCAGTAATATTAAGAGAATAGAGCTTCCACTTAAGATTAAATCTTGTCTTCCCTTAAGTATATTCGGGTGCATATTAAATAGTTCCTGGGGAGAATATCCTGCCAGATATCTTTGAAGTTCAGATATTTCATCATAGCTTAAAACAGCCCCTTCAACACTATTCTCAACGTAGTTTGGCATCCCTTGCTTAATACAAGCCAGGGCGATAGGTGTACCCGCAAGAGCTACTGTGCTTGCGGGAGCATCTTTGAACTCAGGGAGCATTCCAAATATTGTTTTGATATGTTTACCCGCTGTTTGGAGGTCACCCGGGGCTGGTTTATTGTTCTTAAAATATTTTTCGGATAGAGAGACCACTCCAACATCAAAACTTTTCCGGAATTCAATATCGCTGCCGATCCCAAAGATTATTTCT
The DNA here is from genome assembly GCA_963800255.1 of uncultured Ignavibacteria bacterium. Lineage (GTDB taxonomy): Bacteria > Bacteroidota > Ignavibacteria > Ignavibacteriales > Ignavibacteriaceae > DATFVA01. The sequence goes on along the minus strand of CAWDAK010000009.1, from coordinate 189,203 downwards.
GTACTCCCTCCACCTATATCTATAACAAGCTTTGAATTTCCGGGTATTCCATATTCCAGGGTTCCAATAAAGGCTAGTTCAGCTTCCTCCTCACCTGACAAGATTTTTACTTCTGATTCAAATAGCTTCTCAATTTTCTTTTTTATTTCCCGGCTGTTTGATGCTTTCCTGAAAGCGCTGGTGGCTGAAATAAAAATTTCGTCGCAGCGGTACTCTCTGATTAATGAAGAATATTCATTAAGGACGTTCATAAGTCTGACCTCCGAAGCTGTACTTATTTTGCCGCCCGGTGAGAGTCCTTCGGATATTCTGGGTATCCTCTGGATGTCACACAGGGGCCTTATTGCTCCGTTTTTTATATCAGCTATCAGCATTAGAACAGTGTTTGATCCTATATCAATTGATGCTGCAGTCATAATTCAATTAATTTTGTTATTTTTGATTCCTACAAATTCAGATATTGATGAAAAAAATAAATAATATTTCAGCCTTTTTTCTTACGGTTTCCTCACTTGCCTGTGTTTTTTGGATGGGGAGCTACCTTGCCAGGCTGATGCTGTCATATCAGTTATTTAATGAAACAATAACTTCACATAAAGAATATCTTAATGAACAGAACCTGAATGCCGTTCTGACTACTATAAATCCTGCTGTAATCACTACTTTCGTACTTTATATAGTATTCTTTCTATTTTATTTTCTTTTTTTGTTCACATCGAATCTGAATTTACGAAAAAACGGCTGGCTTTTTATCATTACAGTGCTTATTCTAATTACAGCTCCCTTTGAAATTTACCTGATGACGATTGATTATCATATCTTTACTCTTGTTAATTATGGAACTTTCAATGGCAGGGAAGTTCTGGATTTAATCATGAAGCGATTATCAGTCCTCAGCAGCTTTTCATTAATTGAGCTCCTTAGCTACTGCGCTGTTGTATTTCTGGCAGTCTTTAAACCATTGACCCGGGAAGAATTAAAATGAAGTTAAAAGAAAAAGAATTTGAAGAGGTCATACAGGATCTTAAAGCACTCGCACTGCAGCTGGGCGCCGAGGTCAGGTTTGAAAAGGGGGATTTCAAAGGCGGTTACTGTCTGCTGAAGGAAAGCAAAGTTATTGTTGTTAATAAGATGATGAACCTTCAGAGAAAAGTGATGATTCTTTCAGCTGCACTTAAAGAACTTGGTGTTGACCAGATCTATCTTAGTCCCAGGATGCGGGAAATCATAGATGAATTGGCAGAGATGAAATGAAAATAGCTGTAGTAAACGGGCCAAACCTCAATCTCCTCGGAAAAAGGGATAAAACTCATTATGGGACTTTAACCCTTGAGGATATTAAAAGCATGCTTTGCGCAGAATTTATGAACATTGATTTTGATTTTTTCCAGAGCAATACTGAAGGAAGCATTATAAATAAGCTGCAGTCACTTTCCGGTTTTGACGGACTGATAATAAATCCGGGAGGATATGCGCATACCTCCGTAGCAATAAGAGATGCTCTTGCTGAACTTGACATCCCGAAAATCGAGGTGCATTTATCTAATTTAGCTGCTAGAGAGGATTACAGACAGATTCTGTTAACTGCTTCAGTTTGTGATGGTTATATAAGCGGTTTTAAAGAAAAAAGTTATTATGCTGCTGTATATTTGCTTAAAAATAAAATTGAAGATAAAGGAGGCGAAATTTGATCCGTGCCGTAATATTCGATCTTGATAATACACTCGTTGATTTTATGAAGATGAAAAGGAGAGCAATAGAAGAAGCCATACCTGCAATGATAGATGCCGGACTTGAATTGTCAGTTGAGGATTCCAATAAAGTTATTGAGGAAATATATAAAGAGCAGGGAATTGAGTACCAGCAGGTATTTGACGCTTTTCTTCAAAGGGTACTGAAAAAGGTCGATTATAAGATACTTTCAGCAGGAATAGTGGCTTACCGGAAGGCCCGCGAGGCAGCATTGATCCCTTATCCTCATGTGTACTCAACACTTAATAAGCTGCTTAAACTTGGTATTAAAATGGGTATCGTTTCAGATGCTCCGGTTAAAGAAGCCTGGCTAAGGCTGGCCTATTTGAATTTTCATCACATAGTAGATGCGGTGGTTACTTTTGAGGATACAGGTCAGAGAAAACCTCATTCAGCACCTTTTTTAACTATACTTGAGAAACTTGAAGTAAAACCTGAAGAAGCGATAATGGTTGGTGACTGGGTGGAAAGAGATATTATAGGTGCTGCCAATGTCGGAATGAAAACCGCTTTTGCTAAATATGGTGATACATTCGATACTAAGACGCATGATGCTGATTATGAGTTGAATGATGTTAATGAACTCATTGATATCGTTATAAAAGAGAACAAATTATAGCTTTTCTCTAAAGGTAATAATTATTTAATCCTCTGATATTGCGATTATCAATCGGATTATTTATTTTTCTTTAAACTGAGGAAGTAAATAATATGAAAAACCTTGCTATTAAAAAGTTATATTACTCAATCAGCGAAGTAAGTAAGATAACCGAAATAGAACAATATGTTCTCCGGTACTGGGAAACTGAGTTTGAACAGTTAAAACCGCAGAAAAACAGGGCTGGAAACCGGATTTATACGAATAAGGACATTCAGCTAATACTTCATATTAAAACTTTACTCAGAGAAAAAAAGTATACTATAGAAGGTGCGAAGAAAATACTGGAAGATTATTCTCCTGACCAGGGAGCCGTTTTCACCGAACAGGAACCAGAGTCTAAAACTGAAGTTTCTAGCGAGCCGAAAAAAGAAAAACCGTCATTGAAAAAAGACCTTGAAGAAATCAAAAGTATTTTAGAATTTGTACTTGAGAAATTGTAAAATATCGGAACGTGGCGCAGCCCGGTAGCGTACCTGAATGGGGTTCAGGTGGTCGCGGGTTCAAATCCCGCCGTTCCGACTTATTTTTCTTCACTTTTGCAACCTGATTTCGCTTCTCTCGGCTATCTGTCGGCCTTCTGTCGGCCACCAACAAGCTCCTAACTACTGCATAAAGACTTCCCCATTAGTACTCACCTAATACCTGGAAGCCAATCTTTTCAACTGAAGCGCTGCTATTCACAAATAATATTTGATCTTTCTGCCTTAATCATTTTTTCTTTTATCAAGCTCTTGCTTGACTAAGGATATAAGATATACAGGGATTTGCTTGCGCCTCACCGTTTTGGCGTTTCCACCCATATATACTTCCAAGTTATTATGTGGACAGCTCTTAGTTGAACAGCAGTTATTATCCTTCCGATTTGAATACTAATTTAAGAGATGATAATTGGTTTTTTTATTTCCTTGAAGGTAAGCCCTCTGATGCCATTCAGAGGGGCCATGCGGGTCTTTCAGTATTTTTTAATTCCCCTGAGGCACCGGAACTTCCGGTCAAAATTATGGTATATTCTTCGGGGTACTTCAAATAGTACCTTTTTTATTTTTTGATATCGCTCTATTTTTCTTAAAAAAGATTTAATAATTGCTTAAATTTGCACTTCCCTTTAATAAACAGGTTAAGAATTTGATGAAGATACAATCGGAAAAACCGAAATGTTTTTGTGGAATTGTCGGCATATACGGTACTGATAGCGCCTCTTTGAATACATATTACGGGCTGCATGCACTTCAGCATAGGGGACAGGAAGCATGCGGAATCGTAACAAGGTCGGTGAATGAAAAAGAGCATTCCATATTCAATATTCATAAGGGGGAGGGACTAGTTTCTGAGGTTTTTGCAGATCCTAAAATTTTCAACAGTCTCCCGGGAACGATGGCAATAGGACATAACCGTTACTCAACCACGGGATCCTCAAAGTCTGTTAAAAATATCCAGCCTTTTGTAGTCAATTACAGGCTTGGCAACCTGGCAGTTGCACATAACGGCAACCTTACTAACGCCAAAGAATTGCGTCAGGAACTGGTAAATGAAGGTGCTATATTCCAGACCACAAGCGACACCGAAGTTATACTTCATCTTATTGCGAGAAGCAAACTTAATGACCAGGTAGAACAGATAAGGGAAGCATTACAGCGACTTGAAGGAGCGTACTGCCTTACTATTCTTACAGATGATAAAGTGATAGCCGCAAGGGATCCTTACGGTTTCAGACCGCTCTCAATAGCTAAGCTGAATAATGCTTTTGTGGTTGCGTCAGAAACTTGTGCATTTGATCTTTTAACTGCTGAATTCAGACGTGAAGTTGAGCCCGGCGAACTGATTGTAATTGACGAGGAAGTTTACGAAAGCAATAAAATAAAATCATACCGGATAAAACCGGAACACTATCCCAAGAAACACTGCATCTTTGAATACATTTATTTCTCAAGGCCTGACAGTTTTATCTTCGGACATAACGTGGATAAGATGAGAAGAAGGCTCGGTAAAATCCTCGCAAAGAAATATCCCGTTGTTGATAAGGATGGAGAGAAGGTGATTGTTATTAGCGTGCCCGATAGCTCAAATACCACCGCACTGGGCTACCAGAGTCAACTTGAAAAACAGGGAGTAAATTCAAAACTTGAAATTGGATTGATAAGAAGTCATTACATCGGAAGGACATTCATTCAGCCGGGACAGGAACGGCGTGAACTTGGAGTTAGATTTAAATTTAATACGGTTAAGGGTGTACTTGAAGGACGGACCGTTGTGATGGTGGATGATTCAATAGTTAGAGGCACAACTTCCAAACAGCTTGTTAACCTGATAAGAGAAGCTAATCCTAAAGAAATACACATCAGGATATCTTCCTCACCTATTAAACATCCTTGTTTCTACGGAATGGATTTTCCCAGCAGGGAAGAGCTGATTGCAAACCAGATGCATGGAAACATAGAGGAAATTCGTAAATACCTTGGAGTTGACAGTCTTGAATATATGACTATTGATGAAATGCTGGAAGCAGTATCCGAAGCAGATTCTGAAAATTTTTGTACCGCCTGCTTCTCGGGCGAATATCCAACACAGGTAGATAAAAACTTTAAGAAGGAGATATATGAATTATAAAACGGGGCTAACATTTATCCTGTCTTTTTTAGTTAGTTCGCTTCTGTTTCCTCAATCGACATATTTTATAAAATACAAAGACTACGTTTCCAAAAAGGAAATAGAAAGTAAAGTTCAATCGAGTAAGTACCTTCCTTCAGGTAAATCCTTCAGTTTTTCAAATCTATCACCCAAAGTAAATTATCTTGCTAAAGGAATTGCAAAACAAAATGAAGTCCTTGGCAGAATAATAAAAGTTACCTTCGATAAAACGGTTGATGAATCTTCATTCCTGGCTCTTCAGAATGAAGATCCCTCAATTGAATATATTCAGCGTGCCAATGTATACAAAATGGAAATGACCCCTAATGACAGTCTTGTCGGGAATCAATGGGGACTTGCAAAAATAAAAGCTTTTGATGCCTGGGATATAACTGAGGGCGCCGATACGGTTTTGCTCGCAATAATTGATACAGGAATAGATTACCTTCATCCTGATTTAAAGAATAAAATAAAACTTAATCCTGGCGAGATTGGGACTGATGCTAATGGACGCGATAAAAGATCAAACGGAATTGATGATGACAACAATGGTTTTATTGATGATTATCAGGGTTGGGATTTTACCGACCGTGTAGGCTTTCCATTTGATTCATCAGGTGGTGATTATTTAACCTGGGATAATAACCCTATGGACGAATATGGTCACGGTACATACATAGCAGGAATCGCTGCCGCCGAGACTAACAACTCAACCGGTATAGCCGGCACTGCTCCTGACATAAAGATTCTAAACCTGAGAGCTTTTGATCCGGGAGGTTATGGCGAAGAAGATGATGTTGCGGCTGCCATACTTTACGCTGTACAGATGGGTTCCAAAGTAATAAATATGAGTTTCGGTGACAATTCGTTCTCGTTTGTCCTCAGAGATGTAATAAGGTATGCTTATTCAAAGAACGTTGTTCTTGTTGGTTCCGCCGGGAATTCAGGATCTGACGAGCCGCATTATCCATCCGGCTATTCTGAGGTTATTTGTGTAGGGAATTCAACTCAGGAGGATTACCGTGCGTCCAATTCAAACTATGGATCTACACTCGATCTGATGGCTCCGGGGACTCAGATTTTTACAACGGCAAAAGATAACGGATACGCATACGTATCAGGCACATCTGCATCATCTCCGTTTGTTTCAGGTGCTGCTGCACTTATCCTTTCCAAAAATTCCTTCTCAAATGAGGAAGTAAAGCAAATACTGAAAAGTACTTCGGATGATATTGGCACTCCTGGATGGGACCTATATACAGGTGCAGGCAGACTGAATCTTTATAATGCACTTAATGTAGGAGCGCCTTCAATAATTAAATTTGAAAATCCAACCCAGGATTTCTCAACTTTATCAGATTCCATTCAGATTAACGCAACTGTTCTTTCGCCTTACTTTGTGAACTTTCAGCTTGATTATGGTTATGGTTTTAATCCTGATAACTGGATCTCGCTCATTGCCGATGGTAGAAACCAGTTCGTTAATGAACATATTTATACCCTTGATATTTCACAGCTCCCTGACTCAGTTTATGGTCTGCGGATTTTAGTGAACCTTACAAACGGCCGAACCCTTGAAGAGCGGGTCAATTTTAATATTATAAGAACATCTCCTCAAGCCTTGCTGGTAACACTAGGACCGGCACTCTACGGTGAAAAAGCAACTGTACTGGCTTCTGTTTATACAAACCAGCCCTGCGTGACTAAAATGTTTTACCGGAAGTTGGGATCAGCAGGGGATTTCGATTTCGTTACACTTGATGGATTTAATACTAATAATCAGTTCGTGAAAAATGTTCATTATGGATTTATACCTAAACAGCTGGTTGAACAGAATTCAGTCTATGAAGTGTACATGCAGGCTGAGAATCTGGTAGGTAAAAAAACGACAGTCCTTAATCCTTCAGGACAGGATTCCATCTTCACGATACCTGTTGAATATAACGCAGACATGGCTGCTGAGTATGTTCAGCCCTACAGTCTGCCGAGAGGAAGCATCTATGAAGATCCTGTAAATTTCATTACGAATGATTTTAACGAAGTTTTATCCCGCCAGTTTTATAACTCGGAAGACGTTTATTACACTCTATTTAAACTGAATAATAATACTTTCTCTGCCGCGGATTCCATAAAAAACAAACTTCCGCGTGACGTAGGAGATTTCAACAATAACGGAAAAACAGATTTGCTCAGTTCAAATATAGGTACCGGTTATCTAGACGAGCAGACTTCCGCTGGAATATTTTCACTTCAGAATAAATTTACTGATTCATCAAATACCTTCTGGCCCGCTCTGGCAAATGACCTTGACAGTGACGGAAAGCCTGAAGTGATAGCTTTTAATCAGAATACAGACACCTCCTTGTCTGTCTGGAAGTTTGACAACAACCTGGCCCATACAGGAACAAAATCTCTAACTAATTTTACTCCCGACAGGTATAATGGCAACCAATTAGGTTTGCCTCACTCTGTAGTCACTGATTTAGATAATGATGGTCATAAAGAATTTTGGATGATTGATGAAGACGGTGATATCTTCAGTTATGAATCTGATGGAAGTGGAGGTTATTCCCCTTTTCTGCAGGATTCAACCTTTTTTATGTCCTCCGCGGAGTTTCTTACTGCCGGCGATTTTGACGGTGACGGACAGGAAGAAATTGCTGTCCTGCTGCATTCCTTAACTGCTTATGATATCGCACCGTTTTACATACTCAATATATATACTTATTCTGGAAATTCACTGCATAATATTTACCAGGAAGGTTTTATTGATGCGTCAACTGAATTCAGCGGGGGAGGGACTTTCCGGACTATCGACAATAGTATCCGTTTCGCGGATATAGACAATGACGGAGTTGACGAGCTTATTCTGTTCGTATTTCCATATTCATATATCTTCAAGGACAATTTCGGTGATGTTAAAATAATTTCCTACAAAGAAAATATTAATTCTAATTCCATATTCGTGGGAGATCTTAATAAAAATAGTGTTCCGGAAGTTGCTTTCCCAACCCAAACCGGAATTAAGTTCGTTGAATTCGCTGTTTCAAATAAGGCAGGCACGCCTTATAATCTTTCGGGATACAGTATGGATTCGGTTTCAATCCATTTATCCTGGAGCGGATCCGGACAGTTCTATTATATATACCGGGGACTATCCGTTGATTCTCTTACTCTTATTGATTCATCAGGGACTAATGAGTTTGATGATTTTCAAATCCTGCCTCGCAAAGAATATTATTATGCTGTTCAGGGATATGACGTAACAAAACCTGATCCACTTTCTAACCTGAGTCAGGTGATCCAGGTTTATTCACACAAACCAGCCGGGGTAATTTCTGTAATCAGCAGAACCCGCAAAAATATACAGGTTACATTTTCAGAAAGAATAAATAATACAATTGAAAACCTTGAATCGTTTCTCGTATCCGGAATAGGATATCCAAACTCGGTTTCTCCGGCAAACCAGTATTCCTATGTACTCTCCTACAATGAGAGTTTACCTATAGGCGCCAATACATTAATCACGAGCCGCATTAAGGATTACTATGGCTCTCCCATCTCAGCTGATACAACCGTGTTTAATGTGGATTCAGTAAATACACCGGAAGAATTCTTCGTTAGTTCGTTTGAGGTATTGGGTCCGTACCGGATCAGGATAGCCTTTAACAGGGAGGTGAACCCGACCCTGGCAATGAATACCGCCAACTACAGCTTTGATCCTGATAACAAGGTTACGAGTGTTGATGTAGATGCTTCAGATCCCAAGGTCATCTATCTTAACCTTAAGGGTAATAAACCCGTAGGTTCGATAGGGAAGGAGTATAGGCTGAGAATTGTTAATATTACATCCACTGACGGGATAATGATTAACTCAGGTGCGGGCAGCTACCTTGTATTAACGGGCTATGCAAAAGATCTTTCAGACGTTTATATATATCCTAACCCGGCGAAGGTTGCCTCTGGAAAGATGACTTTTGCAAACCTTCCTAAAAGGGCGAAGATTATCATCTGGAACCTTAACGGAATTCGGATAAACGAACTGGATGAGACTGACGGAAACGGTGGAGTAGATTATAATATGAGAGATCAATCCGGACAAGAACTCGGCAGTGGAATTTATATCTACCGGATCGTGCGTCTGGATGATTCAAATAATGAAGTTGAAGAAAAGATTGGTAAATTTGCTGTCATAAGATGAGATATACGATAGAAGAAATATCAACCCCCTCAAATTTGCTTTCGATGTTCCGCCTTATAATGGCGGTCCCTCTTTGGTATCTATTCGATTACCTTGGTGATCCGGGAATGAGGGTGATTATCTTCTCTGTAGTCGTACTTGCGGCCGTTACCGATATCCTCGACGGATACCTCGCAAGAAAATACGACCAGGTTACAGAATTCGGTAAAATAATTGATCCGCTTGCTGATAAGGTGGCAATGGCTGCTATTATTATTAAATTATTTGTAATGGGTGCTATCCCGCCTTATTATTTCTTTATGATAATTGCCCGGGACATTCTGATATTTCTCGGCGGTATATTTGTAACACAGAAAATCGGAAGGGTTCTTCCTTCAAATGTTCTTGGAAAGATTACCGTAATTGTGATAGGTGTTGTGATTCTCCTTATTGTACTTGGTATACCAAAAGATTCTTTGATATATTTATCACTCTACGGCTTGAGCATAATTTTAATTTTTGTTTCATTCATTGGCTATATTATACGGGCAATGGAATTCTTAAAGCGAAAAAAATATGAATCTGTTTGAAAATATAAATTTCTCTAAACTTAAGGACGGATTAAGCAAAACCAGGACGAAAATTGTAAATTCAATAAATGAGACGATAACCCGCAAAGCTGTCCTTGATGATAAAACACTTGATGAGATTGAAGAAATACTTATTACTTCTGATATAGGTTTTGACACTTCCGAAAAAATCATAGAAGCTGCCCGGGAAAGACTTCACAGGGAAAAAGATCGAAGTAAAATTAATATTCTCGGATCAGTTAAAAAAGAACTGGTTGAAGTACTGGATACCGGGAACAAATCAAACGGAAATAATATTGAAAATTACAAACCCTATGTTATTTTGATCGTGGGGGTTAATGGAGCAGGGAAGACCACTACTATTGGGAAACTTGCTTATAATTATAAAAAAGCCGGCCTGAGGGTCATTGTGGGTGCCGCCGATACTTTCAGGGCAGCTGCTAATGAACAGCTCGATATCTGGGCTGAAAGAGCCGGTGTAGAGATCGTTCATAAAGGGAAAGGTGCCGATCCCTCATCAGTAGCATTTGATACCATCCAGAGGGCTGTAAGAGAGAAATACGACATAGTTTTGATAGATACTGCAGGAAGACTCCATAATAAAGTTCACCTGATGGAGGAATTAAACAAAATAAAGCGAGTATCAGGGAAAGTTCTTGACTATGCTCCTAATGAAACGCTTCTTGTTCTTGATGGTACAACAGGACAGAACGCACTCATTCAGGCGGAGGAATTCTCAAAAGTTACCGATATTTCCGGACTGGTAATAACTAAACTTGACGGAACAGCCAAAGGCGGAGTTGTATTCCAGATTTGCGCCAAACAAAATATTCCTGTGAAATATATCGGCATCGGTGAAGCAATCGATGATCTTCAGACTTTTGATCCAGGCTTGTTTGTATCTGCTATATTTGAGAATTAATAACCAGGTTATGTGCTATGTTCATGAAAAGTCCCCGACATAGGGTTTTTGATTATACCCCGAGGTTCTATGATCCTGAAGCAGACCCTGCTGAAAGAAAAAAACGCCAGCTGGGTTTCAGGTCCCAAAGAAAACATATATCCCGAAGGAAAAGTCCTATTCTCTGGATACTACTTATTATGGTAATTATCTTCCTTCTCATTAAACTTGGTAGCTTCTTCTAGTTAATCTCATCAAATCTATAGAAGAATTTGTCTGATAAAAGCTTGTATCAATTTCGGCTTCAGCTCATATCAATCTTCAAGGATTTCTAAAACATCTGATCCTCATAAGCATCCTAACACGGCTGATTATATTTATGCTTCTACTTAGAATCAGTTAAGCCCGGGGAAGAAAATTCACCTCAAATAAACCCTATAATTTATATCTTAAGATGAGGTAAGGTTCAAAAATAATTTAGGTTTTAAAAAATAATCTACCGCATTATTATTATCACACGTATCCTACATCTATGAATAGGTTGAGCGTAGATGAGAAGGGAGCGAAACTGGTGAAACCTATGATTCAATAGAAATAACCAACAAATGAAAGTTTACATAATATATATTATCGGATACACTGGTATGATTTTAGAGGGCAAATTCATTCTCGTTCTGCATTAAAAACAGTTCATTCTGATATTTCCTGAGGATATTCTCTTTTGTAACTATGCCTATATATTTTTTAGTATCTTTTTCTAACACCGGCAGATAATCCAGATCCTCTTTTTCCATAAGCATTAACGCTTCTTCGCTGTTTTTATCCGAAGATATTGTAGGAATCGTTCTCGTCATTAAATCTCCGGCTACCAGGAAGTTCAGTATATGCCTGGTCTCATCATCCAGCACAGCGTTCCTGATATCCTGAAATTCAATCTGACCCACAATTCGATCGTTCTGGTTCTTAACCATAATATTTGTAAAACGTGATTCTTTAACAATATTAAGAAGATCCTTAAATGAAAATTCTTCTCCAACTATATCAGCGTTGTGCTCGACCATATTAAATATTGGCAGGTTCTTGAGTATGGATACTTTACGACCGTAGATATCAATGCCTTTGCCTTCACGGTCGAATTTAATCGTGTAGAGAGAGCCTTTCAGGAAAAGTTTTGATAATGTGGTTGAAATGATAATGGTTAACATCAATGGCAATATAATCTTATAGTTTCCAGTCATCTCAAACACCATGATTAAAGCGGTTAAAGAAGCGTGAGTTGTGCCTGCAACTACTGCTCCCATACCTACCAGTGCATATGCTCCTGGCGGAGCACTTATAGCCGGGAAAAAGTAATTTACTATCTGTCCAAAAAGTCCGCCAAGCATTGCTCCCGTAAAAAGACTGGGAGCAAAGGTGCCTCCATTTCCACCTGATCCTATGGTCAGTCCGGTTGCTATCGGTTTGAAAACAACCAGCGCCAGAAGCACCCAGAAGGCCGTAGGATGCTGAAGAGAGTTCGCTATTGCGTCATAGCTGAAACCATATACTCCCGGAAGGTAAAGTCCTATTATTCCTACTCCAAGTCCGCCTATAGCAGGTTTAATTATCCTGGGTATTTTTTTGAGTTTATCAAAATATGAGTCTATTCTGAGGAACATCTTAACGAAATAAACTGCAGTTAGAGCTGCAAGTATTCCGAGAACAATATAAAACACAAATTCTGTATTTGTAACCAGTTCATAAGTTGGAATCTGAAAGGCAGGCTGATTTCCCAGATAACCCCTGGATATTACTGTACCAAAAACTGAGGCAATGATTATTGGACTAAAGGATTTAGCATTAAATGTATGCAGAATTATTTCCATCGCGAATAATGCTCCACCGATAGGTGCATTAAAAGCAGCTGAAAGACCTGCAGCAGCACCGCAGCCAACCAGGATCTTAAGCCTGTCGGATGAAGTTGAAAGATATTGTCCAAATGCCGAGCCTATGGCAGCGCCGATCTGAACAATTGGACCTTCTTTTCCGCCTGCACCACCGGTTCCAATACTTAACGTAGAGCCGACAGTTTTAATAACAGCTACACTCCCCTTTATGACACCACCCCTTGAGGCTATCGCGTCAATAACATTGGGTATTCCTTCTCCTTTTTTACCTCCTTCAAAATAATGTGCAAGTACACCCACCAGAAGACCCCCGATTGCAGGTACAAGTATTATCAGACCTTTAATGTACCATTCGTCAGCATTCAACAAAGAAGGAAGCCCGAAAAATTTTCCGGGCTCATCAAAAGAAAGATCTTTTATTAATTTGATTGCTTCATGGAAGATTACCGCTCCGTACCCGCAAAGTACGCCTATAATTCCTCCAAGGATAAGCAGATAGGTATCCTGGGTAACAGCAAAAGAAGAAAAGAAATGATTTATCTTATATCTATAAAACCGTGTCGTTCGCTTTAGATTTTTCAGTAGCCGCAAGTATAAAATGCCTTAATTGTATTTAAAAAACCCTTCACCTGATTTTCTTCCTAATTTCTTAGCTGCAACCATTTTCTTGAGAAGCGGACATGCCCGGTATTTCGGATCATTAAACCCGTCATACAGCACTGTCATAATTGCAAGACAGACATCAAGTCCAATAAAATCTGCCAGCGTTAATGGTCCCATAGGATGATTCATCCCAAGTTTCATAACTGTATCTATGTCTTCGGCTGAAGCTACACCCTCCATTAATGCAAACACAGCTTCATTTATCATAGGCATCAGGATCCTGTTTGAAATAAAGCCCGGATAATCAAAAACTTCAACCGGAACTTTATCAAGTTTTTCCGATAAAATTTTGATCGTAGAGAAAGTTTCATCACTTGTGGAATATCCCCGGATTATTTCTACCAGCTTCATCATCGGAACGGGATTCATGAAATGCATACCAATGAATCTATCTGCCCTGGTTGCAGCTGATAATTCAGTTATTGAAATCGACGATGTGTTGGAAGCAAAGATAGAATCTTTTTTAACTATCGACTCTAAGGTGTTAAATATGTTAAGCTTAACCACCTTATCCTCATAAATTGCTTCGATAACCAGATCTGAATCAGCGGGAGTATTTTCTACTCCAACTATTTTAGTAATGCTGGATAATGCTGACGATTTATCCTGTTCGGAAATCACTTCTTTTTTAACCTGTCTATCAAGGTTCTTTGTGATAGTAGCTATGGCTTTATCAGCAAGATCCCCGTTCATCTCTATTAGATTTACATTAAAACCTTTAAGGGCAAAAACATGAGTAATTCCATTTCCCATGGTGCCGCCTCCGATAACCGATACTTTTTTAATATCCATATTAACCTTCCGTTAAATGTTTTTAACTATTAAAGCGGAAGCCTCTCCCCCACCTATACAAAGAGAAGCCAACCCATATTTTGAATTACGCTTTTTCATTTCATGAATAAGTGTAACCAGTATCCTTGCGCCGCTGGCACCAATAGGATGTCCTATGGCTATTGCACCGCCGTTAACATTGATTTTAGAATTATCGAGCTCAAGTATTTTATTCACAGCGAGTGATACGACAGCGAAGGCCTCATTTATCTCAAAAAGATCAATATCGTCTTTCGTCAAATTCGCTTTTTTAAGAACCTTGGCAATAGCATCTGCAGGTGCTGTTGTAAACTCTATCGGGGCTTTCGCCGCTGAACTTTGGGCAACGATCTCCACAAGAGGAACTAATCCGAGCTCCTTTGCCTTTTCCTCACTCATTACCATCAATGCAGCAGCACCGTCATTAATGCTTGAAGCATTGGCGGCAGTTACCACACCTTCTTTTTCAAATACAGGTCTCAGGGCCGCTATTTTATCAAAAATAACGCGACCGGGTTCCTCATCCTCCTCTACGAAGGACTCCCCTTTTTTTGTTTTAATACCGACTTTTATGATTTCGTCTTTAAACTTCCCAGATTTCTGTGCCTCATGGGCTTTTTTATATGAGTTTGTCGCAAATTCATCAAGTTCTTCACGCTTGAACGAAAAGTCCCTGGCACAAGATTCGGCACAGCTTCCCATATGAATATCATTATAAACATCCCAAAGCCCATCCTTAACTATTGAATCGACAATTTCACCATTACCAAGCCTGTACCCCGATCGTGCCTTTGGGAGAAGATATGGAGCATTGGTCATACTTTCCTGACCACCCGCTATAATTATGTCTGCATCACCCAGTGCAATAGCCTGTTGTGCCAGCATTACAGCCTTTAATCCACTGCCGCACATCTTATTTATCGTCAAACATTCTGTTTTTTCAGGTAAACCTGCAAAAATTGCTGCTTGTCTTCCCGGTGCCTGTCCCTGACCACCGGTCAGGACATTTCCCATTATTACCTCATCAATTAAATTTCCGTCTATTTTTGAGTCTTCCAGAATCCCCTTAATTGCGATACTTCCCAGCTGGGCAGCACTGAAAGATGCCAGGCTCCCATTGAAAGAACCAACAGGTGTCCTTTTCGCTGCAGTTATAACTACTTTTCGCATAATCTCCTCAGTTGATTTTGATTTCAATATGAACATCAAAAATAATCAAAATTCGCTAATTAATCAGGAATCGGATGGATCGAATTAAATTGAAATTGATTCTGACGAATACCGGTTATGATATTTTTCAATCCTTTCTACAGCTTACTCAATCTATTCAAATTATTTTCCTAGTATAGATTTTTTTCTTCACGATAAATAAATATGGAAAGTCAGCTATTAGTCACAGGGCAGTTGTTTCCAGAAGACGATTTATTTACGGGTTAATTGAGATAATTCAGTAACGATATATAAGGTTAGTGTATTCAGGTTAATATTATTCTTAATCAATGAGGCCGTTTTATCAAGTTTAAATACAATTTCGTTAAGCGCCACATTGGAAAACTTCAAATTGAACTTTTGCAAGGTTTCAACATAGTCATCGAAAAAATAATTTGTCAGACCAGCTCTGAATTTCTGCAGGTCATTTAACCAGGAAATAATCATTAGTACAATAATTTTAAATGACTCACTCCCCTGCTCACTTATTACTGAATTAAATTCTTCAAGAGCTGAATGAAACCTCCTTCCGAAGGAATATCGAAGAACGAGGATGGTCTTTTCCTTAAGGAGCTTAAGATCATGCTGCAGCAGGTTGACGGCCTCGGTTATTGAACCATTTGAAAAAATTGCGGCTGAGTGAGCCGGCTGTCTTTCTATTTTAAAATCAGAAACCAGTATATTCTCCACATCACCCGAGGTAAGAGGCTGAAAATTTATGATCCAGCATCTGGATCGTATAGTTTCTCTAAGCTGCCCGGGATAAGGTGTGCTAAGAACAAAAACAATTCCTTCTGGTGGTTCTTCCAGGTTTTTTAAGAGTGCATTCTGAGCTTCTTCATTCATCAAATGTGCAGAGGAAATAAGAACAAAACGGAATTTCAGATCACTATAATCCATTGAGAGAAACTTACGAATATCCCGTATACTGCTTATTTTGATTTGATTTGCTTTTGGGATTTTAATACGATGATATGGATTCTTTACTTTTGCTTCCAATTCCTCTTTTACCAGATCATTATCTTCCTGACTCAATTTCTCCATAGGACCGCTGGTTTCAGTTTCATTTCGTCCCCTAGGAAGCGGAAAAATATATTTTATATAAGGCTCGCTGAGGTTCCGGATGAACTGACTGATATGATTACCTTTTTCGGGAGGCAGATTATGAATATTAATGGCTTGAGCAAACCGGATTGCAGTAAACTCTTTCCCGATTCCGTCATTGCCTTTAAAGAGGAAAGCATGTGGAATTTTGTCAGAAGAGATTAAGGAATTTAATAATACTTTAACTGAATCTTGTCCATAGATACCTTTCCAGTTATCATCATTCATAAGCATAATAAAAAAAGCGCGGTGAAGCGCTTAATAATCATCTTCGTTGTAAAAGAAATCCTCATCGGAGGGATAATCAGGCCAGATATCCTCAATTGATTCATAAGGCTCATCAGAATCTTCAAGTTCCTGAAGGTTCTCAATTACCTCATATGGAGCACCGATTCTTTCAGCATATTCTATCAATTCATCTTTTGTAGAAGGCCAGGGTGCGTCATCAAGGTACGCTGCCAGCTCTACTGTCCATATCATATATTAAATCTCCGCTAAAAATTAGTCTTTGCTTGCAACAGCAAAGAAATTTATATCATCAAAGAAAAAATCTTCAGGATTAAGTTTAATACCATTATGCTCAACCTCATAATGGAGATGCGGACCGGTGGAAAGTCCGGAAGTACCCGATTTTGCTATTTCAAACCCTCTGTCAATCTTCTGACCTTCTTTAACCTCGGCTTTAGATAAATGCCCATAAATTGTCTTATATCCAAAACCATGATTTATCTCGACACACAGGCCATATCCGCCTTTTCTTCCTACAAAATCGACCTTTCCATCACCCGAAGCGTGAACAGGTGTTCCAATGTCGGTAACGATATCAACACCTTCATGCATCCTTCTGATGTTTAATATTGGATGCATTCGCATTCCGAATTCATTACCTATTATCCCGGAGCATGGCTTTATGGCAGGCAGACTCTCAAATAATTTTTCGTTTTGTTTTATCTTAGTTGAAATTTCCTCGAATTGAGCCTTTTCAAAAGCCACCTTACGTCCCACCTCATCCACATAAGAAAGTGCTTCCTTCAGGTCATACGCAACATTTCCCTTTAAGAAATCAATGTCATTGTCAAAATAACCGCCTCCTACACCAACCTGCTCTTCCTCCTTCGAAACAGGGGGCAGATTTGCTGCAATTCTCAGGGTATTATTTTCATTTATAAGGCTGTCAAGCTCAAAATCAAGTTTTTTGTACAAATTTGAAGTTTCCACAAGTTTGTTCTGAAGGAATTTGTTTTCCTCCTTTAGGGTCGATAGACTTTTCCCTGAGCCGGTAATTTCAGAAATAAAGTTTAATGAACCATAAACTGTGGCAGTAAGAATAAAAATTGCTGCACAAAAGTAGATAATTAACTTTTTCTTAAAATTTTTAACTTCAACAAACTGAAGTTTTGAACTGGAGAAGTAATATAGTTTCTTCATAATAGGTTGCGGAATCTAAAAAAATAAGGCATCTTTGTCAAGGGTTCCAAACAGCTAAATTATTCGAAATCGTGCTCAAAATAATCTATCCCGCGGTGATCCTCGTCAATTTCGCCGTTTAAGATTTTATTCAGCCTTTTTTGGAATACTTTGGCTGCGTCATGTCCATAATGTTTCAAAAGATAGTGTAAAGCAATCACTTCAGATATTACTGTAATATTTTTGCCTGGAATTATCGGCAATTTCACATAGGGAATTTCGCTGTCAAGAATTTTAACGAAACTCTCATCCAGTCCAGTCCGGGTATATTCTGCCTTATCGTCCCAGTTTTCTAGTTCCACTATCACTTCAAGTCGTTTCTGGTAGCGTATTGCTCTAATTCCGAACATTCTTTCAATATCCAGTATGCCAAGTCCCCTTATTTCCATAAAATGCTTGGAAACGTTAGTGCCGGCACCCATGAGAATTCCCTCACCTTTTTTAGTGAGAATTATTACGTCGTCTCCAACCAGACGATGTCCTCTCTCAATAAGATCTAAAGCAACTTCACTCTTCCCTATCCCCGATTTTCCAACAAATAATATGCCCACACCATAAACATCTACAAATGAGCCATGCATAGAAACACGATGACTGAACTGATCATCAAGAAAATCACCAATCAGGTAAATTAACTTTGTCGTAGGTTGTATCGAGACGAATACAGGGATGTGATGCTTGTTTGCCAATTCAAGCAGCAATTGTGACGGATGGTTGTTATCTGTCAGGATTATGCAGGGAATATCAAAATTAAAAATTCTTTCAAGAGCTTCCGTTTTCTTCTTATCAGTTAGTTGCGCGAGGTACTGAATTTCGGTATTACCAAATACTTGTACGCGGGTATAAGAGAAAAGATCTACAAAACCTGCTAAAGCAAGTCCGGGCCGGTGCAGGTTCTGATCATAGATCTTCCTGCTGAACCCGGACTTATCTGAAAACAGTTTTAGTTTAAAAAGTTCCTTACAGTTTTTGTAAAGAAATTCAACTGTTATGAATTCTTTCCGCGAAATTGATTTCTGATCTATCTTTATCATTTCACTCTTACTGGTTTCCTGGTTTTTATTTTCTTAAGCTGACGCGACACCTTTTCTGATGCGGCGCTTACAGATTTTTTAAAATCATCGCTATCTTCTTTTGCGGTAATAATATGGCCAGGAACGGATAAATTTATTTCGGCTGTTTTAATACTGTCTTTAGAGTTAACATAACTAAGAATGACCTCTGCATTTAGTATATCTTCACTGTATTTATTCAAAGAGGAGAGTTCGTCTATAATGAAATCTTTCAGTGTTTCGTGAGCTTTAAACCTACGTGCAGTGATAGAGATATTCATTTCTTCCTCCAAATTGTTTAAGATTTAGGGTGTGACTTTTTATATGTACTCTTCAAGCGTTCGATGCTGACATGTGTATAAATCTGGGTCGTTGAAAGATTCTCATGCCCTAGGATGTCTTTAACAGCGTTCAGGTCGGCGCCGTTATCCAGCATATGTGTGGCAGCACTATGCCGCAGGATATGAGGACTCTTCTTTTTAACATCAGAAACAATTGAAAGGTACCTGTTAATTATACCGTATATAAAACGTGGATAGATTCTCATCCCTGTTTTAGTTATGATTAAGGGCTCCTTTCCTTTTATGTTGCCCCGTAAAACGAGGTAATCATTAATTATTGGAACTGATTTATTACCTATAGGAACAATCCTGTTTTTGTTCCCTTTTCCAAATACCTTCAAAGTCTTTTGTGTAAGATCTATGTCCTCCCTATTAATTCCGCAAAGTTCTGAAACTCGTATAGCACAACCGTATAGCAGTTCAAAAATAACTTTAACCAGTTCGGGATGTTCGGCATAACTATCAGCTTCGGTATAGGCAGATAGTATAATTTCGGAGGATATTATTTCAGGTAGATCTCTCGTTGATTTTGGATTTCGTATAACAGCTGCTGGATTAGTATCAATATAGTCTCGCTGAAAAGCATATTTGAAGAGAGATCTTACAGCAGCGAGTTTCCTTGAAATCGACTTTTTATTAAGCTCCCTGTCGTTCAGTACAGCCAGGTATGATTTAATAAACCTGGTGTTTATATTGATTGCATCAGAATGATTATGTTCAGTACAGTACGATATAAAATCTTCCAGGTCACTTCTGTAGGATTTAACCGTATTGTCAGAATAGCGTTTAAGATTTTGAAGATCGCTTAGAAATTTATTGGAAACCTCACGAATTTCCATTTAATCCTTTTCTGTCTCTTCTACAATTACTTCTTCACCGCACTCGGGACATTTAAGATAATTTCCTTTTTTAACCGTATATCTTTTTTCCATATAAGCTGAATCCTTATTGGGACACTCCTGGGGTATAGGCTTGTACCAGCTAACAAAATCACAATTAGGGTACCTTGAACATCCGTAGAATAATCTTCCCCTTTTGGATTTTCTTTCAACAACCTCGCCTTCTTTGCACTTGGGGCAGCTTACTCCAAGAGTGATATTTTTAACATAATCACAATCAGGATATCTTTCACAGCCTATAAATCTGCCGAATTTGCCTTCTCTGAAAACTGTTCTTGAGCCGCACTTCTCACATTTATCACCCGTATATTCAGGTTCCCTATTCTGTGCAGCTATTTCCTTCAGGGATTTTATATTTTTACAATCAGGGTAATGGCTGCAGGCAAGGTATTTTCCAAACCTCCCTATTTTAATTACCATTTCATGTCCGCAAAGCTCACAATAAATTTTCTCTACTTTATCTTCCACAGATTTAAGAGCTATTGAGAAAGGTTTATAGAAGTCATTTAAAACGGTTTCATACTTGTTATCGCCCTGTGCAATCTGATCGAGTTCACCTTCCATTGCGGCTGTGAAGTCCTCATTTATGATATTGGGGAAATTTTTTACAAGAATTCCATTGACCGTTTTACCAAGAGAAGTGGGTACAAGTTTTCTTTCTTCCTGGTTTACATATTTTCTGTCTTGTATTGTACTTACAATAAGAGAATATGTGCTGGGTCGTCCAATCCCTTTGCTTTCAAGTTCCTTTATTAAAGAACTCTCGGAAAAACGTGCAGGAGGTCTTGTGAAATGCTGGTTTTTATAAAGTTCATCAAGTTCCAGTTTCTCATTTTTTTCCAGACCAAGGGGGATCTTCTCATTGCGGTATTCTTCTTTTTCTTCCGCACCATCTTTCTTTTCCATCATCTCTCCATAAACTTTCTGATACCCGCTGAACTTTACAGCATTTCCGAAAGCTTTAAATAAAAACTCATCCGCAGAAATCTCAACAACAGTAGTTTCAAAAATGGCAGGTTTCATCTGAGATGCTACGAAGCGGTTCCAAATTAACTCGTATACCTGCAGAGATTTCTTGTCAAGGATGCCTTTAACTTTTTCAGGTGGAAATTCAAGAGAAGTGGGTCTTATCGCCTCATGAGCATCCTGAACATTTTCCTTTTTGTTCCCGAAGACATTCGCGGAATCAGGTACATATTCTGGACCGTAATTATTTTTTATATAATCTCTAACTACCGGCAGGACTTCATCACTTATCCTGGTGGAATCCGTCCGCATATATGTAATTAAACCCTGTGTTCCGGCTTTACCCAGATCAACCCCTTCATAAAGCTTCTGAGCTATCATCATTGTTTGTTTTGGCCGCATTCTCAGTCTGCGCGAGGTTTCCTGCTGCAGTGTACTTGTAATAAACGGAGCAGGCGGATTACGTTTAGTATTCCTTTTCGTGATGGCGGAAATTGTAAATTCTTTTTTGCTATTTATACTGTCAAAATATTTTCCCGCTGATTCTTCATTGCCCAGGGCAATGTAACTGCTAAAAAATTCATCCCATTCCTTTTCATTCATTTCGGGTTTGGGAGGAACTTTAATATCCTTTCCCTCTATGCTGAAGAGTTTTGCCTTAAATGTTTCATCTTCATCAGTCTTAAAGATTGCCCAGATCGACCAATATTCCGTGGTTATAAATTTATCAATCTCCGCTTCCCTGTCACAAATAAGTTTTAACGCAACCGACTGAACCCTCCCTGCAGAAAGTGAACTGCTTCCGGAAAGTTCAATAATTGCTTTCCAGAGAAAAGGACTGATCTGATATCCGATTATTCGGTCCATTACTCTTCTGGCCCTTTGAGAACTAACCAGGTTCTCATCTATGGAACGGGGCGCTTTCATAGCCTTCTGAACTCCCGTTTTTGTAATCTCATTAAAGAGAACTCTAAAAACTTTCGAATCTCCGTTTCCATTAAGTATATCCGCAATATCCTGGGCTATTGCCTCTCCTTCACGGTCAGGGTCAGTCGCTATATAAATATTACTGCTTTTGGCAGCAAGGGACTTTATTTTTTTAACCGTATCTCCCTTCCCTCTGATGGTAACGAACTGAGGTTTATAACCATTTTCAAGTTCTACACCAAGTTTTGTCTTTGGAAGATTGCGTAAATGTCCTACTGTTGCTTCAACGTGAAAATCTTTACCTAAATATTTATTAATAGTTTTTGCCTTGGCGGGTGACTCAACCAGCACTAAATTCTTACTCATAACTTACCAGTTTTCCTCAATTGATTGTATCGGATGAATATAATAATAATCTGCTTCCAGGAAGTGTAAGGGTATTTACTTCAAGAAACAAAGATATAATAATTATATTTATCGATTCCGTATTTATTAGTTCACGGGGGAATAACTTAAGTTCTTCAATTATAATTTCCAAATCAAGATTTGTTAATAATTCGATATTATTAAGGTGAAGAAGATAATTGAAATTATTTAACCCGATGAGCGATTTTTCTTCTTCAGAAAATATTCTCTTACCTTTGGTAATTAATTCTTCATGTTCTGCTTCCTCACCCCTATCTCTAATTTTCTTTTCATAAATCCAGCTGAAGGCAGTGGCAAGTATATTTTTATTGTATCTTTTATTGATTTTAATTTCATTCATAGCCTGATCTAAAGAACTGGTTTTGTCCAGGTTTTCAAATATATCGGCCAATAAATTTACGATTTCGGTTACCATAATTTTGCCTGAGTTATCTTATTAAAAACATATACTTATTTACCAGTCTATTTTCCATTCTTTTCATCACAACCTGTTTTTTTTGGCTTTTATCGTCATATCCCAGGAGATGAAGAACACCATGTATTACTAATCTCATCAATTCTTGTTCCAAAGATACATTGTATTTTTTTGCGTTTTCGGCGGCCTCAGGCAGAGATATGTACAGTTCTGAATCTAATTTCTGTTTATTTTTACTGTAGTCGAAGGTAATTATATCTGTAAGGTAATGATGTTTGAGAAACTTTTTGTTGATATTAAGAAGATATTCTGATGTAACAAAATTTACGAGAAGTGAGTCAATTTCGAACTCAAATTCTTTTTTTAACCTGGAAACCAGTTTGTGAAAAAGAGTTTTGTTAAGGTCTTTATATATAGAATTTACCGTAAGGTTTTTAACCAATTTCTGCTTTCAGCTAAAGAGTGATAGCTAAACCTTCTTCTGCTGCAATACAATTCACTGACGATCCGAACTGTTTTAAGCAGGACCTTGTTTCCTCAAGGATTTCATCAATCTTCATATCAGTAAATTCTGGGTTGTAATGAAAAAAAATAAAATTTTTAACTTCAGCCATCATCGCAAACTGAGCAAGTGCCTGACTACTGGAGTGACCCCAGCCCGGCATTACCTTATTAAGTTCATCAAACATCATATCATGTATAAGATAATCACATCCGGAACAAAATTCTATTAACTTTTTATTTTTTTCCTTTATTTTTGCTTCGAGGTTAGAATTATCCTCACCTTCTACGTCAAGTTCATTGTCTGTCATATAGACAATACTTCTGCCGTTTTCTTTAAGTTTGAATGTGAGCGTCGGAGACGGATGATAGACGCTTAATGTTTCTATTGAAGCTCCATCCAGCTTGAATGAATCAGATTGAGTAAGGTGTTTGAATTCAATGTCGGCTGCCACGTCATCAATATTAATAGGGAAATAATCTTTTTCCATCTGGCGGCTTATCAGGTTCTGAATGCTTTTTTCGCTCCCGGGTATTCCATAAAAAGTTACTTTCCTTCCCTTTTGATATAAAGGGGTAAAGAAAGGAATTCCCTGGATATGATCCCAATGATAATGACTCAAGAGGATATCAAAAGGCTGTTGAATATTATTTTTAATAATATAATTTCCTAGTTCCCTTATGCCGGTCCCAGCATCCAGTATTATC
Source organism: uncultured Ignavibacteria bacterium (assembly GCA_963800255.1). Taxonomy (GTDB): domain Bacteria; phylum Bacteroidota; class Ignavibacteria; order Ignavibacteriales; family Ignavibacteriaceae; genus DATFVA01. The sequence continues at coordinate 165,117 of CAWDAK010000009.1, read as the reverse complement.
ATTTTATCATCTGACGTACGTATCTCAACGCAGGGTGTATTGCCTCCGTATTTAAGTGTACTATTTCCTGGAACCGGGATACTTCCTCTCGTTCCCCAGAATTTAATATACATAAATATTATTCAACCTTTTTTAATGATTCTACTGTTAATTCTGTATACTTGCGATACCTCTCTGCAGATTCAGCGATGTCCCTTATTTCGGTGTTTGTTAAATCTCTCATAATCCTTGCCGGCACACCGGCAGCCAGTTTTCCAGAGGTTATCTTAAATCCAGGGGTGACTACTGCCCCTGCCGCAACCATTGAATTTTCTTCAACAACGGCATCGTCCAGAATAACTGCGCCCATACCAATTAAACACAGGTCTTTTAACGTACACCCATGAAGGGTAACAGAGTGTCCAATGGTTACCTTGTTTCCTATCTTCAGAGGAAAACGGCCGTTTGTAACGTGCAGCATAGAACAATCCTGTATATTAGTCAACTTGCCAATCGAAATATAGTGAACGTCTCCACGTATAACTGTGTTATACCAAACACTAGAATATTCACCAATTTGGACGTTTCCGATAATCTTTACTCCTGAGGCCATAAATACACTTTGATGAATCTCAGGATAATAATTGAGATACGGAAAAAGTTTGTTTTCAGGAATTATTCGATGTATTTCGGGGGTGTCCATCCTTTTCTTTTCCATGATTTAAGTTCAAGTGTGATATTGCCAATTATTACCTTCATTTTTGCTATTACCGGGATAGCTGCCTCATCTGCCGTAAACCACCCCTCAAAATAACCGGTCAAACCGAAAACACTTATAAAATCAGTCTCTCCGTCCAGTTTAACGCAGGCAATGTCATAGTCTACTGCATCTATCGATATTCCATCTGTTTTATTATAAAAATTAAGTTTTGTATAAACCTTGTCTTCAGTAACAAAGCAGGGAACGTTTTCACTTTTTTTGTGTCCTGTATTCATCCTTGCATAATAAAAGATCGATAGTCCATCCTGGTATTTTTTGTCAGCCGTTGTAGTTGAATCATTCCATATCTGAGGCGGGTTAACCTTTCCTTTTTTCACATGTATAAGTGATTTGTCATAGTTGAAATTATATTCGGTGTAGGCAGTATACTCATCCCCTATCATCAGTGCTTTAAAATAATCTGAATATAAATTCTCATCAACGTAGCTTTCATAAATCTGGTGAAGATCCACAAAGGGAATCCCGGAGTACGAATCAATGTAGGCGTAAGTTACATAGAAGGTTTTTCCATTTACTGTTTTTTTGTCCTTAACCTTTATTCGTACTTCTCCAAGGTTCATCACAGAATATTTAACCACATAAGTTAACTCTTCCCCGACTTCAATTTTTTTTTCTGAGTAAAAACCTGATTTTATCAGCTGGCTTTCCGGTCTTTGTGCCAGGATTACAGAGGGCAGAATAAGTATAAAGAGCAGAATACTTATTTTCATTTTAATTTAGCCAGATCTTTTGATTCCTCAAATAAAGTAACAGCTTTGAGTATTTGATTATCAGACTGCAGTAAAACAGAATACCACCCCTCATTTTTCCAAAAATTTCTTGCAATCTGTGCTTTCAATCTGTTCCTTATATAATCCAGGTCTTTCAAGAAATCCACAGATACATATTTTACACCCTTCAACTCTGCAAACTGCTTAAAGTTGCTAATATCCTGATCAGAAAAGTTGAAATTATTTATGAAACTCTCCAGGTCCTGGTTGTATTCATCCTGTATTTTTTTTGCGTTGCCGTCTAGATATTTTAATGTAAACTGGTAGAATACATTATTCCTCAATAATTCAGTTGTATATTCTGTAAATTCTCCTGACTTAACGATGTAGTCGGGAGTAATCCCTCCTCCTCCATATACTAGCCTTCCTGAATTTGTTTTATATACCTGCCGATTCGAATCTTTTTCTGCTGAATGATAAAGATTATCTCCTTCCTCTTCCTTTTCATTTCCAGCTTCGGAATAATATTCTTCTTTATCCTTAACACCCTTATAATCCCGTTGTATAAGTCTTCCGGAGGGGGTGTAATACCGGGAAATTGTCAGCCTGAGAATTGAATTATCAGGCAGTTTAAATTCTCTTTGTACCAATCCTTTACCAAAGGTTGTCTCACCCACAATTAATCCTCTGTCCCAATCCTGTATGGCTCCGGATACAATTTCACTTGCTGATGCGCTGCCATTGTTAACAAGAATTATTAAAGGTGTTTTTTCAAAGTCCGATGCTTCAGATGCAAAATAATCTTCGTCGAAGTCGCTCCTTCTCCCTTTCGTATACACAATTTTCTTCTTTCCGGAGATAAACAAGTCGGCTATATTTACCGCGGGCGCCAGGTAACCCCCCGGATTGCCTCTCAGGTCGAGGATAAGCTGCTTCATTCCCTTTTTCTTTTAAATCACTCAGCGCTTCTTTTAACTCGTCATACGTCGTTTCCGAAAATCTTGAAACGCTTACATACCCGGTTTTATCATTAAACATCAGGTGAGTATCCACCGAATACAAAGGTATCTTATCCCTCGTTATTTCATATTGGATAGTCTTAGAGATTCCAGGTCGATAAATAGTAACCTGTACACTCGTTCCTGCGTCACCTCTTAATTTATCCATTACCTTGTCGTTAGACAAACCAACCGCATCATCTCCACTTATTTTGATAATACGGTCACCAGGTAATATTCCCAGGGCCTCGCTCGGTCCACCGGTAATCGGTGAGACTACCGTTATAGTATCGTTTACCATTTGGAATTCGATCCCTATACCCTCAAATTCTCCGCGGAAGGTTTCTTCAATTCCTTCCACCTGGCTTGCAGGAATATAAACAGAGTGCGGATCAAGTTTTGAAAGCATACCGTCAATAGCCGCTTCTACCATCTTCGGAGTGTCTACCTGTTCGACGTAATATTTCTCAGTGTAAGTTAAGGCATCATTAAACTTAATAATGCTGTCTCTGAGGTTATCGTCTGAAAACACCTTTTCTATCTGGGTCCCGAGCACGATCCCAAACGTCAAAATAATAACAACTGACGGGATCCTGAATCTACCAGGCATCATCAATTCTCCATTATATTTTTATGTTTAAAATGAAAAGAACATTAAACATTTCATTGTTAATTATCTGCAGTGATTCATCTATATAATTGAGGTCGAGTCTTATAAAATATTGATTAACGGGTTCGTATATCATACTTAAAGAATAAAATCTTGAATACTCCCTGAAACCGTCCAGGAACGCAGCATGCTCCGGGTCAAATAACCGGTGCCCCAGGTTTATATCCCCGCCCGTATTTTGCAGAATTGAACCATCTGAAGCCAGGGGATTAGCGCCATGTACTTTATAATTATAAAGAAGCTTAAGTGCGAACCTTTTGCTTAACCTATAATTTATTTCAGTTAAAAACAATTCACTGTTGGGGTCTGAAAATGAACTCAGGTTATAACCGTAGCTAGTATAATTATTTCTGATAAGCCGATGCGTGTAGACATAAGGATCAATTTTAGTAAACTGTAATTTTATGTCAAGCGGGAGAAATTTATACAGGAGTTCACAATTTACGCCTGCATCAATAATGGTTTGATTGCCCCACCATCCTGTACCTAGCTTTCCGAAAGTAATATCGTCAATCAGGAGAGTTGCGTATAACTTAGTCCCGGGTATACTCTTATTATTCGCATCAAAAAACAACATTGCATTATCCCGATCACGGTTTGAATGTTCAACTGATTTGTAAAAACTAAAGGGATTAAGGTAGCTGAGATCCAAAGGTCTTTCTCCATAGATAACAACTTCACCAGCACCCAGGTTTAAATGTTTTGATATATCGAAGGCAATTCTATGGTAAGCCATATATTTACTGTCAACCACGTGAATACCCCCTGTAATACTATCCGGTGAATAATATTCTTTACCTAGCAACTGCGCATGGAAAAATGAATAGCTGAAAAATTTATACTTAATTTTCATTCCAAGGTAATCAAATACAGGAGAACTGTTCCCCAGGATAATTTTATCAGGTCCATAACCTATATTCATCCTGTCCCTTCCGTATTTAAACCTGATTAAGCCAAAATCTGCAGTGATATAACCTTCAGTTTCATCAAAAAATGTTTCATCAGGGTTTTCGTTCAGCTTGTAATTGTATTTTAGATCTGGTTTCAGATACGCCGCTTTCCTGTTCCCGAAAACATTTCCGTCAGTACCTTTTAAGAACAGACCGAATTTGTTAAGTATTGTCCCTCTTATCTCTCCACCGATTATTCCCAGGAAGGCCGAAGTCCTGTCCCTGTTTTGGATGTCATTCTTCACCAGCAGATTCCCCTCCCCGGTCAGGTTTACAAAAAGATTGATTTTTTCCGGATCATTATAGTAATACAAATATTTTTGTTTTTGTGAGAGAAAATCATATCCTTCACTGCCTATCAGCCTTTCTGATTCATTCAAGGTTCCATAAAGATCATATTCAAATTCTATTTTAAGATCATCAAGAAATTCCCTGTCAGGCGCATCAAGTTTTGACTCAGACTGTACAACAGTTTTTATGTACTCAGCTATCTCACTCCGTGTTTTGGGGATTTCAAATGCATTATAGTCAGTAATAATCTGGAGTGTTTCCATCCGTTCAAGGAAGTCATATACCCTATTCTCTGAGGTTACATATTCTGTTTGAGAGAACGATGCCGCAGTGATTAAGACCATGAAAACTATTATTAAAGTCAGACGCATCATCTAACCTGCTCCCAGATTTTAGAAATTGATTTATCTTTGAACCAAACTGATATACCGTTCTTTATCCACATCCAGGTCACAGAAAAATATCCTCGTTTACGGAATCTTCGCGGAGATTCGTACACACGGATCCTGTTAGTGAATAAAATGTTACCTTCACTTCTTATTCTCCTGTACAAATCAAAATCCTCTCCGGCAGCAAATTTTTCGTTATATCCGCCAAGCTTCATGAAAATTTCTTTCCTGATAATATGGCATTCTCCCCGTCCCATGCCTACCCCGTTGTTATTTAAGAACTGGAAGTAATGGTTATAACAGAAATGAAATATTTTATCAAGTGTGCCTGCAAGTTCAGGATAAATAGAAACATATCCGGTAACAGCAAGAAAATTAGGCGATGCCAAACTAACTTCTATAAATCTGAAGAAATTTAAGGGTTCTTTTATACGAACATCACCATTAAAGAACATGAGAATATCACCGGAAGCAAATTCCGCACCTTTATTTCTGCCTTCTGCTATTGTCTGAAGTTTATCCCCGGTGTGTACAGTAATAATATCAGCATAATCCAAGGCAATTTTAACAGTATCATCTATACTACCGCCGTCCGAAACAATTATCTCAGGTTTATATAATTCTTTAAGCCGGGCATCTGTTAATTGCTTCAAGAGATCGGGCAGGAGTTTTGCTTCATTTAAAGTCGGAACTATGACGCTGTATTTCAACCAATTTTCCTGATATTTTCAATAAGGCGGTAATTAACTTTTTACTTCAGGTCTCATCTGCGGAAAGAATATTACATCTCTGATTGATGACTGATCTGTTAAAAGCATTACCAGTCTGTCTATTCCTACTCCAAGTCCTGCTGTTGGAGGCATACCATATTCGAGCGCACGAATAAAGTCTTCATCAATTCTATGTGCTTCTTCATCTCCTTCTTCCATCATCTTCTTTTGACCTTCGAAACGGTTCCTCTGATCCACAGGGTCATTAAGCTCTGAAAATGCATTCGATATTTCCCGGCCGGCAACGTATCCCTCGAATCTTTCTACCAGTCCTGCCCTGGTCCTATGAACCTTAGCAAGAGGTGATAATTCAACGGGGTAATCAATTACAAAAGTCGGCTGAATTAATTCAGGCTGTACAGCAGTACTGAATATTTCATCCATAAGTTTAGCTTTGCCTTCGATCGCTTTAATATCTATACCGAGCTTTTTTGCTGTTTCTTTTAATTCTTCAAGGGAGGCAGTAAGTATATCTGTACCGGTTTTTTCTTTTATTGAATCAACCATAGAAACCCTTTGCCATCTGCCTGAAAAATCAATTTTATTGCCTTCATAGGTAAAATCATACTTTTCAAAGACCTCATTACAGATGAATTGGATCATCTTTTCAACAAAATCCATCATCCAGTTATAATCTTTGTAAGGCACGTACAATTCCATCATCGTAAATTCGGGATTATGGGTTCTGTCCATTCCCTCGTTCCTGAAGTCCTTTGAAATTTCATAAACGCCGTTAAAGCCGCCAACTATCAGTCTTTTGAGGTATAATTCATCTGCAATCCTAAGGTAAAAAGGAACATCCAGGGTATTATGATGAGTTGTAAAGGGTCTTGCAGCAGCACCTCCGTATAAGGGCTGAAGTACGGGAGTCTCAACTTCAAGGAAGCTATGTGAATCAAGGAATTTCCTTAACGAACTTATTATACGGCTTCTCTTTATGAATATATCCCTGATATGAGGATTAACAACCAGGTCAAGATAACGCTGACGGTATCTTAATTCCTTATCCGAAAACTGATCATGTATAACTTTGTTTCCCTGTTCATCAGTGGTTTCCTTACCAATCGGAAGAGGTCTTAGTGTTTTTGAAAGCACTTTCAATGTTCTGGTGTGTACTGATATCTCCCCGGTTTTTGTTTTGAATACGTATCCCTGAATACCTACAATATCCCCGATGTCAAGAAGTTTGAAAATATCATAATCATCACCAATATCATCCTTCTTCAAGTATATCTGAATTTTTCCGGTATGGTCCTGGATATGTGCAAATGAGGCTTTGCCCATTTTCCGAATTGCCATTATTCTTCCGGCAATGCTCACGTCTTTCTGCTGATCTTCCTGGTAATTTTCTTTAATCGTTTGTGAATCCGAATCAATATCAAAAGAGTAAGCAAATGGTTCAATTCCTTTTGATTTAAGCTGTTCAAGTTCTTCATATCGTCTCTGAATTAATACATTCAAGTCCTGCTGATTATTTTCCACTATTCCTCCTGAACCAATATTTATTTAATAAAAATTTATTTCCTTCTGAAATTTGCCAGCCTGATACAAACAAGGTCTTGTAAATTGTCAACCAATTTATAAGGTACAAGGAAATTGTTTGCGATTATGGAAAAAGCAACAGGTTCATTATCTCCTGTGAAGGCATATCCGGAAAGGCTTCTAACTGCATCAAGATAACCTGTTTTTGCCCTAACCTTGTTAGCTGCTTTTGTGTTCTTCATTCTTTTACCGAGGGTGCCGTCTACACCTGCGATGGGAAGCGAATTAAAATATTGTATAAAATACCTGTTCTTATACATATAATTGAGAAGCGTAACAAACTGTCTTGGTGTTATAAGGCTAAGTCTCGAAAGTCCACTTCCGTCTGCTATAACCATATTATCAGGATTTATTCCCATATCCTGAATAACATCCTGCATTGCTTCAACACCGGCATCTATACTTCCAAAACCCTTTTCTTCAAACCCAATTGCTTTAATTAGCTGTTCCGCAAAAAAGTTTTCGCTGTTTTTATTGATAACCTTTATAATTTCCTTGAACGGAGGTGAATACCATGTGAATAATTTATTTATAAGGCTCAGCGAAACAGGACCTGCAGCTGCGTCAATATCTATAGGATATCCTTTTACTTCAATACCTCTTTCTTTCAATATTTTTTTAAGCACAACCATTGCATACTGGGTAGGATTATTAACAGTAACAAATGTCTGCACCGAATCTCCTTGGTGAATTACTCCGAAAACATTTACAAGATTAGTTCCCCTTTCCCTGTAAACGTCTATACTGCTGGAAGAATCTCCATCAACAACCTGTATATCATTATTAATCACCATGTAATTAACATCGGGCATTATAGAAATAACGGCTTTATTCGAATCTGTAGTAATATTAATATTTACAACGTTATCATTGAATGAAATCGCTCCTGAAGGTGCCTCGAACCAATAGCTTTCAAGATCCCATGGCCATCCCTTACCCAGAGGTTTGTCATCAAAATCATCATCATAGCCTATTACATTACCCGTGATTTCATCAATCCCCATTGCCGCAAGAGAATCAGCCCAGTCCTCATAAACCTTAAACATATTGTTACTGTAAAACCTTCCTGAGATAGTAGGATCACCCTGACCTTCGATTACCAGGTCTCCATCCAGCACCGATCCGTCAACTTTCCCGCTCATAAATATATTTGTGGCAAACCTGTAATCGGGACCCAGAAGCAGCAAACCGGCGGCTGTGGTAAAAAGTTTTAAATCAGATGCTGGAATAAAAAGCTTATTTTCATTTCTCTTATAGAAAAATTCACCGGTTTCAAGAGATTGAATCACCACTCCCCATTGTGCATTACTGAAGTTAGGATCACTGAAAAGATCATCCATATCACGCCAGAATTCAGGTATAGTTGAAAAAGAATACTTCGGGATGGTATCATGTTTTATCTCCTGAGTCTGTGCAGAGGCTAGGAAAGAGAAAAGAGTAACCGCCAATAATGTAATTCTAACTGCCATATTTATCTGTTATTATACTGATTTCCATATCTGTCAATTTCCTATATTTCCCATTAGTTATATCGGCTTTAATTCCCGCGAAGCTGATCCTGTCCAGTTCCAGTACTTTATAGCCTAATGCTCCGAACATATTTTTAACAAAATGGTTCCTCCCCTCCACTGCCGTTACCCTGACATTCGAATACGTATTCCTGCCTGCTGTCGCAATTTTTTCAAATTTGCCTTTAGAGCCTTTAATGAAAATGCCTTTGAGGAGCTTTTCACGATCTTCAGCAAGGAGGGGCTTATCTAATTTTACCCCGTATTCCCGCGGGACTCTATTCCCGGGATGGGTAAGAAGCTGCGAAAACTCACCGTCATTCGTAAGAATAAGTACACCGGTAGTATTATAATCCAGTCTTCCTACAGGGTATATCCTTTCGCTCGTTTTAATAAGGTCTACAACTGTTTTTCTGTTTTTCTCATCACTGGTTGTGGTCACAACACCCCCAGGTTTATTCAAAAGGTAATATAAAAGTTTCCTTGACTTAATTTTTTCACCGTCCAGGGAAATCTCATCTTTACCGGGATCTACTTTAAAGGCCAGATCAGTAATTGTTCTTGAATTAACCGTTATCCTGCCCTGCAGTATGAACTCTTCTGCCTTACGCCTGGAAGTAATTCCTGTTCCAGCTATAAATTTATTCAGTCTCATCATTTTCCGACTCATTCTCCTGTGTTTCATTTTCAACTGATTCTTCAAGCATATTCATCATAATTTTTCTTTTCTGCTCTATAAAATCTTCATCCTGCATTATTTCGTCCAGCTCTCTTGGTTTAGGCAGATCGCTTATCCTGTTTAATGCAAAATATTTCAAGAACTCATCTGTTGTTCCGTAGAGAAGCGGCCGGCCAATACTCTCAGCGCGACCGGTTATTGTAATCAATTTTTTTTCGAGAAGCGTATTAAGAATATAATCTGAATTTACACCCCTGATAGCTTCAAGCTCTGGTTTAGTTATAGGCTGTTTATAAGCAATTATAGAAAGAGTTTCAAGAGCAGCCTGGCTGAGACGTCGTTTGCTTTTTTCAGACGACATAAACCCGATGTATTTGGCATATTCTCTTGTGCTGGCAAACAGATAGCCGTTTGCAATGGCTATAACTCTGAAAGCCATGTTTGTCTCTTCATATTTTTTATTCAGCTCAGTGATACAGTTTTCTATGTCATTCTGTGTAATCTGAATGTCTTCACCGTCAATACCTTTTATCGCCCGGATAATTTCCCCTGTACTCAGCGCTTCGTCAGAAGAAAATATCAGGGCTTCAATTACAGAGTTATAAATTTGTTCCATGCTATATCTTTACCAGTACAAAGTCATTAAAATCGGAGGATTCTTTTATGCCGATGCTTCCCGATTTAGTCATTTCTAAGAGTGCAATAAAGGTTACTACGATCCTTATCTTATCTTTTATACCTGCAACCAGTGAAAGAAAATGCAGCTCCCCGGATTCGGCAAGTTTATCCAGAATAAACTGAATTTGCTGATCAATAGTGACATTAACTCTTACAACCTGGTGAACGGGAACTTCTTTCAGCTCGTCGATAACTTTCTTGAAGGCCCTTGTGAGATCATATATTGTTACATTCCTCAGCAGGATATCATATTCCGGAGGTGCCTCTTTTTCATCAGCCGAAAAGTTCCCTCTGAAATTAAGTTTCCTCTGTTCTGACTCAAGCAGAGAAAGCTCTTCAGCCATCTCCTTATACCTTTTATATTCCAGGAGGGCTTGAACCAGCTCCGCGCGCGGATCAATTTCTTCACCTTTTGCGTCTACCTCTCTCGGCAGAAGCATCCTGACCTTGATGTGCATTAAAGTTGAAGCCATCAAAATAAAGTCGCCGGCAATTTCGAGATCAAGGTTCCTAATAAGGTTCACATAATCAAGGAACTCTTTAGTAATCCTGGAGATAGGAATATCATAAATATTCAACTCATCTCTTTTTATAAAAAAGAGAAGAAGATCCAGCGGTCCTTCAAAGTGATCAAGTTTGATCTTATACACGCATTAACCCAGTTTCATTTTAGCATGGACTTCATCCATCGTCATGCGGGCAATTTCTTTCCCGCGTTTTTCACCATCCACCAGAATATCTTTCACCTCATCAGGGTGTGCCTCATAGTAGCTCCTCTTTTCTCTCATAGGTTCAAGGAATTCCGAAATTTTAGAGGCACAGTTCATTTTACAGTCAAAACAACCCAGTGCTCCTGAACGGCATCCTGCTTCAATTTCCGGAACTTCATCAGGATTGAATTTTTTATGATATGCAAAAACAAGACAAATTTCAGGATTCCCAGGGTCACCTTTTCTGATCTTCTGAGGATCTGTTACTGCTTTTTTCATTTTTGCCTTTATTGTATCCGGATCATCAGAAAGTAAAACAGTATTTCCTAGCGACTTACTCATCTTGGCGCTGCCGTCAATTCCCGGGAGTCTGGCAAATTTTGTTAATAGAGGTTGCGGTTCGGGAAATACCTCTCCATACTGATTATTGAATTTCCTGGCAATTTCTCTCGAAATTTCAACATGAGGAACCTGATCTTCTCCAACAGGTACATAATTTCCCTTATAAAGAAGTATATCTGCTGCCTGAAGTACCGGGTAGCCTAGGTGCCCGAATATCACCGTATCAATTTTTAAATCCCTCGCCTGTTCTTTAACAGTAGGGTTTCTTTCAAGACGGTTTACAGTAATAAGCATACTGAAAATCAAATTCAGTTCTGTATGTTCTTTTATCTGAGACTGTCGAAACATAGGGCTTTTAACCGGATCTAACCCTGAAGCAAGCCAGTCAATCAGCATCTCAATTGAATTTTCGTAAATGCTTTTAGTATCAAGGCTTGTTGTTAATACATGATAATCAGCTATAAGGTGAAAGTTCTGAAATTCATCTTGAAGTTTCACCCAATTTTCAAGTGCTCCCACATAGTGTCCTATATGAAGCCTTCCCGTAGGACGCATCCCGCTAAGTATTCGTTTTTTCTGCATTATATAAGGATATTATTTGGATTTATGCCGCTAAAAATAACAATATTGAAGGAAATAAACCTATAATTTATTGAGCGATCAGGAGAGATAGAGGTATGGTTTCCAGTTTTCATCAAGTTTTCCGACGACGTGCTTTATGAACATAATATGGCTTGGTTTAAATGGCCTGCCTGACAAGCTCATATTCGCCTCTTCAGGTGTTCTATCCCCTTTTTTGTTATTGCATACGGTACAGGCGCATACAAGGTTTTCCCATGAATCCGTACCTCCCCTGGCCCTTGGGATGACATGGTCTATGGTTAAAGGCAGATCACCTCGCCCGCAATATGCACATTTGTAAGAATCTCTTCTTAAAATATTTTTTCTAGTTAAAACAACCTTTTTATATGGTACATTGATGTACCGGCTTAAGCGGATGACGCTGGGCCATGGGTAAATTTGAGTAACAGAGTGAAGGGATTTGCGCTTATCGTCTAGGACCATTTCAGCTTTTCCCATATAAACGAGAATGATCGCTTTTTTTATATTACAGATGGTGACTGGTTCATAACTTTGATTTAATATAAGAACCTTGGCATTGAGCTTCCCGTTTGTATGTTTACCTGATTCGAAGACATCCTCCTACTTGTTTTTTTTATCCTGTACGGCAAAATATACCCTGAATATCAGTCTTATCAACAAAAGCACAATGCTGAAGCCCAGAACATAATAATACCAATCAACAGGGATTGTTTTTGTGAGCATCAGAATAAGTAAAATAAAAACTATCCCAATGGCAGAATAACTAAAAATTTCAAAATTTTTTCTTTTCAAGATCACCTTGATTAAATGAATCTAAAGTTTTACTGCATAAAATTAAATTTACCCGGCTAATTATTCAATTCATAAAAAAGATATTTTTTTGAGGGGCAGATGCTGATTAAAAGTCTTTGTATATGATTGCCACACACGCAACATAATCCCGGGAGTGACTCATGGATATTTTCAAACTCTCTTTTTCCTTCAGGAACTGGTTCAACTCACCATGGAGGGTCACGATGGGTAGTCCATTGGGTTCATTCGATATCTCGATGCTTTGCCAGGTCAGATTTTCATGCAGGCTTGAAGCCATAGCTTTATATACAGCCTCTTTAGCTGCAAACCGGGCGGCAAGATGCTGATACTTGTTGCTTTTACTTAAACAGTAGTCTAGTTCTTTTTGGGTAAATACTTTTTTGAGGAAGTGATCGCCAAAGTCATCAACACTTTTTTTTATTCTGTCAATTTCTATTATATCAATTCCGACGCCTAATATCATATTAAAATAGCCATAAATAGTTAGAAGAGATCGATATTTGCATCCACATTAATCCCGTCTCCTTTCAATTGTTCGGTCAGGAGTTTTGTAAGTTCTTTTACATCTTTGAGCGTCCCGGCAAGGTCGTTATACAGGTTTTCATCGTACAGCAGTTTTCCCAGGTTGTTTTTGCGGGCTGTAGTTTCGTCTACAAGGGAATTCAGCTTATACAGCAGAGAATCGGATTTCTGCACGACTGAATTAAGACCTGAGATGGAACCCTGAATTGATTCTTTATTATTTTGAATGAGTTCTTTTGCATCATTCGTCAGTTCTACTGTATTTGAAGTAATCTTTCTCAGATCCGCCTGGTTGCGGTCAATAAGAGTATTAAGTTTGTGAGTCAGATCCTTAAGATTTGAAATCGAAGACTTAATATTTTCATTTAGCTGCTTATCAGTGAGATAATTGTTAAGCGAGGTCAGCGTTACTTTTACATCCTTAATGGTTCCGTTAAGGTCTTCCTGCATTTTGCCAAGCATTGACATAACCCCCGGAATATCCGCATTAAACCTTCCCTGCTGAATATTATCATAATCCAACGTTTCAGGAGCATCACCCGGGGATATATTTACCTTTTTCCCCCCCATTAAATCCAGCATGGAAACGGAAAACTCGGCATTTTTTCTCAGATCAACATCTTTATCAAGTTTAACTTTTACAATTACATCTTCAGATTCAATCTTAAAATCATCGACAGATCCCTTCCGGACCCCGTTCACTGTTACAGGGTCACCTAATTCAAGTCCGGCTACAGTAGGAAACTTTATATCCAGATATTTATCGTTTGCGTTGAATGAAAAATTCTTTGCCCACCCGAGCACCCAAAGAAAAAGCAGGGCTCCCGCAACTACCATAATGCCGACTTTAATTTCTGTTTTGCTCTGATCTTTCATTTTTTTATTGATTCAAGATTATTTGAAATAACTTTAAGTTCGCTATCGGATATTATGCTGTCAGCTACGGCTTCCTGAACCATTTTCATTATTCTCCCGATTTCCTCCTTAGCAGGAATATTCTGAATGTGTATACTATCGAGATATAATTTTAAAGAATCCTTCAGATCCGATTTGGCCTGTGAATCTTTAACATGATCCAGACTGCCATCCCAGTCATTTAAAAAAGTTTCAGTGAATATTTTTTTACCCCTATCAAAAAACAAACCTGATTTATATTGTACAATATACGCAATAGCTGCAACTATAATTGTAATGATGATAATTGATTTAAGAAAACAACCCGGTTTCATTTTAGCTATTCGGAAGATTCTTTTTCTACAAGAACCTTCATAATTCTTTTTTTGAGGACTTCTTTAACTGTAAATTTATGATTTTCCAATTCAAATGAATACCCTTCTTTCGGGATGTGACCGGCATAGTTAAGTACTAGTCCTGCTACGGTTTCATAGTCTTCATTTTCCGGTGTAATATTAGTATTTAATAACTCATTCAGATCGTCGATTGAAAGTTTACCCAATACCATAAAACTCCTCGTGTCAATTTTATTTACAGGATTTTCCTCCTTGTCGTATTCATCCCTGATTTCACCTATTATCTCTTCAATAATATCCTCAAGTGTTATGAGTCCTGCAGTACCACCGTATTCATCAACTACTATTGAAATATGCATCTTTTTTTCCTGCAATTCCTGCATTAGGGTGCTTATGAGTTTTGTTCTGGGTATGTACAATGCTTTCCTGGCAATCTTTTCGAGCGAGAATTGCTGACGCAGCTCCTTATTCTGGATTGAGGGCAGCAGGTCTTTCGCATAAATGATCCCGATGATATCATCAAGACCATTTCTGTACAGCGGGAGCCTGCTATGTCCTGAACTTGATATTATTTGGAGCAGTTCGTCAAAATCAGTATCGGAGGAAACCGCAACCATATCGACACGAGGTGTCATTACCTCATGTACGGCAACTGTCCGAAAGCTTACAATACTGCTGATCAAGCCATGTTCTTCCTCTATTATTGTTCCCCTTTCATGACTTAAATTTGCCAGTTCTGCAAGTTCTTCGGGAAGTATTGCCGATTTTGATTTATCAAAATGCATTCGAGAAACGGCCCATTTAATTAATTCCGTTAGCGTTTCAGCTACAGGGTAGAAAAGTACATTTATCCAGTAGAGGGGAATGCATACGATACGGGAGAAAGTAAGAGGATTTTTATTTGCCCATACTTTTGGCGTCAACTCGCCGAAGATAACAATTAGTAAAGTCAGCAAAACGATTTGTATAGTCAGCGCCAGATCCCGTGGGTAGTTGAATCGAATTGCAGCTTCAAGGGTCAGCATTACTGCCATAATAGAAGCTGCAACGTTAACAATCGTATTCCCTATCAGAATAGTTACAAGGAGTCTTCTAGGGTGATCAAGCAGAAGCAGCAGATACCTTCCGGTAAGGGGTCTGCCGGAAAGATTATTTTTTATCTTCCTTCTGTCTAATGAGAAAAGAGCGACTTCTGAGCCTGAAAAAAAAGCCGAAAGTATAAAAAGTAAAAAAAGAATTATAAGCTTAATCTGCCAGCCAACGTCCAAAAATTAATTCATCCCTGCTATGTTATACAATCTTATTAAAACGGTAAATCGTTATTGTCATCTGTTTCAACAGACGGTTCTGAGACAGATGATTCATCAATTCCACCCGAAGAAGTCTCCCCGGTACCGTCCAACGGGATCAATTTTTCGGAAATTACGTCAGTGAAATATCTTTTTATTCCCTCTTTATCGGTATAATCTCTTTTGGATATTCTTCCCTCAACGTAAAACTTTTTCCCTTTTTTCAAATTTTCCTTATAATAATCGGAAAGGTTGAAGCAAGTAACATTATGCCATGTAGTTTCATCTACCCAGTTGCCATCTTTACCTTTATACCTGTAATTGGTTGCAAGAGAAAAACTTGTTACCGATACATTATTCGCGGTAAACCTGGTCTCACAATCTTTTCCCAGGTGACCAATAAGCATTATTTTATTTAATGAAAACGCCATTAAAACTAACTCCCGTTTTTTTTAATTATTACTTCGAATTTAACAATTGTTTTTAAAGAATACTATTTTCTGACAATTTCAGCACTTTTTACAATGCAGTATATCCCCGGCTGCCCGGGGCAGGATCAAAAAGGCTACTCTGCAGCAGCCTTTTAGATTTTACTTATATATGGTTAAAATCCATGCATCCCTGAATTTTTCTTTCTTCCATAGCTCATTCCGCACAGATTCAGCTTCAGGCCGTGATGTATAATAATTTGAAAGCTGGACAACATAAAGGTTATTCTGTCTGCTGAATGAAGTTTTAACCTCAAAAGGAAGAAGCTGTTTACTTTCTTCAACAAAATTTTGTGCCCGGTCTTTCGTTGTAAATGCTCCTATCTGAACAACGTAATAAGTCATTCCCATATCGGGATACTCTAGTGCAGGAATTTCTTCAGCCTCAGTATCCGGTACGGAATCAAAAACATAAACGCTGTCTTTACCTGTATCACTGGTTTGGGTTTCCTGGGATGACGCACACCCGGCCAGGTAGATAGAAAATACAGCAAATAATAATACCAGAAATTTATTCATAAATCCCTCATATAATCTTTTACTAAAATACTCAAAATAAAACATTTTCATACGCTGCAGGATCAAGGTAAGTTCCTTGTTCAAACAGGTTAAAATGTCCTTCCTTTGCAAATGACAAACTTCCCGGAATCGTGCTTACATCAACCAGAGGATATGTAGAATTAAATTTATTATTAATAGCTTTCAGAAATTCATTTGCCAGAACCGCATAGCCGCGGGAAGTGGGATGAACCCCATCCAGACTGAAAAGTCCGCCGGTAACAAACATAGTTGAGAAATTTACCCCATATAGTTTTGTACCACCGGCAGCATCCGATGCCCTGACCATATTTAATAATTGATTTATATCAGCAAGGGCAAATTGCGAAGAATGTCTGCTTACTGCGGCAGAAATTGAGGCATTAAAAGCTGCTGTTGCCTGCTCTGCAGTCTGAATCTCATCAGAATCAAGAACAAGAGCGTCAGGTATTGGATTTTTTTCACTTAATCCAAAAGCCTGAGTGGTATCAAGTATTCCCAGGGCTATCAGAGGTGTTATATCAGCATTATGATCTTTATAGAATTTACCTGAGGGTCTTCCAAAGTAAGTAAGATATGACTGAGATATTAAAGTAAATAAAATAGAATAGTCGGTCAATTGTGATATTGAAGCCTGGGTTCCATTGTACTGACCGTGTTTTTGATAGTAGAATCCCTGGACAGGAGTACCCTGGAGCGACTGTACGAACATGGGTCCAACTGTTGTGAAGAAGGGTATTGAGGTTACATTGGGGATATTTGCAACAACTACTTTTGCACCTGATGCTGCAAGAGCATCTGTAACTTGTCTGTAGGCTCCGCTGAATAGGTTTGCATCTGTAGGTGAAGCAGGACTAAATCCGCCGCTGGTTGCGAAGCCAAGAACGTCATTGTTTCCGAGCCATAATGCAATCATCGTAGGATGCAGAGATAGAGCCTGTTCAAGCTGACTGCCTTTTCCTCTTAATACGATATCAATAAAAGGACTATGTGAATAGGAGTTCTGGGTAGATGTTTGTGTTATATCTGCAAGTACAACTCCAGGAATTCCTAAGTTATTGTATGATTTGGCATATCCCGGATTTGTCAGGGTTCCATGTTCCTGTACCTGTGTTGTAACAAAAGGGTCAAGCGAAACAACCTTGAGCTGACCGCCGATGCCTGGATCTGAAATTAAAGGCTGTACAAATTCAGTACCCGTCTGCTGAGCAATCAGGCTGCCAAAAGAATACCGCTGAGAACTTTCAAATAAAGCACTTGACTGATAGCCTGCGGTAAGACTATTTCCGATTGTTACGAAGCTGGAAAAATCTGCCTGTCCGCTAACTGTCTGCGGCCCTGTTAAATCAGTTCTTTCTTTACAGCCGAAGAACATCATTAAGGGCAGGAGGATGGTAACCAGTATCTTATAATGATTTTTCATTTTTTATCCTTCTCTTATTAAAATCCAAATGATAAACTAAGGGCTGCAATATCTGCACCGGAGTTATACGTCCCGTCAAAATATTCAGTTGAGTTGGTAACTGTAAGCTGACTGGCAAAAATATGAAGATAAGAGGCACTTACGCCTAAGTTATCAATTACCTTCAGATTAAATCCAAGGCTCAAACCAAACCTGTTTGCATCAGGCAGTGAGGGATTAAGGTATTCAGGTTTAACCGGGTTTTTATCAAAATAAATACCTGCCAGAACATCAAATTGTTTACTCATTGCTATTTCACTTCCCAGCCTTACAATATACGAATCGTCGTACAGTCTGGGACTTGCAAGATCAGGAAAATTCGGATCTTCAAAGTCGACAGCGAGTGTATCATAACTTGACCAGCCGATATACTGGAAATCAGCGCTGAATTTTAAACCAGGAAGAACATCATAGGCAGCACCAAAAGAAAGGTTGAAAGGGGTGGTCACTTCAGCGGTGATATTACCGTTAGGAAGACGGTTTTGGAGCTCAGACTGGCTGGTGGTTGATGCTGCAGTTCCTTTAAAATCATATGTTATCTGGCTATGAAACGAAACACCAAAGGATAGCGTTTCAATCGGCTTATACATTAACCCTAAATTATAACCAAATGCTGAATTATCATCTCCTTTGAGTTGGACGAAAGCATCACCCTCGAACGGAGCTTGCGAATTTTTTCTTGTTATTTCAACGTTGGCAAAACTATATACAAATGCGGCGCTAATTGATAAACCATCAGTTAACTGGTATGCGAGCACCGGAGAAACAGTAAACACCATTAGTTCAGTTTTAAGTGCCAGGTATTTGCCTATCCAATCGTCAGCCCATTTTGTTCCAAGTCCAAACGGTACTGTAAATCCTAATCCCACTGCAAAATCCTTGTTAATTCTGTAAGAACCGAAAAAATGAGGAGGAAAAAAACTCTGGTCGTCTGCTTTGTATTCGGTAGTCAGCGGACGAACACCGCGGAATGATGCCGTCGGAGAGATCATCGTTCCTCCAAGAACAAAATTAGTTCCCCATAGTTGGGTCAGGCCCGCGCCATTCCAGTAAACTGCTGTGGGGTCATCGGCAACGGCTGTAAATGCCCCGCCCATACCCATTGATCTTGCCCCATGTTCATTTAACTGGAAACCCCCTGCATAAGCCTGGAAGTAACACAGGAAAAACATAAATATAAAGCTGCATGTTGTTTTCAAGGTTCCACCTATTTTTGTTTAGTATATATCTGGTAAGTTTATAATTTATTCGATTGTAAATAGAATTGAGCCTTTATCAACCGGCATGTTCTCCGTGACCTTAACTTCTTTAATAAGACCGGTGAAGGGTGACTTGATATCATTTTCCATTTTCATAGCTTCTAAAATAATTATAGATTCTCCCTTTTCCACATTTTCCCCGATATTTTTTTTAACTTTTAGTATCATCCCGGGCATAGGGGCTTTTACTTCCATTTTGTGTTTATACTCAGATGACTGTTCAATCAGGCTCGATGCTCTTTCCTGGAGACCAGTCCTTACTATTACATCCAGAACCTTTCCATTTATGAAAACAGAGAAAGAATCTGAATCCTTTCTTTTCGCTGAAATTTCATATATCCGGTTATTTATCCTGAGCAAAAAATCATTTTTGCTGATTTCGACAACCTCATAATGATATTTATTATCACCTAGCGTAACTTCAGAATTCTCACTCAGGATTACGTTATGCTTCCTGTCTCCGAATGTAACTACATATTCATTCATTACTCTGCTTTATCCAATTGTTGCCGTTTGTAATTTTTGCTCCGCCGTTATTGGATGCGCTGTTCCTGTTCTTCAGCCAGGCAGTGAATATTGATACTGCTTCAGCGAGTTCTTCATTCTGTTCTGCTGAAAATCTGAATTCTTTTTCAAGAAAATTAATATCGAAATCTCCATCGACGAATTTTGGATGACTGAAAATTTCTTTCAGAAAAGATATATTAGATATCACACCGAAAATTTTGTATTCGCTTAAAGCTCTTTTCATCCTTTCTATTGCACTATTCCTGTCCTTATCCCAGCATACCAGCTTTGCAATAAGAGGATCATAGTAAATGGAAATTTCCGAGCCTCTGCCAAACCCCTCATCCACCCTGACGCCGGGGCCGGAGGGTGAAAGATATTCATCAAGTCTGCCTGTGGAAGGAAGAAAATTATTATCAGGATCTTCAGCATATATCCTGCTTTCAACTGCATGTCCGTTAATTTTCAAATCTTCCTGTTTGAACGATAGTGGATTTCCTTCAGCTATCGATATCTGTTCTTTAACCAGATCTATTCCGCTAATCAGTTCAGTTACAGGGTGTTCTACCTGAAGCCTGGTATTCATTTCGAGGAAATAGAATGATTTATTGCGGTCCATAAGGAATTCTACTGTTCCTGCGTTATAATAATTACATGCTTTTGCAGCGTTTAGTGCTGCCGTCGTGATTTTTTCCCTGGTTTCAGGATCAACGAAGGACGACGGAGCTTCTTCAATTATTTTCTGATGTCTTCTCTGGATGGAGCATTCCCGTTCAAAAAGATGAGCGTAATTCCCATGTTTGTCTGCAATTATCTGAACTTCTATATGTTTGGGATTTTCAATGAACTTTTCAATATAAATTGAATCGTCGCCGAAAGCTTTTAATGCCTCCCGCCTGGTCGATTCGAAGGCCGATTGAAATTCATCAGCAGAGTTAATCCTTCTCATCCCTTTTCCACCCCCTCCGGCTGAAGCTTTTAGGAGGACCGGAAAAGTTATCTTTTCAGCAACTTTTATTCCCTCTTTCACAGAGGTAATTGCTTCAGTTGTACCTGGAACTATAGGAACACTGTTTTTCTGCATCCGCTGCCTGGCAGCTGTTTTGCTACCCATTAAACCTACAGAAGCAGAGGATGGGCCGATAAAAATTAAGCCCGCGTCTTCCACCATCTTAATAAACTCAGCATTCTCTGAAAAAAAACCATATCCGGGATGAATTGCGTCGGCACCTGCCTTTTTAGCTGTCTCGATGATCTTTTGTTTGTTAAGGTAAGATTCTGAAGACGACGCCGGTCCGATGTGATAGGATTCATCTGCAAGCCGTGTATGAAGGGATATTTTATCTGCATCGGAATAAACCGCAGTCGATAAAATACCTAATTCCTTACAGGCTCTGATTATTCTTACTGCAATCTCCCCTCTATTGGCAATCAGTACCTTTTTAATCAAAATATAACCTACTTAAATTCTGCAATTGTAATACCATCACCGCCGCTTTCAATCGGAGCAAAATAGAACGAATTTATTTTATCATAATTCTTCAATAAGCGCTGAACCATTTCCTTTAACGCTCCAGTTCCTTTTCCGTGTAGAATTTCAACACGCTCCAAACCGGAAGAATAAGCTCCGTCAAGGAATCTCACCACCTCAAATTCAGCCTGGTCTGCTCTCTCACCGCGGATATCAATCCTTACCTGCTGTCCGGAAGTATCAAATGAATAAGAATTATAATTGTTCTCTTCTTTCTTCACCTTTTTTGCCGGAAGAAGCTCATCTGTACTTAATTTCATCTTCAGATTACCGCTGAGTATCGTAGCCTTCTTTTTGTCCTGTGACAGTTCCAAAATCTTACCCGTTGTATTGGTATTGCGGACAACCACATAATCTCCGGGTATAAAATCTATTATTTCTTCTTTTTTATCAACTGTTTCAGGAAATAATTCTTTATTTCTTTCTTTGAGTTCTTTAACGATCTGCTGTGAAGATTTAATAATATCCTTCCTGGCATTAGATTCTTTAAGCGATTTTATTACCTCTTCAACTTTCTTATTAACACCTTTCAGGTAGCGGTCAGCCTCAGTTTTTGCCTTCTTCAGAATATCTTTTTTTTCACTGTTCAGCTGATCGATGTTTTTCTTATATAAATTTGAAAGACCTGTAAGCCTTGTGTTTTCAATTTCCGAAAGTTTAAGTTTTTCTTCGAGCTCCCTTGATTTGGTTTCAATGTCAACAAGGAACTTTTCTATATTGTGTTTTCCCGAATCGAGGTTATCTCTTGCAATGGTAAGGAAGTCCTCATCAAAGCCGATTCTTTTTGCAATTTCGAAAGCATAGCTTGATCCGGGAATGCCCTGCCTGAATGCATAAGTTGGCCTTAGGTTCCTTGTATCAAATTCCATTGCCGCATTTTGAAACCCGGAAATGTCATTCGCAAAAAGTTTAAGACTCCCATGATGAGTGGAGGCCAAAACCAATGCACCCTTCTCCTTTAAAATGAGCAATACGGCCGAAGCAAGCGCAGATCCTTCGGAAGGATCAGTACCGGTTCCAACTTCATCCAGAAGGATCAAGGATTTGGCTGTCGCTTTCTTAAGAATATCTTTAATATTCGAAAGGTGCGAACTGAAAGTAGATAAATCGTCCTCAATTGATTGTTCATCACCAATGTCAACTAGGATGTTATCAAAAACATGGAAATTTGAGTCCGGATCTGCCGGAATATGGATCCCCGACATTACCATCAGCGATAGAATCCCGATGGTTTTAAGAACCACTGTTTTGCCGCCCGCATTAGGACCAGTTATAATTATTACTTTCTGATCATCAACTTCAATATTGAGAGGGATGGTCTCCTCCCTGCCTGGTCTTTTTAGCAATATTGGATGCCGGCCGCGGGATATAATGAATGGTTTTTTATCATCGATCTGGGGGAACGATCCGATTACTTCAATTGAATACTTAGCTCTCGCAAAAATTGAATCGATCTCAGCAATTGTTTCAAGGGAGGTTTTTAAGCTTTCGCTCTCCTTGCCGATCAGCCGGGTAAGTTCTTTAAGCAGGCGTTCGATTTCTCTTTTTTCTGCAAAAGATAAGGAAATGATATCATTGTTCAGCTCAAGGGTTTCCTCAGGTTCTATATAAACCGTCTGGCCTGTAGATGATTCAGAATGGATAAAACCCTTTATATGGCGCTTATGTTCTGCTTTAACAGGAATAACAATTCTGCCGTCCCGCAGTGTAAGGTAATCCTCACGTACGATATCACTTTCAGCAAGAGATTTAACCAGCCTGTTAACCGACTTTACAAGCTCATCACGCTTACTATTAATCTCCTTCTTAATACCTGCCAGTTTTTGACTGGCGTTATCCTTAATCTCGCCGTTATCACTTATTATCTTCGAAATATGATGCTCAAAAAGTTTATCTACAAACAGCGTCCCGGTTAGTTTATGCAGACCCGAAGCAATCTCAGAATGGTTCTTCATAAATTGAAAAAGATTCCTTGAAATAATAGCCAGTTTTTGTATCTCAAGTATTTTTTTACTGTCAAGAACTGCTCCTTCGATCCTGCTCTGTGATAAAGCTGTATTAAGGTCCGGAATATATTCTATTGGAGGTGAATCCTGAGATATGAGAATTTCTTTTGCCTCATTTACGTATTCCCCTTCGATTCTCATCAGGTTAATATTATCGAAAGGTTTCAGTTCTTCTACAATTGACTTCCCCTTTTCAGTCGCAGGATATTTTGCTATAAATTGAAGAATTTTCTGAAATTCTAATTTTTCAAAAACCTGGTGATCAATCATTTAGCGTGTCTTTATCATTAATATAATCTTTAATTCTTTTCTTAGCGTCGGGGGTATAGTTGCTTATCAGGTTAATAGTTCCGGGAATAATTCTGTAAACCGATGTATAAAACAGTGATTCTTTTTTAGCATTTTCCGATGGAACATTGAATACATTTAATATATAAAGTGCGGCGCTCAAAAAAAACAGTATCTGGATCATCCCTATCACACCCCCGATAACCTGGTTCACCAGGTTATTAACTTTATCAAAGGGATGGATAACACGCTTTAGGAAAGCAGAAAGAACCATAATACCGATGAAAATTGCTGCTCCAGCAATCAGTTCAGATAGATATAATTCGATTCCGAATGCTGCTTCTATGTATTTTCCCAGTTCCGCTGCAAAATTTATCGCAAGGATTACAGCGAGAATAAAACCTGTGAAACCGATTAATTTCCTTACAAATCCATCTTTATATCCAAGGATGAACCCGATTATGACGATCATAACAATTATTGCATCAACCAGATTCAATTACTTACCCAGGTAGTCTTCAACTACTGAACGTACTTCCTTCCCATCAGCTTTACCTTTAAGTTCTTTCATTACAGCAGGCATCAGCCTGGTAAAATCATCCTTTGAAACAGCATTAACCTCTTTAGCTATCCTTTCAACTTCAATTTTTATCTTATCTTTCGTAAGCTGTTCAGGAAGATACTCTCCGAGTATTTCAAGCTCTTTCTCCTCTTTTACTGCCAGGTCTTCCCTGCCGGCGTTCCTGAACTGCTCAATGGAGTCTTTTCTTTTTTTTGCCGCACCGGTAAGGAGTTTCATTTCTTCATCCTGGTTTAATTCTTTACCACTGCCGCTTTTCT
The DNA here is from genome assembly GCA_963800255.1 of uncultured Ignavibacteria bacterium. GTDB lineage: Bacteria > Bacteroidota > Ignavibacteria > Ignavibacteriales > Ignavibacteriaceae > DATFVA01. The sequence goes on along the minus strand of CAWDAK010000009.1, from coordinate 140,725 downwards.
CAAATTCAAGTATAAGGGCTCTTATGGAGCGTATAGTTTCTGTTCTTAATTTATCCCCCGTTTTCATTGATATTTTAAGATCCTGATTTATTCTTTCAGTTAAATTCATAGCTGCCTCCTAAATTAAAAAAAGGCAGGTAGTTAAAAAACCAGCCTGCCTCAAACCTAACAATTATTTCAGGAAATTCAGATCTTGATATTTGCCGAATAGTTAATTCTTAAACAGTACGCCTTTCGGAGTTCCTGCTGGATATCAGTTACAAGTCCCATATCTGTTCCCTTATCAATCCTCAGCGAAACGATAACATTAGGTAATTCTTGTCTCTTTGAATACATTATTGGTTCAACTTCATTCAGCTTTACAATACTATCATTTATCTGAATTCTTCCGCTCTTTCCCACCCAGATATACGAGATAAGTCTTTTATTCTCAATTTTCTCTATTGCTTTTGCTTCAGGCAATTTGAAGTCTACCAGTACATCTACCTCACGCAGGGTTGTTGTAACCATGAAGAAAAGCAGGAGCATGAATACAATATCCGGCATAGATGCGGTTGGAATTTCCTGTTTTGTACTTGCTCTTCTTTTTTCAAATTTCATTATTCAAACCTTAACTTTTATTTTTTACTGATTCAGGTTCTGCAAGAGATATTATGATGGGTATCTTGTCTTTAACGACATCCTGCTGTTCAGGCACAATGTCATTGTACGACTTACCGTACTGCTGATTAGAATATTCGTCTCTTACCTCAAAATATGCCTGTTTCACCTGATCCAAAGCCTGGATATAAGTATTATAGTTAGTCTTTCTATCAGTCTTTACAGAAACAATGAGTTTTTTATTGGAAGGTAGATCAATCTTGGAGATTATTCTCGGCTTTAAATTATTTTTAATCTGGAATACTGGTACCGGGGTTCCATCTACCAGTACATCCCCATTTTCATTAATTAATATCGCAGCCATCCTGTCCTTATCAACCTTAACGTTCTGTACATCCTCAACGTATTCAGGTAAGGTAAGTCCAATACCTGTATCCACATCTATTACCGTTGCAACAAGGAAGAAAAGCAGCAGCAGAAATGCGATGTCAGCCATCGAACTAGTCGGTATAGCGGCTTCCGCCATTTTTCGTTTTTTTAACATTGCTGATTACTTTTATTATAGTTAATTATTATAAAACTTCAAAGGATAACCTGTTGTTCCTTAAACTTTTCCTTTTGCTTTAAGATCATATAAAGCATCGATTAGTTCAACAGAACTTTCTTCCATATCACCAACAAGCCTGTCAATCCTGGAAATGAAGTAATTATAAAAAACCTGTAGTATCATAGCAACCACAAGACCGAACAGGGTGGTCAAAAGCGCCACAGAAATACCTTCTGCAACAATTGCAGGTGAAATCTGTGCAGCGTTTTTAATAGCGTCAAATGCCTGGATCATACCCTGTACTGTTCCGGTAAAACCAAGCATAGGAGCAATAGTGATAAAAGTCGAAATCCAGATCATTCCTCTTTCAAGAAAGCTCATTTCAATTCCGCCGTAAGCAATGATAGCTTTCTCAGCAGCTTCGAGACCTTCGTCTGCTCTGAGCAGTCCTGCATGGAAAACAGAAGCTACAGGGCCTCTTGTGTTTCCGCAGACTTCCTTAGCTCTTTCAACGCCGCCTTCATCCAGTGCTCTTCTAACTTTTACAATGAAACCTTTTGTGTTTGTTTTGGCTCTTGAGAGGGTCCAGAATCTTTCAAAGGAAAAAGCGAGTCCCAGTACAAGGCAAACAAGGATTGGCCACATAAACCCGCCGCCTGCTTCGAATTTTTCTGTTAACCAATTCAAAGCACCTTGATCTTGATTAGCCTGCGCAATCACATTTATCATTGCCGAGATAATCCCAATAAAGTCCATATAAAGTAACCTCCTAATAAATTAAAAAATGATCTTTTGAGGAGAGATAGGCTCCAATAAATTTCTTAAAAAGACCTCGTTACAATAACTATTTCGAAAAACAAAGTCAATAAACATCTAGGTAGTAAATTTAACTAAATTTCTTTATTAAAGCCTAGAAACGAACATTAAATCTTGATGACAGTTTTAAAATATTTCCCGATACGAAGTTGAAATTCTCGAAAAGACTATGCGCAAACCTACCTATTTCTTCCGGTTTTATCCATGTGCTGTAGTCTCCGTTCTTCATCCAATTCCTGTTGGCAGGTGTATCTATTATGTAAGGAGCTATCGCATTTGCACTTATATTTAAAGAATTTCCCTCAAGTGAGAGCGTTTTAACGAGGTGAATCAACGCACTCTTTGAAACTCCGTATGGTCCCTTTCCTGCCTCAGGATTCAAACCTGTCTCTGCGGCAGTGAAACATATTGAACCTCCCGCTGATTTAGAAGCCAGGTTTGAAAAATGTTTCGCTATAAAAAAATTTGTTTTCAGGTTCATATCCATCATCCTGTCCCAATCTTCTTCTTTGGTATCAATCAGGTTTTTTCCTCCTGTATACCCGCCTACTGTACTATAAAGAAAATAGAGTTTTTCTTTCGAAGGTTCGATCCCTTTAAAAGCTGCTTCCACATTTTTTTCTGCAGTTAGATCCCCGGTGTTAATTTTCACAGCACTTCGGCCGGTATCCTGTTCTTCAATATTGAAGTCAAAGAGATACACTTCGTCGTAATTCATTGCCTGCATAACGGCTGATACGCCCCTTCCAAGGGCTCCATTTGCACCAAAGATCATAACCTCTTTTTTCACTTTAATTCTCCTGGTGGTTTACAATAAATTTTGCAGTTACGGGAAAATGATCGCTGTAACCTCCAAGGTATCTATTTCCTCCGTACGTAGGAAACGGAGAGCCGGCGTATTTTCCGTTCTGTTCTACGATGAAATCAGGTTTGTAAATATTAAATGATCCGCATAGGTAGTGAATATTTTCACCTGTTAGTAATGCACGTGATACTATTACCTGATCAAGCATGTTCCAGTCATTTCTGTATTTATAAGTTCCGAGACTTTCACTATAAGGTTTGTAAGCCAGGTTATATAATTCTCCGGAAGTATCTTCGGATAATCTTTCCGGTATTGTATCGCATAAAACGGGCTGAGCCCCTAACGTATTCATGATTGAATTGTTTGTGGGTTCATCATTAAAATCACCCATAATGATAATTAGCGAGGCAGGATTACGTAATAATATTCTGTCAACATTTTTTCTCAACACCGCCGCTGCGCTGATCCTATTAATTTCTGATTCATCCTCCCCTCCCCTTCTGCTTGGCCAGTGGTTAACAAATACCTGAACGGTATCATTATTTTTATCAAGCAGAGTGACACCTAAAATAAGCCTGGTGGGGTAACCGTCAGACAAATGGATGGTGTCTCCTGTCACAGATAATATATTGAACAGGTCACTTCTGTAAATCAGTCCGTTGTCAATCCCCCGATTATCAGGAGATTCAAGGTAAGCTGTTGAAAAATTCATGCCCGGAAGGCACTTGCTGATCATGCTGTCAAGCAATGATTTGTGTTCAACTTCCACAACTCCAAGCATATCCGGTCCCCTGTTTTCATTCATCGATTTTATTACCCTGGAAAGGTTAAAAAATTTCTTTTCCAGTTTTTCTTTGTCCCAATGTTTCATACTGTCGGGAAGAAACTCCTCGTCATTCTTAAGACTGTCATCTACGGTATCAAAAAGATTCTCAAGGTTCCACGAGGCGGTAAAGAGAGTATCCTGGCCTTGATTTTGTGCTAATGAATTAAAGGAGAATAGAAAAGCGATCCAAAAAATTGAGAATGATTTCATATCCATATATAATTAATCAGGTTTATAATTCGATCCTGGTGGTTACACCATGAAGTTTATTGTACTGCAGTTTATAAAACGCGACAAAGTTTGGTGATAGTTTTTTAAACACTGCAAATATCTTCAGCCAGATCTTGTTGGTAACTATATCTTCAGAACCGTAGAAGATTACTTTTTCAGTTATTCCATTGGCTTTCAACAGATGGGGAATGTCAACAAATTCCATATATCCTGTATGGATTATTATTCCGGAAAGTCCATGCGCAAGGTTATCGATCTTCTTGAATGATGTACCGTAGGGAGAGTCTGTAGTCTGTATCGACACTAATATATTTTTCTCGTAAATGATATTTCCTCTTATAATACAATGAACAATATAAGGCGGTACATTATTGAGGTCTTTTGTGAAGAAGAGAGCTGTTCCGTTTATATTATTTCCCAGCCTGTGGATCTGTTCATAGCTTTCTTTAAAAACATCAAAAGGAAGCGGACGGAATGAACGATACATTGCCTTATGACCCGATGACCATAGCTGGATAACCAGGAAAGGAACAAGAGCAACTACGATAGACCAGTACCCTCCGTGGGGTAGTTTATTCATCACAGCAACCAGGTAAAGCAGGTCAACAACAAAAACAAGAGAGGCTATACCCATCTTAGCTTTTCTGTTTTCAATCTTGAATATCCAGATCATGAACATAGCACTGATAGTCATTGTGGCAGTTACTGCTAGTCCATATGCGGCAGCCAGATTGTCTGATTTCTGAAAGAAAAATATCATAAACAATACAGCTATCAACAACACCCAGTTAACCACACCTATGTAAATCTGCGACTTAAGATGAGTTGATGTGTATTTCACCTTCATAAGCGGAAAGATCCTGGTGGTTATACCCTGGTATACAAGGCTCATAACAGCGCTTATCATAGCCTGTGACGCAATGATCGTGGCCAGTAGGGTAAGAATCAGGAAAGGGACGTAAAAGATGTCTGATATAGATCTTATCATCCCGAAAAGTACATAACTCGTATTCTGAGAAGAGAGAAGATAAGCTCCCTGTCCGAAATAATTTATAACAAGGGCAAAGAATACAAAATACCATGCATGCCTTATAGGCTGACTCCCCAGATGACCCATATCTGCATAAAGTGCTTCGCCTCCTGTTGCGCACAAGATTACTTCACTTAACACAAAGAAACCAGTCCATCCATTGTGAAGCATAAAATTTATTGCATAATGTGGGCTAACAGCTGCCAGAACTCCAGGCATCTGAATCAGCGAGTAAATTCCAGAAAGTAAAAGAGCTGAAAACCAGATAATCATTATCGGACCGAAAGAAGCAGATACTTTATCAGTGCCGCGTGATTGTATCGCAAAAAGAAGAACTGTAATGATACAGGTGATTAAGATTATTGTACTTACACTGATATGACCAATTGATGGAATCAGCTGTAATCCCTCAACGGCAGAGAGAATACTGATTGCCGGTGTAATTGCGCCGTCACCCATAAGAAGGGAAACTCCTACAAATCCAAGAAATGACGCAAAACCTGCCCTCCTGCCTGTTTTTACACTTTTGGTAAGGATTTCCTTGAGAACAATAATCCCGCCTTCACCCTTGATACTGAGACTCATAGCCAGCCAAGCATACTCAACTGTTACTAATATTATGAGCGACCAGAAGATGAGCGAAAGAGCACCCATCAGGTTGCCGTAGGTAGGCGAAGTAAGAGTGAAGATAACTGTTAATGTATAAATCGGGCTGGTGCCTATATCGCCGAAAACCAGTCCCATCGCTTTTACAATATCTTTAAAAGAAGAAAATTTAAATTTCATCAATACCACAGTTGGTTCGTAAAAGTTCAGTGCAGTGATTCAAATATTCACAAATTATACAAATAAGTGTGTGAAAGATAATATTTGATCAGACAAATTAAAATTTCTCCTCCTGTCCCTTTAATGCTCCGGTTCCAATTTATTGAATTTGAAGTAAGGGTACTTATTTTTATTTTTGTTCATTCTATAGAAGTTCTCCCTTAGGCACCTCAGAATTTAACCGATGAGAAAATATGAGTAAAAAATTCGTAATTATTGATGCTATGGCTTTAGCTTATAGAGCCTACTTCGTTTTCATTAACCGTCCTCTGGTATCTACAAAAGGTGAACCAACCTCAGCCGTTTTCGGCTTCCTGAACCAGCTACTTAAGATATTGGAAGACACAAAGCCGGATTACCTTTCTGTAGCATTCGATTCTAAGGAAAAAACATTCCGCCATGAGAAATATGAAGGCTATAAAGCATCAAGAGCTCAGATGCCTGAGGATATGATCCCCCAGATAGTGAGGATTAAGGAAATCATCAATGCTATGAATATTCCCCTATATATTATGCCGGGGTATGAAGCTGATGACATTATTGGAACTGCTGTCTGCAAGGCGGAGGAAGAGGGACTTGAATCATTTGTAATTACTCCTGATAAAGATTTCAACCAGCTGGTAACCGACAACGTTAAGATTGTCCGTCCCGGTAAGTCAACAGACGAAATTGTTTTTTATGATGTAAAAAAAGTTAAAGAGGAATTCGGATTCGAGCCGGTACAGATGGTAGACTACCTGGCGCTCATTGGTGATAAATCTGACGACATACCGGGTATCGCAGGGATAGGCCCAAAAACAGCGATTCCTTTAATTCAGAAATACTGTTCTGTAGAAGGGATATATGAGCATATAGACGAAATAGAAAAACCGGCCCTGAAGAAAAAACTGATCGAGGGGGAAGCAAGCGCGCTTCTCTCCAAAGAGCTGGCTGCCATACACTGCGGTGTTCCCCTGGAATTTAATTTTGATAAAGCAAAATTAACTGAACCCGATTTTGATAAACTAAGGGAAATATTTCTTCAGCTTGAATTCAAGAATCTCTATAGCCGTCTCCTTAACTTTTATGAAAGAAACGGAGGAAGCAAAGGCGAAGAAATAGAAACCACTTCTCCTGAAGCAGAAACCTTCGATAAGGAAAAGATCAGCTATACTTTAATAACCGATGCTTCACAAGCTAAAAAACTGGCAGCCAGGTTAGGAAAGGCAGATCTATTCGTATTTGACACTGAAACTGACAGTCTCGACCATTTTATGCTTAAGCTTGCCGGTGTTTCATTCTCTACAAAGGAAAATGAAGGCTATTATGTAGCAGTGAATGCTTTTGAGAAGGAAAAAGAAATTCCTGATTCGGTAAAGACCCGACTACCCCTGAGCGAGTTCATAACAATATTCAAACCCGTATTTGAAAATAAGAAAATCAAGAAAGTATGCCAGAATGGAAAATTCGATATCTCAGTCCTCCGAAGCCGCGGTATTGAGGTAGAAAATTTTTATTTCGATACGATGCTGGCAAGCTATGTTATAGACCCCGATCAGAAACATGGAATGGATGATCTCTCGGTAAAGTATCTGAATTATAAACCCATTCCCCTCTCCGACCTGATTGGTGTAAAGAAAGACCCTTCAAAGATATTTGAGGCTGACTTGAATGAGGTTTCCAATTATTCCTGTGAAGATTCAGATATCACTTACAGGCTTTTTACTAAACTTGAAAATGAGGTTAAAAAAGAAAAGCTGAATAAAATTGCCTTCGATATTGAGTTCCCGCTCGTCCCGGTTCTTGAGGATATGGAAAGGGAGGGTATAAGAATTGACACGGAAGCTCTTGTCTCATTCAGCAAGGATCTCCAGGTCCTTATGGAGAATTATACCAGGAAAATATATGATTGCTGCGGAGAAGAATTTAATATTAACTCACCCCAGCAGCTGCAGGTGATACTGTTTGATAAGCTGAAACTCAAAACCGGAAAGAAAACAAAAACGGGATTTTCTACAGACGCAAGATCCCTTGAAAACCTGCGTGGAGAACATGAGATTGTTGAACTGATACTCGATTTCAGACAAGTAGCTAAATTGAAATCAACGTATGCTGATTCTCTACCTGCCCTGATCCATCCCAAAACCGGAAGAATTCATACCTGCTTTAATCAGACAGTTGCTTCTACGGGACGACTTTCAAGTAATGATCCCAATCTCCAGAATATCCCTATAAGAACAGAGCTGGGGAAAGAAATCAGAAAAGCATTTGTACCGAGGGATGAAAATCACCTTATCCTTAGTGCCGATTACAGTCAGATCGAACTCCGCATCCTTGCCAGTATAACCGGCGATGAGGGCCTTACAATGGCTTTTAAAAACGGAGAAGATATCCACAGAAGCACAGCTGCTCTTGTATTTATGGTGGATCCGGAAGATGTTACTCCGGAGATGCGCAGAAGAGCAAAGGAAGTGAATTTCGGAGTACTGTATGGTATAGGTCCTTTCGGGTTGAAAACAAGACTGGGCATTACTCAGTGGCATGCTAAAGAAATTATTGAAACATATTTTAATACCTTCAAACGCGTAAAACATTTTATGGATGAATCAGTGCTTAAGGCACGGGAGAAAGGTTATGCGGAAACTCTTTTCGGCAGAAGAAGATTCCTCAGAAATATTAATAGCAGCAACCGTGTAGTTCGCCAGTTTGAAGAACGCGTTGCCATCAATATGCCTATACAGGGTACAGCTGCCGATATGATTAAGCTGGCAATGATAAACATATATGCTGAACTTAATAAAATGAAAGCCCGTTCAAAGATGGTTCTGCAGGTACACGATGAACTTCTTTTCGATGTTTATAAGGATGAGGTCGATGAAGTAAGGGAGATGGTAAAGGAGAAAATGGAAAATGCAATTCCTATGAATGTCCCGATAACAGTTGAAACAGGAACCGGGAGCAACTGGCTGAATGCCCACTAAAATATTTTCATTTTATGCAGATCGATAAAAATAAAATAAGAAAAATCCTGTGTATTAAACCCCGCGGCATCGGGGATATTATACTTTCTACTATCATACTTGAGAACCTGGCGGCTCATTTCCCTTACGCAGAAATAGATTACCTTACCGAAAAATTTGCTAAAGCATCTGTTGAAAATAACCCGTTCGTAAGGAAAGTGCTTACAATGAACGAAGCTGAATTTCCTCTGCTGGTCGCCCTGCGAATTAAGAAAGAAAAATATGATATGATCCTCGATCTATGGTCTAACCCGAGATCAGCTCAGATTACCTTTTTGTCTGGCGTCAGATACAGGGTCGGATTTGCCTACCGTGGAAGGAAATATGCCTACAACATCCTCGCAACCGGTGAGAGAGGCGATCACCATTCAGCAGAGCATAACCTGGAGCTCCTCAAATCACTGGATATCGAGATAAATACCCGGAATATACACTTTTATGTTTCTGAGGAAGACGATGAATTCGGCAAGAGGTTTATAAAAAAATACTGTAAACCAGGTTCACTTGTAGTAGGAATTATCCCCGCGGGAGGCTGGCCGTCAAAAAGATGCGATGCTTCAAAATGGATAGAAATATGTTCTGCTATCAATAAAAAGCATAAGGTAACCTTCCTGATTTTATGGGGTCCCGGTGATGAGTATGATGCTGACTATATAAAGAATCACTTTCCCGACAGGACGATACTGGCTCCTAAAACATCTCTTAAACAAATGTCAGGGTTAATTAAAAACTGCGGGTTTATCCTTGCAAATGATTCTGGTCCCATGCATATGGCTGCGGCCCTGGGTATTCCTACACTTGGAATATTTGGCCCAACCGACCCGGCTAAACATGGACCATATTCTGCTAATTCCGGTTATGTCTTAAAGGAAGATTTGTTTTGCATAGTATGCAACTATCTCGAATGTCCCTATAACCATGAGTGTATGCTTCAGCTTTCAAATCAGAAAGTACTAGAAGCTTTTGAAAGGCTCTCAGGCAGCAAGTTAAAAGCCAGAACTAAATAATAGATTTAAGGAAATCATCCATCTTTCCGGCAAGAACTTCGATAGTGTAATTCTTTTTAACATCTGAATAAGCCTTTCCGGCGCAATTTTTTCTCAATACAGCATCATTACTTAGCCGGTTAATAACCGTTACAAGTTCATCCGTATCATTAAGGTTGAACAAAAATCCGTTTTCTCCGTTTTTTATAAGCTCATCATTGCCAGGAATATCGGATGCTATCAGTGGAATTGATGAAATTCCTGCCTCAAGCAGAGCCAGTGAAAATCCTTCGGACCGTGAAGTCAGAAGAAAAATATCCATAGCTTTATAGTACTTCCAGATATCATCTACATATCCTGGCATTATTATTTTGTCCCTGCTGATCCCGAATTCGCCGGCATAGTCCGCAGCCTCTTTCTGTTGTTCTTGCGGTATGCCTATAATCAGTAGGATAAATCTATCATCCAGCTTTGAGAAAGCCCTGAAAAGAATGTCAAATCCCTTTCTTTCTTTATGAAACCATGTAGATAAACCCAGCACTATTTTATCGTTGAGTGAATATTTATTCTTAACCTCTGCACCTTGAATTTCATTTATATTTTCGGGAAACTCTATTCCATTATGGATCACCCTGACTTTTTTAGCCCTGATACCTGACTTAATAAGACTATCAGCAACGCCGCCGCTGCATGCAACCTGGTAATCAAAAAACCTGTTGTATATCATAGGCCCTATAATCGGTACCGTTTTGGTGATATTTTGCCTGTAGGCTATATTCTTATATTTATCCCGGAAATCCTTCTTCAGGTTCAAGCCCAGCTTTCTGTCAAGTGAATGATATGAAATCACGGCGAAAGGATTTAACTCACTGAAGTAATTCTTAAATTCCTTATACAGTATCTTGTAATCTCCCGAAGTATCCAGAGAAATTACCTCAATCCCTCTCTCCTTAGCTCTTCTTTCAGTAAGCGAACCTTTCGATGCGAAGAGTCTCAAGTCGTAACCTTTTTTCATAAGCTGTTCTGAGCTGAGAATAGCAATTTTAGCACTTCCGGCATAACCGTCACCGAAGCTTACCTGGAATAACATATATAAAAATACTCCTTCAAATGCAGCTAATGTTTTTTTATATTTGACCGATAAATTTAACTTAAATATAATTATTATTTACAACCAGTCAGGTTTTTTTTGACTTTAAAAGAAGCTCCTTCGTGTAAACGGTTTACCGGGTACAAACCCTGCTATCCTGATCATAACTGCTGGCTAGACGGGTGCAAGGACAATCTTCCGATCGGGGAGAAAATATTAATAATTAATTTCGACGCAATGGGTGATATACTGATGACTACCGTACAGCTGCCGTCGATCAAAAGGAAATTCCCCGAATCAACTCTTTATTGGGTTACACTTAAAATAGCCGCTCCCCTGCTCCTTAATAATCCATACCTGGATAAAGTTTTTGTATATGATGCTGAATCACTTTCAATTCTTAATGAAATGGAGTTTGATTACGTAATGAACGTTGATAAATCGCAGCGTTCCTGTGCCCTGCTGAATTCAGTTAAAGCAAAGCATAAACTTGGTTTCGGTCTTAACGGCGACGGTAAAATAATACCGTTAAATGAGGGTGCTTATTATAATTATAACCTTGGTATGGACGATCATCTGAAATTTAAAGTGAACAAACGGACAGGTCAGGATTACCTGGCAGAAACTTTTGAGCTTGAGTATAAAAGAGATGAATATGTTTTCAGCTTCAGTGATGAAGAAAAAATATTTATCGGTGATTATAAAAAAAGTACGGGTTTGCACGATAACGATTTTGTGATTGGGTTTAATACTGGCTGTTCGGAACTTTATCCCAACAAAAAGATGACGATTGAACAACATGTTTATCTAATAGAGAATATGCTTAAGAAGAATATAGGAAAAATTGTGCTTCTGGGCGGACCCGAGGATACTGAAAGAAATAAGATCATCTATTCTCATTTTGAAGGAAGAATAATTAACACCCCCACCACACTTGGCGTAAGAAGAGGTGCCTGTTTCGAAGAACTAGCGGATGTCATAATTACAGGCGATTCATTTGGGATGCACTTAGGCATTGCCCTCAAGAAGTATATAATCGTCTGGTTCGGAGTAAGCTGCTGGAACGAAATTGAACTTTACGACCGCGGTATAAAATTGTACCCGGATGATCTTTTTTGTTCACCATGCTGGAAGAAAGTCTGTCCTTATAACCTTGAATGTATACAGATGATAGACCTTGATAGAATTATCAGGGAAACAGAAAACTACCGCACTGTTTTTCAAAAAAAGGATATTGCCTGAAGAAATGGATAAATCAAATCCCTTTTCAGCAGCTGCTAAGAAAAAAAAGCCCCTTGTGCTTGACGGAGCTATGGGGAGTAAGCTTCAGCAGGCAGGAGTCCCTGGCCATAAAAGAACCTGGATGACGCTTGCTAACATCGATTATCCCGAAAAAGTATTGAAAATTCACAAAGATTATATTGCTGCAGGAGCAGATATAATCACAACCAATACCTTCCGTACAAATCCTGCAGCCCTGTCCGACTTCAGCAGTAATAAGCAGGAGGAACTTCTTAAAGCAGCCCTTGAATTAGCACACCAAGCAAAAGAGGAACTTAAAGTATATATAGCAGCATCCAACGCACCCGCAGAAGACTGCTATCAAAAAGATCGTAGTTTAACCCGGAAGGAACTTAAGTACAATCATCATAAACATATTAGTTTGCTTTTTGATAATGGTCCTGACTTTATCCTTAATGAAACGCAAAGTCATTTTGATGAAATAAAAATTATTTGCGAATACTGCTCGCAGAATACCATACCTTACGTGGTTAGCATCTACCTGGACGAAAATCTCAGGCTCCTCTCCGGCGAATCACCTGATGAAGCTTTCCATTTTATCAGGGATCATGATCCTCTCGCAATAGGTTTAAATTGTATTTCCCCCGCGCAATTTAATGCTGTAGAGAAGGAATTCGGCTGCAGCTGGGGCTATTACCTTAATTGCGGCTCCGGAAATCCTGAAGACAACGTAATAACATGCGGCTTTTCACCTACGGATTATCTTGAACTGGTAAAAAAAACAATGAAATATTCGCCTTCATTTATTGGTGCATGCTGCGGTTCAGAGCAGGAACATATTATAAAAATCAGGGAGTTTTTGGATGGCAAAAATTGAAGTCCTGACTCCGGCAAAAATAAATATCGGGTTATACGTTACTGAAAAAAGGCAGGACGGATATCATAATATTGAAACTATTTTTTATCCTGTTAATATATTTGATCGGATTACCATTGAGGATTCGGACAAATTCATTTTTGTATCAAATGACGATTCGCTCCCAGTTGATTCTACTAACCTGGCAGTTTTTGCAAAAAATCTTCTCGAGGAGTATACCGGGGAAAGGCTTAACGTAAAAATCTATCTTGAAAAACAAATTCCGGTCGGGGCAGGACTGGGCGGCGGCAGTTCAGATGCAGCTGCAGTATTGAATAACCTGAATGAGTTTTCAGGACTTAATTTGTCAGAAAACGAAATATTTGATCTTGCGCTAAGACTCGGGAGCGATGTACCTTTTTTTCTTAAACCTCATCCTTCGTTTGCCTGCGGACGTGGGGAGGTTTTAAGTATACTTCTGCTTCAATCAGATCTTCCAATTGTAATCGTGAACCCGGGCATAAATATATCCACAAAATGGGCCTATAGCAAAATAACTCCTTCAGAGCCAAATTTTAACTTAAGGGAAGTTGCATCTTTGGACCTTTATCACTTGAAGCACTACATTGACCAGGTGACAAATGTATTCGAAGCTCCTGTTTTTGAGCACTATCCTTTAATAAAAGAAATTCGGTACCTTCATTATAAGCTCGGGGCGGCTTTTTCCCTGATGAGTGGAAGCGGGTCGACTGTATTCGGTATATACCCGGATACTGAAACAGCATCAACGGCGGCAGGAATAATGAAGGAGCAGGGTTACAGGACATATATTCACGATGAGGTAAATCCCGGATAAAGGTCTGTACTCACTCATCTTAAGATACAGCAGCCTCAGTAATTTCTACTGATTTTTTTGAAGCATTTATCTTTATACTAACACCTAGAGGGATTGTTATATTATCCCGTAAATGACCGTGTCTGAAATTATAAACTACTGGTTTTTTAAGCGGTGAAAGATAGTCAGTAATAACTTCCCCAAGCGTTAATGTCCTTTTATTAGGATCGTGCTCATGACAGTCGCGAAATGACCCGATTATCACACCCTTCATTCCCTTGAACATACCTGATAATCGCATATGGTTGAACATTCTATCTATTTTGTAAGGCATTTCGCCTATCTCTTCTATCAAAAGGATTTTATCTTTAAGATCCGGGAAATAACCGGTTCCTATAAGTCCAGAAATAACTGAAAGATTCCCGCCGATGATCCGTCCGTTTGAAGCACCGGAATTCAGACTAAGGAAATGCTCATCGTCGGGGTTCCCGACACGTCCGAATTTTTTTGAAGAAGTAAGGAGAGTCCAGAACATTTCTTCTGTAAAAGAACTCACTTCATCGTAAAAATCTACTCCCACCATTGGTCCCGCAAATGTTATCAATCCTGTTTTATAAAACATAGCTAGTTGAAGCGCAGAAATATCGCTGTAGCCCGTAAAAATCTTAGGATTATTTCCGACCAGCTTATAATCAATTTTATCCACCAATCTTGCGGCTCCATAACCACCTCTCAGGCAGAATACAGCTTTAACCTTTTTATTTGAAAACATTGAGTGGAGATCATCAAGCCTTTCCTGGTCTGTCCCTGCAAGGTAGCCATTATATTTTCCCACGTTTTTCCCCACCATCACAGTATATCCCATCTTCTCAATATACTGTACTCCTCTTTCAATCCGGGAAGTATCATCAACGGATGATGCAGGGGAGATTATCCCGATTAAATCCCCTTTTTGCAGTTTTTTGGGTTTTATGGCTTTCATTCCTAAAGAAAATTTGTTTTTGGGAGTATTGAGGGATGAATTTAAGAAGAGAATTGCTTCTAATCAACTTTTTAAAAGATTTAAGCTATTATATTTTAATATCTTATAGCAAGTGGAGAATCAAAATCAAGCTTGTATGCTGTCTGGCACTGTGGTTTGAGTTTAAATGGATTATAAAATATATTATCGGTTAATCTGTTTAATATATATAACTTAGAGGAATTCATAATCATAATTTAACACACAGGATTCGGTTATTTTATATCTTTAATTTTTAATCGAAAGAGATTTTATGAACAATAGAAAAATTCTATTCATCTGCGGTTCACTTAATCAGACTACTATGATGCATAAAATTTCTCTCCACTTCCCTTCCGAAGATTGTTATTTTACTCCATATTATGCTCTTGGATTCCTTAAACAGGTTGGGAAAACAGGTGTGCTTGATTTCTGCATACTGGGTGGTCAATTCAAAAAGCGAACCTTCGATTACCTGGAAAAACACAACCTGAAGGTCGATTTTGAAGGCTCAGCCAATAACTATGATCTTGTTTATACATGCTCTGACCTGATCGTACCTAAAAATATCAGGAATAAGAAACTGATACTCGTTCAGGAGGGCATGACCGATCCCGAAACCCTTATTTTTTATATGGTGAAGCACCTGAAACTGCCTATGTGGATGGCAAGCACATCTGTTACAGGACTCTCACACGCTTATGATAAATTCTGCGTAGCCTCAGAAGGCTACCGGGAATTGTTCATAAAAAAAGGAGTTGACCCTGACAAAATTGAGGTTACCGGTATTCCTAATTTTGACCACTGCAGTGAATTCCTCGATAATGATTTCCCACATAAAGGATATGTCCTTGTTGCTACATCAGATACGAGAGAAACCTACAAGTATGAGAACAGGAAAAAGTTTATTCTGAAGGCTAAAAAAATAGCTAACGGAAAACAAATCATATTCAAACTTCACCCCAATGAAAACGTAGAAAGAGCAACAGCAGAAATAAATGCTATTGCACCGGGTGCATTAATCTTCTCATCCGGCAATACTTCCCATATGATAGCCAATTGTGATACCCTTATTGCAAGATACTCAAGCGTAGTATACGTGGGACTTGCACTGGGGAAGAAAGTTTTCTCAGAATTTGATCCCGGGGAATTGAAGAAACTCTCTCCAATTCAGAACGGCGGAACATCTTCTAAGGCAATAGCCGAAACGGGAATGAACCTGTTAAAGACTTCCCCTTCGATTGAACTTAATTCAAGGATACTCCCTGGATTCCGTTCAAAATTAATAAATGCCGAGAAGTGATATAAATAATAGTTCTTATCAATCTCATTAAATCACCTTATGAAAATCATTACTGTAGTCCAGGCAAGAATGGGATCAACCAGGTTTCCAAAAAAGGTTATGATGCCACTTTCGGGACAGCCCCTTATAATTAGGATGCTTGAACGTGTCAGCCTTTCAGATTTTACAGAAACCATTGTAGCTGCCCTTACTGAAGAGAGATACGATGATGAACTTGCAGATGTTCTATCTGCTCGCGGATTTAAAGTATACAGGGGAAGCACAAACAACCTGCTTGAAAGACATATAAATGCTGCACTGAAATATGGAGGAGATACGGTGGTGAAAATTCCATCTGACTGTCCCCTGCTCGATCCTTCAATAATTGACAGAGTGATAAGCTATTACAGAGCTAATGCAGAAAAATTTGATTATGTAAGCAACCTCCACCCTGCCACTTTCCCGGACGGAAATGATGTTGAAGTAATGAGTCTTGAAACACTCGAAAAATGCAGAATTGAGGCAACAAAAGATTTCGAGCGTGAACATACTACTCCTTATATATGGGAAAATCCCGGGAAGTTCAGAATAGGTAATGTTGCCTGGAAGACAGGACTGAATTATTCGATGACTCATCGCTGGACAATTGACTATATGGAGGATTATCTTTTCATCAAGGAAATTTATGATGCTCTTTACGATAAGAACCCCGGGTTCGGAATAAATGAAATCCTTGAGTATGAAAAGAAACACCCTGAGGTTAAAGCAATAAATGAAAAATATAACGGCGTTAACTGGTATCGTAACCACCTGGGAGAACTGAAAACAATAAAACCGGAGCAAACCAAGGTAATCTAACAATGGATAAAAAACTTAAAAAAGAACTTGAAGAAACCGCATTAAAGGTAAGAGAACATATTATAAGGATGGCCACAGACGGGGGCTGCTTTATAGGAGCTTCTCTTTCCTGTACCGACCTTCTGGTGTACCTTTATTCATGCTACCTCAATATCACTAACGATAATCTGGTAGATCCTGACCGCGATTATTTTTTCCTTTCCAAAGGGCATGATGTTCCCGCGCTTTACGGCACTTTTGCTGAGTTGGGATTTATTGAAAAAGATAGATTAAAGAATCATCTTAAGACGAATGACTCTATTTACTGGCATCCTAACACCAGGATGCCCGGAATCGAATATCACTCGGGCTCCCTCGGTCATCTGTTGTCGGTCTCAATGGGTGTGGCGAAAGACTGTAAAATAAAAGGTAAGGAGAATAAAATTGTAGTTGTGCTTGGTGACGGAGAATTAAATGAGGGCTCCGTCTGGGAAGGTCTGCTTGTAGCTGCAGCCCACAAACTTAATAATCTTATTGTTGTAGTTGACAGGAACCAATTTCAGGCTAACATAAGAACAGAAGAACTGATTCCGCTTGAATCTCTGGAGAAAAAATTCGAAGCCTTCGGATGGACTGCCTGTAGATGTAATGGTCATAATCTTAATGACCTTGAAAAAACATTCAGCAAAATCCCTTTTAACAAGGACACTCCTTCTGTGGTTATAGCTGAAACTATAAGGGGGAAAGGACTTCCCAGCATCGAATCCCGGGCTGACCGTTGGTTCTGCAACTTTTCTCATGAAGAAATTGAACTTCTTCTTAAAGAACTTTACAGTAAAGAAAAAACAGAATTAAAATCAGAAACCTTAATGGTAAGATAAAAATGAATTACGAAGAACTCCTCCAGCAGCTTGTTAAAGAAGACGAACGCATAATAGTAATGACTGCAGAAAATCGTGCAGCTATCAGAAATTTGCCGGATTTGATCAAAGAAAGATTCATTGATGTCGGTATAGCCGAGCAAACTATGATTGGTATGGCTGCGGGTCTTGCACTCAGAGGAAATATTCCTGTAGTACATGCCCTTGCTGCTTTTCTTACAATGCGTGCATTTGAATTTATAAGAACTGATATCGGGATAGGCAATCTTCCTGTTAAGCTTGTCGGTGCTGTTCCGGGTTTTTTAAGCGACGGAAATGGTCCCACTCACCAGGCAATTGAAGATATATCTTTGATGCGGGGTATCCCACCGGTTAATATTTTCTGTCCCGCTGATGAAGAGGATATGCTGATAGGATTAAAAGAAGTAATTCTCCACCCCTCCCCGTTTTATATAAGATACAATAATTTAAAACCAGCAGTAGAACATAACAGGAATTTTAAAATAGGAAAGGCCGAAGTAATAAATGAAGGAAGAGATGTTGTTATTCTTACATATGGAGCTTTGCTGAAGCAGGCTGTTGAAGCTGCCGATATCCTTCGATCAGAAGGAAAATCTGTCGGGGTCGTAAACTTGCGGACCCTTAAACCTATTGATGAAGAGCTGTTAAAAAGGATATGTCTAAGTGATGTTCTTTTAATCACCCTGGAGGATCACTTCCTTACAGGCGGACTCTATTCAATTTTATCGGAAATTCTCGTGAAGGAAAAATTACGGTGTAATGTGCTTCCTATAGCGCTGGAAAATAAATGGTTCAAACCTGCGCTTCTTCCTGATGTCCTGGAATACGAAGGATTTACTCCGGAAAAAATAGCAGGCAGAATAAACAGAGAGCTTATACGTCTCTCACGAAGAGTCGAATATACAATTTAATATATGAGGGAATAAAGATGCCTAATAAAGTAGAGTTTAACGAAGATTACCCGGAAATAAGTAAATCGGATGAATATTACAGGAAGGCCCTGGAGCTTATTCCGTCGGTTACCCAGACTTTAGCCAAAGGTCCTTCTCAGAACATTAAGGGGATAGCCCCTAAGTACCTGGAAAGAGGCAAAGGTTCGCATGTATGGGATGTTGATGGAAATGAGTATATAGATTTCCTGATGGGAATTGGGCCTCTTTCACTTGGTTATTCATATGATAAAGTTGACAACGCTATTAAGTCCCAGCTTGAAAAAGGTATCACTTTTTCCCTGATGCATCCCCTTGAGGTTGAAGTTGCTGAACTTATTAATAAGATTGTTCCAAATGCTGAGTCAATTCGCTACAGCAAAACAGGTGCTGATGTTACTTCAGCTGCTATTCGCGTTGCACGGGCTTATACAGGGAGGGATAAAGTGCTTTGCTGTGGTTACCATGGCTGGCACGACTGGTATATTTCCGTGACTGACAGGAATAAGGGCATACCAGGAATTATCCAGGATATGACATACACTTTTAATTATAATGATATTGATTCGGTTATTGATTCAATAGACAGTGAGACAGCCTGCGTCATACTTGAACCTTTCGTATTCCAGGCTCCCGAAAACAATTTTCTTGAAGAGCTTAGAAAAGTATGTACTGAAAACGGTACTCTTTTAATTTTCGACGAAATGTGGACAGGCTTCAGGATTGCGTTGGGCGGTGCACAGGAATTTTTTAAAGTGGATGCTGATCTTGCCTGTTTCAGCAAAGCTGTGGCCAACGGAATGCCAGTTTCCATACTTACAGGCAAAAAAGAAATTATGAAGGTTCTTGATACAGATGTCTTTTTTTATACAACATTCGGAGGAGAGGCTCTTTCTCTTGCCGCAGCTAAAGCTACTATAGAAGAGCTTAAAGAAAAGAACGTCCCTGCCTACCTTGAAAAACAAGGCGGCAAACTCCGCAAAGGCTACAATAAAATTGCTTCAGAACTCGGTATGAATTATACAAAATGCTCCGGGTACAACTGCAGAACTATAATAACATTTGATGCTTCCTCAGGCAATCCTCTTGAGATGAAGTCGCTTGTTCAGCAGGAAATGATTAAGCGGGGAATACTTTGGGGCGGATTCCATAATATGAGTTATTCACACAGTGACAATGATATAGAGTACACCCTTCGGGTTTACAAAGAAGTTCTTCCCATATTGAAAAAAGCGGTTGATGAGGAAAACGTTGCCGGCTACCTTAAAGGCGTACCGGTAGAACCGGTTTTCAGGAAAACAAGTAATTTTAATACTAAACCAAAAAAGAAAGAAGCAAAGGTTTAATGGAAACACCTTCACTTTTTTCCCTCAAAAACAAAATTGCGGTGGTTACAGGTGCTTTGGGTTTGCTTGGGAAACAGCACTGCCTGGCTTTATCCGAAGCCGGTGCGACTGTTATTGTTTGCGATCTTAATGAAGCAGCCTGTAGTGACTTTGCCTTCAGTCTTGAAGGAGACAGTATGGGAGTAGGAACGGATATAACCGTACCCGCTTCTGTAAGGGAATTAAAGGACAGGATAATTAAGAAATACAAAAAAATAGATATCCTTGTCAACAATGCAGCAATAAACGATATGTTTGAAAATCCAGCTTCCGCAGCTGAACTGTCAAAATTTGAAAACTACCCTCTTGAGCTTTGGGAAAAATCACTTAATGTTAATATTACCGGAACCTTCCTTTGTTCCCAGGTAATCGGATCTCAGATGGCAGCACAGGCCTCCGGAAGCATTATTAACATTGCATCAACCTATGGAATAGTGGCACCTGATCAGTCACTCTATAAAAATAATGAAGGTACCCAGGAATTTTATAAATCACCTGCCTACCCTGCCACCAAGGGTGCAGTTATTTCCTTTACAAAGTTTCTTGCGTCTTACTGGGGTCGAAAGGGCGTGCGTGTAAATTGTCTTTCTCCCGGAGGAGTAGAGAACGGCCAGGAGAACTATTTCATTAAAAATTATTCTAACAGAACCCCCCTGGGAAGAATGGCTGCCCCCTCTGATTACAAAGGGGCGATTGTATTTCTCGCAAGCGAAGCGTCATCTTATATGACAGGGGCTAATTTAATTATTGACGGAGGATGGACAGCTTGGTAACTGACAAAAAACTCGGACAAGATAACCGGCATCTGGCTGAAAAAGCAAAAAAAATTAAGCTGATGCTCACCGACAGCGATGGTGTTCTTACGGATACCGGGGTTTATTATTCAGATGACGGCGAGGTTATGAAAAGATTTTCTATCAGAGATGGAATGGGTGTTGAAAGACTCAGGAATGTACTCGGTATTGAGACCGGAATAATCACGGGAGAACTTTCCGGTTCAGTTCTTAAAAGAGCCGAAAAGCTCAATATAATATACCTTTACCGGGGTGTTAAAGATAAAAAATTACTGCTTTCTGAAATTCTATCAGGGCTAAAACTTGAAAAGGATAATATAGCATACATAGGTGATGACGTTAACGATATTGAATTGATTAATGAAGTAGGTTTGTCAGCGGCACCTTCAGACGGGACTGTTTTTGTAAAAGATTTTGTCCATTATATATGTCAGAACAAAGGAGGTAACGGAGCATTCAGAGAGTTTGCAGAATTGATCATCTCACTGAATACTGAAGATTAAATTTATTTATAATATGAGGGCACAGAATGAATTCATTTAATTTCAGGAAAGTTGGGAACTCTATTATCGGTAATGGAGCCCCGGTTTTTGTAATAGCTGAAATCGGTATAAACCATAACGGTTCCATAGAGATAGCAAAAGATATGATTGACGGTGCGGTTAAAGCAGGCTGCAATGCGGTAAAATTCCAGAAACGCACGCCTGAAATCTGCGTTCCTAAAGATCAATGGGATATTGAAAGAGATACCCCCTGGGGAAGGATAAAATACATTGAATACAGGTATAAGGTTGAATTTAATAAAAAGCAATATGAAGAGATAGATAATTACTGCAGGAGAAAAGGCATAATATGGTTTGCTTCCTGCTGGGATGAGGAGGCTGTAGATTTTATTGAAGAATTCGATCCCCCGCTTTACAAATTTGCCTCTGCTTCCCTTACAGATGATGAGCTTCTTCTGAGACATAAAGAACTGAACAAACCGTTGATGATGTCAACCGGAATGTCCACCCTGGATGAAATCAGAAATGCAGTAGATTTGTTCGGAACAGAGAACCTGCTCATTGCTCATTCAACTTCCTCATATCCCTGCAAAAATGAAGAACTGAACCTTAGAATGATTCCAACCCTGAAGATGATGTACCCCGGAGTACCGGTCGGTTATTCAGGCCACGAAGTAGGTCTCGCTCCAACCTGGGCTGCTATTGCGTTAGGAGCAAGTTTCGTTGAACGTCATATAACCCTTGATCGTTCAATGTGGGGAACGGACCAGGCTGCCTCAGTTGAAATAGTTGGACTGGAAAGACTGATCTCAAGCATAAGAGATATTGAAGTTGCATTGGGCGACGGAGTTAAGAGAGTTTATGAAAGTGAAATGAAGAGTCTTAAAAAGCTGCGCAGAACAAGATCCAGTCTGCAGAATTGATATTTATTGATAGGATACTAACACCGGATATGCTGGTCCTGAAAGAAATATTCGCTTCCTTTATAACTTATTTTGCTGAACTGTCTCCCGCAGAGGCTGTTTCGATGGTGATAATCTCCGCATCAGCTTTTTTGTTTATTATCCTTGAAAGAATATTTCCATATAATAAAGGGCAGAAAATATTTCGCCGGGGATTCTTTGATGATCTTGCTCTATATACAATTGCTCAAAGTTATATTCTCGGTATTCTTATCTTCAATTACCTGATTTATTATATTGATAGTACTACAGGCATCTCCAGATTTCAGTTATTTTCTAATGTACCGGTCTGGCTGCAGCTGGTTTTCTTTACCCTGACTCACGATATTTATATATACTGGATGCATAGATGGCAGCATAAAAATAAATGGCTCTGGCGTATACACGAAGCCCATCATTCTCCTGAAAAAGTCGACTGGCTCTCGGGTTCACGCTCTCATGCAGTTGAAATATTAATTAACCAGACCGTAGAATTTCTTCCCATTGTTTTGCTGGGCTCACCTCCGGAGGTTATTTCTTACAAAGGAGTAATAAGTGCAGTTTGGGGAATGTACATCCATTCCAACTTAAATATTCATACCGGAAAGCTTCAGAAGTTTATAAACGGTCCAGAAATGCACCGCTGGCATCATACCTTGGGGAAAGGAAGGAACAGGAATTTTTCCACAAAACTGGCTGTATGGGATTGGGTTTTCGGAACAGCCTACCTACCTGAAAATGTAAAAGCTGAAAAGTACGGGTTAATTTCGAAGTTCCCCGCTCATTACTTTAGCCAGTTCTTTTATGCTTTTCGTCCCTTCAGAAAAAGGAACAGGAAATCTCCGGAACAAAACAGATCACGAAGCGCCAGTCAGGCATCAGGCCAGACAGCTAATTAAACACTATCAACCAGGCAGTACTGGTTATTTAATCATGGTCAACAGCATTTTAGTTTTCTGCTGTGCAATTAAGCCGTGTGGAACATTCGGAGGAAGTACAATAATTTCTCCCTCCTTAACCGTATGCGGCTCTCCCCCTATCTTAATTTCCATTTCTCCTTCAACGATATTAACAACAGCCTCGAAAGGAGAAGTGTGTTCTGTTAATGACTGTTCTTTATCAAAAGCAAAAAGTGTTATATTTCCGTTTGGTTTCTTTAAAATCTGCCTGCTCACTATCGAGCCGTCCTGGTAACTAACCGCTTCCCTCAGCATTATTTTCTCTGTTTTATCTGACATAGCCTCACCATTTATTATGTTACAGATGAAACTTAATGCTGCAAAACGGGGGAAACCATGACATAAGTCAAATTAGCAACGATTTAACTTGTTTACCGTTTCCTCACGGCAAAAGAGACAGGTGTCGATTTACTTACAGAACCGTTAACATCTTCAACCGAAACGGTGATTGTATGTCTCCCCTGCGGAACGTTGAACCAGACCCAGCTAAAAGGTTCCTGAGTAGAATACCCTAAAGAATTTCCATCCCCGAAAAACTCTGCCTTTATAATTTTACCTCGAGGATCTGAATATTTCGTATTGATAATTATATTAGAGCCTTCATTTATCCAGTCATTCTCTGAGGGTTTTATAATCTCGATTGCTGGAGAAGAATTTCCCGCCTTATTAAGTGGTACAGCATCGGGCATATTTCCATTATAAATAACTTCAACCAGTGTTCCTGATGAATCATCACCGCTTATTTCCCAGAACATCAATCCCCTTAAATTGTAAGCCCTAACATAATGCAACTTCAGAGCGATGGACTTTTCATCATCAAAAGTTATAAATATCTTCCCGGCAGAGTTGAACAGATAAGGAGCCATTGCAGCGCTATCCCAATAAAGCTGATAACTATCCCCGATCAGTTTTTTCAGATCGGAAAAAGTTTTAACTCCTTCTGTAGTATCAGCGGTAATTTCACTTCCGGTCGATCCAGGGCCAAAACTTTGTGAGTCGACTTTGCCCCAGGCTCTTCCATAGAACGCTGCCGCAGGAACCAGTTTAGACGCACTTACCCTGTAAACACAATTCAAGAGCCTTATGGTTTTATCGAATGAATTCCTTTCTCTGTCGTAAGCAGTATCAGCCGGTGAAGAAAGAAGTCCTGTCATATGGCCTGTATAAGGATCCCACGCTCCAGTATAATCAAAGGTCATCACATTGTACCAATCGAGAAACTTCTGATCATCATAAAGGTTAAAATAACTCAGGGATTTCTCTGTTGCTGGTATAGCTGCAGTAAGAAGGAATGCGGGATTTAATGAGTCAAGTTTAGTTCTGAAAAGCTCCAGAAACTTTGATAAGTTATCGCTGTCATCCGGGTTATGGCGGGTTTCTTTCAGCCCCCCCTTTACAGGGTATTCCCAGTCGATATCAAACCCGTCAAAGATTCCGGCTGCAGAATTCTCTCCCCCCGCCCCGTTTACTTCAGGCAGATCACCGGAAATGAATCTTTTTATGCATTGGTCAATAAAATATTCCCGTGATTCGGGAGTTCGAACAGCATCCGAAAAATATGTAGAACCTTCCCATCCTCCTATTGAAAGAACAATCTTCAGGTCCGGGTGCCTTTGCTTTAATTTTTTCAACTGGTTGAACTGTCCCCTTAATGTGTTTGCCGAATCATCTGCAATTCCATCGATACTCATTTCTGATGAATAGATCTGCCGGTAGGCGTAGTAAGGATCAAGAAAACCGGGGAGAATTCTTCCGGCTGAATCGGCCCGGGGAATAATGAAGGCATAGTTCAGGACAGTTATCTTATCTGCTGAACCCCTTGCTTCTATATCCTTAACAAAATATGGATTATTTCCCTTCACGCGCCATTCAGGAAAAAATGCAACTATTTCTTTTTTCTGAGCAGCGATAAGAGGAACAAAAAGCAGAACAAATATTATAATTTCTTTAAGTGACATTTGAGTCTTTGGTTTATTCTACATATTAAAATAACTAACATTAATAAATATTTATTAAATATTTCGTTATTTTCTTTTGTCGAGTAAAATTAATTTCAATGCAAATATAATCCAGAGTGATTCCGTGTTGCCGCGGGAAATCATTGTGAAAGGAATTAATATGTCTATACGTCCCGTAAAAAAGATATTAAAAGCTCAGCCCACAACCGAAGGAGCCGGTGTCAATCTCAGACGGGCAATTGGTTTCGGTGATCCCGCCGAAGCTGATCCGTTTCTCCTCCTTGATGACTTCCGGAATGAGAGACCTGAAGATTACCTGGCAGGTTTTCCGTGGCACCCTCACAGAGGAATTGAAACGATAACTTATGTGCTTGCAGGAAGCGTTGAACATGGCGATAGTATGGGAAACAAGGGTGTGATATCGTCGGGTGACATTCAGTGGATGACCGCAGGAAGCGGTATCATACACCAGGAAATGCCGAAAGGCGATAATACTGGCAGAATGCACGGATTTCAGCTATGGGCAAATCTTCCAAAGTCTTTAAAGATGACTCCCCCCCGCTACCAGGAAATCAAAGCCCCTGATATACCTGAAATAACTGAGGATGACGGAACAAAAGTGAGGCTCGTTTGCGGAAGTTTCTGGGGCAAAAGAGGTCCGGTTGAAGGAATCGCTGCCGATCCCGTTTATATCGATATTTTTGTTCCTGCAGGAAAAAGAAAATCCCTGCCTATAGACACAAGGAATAATGCATTTGCATACGTCTTTGAAGGATCAGGAAAGTTCTCCAATGCGTCCGGCCCGCTCTCAGTTCCCACCGAAAGTGTTGGCTGGCTTGACACCCATCCCCCCGTCGAAGCAGATAACAGATCGCTGCTATTATTTGACAGTGGTGATGAAGTTACCGTGCAGGCAGGAGATCAGGGAATCCGGTTTCTTCTTATATCAGGCAGACCATTAAAAGAACCGGTAGCCTGGTATGGCCCCATCGTAATGAACACCCAGGGAGAATTAAAGAAGGCATTTGAAGAATTACAGGACGGCACCTTTTTAAAGAAACACTAGATAAATAATTTTTCCAACCCTCCTCGTAATAGAAACCTTTAGTGTTTTTTAGCATTCTCCATTTCTATCAAGGCAGTCTCAATCAATTTAATAAAAGTCTGAAAGTTGAAAGGTTTGGAAATGTAGTGAGTTAATCCCTCAGCAAGAAAAAAATTCTTATCTCCCTGCATAGCATAGGCAGTTACTGCAATAAAGGGTTTCTCCTTGTTGTCTTTAATTTTTTTAAGTTCTTTAGCGGTAATTATTCCGTTCATTTTCCCCGGTAGACCAATGTCGATTAAAAAAGCGTCAAAATCATCTTCAGTAGCCATTTCTAACGCGGATTCACCATTGTTTGCGCTGTAAACCTCATATTTATCCTTCAATAATCTTTTAACCACATTTATGGTTACGATATCATCTTCCACAAATAACAATTTTTGCTTTTGTGATCCGTTGTTATTACGTCCTATATTATTAATTATTTCCATTCAGTATTTATAAATTTATTTTCGGCTGTTAAACTAACAGGAAGTACCAGGGTAAATGTGCTTCCCTCGCCGGGTTGGCTTTTAATGTTAATTGTCCCATCCATTAGTTCAGCAAAATTCTTGGCTATAGTTAAACCCAATCCTGTCCCTTGATAATATCGGCTTAAACCTTCGCTTTCCTGTCTGAATGGTTCAAATATCACTTCCTGGTTTTCAACAGATACACCGATACCAGTATCCGTAACAGCTATTCTCGCTTTGTCCTTCACCAAATCAGCGGTTATAGTTATGCTTCCTTGCTCGGTAAACTTTATTGCGTTGTTTAACAAATTACTTATTATTGACACGAACATTTCTTCGTTAATATATGCTTTTAATCTACTACTCCCAGGCTTGTAAATAATGACTAAACCTTTATTTTCAGCAGCTGGTTTGAAAAATTTTACCTGTTCCTTTAAATACTTCAATATATCCAGAAGCTTTATTTCAATACTTTTTGTTTCACTTTCGATTTTGGAAATATCCAGAATATTGTTCAGGGTAGTATTCAATCTTTGACCGCTTGTTTTTATTATTTCAACCATTCCGATTAATTCTTTATTAGTTAGTTCGTTTTCAAGGAACTCTGCATATCCCAAAATTCCTATAAGCGGAGTACGAAGTTCGTGGCTCATATTCGACAGAAAATTAGATTTGAGCTTATTCATCTCTTCTGCTTTTTCTTTGGCTCGAATCAATTCTTGCTCAGCACAGAGACGTTCAGTTACATCACGCATAATTCCCTCATGATATAATACATTGCCATCATCATTCAATATATGCCGCCCGTGATCTTCAACCCAGATCTCAGATCCATCTTTTTTCTTAAGACGGAAAATTGCCATTTCTTCATACTTTTCCTCAAGAGCTGCGCTCTCGCGGTCCCCATCTTTAAAATACAAATGGGATTTAATGTTCAAATTGTAAAGTTCTTCTTTATTATCGTATCCCAGCATTTTTACCATTGCATCGTTTACCTGGATGAATTTTCCTTCATGGGTACTCTTGTAAACTCCGTCAAGCATTTTCTCAAAAAGGCTTTTGTACTTATTTTCACTCTCTTCCAATTCATCTTTTGCCTGTTTATGCAATGTGATATCCCGTGCAATACCCATTATACCAAAAGGCTTACCATCTTTATCTATCCGAACCCCTGTAGTTTCAACAAAAATATTTTTTCTATCCTTTGTGATAAATGTATATTCCTGAAGATCCTTATTGGCACCATTTGCAACTACATACTCTATATTAATTTTAGCAGTTTGCAAATCAATAGGGTCCAAAATGTCAGAGATATTCAGCCCTTTAGCTTCCTTTTCTGTATATCCAAAAAGAGATAGCGCTTTGTGATTTACTTCAAGTATGTTTCCTTGTAAATCTAAAATATAGACTAGTTCAACCGAGTTATTAAAAATGGATCTATATCTTTCTTCAATATACAGTAATTCTGCCCTGATTTTCCTTTGCTCTGTAATATCCTCTTTCACGGCAATTAAATGCGTTATGTTGCCATTTTCATTTATTAAGGGAGAAATCAATGCTGACTCCCAATATAAATCACCATTTTTCTTTTTATTAAGCAGTTCACCCTTCCATTCATTACCAGCTAAAACCGTCTCCCATAACTCTTTATAAAATATATTATCCTGCGAACCGGATTTTAAAATGCGTGGGTTTTTCCCAATTACTTCAGCCATACTGTATCCGGTAACTTCACAGAACTTTCTATTTACATATTCAATTTCACCATCCGTTGATGTTATTACGATAGAAGCAGGGCTTTGATCAACAGCTATTGATAATTTTTTATGTTCATGCTCAACTTGTCTACGTAATTCTTCTTGTTTAATTGTACGCATTGAAAACGATACATCATCAGCTAATTCCTGAAGGAGCGTAACTTCCTGGGTATTGAAATGATTTACCTTACTGGAATAAAATGAAATTACGGCACTGACCTCACCATTATCACTCAAAGGAAAACTTGCGACAGAATTAAAGTCCATTTTCAAATCTTCATAACGTATGGAGTATAATATTTTATCCTCTTTAATATTATTATTGACAATATTTCGATTATCGAGTATTGCTCTGCCTGCTGTACCAAGGTTTTCGTAATCATTTCCTAAAGAAATTATAATATTTTTAAGATATTCTTCAGCCTCTCCGTTCGAGGCAACGGGAAAAACTGAATTCTTTTTTTTATCAATTAAGCCTACCCAAACCATATTATAGTTACCCTTTGAAACAGATATTTCACAAGTCTCTTTAAACAGTTCATCCAAATTCCGTACTCTTACAAGCATTCTATTGATTGCACTTAGAACTAGATAGATACGACTAAGGCCGGCAATTTCTATTTCTTGTTGCCGCCTTAAAGTGATGTCTCTTATATTGCATTGAATTACGTTTTCACCGTTAACCAGGTAGACATTACTCACGAATTCTACATTAACTAATTTCCCGTCGAAAGTTTCAAGTGGTAAATTATCATAACGAACATATTTTTTCTGCTGTAATTCTAATAAATTTTCAATATTAGAAAGAACATTTGAGAAAGATCCTATCTCCCAAATAAATTTGTTAACAAATTCTTCTTTTGAATATCCCAGCAGTTCTATTAAGAAAGGATTTACGTCGACAATTTTACCCGTTTCTGCATCAAGAATAATAATACCATCCTTCGCAGATTCGAATAAGCGGCGGTAACGGATTTCGGAATCGGCCAGTTTTTTTTCTGAAAGTCCACCCGTACTATAAAGAGGCAAACTTACGCTCTTCTTTACTTCATCTTGCCCAGTTTGCGAGTATTCAATTTTAACCGGAACCTTGGGATAAAACTTCCCCATTTTTAATCCTTTCCTTATTCCATTCTTTTTTAAATTCACTTAATTTTCTCCTTCACACATCCATACAATACCAGGCCCAGGTATATGGTGTCATTCGCATGTATTTTGATTCTTCGATTGAAAGCATATTTCTCTGTTGATAATCAAATTAAGTTAAATAAAGGGATGGAAAAATCCCCCAAAGGGTTGAAATAGGGATTACATCTTTTGGATGCAATAAACTGAGGTGGTTAAGATTTTTAACGAATTAATTCCTTTTTCATCCTTTTGGTCTATTTTATTGTGATGGGGATTTTTCTATTATTCAATAAAAGTTATCCACAACTAATTTTGATAACCGATTAATCCTGAAAATTATTTTAAAAGACACTTATAAATATTTAAGAGTAGTTAGAATGAAAACAAGAAAAATTCAATCAAAACAAATTATCCTTCCCAAATCACCAACCAGTATTCAAGGTTTCGATGAAATTACCGGCGGCGGACTGCCAAAAGGTAGGCCCACACTTGTATGCGGCGGAGCAGGTTGTGGGAAAACTCTCTTTGCAATGGAGTTCATCATTAGCGGTGCGGCATTATATAATGAACCCGGTGTATTCATTTCTTTTGAAGAGACGTCAAAAGAACTTATTGCAAACGTAGCTTCATTAGGTTTCAATCTGGAACGTCTGATTGCTAATAAAAAGGTTTTGCTTGAACATATTCATATTGAACGCGGTGAAATTGAACTGAGGGGAGAATATGATTTGAACGGCTTATTCGTCAGGATCCACCAGGCGATTGAAAGCATAGGAGCCAGGCGTATTGTTCTGGATACGATTGAATCACTTTTTTCAGCACTGCCAAACCCTACAGCTGTACGCACAGAATTACGCCGGTTGTTCGGCTGGTTGAAAAAGAAGCATGTTACTGCAATCATAACCGGCGAAAGAGGTGATAATCTATTAACTCGCCAGGGTCTTGAAGAATATGTTTCCGACTGTGTAATCCTTCTGGATCACCGGGTTACCGATCAATCATCCATACGGCGATTGCGCATTGTTAAATACCGGGGTTCAACACATGGCACTAATGAATATCCTTTCCTAATTGATGAGGATGGGTTTTCTGTTCTGCCTGTAACTTCACTGGGATTGAACCATACTGCCTCCAGAGAAAGAATTTCCACTGGCATTCCGCGCCTTGATACGATGCTCTCCGGTAAAGGTTACTTTCGCGGCAGTTCAGTGCTCGTTTCGGGGACCGCAGGAACAGGTAAGACTAGTCTTGCGGCACAATTTGTTGACGCTGCCTGCAGACGTGGTGAGCGGGTGCTCTATTTTGCTTTTGAAGAATCTCCCAGTCAGTTTATGCGTAATATGTCTTCCATCGGTATCAGACTGGAACGTTGGGTGAAACAGGGATTGCTTCACTTTCATGCCACACGGCCTACACTCCATGGTTTGGAACATCATCTGACAACGAGCATAAAGTTAATTAATAAAATTGAACCGCAAATAGTCATTCTGGACCCAATCGATGCTTTCGTTATCGGAAGCAATCAAACAGAAGTCAAAATAATGCTGCTTCGATTGGTGGATTTTCTAAAGATGAGGAATATCACAGGGTTATTTGCAAGTCTCACAACAACAGGTGAGAATCAGGAACTTACAGATATGTCAATCTCCTCACTAATCGATACCTGGCTTCTACTACGAGATATTGAAATAGGCGGAGAACGTAACAGAGGTTTGTACATTCTTAAATCCCGCGGTATGGCACATTCCAATCAGATCCGCGAATTTATATTGACTGAGCATGGAATCGATCTGCTTGATGTCTATATCGGTGCAGAAGGCGTATTAACGGGTTCCGCCCGTTTATCTCAGGAAGCTAAAAACAATGAAGAGCAGCTTTTACGTCAGCAGGAAATCGAACGCAAACGAAATGGATTAGAAGTCAAACGTGCCGCAACAGAAGCTAATATCGTTCTTTTAAGATCTGAGTTTAAAGAAGAGGAATCAGAAACGATTAAGATTATTAAGATGGAAAAAGCAAAAGCTGAAAGGTTCGTACAAGATCAGAAGAAAATGGCTAAAAGCAGGAAGGCAGATAACTTGATAAAAAAAACTATATAATCAGGAAAATTTCAAACCTCCATTAACTTGAAAATCATCTATTATTTCCTGAAGGTATTAACCTTTTCACTTTCTGAAATATTCAAACCTTGAAAGAACGCACAATTTGATTTGATCGACATGAACGAGTAAAACTCTCCGGATAATCAGTAAATATTTAAAATCAAAAAGCCTTAAAACTATTGTTTTAAGGCTTTCTTTGTGGGCCCGGATGGGCTTGAACCACCGACCCTCTGATTATGAGTCAGATGCTCTAACCAACTGAGCTACGGGCCCGAAATTTTCAGATCGTTAAAATAATACTAATCGTATCTTTTTGCAATGATTTTTGCAGGTAACAAAGAATTTTTTAATCCTTTCCGTAGTATTTGTAGACATACTGAATTACTCCCACGGGATTATTATCCTCATTAAATTTTTCTTCTTCGAGTACATTTCCTTTCTGATCGTATTTGTATTCGTACCGGTATAGCATTTCCCCCTTTTCATTATAAGTTGTGGCTGATCGCTTTCTGCCGTCATTATTGTATTCATATTCAACTTTGTATTCCAGCTTCCCGCTTCTATCGTACCAGTCTTCCTCAACAAGGTTCTGATCATCATCGTAAACATATATGTAGTACTTCTCTATTTTACCGTTAAGGTCGTACCTTACTGATTTTAACTTGTTGCCGTATTTGTTGTACTCATAAGTATATTTTTTGTCTGCTTTCTGATCAGGAGTATATCTTATAGTTTGAATCCGGTAATCTTTTTTGTTGTAGTCATATTTGTAAATATTGTCTACTTTACTGTTTTTCCCGTATATAACCGTTCCGCTCATTAAACCGTTGGGACCATAATTAATAGTTGACTGTTTTTCACCATTTACAAGTTTACCGTCCTTATCATAATCAAAACTTATCTTGTCGATGCTTTTTATGTTTTGATTGTTAATCAGCTCTCTTTCAACTTCTTCGTTGGGCTTAAGGATAGGTTTTTTTTCTTCTGTTACTGCCTTCTCTTCTTTCCGGGTTGTCTCTTCGGAGGAGGAGCATCCATACCACTGGATAAAGGAAAATAAAAAAACAGTAATTAAAATTAGTTTATTGTATTTCATAGTCTTTATATAGTCTCCGTTTTTACGTAAAACTTAAAGTAAAGAAAATGAAATTAATGTGGTGTTACGAACCCGCTGTCCGGCTGAACGATGGTCGAATCAATTAAAGTTCCGGATGTGTCGTATGTTTTCCAAAGACTGTCTCTTTGTCCTGCATCAAAGTACCCGGTTTGTTTCAGAGTACCGTCCGGATAATACCATTCCCATTTGCCATCCGCTCTGTCGTCTTTGAATAAACCGAGGGATTCAACCTGCCCGTTGTCGTAAAAATACTTCCACTCACCTTCATTGCGGTTGTTTTTCATTTCACCGGTCATAAGTACTTTCCCGTTGGGATAAAAAGACGTGAAATTACCCTCTTTTTTACCATTTACCACATCAAATTCGATTTTCATACTATCCATCTCCCCTTTCCATCTGCCGTTAAAAGGCTCTTTGGTTCCCGGCTTATATATAACCGAATCAATTTTGATATTCACCTGGTTCTTTCGAGGAGCTTCGTTGCATGATGTAAGGATAATTACCAGGCAGATTATAGCCGCAGGAAGGATGATTCTTTTTGCCACTCCGGTCCCGATCTATTATTGGTTCTTAAATTTTTTATACACTGAAAGCAGTTTCTTTTTTGTCTCCGCCAGATCCTGTGAAATTACTTTAACTTCACCTAGTACCGGCATAAAATTGGTATCGCCGTTCCAGCGAGGTACGATGTGGAAATGGATATGTTCATGTATCCCTGCTCCGGCAACTTTGCCGAGGTTAAGTCCCATATTAAATCCTTCAGGATGAAGGATCTCTCTTAATGCTTCATAGGCAATGCGCATCTTGTGCATTATTTCGAGGTTCTCTTCATCTGTAAGGGAAATAAATTCTGATGTATGGCGGTATGGCACTATCATCAGGTGACCGTTATTGTAAGGATAGAGATTCAGGACCGTAAAAGTAAGCAGTCCCTTATCGACAACAAGGTTTGAGAGATCCTCAGGGTTCTCGTTTAACATTTCGCAGAATACGCATTCTTCCTTGTCGGTATCTTTATTCTTAAAAGAGTCGATATACTGTGAACGCCATGGTGACCAGAGTTTTTCCATTTCTCCTCAATAAAATTAAAAAGGCGGTTATTAACCGCCTTAATTAAGGGTTTTTAATTTCCTTCTTCTCTTGATTTATTGTATTCATCAATAATTTTTTGTTCTACATCCTTCGGCATTTCTTCATAGTAAGCAAATTTACGGGTATGTACTCCTCTTCCGGAAGTTAAGCTGCGAAGCTGCGAGCTGTATTTATATAGCTCAGCAAGAGGAATATTTGCTTTGATTATCTGGAAGTGTCCGTCCGAACTCATTCCAAGTATCTTTCCTCTGCGGCTGGAAATATCGCCCATTACATCGCCCATAAATTCTTCAGGCACAGTTACCTCAATTTCATATATAGGCTCAAGCAGTACCGGCTTTGCTTCATGGAAACCTTTCCTGAAGCATTGTGAAGCTGCAAGTTTGAATGACATTTCATCCGAGTCAACATTATGAAATGTCCCATCAAATAAAGTTACCTTTACATCTACTACCTGGTTGCCTGATATTACTCCTTTAACCATAGTATCCTGGATACCTTTTTCTACGGCAGGAATGAACCTGCCGGGAACTACGCCTCCAACAATGGCATTAACAAATTCGAAATCTTTTCCTCTGGGTAAGGGTTCCATCTTGAAATGTACGTGTCCGTACTGTCCTCTTCCACCCGACTGTTTCTTATGCTTGTATTCAACGTCGTTAACTGTTCCTTTAATTGTTTCTTTATAAGGAACTCTTGGTTCTACAAGGTCAACTTCAACGCCGTATCTTTCTTTCAGCCTTTTTACTGCGAGTGATAGTTGAAGTTCTCCCTGCCCTGATATAATAGTCTGTGAAATTTCAGGATCGAATTTAACACTGAATGAAGGATCTTCTTCATGAAGTGTATGTAATCCTGATGCTATTTTATCCTCATCTCCCTTGGCTTTTGGAACTATTGCACCTCTTATTACAGCGGTTGGAAATTCTATTGGTTTCATTACCACAGGGAATGATTTGGAGCTTAAAGTATTGTTTGTGTGTGTGTCTTTCAGTTTAACTACAGCACCAAGGTCTCCTGCATTCAGCTGGGAAACGTCTTTTCGATTGTGACCGTTAAGGATTGAAAGCTGACTTAGTCTTTCTGATTTTCCGTTGGTTTCGTTCATCAGATCGAGTCCTGCTTTTACAGAACCTGAGTAAATTCTGAATAGTGAAAGTTCACCTACATGCTGTTCTGAGATTGTCTTAAAGATAAACATAACCGGTTCACCGGAAGCATCAGGAAGAACTTTCTGGGTTTTTTCCGATTCTTTCACTTGGGCATCTTCACCACCGCGGTCAGCGGGTGAAGGACAATAAGCTGCTACGAAATCAAGGAAATTGTTGATACCAACCGCTTTTGAAGATGAAATTGCAAAAACAGGAGAGAGACTTCTCTTTAAAAGCGCCTGCTTAATACCTTTCTGAAGATCTGCATCCTGTAATGTTCCTTCTTCAAAATACTTATTCATAAGTTCTTCTGTTGTTTCGGCTACCTTCTCAATGAATTCCGTCCTGTAGGATTCAGCCTCATCTTTCAAATCATCTGGTATCTCCTCTTCTGTAACTTTCCTGCTGCCTGGTTCGCCGTAATTGTAAACTTTCATTTTAAGGATATCAAGAACGCTGTTGAAGTTTATTCCCTCCGCAACCGGTAAAGTAACAGCTATGGCTCCATTAGTAAGCCTTTCTTTTGCCTGCTGAAGAGTATTTTTGAAAGTACTGTGCTCGTTGTCTGTTTTGTTTATGATTATTGCTGAAGGAAGACCAAATTCATCCACGAACTTGCCGCTAGTTTCTGAGCCGACTTCAACTCCTTCGGCTGATTTTAAAACCATCACTGCAAGATCAGAAACCCGCATTGCACTCTTAACATCTCCTAAAAAATCAGAGTAGCCGGGGGTATCAAGCAGATTTATTTTAACACCGTTCCATTCACAGTGCATTAAACTTGTGGAGATCGATATCTGCTTTTCAACTTCATTCGGGGTATAATCGGATATGGTATTTCCTTCGGAAATGCTCCCGATCCTGTTTATTTCATTAGATGTAAATAATATTATTTCAGAGAGGCTTGTTTTACCGCTGCCCTGGTGCCCTATAAACGCAATATTGCGTATTGCTTCAGTTCCATACTCTTTCAAGGGATTTCCTCCTAAGATTCAAGGTGAGAAGGTTTATTTTATTATTATCATTTTGTGAAGGTTTTCCAGAAGGTGGAGACTCCGTTAGAAACAGCTGAGAGGTTTTTAAGAAGCCCGTTTACAGGCTTCTCCAAACCCTCCCGGAATTGCTCTTCTAAAGCGAGAATCTTTTCAATCCTGTCAACAACCTTTTCTACTGTTTGCTTTACAATTCCTACCTGCTCCTTTGCTTCGGCAGCCAGGTAATTAACTTTTTCACTTAACTGCGTGGCAGTATTAATTAATGGTTTTACCTGTTCAGACATATCCTTAATCTCAGATTCTATATCTTTGATAGAATTCGTGATTTTGTTTATGTAGAAGATCAATGCCAGACAAAGGATTGAAGCCGAACATAAAAGGATTATATAAAAGATGCTGACAGTATCCATAAGAATTGCTTAACTGTTTTTAGTTTCTTTGTACGCATCAACACCTGCTTTAACAGCTGTTTTAACTTTGTTGGTTTCCTGATCTACTGTTTCCTTACCCTTGGCAACATAACCTTCTGCTTTGGAACGGGCATCATTAAAAATACGTTCTGCGTCTTTTAACAATTCTTCTGACTTAACTTTAGCGTCACTGATAAGTTTGTCTGATTTTTTCTTACCGTCGTTAATGAGATCTTTTGCTTTATCTCTTGCGTCAGAAAAGTATTTTTCTACGTCATCATAATATTCATCTGATTTGCTGCGAATGTCATTTCTGAGTTCTCTTCCCGGTTTGGGAGCATATAATAAGGCTGCAATAGCACCAACAATACCACCTGCTAAAAAACCTATAAATAAACCTTTACTTGAATTATCCTGGGACATATTATAACTCCTTTTTATATATATATTTGAGTCACTAAAAATATAACATGCACCTGTCTCAAAATCAAGAAAATCAGATTGATCTGAAACATAAACCATGTGAAAGAACAAATAAAACACACCGGACTTTTGTTTAATTCGGCCGGTTTGAGATGGATTCTAGGGTTATTTTACCGAATCTTCTCTGGTAAAGGGTTACACTTATTACTCCCACGAAAACCGCAAACCAGAGCGTTACAACCCTTACAATAAATGTGGATGCAACTGCAATCTCTTTCGGGGCTCCTTTTTGGATAAGAAGAAACGTAAGTGATCCTTCCGTTACTCCTAATCCCCCGGGCAGCATTGTAACTGCACCAACAATAGTTGCAAATCCGTAACTGAACGTTGCCCACAAAAGACTAACATCCAATCCAAAATTAATCAGAATTATGTAATATCCCAAACATTCAAAAAACCACGAACCAAGACTTAAAATGCTCATTTTTATAAGAACGCCCGGTCTGAGAAGCTGGTAGGAGCTTTCGTATGCACTATGGATACTTTCCAGGTGCTTCCTCAGGAACGAACTTTTTTCAAGGAGTTTTAGTATGGGTAGAGCTATTCCCCTGTTGCTTATAATTATAACCACCAGGAAAAAGAAAATGGATACCCCTATTACAATTTCGCGCCCGTAGTTATATACGTAAGCGCCTATTAAAGCCAGGAAAAGAAGCGAAATAAAGTCTGTGATCCTTTCGGCAAAGATAATCGGGAATGTCCTGCTCACGGGCGTCTGGTTAAGTTCTTTTACCAGGTATGATTTCAGGAGTTCACCCATCTTACCGGGCGTTACACTCATTACCAGGCCGGACATAAATATTGACAGCGAATCCCATTTAGCAACTTTAACTTTTATGACGGATAAGTAATAGTCCCACTTGAAAAACCTGAAAAGATAATTAAGAAGTGAAAGGACAAGCAGGAGCGGGAAAAGCAGCCAGTTGAATTTTTCAAAGGCTTTTAGCACCTGGTCGAAGTCAGCGTAAATAGTGAATGCAAGGTAAAGGAGTCCTGCTGCCGCAAGGGAGATTAATAATTTATTTCTGAGTTTCTTCAGCAATTAAATCACTTTGAGAAGGTTTGTGTAAAGCTTTGATACGGGTAGTCCTACCACATTATAGTAATCTCCGCTTATTTTTTTTACAAAAACGGCACCAAAATCATCCTGGATGCCGTATGCCCCGGCTTTATCCATGGGGCTCCCGGTTTTTACATAATCATCAATTTCATCTTTGGTTAGTTCACGGAATGTTACCGCCGTTTTTTCATAATCCACAATTGTCCTGCCTGTTTTGGAATTATGAATTGCAAACCCGGTGTAAACAATATGCGTCTTACCGCTTAACTTCTTTAGCATTCGCTTGGCATCATGCCTGTCATCAGGCTTGGCGAGAATAACGTTCCCGAGCACAACGGTAGTATCGGCCGTTATTATTATTCCGTCATTCACTTTGCTTTTAGCTGCTTCTAGTTTTTCTGAGGCCAGTCTTTTTACCATCGTCAGAGGAGATTCGTCTCCCCGTCTGCTTTCATCTATCTCAATTATAACGACTTTAAACTTAAGGTTCATCTGCTTCAGCAGTTTCTTTCTTCTGGGTGATCTTGAAGCAAGATATATGGGAGGATGATTACTTATCATCTAAGCTTTCTATCTTTGTTCCCGGATAATAAAGTGAAAGAATTTCTTCGAAATCCCTGCCTTCTTTTGATTGTGCCAGAGCGCCCCACTGACAGAGCCCTACACCATGCCCGTACCCCTTACCGTTAATAACTATATTGTCACCATCTTTCCTGATTGAAAAATTGTTGCTCTCTAATATCGTTTTGTTGTCAGCCGTCCTTATTATATACCTGATGTTATTGCCATAGATTTTTACAGTTTTTAATTTCCCGGTGCGACCTGCAAAAAGTATTTCTAATTCGTTAATTCTCCCGGATTCGAATGTGCTGTTAATGTTCAGATTGCTTACGGAGTATTCGGGTGAGTCAAGATACCCGGACGAAACGAAACGCTGAACAAATGTTTTTTCAGGTATCGTTTCGGTCCAGGTAAATTTCGGAGAAATGGAACAGTAAGGTTCATCACCATCCTTTACCGTAACCAGGTAAGGAAGATCCATATTAGGGAAAACATTTTTTGCATCTTCGGTATAACCGCCGCAGGTCGAATGATAAAAAGTTACCGCAGGTTTATCGTTGTAAGTGAGAATTAGTCCTCTTGTTTCATCAACAACTTTGTTGACGATATCCTTTTCAATTCCGCTGCCCCCGTACACCTGGTCACGCGTATCGGCAAAGACATCGAAATTCTTTTTTTTCTCATTAAGTTTTGAAAAAGTATAAGTCCGCGCACAGATAGTAAAGGCCTTCAGAGCCTCATAATATTCATTCCCTCTTCCCGTCGGCATTTCTTTAGGGATAACTCCTTTGAGGTATTCTTCAATAGAGAGCTCGTTTACAACCTTAATAGCCTCTCCTTCAGCAACTAGGTTGATGGAACCATGGTAAAGTCCTCCCTTATAAGAAACTGATTCACCGGGCGAACCCGGAACCAGCCGCATATATTTTCCCTTAAAGCTTTTGCCTTCAATTTCCACTTCTACGTCATTTCCGGAACCTGCGACAGAAAGACGGTTACCGGGATTTAGCAGCGCTACATAATTATCGCCGTTTTTTAAATAAACCGGGGAGGCATTAACAAATTCATAAGTTCCCGGTTCTTCGTCGAGAAGGACACGAACCCGGCTTCCCGCTGTTCCTGAATCATCTCCACGGTCAAAAGATTCTTTTGAACCGGAACATCCGGATATAACAAGCACAAATAAGCTGATAATGAGAAATGAAATAATATTCTTCATGCGGGACTTGATTCGTTTTCTTCGGATTAAGTATTTTTTTTAATGAAGGACAAAGATAAATGAATAGACGCTAAAAATTAAATACAAAAATGAATTCGGGGACATTCGCGCAGAAGTATTTTTTAAAATAATCAGGTAGGATGTTTTAACGGAACATGGCTTTAATGCTGCCCCAGGTTCTCTTTACACCTGAAATATTCGGGGAGACAGAAACCTGCTGAGAAAACGTAGTTGAACCGTCTCTGTCAACTATCTTCAGTCTGTACTGAAATATGGGGTTGGTCATCTTGTAAGCAGCCTGATCGATGTAGGAATAAACAGAATTATTACCCGTAGGATTAATTGTTGCAAGGTCAATAAACTGGGTATCAGATGTTTTTCTTTGTACAATGAAATTTGCCAGGTTAGTTTCTTCGGTGGTTTTCCATTCAAGTTTTACATTCTCACCCTCAGTTTGGGCATGGAAGTAATCGATCAATGCTCCGGCCAGGGCTGCGGAAACCAGAAGGAAAAGTGTAAAAATTACAGTAAGTCTATTTTTCATAGTTAAAATATATTTTATGCCCTAGTGAATGTCAACACCTGTGCCGAAAAACTTTCTTTAATTTCTGCGTATTTAATTCATTTTCGTTGTGAAAATCAGAAATATTCTCATTATTAGCAAGCACAATCTCTTACGGTTCCCGAAACTGTGATAAAAACCGGATTTTAGCTGTTCAAATGGCTCTCTGCTGCCATTCGCCTTTTTCAAATTTTTTAAAGACAGCTAATGCATATATCAGGATATAGACTGGCAGCGCAGCCCATGCCCAAACAAGTCCGCCATGAAGAACCACGCCCATCAGGTAAGCAAGTGGCACAAATATAAACAGGTTAGTTATAACTTCAGCTTTCATGACAAAAAACGTTTTTCCTGCTGCCTGAAGTCCGTTAGCTAAAACTACGCCAATTCCATAAAAGATCTGTGAGAATCCGGCAATCCTTAGTGCCGGTTCCGCCAGAGTAATGAGAGTCTGGTTGTTTGTAATTATTAATAATACGTACTGCGGAATGGCGATGAAAACGATGCCGAGAAATAATGTATAGTAGGTTGCTATCTTTGCCGTTTCAAAACCATAGATCTTTGCAATATGAAATTTACCAGAGCCGAGGTTGTTGCCTACAAGAGTTTGAATTGCAATCCCGAAGCCAAAGCAAGGAAGAAAAGACATAAACATCGCGCTTATTATTGCCTGCGAGGCGGCCTGTTCTTCGGTACCTATTAATCCTGTAATAACTATGAAAAGTAGAAAACCTACCAGGATAAAAATGTTCTGAAATGAAACTGGAAGGGAAATTGCATAAATCTTTTTTATAACATCGAAGTTCATGCGGAAATTCTTAAACGGATGAAATTTATGCCTGTAGACTGGAGTCATTAAGACAGATGTGTAGAATATAAAGTCAAAGGTTGTAGCCAGGGTTGATGCAAAACCAGCGCCGGCCAGACCCATCCGGGGCATACCTAGATTACCATAAATAAAAACGTAATTGAAAAAGATGTTCAGCAGGTTTGTTATCACGCCCGAGAACATGAATATTTTCGTCTTGCTGATCCCGAAATAAAAGCCGCGGTATGAGACACTTATCAGGAAAAAAGGAATACCGAGAAAGCGGTAAAAAATATACTCTCCTGCGTAATGCCCTACTACTTTGTCAACTGCAAAAAAGTCGGCTATCTGGTAAGCCGCCAGCACTCCTATAACAGCTACTATGATGCCTATAATAAAGCCTATTATAAGTGAATTAGTGAGAGCAAGACTGCAGCCGTCAAAATCATTTTCTCCATACTTTCTGGCTACTATTACATGTGTGCCTGTGGCAAGACTTGAAAAGAAACTTACAAGAGCCCAGGTTGCAAGCACCCCTATCCCCATTGCGGCCAGGGCATATGTTGCTTCATCAAGGCGCCCGACCATGGCTGAATCGGTAAGCGATACAACCATTTGCGTTGAAAGCCCCGCTATTGCAGGCAGCGCAAGTTTTAAAATTGATTTATAATAGCTGTTAACAGGAAGAATTTTCATTGGAAGCAAAGATAGGAAAATTGAGTGAATTTGAGAATCGGAAAATTAGCTTCGGCTGCGCTTTGGTTATAATTGAGTGACGGAGCAAAGTAATGTGTTTTGCAGAGTTTTGAACTTAACTGCCATTAAGCGTGGAGCTAACCGGGATCGAACCGGCGACCTTCTCGTTGCGAACGAGACGCTCTCCCAGCTGAGCTATAGCCCCAGAATTTCAGAAGCACATAGGAAATTTAATTGAAGTTACATGTTAACTTCAAGTAAATTAAATAAATTCAACCCTATTCCCTCAACTGCCGGGACCAGGCAGATAGAACCGCTTCTAAAATTTGAATCCACCCGTAAACCGAGCAATCCCTCGTAGGAATTTATGTCCGAAATCCACATTTCCGCAGAACATCATGGGACAGCCTCCTGGAATCAACTTGATATCATTATCCCTGCAAACCTTCACTGCCGTAGATGAAATGCTTGAAGCAGGTTTATCGGCTCCATTATGTCCCATCATATTGTGCATCCATACATTTTTTATCCCGGCTTCAACGCAGTCATTAACAACCTTCTCGCAAACTGAAGGATTGGTTACGATTACCACTCCATCGGGTTTCGGCACAATAGCCTTAACATCCGGGTAGCATTTAGCACCTTCAAAGTTATCAGCATTAGGATTTACAGGAAAAACGTTATGTCCTGTTTCTTTTAACCTTTTATAGATTATGTTTGCTGTTCCCTGACTTTTCCTGGTTACGCCTGCAACCGCAATATTTTTTAGTGAAAGGAATTCTTCGGCTAGTATATCGATTTTACTCATTTGTTCTCCCCGGAATTATTTTAATATTAAAACGGCATCTGGTAATGGATCCTCTACGAGGATCATATGATTCACATCGAATTGGTATCTACAATAGTATAACTTCTTCGAGTTATTAGTAACATTTTAGATATTCTAAGTTACTTATCAAATATCTTTATTTTCTAAATCTTCTTCAAGCTTATCCTGAAAGTTGGGTCATTACACCTATCCATTTTTTCCAGCAGAATTGGTGAGGGTGAAGGCAGTCATTTGAAATAATATGCCTGCTTATTAGATTCCTTCAAAAGAAAGCCTGTATCACAGTGAGATGTTGTCTTATTCTGTTAAGTCATTTTAGTTAAAAGAGTTAAGAATTTTGAGCAAAAAACAATTGGTACATTCATTGTTGCAAAAAATCGAGGGTTTTTAAAAATTTAGTGTCATTTATGGAACAATTCAAACGAGAATTCAAGGATGACGTATTAATAATTCACGTCACCCTGGATAAAACTACATTGCATGATGCATTGGAATTTCAGGATTATCTGGAATCGGATATTATCCTGGGATATGAAAAGATTGTTATTGATCTTGCAGGCTGTGATGTGGTTGATGCTACATTTCTTGGAGTTCTTGTAATCGCGTCAAAAAAGATTTCTGAGTACGGAGGTAAAATGAAGCTCGTTCTCCCTCCACAGGTATTTATATACAGTGGAGTGAAAAGGATCTTTCATACCTATCTTTCTAGCACTGATGCAGTTACGAGCTTTAATTTCGGCCGGAATTTACCGGGCACACGCAGGCTGCTTTAATTTATTTGAGCAGCACAAATTTTCTTGTTTTTATGAAACTGCTTGCCTGCAGCCTGTAAAAATAATTTCCGCTTGAAAGTCCAGCCCCGCTGAATTCAGCGGAATAACTCCCTGTGCTCTTTTCTTCATTTACAAGAACGGTAACTTCCCTGCCCAGAGGATCATAAACTTTAAGTGTAACGAAGCCGCTTTGCTCTACGGTGAATCTCTCCCTATTATAGAACATTATGACGTATTTGGGAAATCACCCTTAACACTATAATAATAATATAGTGAGAATTTAAGTTAACCGAACGAAATTTCTACTCCATAAGCCACGTAGAAAAGTTTACTTTTTATCTGACAAAGTGTGCTTATTCTTTTGGTGAAAAAAGTGCTGCTACAGCTCCCGCCGGGTCCTGGATTACGCAGTATCTTCCGTATTGTCCCATATCCCTGGGTCCGGCTATT
The DNA here is from genome assembly GCA_963800255.1 of uncultured Ignavibacteria bacterium. Classification (GTDB taxonomy): domain Bacteria; phylum Bacteroidota; class Ignavibacteria; order Ignavibacteriales; family Ignavibacteriaceae; genus DATFVA01. Next base: position 96,797 of record CAWDAK010000009.1, on the reverse strand, counting down.
ATTTTGCCTCCGCTCTCTCTGCATAGCTTTGCCGACTCATCAACATCCTTAACAGCAAAATAAATCAGCCACTGAGGCGGAAGATCAGCATTTACTCCTTTTGAATGACAAATGCCTGCAACCGTCCGGCCGGAATCAGGACTATTCATGCTGAAATCATTATACTCACCCATTGAAACCGGTTCAGACTTCCAGCCTATTACGCTGCCGTAGAAATTTTTCACCTTAACAGCGTCAGGAACAGTCAGGTCGGTCCAGATAACTGATCCTATTTCAAGTTTATCTTCTTCCTTCATAATCCTACATTTTAATAATGATTAAATTTTATAAGAATGTAACGATCTTTTAACTCCTTTTATAAAGCCTGAGGAAGGATTCTGATTCTTTCCTCACACAACGTTCAAGGTAAGATTCATGTAAACAACAATTTGCCTGTGACATTAAAAAAAGCCTCTGAAAATAAGCAGAGGCTTAAAAAGTGGAGCTAAGGAGGATCGAACTCCTGACCTCTTGAATGCCATTCAAGCGCTCTCCCAGCTGAGCTATAGCCCCATAATAGGTCAGCAAATATAAAAATAATTAAGAAAAGGAAAAAGTACGCTAATGTCTGATAATTATATTGTTTTCCAGCCTAATCACATTGGTTCTAGCCAATTTTTCCTATCATAATGCAAAAAAGATATGAGTAAAAGACCTAGAGTACTAGTTGCCGAAGATGAAGCTATAATAGCATTGGATTTACAACGTTCACTTGAAGAATGGGGATTTAATGTAGAAGCTACATTCAGGACCGGAGAGGAGTTGTTAGAATATGCCCAGGCGGATGACCCGGAAATTCTGATAATGGATATTTTTCTCCAGGGAAAAATGGATGGTTATGAGGCTGCGAAGGCAGTATTAAAACATAATAAGATTCCTGTTATATTTATGACCGGAAAAATGGAAGACGTAGTTGATGTAGAAGTTGGAGGACCTAATGTGCTTATTAAAAAACCTTTCACAAAGGGTGAACTCCTGGCAGCTTTGAAAAAAGTTTATCCAGAGGGTCCATTATAAGTTAACTGGCTAATTATTCTTCGGGTGCCGACCGGGAATCAGAGAGACCAGAGTCTGGCCAGGCTCCCCATAAAATTTAATTCCGGTTGTATAGATGAAAATTCTGCCTCTCCATTCCCTTCTGGAGGGTTCTTAATTTTAAATTGATTCATGTTGGTTTTTCTGTATAGATTAATCCTGTTATTTAAAGATTTTAATCCATTTGAATCAAAAATGAAAAAAATATTTTCGCTTCTTCTGATGGTCCTGTTTATCATTGTTCTGTCTCATACCGGGTGTAAAGATCAAATTACCGGCAGCGACCTTGACAAAAGAGTTATACCTGATTCCAACGTCAGCTATTCACAGGATATTCAGCCTGTTTTTAATCTCAAATGTGCTAATGCCGGATGCCACGAAGACGCAGCCCGAGCTGGCGGTATCAGCCTTACTTCCTGCGCGAATACTAAAGCTGACTTTTCAGTTGTTTTTCCTGGAGAACCTGATAACAGTAGATTGGTGTGGGCAATTGAAGGGATCGGCAATTTTCCTATGCCCCCGGCAGGTTATCCCCCTCTTACTTCAAATCAGATAAAGGGTATAAGGACCTGGATAAAGGAAGGTGCGGAATGCAACTAGGAGAATTAAAAGCTTTCTCCTGCACCTTCAGGTTTATCACAATCCTATGTTATAGATTTTTCCTGCGGCGTATCTCCCCCATCCTGTAGCGCATTCACTCTACCATTTTTGTCACACTATAGAATTTTTCAACATTCAAAAAATGCGTTTTTACGCTGTTTTGCAGTTGTCTCATTTTGAGAGTAAAAGGCGCACAAAAGGCCTATAACAGGCAGGCAAATACTGGATAAATAAATAGTCTGTCATTTTTGTCATACTATTTAATTTTTCAACACTCCACAAGCGGGTAATAAAATGCCGACGAATTCTTTATTGCTTCATTTTCCAGGGTCTTTGGAATCTCGCGCTGAAAGTTACCCCTTGCTTTGGATGTTTCTTCAGTTCATTTAACTACGGCCTACAACCAACCCTTTTGTTTATACCAGCCTACCGTTTTCTTTATTCCCTGTTCAGCCGAAATTTCTTGACGGTAACCTATTTGATCGACGGCTTTCTGAGTGGAACATATCCAGGCATGCCGGGTGATGTCCTTTGCTTTTTCAATGTTTAGTGTGGCGGGCTTTCTGCTGAATCTTGCAAAGAATTGTGCAATTGAAGCAATAAAATAGACTATAGAATGAGGAACTTTCACATGTAAAGGCTTCTTGTTCATAACCTTCTTCGTTATATCCCCGATCTCTTCCCATGTGTAAAATTTTTCAGAGCTGATAAAATATGTCTGCCCCGCTGCAGCTTCGCTTTCTGCAGCCAGGATGAATCCCCTCACGAGATCATCTGCATGAATAAGACTTATTAGCTTCCTGTCAAATCCAATGGTAGTGAAAAGTCCTTTTGCGAAAGTTTGAAAGAAAATAAAAATCTCTGTATCTCTTTCACCATAAACAGCCGGAGCCCTGCAAATCGTTACAGGAATACGGTCACCATACTCCATTACAAGGTTTTCCTGGGCAAGTTTACTTCTGCCATAGGTTGTTATTGGATGCGGTTCGTCTGACTCCACCACAGGCTGTTCATCGAATGAAGGTCCTGCGGCTGTCTGGCTGCTGACAACCAGAAATCTTTTTATCGTATGCCTGTACTCCAGCGCGGCTTCAAGAAGTGAGCGTGTAGTATCAACATTTCCTTTGAAGTATCCTTCAGGTTTTTTTGACTTTACAACACCCGCCACGTGAAAAATATATTCAGCTCCGTCAAATGCCTTTCGCAGGCCATCCTTATCAAATAATCCGCAATCGTGGATCTCCAGTTCTTTTCCCCGAAGCCACTTAGTGTCGCTCGTTTTTCTTATAATGCACCTGACACGGTAGCCTTTTTCAATCAAATGATCCACAAGATGGCTTCCTACGAAACCATTAGCGCCGGTAACAACAGCAATAGGAGGATTTTTCATACCAAAGTTTATTTGTTTTTATTTCTATTAAATTTTACATTGAACCGCCAAAATTTAAGAAATTATTGTCTGATTCTTAAATTCATTCAAGTATCAGGTATTTCCAGGAGGTTTTTTTTGGATCTATTTAAAAAGTGTTACGAGTTCACCAGGGCTGATGAGGTTAAGGCTTCAGGTTTATATCCTTATTTCAGACCTATCGAAGAAAACGAAGGTCCCGTGGTTCAAATTGAAGGACGCAAAGTAATTATGGCAGGTTCCAACAACTATCTTGGATTAACTGCCCACCCAAAAGTTAAAGAAGCTGCTATTAAAGCAGTTGAGAAATATGGTACAGGCTGCTCCGGATCGAGATATCTTACCGGTACGCTTGATCTTCATGTAGAGCTGGAGGAACGGCTTGCTAAGTTTTTCGACAGTGAGGCTGTCCTTCTTTTCAGCACGGGCTACCAGACGGGACAGGGAATCATACCAACTCTAGTGCAACGCGGTGATTACGTAATAACTGACAAGGATAACCATGCCTGTCTTGTTGCCGGCACTTTAATGGCCAAAGGTGCAACTGCAGACTTTGTTCGCTATAAACATAACGATATGGATGACCTTGAACGAGTAGTAAAGAAACTTCCTCCTGAAGCCGGAAAGCTTATTGTGAGCGATGGAGTTTTTTCAACCGGCGGTGAAATTATAGATCTTCCAAGACTGAATAAGATTGCAAAAGAGTACGGATGCAGAATATTGATAGATGACGCTCATTCAGTTGGTGTGATCGGAAAAAATGGTAAAGGGACGGCAAGCGAGTTTGGTTTGGAGAAGGAAATCGATATGACAATGGGTACCTTCAGTAAAACATTTGCCTCGCTTGGAGGATTTGTAAGCGGTGAAGCTAAGGTTATAAATTATATTAAGCATCACTCCCCTGCCCTGATATTCAGTGCATCTCCTACACCTGCTTCTGTTGCATCGGCCCTTGCAGCTCTTGAAATTCTTGAAGCCGAACCTGAAAGAGTTGATAAACTCATAAGAAATGCGGCTAAGATGAGAAACGGTCTTAAAGAAATGGGCTTTAATGTTCTTGACGGCAGAACGGCAATTGTTCCTGTTATAGTCGGCGATGATCAGCTGGCCTTCCAGATGTGGAAAATGCTTTATGATGCGGGCGTTTTTGTTAATGTATTTATTTCACCCGGAGTTCCTCCCGGAAGACAGATGATGAGGACAAGTTACATGGCTACTCATGAAGATGAGCACCTTGACAGGATCCTTGAAATATTTAAAGACACCGGAAAAAAACTAGGTTTAATTAGTTGATCCTAATTTATTCATCTTTCTTAAATCAGATTATACATAAGCATACCCCCAAAAGGTATGCTTTTATTTTTTAAATATAACGGCGGTTGATATGAGCGAAATAAAAATCATCAAGGTTGAGAATCAATCAGATTTAATGAGATTCATTAAACTCCCCTGGAAAATATACAAAGACGACAGTCATTGGGTACCACCGCTTCTGATGGACAGAAAAAAGCTGCTTGATAAAAAGAAGAATCCTTTTTATCAGCATGCTGAAGCTGATTTCTTCCTTGCTGAAAAAAACGGCCAGCTAGTGGGGCGGATCGGCGCTATAAAGAATGATCTACATAATAAATACCACAATGATAAGGTTGGATTCTTCGGATTCTTCGAGTGTACAAACGACCAGGAGATTGCAGACAAGCTTTTTGATACCGCGAAACAGTGGCTGAAGGAACATGGTATGACTGAAATGCGGGGACCTGCAAATCCTTCCAGCAATGATGAATACGGTATGCTGATGGAAGGATTTGATGATGAACCCAGGCTGCTAATGACTTACAATCCGAAATATTACCTGGATCTTTGTGAGAATTACGGGCTGAAGAAAGCTAAGGATCTTTACGCATACAAGCTTGAAACAGAGAAGGTGCTAAGTTCAGAAAAATTAAAAAGAATTGCGGAACTTGCGAAGAAGCGTTCGGGAATGGAAATAAAACAGCTTAATATGAAAGAGTTCAATAAGGAACTGGATAAGGTGAAAGAGGTTTATAATAAAGCCTGGGCCCCTAACTGGGGTTTTATTCCAATGACGAATGAGGAAATAGATGCAATGGCGAAAGACCTGAAAGCCCTCGTAGAACCATCACTTGTACTGTTCGGCGAGATTAAAGGTAAAACCATGGCTTTTGCTCTGGTGATGCTTGATTACAACCAGGTATTTAAATCAATGAATGGAAGACTTTTTCCCTTCGGATTCCTTAAACTTTTTACTCAGAAGAAAAAGATTACCTGGAGCAGAATTATTACGCTTGGCATAGTTCCAGAATATCAGAAACGGGGCCTCGATGCCTCTTTTTATTATGAAATAGTGACAAGAGCAGATAAAATCGGCATCAACCTCGGTGAAGCCAGCTGGGTCCTTGAGGATAATGAGATGATGAACAGAGGAGCTAATGTAATGAACGGCGAGCTTTATAAGAAGTACAGGATTTACGAAATTCCGATTTAAAATAGGCTGTTACCTCAAGGTTTAATATTGAATTGGTTTCAGGATCTAATTCCTATTCAATATCGAATAAATAGATTCAAGAATATATTTGTAAAAACACCAATTAAACTTAATGCTCGTTTATCGTTATTCCTTTAGCTTCAGGAATTCACAGGTAAAGAAACAAGGCAGGACAAAAAATCTAAGCACATCCGCATCTGAAAGGCAGCTGACGAGAAAGATGAAACATCTCAAAATTATTAACAAACTTATCGGCACCTCAGGATTATTGAGCCTGCTTTTCATAATAGTTTTTTTTGCTTCAGTCTCAGCCCAGTACACTCCTGATGACAGAGCGCTTGCCGTTACTGCCTTCACACGGAATTTCGATAAGGTAACCACTACAGAATACCTGAAGTCAAATGACGATACGAAAGTGATCGCAGGACTGCTAAGCATTAGCCTTTCGGAGGATACAAATTTTGTTTCTCCTATTCTTAAACTTCCCATAGATAAGTTTGCCCGCGAAATTTGTTTCGCCCTGGGCCAATTAGGATCCTCCGCCAGATCCGTTGAATTCCTTTCTCATCTCTTCTATAATGATAGCACAGATCCTCTCACAAGGTATTATTCACTTATTGCTCTGGGTAAAATTGCCGACTCATCTTTTGCTTATACTCTTGTTGAAGATTATAATTCAGCCGATACAAGAGCCCGCTTTAACGGTATCTCCATGGCTTTATACTATTTATCTTCTGACGGAAAAATCCCGGCAGATTCAGTGAGACCCGTCCTTGAAAATGAGTTATACTCATCATCATCACGGCAGTTCGAAGCGGCGTTTTGTCTCTACAGGTTAGAACCATCGGTAAATGAGAAAGATCTTCTTGTGAACACCCTTGAAAAAATCATTGATTATAAAGAATTCAATTCGGTGACGGTGAAACCTGTCCCCTACCTCCTGGGCTGTCTTCGAAAGCTGAAATATTTCCCGGATAATTTTCAGTTGTTAAAGAGTTTGAAGTTACAGAATGACTTTCAGACAGAAGTTGAAACAGCAAAGGCATCGGTATTTTATAATTTCAGAACGAGAGAAGAACTGGACTTCTACCTCACTTTTCTTGATGAAGATAATAAAAACATCTCACGTGAAGCTGCTGCCTCTTTGAAAAATATTACCTTGCCTGCTGATCTTCAGCAATACCTCTACCTTAAGATGAGCGAGAAGCTGCACAAGGATACGGAGATGGAAAAATACACGCAGGGGGAATTATTCATAACTTACCTGGACCTTTTCCCGGAGGATTTTAATGATGTATTTGTGAAGTTTTTCAATGATAATATTTCTTCAGAATACCGCTTTAAAGTATGCGGTCTTTATCCTGCATCGCAGCAGGCATTGAGTATTTTAACTGAAAACTACAGTATTGTACGCCTGCATGAAAAGCTGATAATACTTGAATCAATACTGAATTTTAACCAGGCAAACACAGATGTTGCCGGAACCCTTCTCGCTGCCCTGTCAGCAGACAAACCTCCATTAATATCAATCGCAGCAGATGGAATCGATTCGTCGTTTATAAATGATAATAAGGAAAGACTGAGCGATATTATTATCAATCAAATTACAGCTCATATCAATGATCCGGAATTTATTGAGGGAATAATGTCACTTGAAAGTCTAGCCGAACGGATTTCTGATGAGTTAAAAAACCGGATAGTCGATATCCTTTCATCTTCCGGCCTATATTCTGTTAAAAAATTTACCGCCGGAATAAGAGGTGAAACCATTTTTTCAATATCAAAGGATATAGATAACTTTGACAAATACTGGCAGGAAGCATTTAAATACAGGCAGGCAGAGATAGTTACTTCGGAAGGGTCATTTACCGTATCATTTCTTCCAGGGTATGCCCCTGTTACAACAGGCAGCTTCTGCCAGCTTGCAGAGAAGAATTTTTTTGATGGTATCCCCTTTCATAGAGTCGTACCGGGATTTGTTATCCAGGGCGGTGATCCGACAGGTACTGGCTGGGGTGGTCCGGGTTATGAAATTGTTTCGGAATACTCTCCTTTTGAATACAACAAAGGTATGGTTGGAATGGCTAGTGCAGGTAAGGATACTGAAGGATCACAATGGTTTGTAACCACCGGAAGTTACCCCCACCTTAACGGGAGGTATACAATCTTCGGAGAGGTATTGAACGGTATGGATACCGTTGAGAAAATTACGCAGGATACAGAAATAGAACAGGTTAACCTTATCCGTTAAAATACTAATCAGGCAGCCTAACCATTAGACATCGCATCATCATATTTTGCAAGGTGAGCGGGGTCTATCTTTTTTAATTTCTCAAAAATCGTTTTATCAGGATAGCTTTTTAATCTGTCGATAAGTTCACCGTATTTTGCATCAAAAAATACTTTAACAAATACTCCTGTGAGATCAGATTTCTTTTTCAAATCCCATAAAGCATTAATCAGCTTAACCATGTATTTCTGTCCCATCGCTTTATCCTGTTCATAATAATCCAGACCGTAATAATACTCATAAATGGCTTCCCTGAATGGGCGGTATTTTTCATTTAACAGATCTTCAACGAGTGCCCTGCGGCTATACGAACTGCTGTTTCTTTCCCACCCTGTTTTGAAATTGCTGTTAGCTCCAAGGTTAACAATGTCATATGCCTTTGTGAAATATGGAGTTCCTCCCAGCTCATCCCAGCTGTCGGCATCAAATCCAAGAATGATGTAAGCATAATAATTAAGAAGGCTTGTCACAGGTTCAAAAACCGACTGACGGCTGTAGAGCGGCTGCCCCTTAACATATTCAAAGCTCCAGGTATTGTCATTTAAACTGAGCATCAGGGATTTTTTTTCTGATTTAAGAATCTCTCTTTGACTGGTAATAACTATCTGTGCCTGGTAATGAGTCTCGTCTGAGGCTGAAGTAATAAAAATACTAAGTGCACAGTTGATCTTTGGGAATTCCCAGTTCTGATCAGTGAACCTTGTCTGGTTCATATAGGTTTCGATGGATGCAGCAAAATCATTAAGAAGTTCTCTGCTCTCCTGAGGAATACTCTCGCTATTTACAGTAACATCACAGTTCAATTCCTGGGAGAAAAGCAGGGTGGTAAATCCAAACAGCAGAACCAGTAATTTTTTCATTTTAAGCCGTTTTTTCTTAAATAAACATTGATTTAATATATAAAATTCGATATTATCAAACAATAAAAGTTCTAATTTAAGGGACACTTAGGGAGATGCTTCGACTTTTACTCAGCTTTTTTATTATAGTTCCTTTTATCTCTATCGTCTACGCCCAGTATAATCCTGGGGCCAGACAGGTTGCTCTTGCAAATTCTGATGCGGCACAGGCGAATGATGTTTTTTCATTATTCAATAACCCGGGAGGGCTGGCACAGATGAACTGGAGAGAAATTGGGGTTTATTATTCCCCTGCTCCCTTTGGTTTCTCCGAACTCGCCAACGCATATATTGGTTATAATGAACCTCTTTCCTTTGGTTCTGTATCTGCCGGTGCTATGACTTACGGATTTGAACTGTATAGAGAGACCAGGGTTATAGCAGGTTTTGCGTACAACTACCAGAACAGATTTTTTGCGGGCGTTACTCTGAATTATCAATCTGTTTCAATAAAAAACTACGGTAATGCAGGCTGCATGTATGTGGATTTTGGGGCACTCCTCTACCTGACCGGCTCCCTCCGCTGGGGATTTAGTGTTCATAATATCAACCAAGCATCATATGGAAAATACGACGACCAGGTTCCTGTGATATTCAATGCCGGGGTAAGCTTTGATATTACTGATGAATTCACCCTTAACACAGCAATCGAGAAAGATATCCGCTACAAAGCAAGCCTGATGATTGGAATTGATTACGATATTATTAAATACTTTTCGTTAAGAACCGGATTTTCAAACGAACCTTCAAGGTTCGCCGCGGGTATAGGAATACACTACGAGTTTCTGAATCTTGATTACGCAGTTTTTACACACAATGATCTTGGTTTAACGCATCAGGCAGGAATAATTATCAGCTTCGATTCAGACAATCCCCGTAAATTAATGATAAGGGAAAATCTGGGGATAAAATAAAGAGATGATAAAAAAGCTTGCTCTAATTCTTCTGCTTCTCTATTTGAATTGTCCGGCTCAAACTGACTCAATGCTGATAAATATCAACCAGGCGGTAGAAGATCTCCTGGATGAACCTGAATCAGAAACTGATGATTCAGGGTTATATGAATTAATTGAGTATTATTTAGAACATCCGGTAGACATCAACTCTGCTGAGATTAAGGAACTGGTTAAACTTCCCTATCTTGACCAGGTATCTGCCAGGCTGATACTTTCACATAGAAATGAATACGGAACCTACTTTTCCGTGAATGAATTATATTCCATTAAGGCTCTGCCTGAAGAACTTGTTAAAAAGATCCTTCCTTTCTTATCTGCAGGGGAAAAGCAGACGAAAGAAAAACTCACGGGAAACCCTGAACCACTTTCGGTCACTCTCCGGAACAGGATAATAAAAGATCTGAGTCAAAGAAAAGGTTTCCGTAATCATTTGTTTGAAGGCACCGATTTAAAATCATATAACAGGCTGAATATGGGATACCGCGACTTTCTACATGCAGGGATATTGACTGAAAAAGATGCAGGTGAGAAATCATATTATGACTTCATTTCCGGTTTTATACACTTGTCTGATATATATGGATTTAAAGATATAATAATCGGCGATTACAATGTGCGTTTTGGTCAGGGTCTTGCTTTATGGAATGCCTACGGAATTTCAAAAGGTTCGGACGCAGTTTTTTCTGTTAAAAAATCAACTGCTGCAATCAAACCTTCAGCTTCATCTGCTGAAAACAATTTCTTTCGTGGAGTATCATTCAATTATGAATGGGAGCACGTTAATATCACCTTATTCTACTCAAGCAACCGGGTTGATGCCTCGATAGATTCCGTTGGGAAAATTACTTCCCTGACTATTGATGGGTTCCACAGGACAGCCAGTGAACGTTTAAAACATAATTCGGCAATAGAAAAATCAATCGGCGGAATGGTGGATTATAGATTATTGCCCTCTGTCTCATCTGGAATTCTCTGTTATCGTATTAATTTTGACCATCCATATATTGCATCAAAAGTTTATGATATAACCGCAGATAACTTATATTATTATTCAAGTTATATTGATATGATTATAGATAAATTTAATATATATGGAGAATTATCCTTCAGCGGGAGGTCCAAGCCGGCGTATTTATTGGGCATCAGCATTTCACCTATATCTGAATTCAGTTATTCCATGCTCATTCGAAATTATCCATTAAATTATATTTCAATACACGGAAAGGGATTTGGGGAAAGAACGGGAGCACGCGGTAATGAATTTGGCATATATAATGGAATCAGGTGGAGAACTTCGCTTGGAACCATTAACTTTTATTATGATCAATTTAAATTTCCCTATGCTACTTTTACTAATCCCCTGCCCTCGGAAGGCTATGAAATCATGTTCCATCATTCTGCCAGACCATTCCAAAAATGTGAGACAGGAATTAAGTTCAGAATCTCTGATAAAGAAACCGCAGCCTTGCTGGATCAAGAGCAACAGATGGTAAAAAGACTGAAACAATCGCTTCGACTGGAATTTTCATATAATGTTACTCCTCTCTTGAGGTTAAAGACCAGGTTTGAATATGTTTCAATATTACTTAGAGATCCTCATTCACAGGAAGAAGGTTTTTTGTTCTATGAGGATATCAGGTTTATCCCGGCAGATGGATTTCTCCTGTATGGAAGGATGATATTTTTCAGTACAGGTTCATTTAATTCAGCTGTTTACGAATATGAAAATGGTCCGGCAGGGATGCTGACAAGCAAAAGTCTCTACAATGAAGGGGCCAGGTTTTATATCGCTGCGAGGTACACATTGTTAAACAGGATATCATTCTCCCTAAAATACTCAGAAACGTTTAAACCGAAAGAAACCTCCTTAGGATCGGGATACCAGGAGATTGAAGGCAATATTGACAGCGGGATAGCTTTACAGACAGATATTAATTTTTAATTATTTCAAAGCCATTCACAAAAAACATATCTATTTCACCCTTCCCTTTTGCATTTAATTTACCCCTGTATATGCATTCAAACTTGTCTTTAACCAGGTTATAAGTCTCGCCGGAAATATTTATCTTTTGAGGTTCACAACCGCTTGTCATCCTGCTTGCTATGTTAACAGTATCTCCCCATACATCAAAAGTAAACTTCCTCATTCCTACTATTCCGGCCACAACCGGTCCGGTATGGATTCCGGTTTTCATCTCGAGTTTAATTTCTTTAGTCTTATTACGCACGAGGATATAATCTCTCATCTCAATTGCAGCCTGGAGGATTATTTCCGCATGGTTTTCCATCTTTTGTGGGACGCCTGCAGCTATCATATAAGAATCACCTATTGTCTTCATTTTTTCGAGATTAAGTTTTTGTACAATTCCATCAAAATTTTCAAAGACTTCGTTCAGTTCTTTCAGCAGGAGATTAGGTTCCACCCTGGATGTAATCAGGTCAAATCCGGAAAACTCTGTGAAAAGAATGGAGACCTCATCATAAAACCTGGGATTTACGGTTCCTTTTGTTTTAATTTCCTGGACAATTTCAGCAGGAAGGATGTTCTTTAATAAACTATCGGTTCTTTTCTTCTCCTCTTCAAGCTGTTCCGTTTTAATCTTAAGTTCTTCTTCCACCTTATATTTATACAAAGCCATCTCAATGGCAGAGTGCAGAGATTTATCATCGTAGGGTTTAAGGATATAACCATAAGAGTTTGCAGTTTTTGCCTTCTCCAGAGTGGCCTCATCAGTAAGGGCTGTCAGGAATACCACGGGTATCGAATACTTTTCTGATACGATGGATGCCGCCTCTATTCCTGTCATATCCCCATCAAGCATTATATCCATCATGATCATATCAGGGATTGAATGTTCGAGAAGCTTAAAGATCTCTTTTCCGGAAGATGCAATTCCACTGATACCATAACCAAGCCTGTGGAGGGTATTGGAAATATCGAGGGCGATTATCTTTTCATCCTCTGCGATAAGGATATTAGGTTTTGCGGACATGGGTCAGGAATATACCTTCGTCTTACTAACGAAATAAGAATTTAAATTATTAACACCACCATTGTTACTAATATTTTCTTTAAATGTATAAGTATTATTCAGAAGATGTCTTACCGGCATAGAAATGTTAATTTTTCCAGGCTTGCCGTATCTTTCCATACTCCTTGCAATAGTGACGCTCTCTCCCCAGACATCGTAAGTATATTTAAGCTTTCCGACAATTCCCGCAATAACTTCCCCTGAATGTATACCGACTCTCATGTTCCACTTATTAGCGGAATATTTATTTCTGTTTGAAAGGTAATCCAGCATTTCAGATGCACAGCTAACAGCCCTCTCTGCATGATCCTTCTTTTCACGTGGAAGACCGCTGGCAATCATATATGAATCGCCAATCGTCTTTAATTTCTCAAGCTGATATTTCTCGATGATCATATCAAAATTCATAAATAGTTCGTTAAGTTCAGTTACAAGTTCACCGGGACTCATTTCACTGGCAATGGATGTGAAGTTTTCAAAGTCTGTGAAAATAATAGTTACATTTTTAAATAGCCGGGGATTAACACTGCCATTCATCTTAAATTCATCTACAATCTCTGAAGGTAAAATATCCCGGAGAAGCTTGTCTGATTTGATCCTTTCATCTTCCAGTTCTCGTGTTCTCTCACGAAGCCGTCTGCCTATCTCAAACTTGTACAATCCCATTTCTATAGAAGTTCTCAGCATATCTTCATCGAAAGGTTTTACTATATATCCTGAGGGTTCCGTGTATTTTGCTTCCTGAAGGGTATTGTTGTCGGCGAGTGCAGTGAGATAAATAACAGGGACTTCCCTGGTTTTATTTATTTCTTTTGAAACATCAATTCCTGAAAGTTCTCCTTCAAGGTTTATATCCATCAGAATAAGATCAGGCTTCGTTATTGGAAATTGTTCAAGAAGCTTTTCCCCGGATCTGACAGATCCCACTACCTCATAACCGAGTTTTATAAGTGTCTTCTGTATATCCTTGGCGATAATATTTTCATCTTCTGCTATTAGGATCCTCGGGTTACGGCTCATTTTGCTTTAACTGGAATGAATATTAAATGTGACTAAATGTAATTAAAATTCTGAATATTGACAATATACTATGATTTCCCGGCCCCATGCCGGTTTGGCAAATAATCTCTTAGGAAAGCTTGTATTAAAGTAGTTAATTCTTATCTTTCAAATAATAATGTTCTTTTTTATCTTTACAAGTTAGATAATTAGTTCAGGGAACATAAACAAACATTCTTATATTAATGCATAATTTGATTACTGGTGATTTACTTTCACACTACACAGAGCTGGTAAGTACCGCCCTTTCTAATCCACAGGAATTACCTACAAAGATTTGCGAATACCTGGTTACTCAACTGGAATACCAGGCGGCTGTTTTCTTCAGCCTTGATGAACAAGATAATTTTGTTGTTCAGGGCAAAGCAGGTACTGCAAAGGACAACTTTGCAACGAACGCTGCCTTTCAATGCGGAGCCTGCCGGGCAATAAACAGCAGTGAGCTTCCTGTTATCTTCAACAATGTTGCCGAGTGTGAAATTCAGGCTTCCGAAAACGTCATCTATGAAGGATGTCTCTACCTGAATATTAAAGAAAAAGGGAAGGTGCTGATAAAAGCAGCAAAGCAGACGCCTTTTTCAAGGACTGATAAAGAAACTATTGAGAGCCTGGGTAAAGCTTTCAGAGAACTGATTGTTATCTGGAAGGCTCATACAGACGATAATACTTTTAGTCTTAGCCAGGTGATCACGGAGATTGCTCACGAGCTCAGGACGCCGACAAACAGCATTCTTGGATTCGCCTCCTTGCTGAATGAAGATAATTTATCGGCTTCACAAGCGGAGTATGTTTCCACACTGAAAGAAAATGCATTTAATCTGCTGACCCTTATAAATGATTTAATTGACCTCGCAAGAGTTGAACAGAAACAGGTTAAGAAAAACGTCAGCTCTGTTTCCATTTCCGATTTCCTTGATGAGATCATTAAGCTTTTTACGCAGAAAATCAGCAGTGAAAAAATAGAGTTCATGGTCAAGGTAGACAGTAACGTCCCTGCTAAAATTAAGATAGACACCCAGAAAGTCAGGTATATCCTTGTAAATATAATTACGCAATCGCTCAGGATGACTGAGAGCGGTAAGATTAATGTTTCTGCAAGTATAAGTTCGGGGAATAATCTCAATATCAGGGTTGCAGATACAAGTTCAGGAATTCCCTCCGATAAACTTAAAAACTTATTCAAGCCTTTTACTGCTGAAACACTCGAAAGCTCCAGATTCGGAAATGTTTCAGGACTAGGTTTGTCGATAGCTAAAAAATATTCAGAGATTCTTGGTGGAGGAATAAATGTTTCGAGCAGTTTAGGCAAAGGAACAAATTACAACCTTGAAATACCGGTTGATCTGCAGCACTCTGTACAAGTTCCTGCTATAGAACAGCAGTTGAGTTCGCTTCCTAAACCAGGTAAGAATAGCCGCGTCCTGGTTGTGGAGGATGATTATGCTACCTCAAAGCTGCTTAGCAACTACCTTACTAAATGGGGCTATAACCCTGTGATAGTTAATTCGGCTGAACAGACTCTGAAGATAATTGAAAAAGAAAATTTCCTATCAATCTTAATGGATATTGAACTTCCTGATTCCAACGGATTTGAACTATTAAAGACGCTCCGGGAAAATAAGGCTACAAAAAATACTCCGGTCATAGTCTGCTCGGTCGAACCCGAACAGCAGAAGGCTTTCCTTATGGGTGCCGTAGAATATTTTGTTAAACCTATAAACTACAAATTCCTGGTTGAAGTTCTTCAGAGTTATAGATTAAAACGAGATTCAAACATATTAATCGTTGATGATGATGTTCCTACACTCAACCTCCTTAAAGAAGCTGCTGAACAATTAGGTTTTAATGCTATTGCCGAGTCACACTCTTCACGTGTTCCGGCAATGATTAATAACATGAACCTTGACCTGGCCATAATAGACCTTGAGATGCCTGAGATAAATGGCTATGAACTAATTAAGCAGATTAAATCGAATCCCAAATTCAACAAACTCCCCATTATTATCTATACAGGGAAAGAGAATTATAAGGATGAGCTTAAGAAAATCGATGGTATGTTCGAGGAACTACTTCATAAAAGCAGCGTAAATATCGAAGAACTTTCTGAAACTATTTCTTCTATGATTAACAGGTATGAAGTACCTGCTAAGCCTGAGGAAATAATGAACGAAAAAGATACTGTAAAAATACTCCTGGTTGAAGATTACAAACATTCGCAGATAATAGTCACCCGGCTGCTGAAGAAGAACAGTTTTGAATCTATTGTTGTTGTTGAAAACGGGGCTGAAGCACTCGAACAGGTTAAAAAACAAAAATTCCACCTTATACTGATGGATATGCAGATGCCTGTGATGAACGGGTTCGAGGCAACGGAAAAGATCAGGCAGCTTCCTGAATATAAGGATACTCCTATTATTGCTCTTACAGCTTTCGCGATGAAGGGCGACAGGGAGAAATGCCTGGAGGCCGGAGCAACGGATTACATTCCTAAACCCATAGACAGCCAGGAATTTATCGAAAAAGTTAAGCATTATACAGAAGCAAAGGTTCAGGTATAATAAGCTTTGTTACTTTATATTGATCACACCATCAAACTCCTCTTGAATTTTATTACTCGTTTGAACCGGGAATTATATGATTAGTGAAAATATCAGGGTAAGATTTGCGCCGAGTCCCACCGGCTATCTGCATATTGGCGGCTTAAGGACCGCTCTATATAATTACCTGCTGGCCAGGCACAATAAAGGTACATTCATACTTCGCATTGAAGATACTGATAGAAACCGTTATGTAGAAGGAGCTGTTGAGAATCTTATTGAGGCATTGAAATGGGCAGGACTCGATTATGATGAAGGTCCTGATAAAGACGGTGATCACGGCCCTTATATGCAGTCACAGCGTCTTAATCTGTACAAAGAACACACAGCCCGATTAATTTCTGAAAAAAAAGCGTACTACTGCTTCTGTACCCAGGAACGTCTTAACCAGGTGCGGGAAAAGTTTCAGAAAGAAGGACTTCAGCCGATGTATGATAAACACTGTCTGCATTTGCCTGAAAGTGAAATACAGCAAAAGCTTGCAGAGGGACTTCCCCATGTTGTCAGGCTGAATGTGGAACATGGTAAAGAGATCCTGCTGAATGATGTCATACGGGGAGAGGTTACGTTCAACAGCAGTATTGTAGATGACCAGGTACTATTAAAAAGTGATGGTTACCCGACTTATCACCTTGCAAATGTTGTAGATGATCACCTGATGAAGATCACTCATGTTATCCGCGGAGAAGAATGGCTGCCTTCAACACCAAAACATATTCTTCTTTATGATTATTTTGGCTGGGAGAAGCCGGTATTTGCACACCTCCCTCTTCTGCTCAACCCTGATAAATCAAAATTGAGCAAGCGGCAGGGTGATGTTGCAGTTGAGGATTACAGAAGCAAGGGATACCTTAAAGAAGCCCTGGTTAATTTTGTAGCTCTGCTAGGCTGGAACTTCGCAGATGATAAAGAATTTTATTTGATGGATGAACTTGTAGAAAAGTTTTCGCTTGATGGAGTAAATAAAGCAGGTGCAGTATTCAACCTTGAAAAACTTAACTGGCTGAATGCAGAACATCTCAGAAGCAAACCTCTTCCTGAACTGATTTCCCTTCTAAGAGAAGAGTTGAAGCAGACAAAATACAGCGCCGGCGGATATTCTGATGAGTTCCTTGGATTAGTAATAGAGGCAATGAAGGAAAGAGTTTCATTTATCAGGGAAATACCTGAAAAAGGATTTTACCTTTTCGAAGATCCATCAGAGTACGATGAAGCAGTTATTAAAAAAAGATGGAAAGCTGATTCTGCAGAGCATCTGAAAGTCCTGGCTGAAGAATTTTCAAAGCTGACTGATCCGGGTAAAGAAGATTATGAAAATACATTAAGACAAACCGCAGAAAAGCTTGGAACCGGAACGGGTAAGTTAATCCATCCCGTCAGGCTGGCTGTTTCAGGTGTAGGCGGCGGTCCTGGCGTCTTTGACATTTTATATATTATCGGCAAGGATAAAACAATTAGCCGGCTGAACAAAGCAATAGAAAAGCTTGGCTAAAACATTTAATTATTTAAGAGTTTTTTATGGCTGAAGATACAATCCCCTCCCCCTCAAATTTTATTAAAGAAATAATAAATGAACACCTGGAAAAAGGCAGATATAACCGGGTTCATACTAGGTTTCCCCCTGAACCGAACGGCTACCTGCATATCGGACATGCTAAATCTATTTGTCTGAATTTCGGATTGGCAAAAGAATATGGCGGTTTATGCAACTTGAGATTTGATGATACAAATCCAGCCAAAGAAGATGTTGAATATGTAGATTCTATTAAAGAGGATATTAAATGGCTGGGATTTGACTGGCAGGACAGGCTTTACTTTGCGAGTGATTATTTCGATACACTCTATGAGTTTGCCGTAAAGCTAATTAAGAAAGGAAAAGCCTACGTTGATAGTTCTTCACCTGAAGAGATAAAAGATTCCCGCGGTACTACAACTCAACCGGGGCAGGAAAGTCCCTACCGCAACCGCACAATTGAAGAAAACCTGGATCTTTTCGGGAAAATGAAGAATGGGGAATTTGGGGAAGGTACTCAGGTATTGAGGGCAAAGATTGATATGTCCTCCCCCAATATGCTTCTCCGTGATCCCATAATGTACAGGATCAGGAAAGTATCACATCATCGGACAGGTGATAAATGGTGTATTTATCCAATGTATGACTGGGCCCATGGACAATCCGATTCTATAGAAAAAATAACCCATTCAGTATGCACACTGGAATTTGAAGTTCATCGTCCTTTATACGACTGGTTTGTAAAGGAACTTGAAATTTTCGCACCTCAGCAGATTGAATTTGCAAGGCTCAACCTCAGCTACACTATAATGAGCAAAAGAAAGCTGCTTACTCTGGTAACTGAAAAATATGTAAGCGGATGGGATGATCCGAGAATGCCTACCATATCTGCTTTCAGAAGACGCGGTTTCACGCCGGAATCCATCCGGTATTTCTCTGAGCGAGTAGGTGTTGCTAAAAGAGATAATACGATAGATGTTGCTTTACTGGAGCACAGCCTGCGCGAGGATCTGAATAAGAGGGCAAAGCGGGTTATGGCTGTTCTTAAACCATTAAAAGTTACTTTAACAAATTATCCCCAGGGAAAGATAGAAGAACTTGAAGCAGTAAATAATCCTGAAGATGAAACAATGGGAACGAGGCAAATTCCTTTTTCAGGGAATTTGTACATCGAACAGGATGATTTTATGGAAAATCCCTCAAGGAAATTTTTCAGACTGTCGCCTGGGAACGAAGTTCGCCTCCGTTACGCTTATATCATAAAATGTGAAGAGGTAGTTAAAGATGAAAACGGCAACATTACTGAACTGAAATGCAGCTATGACCCCGAGACAAAGAGCGGTTCATCAAGCCAGCGAAAAGTTAAGGGAACTATCCATTGGGTATCTGCCGCTGAGGCGGTGAATGCCGAAGTAAGGTTATATGACAGACTCTTTTCTGCAGAGGATCCTGAAGCTGATCCGGAAAAGGATTTCAGAGAATTTATAAATCCCGATTCTCTCCAGGTAATCAAAGAGGCAAAACTTGAACCGGGGCTTGCAGAGGCAAAGCCGGGTGACAGGTTCCAGTTTGAACGGCTTGGATATTTTTGTGCGGATTCCAAAGATTCAAAACCCGGGCACCTGGTCTTTAACAGGACGGTAACCCTGCGTGATACGTGGGCTAAAATTGAAAAAAGAAACCAGAAGTAAATTCGATAAGTATTTTCTTTCTGGCTGATTAAACTATTAACTCAGCTTACTTGAAACTAAGTTCAAATACCATGATATTTGAACCTCTTTTTATGAGTTCTTTGCCGAAGTGGCGGAATTGGTAGACGCGCTGGACTCAAAATCCAGTGGGGCTTACACCTCGTGCCGGTTCGAGTCCGGCCTTCGGTACTCAATTCTCTTAAAGCCTTGCAACCCAGGGCTTTCTTACTTAGACTTTTTGTAATGCCTGAAATTATACAATTAAGACCATCACTTTTTTCCCCTTATTTATTAAAGATCTATTACATCGGGCCGCCAGATCAAATGCAGGCTTCGTGTATACTTTTAATTATTCATTATCACATCAAAAGTTTTTTTGGTTTATATTTTAGATCATAAAAAGATAGAGGAATGGAGTATACAACTGCAGAAGATATAAAATATCCCCCGCCGGTGTAAGAACTATAATATCAGAGAACGTAACTGACCGTCAATGGGATTTATTTGTTCAGTCAAATCCGTCAGGTTTTCACGAACAAACAAGCGCCTGGGCAGCATCTAAAATCCTGGAAGGCTGGAAACCTTTAAGGATCATTTTTTTACAGGATCAGAATATAAGGGGTGGTTTCCAGATACTCCTCAAGAAAAAAAAGTTTGTGGGGACGATAGGATTTCTTAACAAAGGACCTTTAATCGATTCCGATGACCGCCTCCCTGAAAGACAGGATTATTTCAGAACTTAAAGAGATTGCCGGAAAATATCATCTGAAAATTTTAATTATTTCTCCACCCGGAGGCGGCCATTCAGAATTATTCAAATTTCACGGCAACGATTTTCCGGAAAATAAGATATTTACCATTATCGATAGTACACTTGAAATTGATCTTCGAAAACCTTCTGAATCTTTACTAAAGGATCTCAGAAAAACTCTCCGCAATAACATCAGGCATCTGGAGGGTCTGAAGCTGCGCCCTGGGAAATCTGGAGAGCTTGATCTTTTTTTCAACCTGATGCTTGAAACATGCAAACGCCAGGGTGTTTCACCAAATCCATCAAGCCTTGAAATTTTAGAGACTTTGTGGAAATACTTCTCACCTCTTGAAATGATAAGGCTTTATTTCATTGAAAAAGAAAATGAGATAGTAGCGGGAGCACTTATGCTTATTGTAAGAGACCGGTTCATAATTTGGAAAATCGGATGGAACGGGAGTTATCCGAAGTTAAACCCGAATGCCGCGCTGTTCTGGTATTCTATAATACTGGCCAAAGAAGAGGGTTTTAAGGTGTTTGATTTTGCCTCGGTTGATATGAAAACAGCTGAAAAGATAAGGGATCAAAAAAAATTACCGAAAGAAGTTGTAAGCACCCCGACGTTTTTTAAACTAGGTTTTGGAGGAGAAATAGTGAGGCTGCCAGGGTCCTTTATTTATTTCCCCGGTATATTGATTAAATCAGTCTACAAAATATACTGTATGCTGCTGCCGCTGATACCCCTGCTTTCACGTTCCGGAAAAAACGAGTGATCTGTCAGGATATAATGTTTGATTTCAGGATGATTATAATTAAATTTTCTTCGAGGATAAAATAATTACTCTTTCTGTTTTCCACTGTGAACGATCATCCTGGGGATTTAATAAAAATTAAACAGTGAGTCGACTATGCGTATTTCTGTCACTAAAATCCTTCTAATCCTTTTCATTGCCATTGCTGCAGCTCTCCTTGTAAACTATCTTCAGCCTGAGGGTCTGCCATTATTCAATACAGATAAACCGCTGCTCACAGATTCAAGATTAGACAGCCAGCCTGCGGCGAGAGAAGTTACGGAAGTACGTCCTGAAACATTAAAGACAGATTTCAACAAAATGGCTGTGGAAAAGAACCGGGTTCAAATTAATGAAGATCTCCTCCCCCAGTATAAATATAAATCTGACTCAGATCTTGCCAAAAATGATGATGCTAAAATTCAGGCTGATATATCTGATAAAAAAGATAATGGTTTAAATTTGAGCAACCTTACACGGGATGTATTCAACCAGCCCCGTCTTATTTCACTCGCTCAGGCTTACGAACTTTACCGGGATAAAATACTTTTCATTGATGCTAGGGATTCTTCGGAATACGTTGACGGTCATATAGCAGGCGCTGTAAATCTTCCGCTTTTCAGCCTTGATGAATATAACGACAGGATTGCCTCTATCAGCAAATCCGATCCGGTTGTGGTGTATTGCGAAGGTCCTGACTGTGATATGAGCATCAGGTTAGGGAATGAATTATTTTCTAAAGGATTCAGAAAAGTGTTTGTCTTTTTCGGCGGATGGGAAGATTGGAAAGAAGCTGATTATCCTGTTGTTACATCAGGAACAAATATTCAATTAAATTAGATGACTAAAATATTTTCTAATAAATACCTTTTGTTTGTATTAAGACTCATTCTTGGAATTCTGTTCATTTATTCGGCGTTTACAAAGTTAACAGATCTCGAATACTTTTCTAAATCACTTTATAATTACAGGCTGCTTCCGGAGGGATCGCTTAATTTCTTCGCATTGATTATTCCCTGGCTTGAACTTATTATCGGCATCCTGCTTATAGCCGGCATATATGTAAGGGAAAATGCCTTGCTGGGAACTGTACTAATGACGGTTTTTATTGCAGCTATTGCCATAGCAATTGGCAGAGGCCTTGATATCGAATGCGGGTGCTTTGGTACAAAAGATGGAAGCCGTGTAGGTGCTATGAAGATAATAGAAGATGTATTCATACTGCTGGGTTTCATCTGGCTGTCGGTATACGGTTCCGGTTTCCTGGCCCTTACAAATCCGGACAAGATTGATATAAATAAACCTGAATCCTCATTCTAACCGTTTCTTTCAATTGCATCCATGGTATCCCTGAGAACACCTAGAGAACGCTGACTCAGCAAATCTATTTTTATCAAACCAAGATCCTCAACTGAATACATATCGGGCTGGGTGATAATTAAACCCAGACCCTTGTTCTTTGCATATTCAAGGGCGGTATAATTAGTGATGGGACCCGGAGTAATTAATATACCGCTGGGATGAATACTGAGATGCCTGGGAAATCCGGCAAGTCTTTCTGCTATAGAAACAATTGATTTCCAGGGCTCCACCGTAAAGTTAAGAGATCTTGCCTCGGGAAATTTTTCCGAAAGTATTGACAGGTTTCCTGCGTCTGTCCATGGAATAAACTTACTGTACTTTGATATTTCCCCATTTGTAAAACCATACACTTTTGCAACCTCCCTGAAAGCTGATCGTGCCCGGAAAGTAACCGTTGTTGAGATCATCGCAACATTTTCATAACCATATTTATCGAATACATATTTTACAATCTCATCTCTCTCCTTCCATGAAAAATCGATATCAACATCAGGAGGACTGCTTCTCCCTTTGTTGAGGAACCGTTCGAAATAAAGGTTATGTTTAATCGGATCTACTTCAGTTAATCCAAGACAGTATGAAACAATACTGTTGGCTGCTGATCCCCGCCCGATAGTTATCATTCCTCTTTTCTTAGCTTCCATCACGATATCCCACACTACAAGGAAATAATCTGTAAAGTTCATTTCCCTTATTACCTGGAGTTCCATTTTCAACCTGTCTAAAGCAGCGTCGATCATAGGGGAATATCTGCGAGCTAATCCTTCGAAGCATTTCTCCCATAACATCGTGTAAGAATCTTTTCCCGGAGGAACATCAAAATGCGGAAATTTATATTCATTCAAACGAAGGTCCACATTGCAGCTACGGGCAATATATTCAGTATTTGAAACAGCCTCAGATACTTTGTTAAATATGTTCCTTAATTCAGTTATCTCCTTGAAATAGGCTTCCCTGTCAGCCAGCTCAAAATTTTCTAAATTATCAGCATTCTTATTAAGTCCGATTGCAGTGACCACTTTATGAAGTTCAAAATCATTTTCATTAAGAAAAAACACGGGATTCGAAGCTGCCATCTTAATTCTATTTTTTTCTGCAAAAGCATAGAGACTGCGGGCATTGTTTTTATTAGCTGATGTTATTATAATTTCAGCAAAAACGTTATCCTTTCTTCCCGCTTTTTCAAGAAGTTCACGTGAAGGCGTAAGTATAAATAAATTTTCCAGAGGGCTGCTCACCAGGGAGAAAAGATCAAAGTCATCATTAAGTTTTCTTGAGGTTATTATCCTGCATAGATCTGAATATCCCCGGTTGTTCCTCGCAAGTAAAACAGCATAAACTGATTCATTTCCGGGCTGATCGATTACACATCCAAGGATAGGTTTAATACCCTGCTCCTTAGCTTTTTTGGCAAAAGGAATAAGTCCGTACATACCATTTGTATCTGTCAAAGCCAGGGATTCGAGATTATTTGCTTTTGCTTTATCGACAAGTTCGGAGATACGCGATGTACCTTTAAGCAAAGTATAATTGGAATGTACGTGCAGAGGTATCATATTTCCTGTTTTTCGTAAAGATAAAATAATGAAATGAAAAAGTGAATGGAGAAAAAATCAGACTATGATCTGTTTAATGCCTTCATACCGATATCTCGGCGGAAATACATGCCCTCAAATTTAATCTTATTTAAGGCTCCGTAAGCCAGGGTCCTGACTTTTTGAAGGTCATTTTCCTGAAGAACTGCTGTTACCCCTATAACCCGGCCGCCAGCTGTGAGGATCTTACCGTCTTTTTCTGATGTACCTGCATGAAAAATAATAATTTGATCGGAATTGAATCCTTCAAGTCCGGAAATCTCAAATCCTTTCGGATAACTTTCTGGATATCCGCCTGAAACAGCTACTACACATACTGCTGTGCCTTCAGAAAAAGATACTGCAGCTTTATCCAGTTTACCGGAAGCAGCCGAGAAAAGAAGTTTGAGGAAATCTCCATCAATTAGAGGCAGCACTGCCTGGGTTTCAGGATCGCCGAACCTGCAGTTAAATTCAATAACTTTTGGTCCTTCTGCAGTTATCATCAAACCTGCATAAAGACAGCCCGAGAACTTCCTGCCTTCTTTTTTCAAACCCTGTAAAACTGGCCTAATTATTTCACGGCTGATCCTATCGAGCATTAATTCATCAATCACCGGAGCCGGTGAATAGGCTCCCATTCCACCTGTATTTTTTCCGATATCTTTTTCCCCTATCCTTTTGTGATCCTGGGAAGAAGGCAGCAGAATGAATTCATCACCATCAGTTACAGCAAGAATTGAGGCTTCTTCACCTTCAAGGAAGTCTTCGATGATGATTTTATCTCCCGCATCCCCGAAAACATCATCAATCAAAATTTCTTTCAGGGCTTCTCCCGCTTCATCCTTATTGCTGCAGATAATCACCCCTTTCCCGGCAGCAAGACCATCAGCCTTTATTACAACAGGATAAATCTTGTTTTCCAGGTATTCCGCTGCGTCATCAAAATGTGATTTGTCGAATTCTCTGTATCCGGAAGTTGGTATCTGATAATTCACCATCAGCTGTTTAGCAAATGATTTATGACCTTCTATTTCGGCAGCTTTTTTACCGGGACCGAATACTTTGATATTCTGACTTCGAAGAAAATCGGCAAGTCCTTCAACAAGAGGCTGTTCAGGACCAATAACAACCAGGTCAATGCCTTCTGCAATACAAAAGTCGGCAATATGCTGATGTCCTTTTTCAAGGCTTACGTTCCGTCCCACCGCTGCAGTACCAGGATTTCCCGGACTAATAAAGAGCCTGGTTAACGAATCACTTCGTGAGATCCTCCATGCAAGGGCATGTTCCCTTCCGCCGGAACCAAGTAAAAGAACATTCATTATATTTCTGCTTTAATTAAAAACTGGAACTGTTTTGTCAGCTGCTCTGTCAGGTTGTCTCTACGATGTTTAATAATAAATTCTTCATCAGGCACAGGAAGGTTATTTTCAGTGTAGAGATCGTAAACTTTTTTGATCGTATTTTTAATAGTGTTCACATCATCAGGAGGCGTTATAAAGGATGCTCCATATTCTTCCATAGCAGTTTTTACTGCTCCATCAGGTACGCAGGCGATTATAGGTTTCCTGGTACCAAGGTATTCAAATGTTTTTCCTGTAGAAACGGTATCGCTGTTTCGGCCGCGTCCCACCATAACCCATAAAACGTCGCTTGAAATTGTCTTTTTCAATGCTTCATTATGGTCGAGATACCCATGTTCTTTTACAAAATCCTGCAGATCAAGCTTACGGATTAGTTTTCTATTTTCATTTCTAAGGAAACCAATAAAATGAAGTTCAATATTAGCAGCTATATCCGGTCTCTCCAGAGCAAGTTTCTTAAAAGCATGCAGGAAATATTTCGGGGTGATGAACTCATAGAATAACCCCGAAAACGTAAGCCTCATTTTCCTGTTATTTTTTTTCTCAGGCGCCAGGTTCTCAAAATCTTTCGGATCATAACCCTGTGGAATAATAAATACATCTTCAAAAGTTATGAACCTGTAAAGGTCCATAATTTTTTCCTTCATTCTTCTATTGATTACAATTATCCGGTCAGCTGCCTTTAAAGCAGCATATTCCATGGATTTATGGAGGTAGCTATGGAGAGGACTAGGGTAGAACCCGAAATGATTGCCATACCATAAATCCCTGTAATCAACTACAAGCGGGAGGCTGAATTCCTTTTTCAGTTTTACTGCCATATTAAACGAAGAAAACGGCGGAGCGGTAACATATATAATATCGAATTCCTCTTTATGAAGCAGTTTTCGGGCAGTTACTAATGCCCTGGAACTCCACCCTGTTTTGTTATCAGGAATAAAAACAGATGCACTCATGCGGCTTAAAAACCTCCTGACCCATTCTGGAGGAAGCTTAACAGTTCCCTTGTTTCGCAGTCTGGAATTTATATCGTTACCTTCAGTCCTGATAATCCTTATTCCTGCCTCTTCAGCCTCATTCAGCAGCATATTATCGTGAGCATAATAGGCAGTTTTTCCGCTGGTAAGTACGGTCGGCTCCCAGTTATACTGTTTCATGTATTTCGTAAACTTCAGTGTACGCTGAACTCCGCTGAGCCCCATAGGAGGGTAATAATATGATATCACCAGAACTTTGAACATAGAACTCCCTGATTAATAACACCTCCAAAAATAAAAATAAATTACGACATCATTTTTATGAATGATAGTTTGGGGTTTCCTTCGTTATAATTACATCGTGAGGATGACTCTCCTTTAATCCAGCAAGCGTTATCTTTACGAATTTCGTTTTCGTCTTAAGCTGCTCTATGTTATGAACACCGCAATATCCCATAGCAGCTCTCAGTCCCCCGTTAAACTGAAGCACTGTTTCCGCTAACGAACCTTTATATGGAACTCTGCCTTCAACTCCTTCAGGGACCAGTTTTGTAATGTCGTCTTCAGTATCCTGGAAATATCTGTCCTTGCTTCCCTGTCTCATCGCGGCCAGTGAACCCATACCACGATAATGCTTGAAACTTCTGCCCTCAAAGAGGATTGTTTCACCGGGACTCTCCTCAACTCCAGCAAATAATCCGCCAATCATTACCGAGTCTGCTCCGGCAGCCAAGGCTTTTGGTACATCGCCAGTCTGTTTTATGCCTCCATCTGCAATTAAAGGGATACCTTTCGATTTTGTAGCCTTAAATACATCCTGAATAGCAGTTATTTGAGGAATACCTACTCCTGCTACAACTCTTGTGGTACAAATTGACCCGGGACCTATACCTACTTTAACCGCATCAACCTTGCAATCTAAAAGATCAAGTGCAGCCTCATAAGTTCCTATATTTCCTGCAATTAATTGCGAGTACTTAAACTTTTTCCTTGCCTCTTTAACAGTCCTTAACACGCCTGTAGAATGACCATGTGCCGTATCTATTACAATTACGTCAGCTCCGGCATTTAGAAGCGATTCGATTCTGTCCATTGTATCTGGAGTATTTCCAACTGCTGCTCCCACACGAAGCCTGCCATGTTCATCTTTGCAGGCATTGGGATGTTTTTTCTTTTTCTGTATATCTTTAAATGTTATCAGTCCTTTTAAAATTCCTTCTTTGTTTACCACCAACAGCTTCTCAATCTTATGTCTTTGAAGCAGTTTTTCGGCCTTTTCAAGTGTAGTACCTACGGGTGCTGTAATCAGATTTTCCTTTGTCATCAGATCTTTAACAATGGCTTTTCGATTGGGTTCGAATCGCAGATCACGGTTCGTCAGTATCCCTACAAGTATACCGCCATCGGTTACAATAGGAATACCTGAAATACGATATTTTTTCATTATATCGAGGGCGTCGCCTATAGTTTTATCCGGACTAAGAGTAACCGGGTTCTGGATCATCCCGCTTTCGGATCTTTTAACCCTGTCAACTTCTGTACTTTGATCTTCAATTGACATATTTTTATGCAGAATGCCCATCCCTCCTTCCCGTGCTAGGGCGATAGCAAGAGCAGATTCAGTGACGGTATCCATAGCGGCCGAAATTATTGGAATGTTTAATTCTATATCAGGAGTAAGAAAAGTTCTCAGGTCCACTTCCCGTGGAAGGATAGAAGATTTCCCCGGAATCAGGAGAACATCATCAAAAGTTAAACCTTCCTTAATTACTATTTCGTTCTGCTTCATAAATTATTCCTGTTGTTTGTTAATCGTATGCCGGGTAACCGGTTATATCTTCGCCGAGGATCAAAGTATGCATTTCGTGTGTTCCCTCGTATGTTTTAACCGATTCCAGGTTTGCGGCATGTCTCATTACCGGGTATTCGTCAAGTATGCCGTTTGCCCCGAATATTTCTCTTGAGATACGAGCAATGTCAAGGGCTTTCTCACAGTTATTTCGTTTGGCCAGGGAAACCTGCGTATGCTTCATCGTCCCGCTGTCTTTCATCCTGCCAAGCTGAAGGTTTAGAAGCTGGGCTTTTGTAATCTCTGTAAGCATATAAACCAGTTTTTCCTGTGTTATCTGGTAGGCAGCTATTGGTTTACTGAACTGCACCCTTGATTTTGCATAATTTAGGGCGGCATCATAGCAGGCCATCATTGAACCAACAACTCCCCAGGCAATACCGTACCTTGCCTGGTTCAGACACATAAGTGCATTTTTTAATCCCGACGTTCCCGGGAGAATATTTTTTTCAGGTATAAAAACATTATCAAATATGAGCTCTGATGTAACTGAGGCTTTAAGTGAATGTTTTCCCTTCATTTCCGGAGCGGTGAACCCATCAAAAGATTTCTCAACAAGGAAACCTCTAACAACACCATCAAGCTTCGCCCACACAACTGCAACATCTGCGATAGTTCCGTTTGTAATCCACATTTTTGCGCCATTCAACCTGAAGCCCCCTTCAGTTTTTTCAGCCCTGGTAACCATACCCCCCGGGTTGGAACCATAATCCGGTTCTGTTAGTCCAAAACAGCCTACCTTTTCACCCCGCGCAAGGAGAGGTAGCCAGTAATCCTTTTGTTCCACACTTCCGAAAGAAAAGATGGGGTACATAACAAGTGCACTCTGAACAGAAACAAAACTGCGGAGACCGCTGTCACCCCTTTCAAGTTCCTGCATAACGAGTCCATATGCAACGTTATTCATTCCTGTACAGCCATATTGCTGCGGCAGGTTTGAACCGAATAAACCAAGCTCTCCCATTTTGGATATAAGCTGCATTGGGAATTCTGATCTTCGGTTATACTCTTCAATTATCGGTATCACTTCATTAGAAACAAAATCACGTACTGTATCCCTGATCATAACTTCCTCTTCAGACAATAGAGATACAATATTATAGTAATCCACACCCGGAAACCTTGCCATTAATTCCTCAGTTACAAATTATAATTTAATAATTAAAATTAAGCGATATAGGCAAGACAAGCAAACTTCCCGGGGACTCCTTATTCTGACCCGCAGCCTTCCGAATTGTACCGATACTCTATGGCACATCGCTGTATGAGATATGTTAGGTATTTTGAGTTAGAGCCTGACTTTGCGTATAAATCAAATGAAGCTGGATTGAACCTCGTTTATTTCCAGCTTGAGAGGTGACCTAGAATCAATAAAATATTAATAATAACATTCATAAGGGCAGACGGTGCTTACAAAAGTATTCTTCCGCCTGCCCTCTTAATCATATTTCAAGCATTATAAACCCGGAAGAGGTTTGCCGGGTTTATTACCATCTTAGGATGTATTTTAATTAAATTTTCATCTTCTTATATTTTATCACCTCCCTTCTAAATCAGGTCCATAGGCTCATTTTAATAAAATCATTTTTCTGACTTTAATAAATTCATTCTGTCCTTCTCCTTTGGCTGTCAGGCGATAAATATATGTGCCCGAACTAAGCCTGCTGCCCATATTATTAGAACCATCCCATTCTACTTGATACATTCCACGCAGAACCTGTCTGGCGAATAGAGTTCTTACTTCCTCACCAAGCATATTGTAAACTCTCAATGTTACATAACATGAACTGGGAACCTGGAACTGTATTGATGTAGAGGGATTAAAGGGATTAGGAAAATTCTGTGACAATACATAATCAAGCGGTAAGTCGGGAGCATTTTCATATAATACTTCAACTTCAACATTTTCCATGCGGTGCCGGTCTGCATCAACCAACACCACTCTTCCTGGTACTACATCAAGTGGATTAGTTATCCTGAAAGGAATGTCAGCCAGAAAATGTTCTCCCTTTTTTATCGTTTGGTCAGCGAGTCTGTCATACAGGAGACTTCTAAAAGAGGAATCTGAAAAGACAAAATACCCTTTTCCCAAATCAGTAATTACAGAAGGAAATACGGCAGGTTTTTTTATATTTCCAAATTCAACCTGTGCCCCTCTTATTTCAACTTCACTATTTAGATATAATGTTATTCCTTCACCGGTAAGATATGCCTTAATTTTAGCATCAGCATTGCCTGCTATCTTTGGTATTGTACCTGATGCGGTTTTCTTTATAGGATTATTATTTGGATAAAATCCGGTAAGAATTATATTCTGAATCAGTGAAAGATCCTGAACATTTACTATCCCATCAGGTTCAGGTTCCTGCATACCTTGTATCCACGGTGAAACATCAGCCCGTTTGAAATACTCTCCTGAAAGCGAATCCTTTCCGATGATATGATCAACAATCATTATTAAATCAAGAATGTCAATATATCCGTCACCGTTAACATCACCTCTGGACGAAACACGGTTAACAGCCATAACGGACATTATGTTAGCGACTGAAGTTATATCTACGGGATAACCGCTGCTTGTTGTTGCTGAAGCATTGGAAATGACGAGAGAAGATTTAACGGTATCACTTAATGCAGGCAGATTTGCGATCCTGTATTCAATAGATAAAAGGTCGTTGTAATCTACAGATGGATCCAGACCTCCGTCCTGCTCAAGATTATAAAGTAAGACGTATACCGAATCTAAAGAAGCACCGTTCGCGGTAATTGGTCCCCTGAAAAGGTTGTATTCCAGTACCCAGCTTTCAGCTGCCGTGCCAGGACCTTTTTTAATATTTATGAAGGTGAGTATTGTATTATCATCAGCAGACTTATTAATTTTTAATCTGAACTGCATAGCTTGAACTTTTTCACCGAGCGGATCAAGACCTTTCAACTGAACTGCAGATGTATAAACGTCGTCATCCAGCTGGTATACAGTATCCCTCTGGAAAGATAAACCACTTTCCTCTACTCCTTTACCTGTAAGAGGTATAGTATCCGGGGATGAGGGATCATTCGAAGCAAAAATAAGGTTTCCCGAATATACTGCAGCTGAAGCCGGAGAGAATGTTATAGTGAATATCTGGTTTCCGCCGGCAGGAATATTAGCTGAAGTCGGAATGACAGTGAAGCCTGAATCAGGTATATATACAGATGATATCTCGAGTTCATTCAGAAGCCCGGTGTTGCTGACTTTTACGGTTAAATTTTTATTCTCATTTATTTTCACAAGACCGTAATTCAAGGAACCAGGCGATGCGACGAATGTTGGGCCTTCATCCGAACCGGTACCCTGAATTTCGTATGCGATGGGTGACCCAATCCCATTATGAGTAAAAATGAGAGAGGATGTAAATGTCCCGGTTCCGGAGGGCGTGAAAGTAATATTTATTGTCTGGCTGCCTCCTGCTGTTATTATGATAGGGAATGCAGAAGGTGTAAATGTAAATTCCCCTGAAGAAGAAACTATATTACTTATAATTAAATCCTCGTCGCCGGTATTACCTACCTCTGCCTGGAGTGTTCTTGAATTCCCGACACCTACATTCCCGAAGTCCAAGCCAGGAGGATTTATCGAAGAAACTGGAGGTATAATAATCTTTTTTATTTCCAGGTTATCGATCATCAGATCATTATCTGCATTTGTTAAGGAGGACTCTCCATAGAATCCCAGCTGAATCATTCCCGAATAAGCTGATAAATCTATAACGATATGTTCACCAAGTGAACTTATTTCGTCATATACATATTGTGACCCGGTGTTATTCCATTCCTTAAGTATATTTGATTCCAACCAGGTTTTACCCGAATCCGTTGATATAATCACTACGAATCTGTCATCTATTCCTCCCGGTTCCGGCGGATCGGAAGTACCTGCAGCATTGAGCGCCAGGTCAAATTCTAACTGGTAGTCCGTTCCTTGTCCGAGGTCAGCTAATGTTGTCATAAACCAGTTATTTAATGAGTTGCCCGAAATATTAAGTTTGGCAGCTCTATTAACTGGCGAGCTGGAATTCCGCCAATCGCCGTGTTCCCACCCGGAATTTGTTGCATTTACTGTAATCGGATCTTCTAATATTCCTGTATACCGGATGTAATACTGCGGCGGAAAAGCTCCTTCAAAGTCTTCTAAATACGGGTATGCAGTTACCGGGGGATCCTCCATTGCAGTGAAGGACCATATTGGAACCCCTTGTGCATCTCCGGATGCATTATAAGGAATTACCATCCAGTAGTACGTAGTGTTGTATACGAAAGGGGCATCAGGCATGTATTCCTCAGCAAACTGCAAGTCTGTATTATTTTCGATGTTGGTTGGAATATTGACCCCGCCTCCATCTGTTCCAAAATACAGCCTATACCCCGTAGGAACTGCACCATTTACTGATTCCCAGGATAATCCGCTGTTTATATCCACATCAAGAGCACCATCAGCGGGAGAAACAGGAATTGCAGGATCAGGAGGAGGATCTGCACTATATACCGTTATATTATCAATAATCCAATACATTCCATCTGTACTGGCCCATCTGAATCGAACCTTAGCATCAGTCACGCCGGAGACTTG
This sequence comes from uncultured Ignavibacteria bacterium, assembly GCA_963800255.1. Lineage (GTDB taxonomy): Bacteria > Bacteroidota > Ignavibacteria > Ignavibacteriales > Ignavibacteriaceae > DATFVA01. The sequence continues at coordinate 63,892 of CAWDAK010000009.1, read as the reverse complement.
CGGAGTAATATCAAAGGTTAAATGCTGAGGATTCGGGGAAGTTGCAGTTGAACTAAATATCGACACCCAGGAATTTCCATTAAACGCTTCGATAAAGATTTCCCCACCTCCAATCGCATTGAAAAAATGATCCAGTTCAAGGATAACCGCGGCTCCTCCTCCAATAGTAAAGCCGGGAGATTCAAGTGCCGTATTTTCAGGCAAATTGTTATTTGAAATCTTATAGCTGTCGAAAATAGCCGCGGGTGAGGATACAGGAAAATTGAAAATCCTTGAACCGGGATTATCGAAATGCCATAAATCCACTCCCTGTACTCCTTCAATTACATTTTGAGTCCAGCCCGGAGGCGGTGTAGTACCCGTCGTTCCAGAAAAGTCCTCATCAATATAAACCATGAGAGCAGATTCTTTTATAACATTATTAATATTTTTATTCTGTGCTTTGTCATTCTGTGCAAATCCTGAATTCGAGATAAGCAGCAGTGACAAGAGGAAAGTGAACTCAGTAAACTTGTGCAAGTTTATCTTCAAGGCTCCTCCTGAATAATTGTTATAGTGTGTATTGTTGGTGAGTTGCTGCAGCTGTCTGTGGATACAGGACTGCTTACAGTTAATAGATGTGAATAATAATTTATGATCATAATTTAAGGGCTTTAGTTATAAGCCAATTAAATAAAAGTATCGAAAAATAAGGGCCCCTCAAAGTGCCCAATATTTCCGGATTGTATCGGCCCGGGTTCTACTTATGAACCAAAAGATCCAATGATAAATACAGAAAATATTGTGAAATACTTTGACACCATATCAGGGCCTTTTAAATCCCGAAAATTTTAACGGTAAAAACCGGGTAATTTAGCTATACGGAATAAGTATAGACCAGCCTTAATGAAATCTAAAGTCAATTATTGATAATATGATATGTTAACTCCATTAAGATTTATTATTTTCCACAAAATTCAGCATTCCCTTATAAATCTTTTTCGAAATCTCCCTTTTGGTCCACTTCTTTTAATTGATCACACAACGCAATTTTAATAAAAATAATTTATTTTGTCAAAAATTAGTAAAAATAATTTTTTATAGAACCAAATGTCAAATTAAAATGGGTGAAAAAATAAAAAAATAAACCCTGAATATTTTATGACTACCCGTTTATAATTACATTAAAAAAAATTCCAGCATATAACGTTGAGAATAACCTTGCCGTAAATCACTTCAAGTTGTCGACGTTTGATTATATTAGCAGGCGTTACGATGAGAAAGTTAATTGGTGAGTGATAATTGCTGCCTCCGTTTTAATTAACGGAGGCTTTTTATTTATTAAACTCTGCTTTTGATTCTTGAACAATTTTTATATTTTTGATTATATCTTTTTTAACTCTCTTGATGAAGCCCGATATTTCGTCCCGGAATATCGGGTTTTTATTATGTGTATCTGTCTCATAATGATCTATAGGAAGGCTGGGGGGCAAATTCAGTAATTTTTTTTATTTCTTTTAATGAAAAATATTTCTTAATATCACATCTTAATATTTCACCTACTGAAAATGATTCTAATTGCCGAAGACCAGCTTATAATTGCACTTGAACTAAAGACCATACTTAAAAGAAACGGCTACTCTGAATCGCGTATTTTTACCCGCGGAGAAGAGGCTATTCAGTTTCTGCACAATGGAAATCCCCTCTTTGCTCTGCTTGATATTAAACTGGCTGATATGGTTTCGGGGATTGAGATTGGTAAAAGACTTAATGAGCTTAACGTCCCTTTTATATTTGTATCAGCATTTTCTGATCCCGAAAATTTACGCCGCGCCAAAGAATTACATCCTGCCGGCATAGTAAAGAAACCACTTGATGAAACCCTGCTTGAACAGTTAATCAGAGATATTCTATAGAGCGGTTATCAAATCCTCGCTTTTCCACGGTCGTTTGGAAAAGTCAATGTCCATTTCACTCCCTCTGAATTATCCAGGTCTATTTTTGCATCAAGCTGACCCTCGGCTATACCCTTGAACAACTGCAGCCCTAGTTTACCATCCTGTATTTCCTTTTCAGGGTTAAAACCTATTCCGTTATCCTGGATCATCAGTACAAAATTACCATTATCTTTCTGGAGTTGAATAGTTATTTCACCTTGTTGTTTTCCTGGAAATGCATGCTTAAAAGAATTGGTAACAAGCTCCGTTATAATTAATCCTACGGGTATAGCTTTGTCAATCAGTATCCCTGAATCCTCAATACTGAGATTGACGCTGATCCGCGAATTTTCATTTATATACCCTTCAGATATCAGAGTTGCAAGTTCTTTTATGTATTCGCCCAGGTTGATTCTGGAGAGACTGCCTGATTTATATAGTTTTTCATGCACAAGAGCCATTGAGCGTATTCTGGTTTTAATATCCTTTATAATTTCCCTGAAACCTGGCTCCTGAACCACTTCAGCTTTTAATCCCAGCAATGAGGAAATAATCTGCATATTGTTTTTTGTTCTATGATGAAGTTCTTTCAGCAGAACTTCCTTTTCCGTCAGTTGATTTTCAATTCTTCTATAGGCCTCTTTAAGGTTGCTCTCGGCCATTTTCCTTTCTGTAATGTCGGTATTAGTCCCGAACCAGCGTAATATCTTCCCCTCATTATTTCTAACAGGCTGTGCCCGGGAGAGAAACCATCTGAATTCCCCGTCTGTCCTCCTCAGGGGAAAGGTGTCTTCCCAGATCTCTCCTCTTTTAATGTATTCTATGAATTTGTTTTCTACACGGTTAACATGATCGGGGTGATGTACTGATTTCCAGCCCCATCCTTTAACATCCTCAAATGTTGTACCTGTGTATTCATACCATCTTTTGTTATACCAGAATAATGAACCGTCTTCATCCGCCATCCAGGCAAGCTGTGAAATATTATCAGCAAGGGTTTTAAACATCTCCTCCCTGTTGTTAAGATCGTTCTCAACCTGCTTCTGTGAAGTTATATTTAAGGATTGAACAATAATTCCTTCAGATACCGGGAATGAGCGAACCTGGTACCAGACTGTATTTCCATCAGCAAATGTAAAGCTGTTTTCAAATTTCTGGGGGATTCTCTCTTCCATAGTAATTTTGTAGGCACTGAAAAAATCAGTACCCTCTACACCCGGTACAACTTCAAATATATTGCGGCCCAGCATTCCTGCTGGAGTACTTTGAGCATGATCAGCATTAACTTTATTCACATAGAGGTAATACCAGTCATTATCCAGAATGGCACAGCCTTCCATTAAATTATCAAGAGCCGGGCTGTATTTTCTGTATGCTTCCTTTATTTTTTCTTTAAGGCTACTGTCAGTTGTGTTAAGAGGTATGTTATCCATAAAAGAATTAAAAACGGAAAAGTTTTAAAATGAAATGTACCTTTATGTGTTATTTAGTCTAAAATATTATTCTTTTCTGTGATTAAAAGCATAGAAAGAATTTGGCAAAGTCATTCTACAAATGTTTTATCATGCTCTTTTTGAATGCTGCATTTTAAATCAGGCTCATTTAGGACTACTGAAGCGATTACACAGCGCTCTGATTCAATATCTATAATGTTCTTTTTCTCTGCGTTCTCAAATACAAATGGACTAAAGTCACCCGTGGTTTTTACCGATTGTATCTTAAGCATAATAATCCTCATGTTTACAGCCGAATTGTAAAATAAATTTTTGAAATATACACTGATTATTATCACTGAAATTTTTGGAATTATTGTAAATCAATAAGTTTTTTTCTACTACCCTATCCAAAAATGATATTTTAATATTGTATTTCAGTTTTTTATTCCTTACTATTCAACAAAATAAAAAGTGTTATTTTTCAATCCTCTTAAATAAACCTATTCCGTTTTAAGTGCTTCTTTTCCATAATGAGGCAACTATGCAAAATAAATCGGTATTTTTAGCACTTGACGATGGCATTACTGCTTCCGATATTCGGAAAGTTCTTATGGGAGCAGGAGTCAACAACCTTAAAGTATTCTCCACATGTGCGAATATGATGAGAGAAGTCGTAAATGTATCTCCGCCTGACCTGATCATTGCTGATACAGATGTCGGGGACCGCAATAACCTGGTAGATTCAATCCACCAGATCCGGTCAAAGTTCAATGTTCCGGTTATTTTTTTATTAAAAGACCTGAAACTTTCCGAATTGGTTTTTCCGGATGACCCCGGTTGTGATTATATTTCAAAACCTCTGGCTGATAATAAGCTGCTCCTCTCGTTGCAGAAATTACTTAAAACTTCTTCATCCTCAACCAACGCGCTTACCTGATTTAGCACTTCTCATAAAGAATGACTTTCCCTGAGATAACTCTATAAGATGTGATTAACTTTCCATAATATTCTTGCATCACAGTATAAGTCAACGGTGAAGTTTACTTTCTATTAAGATTTATTCCAGCAAGGCAAAAATGGTTGATTCAAAAATTTCATTAAGGTATGTACCAATATTTTTCGAACTTGGAGATGAAGATCTAAAAGTAATCGAAAATGCAGGTATCATCAGAAGATTTCAGAAAAATATGGTAATACTTGATGAATCCAGTGAGGAAAGCAGCGGTCTTTTTATTATCACAAAAGGTTCTGTGAAAGTAACGCGCAATGATTCAAAAGGAAATGAAATTATCCTGGCAATCCTTAATGAATTTGATTATTTCGGAGAGATGTCGCTCCTGGATGGACAGCCGCCGAGCGCCAATGTTATCGCAACAGAGAATACCGAAGTTATTTTTATAGGAAGAGATGAATTCCATCAGCTTATTCAAACCCGTCCGGGAATTATGGCTTCACTTCTTGATGAAGTTATAAAAAGACTTAGAGCGGCTGATGACAAGATAAAGTCCCTTTCTCTTAATAAGGCGAAGGACAAAATAATAAATGCAGTAATTCAGCTTGCAGAAATTTCCGGTGTACGAAAACATGGATTAGTTGAATTAAATCTTCCTTTTCAGCATGAGATAGCAAATATGGCAGGAACCTCGAGGGAGACTGTTTCTCGTGTACTGCATTCGCTGCATAAGAAAGGCCTTGTTGAACTTGAAGGCTCAATTATAAGGATCCCTGAATACGAAAACTTCAAAAAAATCCATAGTTAAGGCAGGACTGTAAATTAATTCCTCATTTAACACCCCATCTACAGTTATAAATAATATTATTTATTAGTTTCACAATCAAAGCACAAAGTACATCAGCCTATAGTTGCCTTTAACAAATATTAATAGTACGTTATATCAACAGAAATTTAATATGTTTCCTCTTTTCGATCATAGAAAAACTTTCTTATTCATCAGCGCAAGCATCGCCGCAGTTTTATTGTCCTCACAAATTACCTCCCCGGCAACGCCATATGGGATATTGTTAAGCTACCTGGGGACGATTATTTTCGTTCTTGCGCTTTTTCATAAATGGGTAAGAGCAGGATCGTATGTATTGTTAACGGTTATCTCGTTTGGAATAACTATGATAAGTATTATGCTGAATAACCTATTGGGAGAATATAGTCGTGACTCGATCCTTGAGGATATAAGAGCATTTTTTTTCTTCCTTGCAGTTTTCCTTTGCCCTTTCGGAATGGTTATCGGCCTTATAGGAAGTTTTCTTCTTTCAGATAAACAGCTTAAGAAATAATAACTAACTCTACTTATCCGAGTTCACTTAGGTAATAGCTCGTGAAAGGTGGTTCTTCTCCAACCTGGAAATCATCCGCTTCCTGCTGCAATTTTTTATCGAAAACAGTCGTCCTCTCACGCTGCCGCAGAAATTCGAGCCATGAATTAACCATAAACACCTCAAGCTGCCGTTCGGGACGGTTAAGGTCTTTTGCAAGGTACCATGAATACGCCCCTGCTCTCAATCTGGCTCTCCGTATCCTTTCCATATGATCGGTAAATTCTTTTAACCTGTCAGGATCAATAATGTACTCGGTGCTTACTATAACTGGTCCGTCTTCATAGCTGATCTGTTCAGCAAAACTTTGTACAGGTGCAAATATAGTAGGTGAAAAATCAATAGGTTTACCGCTGGGAAGCTTCTTTCTCCAGGTGAGAAGGGCTGAAAGGAATAAACCTCCGGCTGCCGCAAGGAGGGCTGATGATATAGATGTATGGTCGGCGACTAGCCCCCACAAAAAACTGCCGATAGACTGGGCGGCAAAAAATGTCAGCAGGTATACAGACATAACCCTCGACCTAACCCAGCCAGGAACATAATTTAGCACAACCGTCTGAAGGTTGGAGAGTACTGCGATCCAGCCGAGTCCCCCGATAAACATCGCAGCAAATGCTATGAACCGGTTCCCGGAAAGACCGAGAATCAGTATTAGTGTAGCCATAAATAACTGACCGTACATTACTGTCTGATGAAGCGTAAACTTTTTCTGAACCCGGGGTAGAAGTATCGCTCCTGTTACGGCTCCCATTCCCAGAAATCCCAGCATAACTCCGTAGCCTCCTGAATCTAATCCCAGTTCCTTTCTTGCTACAAGCGGAAGTAATGCAAACATAGCACTTGAGAACGGAAAGAAGGAAACTGCATGGGTAAGTGTAACATCCATAACTTTGGAATGTCTAACATATTTTATCCCTTTAAGAATAGCCTGCAGAAAATGTTCGGCCGGAAGTTCAGAGTGTTCAGGGTTATTATCCCATTTATACAGGACAAAAATTACCCCGATGAAAGAAACTGCGTTTAGAATGAAGACCCAGTTTGTACCCAGGGCAGCTATTATAAAACCTCCCAGGGCAGGACCGATTATTCTTGAACCGTTGACACCCAATCCATTCAGAACAATAGCTTTAGATAAATTTTCTTTCGAAATAATATCAGGTGTAATAGATCTCCAGGCAGGAGCATTTATAGCAGCACCTAGCCCCAGAATAAAAGTCAATATTAATAGAAGCCAGGGTGTCATTATATCCACAGAAGTAAATACCGCCAGGAATGTCACTGCAGTCATCATCCAGATTTGAGATATCAGAAGTATTTTCCTCCTGTCAAATATATCAGCAAGTGAACCGGCAGGCAGAGCCAGAAGGAACATAGGCAGTGTAGTGGCAACCTGTACCAGGGCAACCAGCAATGGCGAAGGGGAAAGTGTAGTCATAAGCCAGCCTTCACCTACGTTTTCCATCCAGGTACCGATATTTGAAACCACAGTGGCTATCCACAGCCATCGGAAGAGAGATTCTGAGAGAGGCGTCCAGGCAGATGTACTATGATCAGCAGTTCCGGATGAATCGTTAAGCTGGTTTTTCGGAATATTCATTACACATTTACAGGTAATCGATAAAAAATACGCATGCACAATTTCTAAAAATACATGCAAATCATTTAAAATTTTTACCTGCTCTGATTTTTTCTGTGTTTGCCCGCACGAAAATGAAAATTGTAAGATCATAAAAAAACCCCGGTTTTCACCAGGGTAATTCTTATTGCGGAGAGGGCGGGATTCGAACCCGCGATACCAGTTTCCCAATATGACGGTTTAGCAAACCGTTGGTTTCAGCCACTCACCCACCTCTCCATAGCTGAAATAACCTCAAATTTTAGGTACCAAAGATAATATTTTAATCAATAATTAAAAATTAAATTATTTAGCCTTTCTCTGGTCTGATGCACGATTATGCCGCAACTCGTTACACTAATATAACAGATTTTCTTCGATGCATAGAAAATTCGAAATGTTCCCCCGGTATATCCAGGAATATATTTTAATAGCAAATATTGTTGTGTCTCGCAAATATTTGATATATTTTTTAAGAAGTTCTTTTTATAATTGTAATAATTGTCACACTATTAAACATACCTGCCAGTAATTCCAGGTTTTTTCCGGGGAGAGAAGAGATGAGGAAATATTGTTTCATTCTTGTTTTATTAGTTCTGTACGTTAGTACTTTAAGCAAAGCACAATGGATGGCGCTTAATAAGTCATCCTTTCCGGGTTCAAAGGCTGAAGTGCGGTTAATAACCGACACTCCTTCCGAAACCATAATCAAAGTTGACCTTCCGGGTTTTTTGATCCGGGAATTTAATTCCGGAGCGAAAGTCTACCACAACATTAGCATTGGTGATGAAGCAATCATATCAGAACCTGGTGCACCCCAAATTCCATACATCGCAAAGGTACTTGCAATTCCTGATAATGGAAGTATTGAGGTCGAAGTCCTTGAAACCGGTCCCGCACAGACATTCGAAGGAATAAATATTCCTCCCGCAAGGGAAAGCTGGATAGAAGGGAAACCTGAAACTGATTATCTGGAGAACCCGGTTTACTTTAATTCCAGAACTTTGTATCCCTCAGTTTCCGTGATGGCTGAAGATCCGGCTATCTTCAGGGATTTCAGGATCGCTCGAATTTCTATCTTCCCTATAAAATACTCACCGGAAAAACATGAACTGTCTGTTGTTTCATCAATTACTGTCAGGATCCGGTATATCTCCGGAAACGGATTAAACCCAAAAACAACACCTCATCATCCCATTCCTCATTCATTCGGTAAGCTCTACAGGAGTTTTCTTTTTAATTACGGCGAAGTACTTCAGCGGGATTACCTCGGATTGGAAAATGGTGAGGAGCATATGTTATGTATAATGCCGGACGCATTTGTTCCTACGTTTCAAACATTTGCTGATTGGAAAAGGAAAAGCGGCGTAAGGATTACTATCACGAAATTCAGCGATATAGGTGCTAATCAGAGTAATCCTGATATTATAAAGGCACATATCCTTTCCGCCTATGAAAACTGGGCAGTACCTCCTACTCATGTACTTATAGTAGGCGACCAGGGAACTGCACCCGTTAAGTTCGTAACGCTTGACGGCTGGAATTTTGTTAATGAAGACTTCTTTGTAGAGCTTGAAGGCAATGATTATATCCCGGAAATGTTCATAGGCAGGTTTACCAACCAGAACGATTATACCCTGCAGGTACTTGTGAATAAAGCAATGAACTATGAACGTTATCCTTATATCGCGGAAACCGGTTGGTATAAACGTGCTACGGTTTGTTCCAATAATGCCTATGCTTCACAGGTGCAGACAAAACGCATGGCCGCCTCAATTTTGCAGGATCATGGTTACGAAGTTGATACTCTGATGAGCGATGGAAACTGGTCCGGCGGATGTTCAATGAACCTGTCTGATGTTCTGGCCGATATTAACGCTGGTATAGGCTACCTGAATTACAGGGGGGAAGGCTGGAGCGATGGATGGCATGCCAGCTGTTATTACTTTAGTACTTCTGATGTGTCAGGTTTAAGCAATGGACAAAAACTTGCCTTCGTAACCAGTATAGGCTGCGGGGTTGCGATGTTTAATGGTGGTCAGTGCTTCGGCGAGGAATGGCTTGAATTGGGCACGCCTGCTGCTCCGCGCGGAGCGTGTGCCTTTTTGGGACCAACTTCCAACACCCACACTGCATACAACAATTTGATCGATCAGGGTATATATAAAGGTATGTTCCTGTGGGGTATTGAAACCCCGGGTGAAGCACTTGTTCGTGGGAAGCTGAATATGTATGAAACTATAGGCACTACCGATCCTTATATTGAATATCATTTTAAAATATACTGTGCCCTGGGAGATCCCAGTCTTCATATATGGAAGGATGTTCCACAAAACGTTACAGTTAATTATCCGGATTCAATACCAATGGGCTACAGCCAGGTGGAGGTTACGGTTAATAACTCAGTCTCCCCTGTTTATAATGCCAGGGTATGTATTACGGGGGAAAATTATTCCGGTGTTGCATACACGGATCTTTCCGGTACTGCTCTGCTTGATGTAACCGTAAATGAACTTACACAGCTGTCAATAACAGTTTGTGGACAGGCGGTTTACCCTTTCGAAGGAACAATACAGACGATCCCTGCTGAAGAAAATATTGCTCCGCTTACTAACCCCGTAATTGATGATCTTGATGGAAATGAAGATGGATTAATAAATCCCAACGAGAATTGCACAATTTCTTTCACCCTGAAGAATTGGGGGAATGTAGAATCTCGCGGTATAATGGCTGTACTCCAGATTCCCGATTCCATCGATTTTGTGGAAGTAACATCATCAGATACTATAAGTTTTGGCGATATTTCTCCGGGCGATTCTGTACAGGGTGAACCGTTCAGCTTTTATGTACACCCTGATTGTCCTATTGGATTTGTTATTCCATTTAAATTAAAGATAGAAAGTACTACAAATATCTGGAGCTATTATTCTATGCAGCTGGTGCATGGCTGCATTCTTAAATATATTGAATATTCAGTAGCTGATAGTGGAAACGTCTTATATAATCACAGGATGGATCCTGGCGAAACAGTAGATCTAGCTATTAACGTAAAAAATTACGGCGATGATGCTGCTTCCGAAGTTAAAGGAATACTTAGATGCAGCGACCAGTACATTACGGTACTTGATTCTATTGGTACGTTCGGCACAATTATGCAGGATAGTTCAAGGATTAACCAGGCAGACAGGTTTAAAGTTAAAGTAAGCGCGAACTGTCCTCTTAATTCCGAAGCCTCGTATACATTATTCTTAATGACCCAGGACGGATATTATCCCTATTCCTCCACGGAATCATTTGTCATCCCGGTTGCTGCACCAGCACAATCTGATCCTACGGGCCCTGATCTGTATGGCTATTATGCTTATTCGTCCGACGATACACTTTGGAACCAAATGCCTGTTTTCGATTGGGTCGACTTAACTGCTTCGGGCACACAGGTTACACGTCCCCTTAATGCCAGCGATTTTACGGTCCCTGTCAGCCTCCCTTTTTCTTTTAAATATTATGGTAATAATTATACTCAGGTAAGGATAAGCAGTGATGGGTGGATTGCATTTGGAAGTGGTACGCAGCTGAACCATGAAAACCGTATTCTCCCAAATCCTGACGATATAAATAATATGACTGCAGTATTCTGGGATGATCTCTTCTCTACTAATTCTGCTGAGACAGGTAAAATATTTTATTTATCAGATCCTGCAAATCACCAGTTTATTATAAGCTGGCTACAGGTAGGACATGCGGACGATTACACAAACAAAGAAACCTTTGAAGTAATTCTCAGGGATCCTGCAGCCTATCCAACTGCAACCGGCGACGGTGAGATAATAATGCAGTACCAGGTGGTTGAAGAACCCGGAAGCTGCACTGTAGGTATTGAGAATGCAGCTGAAACGGATGGATTAACATATCTTTTTGATGAAAGCTATGATCCTACAGCTACACCTATCCAGCCGCAGCTAGCAATTAAATTTACTACAAATTCGCCTGAAATCGTGTCAGTACAGGAACCAGGGGTTAAGAATATGATACCGGATCATTATATACTTGAACAGAATTATCCGAACCCCTTTAACCCTGCAACGCATATCCGTTATGCTCTGCCTGAAGGTGGACAGACATCACTAAAAATATACCGCATTGACGGTCAGTTGGTAAAGGTTTTATGCGATGATTACCTCCCCGCTGGTACATATGAAAAGATTTGGAATGGTACAAACGATCACGGAATAAAAGTAAGCTCCGGGGTCTATTTCTACAGACTAACTGCAGGAAATTTCACCCTTGTCAAAAAGATGCTGTTTATCAGGTAGGAGGTTAAGGTATATGCGGGGAGCAGGTTATTGGTTGATTGAACTGAAGAATTGTAAATGCGGGGAGGGACAGTAAACCGTGTACGTGCTTATTATCCTTCTCATTCTTTTTATTGCATCCTGCATTTACGGCGCTGTTGAATTCGTAATTCACCAGAAGCGGGTTTATTCTATCCCGATAAGGATCCACGTGAATGGAACCCGCGGTAAATCAAGCGTTACTAGATTGATAGGCGCTGCACTTTCACAATCAGGACTACGGACAATTACCAAAGTTACAGGGACTTACCCCCGCCTTGTTTTAGAGGATGGTACTGAAACTATTGTATACAGGAAAACCGGTGCTAACATCATAGAACAGCTCTCAGTTGTTAAACTGGCTGCTGAACGAAAGGCCCGTGCACTAGTAGTTGAATGTATGGCTCTTCAACCCCAGTACCAGGAAATTACCGAGAAGAAGATGATTCATGCAACCATCGGTATTATTACGAATGTTCGGCTTGATCATGTAGAGATTATGGGGTATTCCTTACCTGAAATAGCTTCTGTTCTTGGCAAAACGATTCCTTCAGGCCAGCATTGTTTTACATCTGAAAATGTCGTTTTACCGGTTCTTCAATCTATTGCAGATAAAAAGAAATGCACCCTTCATTATGCTGATCCCTCGTTGGTTACCGATGAGGATATGAAATATTTCAACTACATGGAACATAAGGAGAATGTATCTCTCGCTCTGGATGTTTGTGCTCATCTCGGGATAGACCGGAAAATAGCGCTTCAGGGGATGTATAAAGCGAAACCTGATGCAGGCGTACTTAAGGTTCATACACTTGATTACGGGGAAAAGATAATTCGCTTTTATAATGCTTTTGCTGCTAACGATCCTCAGTCAACTATGATGATAGTGGAGAATCTTCTGAAGGAAAAGAAATTCTCAGGAACTAAGATAATTTTGCTGAATACAAGGCAGGATCGGCTTGACCGCGCTAAGCAGCTTTCTGCAATGACAGGTGAAAAGCTTAACAATATTCTGGATTACCTTGTGCTGATTGGTCAGTCTACTGATATGGTTGAAAACCTCTGCGCTGCTGCCGGTGTACCTCATACAAAGATCCTTAACCTGGGATGGACTGACCCGGAAAGTATTTTTAATGCTATAATTACCGCAGCCGGTAAAGAAACCTCAGTACTTGCTATCGGCAATATGGGAGGTCTTGGTGCGCCGGTTGTTCAACTATTTGAACAAAGGAGTCTTGTTTATGGTTGAACTCGCTATTACGCTGGGGTTAATATTCAGTCTCCTTTCTTATGAAGTATTCGGACTTGCTGCAGGAGGTATCGTTGTACCTGGCTATATAGCCCTGCATCTTTCCCAGCCGGACCGCCTGGCAGGAATTATTATCGTCAGCTTTTCAACTTACCTTGTAATAAAAATTGTCGGGAATTTTGCCTTTCTATATGGGCGAAGGCAGATGGTACTCTGCCTGCTTGTTGGTTGCCTGCTTGCAAATATCTCACGCGAGTTCCTTACTTTTGATGTATCAGGAAATCTGGTTCAGCTGGAGGCTGTGGGATGGGTTGTGCCCGGACTAATCGCACACTGGTTCGGTAAGCAGGGAATTTATAAGACTCTAAGTGTACTTTTTATAACCTCGGTGCTTGTGCGATTAATAGTAATAATAATTTTTAACGGGGAGCTTTTTCCGGCATGATGGTGCATCCTGAAAACATTAAGGTGAAAAACTTTAAAGCCGGATCGGTATGGGTCCTGGGTTTACTGTCTTTTATATCTCTTGCAGGGCTATTTATCATAGAGAATAGTAAGATCGATTATAAACGTGAGTACTACGAGGAAAAGCTGCAGGCATCAAAACTAGCTGAACACGCCCAGGAAATTCTTAAAGAAAAAAGGCTGAAGCGAGGGATATTCATCGATGCAGTTAATGACCCGAATAAAACGGCCCTGGTCGGACAGGATATAACCCCGATCACTACTGACCGAGGCTACATAGAAGCGAAGCTCACTTCCCTGAATCCTAACTTCGCGGCTATTGTGGTGGAGATGTTGAAAGAAGCCAAACTTAAAAAAGATGACGCTGTGGCGGTATCGTTCACAGGGTCGTTCCCGGCGCTTAACATAGCAGTGCATGCTGCGATAAAGACTCTGAAACTTAAACCGGTTATAATATCTTCAGTAGGCGCTTCAAATTGGGGGGCGAACGATCCCTACTTTACTTGGCTTGATATGGAAAAAACATTGTATGACGCTGGAGTGTTTGGAAATAAATCTGTTGCGGCATCATTCGGAGGAGGACTCGACAGAGGCCGGGGGCTTAGTCCTGAAGGTCGGGAACTTATCCTTTCGGCCATCCATCGTAATGGTATTGAACTTATAAATGAAGAATACCTGGAGAGCAGCATAGCGAAAAGACTAAAAATTTATAATGAACTTTCAGCCGGACCTATAAAACTTTTTATAAATGTGGGCGGTGGTATCGCCAGTATCGGTTCAACGGAAAACTATCAGTTTATTCCCGGGGGTTATTCTGCTCCCCTGCCTATGAAAAATTTCCCGATCAAAGGTGTACTTATAAGAATGTCAGAGGACAAGATTCCATTCATACATCTTCTGAACATAACAAATCTTGCCGGAAAGTACGGTCTTCCTGTTAGTCCCTCTCCCCTGCCTCTTCCTGGTGAAGGTGAAATTTTTATTCAGAAGCGTTATGACATAACATTGACGGCAATTATCACAGTGATCCTTTCAATCTGCATTATTACAATACTCGTGCTAGAAAAAAAACGGCACAAATTGGGAACCGAGTTTAGTGATAACACGAATCCAACTGAAAATCCTGCACATAAACATCATGAATTAACTGAGTTTTAATATGAGATCTGTCTGCCTCATAGGAATATTGTTTTTTTTCTCCATGATATTTGTCCCTGCCGGCTTATCACAGTCACGGACGCTTAAGCCTCTAAAACCTGGCAATAAAATTGTCGTAAGAGAATCAGGACGAAGCGCCACATACTATTCTGTCTCGAAAGAAAACCCTTCCTACCTCCTGGTAAAAGGCCCGGGTAAACTTAAGGCCATTACAAGGATCATCCTGAAATCCGGTGATACTGCCGGAGATTATTCAATAGTGTACCAGATAGATGGGGGTGATCCGTTCAGGCAGGAATATTATTCCGTAGCAGCATCAGGAAAAGCATCAATTGGAAAAGGGATATCAGGTAAACCCGGTGGTATGAAGGTACTTGAAATTGAACTTGGCCCTGGTGAACATTCGCTTGAATTCAATTCCGCCAGCACGAATAATGCTTTTTTAATAAAGTATTTATTCAAAAAATCTAAGGCTCAAAAAACCAGGTGGGTGATGATCTCCCCTTCACAGCCGAATGAACCGGTTGATTTAACGACAAACGAAAACATTGTGCATTACTACCGCTTTTCACAGAAAAAGCCTTTGAATATCGGAATTAATGGTCCTACTACTCTGCGTATCCTTACCCGTTTTGAAAATCACTATACCATGAAGGGCAGAATCGACTATAGGGTACAGGTCAAAGAAGATCAGTCATTAATTCATACATACTTATTAAGCAGTATATATTCTGAAGTGACAACTTACAGGAAGAACAATAAGCTTGTCCCGGGAAAAGCGTGTGAATTTTATATAGATGTTCCTTCGGGACGGCATAATTATACCATCGTACCGCTCGATAAAGATAAAAGTACAATCCTTGGAAGGGTGCTGTTTCCTAAAAAAGATGTAAAACTTGAAGAGTGATATATGAGATATATATTTACCCGCAGGCCGCAGTCCGGCGTGCTGCTCATTTTTCTGATTATGATAATCCTTTTACCGTCATCACTCTCCTCTGGTGAAGGAAATCCTGATAAGAAGGTGAATCACTGGCAGGCGGATCTTTCTGTTAGTCCTTATTACGATAGCAACATTCTTAAATACTCCGACAAGTATATTCAGCGATTTCTGAACCGTGAAGATGAGGGCCGGTTTCAGGTAAACAGGTATGATGATTTGGTGGTGCAGTACTCAGGAGGACTTTCATACGAGAACACGTTTATTAAAAAACTTAATACCATTTTCTCTTTTGATGCCGGCTATAGCAGGTATTCTTTCAACAATGTAAAGGATTGGTTCAGGTTGAGTATCGGCTGGCGTCAGTATTTCTATTCTAATTCAAGTTTTATGTTATCCTATTCTTATATCCCGAATTTCTATGTAAGGCATTTTAGAGACGAGGACTGGATTGCTGTTTACGGTTATACACCTGTTACTTTTCAGCCCTATGAGTTCACCAAGGATGATTTCAGCTTCTGGGTTCAGCATTATTTTTTTAAGAAGACCAGGGTGCGCTTATATGCTTCATATTACAGGTATTTCCTGGATAAGAACAATACGGAATATGACAGTGATGATTATATGCTGGGAATCCGGATATTTCAATCCCTCACAGAAAATCTAAGTGTGGATGCAGGATACAAATATTATAAGTCTGTTGCTAAGGGTTATGATGGACCGGGTGAAACAAAAACCTCATCGGATGATGTTGATGCAGATAATTACAGTCACGATTATTTCGCCGGTTTTTCATACAAACTCCCTAAGGTATTAAGGATGAAGAATTCAATCAGTGTTGATGTGAATTATGAGAGAACGTTCTTTACCACAAACCGTTTCTACGAAATTGATCCGATTCATGCCGGGAGGCATGATAGGGTTCTGGACCTGAACTTTGAGTACAGCATTACCTTTCCCGGAAATACTGATGTTTCTGCTTTTTATTCGTTGACGACAAGAAAGACAGGAACACCCGCTGCTATTAATGCAGAATATATTTCTGATGAGAAGAGCTATGATCAATACCAGGCCGGACTAAAAATAAGCTACAGTATAAATTTTTAAATTCTGAGGAAATAATAATGATTAAATATATTACCATAGTTATCATTGCTGGCATTCTGTTAACTGCAGGCTGCGGAACCCCAAATGATCCTGAGTCGGTTTTGGGGGGAGACGGAGGATATAAAATAGTAGGTAAATATAAAACTGCTGCTTATGCTCAGGATGTGGCAGTAAAGGATAGCCTTGTCTATATAGCCGAGGGTGAAGGAGGACTGGAAATCATAAGCTCAGCAGACCATTCATCTCCGGTTCAGATTTCTCATCTCACCAGTGGATGCCGGGGATATTCCTCTAAATTAACTCTGTACGATACAACAGTTTACATAGCTTCCGGAGCATTCGGAATTACCATCATTGATGTAGCTGATCCTTACAATCCATCCGTCGCATTCAACAACAGGACAATAAAACCAGGTAAGGATTTTTGTATATATAAAAATTTTCTGTTAACTGCCGTAAGTGAAGAAGGGATATGGATTGCTGAGATCAGTAATCCGCACTACCCCGACCCCCGAAGTCAATTAGAATCCCCAGGCTATGCTCAGGGTGTAGCTTGTACGTCTGATAGTAATTATGCACTTGTAGCTATTGGTGAGATGGGACTGGCATTCTACAACATTTCTGAATTACAGACAGGATCAGGCAGTTATCCCCTTATTAAGGTTGTTGATACCGACGGCTATGCCGAGAATGTATGCATAAATCCTGATCAACCCTTTGCTTACATAGCTGCTGGTAAAGGCGGAGTAGCAATAATTGATTACTCAGATTCGCTTAATATTAAACTTGCGGGGAAATTTGATACAGGAGGTTATGCTAAGGAAGTATTCTACAAATCGGGTAAGTTGTTTGCAGCTACTGAACTGAGGGGACTTCAGATAATAGATGTTTCAAATCCCTTCAGATCCGTTCAGGATTGGAACAGTTCAGACCTCTTATGCAAAAGGCATCACCGCTGACGATCATTATATATACGTAGCCGATGAGGAGGAAGGATTAATAATAATTTCTATTCCCTAGGTGTTGTGAATTGTCATCTTTGGAATAGTAACATCTTTTCATACTCCCGGTGAGAGCAATAATTAAATATGGATAATAAATCAGAAAAAATAACTGCTAAAGCCAAACGCTTTGAATTTGTCGACCAGTTCAGGGGATTCATCGTAATCCTGATGCTCCTAGACCATAGTTCCTATTATCTTAATTCAATATGGAAGTACCTTGACCCTGCTGATCCGCTTTTCTCGTCGTGGGGACAATTTTTACTACGTTATTCCTCTTATCTCTGTGCCCCGGGTTTCCTGATGATGAATGGCACAATGATCTGGTATACTTTTCAGAAAAGAAGACAAAAAGGCATAGCGGATGGTAAAACAAGATGGGACCTGATTAAACGAGGTCTGTTTCTGGTGCTGCTGCAAATGACCTGGGTTAATTCATCGTGGAGCGGCTTTGAGAGATTCGATCCTTTCCACCTTGGAATAATTTCCTCAATAGGGATGTCGATGATTCTGCTGACGTTTATTATACAGTTTAAATGGCAGTACAGACTGGGTATAGGCATAGCCATACTTCTGATTCATCCTTTCCTTCTGCAGATTCATTATGATCCGTCTAATACCTGGCAAATGGCAGTGATGCAAACATTCATAGATGCCGGCGAATTCAATAAGTACCCCGTTATTCCATGGTTCGCGGTTGCGGTTTTGGGTTCTGTTATGGCACCCGGCTGGCTTAATGCCTGGAAAACCGATAAGGAAAAGATATTGTACAGTCTCGGCATTGCATTGATAGCATTTACGGCCGCGATAGGGATAAGAATGTTCCGCGGCTACGGCAACATTTTCCCCTTCTCTGAATTCGGTTCTTATTCTTTTTTTCTTGACCAGAAATATCCTCCCAGTCTTTATTTCAATATCTGGTTTTTTGCGAGTGTGGTAACAGGAGTGGCCTTCTTTATTGCTTTTTACAAATATATCCCCAAGGTTTTTGATGCAATAGGTATCGTGGGTAAGGTGCCTCTGTTTTTTTATTGCATGCATATAGCTTTGCTCGGCATAATTTCCAAACGGATAAACTTGTTTTACAGGATAGGAGATCTTACTGAAACATTAATGGGAGCTGCAATATTGCTTACTATTATGCTTTTCCTTTCAGCATGGTTCTGGAAGGTAAAGCAGAGAAGTTCAAATGTAATCATCAAGATGATCTGAGTAATTATGAAAGATAAGATTGTTTTGGATATTAAAACCGGGGGATTGGTTCTCATAACTGCGTTGTGCATTTTATTGCTGATGGATTGTTCTTCCAGGCTGGATCCTGACGTTAATAATGAGTATGGTGATATCTCTTATTCACCAAAAGATACGATAGACATAGATGCTGAAGTATTACTTTATAAAGGTTCGGATGATGAAGGACGGCCGCTGATTACCAATATTTTTACAATCGGTGATAAATCGAAAGTATACGCTTCTGTAAAAATATTGCACCGTGAACTACATCCGGGTAGTAATGTAATGGTTCATGCCGACTGGATTGATCCCGATGGAAATTCCTTTTTTATGAAAAGAGAAGACGTAAATGCAGTAGACCCGTTAGCTGAAATAAACAGCGCGATCTCAATCCCTCCGGATAGAAGAAAAGCCGGTGAATATAAATTCAGGGTTTATTTGTTCAGAGAGCTGGTTGCTGAAAAAAACTTTAAACTTGTTAATTATAATGCTGATTCAGCGGTTGTATTCCCTGCAAACTATGCTCATCCAGTTTCAGCTTCGATAGTATTGGGCAGTGGCTATGACAGGGATAATCTAATAGTTAAGGATACCGCCACCGTATTCGAAATAAAAAACAACGGGAAGGTTTATTCCGGGATAAAACTTATTAACAAGGAATTTTACGCCAGGAAAGAATTTGCCGGTGAAATTGCCTGGTGTGGTGAAGATGGGAAACCATTTTATAGCAAGAGCTTTAAGTTATCTCCTTACGATACTTCTTTGGATTTAAACAGTGCAGTTTCTTCAAATCCCAAATCTCGAAAACCTGGTAATTATACACTGAAAGTTTTTCTTTATAATAAACTCATCGGTGAAAAGTCATTCAAGCTCATTCCTGAAACGGAAAAGCTTCAGAAGTCCGTACAGGTAAAAGGGATTAAGGCTGAGTTGAAGTTCTGCAGTAAAGTGGGTAAAAAAACAAAGAAAGCTTACGGAATTTCAGATAATTTTACGGTAGAGGAAAAAGGAAGTATTTACGCCGTGGTAAATATTGCAGATAACCGGGAAAAACCAGGCAAATCTGAAATAAAAATTGAATGGATTTCTCCAGAAGGAAAATCGTTCTATTCCAAAAATTTTAAATTTGGACAAACCAGGATTTCTGAACTTTTATCTACTTCTGTCTCGAAGAAAAGAAGACCTGGTAAGTATATCTGCAGGGTTTATTTTAACAAATCAATTATTGCAGAGAATACTTTCACCCTTAGTCAATGATCTGAGAATTTACATTTTGAATCCTGGTTACGAAAAAAAAATACAGACCCGCAGTCATCCGCGGTTCCCAACAAGAGTCCCTGAGTTGTATCTGGTCTGCCGAATCAGAATATGTGAATGTCTGGAGTTTACCTCCTTATTCTCCCGTACCTTCTCAAACCGGTAATTGATTTAAACTTAACCTGTTGTGAAATACGGCAAGATTTCTCCAAGTACGATTAAATAATTTTGTGGCAACAAACCTGAGGTTACCATGAGAAAATTATCCCGTAAAATCTTTCTTAAGAATCTGTTCTTTTCCGGAACGGTGCTGCTGGGTGGAAGTACATTTTTAGCAGCTTGCGGCGGCGGTGAGAAAAAACCTGAGGAAAAAGAAAATGGAGAACAGCAGACTAATGCTAACGATCCATGCAGCGATGTAAGCAGCCTTTCTGATGCTGAACTTGCCACACGGAAACAGTTTAACTATACAGGTCAAACTCCGAACGAGGATGAATATTGCACTAACTGCCTCCACTGGAGACCGCCTGCAGGCCGCGGGCCTTGTGGTACGTGTGAGCTTGTTAAGGGACCTATTAACCCTAATGGTTACTGCGACCAGTGGATGAAAAAGCCCAAAACAGTCGGTTAAATTAATCTAATCAACGCTGATATCAATTCTCGGGACATTATTATTGTCCATCTGATTTTTGTCATTACCCTGTGAAAGGTATTTAATCATTAGCGTTTTATTTTCAGGATCAAACTCATAACCTGATTCATTACTTTGTAAGTAATCTTTGCTGGTGAAAGGTTTCAACTCCGTGCCGTTAATTATTACACTTTTAACAGGACCGGTCCGGTAAATATTAAAAAGGTATGATACCGTTGCCGGGAGAAAATCACCTTCTTTTTTTACTAAGTTTATATCAAGAATTGCATCATTTTTTACCGTTACTCTTGTCACCAGGTACTCTCCCTCCTGGTAATTCAGACTCTTCCCATCATCCTGGTAGAACTCATATATTGACTCTTTCCATGGGAATATTTTGAGATGTCAATTCACCAGCCTTATCATGTTCACCAATATATTCTTTTTTCGGACCCATAGGAATCACTCCGCCTTCCTTTATAAACAGCGGGATCCTGTCGATCGGGGCTTCTGTAAGTATCCATTGTCCGCCGTCATATACTTTATTATCCCACCATCCGAGCCACTTCCCTTCCGGGAGGTAAACCTTCTTTGAATTTTCATACTCTGAGAGCACCGGTGCTACCAGCAGATTTTCTCCAATCATATATTGATACTGTGCTTCATTGGTATAGCACTCGTCGTCATCCTGGTAATTAAGGAACATCGAACGGACAATGGGAATACCTGTTTTATGCGCGTTGTAGAATTCAGTGTAAAAAAATGGGAGCAGCTGGTAGCGTAGATCCATCACATTCCTAACCCATCTTTCAACCTCTTCACCGAATGCCCACGGCTCCTGGTCGCGGGTATTAATTATCGTATGTCCCCTGTAGAAAGGCGTGAACGCACCCAGTTCCATCCACCGGGTATACAGCCTTTGTGAAGGCGAACCGAAGAAACCTCCCACATCGCTGCCGCAGAAAGGAACACCGCTAAGACTTAATCCCTGCACCATAGTGCACGCAAGTTTCAGATGGGCCTCACTGGCTGCATTGTCGCCGGTCCATACTGCTGCATAACGTTGTATACCGGCAAAGCCTGCACGGGTAAGAATGAAGGGACGGTTACCTGGAAGGTTGTTTTTTATTCCATCAAAAGTTGCTTTGGCCATCTCCAGGGCATAAACATTGTGAATTTTTTTATACGTTGCTCCGAATCCATTATCATCAAACTGCAGCAGGTCAGGTATTGCCTGCCCCCATGCAGACGGTTCATTCATATCATTCCATATCCCGGCAACACCCTGTTTCATAAGATCTGCGTTCTTCTTTCCCCACCATTCGCGGGTTTCTTTTTTTGTGAAATCAGGAAAATAAGCCCAGCCCGGCCATACCTCTCCCTGGTAAACTACGCCGTCAGGATATTTTACGAAAAGATCCTCCTGCAGACCCTCTCGTGCGGTTTCATAACCAATTGTATCTGCTTTTACACCCGGGTCAATAATAGTTATAACCTTAAAACCTTTAGATTGCAGATCATCAAGCATTTTTTTAGGCTCGGGGAACCTTTCATCATTCCACGTAAATACTCTGTAACCGTTCATATAATGGATATCCAGGTAGATAACATCACAAGGGATATTTTTATCGCGGAACGTCTGGGCAAGCGTGTTAACAATAGATTCGGGGTAATAACTCCATTTGCTCTGCTGATAACCAAGCGCCCACATCGGAGGCATTTCCATCCTTCCTGTCAGCATAGTATAAAGAGAAATTACTTTTTTAACTTCGGGTCCTTTAATAAAATAGTAATCAAGTTCCCCTTTGTCAGCACCGAACCAGTAAAACCTGTTATTGCTTGCGCCCATATTAAAATATGACCGGTAGGAGTTATCGAAGAATATTCCGTAGGCTTTGTGGTCCCTTATGCCGATGAAGAATGGAATTGATTGATAAAGGGGGTCCTGTTTTTCTGTATAATCCGGTGTATCCGAATTCCACATGGTCCACTGCCCGCCGTTTTTTTTAAGACTTCCTGTTTTTTCCCCCAGTCCATAAAAAAGTTCATCCTCAAACAGAGTTTTAAAACACCTGACCTCATCCGCATCAAATGATACTCCGAAACTTTTTTCATCTTCATTCAAAAGGTTCATATTTTTATCATAAATGCTCACCCTGCACGGGGATTTTGAAACCCTCACAATCAGTTCTTTCGTTGAGATATCGTAGTAATCTGTATTCTCGCTATAGGAGAAATTACCCGAGGGATGACTTATAACAGCATAAGAAGGAGCTTTTGAGAATTCTTCTTTATTTGTAAACCTGAAACGAATGATGTTTTCATTCATAACATAGAGGTTGAACAACGCATTGCTTAGCTTAAATTCAACCCTATCATCAAATTTTTCTGCTGAAATAATATTTCCCGCAAATTGAAAATCAGCGAACGTATTTTTTATTAAAGCGGCCATAAATATGATTATAAATATTTTCTTGAACATAATCTTCTCTTAATATAAATAAGAAGCGGTAGTATGAAAAATAAATAAAAAGATTGAATTATAACCATATTATTTACTTTCCGGACGGCTGGTAGTTTAGGGTATCATTTTTTTTATTTAACCGCAGCGTGGCGTAACGTTAATAGAAATACATCCTGCCGGAACATATTAGCCGCAACACGATGTAATGTTAATAGAAATACATCCTACCGGAACATATTACCCCACAGCGCGGCGTATGAACCTTTTACCCCCAATGTAAAAGGCTCTTGAAAACGCTCTGAAAACGTTATGAATACGCATTAAATACGCTCTGAATACGCTGCTCACACGATATAAGTACCAGACAAACGAGGTAAGAACTGCAACCGGGTGGACCGGTTCTTCATTCCGGACTATTTTTCAAATAAACCGGTTAAGAGATCTTGTTCTCATGGAAGTTGCGTGATAAAGGATAAAATCTTATATATAGAAAGGGTCTAATTTATATTTATACGCTTGCCCCCTATATCGTTTCATAAAATGAGGGTCCGATGCTCTGTTTTTTACATCCAAAAATGTCTTCGCCTAAAAAGATTTCCGGTTTATCATCGCATATACTAATGCTTACTTTTTTAATAATTGTTTCTGTTTGTGCCGATTCTTTTCCTCAGGGAAAAACGGGAGAAAATTCCCTTCCTAAATGGGTTGCCGGAAAGTACGGCATCAATTCATTTTCTGATATTCAGTCTATCGGTTTTACCTTCAATATCCGTAATGACGGTTTGAATGTTAAAAGAAGCTGGGTATGGGAACCAAAAACCGGGAAGGTTATTTACAACGGACCTGATATAAATGAAAAGAGTGTTGAGTATACGTATAACAGGCATATGATGGATACCAGCGACGAGGTGATTAAATTCATTGATTCGAAGTTTATTAATGATCAGTACTGGCTGCTTTTTCCGTTTCACCTTGTTTGGGATACAGACCTGGATATTACAATCGCCGGAAAGAAACAATTTCCAATAAGTGATGAATCAGGAACCGAATTGATTGTGACTTATAAAAACAATACCGGGTATACACCGAATGATGTTTATAAATTATTCCTGAGTCAGGATAATATGATACGGGAATGGATTTATCTCCCGGGTGGAGATAAGGATAAACAGCGTGTTTTTACCTGGGAGCAGAACAGGCAATTCGATGGTATTACTATAGCAACCGAGCATTACGGCTATAATAATAAAACCAAAATCTGGTTCACAGATATCAGGATTGAGACAAGTCATACCTATAAATAAAAATCACTCATTATTGATAATTATAGTGCTTCTTAAATGAAATTTGTCTATTATCAGATAAACTTCCCGTCATTCATTAAACGAGAAAGGACTATCTTATGAGGACTGTTAGAGAAATTCTATCGAACAAAGGCTATGATATCTATTCAGTTTCACCGGATGATACAATCTTTGAAGCTCTAAAACTGATGGCGGAAAAAAAAATTGGTGCGGTATTGGTGATGGAACATGGTTCGGTTGTTGGGATAATGTCTGAAAGGGATTACGCAAGGAAAGTTGCCCTGGAGGGTAAGTCGTCGAGAGACGCCCTTGTAAGCGAAATTATGTCAGAAAAAGTAATTTATGTTGACTATGACAGACAGGTTGATGAATGTATGGCATTAATGATAGAAAAGAGAATACGCCACCTTCCTGTATTTGAGAATGAAAAACTAACAGGGCTAATATCAATAGGTGACGTTGTTAAGGCAATAATAGATGAAAAAGAATTTGTAATAAACCAGCTGGTTCATTACATAAAAAGTACACCTGAGATCCTTGAGGATCCTAGAAATACGTTACCCGTATAATTATACCGTCTAAATTATTTATTTTTACGGTACGTACCCATTAGTTCACCGCGGGCAATAATATGCCCTTCCATCTTTTTCATAATATCTTTTTTGGTTGCCCCTGAATCAAGATGGATAGCCGTATCCAGGCCGTATATCCTGAAAAAGTATCGATGAGTTCCTGAAGGAGGACAGGGACCTCTGTAGCCTATCCTTCCGGTATCATTTGTTCCCATGAGAATTTCATCTCTTATATTCTTTGTGGGTGTAGAATTTTCCATTAATGAATTTACTTCTGCAGGTATATTATATACTAACCAGTGTGTAAAGTTCCCGCTTGAAGCATCCGGGTCTTCAACAATCAGAACGAATGTTTTTACACCTTCAACACTGCAGTTCCAGCTCAATTGAGGAGAAACATTTTCACCCTCACAGGTAAACTTTGAAGGAATGCTTTCTCCTTCACCGAACGAACGCGATTGTATTTCTATTTCCATTTTATGTTCTCCCTTTTCCTTTTGCGGAAAAGCGATTATTGTTGAAAATACAGTAATTAATAATGAAACAGGTACGACTATAAAACCAGAAATTTTTCGCATCCTCAAAATTATTCTAAATTTGGATCAACTTAAACCGGCTACAAGTGATTTGATTAGTTCAAGTATTCCTGCCGGTGCAACTCCAAACCAGACAAGCAATATTGTTAAAACACCCAGAGCAAAGCCGCTTCCAAGTGTAATGCCAGGAAATGAACGACCTTCAGTCGGATTAGTTTTTGAATACATTGAAACGATGATCCTGAGGTAGTAATAAAGTCCTATTACACTGTTAATAATAAGACAAATTACCAGCAGCCACATATTCATATTTACACCTGAAAGCAGGATATAATACTTTCCTATAAATCCTGCGGTTAATGGAATTCCTGCCAGTGAAAATAGCATAGCAGTAAAAATGGCGGCCGTTACGGGTTTTGTTTGGTAAAGTCCCCGGTAATCGTCAATATCCTCAGCTTCCCTGTCTTTGGTAGATAATATCGTAACTATTCCAAACGCACCAAGCGTCGTAATGAAATAAGCAACCAGGTAGAAGGTTGATGCATTAACTCCCATTTCACCGGCTGCCAGGAATGCAATAAGAAGATAGCCGAGGTGAGCAATGGATGAGTAAGCCAGAATCCTTTTAACGTTCCGCTGTCTAAGCGCAAGCAGGTTGCCTGTAAACATGGATGCAATCGATATTACCACAAAGATTGTTACGAGGGGGTGAAAACTATATAGATTAAGATCATAAAATAATCTCAATAGGAATGCGAATACCCCGCCTTTCGAAACTGTAGCAATGAATCCTGTTACTGGTGCCGGAGCTCCCTGGTATACGTCGGATGTCCATAAATGGAACGGAACAATAGCAAGTTTAAAACCTATACCGATAAACATTAAAGCAAAACCGAAAAGCGCGAAAGGTGTAATCTCAATTCCTGTTGTTAATGATTTCACTATCCCGGGAAAATACATGGAGCCGGTATCCGAATATACAAGTGCCATCCCATAAAGCAGAAATGCTGAGGAAGCGGCGGCTAGTATCAGGTATTTGGTGCCTGCTTCTAACGGCTTTTCACTGAACTTCGGGTAGGCTATCAGTGCATATAATGAAATACTTAATAACTCCAGTCCAAGGAAAAATGAAATAAAGTGGTTGCTTGCAGCTATTACAGAGGAACCAAGTACGGCGTTAAATATAAGTATATAATACTCCTCACTTTCAAGCGCCTTATCCTTTAAATATTTATATGAAAGAAGTACCACGAAGAAGGTAGCTGCGAAGATCAATCCCCAGTAAAACAAAGTGTAATGATCTATAATCAGAAGCGGAGTAACCTGGCGGGGCATATATCCTGGTATGTAAAAGAGTGAAATAAAAGCAGCTGCTAAAGCTAATAGTGAGAATGCGTTTACCACAGCATGGAAGCGCCTAATGGCTACGATAAACATTATAACAACCGGGACAAGTGCTAATATTATAAGCGGGATAAGTACATAAAAATCCTGTGCATTCATCGTGGTTCTGCCTGATTTTTATTCTTAAATAATTCCATCTCTCCTTCACTGCTTTGATTATTTTCTTTAAATACCTCATAAGATCCCGGAGCCCGGTTCAGGTTCAATATTCTTTCGACAGATGTTTTCGAAGTATTAAGGAATGAGCCGGGGTAAATACCTATCCACACGATCGTGATTATCAATGCTGCCATTACGAAAATCTCTCTTCCATCAAAATCGGAGATTTTCCATTCTTCTTTTTTTTCTCCGAAAAAGACTTTCTGGAGTATCCTTAAAGAATAAAGAGTTGAAGCGACCAATCCTAAAGAGGCTATGACAGTCCAGAACACGGATGCCTGGAATGAACCAACAAGGATTAAGAATTCTGCAACGAAATTTCCTAATGCCGGAAGACCAAGCGATGCCATAGCGAAAACTAATCCCACTCCCCCCATTCCGGGAACCTGATCCCATAAACCTCCGAGTCTGTTTAGATCTCGAGTGTGTATTCTGTCCTGTATTGCTCCAACAAGTATAAATAATGCACCTGTACTTATTCCGTGAGTAAGCATTTGAAGTATAACTCCCTGTAGTGCAAACTGGTTAAAGGAAAAAGCGCCGAGAAGTATAAAGCCCATATGGCTGACGCTGGTATAGGCAACGAGGCGTTTAAAATCCGTCTGTGCAAAAGCAAGTTTTGCTCCATATAGTATTCCAGCAACTCCAAGTATAATAGCTGCGGGCGCAAATGCCCTGCTTGCATCGGGAAAGAAAGGGATTACAAAGCGAAGAATTCCGTAGGCACCTGTTTTTAAAAGAAGACCCGCCAGAATTACACTCCCTGCTGTAGGAGCTTCTGTATGGGCATCAGGCAGCCAGTTATGGAAAGGAAATGCGGGTAGTTTTACAATGAAGGCAATGAGGAATCCCAGCATAATCCACATTCCTGCAGCCGATGAAAGCTGCGTACCCAGTAGTGCAGTATAATCAAACGTATATGTGCCCGTACTATTGCCGTGAATAAAGTAGAGAGCTAGAATGGCAACAAACATCAGGAGTCCGCTTGCCTGTGTGAATATGAAGAACTTAAAAGATGCATAAACCCGGTTCTCGTGTCCCCATATACCGATTAGAAAATACATTGGGATAAGCATTATCTCCCAGAAAGAATAAAAGAGAAACAGATCCAGCGAAGTAAACACACCTGTTATGCCTGCTAGAATCCAGAGCAGGTTAAAATGATAGAAGCCTACACTTTTCGTAATACTTTTCCAGGAAATGAGGACCGATATAATTCCCAGGAAAAGTGTAAGGAGTATCAGGAGAATGCTTAATCCGTCGGCAGCAAAATGCAGACTTATACCGAACATAGGGATCCATTTCCACTGAACTTCGGTAATCCATTGATTTCCGGTACTTACGGCCAGCGATGCGCCTCCTGACAGCCAGAGGTAGACAGCTAGAGCAAGGGATGCAGATAAAAACACCAGCGATGTCCATCTCGAACCTGTCTCGCTTATTCTTGAAATAAGCCAGGAAAGAAGACCGCCCGCAAATAAAATTACTATGATGAAAACGAGTATCACGATAATAACACTATAGATATTGTTAAAATTGCTCCTATTGCCAGTCCAGCTGCATACCATCGCAGATTTCCTGTCTGTGTAAGTGTAAGGAGCTTATAGCCTAAGCCTGTTATCCAGGCTATTAGTGTGTAGAAATAGTCGATGAAGTCGTGCCTGTCTATTTCAGCCATCCAGACAATAGGACGAACAAAAACCCTGTCGTATAACCTGTCAAATTGCCATCCTGATAGCAGGAAATTAGCAATACTTGATCGGTTCCGTTCTTCGGGTCTTCTCTTAATGTAAAGTACGTATGCTATAAATATTCCCGTCAATGCAAGTAGTGCAGTTATTACCTGGAAGAGAATTTCGAGTCCTTCTGAAGAATGTGTTACCACATCTGGAAGAGTCCTGGTTACGAAGCTTGAAAATATTGTTATGTTGCCAAGAGTTGAAGGAGTTTGTAAAAATCCGCCTGCTATCGAGAGTACAGCAAGCACAATAAGAGGTATCTTAATGAACCCGCTAAGTTTTTTATCCGGCTTCATCTGCGTTCTTCCATAAAAAGTAATAAAGACCATCCTGAACGTATAAATAGCTGTAATGAACGCACCTGTTACAGCACCAGCCCAAAGCCAGGGACTCCCGTTTGAAGCCGACCAGCTGAACCATATAATTTCATCTTTGCTGTAAAATCCTGCGGTAATAAGCGGCAGTGCTGCCAGTGAAGCTGAACCGATCAGGAACGTATAAAAAGTAACAGGCATCTCTTTTCGAAGTCCCCCCATCTTAAACATATTATGTTCATGATGTAAAGAAATAATAACAGCTCCGGCTCCAAGAAAAAGCAGGGCTTTAAAGAAAGCATGGATCATAAAATGGAATATTGCAGCCGACCATGCTCCAACACCTAATGCGAGGAACATGTAGCCGATCTGGCTTATGGTAGAATAAGCTAACACCCTCTTGATGTCATATTGTGTGAGAGCACTAAATCCTGCCAGCAGAAGTGTTAAGGTTCCAATTACAGCAACAATGGTTTGTACAGGAGGAGAAAGAATGAATAAAATATTCATTCTTGCAATTAAGTAAACACCTGCTGTAACCATTGTGGCTGCATGGATTAATGCGCTTACAGGAGAAGGTCCGGCCATAGCATCAGGAAGCCAGGTCTGCAGAGGTAACTGAGCAGATTTTCCTAGTGCGCCTCCCAGCAGAAGTATAGCAGCTGTGAAAGCCATTACCGAACCTGAAGGCCATTGCTGCTGTGCGGCAGCTAAAATATCACTAATGTTGAGTGTATTAAAATTCATCACCAGGTAGAAGAGTCCGATTGCCATCGCCGTATCCCCCACCCTTGTCACAATAAACGCTTTTCTGGCGGCTGCTCCGTTGGCGGGGTCTTTATACCAGAAGCCTATAAGCAGGTAGCTGCATAAGCCTACGCCCTCCCACCCTAGGTAAAGAAGCAGAAGGTTATCAGCCAGAACAAGGATAAGCATTGACGCTATAAAGAGATTCATATAAGCAAAGAACCTGGAATAACCTTCGTCGTCTTTCATAAATTCTGCAGAATAAAGATGGATGAGGAAACCGACAAAAGTTATAACGAAGATGAAAACCATGGAAAGTGAATCGAGATGAAATGAAATAGACGGACTAAATCCTGCTACGTCGAACCACTGCCATAGGTTTTGAACATATATGTGAACAGAACCAGATGCCGTGTAAAAGATGCCGATAAGGATGGTTATAAGTGCTGAAAATCCGACTGAGCCGACTCCTATAAACGCTGCAATCGTTTTACTTATTCTTGCACCGAAAAGAGCCAGCAGCAGAAAGCCGAGCAGTGGTAAAGCAACTATAACCCATAACCAGCCGAGCATGATAGTATTTCCCTAATCTTTCATCTTGTTTAATGAGTCTGAGTCAAGTGATTTAGTTTTATAATGGATCCGCAGAATTAAAGCAAGTCCCACGGCGACTTCAGCCGCAGCCATTGCTAGTATGAAAATAAACATTACCTGTCCGTCGGGCTGAATCCATTTGGATCCGGCAACTATAAATGCCATTCCTGCGGCATTAAGCATTATCTCAATCGACATTAACATAAAGATAAGGTTGCGTCTTACAAGCAGTCCCGTCAACCCGATAATAAATAATACTGCTGTTAAAAGGAGTCCTGCCATTACAGGTACATTATTCATCCTTAGCCTCCAGGTATCTGTGTCTCATTTTCTTCTTTTGCTGTCCTATATGATAAGCGCCTACAATACCTGACATAAGCATCATCGCTGTCAATTCTACACCTAGTATATAAGTAGTAAAAAGTGAAGTACCTACCTGCTGTGGATTAACTTTGGCTAGCTGAAAGTATGAGCCTCCTCCATTAGTGAGCATAATGATAAATTCTGCTAAAAGTACCGCTATCAAAAGTGAAGGCCCTCTCCATATTTTTGGCTTCATCCAGTTCCTCTCCTGCTCTTCAGTATCCCTCCCCAGGTTAAGCATCATAACCACGAAAATGAAAAGCACCATAATAGCCCCTGCATAAATGATGATTTCAAGAGCAGCCATATAAGGCGCACCAAAAAGATAAAATATGAAAGCTGCTGAAAGAAGCGATACAACCAGGTAAAGAAGACCATGCACCGCATTTGTTCTTGTTACAGCCATTAACGATGAACTTACAGCTATTGCAGCAGATATATAAAAAAGTATATCCATCAGGGAATAAGACTCCTTATATCAATTGGCTTCTCTTCATTTTCTGCTTCGCCTTTATCCTTACCGCCTATTTTTAATCCAGCCACCCTGTAATAATTATATCCATGGTATTTCCCTTCACCTTCAATAAGAAGATCCTCCTTTTCATACACCAGGTTCTGCCTGTCGTATTCAGACATTTCGAAATCGGGTGTTAATTGAATTGCATAAGTGGGACAGGCATCCTCACAGTATCCGCAAAAAATACACCTGGAAAAATTTATCCGGAAGAATTCCGGGTATCTCCGGTTGTTTTCGTCCTCAGTTGACTGAAGTGATATGCAGTCAACGGGACATGCAACGGCACAGAGATAACATGCTACACATCTTTCACCTCCGTCAGGATCACGCGATAGGATTATCCTTCCCCTCCATCTCGGAGGCAGGTAAGGTTTTTCCTCAGGATACTGAATTGTATCAGGAGGAGTGAACGCATGCTTAAATGCTTCCCATATTGATCTTAAGTTGCTGAACATAGTTTCTTTCGATTATTTAAGTTGCCAATACTATTGCTCCGGTTATCAGAAGGTTTAATAAGACTAGCGGGAGCAGGATTTTCCATCCATATTCCATCAACTGATCATATCTTGGTCTGGGTAAAGAAGCCCGGAGCAGGATAAAGAATGAAATAAAGACAAACATTTTTATTAGGAACCAGATATATGGAGGCAGAAAATCAAAACCCAACCAGCCTCCGAAGTAAAACGTTACTATTAGTGCTGAAATTAATGTTATGCCTAAATATTCACCCACGAAAAACATTCCGAATTTCATCCCCGAATATTCTGAATGGAATCCGGCAATAAGTTCGCTTTCCGCTTCTGGAATATCAAAAGGCAGCCGGTGTGTTTCAGCTATACCGGCGATGAGGAATATTACAAATCCAACGAATTGGGGTATTACATTCCATATATCTGTCTGAGCTTCTACTATTCCTCTTAAACTAAAGGTGCCATTCATAATTACAATGCCCATTAAAGAAAGCCCCATAAAGACTTCATAGGTAATCATTTGCGCTGATCCTCTTAATGCTCCAAGTAGCGCATACTTATTATTCGATGACCAACCTGCCAGAACAATACTGTATGCACCCAGAGATGACATTGCCAGGAAGAATAGTATACCTACATTCATATCGCTTACATATATAGTAGGAGAGAAAGGTACTATTGCGAATGTCATTAGGACAGAAATCATAACAATTGTGGGAGCACCAACGAATACAGTTTTATCGGCAAAAGAGGGTATCCAGTCTTCTTTCATCATTATCTTTAGAGTATCTGCCAATACCTGAAGCAGCCCGAATGGTCCCACCCGGTTGGGCCCGTAACGGTCCTGGTAAAGCGCCAGCATCCGGCGCTCAAGCCAGATTAGACCGGCAGCTATTGATAGCATTACTATCAAAATACCTAGTATTATCGCCACTTTTAGTATAATATCAGTCAGCATTACTCTTCACTTTTAGCCATTCATTATATCTAATTATTGGTTTTATTCCACTTTTAGATAGTGGAATTGTTTTACCAGGCAGAACAGGTAATCCCACTATGCCTCTCGGAAAGTTTAATTTAATATTTACAGGAAGTGTGAAAGATTTATCGCCTGATATTAATTCAACTGTCTGATCCTTTTTAATTCCTTTCTCAGCAGCATCGTCTGGATTCATCCAGACAGATAGTCCGGGGATTCGTTGCTGAACGGCCGGGGCCTCGGAGCTTAAATACTCAGACCCGAATATATGATACACAGGCACAGCCAGGAATTCTTCATTTTTCCTTTCAAATTTATCCAGATCAATATCGTAATACTTCAGATTTACAGAGTCTTTCTTTTCGAACAGCCTTCTTCCCGGATCACCGCCGTGTAATGGTCCCCCGACTTCTATCTGGTATTTATTTATCGACTGAACAGAGTTCCAGCCTGGTGACCAGAAGAAGGGTATCATAGATGAAGGCGGTTCTCCTCTGTATCCTTCCATTGTAAAGGATAAAGGAGAATCAGGGTCATCCGGAGGTTTGGATTCGCTTACGTTAAGATCAGCCCGCATCGCCGTTCTTCCGCTGAATCTGTGTGGTTCACGCGGGATCTTTTGCCCAACAATCCTGAATCCCGGAGGCGGAGTAATCGTAGTAATTTCTCTTAGTTCGGGAATTGATGATGCTATCTCCTGGAGAACTTCTTCAAAGTCTGGTTCAATTATTCCGGACTGCTCTCTACTCTCATCTACTCTTGAAAGCTTGTCTCCCCCCTCATATTTTTGATCCTTCAATTGCTTCTCTAACCTCTCATCATTAGATCCAGATGCTGAGGCTTCAACTGTTGAAGCAGGTAGTTCCGGAGTCGCTGAAGCAATAAGCCGGTTTATAATCCTCCAGCTTTCCAGTATCGCTTTATTATCAGGATTATATACCTGGTAATATCGCTGGGCCCTGCCCTCATTATTAATAAACGTACCATCCGATTCTGCAAATGTCCCTGAAGGAATAATGATATCAGACATCTCTGTAGTTTCATTTTCCAGGCAGTCAATCGTTACCAGTTTGGATTTACCGGTTATTTTCCTGAACAATTCGTGTTCAAGCCGGGTTAGATCATTTTTAAGATTGATAACGATTTTACTTTTTTCACCATCAATCTCATCAAGAGGTTTTCCATTCAGCAGCATCAGACCCGCACTATTTGCATGGGGAAAAATAAAACTAAGGGATAGCTTTTTATTCAGCTTCTGAAGCGAATTAGAAACGTTCACGGCTGAATAAATTATATCTGTAGATAAGGCACCCGTACCAGTAATAATAAGGGGCTTGGAAGCACTACTTAATGCCTCAGCGGCCCTATTTACAAATTCGTTTTCATTATCTGATAATTCATCCGGTGCTTTTACCGCTTTATCAAAACGTGAAGCTATTGCATTTCCAATCCTTGCGGCATCGGCAGGTGCCAGGTTAATTGATAAAGCGGATACATCATCAAGTTTCGTAGAATAAGAGGCTGCAATAAACAGAGGAAGTTTTTCCTCCTGGAGAGCTTCGCGAACAGCAGCATCCTGCCATTCAGGCACTTTTAATTTTTCAAGTAAACCCGGAGGAGCTTTTTTAATAGCCTGCCTGACAGATAGAGCAAGCATAGGCGCTGTATTTGTAATGTCCTCGCCAAGTATGAGCACTACATCTGATTCTTCAATATCTTTGAGTGATGGCGAATGAAATGCACCGCTTTTCATTATATCAAGTTGAATTTTCTGAAGCCTGTACTGCTCAGGAGAAATACCCGAATAAAAATTATTATTCCCTACGTATTTCATAAGCAGGTAATTTGCTTCAAGCGATGCCCGTGGTGAGCCAATGCCAATAACCTCATTGTCTCCGGATACCAGCTCACTTATATGAGTTAAAGCTGTATCAAGATCAATAGATTGAAGCTCTTTTCCTTTCCTGATTGAAGCATTTTTTATTCTTTTACTGCTGTTAACGAATTCATACCCGAATCTGCCACGGTCACACAGAAAGTAACCGTTAACCTGACTATTGTAACGGCTGAGGATTCGTCTCAGACTACCATATCTTTCCCCGGCAATTGTATTGCAGCCGACACTGCAATGGACGCAGATAGAGGGGGCAGTGGTTAAATCCCATTTGCGTGTATAGTGCTGCTTAAGGGTTTTATCGGTGAAGACACCGGTAGGACAAACTTCAACCAGGTTGCCGCTGAACTCATTTTCAAGAATACCATCCTCCGCCCTTCCAAAGAAAACGTGATTATGAGCTGCGAATGCATCAAGATCCCTTCCGTCCGCATAATTTCTGTAGAACCTTACGCAGCGATAGCATTGGATGCACCTGTTCATTTCATGATTTACAAAGGGACCAAGATACTGGTTTCTATAAGTTCTCTTCTTAAACCTGAACCGCCTGTAATCATGACCAGTCATTACGGTCATATCCTGTAGATGACATTCCCCACCTTCATCGCAGACCGGGCAATCGTGAGGATGGTTCGTCATCAGCCATTCGATAACTTCAGCCCGGAAACCTTCAGCTTCGGGATTCTTAAGCGAAATGATTGACCCATCAGAAGCAGGTTCCATACAAGCCATAACAAGCTTACCCTTTTCATCATTTTCATCCTTGTATTTTATAACAGCACACTGCCTGCAGGCGCCAACTGAACCCATAGCCGGGTGCCAGCAGAAGTATGGAAGATTGTAGCCTAACGATAAACAGACGTGCAGAAGATTCTGCTTTCCATCAACTTCGTGCTTTTTGCCATCTATTGTTATTAAAGCCAATTTAACTCCAGGGACATGTTTTTTTATGTATGTGTTCTTCGAAATCTTTTCGGAAATACTTAAGTGCGCTCTGCAAAGGTTCAACAGCTCCCGGAGCCAGTGCGCAGAATGTATTTCCCGGACCTAATCTCTTTGAATGCATCTCAAGCAGATCTAGGTCTTCCATTCTTCCATCACCATCATCGATCGCCTTCAGTATTTTTTCCGTCCATGGCAAACCTTCCCTGCAGGGCGTGCACCATCCGCAGGATTCCTGGGCGAAGAAATGTTCGAGGTTATGAACCATTCCTACCGGACAGGTTTTATCATCAAGTATTATGATAGTCCCGGTGCCGAGCCGGCTTCCATATTTCTGGACGTTCGAATAGTCCATCTTTACATCAAGATGTTCTTCAATTAAAAAATCTGTTGATGCGCCGCCTGGAAGTGCACCTTTAAATTTGTACCCGTCTTTCATTCCTCCTGCATAATCCTCAATAATCTCTCTCATTGTAGTACCAAGAGGCAGCTCCCAGAGTCCGGGTTTCTTTACCCTGCCGCTTACACCATATAACTTTGTTCCTCCTTCATCGGTAAGACAAAGATTTTTGAACCATTCAGCACCATTATTAACTATACCCGGAACACAGCACAGCGTCTCAACATTATTTACAATTGACGGTTTGCCGAATAATCCACTTACCTGCGGATAAGGAGGTTTCGCCCTGGGTGTAGCTCTTTTCCCCTCCAAGGCATTCAACAAACCTGTTTCCTCACCGCACATATACCGGCCTACACTTGTGTGCAGTGAAAGATCCAGCGAATAATCGCTTCCGAGGATATGCGTCCCGAGATAACCGGCATTGTACGCCTCATTTATCGCATTTGTAATTATCTCCGCGGCATTCTTATAGGCCCACCGGAGAAATATATAGGCCTTATCTGCCTGTATTGCATACGCACTAAGTACCATCCCTTCAATCAAAAGATGCGGATCATTTTCCAGCAGGAGGCGATCCTTGAATGTACCGGGTTCCATCTCATCCGCATTACATAATAAATATTTATGCGGAAAATCGTCGCCCATAGGAACAAAGCTCCACTTCATTCCGGTTGAAAACCCTGCCCCGCCTCTTCCTTTAAGGTTAGACTCCTTTACCACCTTCTGAACATCTTCAGGTTTCATCTGCAAAACTTTTTTAACTCCCTGGTAGCCGCCGCTCTTTTCATAGTCCTTCAGACTTACCGGCGTATCAAAAGCATCAATATTTCTGGTTAACGGTTTTTCCATATTCTTTTTTTATGCTACATTCTGCATTCATTCATATTTCTTTAGAATATCATCCAGTTTATCAGGACTGAGATCACGGTGAAGGTCATTATCAATCATCAAAGCAGGAGCATGATCGCAAGTTCCAAGACAGGGAATCGGAAGTAGCGTGAACCTGTCATCCCCGGTTGTCTCACCGTATGATATTCCCAATGTTTTATTCAGATGTTCGTAAAGATTCATATATCCAAGTATCCAGCAGCTTATACTGTCGCATAAAAGTATTACGTGCCTCCCTACCGGCTTCCTGAATACAAGGTTATAGAAAGTTGCAACGCTGTCAAGTTCATGTACGGTCATATCCAGGTAATCGGCTATGTCGTTTAAACTTTCGTCCGAAATCCAACGCTTCCTCTGCTGAACCACTTTCAAAGCTTCAATACATCCCGCACGTTTTGTGGGATATTCTTTCAGATGGTGATCTATTTCTTTTTTTTCATCCTCTGTTAACATCGACTGTCCATCTTTATTTACTTGTTAATAAGCAAAATCATTACAAGATAACTTCAACTCTTCGACTATACATTTGATAACAAGCCATTAAAACATCAATCATAAACTTCTCACTTACCTATCTATATCTGCCAGAACAAAATCTATACTTCCGAGTATCGATAGTACATCAGCAACCGTGTAGCCTCGGCTGATATAAGAAACCATCTGGATATGCGGAAAAGAAGGAGTACGAATACGTACCCGGTAAGGTATGGTATCACCGTTACTCACCAGGTAATATCCGTTATTTCCTTTGGAAGCTTCGATTCCTACGAAGGCTTCTCCTTCAGGAATGACAGGACCCCAGCTGACATTCAGAAAATGAGTAATCAGCGTTTCAATATCGTGCATGGTGTTCTGTTTTATAGGAGGAGTTGTAAGCGGATGTAAGGACTTGTAGTTACCCTCCGGCATATTGTTCATACACTGTTCAATAATTCTAAGACTCTGCCTCATCTCTTCCACACGTACCACTGCTCTGTCATAACAATCGCCGTTATTTCCTGTAGGTATATCAAAATCGAATTGATCATAGCTGGAGTAGGGTCTTTTTTTCCTGAAGTCCCAATCCATTCCGGTAGCTCTTAAACCAGGACCCGTAATCCCCCATTCGATAGCTTCCTCAGTATCGTAAACACCTATCCCCACTGTTCTGGCCTTAAATATGCTATTCTTCATTACCATATTGTCGTAGTCTTTCAGTCTGGGAGGCAGGTATTTAATAAAATCACTTACAAGTCTTTCCCAACCTTTCGGAAGATCCTGCGCCACTCCTCCTATCCTGAACCAGTTAGGGTGCATCCGATCTCCGCATACAGCAGCTACTATATCAAAGATCTTCTCACGATCGCTGAACATATAAAATACAGGCGACAGCATTCCCAGGTCCTGTGCAAAAGTTCCGTACCAAACCAGATGGGAAGCTATTCTGAAAAGCTCACACATCATTACTCTTATTACCTGCGCTCTTGGAGGCACATCAATACCGGCCAGCTTCTCAACGGCAAGAACGTAGGCAAGATTATTCAACACTCCGCCAAGATAATCTACTCGATCTGTGTAAGGCAGATATGTATGCCAGGATTGTCTTTCCCCCATCTTCTCGGCGCCCCGATGATGATAACCAATATCAGGCACAACGTGGAGCACTTCCTCTCCATCAAGCTGAAGAACTAGACGTAAAACTCCATGAGTACCGGGGTGTTGAGGACCAAGGTTGAGGAACATAAACTGGTCTTCATCATCCTCACGTTCCAGTCCCCAATCCTCAGGTTTAAACTGAAGCACATCCTGTTCAAATAGAGCTGTTTCTTCCGGTAGATGGAAAGGACCCATCTCAGTGGCCCTTGCCGGGTGTTCTTTCCTTAAGGGATGACCTTCCCAGGTTTGAGGCATAAGCAGTCTGCGTAAATGAGGATGGCCTTCAAACTTTATCCCGAACATGTCGTATACTTCACGTTCATACCAGTCAGCATTTCGCCAAAGACCGGTTATTGTGGGGATTACAAGATCGTCGTCCAGCAGGGGAACTTTAATCCTTATGTCCTCATTCCGGTCGAACGATAAAAGCTGATAAACAACTGTAAAATCATCTGTGGGGGTTTTATTGATGCGGGACTTTGTCCGCTCATCGATGGCTGTAAGATCATACAGCATCCTGTAGGGCGATTCAATATCATTTTTAAGAAAGCTCAATACTTCAGTAAGGTTCTCCCTCTTGATCCACATTGTAGGGACTGCATCCCTGGTTTCCTCAAAACGGAAATTATCTTCATTAAACCTTTTCTTCAGAGTATTTTGCAGCGAGTTTTCCATATATACTATTAGAAGATGATTTTACTTAAACCTCGTCAGGCGGCCTCAATGTTGTCATCTTCATTCTTTCACTCCTTTTCTTCACTTTCATTGAAATTTTTGGAACCTTTTCTACGCCTTGTGACCCGATTGCCCAGCTGAGCGGTCTCTTCTCTTTTCCTACAGCTTCCCTCAGAAGAACGAGTCCCTCCAGGAATGCATCGGGACGGGGGGGGCAGCCAGGGACGTACATATCAACAGGTAAAAACTTATCCACACCCTGAACAACGCTATATATGTCGTACATTCCTCCGGAATTCGCACACGAACCCATAGATATAACCCAGCGTGGTTCCATCATCTGCTCATATAATCTTTTTATAACCGGGGCCATTTTTATAAACACAGTGCCTGCAATAATCATCACATCCGCTTCGCGGGGTGTACCACGTATTACCTCTGCACCGAATCGTGCGATATCATACTTACTCGTAATACTTGTTGCCATCTCAACGTAACAGCATGACAATCCGAAATTGAATGGCCACATAGAATTCTGCCTTCCCCATGCAATCAATGATTCAAGCTTACTTAATACAACAGTCTGCTGAACAGCCTGTTCAAAAGAGCCGGTCCCGTCAATCGTCTTAACAGGATTTAACGGATTCGTCAGCCACCATCTCATATTATAATTTCTTCTTTCACTTTTTTATTCTTTTATGATATTCTTTCAGAATTTTTTTTCCATTGGGTCCAAAATCAAGGGCTCCTATTCTCCATTCATATAACAGCACAAC
Organism: uncultured Ignavibacteria bacterium; assembly: GCA_963800255.1. Lineage (GTDB taxonomy): Bacteria > Bacteroidota > Ignavibacteria > Ignavibacteriales > Ignavibacteriaceae > DATFVA01. Next base: position 23,847 of record CAWDAK010000009.1, on the reverse strand, counting down.
AAGGAGAACCGCAATAAATATGGCAGCCCCGATATAGCCTCCCCACCCTACCTCTTTGAAAGCAATTGCCCAGGAGATGATAAATGCCGCCTCCAGATCGAAGATGACAAAAAACATAGCCACTATATAAAAATGGACAGGAAACCTTAGTCTTGCATCCCCGGTAGTCTTGATCCCCGATTCAAAAATGGTATCGGTCTGCTTTTCATTATGTCTCTGTCCGAGGAAGTAAGATGCGGCAAGCATCGCCCCAACAATCAGCAGCACCAGGCCTGCATATACAAGCAGAGGCCAGAGTTCAAAGGATTGTAGAGTTAACACTAAGAACAAATTCCGCTCCTCAGAATTTAAGTTTTTGTTGAATCGTTTTTGTTTTAATTGAATCAAAATTATGCAACATTATAGGAAGGGATTGTGACACAGGTTATGGGATTACTTTTACAGGCCGGGGTTAATCCTTTGTTTTTTAACTTATGTATATTGTTTTGTTTGTGTATATTTAGCAAATATTTCTAAAAAAGATATAAATTATATGAATCAAAAGGTGATAAAAATGAAAAGAATATTTCCGCTTGTCCTGATAGCCTTAATGGTAACATTCACAGCTTGTGAAAATAAAACTGAAGAAGCGAATGAAAACCTCCCTGCAGGGACGCATAAAATTACGGTAGCTGACTTCCTTCAAACTCCCGATTATACTTATATAAAAGCTTCCGAAAACGGGAATGATTACTGGATTGCTGTAACAAAGATGCAGCCTGAAAAAGGAGAAACTCTCTATTTTTCAAAGAGTATGGAGATGAAAAACTTTAAAAGTGAAGCCCTGAACAGAACTTTTGAATCGGTGCTTTTTGTTGAAGATGTTTCCCAGGCTCCTCCCTCCTCACAAAAAACTGTAAATCATCCCCAGGTTTATAACCAAACCAAACAGGATGTGAACGTAGAACCTTTAAAAGACGGCAAAACCATAGCCCAGATTTATGATCAGAAGGATCAATTAAGCGGTCAGGATGTTAAGGTTAAAGGAAAGGTTGTTAAATATAATGCTCATATAATGGGACGTAACTGGGTACATATTCAGGATGGTACTGCAAGTGGTAATAATTTTGACCTTATGGTTACAAGTCCTGACTCAACAAAACCAGGCGATGTTGTTATTGTTGAAGGTACGGTTGAAATTAACCAGGATTTCGGTGCAGGTTATGCATATCCGGTTCTTCTTTCTAACGCAAAGATAAAAGTTCAATAGTCCGATTTTTTTTAGGCAGATTCAGAGGCCGAAGGCTTCAGAATCTGCCTGCTTAAAAAACCTGCCTTTATAATCCCGTAAACTGCCCATCAAGATATTTCCCGGTAAAATATATCTCGCTTCTATTGGAGCCTGATTTCAGGCTGTTTCACATCTTTGTGCATTTATCGCAGTAATGCCCCGCGGTTTTGAAGTAGGGATTTCGGAGGTTCAACGTATTCAGAACGTTTTCACAACGTTTTCAGAACGGATTCAGATCGTTTTCAGAACGGATTCAGGTAGTTGATAGGAGGTAGGAATGGCGGATCGGATAATTGTGAGGTTATAAATCTTAAGGATTAGTTTATGAGGAATCGACGATCTAATGACAAATATGGCAGGACATATCAGAATCTATCTCACACTCCTGCTGCTTCATTGAAAATTCTCACAGCTTATCTTCGTCCGGCGATTTAGATTCATATCAGAATTAATTAAGGAGTGTAAGATGGAAAAGTCGAAACCTGCCATGGAAGAAAACTGCTCTTCTGTAAATATCAGTAAATATTCAGGTAAACTATATGTCGATCCGGTCTACGGAAAAGAGCTGCCGAAAGTAAAGATACATTATGCTATCTTTTCCAGTAAATGGGATATAGAGGAAGTTGAAGAAGATAATATACTCAGGATCATCCATCATGACAGCGGCGACAGTATATCTATTTCATTTGAGAATATTATGGACAGGGTAGAATTCGTTAAGAATATTTATGCTTCAAAACCTGTTAAGCAGATTGGGAAGGGAATGAATCTTGAACAGTTTGCCAACTTGAATTTAAAACCAAGGGAAGAAAATATACTGGACAAATTAAAAAGCAGGCTGGCAAATTAATTTTGCCATACCTGCTTCAAAGAACATTTATATTCTTATGCTAATACTTCTTCGTGAGTCTTTTTAACGGGCTTCACAAGGTGCAGAGAATCTACGACTGCAATTGCGGTCATATTTATGATGTCATCTACTGTTGCACCTCTCTGAAGAACGTGGATTGGTTTATTCATTCCACGAAGTATAGGACCGATTACAGTTGCGCCGCCGATCCTTGCCATCAGTTTGTAAGCTATGTTCCCTGAGTTCAGATCAGGGAATATGAGCACGTTAGCTCCGCCCTTAAGTGAACTAAAAGGAAAATCTTTCTCTATAATATGGGGAATAAGCGCGGTATCTGCCTGCATTTCACCATCGACCATAATATCCGGGCGAAGGCTTTTTACGATATCAACTGCTTTCTTTACCTTAATTGATTCAGGATACTTGGAGCTTCCGAAATTACTGAATGAGAGTAAAGCAACACGCGGATCAAGATCAAATGCCTTAACTGTATCTGCGGCAGTTATAGCAATCTCTGCCAGCTGTTCAGCGGTAGGGTTCACATTTACAGTCGTATCAGCAAAGAAATAAGCACGCTTTGTAGTTACGACAATATACATACCTGATACAACTTTAAAACCTTCTTTAACGCCTACACAATGAAGAGCCGGTTTTATCGTTGCAGGGTAATGGGAAGTAAGTCCGCTAATTAAAGCATCAGCATCACCCATTTCAACCATCATAGAGCCGAAATAGTTAGTATCTGTCATAAGATCTTTAGCTTCCTTCAAAGTTGCGCCTTTTCTCTGACGTTTCTTATAGAAGGCTGTAGCATAAACCTCACGCTTGGTGCTTGCTGCAGGGTCAAGTATCTTAAATTCGTTTTGATCGAAGCCGAGGTCATCGATAGCTTTTCTAATGTTAAATTCATCGCCTAGCAGGATCGGGAAGGCAATTCCTTCATTGAAAGCGGCGTGAGCAGCTCTAATGATTTTCTCTTCTTCACCTTCCGGATAAACAACTTTTCTAGGATCTTCTTTAGCCTTGTGGATCATAACCCGGATAACTTCTTTTGATAAGCCGAGTCTTTCTTTCAATTCCTCCTCATACTTGTTCCAATCTTCAATCGGCTGACGGGCAACCCCTGTTTCAATAGCAGCCCTGGCAACGGCGGGAGCAACATGCCAGAGAACACGGGGATCAAAAGGTTTAGGAATTATATATTCGCGTCCGAACTCAAAATCAAGTCCGCCGTAAGCGTTAATAACCATCTCAGGAACCTTCTTCTTTGCCAGTTCAGCAAGCGCCCTGGTTGCAGCCATCTTCATTTCTTCATTTATAGCTGATGCTTTAACATCCAATGCACCACGGAATATGAACGGAAAACCAAGTACATTATTTACCTGGTTGGGATAATCACTTCTTCCGGTAGCCATAATTAGATCATCACGAACAGCAACTGCATCTTCATAGCTGATTTCAGGATCAGGATTAGCCATGGCAAATACTATGGGATTCTTTCCCATCGATTTAACCATATCCTGTGAGACTACGCCGCCAATGGACAAGCCGATAAATACATCCGCACCTACCATACCATCGGCCAGCGAACCAGAATCTTCGTCCTGGGCAAAAATATCTTTGTATTTGTTAAGATCTTTCCTGCCTTTATGGATTAGTCCCTTAGAGTCATACATAAAAATATTTTCTCTCTTTGCACCTGCCAGCATATATAACTTACAACAGGATATTGCTGCGGCACCCGCACCGTTCACCACAATCTTCAGGTCTTCAAGTTTCTTGCCGGCCAGTTCGGTTGCGTTTATGAGAGCCGCACATGATATTATAGCCGTACCATGCTGATCATCGTGAAAAACCGGAATGTTCATTGTTTCCTTGAGGGTCTCTTCAATTTCAAAACATTCAGGGGCCTTAATATCTTCAAGGTTAATACCACCGAAAGTGGGTTCGAGAAGCTGAACTGCACGAATTATTTCTTTTGGGTCTTTGCTTTTCAGTTCTAAATCAAATACATCAATATCAGCGAATCTTTTGAACAACACTCCCTTGCCCTCCATAACCGGCTTGCCCGCGTGAGGACCAATATCTCCCAGCCCAAGTACAGCTGTTCCATTTGAAATTACAGCAACAAGATTTCCCTTTGCTGTATATTTATAAACGTCGTCATCGTTCTTCGCTATTTCTCTGCAAGGTTCAGCAACCCCCGGAGTATAAGCTAATGACAGGTCTCTTGAAGTAAGGCAGGGTTTTGTGGCGACAACTTCAATTTTGCCCCGCCTGTCAGAACTATGATACTCAAGAGCTTCTTCTTTACTAATTTTCATTTTATATATTCTCCAGTATCCTTATTGAATTAGAATTCTATTACAAACGTATTAAATACCCATATAATGTGCCACTAAGAATAATCTGTGCAGGGCCGAAAACCTTACTAATTGCTGCAATTTTAAGGATATTCTATTATCGAAGATATAATTAATGAAATGATTCTCACTTGTGATAAAAACATTCACAAAATTGATATATAAGACTATGAATAATGAGGAGATTGAAGGTGATATAAAAGGAGGCTGTCTCAAAAGTCTGATATTGTCAACCTGTACTGTCCTCAGGTTCTAATCCCGATTCGAAATTAGATTCCGATAATTTCGGAATAACACTTATGAGACAGCCTCTTTAGAGGAATGGCTCAGATAAACGGAGGGTTATCTATTTCCCCTGCCGTTATTGTTTTCTCTTTTCTGTTGTGTTTTCGTTCTGCTGTTATCCTGTCTTTTAACATTTGAACTTCTGTTTTGAGAAGTATTTGTATTCTGAGTACGATTTATTTTTACTTCATTCTTTTTCTGAACCGGAGGAGTGGTTGTTCTTATTTCTTTCCTCTGCTGAGTATTCTGCTGAACTCTCTCATTTACTCTTTTATCTATCCTCTGTTCAGTTTTGTTTGGTGCAACAGGAGTAACTGTTCTGTTTGGAGTAACTGTTCTATTCGGAGTTACACCACGTGTATCTTTTGTTACAGGTACTCTTTTCACAGGAGGTTTAACTTCTTTTCGCTCATTCGTTTTTACTTTCGTGTCAGGAGCTGTTCTCTTTTCAGGTGTTTTCTTTTCCTGCCCGATTGTTCCGCGGGGATCGGTTTTCTGGATACGGGTATCCTGTGTCTTTTTTACTTCTTTTGAAGGTCTGGTATCAGTGTTTCTCTGAACCGGAACCTCTTTTCTCTGTATGTTTTTTCTTCCGAATTCAAGTTTAGAGGTTTCAAGTGCAGTTTTCCTATCTGTTCTTTCAACCTTTACATCTTTAACCCTGGAGTTAGTAAAGTCTTTTCTATCGGGAATAAAGGTTCTAACTTCATTATCAGTTATACGGTTTTTATCGTTGATATCCCGGAGTCCTGATACGGTTCTTATCTTTCTTTCACGGATATCTACTTTACCGCGTTCTCTTATCAAGCCTACGTCAACTCCGCGGTTAACAACTCTTCCATTCCTAAATCCATAATTGTTTCTTACTTTGGTTCTTGAATATATTCTGGATTTATATTTAGGACCTGCATAATACTTGTACACATAAGGATCACAGAAGTTACGATATCCTACAAAGTGCCAGTGAGAATAAGGTGTATAATATGAATGTGTATAGTGTATACCAACTGAGATGGAGAATACTGCGTAAGGAGGCAGAGGAGCCCAACCTATATAAGCGTCATCATATCTCCATTCAACCCAGGCAGGTGCCCATTGGTAATCAGGAATCCAGAGCCACCCGTAGTAATCGTCAAAATACCATCTTCCATAGTGGTACACGATATAACCGTAGGGTTCGTATGAATCCCAGTACCATCCATCTGAGGTCCATAGCCAGCGTCCGTTAGCGTAAGGAGCCCATCCGTGGCGCATATTAACGGGTTTCCATCCGTAAACTCCGTCGCCGAACTCAATCCACGACCCATAAGGGGATAGCTGGGTATAGAAATACCCGAATCCGTCATTATTATCATAACCGCCGTAATTGTAACTATCATCATATCCCCGGTCATAAGAATCCTGGGCTTTGACCTGAAAACTCAAACCGGTGATGATTAGTGCTGCTATTAAGAATAACTTTTTCATTTTAGACCTCTCTTGTTTAGAACACTTCTTAATACCCAATGATCATACCAGTTAAAAGCGGTGATTATTTGCGAAAACAAAAGGATATTGAAGATGCGGCTGTATAGTATAATGGACAATGCAGCTTGTATTGTGTACAACAATTTACCGCCTGATGTTCCTTCCCTTCCAGTTAAATCTACCTGTTAAACCCAGGATTGCAGCAATAATAATATAAGGGATCTGGAAAAGCTCGGTAATTAATAATACTGATAGCTTCTTCTTTGAAAGGAATAACTTTTCCCCTCTCCTGATGATCATTAGTTCAAAATGAATTTTGATTAACAAACTGAGGAAAAGAGAAACAGCATAATAATAATATCCGGAAAGCAGAAGGACTGCCTGCGTAATCAGTCCTGCATAATATAAAAAAATCAGGATAAGTCCGGTAGTTAATACGGCATCTTTATAGAAAATACTCTTGCTCGCCCATCGCCTCCTCTGGTTGAAGAAACTTCCCAGGTTATCGCTGGGCCGGGTGATCACCACAGCCTCTCTGTTGGGACAGAATATAACTTTGTAGTTGGTTTCCCTCGCAATTTTCTGCATCAGGAATTCATCATCACCGGAGGCAAGGTGCATATTATCTTTAAGCCCGCCAAGTTCCTCAAAAACCCTTTTCCTGTATGCAATATTTGCCCCATTGCATATAAGAGGCCTTCCTGCTCCAATCAATCCTGCTCCGGCAAGTATCAATCCTCCGAATTCTGCACTTTGAATTTTTGAAAATATTCCGGCTGATTCAATAAATTCAACGGGGCCTGAAACAAAAGCTGTATCAGGAGTAAAGCAGCCGGTTAAATAATGAAGCCAGTTTTTATTATGAACACAATCAGCATCTGTTGTAACGATGATATCACCGGAAGCATTTTCTACTCCGAACTGCAGAGCATGTTTTTTATTCCCTTTTCCATTAACCTCGCCAGGCATTTTAATAATTCTTATGTTAGCCGGCTTCTCTGTCGACAAAGCTAACCGGAATGAATCATCCTCCGAATTATCATCAACATAAATTGCTTCAAATTTATCGCGTGGAAAATCAAGCTGTGAAATACTTGAAATGCTCTGTAATATATTCTGTGATTCATTTCTGAAAGGGATGATAATAGAGACAAAATGTTTCTCTTTGCCATTCGCTGAAGGCCGAACAATTTCGCCCAACCCTCTGTATATTTTTAAGAGGAAAAAAAGATAATATAAAGCGAGCAGGAGAAATAATATAAAGAGTGCGATAATCATTTTCTTTTAAGCAGAAATATTAAACCGGCAAGAGCGGGCATCAGGATATTTATAAGAAAGAGAAATATCGAAGCATTGAATCCTGCCGCAGCGCTTACACCCACCTGTTTTAAAAAATAGATTGATGCTCCCTCCCGTATCCCCAGTTCTCCGAAGGAGATAGAAGGGATGATACTCTTTGCATACATTACCAGGTTGCCGCTCCACATATAATTCAGATAATCATAATGATGGGAAAATGCGCAAACAAGTAAAGCAAACTGCAATATGAAACAGGAATAAAAGAACAGTGAGATCAAAGTCAGCTTCAATCTGAATTTGCCGCTGCTGTTTTTAAGGATGACAAGTCCGGAAAATAAATTTCTGCTCCACTCCTTACGGTACATTGTTTTTTTCAGCAGCGGGGTTATAACAGCACCCTTTGTGAGTAAATATATTAAAAGCACAAACAGGATTATTATAAGCGTACTATATTGAAGTGGCAATTTCATAAAAAACAGGAAGGAAACAGATCCTATAAAAAATATAATAAGCAGGCTGAATAGTTTATCAACGAAAACTGCAGAAGAAACTTTAAGCATGGGTATTTCGGTGAAAGGAAGCGCCCTTCCGGCATACTCCCCTATCCTTGCCGGAGTAAATGCACCGGCGGTAAATCCATAAAATAATGAGTGTATTATTCTCCCGCGATCGATTTCTCCAAGGAAACGCCCACAGACCATCTTCCATTTCAGATACTGGAGGTAGATATTTACAAAACTTAGGATAAAGGCTGAGGACAGGAAAATCTTATCAGCATTTGTAAATACAGAAACAGTCCTTTTAATATTAACAGAATAAATAACAAAAGTAAGAAGTCCCGCAGCTATTATCAGCTTGCCTATTAGAAGGAATAAGCTTCTGTTTTTCAGATAAACATTCTTTACCGCAAAAATCGCTTCAGCCATTACTGTTCTACTTCCAGTATATTCATCTTCATACCCTCTGTGCAATTTGAACACATATCAACTCCCTTTCTATCGCTCAGAACCTTCTGTCTGAATGCCTTGTATTCATCCGATGTCCATACACTCTTAAAACCATTCCCGTTCATTTCACCCAGTTCAAAGTCAGCATCTTTATCAAAGCAGCATGGCACAACCCTTCCGTCCCAGGTAATAACCGAAGTCCGCCAGAGGGCAAAACATTTATTTTTCAATTTACCCTTCACTTTAAAAGAGCCCGCCCCTACATCATAGCGCCTGTATTTCTGATTTTCAGGCAGAAAGTGAAGAGCGTTTTCGTACGAAGATACCTGCATAGTTTTAAAAACAACTCTATCAATGCCTGTATCCCTGCCGTATTCCATAACTTTTTCCAGCAGGTGCTCATTTTGTTTCATCACAATGAACTGAAGCTCCACGAACGGTTTTTTAAGACCACGGTAATTCTTTCTTTCAGTAAGCGCACGAAGTCCCGCATCAGCCCGGGCGAAGGTTCCCCCGGCACGGTAATTCTGGTAGGATTTTTCATCCAGCCCGTCGATCGAATATATCAACTTGTCAGGTGCGTTATCAAGTATTTCATCCGCATTTTTCTCATTAATGAAATGTCCATTTGTACTGATGGAAACATACATATTCTTATCCTGCGCATATCTTATCATCTGCGGAAGGTTTTTATTTATGTATGGTTCACCCTGAAAATAAAGCTGAATGTAAAACCCATCTCTGCTTATCTCATCAACAAGCTTTTTGAAGAGTCCTGGCTTCATAAGGCCGAGGGGCCGGGTAAGACTCCCAAGTCCTGACGGACACTCAGGACATTTGAGGTTGCAGTGGTTAGTCGGTTCAATCGAATAACTAACAGGCATACCCCAGACAACCGGTTTTTCAGAAAACACAGAAATGTTGTATGACAATAAGATTTTCAGCGAATTTAGGAACCTTTTCGGGGTAAAATATTTAAGCAGATTTATTTCCATTTATCCTGTTTAAGTCTTTACCAGAAAATAATTAATTGTAAGTAGTTTACAAAAGAAGTACTGAAATAACGTGAGGGTAAATAATGATGAACCGGTAGATTTGTTAGGAAAACGAGTTTTTCTTACTTTTCCGTTCAATAATAATAAAGAGTGGTGCAGGATGTTTATTAATTATGCTGATCTTCCGGATCAACACCGGTTGTTCACCGATTATCTATACAATTTCGATAAGGTAAAGGGCTACTATAAGTATAACTTTCGCGACAAGGAAGAGTACATTAAGCTCTTTAAAAGAGATCCGAAATGCATGGTGAGAATCGCGGAGCCCTGCATAACATACTTCAAAAACAGTATGAAGGCAGACAGGTTTCTGAAAAAACCAGGAATAATCTTTCACTTCTGCAGGATAAAACAACGCTCGCCGTTGTTACAGGTCAGCAGCTGGGAATTCTTGGCGGACCACTGTACACCTTTTATAAAATTATAACCGCAATTAAACTCTGTAATAATCTTAATGAAAGATACGACGATTTTAATTTCGTCCCGGTGTTCTGGCTGGAAGGTGATGACCATGATTTTGAAGAAGTAAAATCGGTTAACATAATTGATGAAAATAATAATCTTAAAAAAATCTCCTACGAAGATGAAATTCCTGAGGAAGAAAATAAAGGTAGTGTTGGCTTCCTTAAGCTGAATCCGGATATAAACCGTTTTTTTGATGAGCTTAATGCGGAGATGAAGAATACCGAGTTTAAGGACGATATACTTGGAAAATTAAAATCTTTTTATTCGGAGGGAAGAACTTTTAAAGATGCCTTCCGGGATCTTATTTTCTGGATTTTTGATGAACATGGACTCGTAATTTTCGATCCCCAGGATCCTGAGGTTAAAAAACTTTTAACCCCGGTTTTCAAAAAAGAAATTTCTGGTTTCAGAGCACATTCAGAAAAACTTGTAATTGTTAGTGCCAAACTTGAAGAAGAATATCATGCCCAGGTTAAAGTGAGACCCATCAATCTATTTTTCCACACAGATGAGGGAAGATATCTAATTGAACCTGTGGAGAATGATTTCCGGCTGAAGAGGAAACGTAAAAAATTTACTTACGATGAACTACAGTCGACGATTGAAAAAGAACCAGAACGTTTTTCACCTAACGTACTACTGCGCCCTATTTGCCAGGATTATTTGCTCCCTACAGCATTTTATATCGGAGGACCCAGTGAAATTTCCTACTTCGCCCAGGTAACTCCTCTCTACAGCATTTACCAGTTAGAGCCCCCCATAATATATCCCAGGTCTTCAGCCACTATCCTGGAAAAAAATATTAGTTCTCTGCTCGAAAAATACGACCTAAACCTGGAAGATGTTTTTACTGATACAGATATATTAAAGAATAAAATCCTTGCCATAATCTCGCCCAATTCGCTGGATGATATTTTCAGCCAGGTATCAAATGAAATTGAGCTTACTTATGATAAACTTAAGGAAAAGCTATTTGAATTCGATAAAACAATTGCTGATGCAAGCACAAAATACCGTCAGAAAAGTACCCATTATCTTGATGAATTGAAGGGTAAGGCATTGGATGCACAGAAGAAAAAGCATGAAGTGACATTAAGACAGGTTGACAAATTAAGTACAGCTCTGTTCCCGGGTTCAAACCTTCAGGAAAGGGAGTTAAATTTTATATATTTTGCTTACCGTTACGGAACAGATTTCATCAAAACAATATTTAATGAACTCTCAATAAACAAGTTTGAGCACCAGGGAATCAAACTTTAAACTATTGCGGTTTCTGACTCTGCATCAAAGAAATGAAGCTTTTTGTTGTCGAACATAAGTTTCCTTTTTGAGCCGGCAGGTGGTTCTTCACGTGCAGGAATTCTCGCAACAAACTGATTTTGATCAAGCTGGAAGTAAAGGAATATCTCATTTCCCATTGGTTCAACCACATCCAGCGTTACTTCAAGGCTGAGAATATCTTCCTTCCCTGAAGAAGCAACATCGTAGATATCCTCGGGTCTTATTCCCATCCAAACTTCCTTGTTAACAAACTTCCTTAAATTTTCAGATATATCTGCCGGGAGGTCCAATTTAAGATCACCGCCCGAGCTCTTAAAAATAACAGTACTGCCGTTCTCTATTTTCCCTTTTATGAAGTTCATAGCAGGACTACCGATAAATCCAGCCACAAACCTGTTTGCAGGTTTATTGTAAAGTTTTAAAGGAGTGTCAATCTGGTTAACCACCCCGTCTTTCATGATTACAATTCTATCACCCATCGTCATTGCTTCGGTCTGATCATGAGTTACATAAATCATTGTAGCACTAAGACTTTGATGCAGTTTAGATATCTCCGTACGCATCTGTACCCTAAGCTTTGCATCAAGGTTGCTTAAAGGTTCGTCAAATAAGAATACTTTTGGTTTTCTTACAATAGCCCTGCCAACTGCCACACGCTGTCTCTGCCCTCCCGACAACGCCTTAGGTTTTCTATCCAGGTAATCCTCAAGTCCAAGTATCCTGGCAGCTTCATTAACCCTTGCCTTAATCTCTTCCTTATCGAACTTTCTTAGTTTAAGACCAAAGGCCATATTCTCATACACACTCATATGAGGATAAAGAGCATAATTCTGAAATACCATGGCGATATCCCTGTCTTTAGGCGATACATCATTAACTTTTTTTCCGTCAATGAATAACTCACCCTCGGTTATTTCCTCAAGACCGGCAATCATCCTTAAAGTAGTAGATTTACCGCATCCGGAAGGGCCAACAAGAACAACAAATTCTTTATCTTTAACCTCAATGTTTACGTCCTTAGCAGCCACCTGCCCGCCGTCATAAACCTTGGTCACGTTTTTAAGTATAACTTCAGCCATAACTTACCTGGTTTAGTTGATTTAGGAATCCGGGGTTAGATATTTTAACACAATCAAAATTATTAACTTTCCCGCCGTCTTTCAATACAGATGACAATATTCCAAACGCCATAGCTATACGGTGATCCTCATAACTTGAAAATATAGCATTATTTTTCGTAATACTACCCGAAATTGTAAACCCGTCTTCATACTCTTCAACATCAAGTCCTGTTAATCTCAAATTTTCACAAACAGCCTTTATTCTATCACTTTCTTTGAACCTTAGTTCTTTTGCATTCTTTAATTCAAAATCGCCTTCAGCAAAGACGCCCGCCACGGCAAGCACTGGAATTTCATCTATGAAGTTTACCCCCGGATAATCCTCGAGGTTTATATTCTTCAATTCACTGCTTTTAACAAGTACATCGCCGTAGATCTCGCCGGAATTTTCTTTCTGATTAAGCATCTGAATATCCCCGCCCATTTTCGTTAGAACCTCAAGAATTCCGGTTCTCGAAGTATTCAGGGAAACATCTTTTATCAGTAATTCCGAATCTTTTGCCAGTAAAGTCAGAATGATGAAATAGACTGCAGTGGATATATCCCCGGGGACGAAAAATTCTTTAGGTTCCGGGTAATTTTTCTTCGAAACATATGAGTAATATTTTCCATCTTTCACCTCAGTTTCAAGGCCCAGCATCTTTTCTGTATGGTTTCTTGAAGGCCACTGTTCCACAACAGTTGTGGTCTCATCAATATGCAATCCCGCAAGGAGTACCGCGCTTTTAACATGAGCACTGGCTACCGGTAGTTCATATTTTATAGAATTAAGTTTTTCGGACGGAAAGATATTCAGTGGAAGAGTTGAATCAGGCGTTGCAGCAACTTTGGCGCCCATTGAAGTTAAAGGTACTATAATTCTTTTCATAGGTCTGGACGAAAGAGATCTGTCGCCTATGATCGTGGTTTCAAAATCCTGTGCTGCCAAAATCCCGGTAATCAATCTGGCAAGTGTACCTGAGTTTCCAGCATCTAAAGGTTTAGAGGGTTTAGTCAATCCTTTGAATCCTTTTCCTTCAATTGAAAAAGATCCTGCCTTTCCGTCTATATTTACTCCGAGCTGACTGAAACATCTCATAGACGAGGCAACATCCTCACCCAGAGAGAGATTTATAATTTTTGAAGTACCCTCTGCCATGCTTGAAAGCATAACCGCTCTGTGTGAAATAGATTTATCACCAGGAAGGTTAAGCTCACCCTTAATTCCCGATATCCTTTTGAAGGCTTGTGTGCTGCTCATTTTTTAAGCCAGTCCTCTGCTTTTTCAAGTAATTCTTCATTTAATTCCTCTGAACTATACATTCCTTTTACCAGCCGCTGCCGTAAAGCTTCATAAAGTATAACTGCAGTTGCAACCGATACGTTAAGGCTCTGAACCATACCGAACATTGGTATCATAAATGTTTCATCGGCAGCTGAAGCAGCCTCCCCGGATACACCTCTGTGTTCATTTCCAAGAACTACAGCAGATTTAGCCGTAAGGTCAAGGTCATAAAGATTTAAGGAATCTGCATTAAGAGCCGAAGCATAAATTTTAAATCCATCTGCACGAAGACTGGAATAGCATTCATCAATTGTGCTATACTTTTCTTTCTCAACCCATTTGAAAGCTGAAGCAGAAGATTTTTTACCAATTTTCGGAAACTTTTCTACATTATAAACAAGCGAAGTTTTAGGAACGCCCACGGCATCACAGGTTCTGAAAATTGCACTTACGTTATGAGGATCGTGTATATTTTCAATAACCACTCTGAGTGAATCCTGGCGTGCGCCTAGTACCCTATTAATCTTTGCGGTTCTTTTTTCAGTCCTGGTACTTTTCACTATCGGCTTTTATGAAACACTAATTTGTAAATTGTTTTGTTTTTATCTGATCTGGCTTTATCTATTTTGAATTTATCTTTCGAATCAATTTTTAGGTAATAAGCCGCAAGTTCAATTATTTTATCCATAACTGTATCTTCATCATGAGCCCACGATTCACATCCTTTTATTCCGGGAATTTCCGCAGTATAACCGTCATCTGTCTTCTTTACAACTATATCCAATACCATGCATTATCTCTTATTATGATTCGCCCAGCACAATTTTAACACTTGCGCTTGCACCAATCCTGTCGGCACCGCTTGCAACCATTGCCTCCGCATCCTCACGGGAGCGTATACCGCCAGATGCTTTAACTCCAATAGCCGCACCCACAACATATTTCATTAAAGCAACATCACCTACGGTTGCTCCGCCTTTGGAAAACCCTGTTGATGTTTTAACAAAATCGGCACCGGCTTTTTTAACAAGCACACATGCTTTAATCTTCTCTTCGTCAGTGAGCAAAGCAGTTTCCAGGATTACCTTTGAAATTACATGATGCTTTTTTGCTGTCTGTGCCACCTGGTAAATATCGTTGTAAACATAATCATAATCACCGGCTTTCAGCCTGCCGATATTAATAACCATATCTACCTCGCCTGCTCCATTCTCAATAGCTTCCTCAGTTTCAAACTTTTTAACACCCGTTGTGGTTGCACCAAGAGGAAAGCCTATCACTGTACAAACCTTAACTTCACTTCCCTTAAGCAGCTTACTGCACAAAGGCACAAAAGACGGATTAACGCAGACAGAGGCAAATTTATATTCCCTGGCTTCACCGCATAATTTAGTTATATCTTCTGGGGTAGCATCGGGTTTTAGCACCGTATGATCTATCATCCCGGCGATTTTCTTATTCTGCAGAACATGTCCTACGCCTATGCCTGCCGAGATCCTTTCCGCCCCCACATTAACAATATTATCAACTGCTTTGGGCTGTGTAACAACGTTTGTTTCCCACCCTTTACAGGATTCTGTTTTACAGTAAAAATCACGTAAAGTCTTCTCTAAAAATTCCTGTGATACTTCTTCTGTCGATATATCCGGTTTCATGTCATCCACCATATTTTTGATAAGCTTTATATGTATTTTGAAGCAGCATAGCACGCGTCATTGGTCCCACACCGCCTGGAACGGGTGTAATATATAAACTTTTTTTCGAAACATTTTCAAAATCTACATCACCCGTAAGTCTGTATCCTTTTGATTTGGAAGGATCATCAACCCGGTTAATCCCTACATCAATAACAACTACGCCTTCTTTCACCATATCGGCTTTAACAAAATCAGCGCGGCCTATAGCAGCTATCAGAATATCTGCCTGTTTTGTATAATCCTGCAGGTTCTTTGCGGCAGAGTGACATATTGTTACTACTGAATTAGCATGCTCTTTCTTTTGAAGCATAATATTGGCTATAGGCTTTCCAACGATGTTGCTCCTGCCCAGTACAACGACATGTTTTCCTTTGGTTTCAATGTTATATCTTATTAATAGTTCCTGTATTCCTGCAGGCGTACAGGAAGCGAAAGTATCCTTCCCTATTACAAGGTTGCCTACACTGGTGGGACTGAATCCATCTACATCCTTTTCGGGTGAGATGGCTTCTATTATCTTGTTTTCATCTATGTGTTTAGGCAGGGGAAGCTGAACAAGAATACCGTGGAAATCACGATCTTCATTATACTTCTTTACCAGGGCAAGCAGATCATTTTCAGTTATTTCCGCCGGTTGAAATTCAGCTTTTGTCCGCATCCCTATCTGTTCACAGTCCTTTATTTTACTCCTCACGTAAACCTGGGAAGCAGGGTCTTCACCCACAAGGATAGTGACTAGTCCCGGTACATTTCGGCCTTCAGCTTTCAGGCGGTCAATTTTTTGTTTAAGTTCTTCCCTTATATCTGCAGCAGTTTTTTTTCCATCAATTATTGTCATTCTGTTGCTTTCTTCCTTCAGTTTAATTCTTTTAATGAACTCAATTTTGAAAAGTCGATATCGTAATTTTCCGTAAGATATCTTTTTATCTTCTTATCGGATAGTATTTCCTCCGCGAACGGATTTGAATTCTGCCATCCGGTAAGATTATTCCGTCTGTAATTTTCAAGCCGTCTTAGAGTTATTTCACAAAAGAGCGGATCAATATCGGTAGTAAAACAGGTTCGTTTATCCACCTCAGCTGCTAATAGGGTTGTGCCTGAATGAGAAAAAAAATCTATAATAAGGTCACCCGGCCTGCTGGCTGATCTTATTATTCTTTGGATTGCCTTAAGCGGTTTTTGAGCATAACAGCCATTAATATTTTCATTCATACGGTAAAATATCTGCTGGATGTCAACCCACACGTTGCCCGCCCGGATAAATTCAGATTTGCTTCTTTCAAAATTTTTTGTAGTCTTTCCGTTAACTTTTTTATAATAGCCGTTCATTATTTTTGGAATATCTGTATACTCAGCTTCAGTATCGAATAAAGGTTTTCCTTTAGTGTAATAGAGAAGTTCCTGCCTGACTGACATCCAGTTCTTCTGCGTACCATAGCCTCTCTGGTTCCTCATCGTAATAAAACTTCTCGATGAAAAGCCGGATTCTCTCATCATTATCATAAAATCAGCAAGAGGCTGGAAATGATTGTTCTGGTCAGCGCCCAGCCATATATACAGAGAAGCATCCTTGGCAAGGAAATCACAGGTGTTTTTAATCCAGAGTCTGCTCCAATTGATGAAACCTTCAACGTCAGTTTCCCTGAATGCTACAAAATTATAGGGAGGATCATGAACAGCAAGTACTGCTTTTCTGCCGGGGTTAAGAGAATTCACTGCCGATGAGTCACTGCAGTCCATACATGCAATTTTATGTCCTGAAGTGCTGTCTTCCCAAACATCACCATATTTGAAGCGAGAGTAAGGCAGCAGCAATTTCCGGAGTTTCGCATCGAGATCGATCCTGGGTAAGGGAAAATTTATCATACCATCTATTCTGCTTTTTTCACAAACTCCGGGAAGAGAATCTTTTCAATTTCTACTGTTTTCCCGGTCTCTGCATCCACCTTAAATAACATTCCGCAAATATGTACATCATTCTGGGCCGTTTCATACTTCTGAGGGGTTTGGTAGAGGAACCTGTTGATTGCGGCTATCGTTTTCATACCTATTACTGAGTCATAAGGACCTGTCATTCCCACATCAGTTATATAGCCTGTACCCATAGGAAAAATTCTTTCATCATTTGTTTGTATATGGGTATGAGTCCCTACCAGCACGCTTATTTTTCCATCCAGGTAATTTACAAGAGCAAGCTTTTCTGCAGTAGCTTCTGCGTGGAAATCCACAAATATTATATTAGTTTCTTCTCTTATTTTAGGAATAACCCAGTCACACGTACGAAATGGGTCATCTATTGTCGCCATGAAAGGTTCGGCCCTGAAGGTTAAGTACTGCTACCTTTCCTTTTTTGGTTTCGGCAATATGATATCCGTTTCCGTAAGTTCCGCGGGGATAATTCATGGGCCTGATGGCCCGTCGGTTCGTTTTTAAGGTAATCCTGCGACTGATGTTTGTCCCAGGTGTGGTTACCTCCGGTAATAACATGCACTCCGAGTTTAAATAGAATTTCACCCTCTTTATTCGTACATCCTTTACCGTCAGAAGCATTTTCACCGTTGGCAATAACAAGATCGGGTTTATATTTCTGGATAAGTCCCGGCAGCCATGTCTGTACCATATCCATACCGGGTTTTCCAACAATATCCCCGATAAAAAGAATATTAAGTTGATTCATAATAACCATAAAGTAATTAATAAATATATTGAAAACGTGAGAGAATTAAAAAAAGAAGATATTCGTCCTATGCCAGATAATGGGTGTCTGCTTATTATTGAAATTTAGTTCGGATAAAAAATGCATGAGTCCGAATAAATTAATCAGAAAATATTATCTTTGGGAAACTGATTGGAAAAATGCTTACAGACTCACTGGAAATACCCCTTGACCAAGCCTCCTTCGCTATTATTGATGTAGAGACTACGGGACTATCTGCCCGCAATAACAATATCATCGAAATTGGAATAGTTAAGGTTTCCAGCCTTAAGATCAAGGAAACTTACCAATCAATGATAAACCCGGGAAGACCGATCCCCTACTATATTTCGCAGTTTACAGGCATTACGGATGAAGAAGTTTATAACGCCCCTTTCTTTGAGGATGCGGCTGATGAAATTCTGAATTTCATTTCTGAAGATATTATAGGCGGACATAATTTTTCTTTTGATAAAAGTTTCCTCAAAAGAGAACTGCTTTATGCCGGTAAAGGAATACTCTATAACAGGGATATCTGTACATTGAAGCTGGCTAGAAGAATGTACCCGAATCTGCCAAGCAAATCGTTATCAAATATGTGCCGGCATTTTAAGCTGCATAATGAAAATTCACATCGGGCTTTATCAGATGCCAAAGTGACGGCACAGCTGCTTATAAGGATGATTGAGGAGTTGAGGGATAAGCATAATGTTATTACGGTTGATGATCTTCTCAGCTATCATAAAAAACCGGTTTCAAAGGAGAGGGTGAACCGTGTAAAAGAACCTCTGCGTGAATATGTTGCCGGTCTCCCCCAGGCACCAGGCATATATTATTTCCTGAACTCCAAAGGAAACATAATATATATAGGGAAAGCTAAATCTCTGCGCGACAGGATAAAGTCATACTTCTCCCCCACGGCTCCGCGTAAAGCAAAAAAAATTGTTCAGCAGGCTTCGCGCATCAAAATCGAGATAACTAACACAGAGCTTACTGCACTGCTGATGGAGGCTGAATCAATCAAACTGGTTAATCCACGGCATAACACTCAGCTGAAGGAATACGGCAATAAATATTTCCTTAGAATTGATGCAGTAAATGAGTACCCGGGAATAGACATATGCAATTATTTTGACTTTGACGGCAAGGACTATTTCGGACTTTTTATAACCCGAAGAAAGGCAGTCTCCTTGCTTGAGATGATACAAAAAACTTTTGCGGTAAGAGAATGTAATAATATAGAGTTCAGCAAAGAGAAAGTCTGTTTCCTGGCTGATATTGAACGATGTCTTGCACCCTGCGTAAAAAAATCGAAAGAAGAATACAGCGAAGAACTTGAAAAAGTTTATGAATTCCTGTACGGTAGAAATCAGTTTGCGCTTAACCGGCTGCTTTATAAGATGAGAGATTATTCTGACAAACAGAAGTATGAAAAAGCTGCTGAGGTTAAGGAAGTGATTGATATGGTGCTGAACCAGACTTATAAATCCTCGGTGCTGGCTGAGCCCGTAAATAAAGCCAATGTTTTATTCGAGGTGAAAGGCAGTTTTGATAACGATTACATGCTTCTGCTCTCAGGAAAAACTTATATAAAAAAATATACTGTTAATGGTGAAGATCATTTTGAAGAAGCTCTTGAGGATTATTTCAGCGGCACTATAAATTTATCTATTATGCCTGAGGAAGAGGACCTTGAAAAAATGAAAATCACCCTAAACTGGCTGATTAAAAACCGGGATATGGTTAGGGTATTTTATCTGAAGGAGTACAGAAGTAAGGAAGAGCTTTATTCAAAGATTTCAACCAATAATTTCAAAGCTTCTCCGTCACCCGAAATTTATTACGATATAAAAGAATTCATGAACCAGGAAAAAACTGCAGAAACTATCTGATCCGCTTCCTTTTTTTTAGCTATTAAAGTGTTATTGAATAAATCAGGTTTTGTCATATGTATCCAGGGCAGCTGGTAAAGCCTGGGTCACTCCCAAACCAGCTGCTGGAAGTCCTACAAGTATTGCACTGATTATTTCTTCGCGGGAAGCACCTGCTTTTTTTGCTGATTGTACATGAAATACAATCCCACTTTCCATTCTCTTTGCAGCAAGGACTGCAAGATATGCCAATTCCTCAGTTTTTTTATCAAGCGCACTTGCTTCATCCAGTCCCTGAACAGCAGACATCCAGGTCTCCGCGTGCTTCGGTGCTTCACTCATAAAAACTTGAAAAGCATTACTCACTAAAGTTTTTCCGTTGTTCATGTAAAAGGTTCCTTTATTTACTACATATTCATTAAAATAGCTGCGCCTGAAATAATTATTATTGCCGCTACAGCCCTTCTTTTCAATCTTTTCTCTTTGAACAATTTTCCTCCGAAAACAATTGCCATAAGAACAGACAGGCGTTTAACAGATAGAACGAGCGCTACCGGTGCCAGTTGAATCGCTTCAATCTGGGTGAGCCGGTAAACAACGGTAAATACTGATATCAGCAGTATCATGTAAACCGTTTTCCTGGTAACTTCTTTAAAAGGTTTGGCAAAGCCTCTGTGTCTTATTAAGACAACAACTGAAAAAATAACCGCGAAGAATATCTGCTGGTATGCCATGAATGCATATGGTGAAAGCTTATAGTCAGTCAGCAGTATCCTGTCAAGAATAGAAGTCAGCGCAAACAGAAATAATGCTATGATTACATACGAATACCTGGAAAACCGGAATAAAGAAGTTAGCGGTTGAAGATAATTTTTCACAGATTTACGAAAACCTTTGGTTCCAGGAGACTTTGGCCTCGCTTCAAGGATATACGTCCCCACAATCATCATAACTATACCTATCCATTCAAAGAATGACAGGTAATCGCCTATAAGCAATATCCCGAATAATGCGACTAGTCCCGGTGTTAGTGCAAGCAAAGGCAGAGCTTCACTTATTTCAAGGTTTTTAATGGAGTACATAACGAATAAAAAAGCTGCTGCGTTTAATATTGTTTTAAAACCCAAAATCAGGATACCAGCCGAAAGGAAACCTTCATATTGTATTGATGAAAAAAACGGGATTGAAAATACCAGGGTGGCCAGGGAAATCAGGAATGCGAAGCTTAACGCATCAAGTGAGAATAGTACCTTTTTCTCTCCAACAGCCGATAGTGCAGAGAATACTGCGGAAATAAAAGCCAGCCAGAACCAGTCCATATTTATGCTAATACCCTAATAAATAATCATTAGTTAAAAACCAGTTGAGAGTTTGATATAAAAATTTCTTCCAGGCTCGGAAATAATATTTCCCCTTAGAGCAGACAAATGATCCAGGTAATTTTTATTGAAGATATTCTCAACCCCGGTAAATAATTTAATACTGAAGGAAGAAATATTTATAGTCTCAGTACTAAGTGACAGATTGAAAACTGTATAACCGGGTGTTGGTATCTCACCGTCGGCTATATTGTTCTGAACCGCAGCAATATCTGAAGATATATCCAGCTCAAGCTTCTCTAATATTTTTAAAGCCAGTCCAATACTTGCATTAAGGGGCGGAATTCCGGGCAGACTGGAATTTCCTGTGATATCATCGCCGCGCACATATGAGATTACACCATGTAAAACCAGGTCATCATAAAAGTTATAGTCTGACCGCACATCAAATCCGTATATCTTTGCCTTTCCGATGTTTGTTTTAATATAGGCAGGTTTATTCTCCCATGCTCCGGTTCTTTCAGAAACCAGGTCTGTAAAATAATTTAGATAGAAACTTGTGATGATTTTAAAATCCGGCATATAAAAACGAAATCCAAGGTCTGCGGATTTGCTGATTTCTGATTTCAGGTTAGGGCTGCCTAGCAGGACATAACTGCCCTGGTCTATATATTGGAATCTTTCTTCAAGCGACGGCGAACGGAAGGCATAACCTAGGCTTAAGGTAAGGTCAAGATATTCGAAAACCGAATATCTTAAACCAAGATTGGAACTATAAGCAGCGTCATTTATATTAGTGTTTTCCCAGATTACTTTCTGTCCGGCCGGTGTACTGTTGGTAATGCCGTTCACAATTTCATAAATAGGGTTATAAGTCTTACTCCCTTTTATATTTATCAAATCCACACGTGCACCGAGTGAGAGAGTGAGCTTATCTTTAATAAAATCATTATCGTCCTGCAGAAAGAGCCCCAGGCTTTTATATTTCGAATCAGGCAGGGGCATTTCACCGATAATTTTATTAACTGTATTTACCACTTCATTCTGATCATTAAGGGATTCAATACGCTGGTATTTATTTCTGAATCCTTTATAGGTTCTATCCCAAAAATCGAGTCCCGCAGCCAAATTATTAAAATCGTTTATCAAAAAATTTCCCTGTAACTGAAGATTATTATTAGAATGGCTGGCTTCGGGAGTAATCTTTAATACACTTACTCTTCTTGGAGGAAGATTACCTGTGCCTGCAATATTTTGAACAATATGAGGTATATTTTCAACATCCCTGTCAATTACCTGATAAGAATACTTCAAGGACAGTTTATAAACAACAGATGTAAGGTTTTTGATTTCATACCCTGCTGAAAACAATTCCCGCCTTTCCTTAGGATACCTGACATCTGCAAAGGAGGGGAACACAAGGGATCCGGGTATTCCGACGTCTTCAGCTCTGAAAAGCTGATAATTAAGTTTTAATAAATGATTATTAAAAACCGAAGTATTAAAACTACCGGATATGCTGTAATCTTCGAACTGACTATTTTTCAATTCCCCTGCAGGCGTCATTATATTACCTGCTTTCCTGAATGAGGCGGTCAGTTTTGAGGACCAAACAGAGGCGCCTGTGTAAATTGATGCCGAAGAAGCTGACAGGTTGTTTACTGTATTAAATCCAGATGAAAAATTTCCGCTTATACTAAAATGATCCTGCAATTGAGGTGCACGTGTTATCACATTAACTATACCCCCGGTTGCCCCGGAACCATAGATAGAAGAGGATGCACCTTTAATCACTTCAATCTTATCAATATCATTCAAATCAACCATCGAAAATCGGGCGGCTACATCTGTAGAAGTTGCAATCCGGTTTCCATCAATAAGAGCAACAACATTTTCACGGCTAAGTCCCCGAATGCTTATCTCTGTTCCCCAGGCACCTTCATTGATCAAAGAAATCCCCGGTTCATTTTTAAGTGCCGCAGCAAGTGAGATAAATGGTTTTTCCTGGAGTTTTTCCCTGCTTAATAAAATTTCAGAAAAAGGAGAATATCGAAGGTACTTATCGAAACGTGGTGTGCTTACAATTACTTCATCAAATTCTATCGGCGAAGATTCAAGTTTATACTCTTTTTCTATGTTCCCGTTAATAGCGATAACCCCAGATAGAGGCTTGTAGCCTACATGCGAAATTTTTATTTCATATTTCCCTTCGTCAAGACCTTTGAAAATGAAATTCCCCCTGGAATTTGTATAAGTTAACCGGTTAACAGATATGATTACTGCTGCACCTTCAATTTGCTCCCCGGTTTTTATATCGAGGACATGACCTGATAGAGATCCAGACTG
The DNA here is from genome assembly GCA_963800255.1 of uncultured Ignavibacteria bacterium. Classification (GTDB taxonomy): domain Bacteria; phylum Bacteroidota; class Ignavibacteria; order Ignavibacteriales; family Ignavibacteriaceae; genus DATFVA01. Next base: position 252 of record CAWDAK010000009.1, on the reverse strand, counting down.
AGAATAACTTCGGGAAGTATTAATTACTAAGAAAAGAATCAATAAGATTTTGAGATAATTGTTACAACCCCTAACTGCAGTAGAATATCCTGACCGGAACACGACTAGTCTCTCCTTTTTCCAATAAATAAGTCATGTAAAAATAAGCTTTCAAAGCCACAATATGAATTTATAAGGGGGTTTGCCGGAAAAAAGAGTTGTAACTTTCAGGTTATTTTGATAAAAGTACAGCAGCGGCAATTACTGTTGTCC